>CAWFII010000043.1:0-80034 GCA_963815825.1 uncultured Actinomycetota bacterium | reverse complement strand
CGCTGCGGCGGATCTCGTCCGCGGTCGTGGTGGCCGGGTACGCAGGTGCGGTGGTGGCCGTCGCGCTGGCGGTGCGCGCCGACGCCTGGGGTGCGCTGGTCGCGATCCTGCTTCCGCTGGCCTGGCTGGTGGCGGCGTCGCTGGCGGTCCGTGCGCGCCCCGAGCACCCCGGTGCGTTCCTCTTCGCCTGTCTCGGTGCGGGTCACCTCGTCGGCTTCGCACTCGGTCTGCCGCTGTCGGTGGACACGAGCCTGCGCGGGTGGGGCGCGTGGTCCCTGAACCTCGCGGCCATGCTCTGCTACGGGGCGGGCTTCGCCGCCCTCGCCGTGTTCCTCGCCACCTATCCCTCCGGACGACCGCACACCGCCCTCGAACGGTGGTTCGGGCGGATCGCCGTCGGGGCGGCGGTCCTGCTGACGCTGCTGGCCGCCCTGATGGCCGATCCGGTCGATCTGGTCCTCGAGGCCGACCGGGCCTTCATGCCGGCTCCGCCCGGTCTCCCGCTGGTGGACAGCCAGGTGTCGGCGACGGCCGTGGTCCCGCTGCTCGTCGTCGTCGGGGCGCTGCTGCTCGTGCACCGAGGCAGACGGGCAACGGGCGAAGTGCGGCGCCAGCTGTCCTGGGCCGCTGGAGCCGGGGGCATGCTCGCCCTGATGCTGGTGATCAGCCCGGTGCTGAGTCGGGTGGCGCCCCCGTCGGTGAGTGCCGGCTTCTTCCTGGTGGTGGTCGCGGGCATCCCGTTCGTCCTGCTCGCCGGGCTGGTGCGTTTCCGGCTGATGGACGTCGACGTCTACGTCGCCCGCACGCTGGCCGGGGGAGCGGTGGTCGCGATCGTTCTCGGCGCCTACGCCCTCGTGGCCGCGGCGACCGCCGACAACCGGGGCGCGACAGCAGCCGTCGTCGTGCTCGCGGCACTGACCGGGGCGCCGCTGCTGCGGTTCGTCGCCCGCGGGATCGATCGTCTGTTCTCGGGTGGTCGGGTCCGCGGGCAGGCGCTGCTGCGCCAGCTGGCCGACTCCTTCGAGTCCGGCTACGGCGAGGACATCGCGCAGCGAACTGCGGACGCGGTCTCGGCCGGTCTCGACGTGTCCTGGGTGCGGCTGGTCTCGGGGGACGTGCTCGCCGTCGCCAGCCCCGATGGCAGCGTCGTACCGTCCGGCGACCCCGAGCTGACCGTCCCGTTGATCGCGGCGGCTGACCCGGTGGGGCGGCTGGAGTGCGGCCCGCGGCACGGTGGCTGGTCTGCCCCCGAGGTCCGAGAGGTCGAGCTGCTCGCGCACCACGCGGCGCTCGCGCTGCACAACGCGGACCTCAGCCAGCGGCTCGCGGCGCAGGTCGAGGAGCTCCGGGCCTCGCGCCTGCGCATCGTGCGCGCCGAGCTGGACGTACGCCGACGCCTCGAGCGTGACCTCCACGACGGGGTGCAGCAGCAGGTCGTCGCCCTGATCGCGCACCTCGGCGCCCTGCGCTACATGCTCGCCCCGGACTCCCCGGCCGGCGCCGTGGTGGCCACGGCACAACGACAGGCGGGTCTGTGCCTGAGCGACCTGCGTGCGGTGGTCAGCGGCGTGCATCCGCCGGTGCTGCTGGACCAGGGCGTGGTCGCCGCCGTGGAGTCCCGGGCCGGTCTGCTCCCGGTGCCGGTGCACGTCGAGAGCTCGCTCGTGGGGCGATATCCGGAGGAGACCGAGGCCGCGGCCTACTACGTGGTCTCCGAGGCCCTGACCAACGTGGTCAAGCACGCCGACGCGGCGAGCGTGCGCGTCCGGTTCTCACCCGGCGACGACGGTGCCCTGTGCGTGACCGTGCGCGACGACGGGACCGGGATGCCCGAGGGCCTCGCCCGGACCGGCCTCAGTGCGCTGCGTGACAGGGTCGAGGCCATCGGCGGCCAGCTCCAGGTCGTGTCCCGGCCCGGCGAGACGCGCGTCTGCGCGCTCCTGCCCTGTGCCGAGGTGAGCGTCCGTGCCTGAGACCGCGACCAACGGCGGCCGTCTCCGGGTGGCGCTGGCAGAGGACCACTACCTGGTCCGGGAGGGCACCCGGCAGCTGCTCGAGCTCGGTGGACGGGTCGAGGTGTGCGCAGCGGTCGGAACGGCCGAGGAGCTGCTCGACGCCGTGCGCAGGGATCCCCCCGACGTCGTCGTCACCGACATCCGGATGCCACCGACGCACGGCATGGAAGGGATCGAGGCCGCCTTGCAGATCCGGGCCGAGCACCCCGACATCGGCGTGGTGGTCCTCTCCAACCATGCCGACGAGTCCTACGCGATGGCCCTGTTCGCCGAGGGGACGGCAGGACTCGCCTATCTGCTGAAGGAGCGGGTGGGCGACCTCGAGGAGCTCACCAGGGCCATCACCGAGACCCGTGCCGGGCGCAGCGTGGTCGACCCGGTCGTCGTCGACGCTCTGGTGCGCAGGCGCACGAGGCAGGACCGGCCGGGTCTCTCCGAGCTCACCGAGCGGGAGCGGGAGGTGCTCGCCCAGATGGCTGCCGGGAGGAGCAACTCGGCGATCGCGCAGGAAGTGAGCCTGAGCCGGTCCGCGGTGGAGAAGAACGTCAACGCGATCTTTGCCAAGCTCGGACTGGTCGACGAGCCGAGCACCCATCGCCGGGTCGCGGCCGTCGTCGCATTTCTCGCCGATCGCTAGCATCGCGGACGTGAGTCTCCGCCGGGTCCGACACGCGCTCGGCTCGTGCTCCACCGCAGGTCCGCGCAGCAGGCGCGGTGCGTCCGCGAGGCGCGCCCGGTTCACCGGATCCATCACCGGCGTCGGGTCCACGAGCGGTGTGCGCGTCGTGGTCGGAAGGTGGCAGGAGTCCCCGCTCGGGACCTTCGCCGACGTCATGCTGGCCGAGCCGGACGGCACCAGGGTGCTGCTGGCGCCCAGCGGGGAGGTCGCCGACTTCGTCGCCTCGACCTACCGCTTCGACCGGGTCGAGATCGGTCCGGTGACCGTGCTCGACCGTGCCGGCGAGCGGTGCGTCTCGGCCCCCGGGCTGGACCTGGTCCTCGGTGTCGGCCGTCGCCTCCCGTTGGGATGGCTGCTGCGCCTGGTGCCGCAGCGGCTGGCGACAGCGCCAGCCTGGGCGAGGCTGACCGATCCCGTGGCGCGCGTGCTCCTGCGCGGCGTACGCACCCGGGGTACGGCGGGCAACGGCCGCCGCGAGTACTACGGCGCCACCGACCTGCACCGGGTCATCGGGCTGTCCGGCTCGTGGCACGGCACCGATCTCGGAGGGCTCGCCCCGGTCCTCCCCGAGCCCGGGTTCGGCTTCGGGTCGACGCCGCGTCGCCCGTCGGTGACCGCCATCGTCACCACCGTCGAGAGTGCTTGAGCGCACGCGGCACGCACGCCTGTCCTGGGCCGCGATGCTTGGATGGGCCCATGACGACAAGCTGTGACGTAGTGGTGATCGGTCTCGGCCCCGGGGGAGAGGCGACCGCGACCGGGCTCGCGAAGGCCGGACTGTCCGTGGTGGGCGTCGACGAGCGACTGGTGGGCGGTGAGTGTCCCTACTACGGCTGCGTGCCGAGCAAGATGATGATCCGAGCCAGCGACGCGCTGGCGGAGGCTGGGCGCATCCCGGGCCTCGCCGGGTCCGCCGACGTTGCGCCCGACTGGGGACCGGTGGCGACCCGGATCCGAGACGAGGCCACGGACGACTGGGACGACCAGGTGGCGGTCGACCGGCTCGAGAAGGCCGGCGTGCGGTTCGTCCGGGGCCACGCCAGGCTCACCGGGACCCGCACCGTGGAGGTCGCCGGTGAGACGTTCGAGGCGAGCCGCGGCGTCGTGCTCAACCCCGGGACCTCGCCCGCCGTGCCGCCGATCGACGGGCTGGCGGACACCCCCTACTGGACCAACCGTGAGGTCGTCCAGATCGAGACGGTGCCCGGGTCGATGGTGGTGATCGGCGGCGGCGCGATCGGCGCCGAGATCGCCCAGTCACTCGCCCGCTTCGGGACGCGCGTCACCGTGCTGGAGGTCGCTGACCGGATCCTCTCGCCCGAGGAGCCGGAGGCCAGCCGGCTGATGGCGGACGTCTTCGCCGGAGACGGGATCCAGGTCCTCTCCGGGGTGTCGATCGACTCCGTCAGCTACGCGGACGGGCGCTTCCGGGTCACGGTGGACGACCAGACGCTCGACGCCGAGAAGCTGCTGGTGGCCGCAGGTCGGCGCCCCAACCTGGCCGAGCTGGGACTCGACACCGTCGGCCTGGACCCGGGCGCGCGGACCGTGGAGGTCGACGAGCGCATGCGAGCGGGGGAAGGGCTCTGGGCGATCGGGGACGTGACGGGCAAGGGCGCGTTCACCCACATGTCGATGTACCAGTCGGCCGTCTGCGTGCGCGACGTGCTCGGCCAGGACGGCCCCACCGCCGACTACCGGGCGGTCCCGCGGGTGACGTTCACCGACCCGGAGGTCGGGTCGGTCGGGATGACCGAGAAGCAGGCCCGCGATGCCGGCCTCGACGTGCGCGTCGGGCACACGGACCTGGCCACCTCCTCGCGAGGCTGGATCGCCAAGGCGCAGGGGCTGGTGAAGCTGGTCGAGGACGCCGACCGCGGGGTCCTCGTCGGGGCGACAGCGGTAGGGCCGAGCGGTGGGGAGATGCTTTCCATGCTCACCACCGCGATCCACGCCGAGGTGCCCACGGACACGCTGCGATCGATGATCTACGCCTACCCGACGTTCCACCGCGCCGTGGAGGACGCCCTCGGGACGCTGGCCGACTGAGCCGGCCGGTCAGCTGAGCAGGGTCCGGATCCAGAGGTCCGTCACCACCGCCACGTAGTCGGCTGGGGTGCGATCACCTGCGGTGACGAGCAGGTAGAACTCCGGGCTGTTGGTCGACCACACCAGGTGCGCAACCTCCTCGTCACTGAGGTCCTCTCGCAGCTCACCGGTGGCCCGAAGGTCCTCGGCGAACAGGAGCATGTTGGCAGCACGCCGGTCGTTGAGTCCGCTCCAGACCGTCCGGCACGCAGGATCTCGCTGGGCGGCGACGCGCAGTGCCTCCGCCAACGGCACCGTGGTCGGCAGCAGCCGACCGAGCGCCTCGGCGTACGTCCTCAGCTTGGCGCGGGCTCCGCGGGCGGCGCGGATCGCCGTGACGTAGTCGCGCTGGGCCGCGGGCGTCGGCTCGTCACCTCCCGCCAGCACCATGTCGTGGACTGCGAGGAGGAGCTCGGGCTTGCGCCCCACGCTCGAGTACAGCGTGTCCACGGAGACCTTCGCCCGCCGCGCGATCTCCGTGACGGTCGTGTCGGGGTAGCCCTGGGAGCCGAAGAGGTCTCGGGCCGCGAGCAGCACGGCCCGTCGGGTGGCGGCGGCCTGCTCCTCGCGCTTGGCGGAGTGGTAGCTGCGGGTCTTGACCTCGGTGCTCACGGCGCCTACCGTACCAATATTCACCCGAAGTGTCTTCAGGTGAATCTAGGAGGTCCCAGATGTACGACGAAGCGGTCACCGGACAGGTCTCGCAGCGGGTCCAGGAGCAGGTCTCGGAACAGGTCGTGGTGCACCGGGTCGGGGAGGGGCCCGGCACCTGGGCGATGGGATCGCTGTTCGAGCACCTGGTCACGGGCAACCAGACCGGCGGCACCTTCGCGATGTCGATGGTGGTCCAACCACCAGGGATCGCGACGCCGCTGCACACCCACTCGCGGGAGGCGGAGGTGTTCTTCCTGGTGGAGGGCCGGGTGGACTACCGGGCGGGGACCGAGCTGCACGAGCTGTCCGACGGAGGGTTCCTCTACCTTCCCCAGGGCGTGCCGCACGCGTTCCGGATCCGTGGTCAGAGGCCGGCCCGGTTCCTCGCGCTCAGCGTTCCTGGCGGTCTGATGGATCTCTACGACGAGGTCGGGGTGCCGGCGGAGGGCATGCACGTGCCTCGCGAGGGCGAGGGACTCTCGATGGTCGAGGAGATCGCCCGGTGGAACGAGCTCGGACCTCGCTACGGGCTCGACGTCGTCGGCCCGCCCATCCCTGCCTAGCTCGGAGGCTCCGGCGCCGCGGGGGCGGTCCCCTGGGATGACCCAAGATCATCCTGGGGATGGATGCCTCGGACAACCGTGGCTCCTAGCGTGACCGGCAGGTGCCAGTCCATGTCAAGGAGTTCCGATGCCACCCTTCCGCAAGCTAGCCGTGCTGCTGGTCGTCCCGGCCGCACTCACCGTCGCCACCCAGGGAATGGCTGCGGCTGCCCCGGCCCGCCATCACGCCCACCACCGACACTTCGTCTCCGTGGTGGGCGACGGGGCGCACGTCAGGATCAACCACCCGGTGATCCACGCGGGTCCCGTGACCTTCTCCGTGCGATCCACCAGCTCCGAGGGGAGCAACATCACGCTGTTCCGACCCAGGCCCGGCCACACCCTGGCCCAGGTCTTCGCCGATCTGGGCGAGGAGTTCTCGGACAACCCGTCGACAGCGGCCAAGGGCACCCGTGACCTCGTGCGTGACACCTGGGTCTACGGTCTGGCCGACGTCTCGTCGGCCCGAGGTGCGCTCGCCACCACGTCGCTGCGCCCCGGCCAGTACTACCTGATGGACGCGGGCGGTCCTCCGTCCGGTCCGCCCGCGGTCACCTCGCTCAGGGTCACGCGGCACGGCGGGTACCGCCCGGCGCACACCCGGAGCCACGCGCGCGCGACCGTCAAGATGACCTCCGCGGACACGTTCAAGGTGCGCGGCTCCTTGCCCGCTCGCGGCACCGTTCGGGTGGTCAACCCCTCCGACACGCTGCACTTCATGTCGCTGGGCCGGGTGAAGCGGGGCACGACCGACCGGCAGATCCAGCGCTACTTCGACTCCGGCGGTTCGAGCGGGCCGCCGCCGTTCTTCGTCGCGGGTCCGCAGATGGGCGCGGACGTGCTCTCGCCGGGACGGTCGATGAAGCTGACCTACCGGTTGCACCGAGGCACCTACGTCCTCCTCTGCTTCATCGCCGACGACCGCACCGGCATGCCGCACGCCATGATGGGCATGCACAAGGTGGTGCAGCTGCGCTGACCCGTCGGCCGGGGACGGCGGGAGGCTCGCGAGGCGGGCCTCCCGCCGAAGCCCGTCCCCAGGCTGCTACTCTCGGCCCCGATCGACATCCTTTAACGAGCCGTCCTGTGAGGCGGAGAAGGAGGTCCGGTGCCGATGGCTCCTGCCCGTCCCGCATCTGTTCCTACAGCTTCCGGCTCTGCTGCGGCCGGATCCCTCGAGGGCCGCACCGTCCTCGATGCCGGTGACATCTCCCGGGCACTCACCCGCATCTCGCACGAGATCCTCGAGCGCAACAAGGGCCTCGACGACCTCGTGCTCCTGGGCATCCCGACACGCGGGGTGCACCTGGCCCGGCGCGTCGCCGACCGGATCGCCGCCGTCGAGGACGCCGAGGTCCCGGTCGGCACCCTCGACATCACGATGTATCGCGACGACCTGCGCAACCATCCCACCCGCGGGCCGCACCACACCGAGATGCCACCCGGCGGCGTGGACGGCAAGGTCGTCGTCCTCGTCGACGACGTGCTCTTCTCGGGCCGCACGGTGCGGGCAGCGCTGGACGCGATGAACGACCTGGGTCGGCCGGCCACGGTGCGGCTGGCGGTCCTCGTGGACCGAGGCCATCGCGAGCTGCCGATCCGCGCGGACCACGTGGGCAAGAACCTGCCGAGCTCGCGCACCGAGCGGGTCATGGTGCGGCTCGAGGAGTCCGACGGGTACGACGAGGTGCGGATCGCGCCGACCAGTGAGCCGCTCCCCGGAGAGGGGGTCCCGGCATGAACAAGCACCTGCTCTCGATCGACGACGTGAGCGCGGCCGACGTGGCGGCGCTCTTCGACACCGCTGCGGAGATGCACGACGTCCAGAACCGCTCGGTGAAGAAGCTCCCGGCCCTGCGCGGGCGCACGGTGGTGAACCTCTTCTTCGAGGACTCCACCCGGACCCGCTCCTCCTTCGAGATCGCCGGCAAGTGGCTCTCGGCCGATGTCATCAACGTCTCGGCGAAGGGATCGAGCGTGAGCAAGGGCGAGAGCCTGCGTGACACCGTGCTCACCGTCGCCGCGATGGGCGTCGACGGCCTGGTGATCCGGCACGGCGCCAGCGGAGCGGCCCAGCAGGTCAGCGAGTGGACCGACGCGGTGGTGATCAACGCCGGCGACGGGACCCACGAGCACCCGACCCAGGCCCTCCTCGACGCCTACACGCTGCAGCGACGGCTCGGTTCGCTGGAGGACCAGCACATCGCGATCGTCGGCGACCTGACGCACAGCCGGGTCTTCCGCAGCAACGTGCTGCTCCTGGCCAAGCTCGGTGCCCACGTGACCGTGGTGGCACCGCCGACGCTGATGCCCGCGGGCGTCACCGCCTGGTCCAAGGACGCCGGGTTCGCGACGTCCTACGACCTCGACGAGGTGCTGCCGCACGCCGACGCGGTGATGATGCTGCGCGTGCAGCGCGAGCGGATGAGCGGCGCCTACTTCCCCAGCGCCCGCGAGTACACCGTCGGCTACGGCCTGACCCGCGACCGCCTCGCCATGCTCAAGCCGGACGCCCCCATCTGCCATCCCGGCCCGATGAACCGCGGACTCGAGATCGCCGCCGACGCCGCCGACGCCGCGCAGTCGGCGGTGCTCGACCAGGTCTCCGCGGGAGTCGCGATCCGGATGGCTGTTCTCTACCACCTGCTCGCCGGAGAGGGGAGTGCCCAGTGAGTCCCGACAGCCCGCACCAGGGACTGGTGCTCGAGGGGGTCTCCCCGTTCGGCGGGAAGGCCCAGGACCTCTACGTCGAGGGCGGGATGCTCGTCGCCGAGAGGCCCGCCAGGGCGACGGTGATCGACGGGGACGGGCTGGTCGCGCTGCCCGGTCTCGTGGACCTGCACACCCACCTGCGCGAACCGGGCCGCGAGGACGCGGAGACGATCCTCACCGGCTCCCGGGCGGCCGCGCTCGGGGGCTTCACCGCCGTTCTCGCCATGGCGAACACCTCGCCGGTCACCGACACCGCGGAGGCGGCCGAGCGCGTCCTCGACCTCGGGCGGATGGCCGGCCTGGTCGACGTGCAGCCTGTCGGCGCGGTCACGCACGGGCTCGGCGGCCAGGAGCTGGCCGAGCTCGGGCTGATGGCACGGTCGCGGGCCAAGGTGCGAGTGTTCTCCGACGACGGCAGGTGCGTGCACGACCCGCGGGTGATGCGCCGGGCGCTGGAGTATGTCCGGCCCTTCGGTGGCGTCATCTCCCAGCACTCCCAGGACCCCGACCTGGCCGGTCCGGCGGCCTGCTGCCACGAGGGCGAGCTCTCGGGACGGCTCGGGCTTCCCGGGTGGCCGGGGATCGCCGAGGAGACCATCGTCGCGCGCGACGTCATGCTCGCGCGGCACACCAACAGCCGTGTCCACGTCGCCCACGTGTCGACGGCAGGCTCGGTCGAGGTGATCCGTTGGGCCAAGGCCCTGGGGATCGACGTCACCGCCGAGGTGACCCCGCACCACCTGCTCCTGACCACCGACCTGCTCGCAGGCTACGACCCCGTCTACAAGGTGAACCCGCCACTGCGTCCGGAGGAGGACATCGCCGCGCTGCGCGAGGCCCTCGCCGACGGAACGATCGACGCGGTCGCCACCGACCACGCGCCACACGCCCGGCACGACAAGGAGCACGCCTTCGTCGACGCGGCGTTCGGCATGCTCGGCCTGGAGACCGCGCTGTCGGTGGTCAGCGAGGTGATGGTCGGCTCCGGGTCGATGGACTGGGCCGACGTGGCCCGGGTGATGTCGCAGGCGCCCGCGCGCATCGCCGGCCTGGCCGGGCACGGAGGGACGCTCTCGCCGGGCCAGCCGGCCAACCTCACCCTCGTGGACCCCGCCGCCGTCGTGGTCGTCGACCGCGCGTCGTCGGCCTCGCTCTCCCGCAACAACCCCTGGCACGACCGCAAGCTCACCGGCGCCGTGGTCGCCACCGTGCTGCGGGGCACTCCCACCGTCCTCGACTCCCGACTCCAGGAGAACTAGTGGCACCGACAAGCACGACCGGCACGGATGCGATCCTCGTCCTCGAGGACGGCCGGGTCTTCCGGGGAGAGTCCTACGGCGCCACCGGGGAGACCTTCGGGGAGGCGGTGTTCTCCACCGGGATGACCGGCTACCAGGAGACGCTGACCGACCCGTCGTACCACCGGCAGGTGGTGGTGATGACCAGCCCGCACATCGGCAACACCGGCATCAACGACGAGGACCCGGAGTCGCGCCGCATCTGGGTCAGCGGCTACGTCGTCCGCGACCCGTCGAGGGTGCCGTCCAGCTGGCGCTCCGCCCGGTCGCTCGACGACGAGCTGCGCGACCAGGGAGTCGTGGGCATCAGCGGTGTGGACACCCGCGCCCTGACCCGCCACCTGCGCGAGTGCGGTGCCATGCGGGTCGGCATCTCCACCGACACCGACGCCGACGCGCTGCTCGCCCGGGTCAGGGAGTCCGCCGAGATGGCCGGCTCCGAGCTGGCCGGGGAGGTGTCCACCGACGAGGCCTACGTGGTGCCGGCAGTGGGGGAGAAGCGGTTCACCGTGGCCGCCCTCGACCTCGGCATCAAGGCCAACACGCCTCGGATGATGGCCGAGCGCGGCATCGAGGTGCACGTGCTGCCCGCCACGTCCTCGCTCGAGCAGGTGCGGGCCGTGCAGCCCGACGGACTGTTCTTCTCCAACGGGCCCGGCGACCCGTCGGCGAGCGTCGGCCAGGTCGAGCTGCTCCGCGGTGCCCTCGACGCGGGGCTGCCCTACTTCGGGATCTGCTTCGGCAACCAGCTCTTCGGGCGTGCGCTCGGGTTCGGCACCTTCAAGCTCAAGTACGGCCACCGCGGCATCAACCAGCCGGTGATGGACCGCACCACCGGCAAGGTCGAGGTCACCGCCCACAACCACGGGTTCGCGGTCGACGCACCGCTCGAGCAGGCGACCGATACGCCGTACGGCTCGGCCACCGTGAGCCACGTCTGCCTCAACGACGACGTGGTCGAGGGACTCGAGCTGCGCGACGCCGAGGGGCAGCTGAAGAGCTTCTCGGTGCAGTACCACCCCGAGGCGGCGGCCGGTCCGCACGATGCGGCGTACCTGTTCGACCGGTTCTGCGACGTGATGGAAGGCAACCGCTGATGCCCAGGCGCACAGACATCGAGAGCGTGCTCGTGATCGGCTCCGGGCCGATCATCATCGGGCAGGCCTGCGAGTTCGACTACTCAGGGACCCAGGCGTGCCGGGTGCTGATGGCCGAGGGACTCCGGGTGATCCTGGTGAACTCCAACCCGGCGACGATCATGACCGACCCCGAGTTCGCCGACGCCACCTACGTCGAGCCGATCACCGCGGAGTTCGTGGAGAAGGTCATCGAGAAGGAGCGCCCCGACGCGCTGCTCGCGACCCTCGGCGGCCAGACCGCGCTGAACTGCGCGATGGCACTCGACGCGGCCGGCGTGCTGGAGAAGTACGGCGTGGAGCTGATCGGCGCCTCGATCGAGGCGATCAACCGCGGCGAGAACCGGGAGTCGTTCAAGAAGATCGTCGAGGAGCTCGGTGGCGAGGTGGCGCGCAGCGTCGTCTGCAACGCCGAGGGTGCCCCCGCCGGCGCGACCGCCGCCCAACGGGTCGACTTCGCCTTCGAGCGTGCTCTCGAGGCCACGGCCGAGCTCGGCTTCCCGGTGGTGGTGCGCCCGAGCTTCACGATGGGTGGCACCGGCTCCGGCATCGCGTACGACGCGGAGGGGCTGCGCCGGATCGCCGGTGCCGGTCTGTCTGCGAGCCCGACCACCGAGGTGCTGCTCGAGGAGTCGATCATCGGCTGGAAGGAGTACGAGCTCGAGGTGATGCGGGACACGGCCGACAACGTCGTGATCGTGTGCTCGATCGAGAACCTCGACCCCATGGGGGTGCACACCGGTGACTCGATCACGGTGGCCCCGGCGATGACGCTGACCGACCGCGAGTACCAGCACCTGCGCGACCTCTCGATCGGCATCATCCGCTCGGTCGGCGTGGACACCGGAGGGTGCAACATCCAGTTCGCGGTCAACCCGGCCGACGGACGGGTGGTCGTCATCGAGATGAACCCCCGGGTCTCCCGCTCCAGCGCCCTGGCCTCCAAGGCCACCGGCTTCCCGATCGCCAAGATCGCCGCGAAGGTGGCGATCGGCTACACCCTGGACGAGATCCCCAACGACATCACGCGGGAGACCCCGGCCAGCTTCGAGCCCTCGCTCGACTACGTCGTGGTGAAGGTCCCCCGGTTCGCGTTCGAGAAGTTCCCCGCCGCCGACCCGACCCTGACCACGCACATGAAGTCCGTGGGTGAGGCGATGGCGATCGGACGCAACTTCACCGAGGCGCTGCAGAAGGCGCTCCGCTCGCTCGAGGACAAGAAGGCGGTCTTCGACTGGAGCCACCGCCACGTGGAGCTGGACAAGGACACCCTGCTCGAGCAGATCAGCGTCCCGCACGACGGAAGGCTGCGCGAGGTGATGGACGCGCTGCGGGCCGGCGCGACTCCCGAGCAGGTCAACGAGGCCACCGGGATCGACCCGTGGTTCGTCGACCAGCTGTGCCTGATCAACGAGATCGCCCAGGAGGTGATCGCGGCCGAGGAGCTGACCCCGTCGCTGCTCCGCCGCGCCAAGCGGCACGGGTTCTCCGACGCCCAGCTCGGCCGGATCAGAGACATGAAGGAGGACGTCGTCCGGGGGGTGCGGCACGCCCTCGGTGTCCGCCCGGTGTTCAAGACCGTCGACACCTGTGCTGCGGAGTTCGCGGCGCGGACGCCCTACCACTACAGCTCCTACGACGAGGAGTCCGAGGTGCAGCCGCGCACCCGGCCCGCGGTGATCATCCTCGGGTCCGGACCCAACCGGATCGGGCAGGGGATCGAGTTCGACTACTCGTGCGTGCACGCCAGCCTCGCGCTGCACGGGGCCGGCTACGAGACCGTGATGGTCAACTGCAACCCCGAGACGGTCTCCACCGACTACGACA
The DNA here is from genome assembly GCA_963815825.1 of uncultured Actinomycetota bacterium. Classification (GTDB taxonomy): domain Bacteria; phylum Actinomycetota; class Actinomycetes; order Propionibacteriales; family Nocardioidaceae; genus Marmoricola. The sequence goes on along the minus strand of CAWFII010000043.1, from coordinate 67,023 downwards.
CCTCCGACCGGCTCTACTTCGAGCCCCTGACCCTCGAGGACGTCCTCGAGATCGTGCACGCGGAGACCAAGGCCGGTCCGATCGCCGGCGTGATCTGCCAGCTGGGCGGGCAGACCCCGCTGGGGCTCGCCCAGGGGCTCGAGGACGCCGGAGTGCCCATCGTCGGCACCTCGCCCTCGGCGATCCACCTCGCCGAGGAGCGAGGCGCGTTCGGCCGGGTCCTCGCCGAGGCCGGGCTGCCCGCACCGAAGCACGGGATGGCCACCTCGTTCAACGAGGCGCAGCAGATCGCCGCCCGAATCGGCTTCCCGGTCCTCGTGCGCCCGTCGTACGTCCTCGGTGGCCGGGGCATGGAGATCGTGTACGACGACGACTCCCTGCGCGGCTACATCGAGCGGGCCACGGAGATCAGTCCGGAGCACCCGGTGCTGGTCGACCGGTTCATCGACGACGCCGTCGAGATCGACGTGGACGCCATCTACGACGGCACCGAGCTCTACCTCGGCGGCGTGATGGAGCACATCGAGGAGGCCGGCATCCACTCCGGTGACTCGTCGTGCGCGCTGCCGCCGATCACCCTCGGGAAGGAGGAGATCGGCCGGATCCGTGAGGCGACCGAGGCGATCGCTCGAGGCGTCGGGGTGCGCGGCCTGATCAACATCCAGTTCGCGCTGGGCTCGGACGTGCTCTACGTGCTCGAGGCGAACCCACGCGCCAGTCGCACCGTGCCCTTCGTCTCCAAGGCGACAGCGGTGCCGCTGGCCAAGGCTGCCGCTCGGGTGATGCTGGGCGAGACGATCGCCGCACTGCGTGCCGAGGGTCTGCTGGCGGCCCATGGCGACGGCGGGGACCTGCCCGGGGACGCGCCGATCGCGGTGAAGGAGGCCGTGATGCCGTTCAACCGGTTCAAGACCCTCGACGGGAAGACCGTGGACGCGATCCTCGGGCCGGAGATGCGCTCGACCGGTGAGGTGATGGGCTTCGACGCCGACTTCGGCAAGGCCTTCGCCAAGGCCCAGACCGCTGCCTACGGCTCGTTGCCGCTGACCGGCCGGGTGTTCGTGTCGATGGCCAACCGTGACAAGCGCACGATGGTCTTCCCCGTGAAGAGGCTGGCGGACCTGGGCTACGAGATCCTGGCCACGCAGGGGACCGCCGAGGTGCTGCGACGCAACGGGGTGCAGGCGACCGTGGTGCGCAAGCACAGCGAGGGCGACGGCCCCGACGGCGACAAGACCATCGTGGGCAAGATCCTCGACGGCGAGATCGACCTCGTGGTGAACACCCCGCACGGCACGACGAGCGGGGGCTCGCCCCGGCTGGACGGCTACGAGATCAGGACTGCCGCCATCGTGACCAACATCCCGTGCATCACCACCGTCCAGGGACTCGGTGCCGCCGTCCAGGGGATCGAGGCGATGCGGGCCGCTGAGATCGGGGTGCGCTCGTTGCAGGACTGGGCCCGCCGGTGAACCCAGCAGGGGCCGCCTACCGGCAGTTCTTCGACCACGTCCTGACCCGCACCGACGCCGAGAGGGCCCACGAGGTCGCCTTCCGCGCGATCCGCGCCGCCCAGCCGGTGACCCGGCTGGTCGGCGGCCGGGTGAACAGGGTGGGAGCGGGACGCGGCCGACGGGTGATGGGGCTGGACTTCCCCGGTGTGCTTGGCCTGGCCGCGGGCTTCGACAAGAACGGGATCGGCATCGACGCGCTGGCGAACCTCGGCTTCGGGTTCGTCGAGATCGGCACGGTGACCGGCGAGCCGCAGGGCGGCAACCCGAGACCGAGGCTCTCCCGGCTCCCCGCCGACCGGGCGGTGGTCAACCGGATGGGCTTCAACAATGACGGCGCCCGCGTGGTGGCGGACCGGCTGGCCTCCCGCCGCACGGACCGCACCGGCCGACCGCCCGGCGTGCCGCTCGGCATCAACATCGGCAAGACCAAGGTGGTCCCCGAGGACGACGCGATCGCCGACTACGAGAAGAGCACCAGCCTGCTCGCCCCGCACGCCGACTACCTGGTCGTGAACGTCTCCTCGCCGAACACGCCGGGGCTGCGCGACCTCCAGGCGGTGGGTCGCCTCGAACCGCTGCTGCGCGCCGTACGTCGCCGCACCGACGACGTCACCGACCACCACGTGCCCCTGCTCGTCAAGATCGCGCCCGACCTGTCCGACGAGGACGTCCTGGCCGTCGCGGACCTGGCCGTGGAGCTCGGCCTCGACGGCATCGTGGCCACCAACACGACGATCTCGCGCGCCGGGCTGGTCTCGACCGACGCGCGCGTGCGGGCCGCCGGGAACGGGGGCCTCTCGGGGGCGCCGCTGCGTGAGCGAGCCACCGAGGTGGTGCGGATCCTGCGCCGACGGGTGGGACCCGACCTGACCCTGATCGGGGTCGGTGGCATCACCACCCTGGACGACGCGCTCGAGCGGCTTGCCGCGGGCGCCGACCTGCTGCAGGGATACACCGGCTTCGTCTACGAGGGGCCCTGGTGGCCGGCGCGGATGAACGCAGGACTCCGGGCCGATCGCGAGCCGGGCCACGACACGCGAAGGAGCGGGCGATGACCCACGTAGGGGCGACAACGGCAGCAACCACGCCGACCCCGGAGGAGCCCCCAGGCTTCGGGGCCCGGCTGCGCATCGCGATGGATGGACGGGGGCCGTTGTGTGCGGGCATCGACCCGCACCCGGGGCTCCTGGACGCCTGGGGAGTGACCGACTCCGTGAACGGGCTGGAGAAGTTCGCCTTGGGTGCCGCCGAGGCGCTCGCCCCGGTGGTGGCCGCGGTGAAGCCGCAGTCAGCGTTCTTCGAGCGGTTCGGCTCGCGCGGCATCGCGGTGCTCGAACGGGTGGTCGCGACCTCCCGCGAGGCCGGGGCGCTCGTGGTGCTCGACGTGAAGCGGGGGGACATCGGCTCCACCGCGCAGGCCTACGCGGACGCCTACCTGGAGCCGCGGTCACCGATGTCGGTCGACGCGATCACCGCCACGCCCTTCCTCGGATTCGGCAGCCTCACTCCGATGCTCGAGACCGCCCGGGCGCACGGCAAGGGGGTCTTCGTGCTCGCCCTGACCTCCAACCCCGAGGCTCCTGAGATCCAGCACGCCCGGACGGAGGCGGGACGCACGGTCGCAGGCACGGTCCTGGACGAGCTGCGGACGCTCAACTCGGGGTCGTCCCCGATGGGCTCCTTCGGTGCGGTGGTCGGCGCGACAATCACCGACACCTCCGAGGACCTCGCGATCAACGGCCCGTTGCTGGTACCCGGCATAGGCGCCCAGGGCGGAACCGCCGACGACGTACGACGGATCTTCGGCGACGTGCTCGACCTCGTGCTCCCCTCGAGCTCGCGGGAGATCCTCGCTGCGGGACCCGACGCCGCAGCCCTGCGCGCCGCCGCGGAGCGCTCGCTCGAGACCTTCGGCGCGTTGAGGGGGCCTCGTTGACGAGCGGTCACCGCCGCCGGTTCGGACCTACGATCGCCCCAGCGCTGGTCGTGGCCGTGCTGCTTGCTCTGACGGGGTGTGGGGACCCCCAGCAGGCCTACTGCCGGGACCTGGAGTCCCAGGCACCGAAGATCTCCGACATGATCGGGTCGGACTCACCCACGGCCGTGCTCGACGGGCTGCCGCTGCTCGAGGACCTGGCTGGTCAGGCTCCCGAGGACCTCCGGGACGAGTGGCAGACCCTCCTCGGCTCGCTGCGTGGGCTCGACGAGGCCCTTCATCACGCCGGGGTCAAGGGGTCCGACTTCAAGGACGGCAAGCCTCCCTCCGGTCTCCCGGTCGCAGACCAGAAGGCGATCGCCGAGGCGGCTGACCAGCTCGCCAGCGAGGACGTCGTCCAGGCATCCTCCGGCATCGAGCAGCAGGCGCGCGACGTCTGCAAGGTCAACCTCGGCCTGTGAAGCACACCCTCGCCCGGTGCTTCCCGCCGAGCGGTCCGGGTGACGTTGGTCTCGCAGCGACCAGGTGGAGCCTCCTGCGTTTGCGGGCGGTCGCCGGCCGTGACTAGATTGCCGGTGTCCGGAACGACCAACCCAGCCAGACGGTCTGACCCGCTCGAAGAAGTCGAGCAGGAAGTCGAGGAACCCTCAGTGGCCCTGCCGCCCCTTACTCCCGAGCAGCGTCAGGCGGCTCTCGACAAGGCAGCCGCCTCGCGCCGCGAACGCGCCGAGGTCAAGAACCGGTTGAAGCACTCGGGGGCGACCCTGGCCGACGTCGTGGCCGAGAGCCGGACCAACGAGGTCATCGGCAAGATGCGCGTCAAGGAGCTGCTCCAGTCCATGCCTGGCATCGGCAAGGTCCGGGCGCTGCAGGTGATGGAGAAGCTGAAGATCTCGGAGACCCGCCGCGTCCGCGGTCTCGGCGCCAAGCAGGTCGCCGCGCTGGTCGACGAGTTCTCCCCCGAGTGAGACGGTGAAGCCCGAGGCATCTCGGCTGACGGTCCTCGCCGGGCCCACCGCCGTCGGCAAGGGCACCATCACGGCCTGGGTGCGAGAGCATCACCCCGAGATCTGGATCTCGGTCTCCGCGACGACCAGGGCGCGTCGGCCCGACGAGCAGGACGGGGTGCACTACCACTTCGTCTCCGAGGGCGAGTTCGACCGGCTGGTGGCCGACGAGGAGCTCCTGGAGTGGGCCGTGGTCCACCGCGGGGCCCGCTACGGCACCCCCCGGCGTCCGGTCGAGGAAGCGCTGACCGCCGGGCGCCCGGCGCTGCTCGAGATCGACCTGCAAGGGGCCCGACAGGTCCGGGACCGGATGCCGGGGGCGTTGTTCGTGTTCCTGGCACCCCCGTCGTGGGAGGAGCTCGTCCGGCGCCTGGTCGGGCGGGGCACCGAGGGCGCCACCGAGCGGGAGCGTCGACTCGAGAGCGCCCGCGCCGAGCTGGCGGCCGAGTCGGAGTTCGACGTCACGGTCGTGAACCGCCGGATTCACGATGCCGGCGAGGAATTGGTAGAGTTGATGCGGTCCGGGGCGTCCCCCGGGTCATGAGCGCGTCCCGGGAACTCCCGGAGACCGTCGTGGGCAGAACCAATCTTCGTTAGTGAGGCTCGATGAGCTTGTCCGGTGCCCAGCCAGTTGCCGAGGGAATCACCAACCCCCCGATCGACGACCTGCTGACCAAGACCGACTCCAAGTACAAGCTGGTGCTCTACAGCGCCAAGCGTGCTCGTCAGATCAACGCCTACTACTCCCAGCTCGGCGAGGGCCTGCTGGAGTACGTCGGCCCGCTCGTCGACACCCACGTGCAGGAGAAGCCCCTGTCGATCGCGCTGCGCGAGATCAACGAGGACCTGCTCACCTGCGAGGACATCGACCCCGACGAGATCGCCGCCGCCGAGGCGCTCGCCGCTGCGGCTCCTGCGCCGGCCACGCCCGCTGCCGACCCGGTCGTCGAGTAGCCGGCAGTCCTCGTGGGCTCCGGCGTCCCCGAACCCGCTGTGTCCCGCCCTCGCGTCGTTCTCGGCGTGAGCGGCGGGATTGCTGCGTACAAGGCCTGTGAGCTGCTGCGGCGGCTGACCGAGTCGGGAAACGACGTCACGGTCGTGCCCACCGCGTCGGCGCTGCAGTTCGTCGGTGCACCGACGTGGGCCGCGCTGTCCGGCAAGCCGGTGAGCACCGAGGTCTGGGACGACGTGCACGAGGTCCCCCACGTGCGGATCGGGCAGCAGGCCGCTCTCGTCGTGGTGGCGCCCGCGACGGCGAACCTCCTGGCCAAGGCCGCCCACGGGCTCGCCGACGACCTGCTGACCAACACGCTGCTCACCGCACGCTGCCCGGTGGTCTTCGCCCCGGCGATGCACACCGAGATGTGGGAGCACCCTGCCACCCGGGCCAACGTCGCGACCCTGCGCTCGCGGGGCGCGGTCGTCATCGAGCCGGCCGAGGGCCGCCTCACCGGTGCCGACACGGGCAAGGGCCGTCTGCCCGATCCTGCCGAGATCTTCGCGCTGGTCACCGACCTGCTCGCCCGCGGTGCCGAGCACGCAGGCTCGCCCGCCCAGGACCTGTCCGGTCGCCGCGTCGTCGTCTCGGCCGGGGGCACCCGCGAGTACCTCGACCCGGTCCGGTTCATCGGCAACCGGTCCTCGGGACTGCAGGGCTACGCCCTCGCCCGCACCGCAGCCGCCCGGGGCGCCGAGGTCACCCTCGTCGCCGCCAACGTCACCCTGCCCGACCCGGCAGGTGTCAAGGTCGTCAGGGTCGAGACGACCGCCGAGCTCCAGGAGCACGTCCTGGGGGCGTCCGCGGCGGCCGACGCCGTGGTGATGGCAGCGGCCCCGGCCGACTTCCGTCCGCTCGACTTCTCGAGTGCCAAGATCAAGAAGTCCGACGACGGCGGCGCACCACCGCTGCGTCTCACGCAAACCCCCGACATCCTCGCGGGCCTCGCGAAGGACCGCCCCAACGACCGCATCGTCGTGGTCGGCTTCGCCGCCGAGACCGGGGACCAGAGCGGTTCGGTGATGGAGCACGCCCAGGCCAAGCTCGCCCGCAAGGGATGCGACCTGCTGGTGGTCAACGACGTGGGCGGTGGTGCGGTCTTCGGCTCGGAGGACAACGAGGCCGTCGTACTCGCCGCCGACGGCAGCGCCGTGAGCGTGCCGCTCGGCTCGAAGGCCGCCCTCGCGCACGTGGTCTGGGACCGGGTCGCCGCCCTGTGGGAGCCCCGCGACCCCTCTGTCGCACCGTGAGACGGCCGTCCCACTCCTGGGACGGTCGGTTAGGCTCGGCTCGCCGAGACCCGGCCCCACCTGGCCCCACCTGGCCCCACCAACCGCCTAGGAGCACACGAACGTGACCGGACGCCTCTTCACCTCCGAGTCCGTGACCGAAGGTCACCCGGACAAGATCGCCGACGCCATCAGCGACACGATCCTGGACTACCTCCTCGAGCACGACGACGACCCCCGGGTCCTGCGCGTCGCGGTGGAGACACTGCTGACCACCGGGCTGGTCGTGGTGGCGGGCGAGGTGCGCACGACCGCCTACGCGCCGGTCGCCAAGCTGGTCCGGGACAAGATCCTGGAGATCGGCTACGACTCCTCGCTCAAGGGCTTCGACGGCAAGTCGTGCGGCGTCCAGGTGGCGATCGGCGCGCAGTCCGAGGACATCGCGGCCGGGGTCGACCACGGCCACGAGTCACGCGTCAGCGCCTCCGAGGACGAGCTCGACAAGCAGGGTGCCGGGGACCAGGGCCTGATGTTCGGTTACGCCTGCGACGACACGCCTGAGCTGATGCCGCTGCCGATCACGATCGCGCACCGCCTCGCGGAGCGGCTCACCGAGGTGCGCAAGGACGGCACGCTGTCCTACCTCCGCCCGGACGGGAAGACCCAGGTCACCATCGAGTACGACGAGCAGGACCGGCCGGTCCGCGTCGACACCGTGGTGCTCTCCACCCAGCACGCGGACGAGACGACGCTCGAGACGCTCGAGAGCGACATCAAGCAGCACGTGATCGACCCCGTCCTCGCTGCCTTCGACATCCCCTCCGAGGACTACCGCCTGCTCGTGAACCCCACCGGGGTCTTCGTCGTGGGTGGACCGATGGGGGACGCCGGCCTGACCGGCCGCAAGATCATCGTCGACACCTACGGCGGGATGGCCCGCCACGGTGGCGGGGCGTTCTCCGGCAAGGACCCGTCCAAGGTGGACCGCTCGGCTGCCTACGCCATGCGCTGGGTGGCCAAGAACATCGTCGCGGCCGGCCTTGCTCGTCGCGCCGAGGTGCAGGTCGCCTACGCCATCGGCAAGGCCCAGCCCGTCGGCGTGTTCGTACAGACCTTCGGCACCGGCATCGTCCCTGACGAGGCGATCCAGCAGGCCGTGCTCGAGGTCTTCGACCTGCGCCCCGCAGCGATCATCCGCGACCTGGACCTGCTCCGCCCGATCTACGCGAAGACCGCAGCGTACGGCCACTTCGGCCGCGAGCTCCCCGAGTTCACCTGGGAGCGGACCGACCGGGCGGAGAAGCTCAAGGCTGCTGCGGGGGCGTGAGCCGCTGCCGGTTTCCCCGGTCGACCGGGGAAACCTGACGTTGTCGGGGGAAGCATCACCCCACAACGTCAGGGATCGGCCGACCGGCTCGACCGTTTCGTCCTTCTCGAGGGTGTCAGGTCGACTGTCGCCGTCGGGTGAAAGCATGCGGCTGTGACGATGGGCGAGGGGGAGCAGCCGGCGCTGCTGCCGGCGCCCGAACGGGTCAGGGCGGTGGCCCGTCGGGCCAAGCCGCCCAAGGAGAAGAAGCCCGTCCCGGTCGCTGCGGTCGACCCGGTCGCGAGGGTGCTGGTCGACGTGGCCCTCGCCCACCTCGACCGCCCCTTCGACTACGCCGTGCCCGAGACGATGAGCGTCGCAGCCCAGCCCGGGGTGCGGGTCAAGGTGCGTTTCGCCGGCCAGGACGTCGACGGGTTCGTGATCGAGCGCACCTCGAGCACCGAGCACACCGGACGCCTGCAGCCGCTGCGCCGCGTCGTCAGTGACGAGCCGGTGCTCCGGGCAGACGTCGCCGCACTGACGGGCGCGGTCGCTGCGCGGTACGCCGGCACGCGTTCGGACGTCCTCCGCCTCGCCGTGCCGCCGCGGCACGCCACCGTCGAGAAGCAGCCCTCCCCGCCAGCGCCCGACCTCCCGAAGCAGCCGCCGGGCCAGGCGGCCGCCGTCGCAGGCGAAGCCGACCACTACCCGGGCGCGCCGGAGTTCCTGGACGACCTGGCCACGGGAGAGTGCCCGCGGGCGGTCTGGACCGTCGTGCCCGGTGACGACTGGGCCGATGTCCTCGCCGCGGCCGTCGTGGCCACGGCGGCGTCGGGACGGGGAGCCCTGGTCTGCGTGCCTGACCATCGCGACGTCGACCGGCTCGACACGGCGCTCACCCAGCGGCTGGGGGAGGGTCGCCACGTGGTGCTGGCCGCCGACTCGGGGCCGGCCAAGCGCTACCGGGCGTTCCTGGCGATCAGCCGCGGGGCCGTCCGCGTCGTCATCGGCACCCGCGCCGCCGCGTTCGCGCCCGTGCAGGACCTGGGACTGGTGGCGATCTGGGACGACGGGGACGACCTGCACGACGAGCCCCGGGCGCCCTACCCGCATGCGCGCGAGGTGCTCCTGCTCCGCGCCCAGGAGACCGGGGCGGCGGCGCTGCTCGCCTCGCACGCGCGCAGCGTGGAGGCCGAGTACCTCGTCCTGACGGAGTGGGCTACCGAGATCGTGGCTCCCCGGGAGGTCGTACGCCGGCGCATCTCGGTGGGGCTGACCGGCGACACCGACCGCGACCTGGCCCGGGACCCGGGAGCCCGATCGGCCCGGCTGCCCAGCGAGGCGCTGACCCTGCTGCGCGAGGCCGTCCTCGCCGGCCCGGTGCTCGTCCAGACCCCGCGGGCCGGCTACGCCACCAGGCTCGCGTGCGACCGCTGCCGGACCCCCGCCCTGTGCGCCGCGTGCCACGGACCCCTCCGTCTCCGTGGACCGGCTCGTCCGCCCGAGTGCACCTGGTGCGGCACCGGGGCGCCCGGATGGCGCTGCCCCGAGTGCGGTGGCCGCGGGATGCGTGCCCCCGTGCTCGGCGACGCACGCACGGCCGAGGAGATCGGCCGCGCGCTGCCCGGGGTGCCCGTGCGCACCTCCTCCTCCGGGGACCGGGTGCTGGCGAGCGTGGAGGACACCCCGGCGATCGTCGTGGCCACACCCGGCGCCGAGCCGGTCGCGGCCGGCGGCTACGCAGCGGTCGTGCTGATGGACACCTGGCTGCTGCTGGCGCGTTCGGACCTGCGCGCGACCGAGGAGGCCCTGCGGCGATGGGCCAACGCCGCGGCCCTGGTCCGCCCGGCCACCGAGGGCGGGCGGGTGCTCGCGATCGGGGACGCCAGTCACCCGGGGCTGCAGGCCCTGGTGCGGTGGGACCCCAGTGGCCTGGCCCGCCGGGAGATCGAGGAGCGTCGGTCGGCCCACCTGCCACCCGCGTCCCGGGTGGCCACGGTCACGGGCCGACCAGCTGACCTCGAGCAGGCGATCGCGGCGCTGCAGCTGCCGGAGGGCGCCGAGGTGCTCGGCCCGGTCCCGGTCGAGCACCGTCCTGGCGACGCCCTCGACCAGACGACGGTGCGCTACGTCGTGCGCGTGCCGCGCAGCACCGGACCCGCCCTGTCGGCCGCGCTCGGAGCGCTGCAGGCGCACCGCTCCACCCGCAAGCTGCCGCACGTGCGGGTCGAGGTCGATCCGGCCGAGCTGGGCTGAGGCCACCCGGCGCGGGCGACGGGTCGGGCCTGCCACCTACACTGGCGGCCGGACTCGTGGCCGCCTCAGGGCCGGCCGCCCCACTCTTCCAGGAGGCATTCCTTGGCCCTCAGGCCGATCCGGTTGTTCGGAGATCCCGTCCTGCGCACCCCCGCCCAGCCGGTGGTGGACTTCGACAAGGAGCTGCGGACCCTCGTCGCAGACCTGACCGACACGATGCTCGACGCGCCTGGCGCCGGGCTCGCCGCGCCGCAGCTCGGGGTGGGGCTGCGCGTGTTCACCTGGCACGTCGACGGCGAGCTCGGTCACCTGGTGAATCCCCAGCTCACCCTCTCCGAGGACCTGCAGGAGGGCCCCGAGGGGTGCCTGTCCATCCCCGAGCTGCGGATCGACTGCACCCGGGCGTTCTCGGTGGTCGCGCGCGGGTTCGACATGTACGGCGAGCCGGTGACCGTGGAGGGCACCGAGATGCTCTCCCGCGCGATCCAGCACGAGACCGACCACCTCGACGGGATCCTCTTCGTCGACCGGCTCGACCGCGAGGCACGTCGGGAGGCGATGAAGTACATCCGCGAGGCGGAGTGGTTCGGCCAGACGTCGCTGCAGGTGAAGATCTCACCGCACGCGACCAACGGCCTGGGCATCTAGTGCGGCTGGTCTTCGCCGGCACCCCCGAGGTGGCGGTGCCCAGCCTGGAGGCCGTGGTCGCGAGCCGGCACGAGCTGGTCGGGGTGGTCACCCGACCGGACGCGCCCGCCGGCAGGGGGCGTCGGCTGGTCGCCTCCGCGGTGGCGCAGCGCGCCGAGGAGCTCGGCGTACCGGTGCTGAAGCCCGCACACCCGCGCGACCCCGACTTCCAGGCACAGCTGCGCGAGCTGCGCCCCGACTGCTGCCCGGTCGTCGCCTACGGCGCCCTGTTGCCGCAGTCGGCGCTGGACATCCCCGTGCACGGCTGGGTGAACCTGCACTTCTCGGTGCTCCCGTCCTGGCGGGGGGCCGCCCCGGTGCAGCACGCGATCTGGGCCGGTGACGAGGTGAGTGGTGCGACCACCTTCCGGATCGTCGAGGAGCTCGACGCAGGGCCGACCTTCGGCCTGATGACCCAGACCATCGGCCCCCAGGACACGGCCGGGGACCTGCTCGCGCGTCTCGCCGAGGGGGGCGCGGGGTTGCTGGTGCAGACCCTCGACGGGATCGAGGACGGCACTCTCGAGGCGCGCGAGCAGCCCACCGAGTGGGTGAGTCTCGCTCCGAAGATCTCCGTGGAGGACGCCCGCGTCGAGTGGGACCAGCCGGCGATCGCGGTCGACCGACGCGTCCGCGCCTGCACGCCGTCGCCGGGCGCCTGGTCCACGTACGAGGCAGACCGGATCAAGCTCGGTCCGGTGCGTCTCGTGGGTCGCGAACGGCTCGGGCCCGGCCGCCTCGAGGTCACCAAGAATGCGGTCTTCGTCGGCACCGGGACGGGTCCGGTCCAGCTCGGCAGGGTCAAGCCCACCGGTCGCAAGGAGATGGACGCCGCCGACTGGGCCCGCGGGGCACGACTCGAGTCCGGTGCTCGCCTCGGCCTGACGGGCCACGGTGAGTAGGGCTGCAAGCCGGTCCACGAGTAGCGTCGCCACCATGCCAGCCCCCCAGCCGCCACCAGCGCGCGTCGACGACGTCGACGAGATCTGCCGGGCGCTGCCCGGCACCTGGTTCGGCACGTCCTGGGGAGATGTCCCCACCTGGCTGGTCCCGCACCGCGACAAGGGCCGCGGCTTCGTGCTCTACCGACGGCCGCACCGGAGTGCCCTCGACCCGCGCACGGGTGAGCCCTACGACGACCTGCTCGTGATCCGCACCGCGACCGCCGAGGACAAGCAGGCACTGGTCGACGCCGAGGGCCCTTTCTTCACGATCGAGCACTTCGCCCGCTTCAACGCAGTGCTGGTGCAGCAGAGCCGTCTGGGCGAGATCACCCGCGACGAGCTCGTCGAGGTGATCACCGAGGCCTGGGTGGCCACCGCTCCGAAGAAGCTGGTCCGCGAGCTCGACCGATGAGCCGCGCGACGCCGCGCAACCTGCCTGAGCACCCCAAGGTCGACCCGGCACGGCTGGCGGCGTACGACGTGCTGGTGGCGGTTCGCGAGGACGACGCCTACGCCAACCTGGTCCTTCCGCAGCTGCTGCGCGAGCGGGGGATCGGTGGGCGCGACGCCGCGTTCACCACCGAGCTGGTGGGCGGCACGCTGCGAGGTCTCGGCAGCTACGACGCAGTGATCGACCATCTCGCGGGCCGGAGCCCCGACGCGTCCGTCCGGGACGCGCTCCGCCTCGGCGCGCACCAGGTCCTGGCCATGAGGGTGCCTGACCACGCGGCCGTGACGAGCACGGTGGAGCTGGTGCGAGCGCGGGTCGGGCACAAGCCGGCAGGCTTCACCAACGCCGTGATGCGCCGGATCACCCAGCACTCCCTCGACGCCTGGATGGATGTGCTGGACGCCTCGGTCGCCGTCCGGTACTCCCATCCGCAGTGGATCGTCGACGCGCTCGCCCGTGCGCTGGCCCGCCCCGAGCAGCTCGACGCCTTGCTCGCCGCCGACAACGAGCGTCCCCTGGTCACCCTCGTGGCCCGCCCGGGCCTGTCCACTCCCGCCGAGCTGGCCGGCTCGAGCCAGACTGCGGCCGAGCCGTCGGACCAGGCGTCAGTGCCGACCTCGGCCAGCATCTCCCCGCTCGCGGTGACCCTGGCCGGCGGCGATCCAGGTGACCTGCGGGCCGTGCGCGAGGGCAGGGCGGGAGTGCAGGACGCCGGGTCGCAGCTGGTGGCCCTGGCGCTGTCCCGCGCGGTCGTGGAGGGGACCGATCAGCGCTGGCTGGACCTGTGCGCCGGGCCCGGTGGCAAGGCTGCCCTGCTCGCCGCCCTGGCCACCGGAGCAGGAGCGAGGGTGCTGGCCAACGAGCGCCAGCCACACCGCTCGAAGCTCGTCGCGCAGGCCATGCGCGCGACCGTGGGCGAGGTGATCACTGCGGACGGCACCCGTCCGCCCTGGCGCGACGCGACGTTCGACCGGGTGCTCGTGGACGCCCCCTGCTCCGGGCTCGGTGCGCTGCGTCGCCGGCCGGAGAGCCGATGGCGCCGCACGCGCGCCGACGTGGAGGCGCTGGTGCCACTGCAGCGAGCCTTGCTCAGCAGCGCGCTCGACTCGGTGCGACCGGGCGGAGTCGTGCTCTACGCGACGTGCTCACCGGTCGTGGAGGAGACCGCCGAGGTGGTGACGGCCGTGCTGGCCGAGCGCGAGGACACCGTGCTGGAGGACGTCGCGGGGCTGGTGCCGGAGGCTGCCGACGCAGGCTCGGCGCACCTGCCGGGGGCGGTCCAGCTCTGGCCGCACCGCCACGGCACCGACGCCATGTTCATGGCACTGCTGCGACGGGCCTGACCGGAGCCCGCAACGCGGCCAGCAGCCCCATCGCGGCGGCGAGGACGAGCAGCAGGCCCACGGAGAAGACGGCGAGCACGCCCAGCACCTGCAGCAGACCACTCGCCCCGAGGAGCACCCCGCGACGTGGCACCTGCGCGCTCGCGCACCAGCCGAGCGCGACCGTGGCGCACAGCACGAGCGCGATGAACCACCAGGCCGGTGAGCTGCCCTGCGAGCGCGGGATCACCACCACCGCAACGGCGACCGCTGCGGAGAGCAACGCCGCGAGAGCCGCCAGGATGCGCGAGACCATCCGTCATTATGACCGCGGACCGCGCCGCCGGCTCAGACGAACGGCCCCTAGGATCGAACCACCATGGGTATCCAGATCACGCCGAGCATCCTCAACGCCGACCTGTCCCGCCTCGCCGAGGAGGTCTCCCGCATCCCGAGCGCCGACTGGGTGCACGTGGACGTGATGGACAACCACTTCGTGCCCAACCTGACGATCGGGCTGCCAGTGGTGGAGAGCCTGGCGAGGGCAGCCACCCTGCCCCTGGACGTGCACCTGATGATCGAGGAGCCCGACCGGTGGGCTCCGGCGTACGCCGAGGCGGGCGCCGGGTCGGTCACCTTCCACGCCGAGGCGGCCGCAGCGCCCGTGCGGCTCGCCAGGGAGCTGCGCGCCAAGGGTGCCCGTGCGTCGATGGCGCTCAAGCCCGCCACTCCCGTGGAGCCGTTCGCCGACCTGCTCGGGGAGCTCGACATGCTCCTGGTGATGACGGTGGAGCCGGGCTTCGGGGGTCAGAAGTTCCTCGACCTGTGCCTGCCGAAGATCCGCCGGGCTCGAGAGCTGATCTCGGCGGCCGGACTCGAGGTGTGGCTGCAGGTGGACGGCGGAGTCTCGCTGGAGACGATCGAGCGCTGCGCCGAGGCCGGCGCCGACGTGTTCGTCGCAGGGTCGGCCGTGTACTCGGCCGAGGATCCCGACGCGATGGTCGAGCAGCTGCGCGCCGCCGCAGCGCGGTCCTAGTCCTTACCGGCGCGAAGGCCAACGGGCGTGACCCCCGCCCGACTGTCTCGTTGGGGCTCCCAAAGCCGCCCCGGACTCCGACAGAACCGGAGAACGACCCCGGTGCGGCCTCGGGCACCACAAGGAGTCCCTCCGTGCGACTGCACCTTCCCACCTCGCTCGCGGCAGCAGCGGCGGCCGTCCTGGCACTGGGCCTGTCCGTGCCCGGCGCGGCGAGCGCCGCCCCCGACCAGGCGGACCTCTCGCCCTACCTGAGCCAGCAGATCGGCACCCTGAGCGGCACCACCACCGTTCTGGTCCACGGTGCGACTCTCGCCGACGCCAACCGCGCGGTCTCCTCCACCGCGATGGCCAAGAGGGTCACGTTCGCCCGGATCGACGTCGTCGGCGCCAAGGGCACGAAGGCGCAGATCGAGGCGCTGCGCACCCAGCCCGGGGTGCAGTACGTCGAGGCGGCCGACCAGCCGATCCAGTACTTCCAGATGACCTCCAACCAGGCCACCCGCGGCTACGAGGCCACCCAGACCCTGACTGGTGCCGACGGCACGCCCTCTGACCGGCAAGGGCGTCTCGGTCGGCGTCATCGACTCCGGCGTCGACCCGACCCACCCGTACTTCAAGGAGGCCGACGGCAGCAGCGCGGTCGTCGCCAACCTCAAGGCCCTCTGCGACCCGTTCGAGGTCGCCTGCTCGGTGCAGCGGATGCCCAGCTCGGCCGACACCGACACGCTGTCCGCCGGTGGACACGGCACCCACGTCAACGGCATCGTCGCCGGTCGACCGACCACGCTCTCCGACGGCTCGAAGCTCCAGGGAGCCGCTCCCGGCGCCAAGCTGGTCTCGGTCTCGACCGGTGCCGGCCTGGTCATCATCGGTGCGGACGCTGCGCTCAACTGGGTCCTGGAGAACCACGCTGCCCCGTGTGGCGCAGGCGTCTCCGCGACCACGTGCCCGCCGATCAAGGTCACCAACAACTCCTACGGCCCCATGGGCGGTGGCGACTTCGACCCGCAGTCGGCCACGGTGAAGCTGCAGCGGGCGCTGGCCGCCGACGGCGTGGTGACGGTGTGGGCGAACGGCAACGACGGTGGCGACGGCTCGACCAGCAACTCCAACCCCCCGGGCATGGACCCGACCGGCGGCATCCTCTCGGTGGCCTCCTACAACGACCTGAACAGCGGGACGCGTGACGGCAAGGTCTCGACGTTCTCCTCCCGCGGCAGGTCAGGGGACCAGTCGACCTACCCCGACATCTCGGCCCCCGGCGACAAGATCACCTCCTCGTGCCGTCCCTACCTGGTGATCTGCTCGACCGGGCAGGATCCGCGCAACGGCCCGGGTGCCACCGATGTCGCCACGTTCAACACGATCAGCGGCACCTCGATGGCAGCACCGCACATCGCAGGGATCGTGGCGCAGCTGTTCCAGGCCAACCCGGCAGCCACGCCTGCCCAGGTCGAGAACGCGCTGAAGACCACGGCCGACCAGTCACCCACGGTGCGCCGTACGAGAGCGGGGCGCTCGGCACCACCAGCGTCGACAAGGGCTACGGCCTGGTCGACGTGGTGGCCGCCGCCGCTGCCGTTCGCTGACGCCGCGTCGTGGGTCCGCGGACCACTCCCGTCCAGTCCGCGGGCCCACGACCCGGTCACATGCGGTGCCTGGTGGCTGACGTGCGCCGCCGGGCGCTCGTCGAGGGCCGCTCGGCAACCCCGGGCAACGGCGCCGTCGTTCACACGGCGCCGAGCTTCTCCGGGTTCCTGATCAGGTGCATCTCGGAGACCTGCTCGCCGACCACGGTGAGGAACATGACCGCGTCCACGCCGGTCGGATCGTTCAGCACGATCGCGAGCTCGCCGTTGACCCTGCGCAGCTCGGCGGTGACCGAGTTCTGCTCGACCCGGCGCAGGATCCCGACCAGGAACCGGGTGACCTTGTCGACCGAGCGGATCGGCCGCAGCGCCGCCTGCTTGAGTCCTCCGCCGTCGGTGACCAGCACGACGTCCGGCGCGAGCACGTCGAGCAGGGCCGCCACGTCGCCACCTGCGGCGGCGGTCATGAACCGCTCGACCACCGCACGGTGACGCTGGGCGTCCACGATCTGCCGCGGCTGACGGGCCTCGACGTGTGAGCGGGCCCGGTGCACCAGCTGGCGCACCGCCGCCGGGCTCCGCTCCAGGGCTGTGGCCACCTCGGGAGCGGAGAGCCCGAAGAGGTCGGTGAGCACGAACGCCGTGCGTTCCAACGGGGTGAGCGACTCCAGCACGATCAGCATCGCCATCGACACCTCGTCGGCCAGCTGCGCCGCGGCGGCCCCGTCGGACCGGGGGTCGGACCTCGGCTCGGCCACGGGTTCGGGGAGCCAGGGCCCGATGTAGCTCTCCCGCCGACCGACCAGCTGACGGCGCCGGTTCAGCGCCAGCCGGCTGGCCACCGTGAGGAGGTAGGCGCGCGGCTCCTCGACGGTGTCGTGCTCGACCTGCGCCCACCGGATCCAGGACTCCTGGACCACGTCCTCGGCCTCGACCCTGCTTCCCAGGATCCGGTAGGCAGCCCCGAGCAGCGTCCGGCGGTGCTGCTCGAACGTCGCGGTCGGGCCACCTGCCCCGGTGGCCGTGTCGTCGCGGGACGTCTCGTGGGTCGGGGTCATCAACGTCCTCCGGGGGACAGGTCGCACTGGTCCTTGAAACCCTGGCTGGTCAGACCGAGGGCGGAGTTGGTCCGCGAGCGCAGGTTCTCCACCGAGATCATCTCAGTCAGCTCGATCAGCTGGGCGTCGTCGAGGTCGGTGCGCAGCGCCTCGACCATCGCGTCGGTGACCTGGGGAGGGGTGGTGGTCATGGCCTCGGCGTACTCCAGGACGCGTCGCTCCGTCGGGGTGTAGACCTCGCTCTCCCGCCACTGCGCCACCTGCTCGAGCTTGGCCCGGCTCATGCCGCGCGTCCGCGAGAGGTAGTAGCCGAAGTCGATGCACCAGCTGCAGCCGATCTGGGTGGCGACCCGGAGGCAGGCCAGCTCCTTGAGGTCGGGCTCGAGGCGGTCCCACCTCGCGAGCCGCATCTCGAACCGTGCGACCGCGGTGGTGACCCCGCGGTGCGCCAGCAGCGCCAGCATCGGCTCCATCTCCTGGCCGTACCGGTGCCGCGAGTACCACCTGAGCGCCCGGGCCACCAGCCCGGTGTGGTCGAGCGGCACGCGGGCGACGCGGGGCGGGGACGAGCGGGTGACGGACATGGGAGCTCCTCGAACGGTTCGGACGGACTGTGAAGGCAAGGACCCGTCAGCGCGCCGAGGTGTGACATCGGAGCCGTTCGAAGGTCCGTAGGAGGTGGGTCCACCGACCCTGTCGGAGGGTCGTGCGCCTGCCTAGCGTGGAGAGGAACCGGAGGAGGCCACCATGAGCTACGACATCACCATCGACCACGAGAGCGGTCGCCATCTCGCCGTGCACCGGTTCGATGTCCGGGCCGAGGAGATGGCCGACCAGATGGGCCACGCCTTCGACACGGTGATGCAGCACCTGTCACGGGTCGGCGCCACGGTGTCGGGACCGCCGGCGTCCTGCTACCGGATGGAGGAGAGCGAGGTCCTCCAGGTGTTCGCGGGCTTCGTGGTGGCCGCACCCGTCGAAGCCGGCAACGGGGTCGAGCCGCTGCAGCTCCCCGACGCGGACACTGCCACGACGACCCACATCGGTCCGTACGACGAGCTCGGACACGCCTACGACGCCCTCAGGGAGGGGGCGCCGTCCCTGGGGCGTGAGGTGGACCTCGCCGGCCTGATGTGGGAGGAGTACCTCAGCGAGCCTGACGTCGCACCCGCCGAGCTGCGCACGTTGGTGCACTGGGAGCTGCTGCCCGCCTAGCCCGTGGGGACAGGTCGCCCACGACAGGTGAGCGCCTCACGAGATCCCGGCGAACCCGCTGTGGCAGACTTGGTCGAAGACGAGTGATGAGCTCGCGTGCTCTGGGGGCGGTGAAACTCCGCACCGGCGGTCACAGTCCGCGACCCGGCCGACACCACGTGGCCGGTTGACCAGGTGGAACTCCTGGACCGACGGTCAAAGTCCGGATGAGAAGACGCACGCAGGTGGATCGCAGCGAGAATGCGATCCGTTCTGTCCCCTGGAGCCCGCGACGGACCAGTGAGGACGCGACGATGGGCTTCTCCCCAGCCGAGCAGCACGCGATGCATCGCGCGCTGGAGCTGGCGAGCACCCCCGGCGTACCCCTCGGGCCCAACCCACGGGTCGGCTGCGTGCTGCTGTCCCCTGACGGCACCGAGCTCGCCGAGGGCTACCACCGTGGTGCCGGGACACCCCACGCCGAGGTGGCGGCGCTGACCGAGGCCGGAGCCGACGCCCGCGGCGCGACCGCGGTCGTCACGCTCGAGCCGTGCGACCACACGGGGCGCACCGGCCCGTGCTCGCAGGCACTGGTCGCCGCCGGCGTGCGGCGGGTGGTCTTCGCCCAGCCCGACCCCAACCCGGTCGCCGCGGGCGGCCTGGCCACGCTGCGCGAGGCGGGCATCGAGGTCGAGCTCGGGTTCATGGAACGCGAGGCGCGTGCCCTGAACCGGGCGTGGACGTTCGCCATGGAGCACCACCGCCCCTTCGTCACCTGGAAGTTCGCCACCACCCTGGACGGTCGCAGCGCTGCCGCCGACGGCAGCAGCCGCTGGATCACCCCGCAGCCGGGCCGCGTGGACAGCCACCGGCTGCGAGCCCTGTGCGACACCATGCTGGTCGGCACGGGGACGGTGGAGATCGACGACCCGGTGCTGACCGTGCGGGACGAGTACGACGAGCCGCTGCCACACCAGCCGCTACGAGCCGTGATGGGTCTGCGCGACCTCGATGCCACGCGCCGCGTGCTCGACGACCAGGCCGAGACCGTCCTGCTGAGGACCCGGGACCCGGCGGAAGCCCTGGCGCAGCTGCACGACCGGGACCGTCAGCACGTGTTCCTCGAGGGCGGACCCCGGCTCGCCGCAGCCTTCCTGCGCGCGGGGCTCGTCGACGAGGTCGTCGCCTACCTGGCGCCGGCGTTGCTCGGCGGCGGCCCCAGCGCCGTCGCCGACCTGGGCATCAGCACGATCGCCGACGCGCGACGGCTGCGGATCCTCGACGTGACGACCGTGGGCACCGGAGCGGCAGCCTGTGTCCGGATCACCCTGCACCCCGAACCGACCAGAGGAGCCTGAGATGTTCACCGGCATCGTCGAGGAGCTCGGCACCGTCGACTCGCTCGAGGACCAGGGCGACGCGATCCGCCTCACCGTGCGCGGACCACTCGTCACCAGCGACGCCGGGCTCGGCGACTCGATCTCGGTGAACGGCTGCTGCCTCACGGTGGTCACCACCCGGCTCAGCGCCGGAGGTGTCGCCGAGTCGTTCACGGCCGACGTGATGCACGAGACCCTGGCCAAGACCTCGCTGGGCACCCTGACGCCGGGAGCGCGGGTCAACCTGGAGCGCGCGGTCACGCCGGCGACCCGGCTCGGCGGGCACATCGTCCAGGGACACGTGGACGGCACCGGGACGGTGCTGAGCCGCACCCCGAGCGAGCACTGGGAGGTCGTCGAGATCGCCCTGC
This sequence comes from uncultured Actinomycetota bacterium, assembly GCA_963815825.1. Classification (GTDB taxonomy): domain Bacteria; phylum Actinomycetota; class Actinomycetes; order Propionibacteriales; family Nocardioidaceae; genus Marmoricola. Next base: position 46,744 of record CAWFII010000043.1, on the reverse strand, counting down.
CCGACGGGCTCGAGCGCTACCTGATCGACAAGGGGTCCGTCACCGTCGACGGGATCTCGCTCACGGTCGTGGAGGTCCGGGCCGCGCCCGACCCGGCCGGCCAGGGGTCCTTCACGGTCAGCCTGATCCCGGAGACCCTGGCGCGCACCACCCTGGGCTTCAAGCAACCCGGCGACGTCGTCAACCTCGAGGTGGACGTGATCGCGAAGTACGTCGAGAAGATGGTGAGGACATGACCGAGAGCCGAAGCACACCCGATGGGAAGATCCGCCTCGACTCCGTCGAGGAGGCGATGGGGGCGATCAAGGCGGGGCGCGCCGTGGTGGTCGTCGACGACGAGGACCGCGAGAACGAGGGCGACATCATCTTCGCGGCCAGCAGGGCCACGCCCGAGCTGATGGCGTTCACGATCCGGCACTCCAGCGGGGTGATCTGCGTGCCGATGCCGGCCGCGATGCTCGACCGGTTGGAGATCCCGCTGATGACGCCGCACAACAAGGACAAGCTGCGCACGGCGTACACGATCTCGGTGGACGCTCGCGACGGTGTCTCGACCGGCATCTCCGCCGCCGACCGGGCACACACGGCGCGCGTGCTCGCCGACTCCGCCACCGAGCCCTGGGAGATCACCCGGCCGGGGCACGTCTTCCCGCTGCGCTACCGCGAGGGCGGTGTCCTCGTGCGCCGCGGCCACACCGAGGCCGCGGTCGACCTGGCGCGGATGGCCGGTCTCACCGAGGCGGGCGTTCTCGTCGAGCTCGTCAACGACGACGGGAGCATGAAGCGCGGCCAGGAGCTGCGCGACTTCTGCGACGAGCACGGTCTGCTGATGATCTCGATCGAGCAGATGGTGCACTACCGACGCCGCACGGAGACCCACGTCGAGCGACTGGCTCGGACCCTGCTGCCGACCAACCACGGCGCCTTCACCGCCTTCGGCTACCGGATCACGGTGGACGGCTCCGAGCACGTCGCGCTGGTGTACGGCGACCCCGCGGACCTGCGGACCGAGACGCCCGTGCTGACCAGGGTGCACAGCGAGTGCCTCACCGGTGACGTCTTCGGGTCCGAGCGCTGCGACTGCGGACCTCAGCTGGACGAGGCGATGGACCTGATCGTCAAGGAGGGCAGGGGAGTGGTGATCTACCTGCGGGGACATGAAGGCCGCGGCATCGGCCTGCTCGCCAAGCTGCAGGCCTATGAGCTCCAGGACGGCGGCCGCGACACGATCGACGCCAACCTCGATCTCGGCCTGCCCGCGGACGCCCGGCACTACGGCGCGGCCACGCAGATCCTGCGGGACCTCGGGGTGAGGTCCGTGCGTCTGCTCACGAACAACCCCGACAAGACCTCGAGCCTGGAGTCCTACGGGATCCCCGTGGCGGAGCGGGTGGGCCTGACACCACGCCCGAACGACCACAACATCGGCTACCTGATGACCAAGCGCGACCGCATGGGACACCACTTCGGCGACCTCCAGATCGGCGTCCAGTCGTGAGTGGCGACGGCAGCCCGCGCGACCAGCCCGTCGACTGCAGCGACCTCAGGGTCGCCGTGGTCGCCGCGAGCTGGCACGAACAGGTGATGGACGGCCTCGTCGCCGGCGCCCTCGAGGCGGTCGATCGCTACCAGGTCGGTGCCTCGGAGGTCGTGCGTGTGCCCGGCTCCTTCGAGCTCCCCGTCGTTGCCCAGGCTCTCGCCCGGCAGGGCTTCGACGCCGTCGTCGCGCTCGGCGTGGTCATCCGCGGCGGCACTCCGCACTTCGACTACGTCTGCGGAGCGACCACGGACGGGCTGACCCGCGTGGCCCTCGACACGGGCGTCCCGATCGGCTTCGGCCTGCTCACCTGCGACACCGAGCAGCAGGCGCTCGACCGCGCCGGCCTCGCCGGCAGCATGGAGAGCAAGGGCTACGAGGCCACCGCCGCCGCTCTGCGCGTGGCGCGGGTCCTGCGCGAGATCGCGGACTGAGGCCGGAGGCCTCTCCGTGGTGACGACGACTCCGGCCGTGAGCCTGTCGACCCTGGGCGCGTGGCTGCTCAAGGTGAGCCCGCAGACCACCTCGGTCGGCGAGCTGCGCCGGCAGGGGTTCCGCGAGGTCACCCGGCGATGCGTGCAGCCGTCGTACCGCACCGCCCTGGTGCGCGCGGGCCAGCCCGTCCTCCTCTGGGTCAGCGGCCGGGACCCCCGTCATCCGGCAGGCGTCCATGCGGTCGGGCACACGACCGGGTCGGTGCAGGTCGCGGGTGCCGAGGTGTCGATGCCGGTGCGGCTGCGCGCCGTCGAGCCGGTGCTGACCCGCGACGAGATCCTCGCCGACCCCGTGCTCGCGTGCCTCGAGGTGATCCGCGTGCCGGCCGGCAGCAACCCCTCCTACCTCGACACCGGGCAGTACCTCGCCCTGCGATCGACGTTCCCGCAGCTGGCCGCGTCGACGGGACCGGCGCCGTCCACCGCGCCACCGCCGTGACCGACGGCGCCGGGGCACCGCCTAGGCTGGCCCCGTGAAGACGTTCGAGGAGCTCTGGGCCGAGCTGAGCGAGAAGGCCGAGACCCGGCCCGAGGGTTCTGGGACGGTCCGGGCGCTCGATGCCGGCGTCCACGAGATCGGCAAGAAGCTGGTGGAAGAGGCAGCCGAGTCGTGGATGGCCGCCGAGCACGAGGGCCATCAGCGGGCGGCCGAGGAGATCAGCCAGCTGCTCTACCACGCGCAGGTGCTGATGCTCGCCGCCGGAATCTCGCTCGACGACGTCTACGCCCACCTGTAGAGGAATCATGGTTTCGACACGCTCGACCACCGGGGCCACCGGCCCGACCAACGGCGAGGACCAGCCGCTGCTGCGGATCGCGATCCCCAACAAGGGCTCGCTGTCGACGGCCGCGTCGGAGATCCTGCGCGAGGCGGGCTACCGCCAGCGCACCGACTCCAAGGAGCTGAGCCTGCTCGACACGGTCAACGGGGTGGAGTTCTTCTACCTGCGACCTCGCGACATCGCGCTGTACGTGGGGGAGGGCACCCTCGACGTCGGGATCACCGGCCGTGACCTGCTGCTCGACTCAGGTGCCAAGGCCGAGGAGGTCCGCCGGCTGGGGTTCGGTCGCTCGAGGTTCCGGTTCGCCGCGCGGCCGGGCACCATGGCTCGCTCGAGGACCTGGCGGGCAAGCGCATCGCGACGTCGTACGTCGGAGTGGTGCGCCGTCATCTCGAGGAGCGCGGCATCGAGGCCGAGGTGATCCGCCTCGACGGTGCGGTGGAGACCAGCATCCAGCTCGGCGTCGCCGACGTGATCGCTGACGTCGTGGAGACGGGGAGCACCCTGAAGGCAGCGGGCCTCGAGATCGTCGGCGAGGTGATCCTGGAGTCCGAGGCGGTGCTGATCACCAGGTCAGACATCTCCGAGCCCACCGGGTTCGAGATCTTCAAGCGTCGTCTCGACGGCGTGCTCGTCGCCCGGACCTACGTGATGATGGACTACGACATCGCCGAGTCCGCGGTCGAGGATGCCGTCGCGCTCACGCCCGGTCTCGAGGGACCGACGATGTCGCCGTTGCATCGCGAGGGCTGGGTCGCCGTCCGCGCCATGGTGCCGCGCGCCGGGGCGCAGAAGCTGATGGACGACCTCTACGAGATCGGTGCGCGGGCGATCCTGCTCACGGACATCCATGCCTGCCGGCTCTGAGCACGGGCTCCCCGGGGTCGGCGCACCGAAGCTGCCGCACACCTGGCGGCCTCTCGGCGTGCGCGTCGCCTTCTGGGTCCTCGGTCTGATGCTGCTCGCTCTGATCGTCGCGGTGTGGATCGGTCTGGGAGCCGAGATCCGGAGCCAGTTCACGCCCTTCCAGCGCGGCACCCTGGTCTTCATGGCGCTGCTGCTCGCCAGCTCCTGGAACGCGCTCGTGCGCTCCAGGGTGACGGCCAGCAGCGACCGCCTCACCGTGGTCAACGGCTACCGCAAACGGTCCTACGAGTGGTCCCAGGTGATCGCGGTCCACCTCAAGCGTGGTGCGCCCTGGGGGACCCTGGACCTCTCCGACGGCACCACGATCTCGCTGATCGGGGTGCAGGGCTCCGACGGACGCCGCGCACGCAAGGCGGTGAGCGAGCTCCGGGCCACCATCGCGGCCAACACCCCGACCGCGGACTGATCGCACCGGCACGCCGAGCGCGAAATCCAGGTGCCGAACCGGTCACGACGGGACCTAGGATCCGGACCGTGAACGACCTCCGCACCCGGCCGATGACCCACGAGGACGCCGGCCAGGTCACTGACCTGCTGGCCGCAGCGGAGGAGGTCGACCGGACCGGGGAGCACTACGGCCTCGAGGACGTCCTCGAGGATCTCGGGAACCCGATGATCGACCCGTCGAAGGACTGGTTGCTCGTCGAGGCCGCGGGGCGTGTGGTCGCGCACGCTCGCCTGCTGCCACGTGCACCCTCAGGCGGTGAGGTCAGCGTCGCTCTGGACGGCACCGTGCACCCGGAGCGTCGCAGGCAGGGGATCGGTTCGAGACTCGTCCCGCTGATGATCGACCGGGCGAGGAGCTACGTGCGTGAGCGAGGGGTGGGCCTGCATCCCGTCGTCACCGGGACCGCTGCGTCGGACAACCTGGACCTGGCCGCGATCTTCGAGGCCAACGGCCTGCGCCCGCACCGGTGGGCGTTCCTGATGACCTCCGAGCTGGGCACCGGCCAGGGCCGCGACCGCGGCCGTCCCACCCACGGGCGGCCATCGCCGACTCCCCGAGGGCTACTCGCTGCACACCTGGGAGGGCGTCGAGCCCGACGAGCTGCGGGAGGCCCACAACCGGGCCTTCCCCGGACATCCCGGGTTCACCCCGTGGAGCAAGGAGATGTGGGCCCAGTGGGTGACCCAGAGCCGCAACACCCGGGCGGCACTGAGCCTGCTGCTGCGCGACCGCGAGGGCAGCATCGCGGCCTACGTCCAGACCAGCGAGTACGACGCGGTCGCGCAGGCGACGGGCATCAGGGAGGCCTACATCGCGAAGGTCGGCACCCTCGCGGAACACCGGCGTCGCGGGCTGGCCACTGCCCTGCTCCACGAGGCGATGGACCGGTACGCCGAGCAGGGCTTCGACCGGGCGGCGCTCGACGTGGACTCGGAGAACCCGTCGGGGGCCCTGGGCGTCTACGAGCGGGCCGGGTTCCGGACCCGGATGCGGTGGACCGAGTACGAGCTCGAGTCCTAGTCGGGCTGCGCGTGGCGGCCGACCAGACCCAGCGGGAGGTCGGCACGCACGCAGCCTCCGGTCGCGGTGCTCGTGGCCACGAGGCTCCCGCCGAGCTCCTCCGCACGTTCGCGCATCGAGCTCAGCCCCACGCCTGCCTGCCAGGGCGCTGCTCCGGGCGCCCGGTCGGTGACGTCGACGGTCAGGTTCCCCTCCGTCGCCGTGAGCGCCACCACGGCTTCCGGGCTGTCCGTGTGGCGCGCGATGTTGGTGAGGGCCTCCACGGCGATCCGGTACGCCGCCACCTCGACCGCCGCGGGCAGGTGCTCGAGAGCGTCGACGCGCACCACCGTGCGCAGCGGATCCCCCGAGCGGCTGCGGATCGACGTCGCCGCCTGGGTGATCGCGCCTGCGAGACCGAGCTCGTCGAGCGCCGGCGGGCGCATCGCATAGACCAGCTCCCGGATCGACTCGATCGCGGCGGTGGTCTCCGCGCGCAGCGCCTCGAGCAGCCCTTCCGAAGCCGGCGGGTCGGACCGGGCCAGGTTGCGGGCGGCGTCAGCCGTGAACGCGATGCCGGTCAGCCGGGGGCCGAGGCCGTCGTGCAGGTCCCGCCGCAGACGGCGGCGTTCCTCCTCGCGTGCGGCGATGGTCTGCTGCCGGGCCTGGAGCAGGTCGGAGGCCAGGGCGCTCGCGCGCAACGACTGGGCGAGCAGGGGGGTCGCGATGTCGAGGACCTGACGGTCGGCCACCGAGAGCGCGAGCTCCCCGGCCCGTAGGCCGACCTCCAGCTCGAGGGCTGTGCCGGTGGTGGAGGGCAGGGACCGGAGCACGGTCTGGGTCACGCGCGTGCCGGAGGCAGCCGTCACCTCGTCGTCGACGCGCAGTGCGGCGTACGGCAGCATCAGCGCCTCACGGATCGCGCGCAGCGCCACGACCGGGTCGTCGCCGATGCCCGCCGAGACCAGGCCGGCGGCGTCGAGCGCATCGGGACGAACGCCGAACAGCAGCTCGTCCACCACGCCTCTGAAGGCGACCTGCACCGGGTGGAACGAGGCCGCGAAGACGGTCGCGAAGAGCCCCAGCACCGCGATCGGCGGTGGCGCTCCGTCGGTGAGCTGCTCGATGGCGGCCGCTGAGCCGATGAACAGCGCGAGGTAGGCGATGGCCGCGGTCAGGTAGGTGACCACGGGCACCACCAGTGCCCGCGCGTCGGCGAGGTCGGGTCGCGCAACGCCGACGTACATCGCCGGTCCGACGGCGACGAGGAAGCCCTCGGGAGTGACTGATCCGAGCGCGTCACCGGCCGCGAAGGCGACCAGGCCCATCAGCAGCGCACTGCTTCCGCTCGCCAGGGCCATCCAGGTCAGGGCACGACGCTCCTCGGGCGAGGCTCGCTCCAAGCGCCACCACAGGTGGGCCGGGACCCCGATCAGCACCACGAGCACCGCCGTGACCAGGGCTTCCGGCACGATCACGGCCATGCACCCCGCCGAGGTCACTCCGACGAGGGTCAGGAAGTCGACCGGGTCACGCCACCGTGCGACGGGGTAGAGCACCAGGGCGAGTGGTCCGAGGAGCAGGCCCGCCACGACCCACGTGGTCTCGGCGACGCCGTGGCTTCCGTTGATGCCGTTGGTGCCCAGCACCACACCGAGAAGCAGCACGAGCGAGGCCAGCACCATGATCACCGCCGATGCGGTGGCCCGACGGGCCCGCAGCAGACCGACGGCCGGCAGCAGCAGGGAGAGGGCGACGGCGCTGAACGCGATCGCGTGCGGCGTCGTCACGGCTGCCGCCCGAGACCGCCCTCGCGGGCCCGGATGATCGCCGCGGTGCGATCGGCCACCTCGAGCTTGGCGAAGATGCTGGTGAGGTGGTTGCTCACGGTCTTGGGGGACAAGAAGAGCTGCTCGGCGATCGCCGCGGTGCGCCGGCCGCCCGCGAGCAGGTCGAGGATGTCGCGCTCCCGGGTGGTCAGTGTCGGGAACGGCGGCTCCGAGGCGGTCGGCGCAGCGGTGAAGAACCGGAGCATCCGCGCGGCGACGGCGGGGCCGAAGATCGCCTGCCCTGCTGCCACGGCACGAACGGCGTTCACGATCTCGTCCTGGCCGGCTCCCTTGAGCAGGTAGCCGCGGGCCCCGGCCTGCATCGCGGTGAAGACGGTGGCGTCGTCGTCGTACATCGTGAGCATCAGCACCGCCGTCCCCGGCACCGCCGCGCGGATCCGACGGGTGGCCTCGACCCCGTCGACCCCGTCCATCCGGACGTCCATCAAGACGACGTCGGGACGCAGGAGCAGCGCCTCGCGCAGTGCCTGCTCGCCGTCGGCGGCCTCACCCACGACCTCGAGGTCCTCGAGGGTGTCGATGAGCGTCCGCAGGCCGGCGCGGACCACGGGGTGGTCGTCGGCCAGCAGGATGCGCAGCGTCACCTGCCCATCATCGCCGGGGAACGGCTCCCGCGCCCGGGAAGTTCTTCCTGACATCCCCGGGCAGAGCGAGGAGCATGAGCAGGAAGAACGCACCTGTTGCCGGGAACGGCGAAGGGTTGATCGTGAGGCGTCCGCTCGTCCCTTGGAGGAAGCCATGAGCACCACCCGAGTCCGGGAAACCGGCACCGTCCTGAACACCCGCAACAAGATCGGCCTGGCCCTGGCCGGACTGATCAGCCTGGTCAACGTGCCCAGCGCGTTCGAGGCCCAGCCCAAGGGCGAGGTGGGACCACCGCTGGTGGTTTTGTACGCCGACACCGTGGTCGGAGTCGTCGGGCTCGTCGCCGTGGTCATCGCCTGGCGCACCGGCAGCAGGGTCGCCGTGCGTGTCGCCGCCGCATGTCTCGTCGTCGCCCTGGTGACCGCGTTGCCGGCTCTGTTCGTCGGCGTTCCTGCCGTGATCAAGATCCTCGTCGCTGGGGTCACCCTCGTCACCCTCGCCACGCTCGTCCTGATGTTCTCCGGTCAGCGTCGGCGCGAGCCGGTCCTGGACTGAGAGGGGGCCCGGAGATGGTTGCCGTCATCACGATCCTGCTGGCGTTCCCGCTCGGCTTCTGGCTTCCCTCGAGGCTGGCCGCCCGCACCGCGTACGCCGTGGCCTATCTGTGGGCCTTCACCTACCAGACGCTCTACCTGACGCTCGATTCGCTGAAGCAAAGCGTGGACAACCCCGCCTTCGAGCCCGGCGGGTTCCCACTCTCCTACGGGCTGGTGACGCTGGGGATCTTCCTCGGAGGATTCGGCCTGGTCGAGGTGGGACACCTCGTCGCCCGGCGGCGGAGCGCCCGACGGGTTCCGGCGCCCGTCTGAGCATCGTTCATCCGCGCGGGCCGGTGCCGTCGACGACGACATCGGCCCTGGCGCGGGTCTGCTCCCGGGCGAACAGCGTCGCCTCGTCGCGCGCCCAGTCCTCCCACTTCATCGCGAACGCCTCCCCGTCACGGGCCACGCCGCGCGCCATCCGCAGGTCGTGCGGAGCCTCCACCCAGACCAGCACCGTGACCAGGTCGGCGAAGCGTGCGGCTCCCGAGCCGACTCCTTCGAGCACGATCAACGGTGACGGCTCGACGACCACCCGCTCGGCGAACCGCTGGGCCTCCCAGTCGAAGCGCAGGTAGGAGCCGGGGCGCCCCGCCGCCAGCGGGGTGAGCAGGTCGTCGAGCTGGTCGTCGACCGAGGACAGTCCCGACCAGCCGGCGTAGAGGTCGTCCATGTGCAGCACGGTGGTGTCGGAGGCGTTGCCCAGCGAGGCTGCCAGCGTCGTCTTGCCGGAGCCGGCCGGCCCGTCTACGCAGACCAGCCGCCCCTGTCCCAGGGTGGCCGGCCGGTCGAGCGCCAGTCTCAGGACCGACGCCGTTGTGGGCGCCGTCACCACGCCAGCCCGAGACCGCGGTAGGAGGGCACGGTCTCGACGATCTGCGCACCGGCCAGGAGATGCACCACGTTGGTGTGCTCGGCGAGCTCGCCCGACTTGGCGTGCCGGAACCAGACCCAGTCGCCGACCCGCAGCAGCCGCGCCGCCGCTCCGACCACCGGGGTCTGCACCTCGCCGGCACCTTCGAGCCCGGTCAGCCGCAGGCCGGGGGGCGCCCAGGGAGTCGGGGACCGGTCCTTCCCGCTCGGGCCGCTGGCCACGAAGCCGCCACCGGCGAGGGTGGCCACGCCGCCCCCGGGACGGCGTACGACGCGAAGGCCGTAGAACGCGGCCGGGAGCGGCACGAAGCTCTCGTAGTGGTCGAACAGGCCTGGCACGAGCAGCCCTGACCCGGCCGCGACCTCGGTCACCACTGCGTCCGCCACCGTGCTCTCGACGCTGCCGGAGCCGCCACCGTTCCAGAACTCCAGCTCGGCCAGCTCACGCAGGTGCCCGGCGATCTCGGCCCGTCGCTGCTCGAGCTGAGCGACCGACGCCGACTTCAGCCTGCGCACGACGAGGGAGCGGGCCCGCTGGTGGGGCACGGCGTCGGGCACGCCGGCCACCTGGGCCTCGTAGGTCATCACCCCGACCAGCGAGAAGCCACGCTCGACGACGTCGCGGGCGAAGGAGACCACGGCGTCGGTGTCGTGCAGCGGCGACCGCTTCGGTCCGACGTGCGAGCGACCCATCCGCAGTCCGGCGTCGACGTCGACAGCCACCCGGACGCCCCGCGCGTCGCCGCACGCCTCGAGGAGCTCGAGGTGGGCGCGACTGTCCACCATCAGCGTGATGCCGGACCTCGCCTCCTCGTCGCCGAGCAGGTCTCGGAGCGCTACACGGTCGACCGTGGGGTAGCCGAGCACCACGTCGTCGCTGACCTGGTGCCTGACCAGCCACAGCGCCTCGCGCAGGGAGTAGGCCAGCACCCCGGAGAAACCGGACCGCGCCAGCACGCGCTCGAGCAGGGCAGGGATCCGCAGCGACTTCGAGGCCACCCGGACCGGCTTCCCGGAGGCGCGGCGGACAAGGTCGGTGGCGTTGGAGTCGAAGGCGTCGAGGTCGACCACGACCATCGGTGTGGCCGGATCATCGAGGCCCCCGACCGCGGTGTCGAGGCGACGGGCCAGCTGGTGGCGTGCGGCATCGCTGTTGGCGGGCGCCGACGACATGTCTCAGATTCCGTGCCGCTTGAGGATGGCCTCGATGTCGTCGATGTCCTCGATGTCGTCCCCGCGGGACCGCCCGCCCTTCGACCCGATCCTCGACCGGGCGGGTTTCCCGCGGACGGCAGCCGCCGGCGTGGTTCCCGACCCGCGGACCGCCTGACCCTTGCGTACGCCGAGGCCACGGGTGCGCATCAACCCGGAGACGACCCACAGGGCCGCGGCGACCGCGGCCACGACGATGCCGAGCCAGACCACCGGGGAGAACACCAGCCGCGCCGCCCAGTCGAGGACGGCGTTGAGGATGTTCGCGGCCAGGCGCAGCGTGCCGGTGAGCCACGCGGCGACCGGCAGGAGTGTCCAGGCCAGGCCCCGCAGCCCGGCGGCGAGCCCGCGACGACGCCAGGCGACCCAGGAGAGCGTCGCTCCGAATATGGTCAGCACGAGCGCGAGCGCTGCCCAGGTCGTGGCGTCGAGAGTGACGTTGGCGGCCAGTGGCATGCCTCCAGCCTACGTAGGTCCCACCAATGTGGGTCTGGGAGGATCGCGGGATGCGCTCGATCCCGGACCCCGGCTTCCCCGGCGACGACGGCGCGGCCGACCCGCACCTGGCCGCGGCCCTGGCCGCCTACGACTCGACGCCGGAGACCGCCGCCTACAGCGAGGTCCTCGCGCTGCTGCAGGACGCCCGGGTCCTGGTCCCGGTGGTGGCCGTCCTCGGCGAGGTGGAGTACGACGAGCACGGGCTCGCCCACGACAAGACCAGCGACATGGCCGCAGTGCTGATGACCGGCAGGGACGGCCGGACGGCCCTGCTCGCCTTCACCGGCACGCCCGGCCTGGTCGGGTGGAACCCCGAGGCCAGACCGGTGCCGGTCTCGGTGCAGCAGGCCGCGCTGGCGGCGATCCAGCAGGGAGCGGCCGCCCTGCTCCTGGACGTCGCCGGACCTGTCACCTTCGTGGTCGAGGACGCCGAGCTCGACGCCCTCGCCCGTGGGCACCGGCTGGTGCGGGTCGGGGCCGGCGAGTCCGGCGTCGGACCCGGGTGGGGCTGGGCGGCACCGGCGGGCTGATGTGCAATGGGACTCCATCCCTTGTACCCTTGTGCTCGACCGATCCTCCCCGGCCACCGCTGGGGGAGATCCGACAAGTGGAGGCCTCCTCCCACCCACCGACCGCTGCAGCACCAGGTCGTCGGGTACCGGTCAGGAACAGGGCGGCGGTTCGTCGTACCTGGTCGACCTTGAGGCCCCCGCGCGTCGCGCCGGGGGCCATTTTCCGTGTCAGGGCACACATGCGCTGACAGGAGCTGAACTCCTGCAGGTCGCCCATGAAGACCACCACAGGAGGACACATCAGCACCGAGCTGCGAATCAACGATCGGATCCGGGTCCCGGAAGTCCGGCTCGTTGGCCCCAACGGCGAAACAGTTGGCATCGTCTCCACGAGCGACGCGCTGCGCCTGGCCCAGGAAGCCGACCTCGACCTGGTCGAGATCGCGCCGATGGGTCGACCCCCGGTCTGCAAGCTCATGGACTACGGCAAGTTCAAGTACGAGAACGCGCAGAAGGCCCGCGAGGCCCGACGCAACCAGACCAACACCGTCATCAAGGAAATGAAGCTCCGGCCGAAGATCGACGCGCACGACTACGAGACCAAGAAGGGTCACGTCGTGCGGTTCCTCCGGTCCGGGGACAAGGTCAAGATCACGATCATGTTCCGCGGTCGCGAGCAGCACCGCCCCGAGCTCGGGTACCGGCTGCTGCAGCGTCTCGCCGAGGACGTGACCGAGCTGGGCTTCGTGGAGTCCTCGCCCAAGCAGGACGGCCGCAACATGACCATGGTGATCGGTCCGCACAAGAAGAAGTCCGAGGCCAAGGCCGAGGTGAAGGCCGAGAGGGACGCACGAGCTGCCGAGCGTGAGGCAGAGCGTGAGGCAGAACGTGCCGAGCTCAAGGCGGCACACCCGGTTCCCTCGCCGAAGAAGGAGCGCGGCCGCTCCGAGAACCTCGACCCCGAGATCGAAGCGTAACGAGAAAAGGAATAGAGACAGATGCCGAAGAACAAGACGCACTCCGGTGCCTCCAAGCGCTTCCGGGTGACCGGCACGGGCAAGATCCGTCGCCAGAAGACCGGCCTGCGCCACAACCTCGAGAAGAAGTCCTCGAAGGTGACCCGTCGCATGTCCGGCACCGCTGAGGTGGCCAAGGCGGACGTCCCGCGCGCGAAGAAGCTGCTCGGCCTGTAGGCCCCACCCACCCTGACTCGCCGGGTGCCCCCACCCGGGTGGTCGCGATCAGTCCGACCACGTAGAAATCTTTGAAGGAGTACTGAAATGGCACGCGTCAAGCGGGCGGTCAACGCCCACAAGAAGCGCCGGGTCACCCTCGAGCGCGCCTCCGGCTACCGGGGCCAGCGCTCGCGCCTGTACCGCAAGGCCAAGGAGCAGGTCACCCACTCGCTGGTCTACAGCTACAACGACCGCAAGAAGCGCAAGGGCGACTTCCGTCGGCTCTGGATCCAGCGGATCAACGCCGGAGTCCGCGCCAACGGCCTGACCTACAACCGCTTCATCCAGGGCCTCAAGGCCGCCGGGGTCGAGGTGGACCGCAAGATCCTCGCCGAGATGGCCGTCAACGATGCACCCGCGTTCCTCGCGATGGTCGAGCTGGCCAAGGCCAACCTGCCCGAGGACGTCAACGCACCGGTCTCGGCCTGACTCGTACCGACCTGGTCGAGCCTGGCGAGACCATGTCCTGGAACGAGTGACCCGACGATGGCGAGCCTTCCTGCCGAGCGACCCCTTTCTGCGAAGAACGGTCGCATCAAAGCGGCACGAAGGCTCGCCCGTCGCAATTCCCGGGCCGAGGAGCGGCTCTTCCTGGCCGAGGGCGCGAAGGCCCTGACCGAGGCGCTGCTGGTGCCGGGCGGTGTCCGCGAGGTCTTCGCGACCGAGGCCGCCAGCGAGCAGTACGCCGCGCTCCGCAAGGCCGTCGACGACGCCGGTGTCCCGTGGACCCCGGCCAGTGACGCAGCCATCTCGGCGCTGAGCGGCTCGGTCACCCCACAGGGGATCGTCGCCGTGTGCACGTTTCTCGACGTGCCGCTCGCGACCGTGCTCGGGCCGCCTTCGTCGCTCGAGCCCGTCGAGACCCTTCGTCCCGCGCGCACGATCGTGATCTGCGCCGACGTACGCGACCCCGGCAACGCCGGCACCGTGATCCGCTGCGCCGACGCGGCCGGGGTCAGCGCGGTCGTGCTGGCCGGCAACAGCGTCGACCCCTACAACGACAAGACCGTCCGGGCGAGCGTCGGCAGCCTGTGGCACCTGCCGATCGCGATCACGGGCGACGCCGCCGAGTGCGTACGCCGGGCCCAGGCTGCGGGCTATGCCGTCCTTGCCACCGACGGCGCCGGTGAGACGGGGTTGTTCGAGGCCGAAGCCGGCGGCGTCCTGGACCAGCCGGTCGCGTGGCTGTTCGGCAACGAGGCATGGGGTCTGCCCGAGGAGCTCGCTGGACTCGCCGACCACCGGGTCTCGATCCCCATCTTCGGCCGTGCCGAGAGCCTGAACCTCTCCACGGCCGCCGCCGTGTGCCTCTACGCGAGCGCGCGCGCTGCTGGCCGCGCCTGAGGGATCTGCACACAACCTTCACGTTGCGCGCACCCGTCGCGACCCGTCCCGCTCCTAGGCTCCGGTCATGGAAACGGGCGAGGCGCCGAGGACGACCGTGCTCGTGGTCGAGGACGAGCCGTTGATCAACCAGGCGGTGGGCGACCGGCTGCGCGCCGAGGGCCACCTGGTCGTCGCGGCGTACGACGGGCCGGGCGCGGTTGCTGCGTTCCACGAGCACGCCCCGGACCTCGTCGTGCTCGACGTGATGCTGCCAGGCTTCGACGGCCTCGAGGTGTGCCGCCGGATCCAGCAGCAGCGACCGGTGCCCGTGCTGATGCTGACCGCCCGCGACGACGAGGCGGACGTGCTCGTCGGGCTGGGGGTCGGCGCCGACGACTACTTGACCAAGCCGTTCCGGATGCGCGAGCTCGTCGCCCGCGTGGCTGCCCTGCTGCGTCGCGTCGAGCGGGCCGAGCAGCTGGTGCAGGAGGCTGCCGACCGGCCGCACCGGGTCCGTCAGCTCGGGGCCCTCCGGCTCGACGACGGCGCCCGCCGTACCTGGCTGCACGACGAGGAGCTGCACCTGACCCCCACCGAGTTCGACCTGTTGCGTGCGCTGGCGTCGGTCCCGGGCCAGGTGCTGACCCGCGAGCGTCTGCTGGCCGAGGTCTGGGGCTGGGAGGGCGGAGCCGGTGCCACCCGCACGGTCGACAGCCACGTCAAGGCACTGCGTTCCAAGATCGGTGCGCAGCGGGTACGCACGGTGCACGGTGTGGGCTACTCCCTGGAGAGCCGATGAGTGGCGCACCGGCTCGAGAACCCCTCGGCCAGGTCACCTCCATCAAGGTGAAGCTGGGTCTGCTGGTCGCGGCAAGTGTGTCCGTGGCAGCCGTCCTGGCGACGCTGGGCGCCGCAGGCACCGTGCCGGCCCTGCTGAGCATCCCCGTCACCGTCCTCCTGGCCCTGGGGGTCACGCAGCTGCTCGCGGTCGGCATGACCTCACCGCTGCGGCAGATGACCGAGGCGGCGCGACGGATGGCGGCGGGCGACTACGCGGTGCGTGTGGTGACGTCCTCGACCGACGAGGTCGGTGAGCTGGCCCGTGCCTTCAACCGGATGGCGACCGACCTGGCCACGGTGGACCGCCAGCGGCGCGACCTCGTGGCAAGCGTCTCGCACGAGCTGCGCACGCCGCTCACCGCACTGGTGGCCGTCCTGGAGAACCTCGACGACGGTGTGACGCAGGCCGACCCGGAGACCATCCGGGTGGCCCTGGGGCAGGCCGAACGGCTCAGCACCCTCGTCGGCGACCTGCTCGACCTCTCCCGCGTCGAGGCCGGGGTGGTGGCGCTGGACCGCACCGAGGTTCCGCTCCTGGCCCTGGTGGAGGAGGCAGTCGCCGAGGCGCGGGCCGGCAAGCGCGAGGTGTCCTACGAGGTGCGGGTCGAGCCGGCCGACCTGACGGTGCCCGGCGACCGGTCACGGCTGCACCAGCTGCTGGCCAACCTGCTCGACAACGCAGCACGGCACAGTCCTGTCCAGGGCGTCGTGCGGGTGTGGGCGGGACAGGTGGACGACGTGGTCAGGCTCGAGGTCGCCGACGAGGGTGCGGGCATCGCGCCGGAGGACCGCGACCGCGTCTTCGTCCGGTTCGGCTCGTTGCAGGATCCCACCGGCGGCGGCACCGGGCTGGGCCTGGCGATCGCGCGCTGGGTGACCGATCTGCACGGGGGGCGGATCGGCCTGGTCGACCCGGTGAGCGGCACGACGGGAGCACGGTTCCGGGTCGAGCTGCCTCGTGTGGCCGGCACCCCCAGGTCGGTGGGTGGGGTGAGCCAGGAGGCACCGGCCCCTGTGACCGCGAGCCGGGCGAGCACGTCCGTGGTCGACGTCTCCTTCGGGTCGTTCTGGCCCGACCGTCTCGTGGCGGCGCGTCCGGACGTCCTGCTCTCGTGCGTCGGCATCGGGATCTTCGCCGGGCTGACGGTGCCGTTCGCCCGTGTCGGGCTCGCGGTCGCCATCGTGCTGCTCGCATCGGGGGTCGTGGTGCTGTCGGTGAGCAGGCACCGCCGCAGCCCGTTCACCTGGACGTGCGCCGGCCTCGCCGTGGCGTTCGCCGCGGTCGTCGTGCTGCGTGACGCCGGCTGGGTCGTGGCCCTCGGCCTGCTGACCTGCGTCCTGCTCGTCACCTCGGCTGCCACGAACGCGCGCTCGGCTGCCGCGATGGTCCTTGCAGCGTTGGCCTGGCCGATGTCGGGACTGCGCGGGCTGCCGTGGCTCGGGCGCACCCTGCGGGTGCTGGGGGGAGGTGGTCACAGTCGAGCCGTGCTGCGCACCGCCGTGCTGTCCGTGCTGGGGGTGCTGGTCTTCGGGGTCCTCTTCGCCAGCGCCGACGCGGTCGTCGGACACTGGGTCGGGACCGTCCTGCCCGACGTGCGCGGGAGCCTGGTGCTGCGGGTGTTCTTGATGGTGGCGGTGGCCGGGGTGGTCCTGGCAGCGGCGTACCTGTCGCTGAACCCACCCGATCTGGAGCAGCCCTCGGAGCGTCGACCGACCCAGCACCGCTTCGAGTGGCTGGCCCCGGTGCTGCTGGTCGACGCGGTGTTCGTGCTGTTCCTGGCGGCCCAGGCCGCGGTGTTCTTCGGCGGGCACGACTACGTGAGGCGGTCCACCGGCCTGACCTACGCCAGCTATGTGCACCAGGGCTTCGCACAGCTGACGATCGCGACCATGCTGACGTTGCTGGTGGTGTGGGCCGCCTCGCGCAAGGCCGGCGCCAGCGCGAGCGACCGGAGGTGGCTGCGGGGCTCCCTCGGCGCTCTGTGCCTGCTCACCCTCGTGGTCGTCGGGTCGGCCCTGCACCGGATGGACCTCTACCAGGACGCCTACGGCTTCACCCGGCTGCGACTCCTGGTCGACGTCTTCGAGGGCTGGCTCGCGCTGCTGGTCCTCGCCGTGCTCGTCGCGGGGATCCGGCTGCGGGGCGGCTGGCTTCCCCGGGCGGCGCTGCTCTCCGGCGCCGGGCTGGTGCTGGGACTCGCGCTGCTCAACCCGGACGGATGGATCGCGCGGCACAACATCGCGAGGTACGAGGCCACCGGAAAGGTCGACTGGACCTACCTGCGCGGGCTCAGTCTCGATGCCGCGCCCACCCTGCTGGGCCTGCCCGCCGCGGACGCTGCGTGTGTCCTGGGTCGTCCGGCACCTGAGCCCGACACGTGGGCGGGCTGGAACCTCGCCCGCGCGCGGGCGGTCGCCCGACTCGCCCGCGCCGAACTTCCCGACGCCGTGCGCTGCAACGAGGACCCTGGCCCCGTCCGGTGACCTACGCTGGCGCCGTGGATGCGGAGAGCCTGTTCGACGCCCTTCCCGACGGCGTGGTCGTCGCCGACGCAGACGGACTGGTCACGGCGGTCAACGAGCAGGCCGCCCGGATGCTCGGGAACGACGCCGCGGTCGGGCGGCCGCTGGCCGAGGTGATGGCGCTGCAGGACCAGAACGGCTGCGAGTGGCACGCCACCAACTCGCCGTACGACGGGCTCGGCAGCCGCGTGGGACTTCCCGAGCAGTCCTGGCTCACCGCCGACGGGACCGAGGTGCTGGTGACCGGCAGGATCAACCGCGAGGTCCGCTTCGGTCCGGTGTCGAGCGTGGGTCTGGTGATCCGCTCCGGTCGTGGCCGCGCTCGCCTGGACCGCGACCGCTCGGACCTGGTGGCGACGGTGGCGCACGAGCTGCGCTCACCGCTGACCGGGGTGAAGGGGTTCGTCTCGACGCTGCTGAGCAAGTGGGACCGGTTCAACGACGAGCAGAAGCGGCTGATGCTCACCACCGTCCACGCCGACTCCGAACGCCTCTCCCGGCTGATCACCGAGCTGCTCGACGTCGCCCGGATCGACACCGGCCGGCTGCCGCTCTATCCCCGTCCGGTGGACACCAGGACGGTGGTGGAGCGCTGCGTCGAGTCCGTCCGGGCCGGGACCACGCGCACGATCGAGTCGTCGTACGCCGAGCCGGTGCCGCAGATCTTCGCCGACCCCGACAAGCTCAGCCAGGTGGTCACCAACCTGGTCGACAACGCGATCCGGCACGGCGACGGCGTCGTGCACGTGGTGGTCGAGCCGGTCACGACGCCCTTCGCCGGGGTGCTGATCCGGGTCGACGACGAGGGGGAGGGGATCCCGGTCGAGATCCGGGCCCGGGTCTTCACCAAGTTCTGGAAGCACGGTGTGCGCGGGGGCACAGGTCTGGGGATGTACATCGTGAACGGGCTCGTCCGGGTGCACGGGGGAGAGGTGCTGATCGGCGACTCCGACTCCGGGGGTGCCCGGCTGGAGATCCGCTGGCCCTCGGGTGACCGCCGCTGATGGCGGCTCCACCGACCGACACCTCCACCCCCCTGGCCCCGCGTCGCCCCAGGCTCGGGCGAGCCGTCGTCCTGGCGTGCGGGGTGGTCGCAGCCGCCCTCCACCTCGTCATGGTCACGTGGATGTTCTGGGGGCAGGGTTTCTCGCTGCACGAGTTCAAGGCCTACTTCGCCAACGACCAGGAGTCCTACCTCGCGATCGCGGTCAACGTCGCGAACGGCGACTTCCGCTCGGTCGAGCCGTTCACCCAGACCGGTGCGATCCACTACCCGCGGCTGTACTACCAGGGTCTGGGGCTGCTCTCCTACCTCACCCACGTCGACCCCGTGGTGTGGTGGTGGGTCGTCGGGCTCGGGGCGCAGGCAGCGCTGGCTGGCGTCGTGGGCGCCTTCAGCGCGGCCCTGTCCGGCCGCCGCTGGCTCGCCCTCCTCGGACCGGTGGCTCTCAACGCGGGGATCTTCGGCGAGCTGCGCGGCACGACCTGGCTGACTGTGCTCCGCGAGCACTCGGTGATCTGGGGGTCCTTCGCCGAGTTCTTCGCCGTCAACGGCGCGACCGTCGCGGTGGCGATCGACGCGATGGCGCTGATCGTCCTGGTCGGTGTGGTCAGCGGACGGATCACCGGACGGCGCGCCCTGGTCGCAGCGCTCGGCTGTGCCCTCGTCCTGGGCGCCATGGCGAGCGTGCACACCTACACCTTCCTCACCGGCGCCTACGTGGTGACCTACGTCGTCGCGATCTTCGGCATCCTGGGAGCCAGGGGCCGTCGGTCCGCTGCAGCGGCGGGCGTCTCGGCCCTGCTGCTGGCCGGTCTGTTCGTGGTCGGACCGCGGCTGGTCGCCGGCGTGGGGCCACTTGCTCTCCTGGTGGCCGGGCTGCTGCCCGCGGCACCGGGCGTGCTGCTGGCCGCCGCGCGCGAGCGCCGCATCCTGGCGGGAGCGGCCCTGCTCGTGCTGGCGGCGACACCCCAGGTCGTGCTGACCGCGGCCGGGGTGGCCGGGGGTGACCCCTTCCTGAACTACCGACAGGGTTCCACCGGCACGGTCGACCTCGGCGTCCCGGTGGGGCTGGGCCTGCTCCACGGCATCGTGCTGGTCTCCGCGCTGCTGCTGGTCCTCGCAGGCGGGATCGCGGCCCGGCAGCACTGGTGGACCGCGATCGCGATCGGCTCCACGCTGGCGTGGGTGCTGCTGTGGACGAACGACGTGTGGGGTGCCAGCCAGGAGCCCAACCGGTTCTGGCGCAACGGGTTCACGCTGCTGCTGCCCGTCGTGGTCGTCGTGGGCGCCTGGATGCTGGCCGAGCTCGACCGCCGGTGGCTGCGGGCCGCGGGCGCCGGTCTGGTGCTGGCGGCGGTGCTGTCCCTGACGGACTACCTCTCGTTCAGCCTCTCGCCCGGTGTCGCCGACACGATCGACTACCACTCTCCTCAGATGGACGCCGTGGCGACGGTGGTCCGAGGACTCGACCGCGACGTCGGCCGTGACGTCGACCGGGTCGGTGCCAGGAGGCTGGTGCTCGCCGGCCCGTGCCTCGCGCCGCGGTCGGTGAAGATCCGCACCGGCCTCCCGGTCGCCTACGAGAACGTCGGAATGGCGTGGTCTGCCAGGCACGACGCCCTGGTGGCGCTCGTCCCGGACATGTGGGAGGAACACTCGCCCCCGGAGGACGCGGGCCTCGACGTCGACACCGCCCGGTCAGCGGGGGTGGCGTACGTGCTGGTCGACACCTCCTGCACCGGTCCCGACTACTCCGACCCAGCCCTCACTCCGGCGGGGACCGCGCGCTACCGGACCTCTCGCGGGGTCATGGCCGAGATCCAGCTGTGGCGCCTTCCCTGAGTCGGCGGTGTGCCTTCGGGCAACCGGTTGGCCGGACCGCGCAGGCAGTTCCTAGACTGGCCCGCGCGCACAGTTCGTGCGAGGCAAGCGAGAGGCAGCGATGTCGGGCCCCAACTCCGAGTACGACCCGGTCCAGGTGACCCCGCTCGACGAGGAGCACGTCGCCGCCATGCGTGCCGACGCCCTGGCCGCGATCGCGGCGGCCACCGACCTCGACCAGCTCAAGCAGGTGCGCTCCGAGCACGCCGCCGACCGTTCACCGCTGGCCCTGGCCAACCGGGAGATCGGTGCGCTGCCTCCCCAGGCGCGCAAGGACGCCGGTCAGCGCGTGGGGCAGGCACGCGGTGCGGTGAACCAGGCGCTGGCGCGACGCCAGGCCGAGCTCGAGGTCGAGGCCGAGCAGCGGATGCTGCTCGAGGAGACCGTCGACGTCACGTTGCCCTGGGACCGCCGGACCACCGGGGCGCGTCATCCGATCACCATGCTCGCGGAGCGGATCGCCGACGTGTTCGTGGCGATGGGCTGGGAGGTGGCCGAGGGTCCTCTGGTCGAGGCGGAGTGGCTGAACTTCGACGCCCTCAACCTCGGACCCGACCACCCCGCGCGCACCATGCAGGACACGTTCTGGACCGAGCCCGCCGAGCACCACCTGGTGCTGCGCACGCACACCTCGCCGGTGCAGGCACGCACGATGCTGACCCGTGAGCCACCGATCTACGTGGTCTGTCCGGGCCGGGTCTTCCGCACCGACGAGTACGACGCCACGCACAGCCCGGTCTTCCACCAGGTCGAGGGCCTCGTCGTAGACCGTGGCATCACGATGGCGCACCTGAAGGGTTCGCTGGACCACTTCGCCGCCGCGATCTTCGGGGACGGCATCACGACCCGGTTCCGCCCGTCGTACTTCCCGTTCACCGAGCCGAGCGCCGAGGTCGACCTGCGCTGCTTCGTGTGCCGCGGGCTGCCCCCGGCGGTCGAGGACTGCCGGACCTGCAAGGGCGAGGGCTGGATCGAGTGGGGCGGCTGCGGCGTGGTCAACCCGCGTGTGCTCACCGCCTGTGGCGTCGACCCCGATCGCTACACCGGCTTCGCGTTCGGCATGGGGATCGACCGCACCCTGATGTTCCGTCACGGTGTCGCCGACATGCGCGACATGTTCGAGGGTGACGTCCGTTTCTCGACTGCGTTCGGAAGTGAACTGTGAAGGCTCCGCTCTCCTGGATCCGCGAGTACGCCGACCTTCCCGACGACGTGGGTGCTGCCGAGCTCGCCGCCCGGCTGACCGCGCTCGGTCTCAAGCTCGAGGCGATCGAGCGACCCGGCCACGACATCACCGGCCCGCTCGTGATCGGTCGCGTCCTCACGATGGAGCCGGAGCCGCAGACCAACGGCAAGACCATCAACTGGTGCACGGTCGACGTGGGCGCGGCCAACGGGACCGGTGATCCGCAGGGGATCGTGTGCGGCGCGCACAACTTCGCACCCGGCGACCTGGTGGTCACCGTGCTGCCGGGCGGCGTTCTGCCCGGTGGTCTCGAGATCTCCGCACGGAAGACCTACGGGCACCTCTCCTCCGGGATGATCTGCTCCACCAAGGAGCTCGGCCTCGGCGAGGACCACGCGGGGATCCTCGTGCTGCCGGCCGACGCCGGTGAACCGGGCGACGACGTCTTCGACCTGCTGCCCCTGCGCGACGAGGTCATCGAGCTCGAGATCAACCCCGACCGGGCCTACGCGCTGTCCCTGCGCGGGGTCGCCCGCGAGTCGGCGCAGGCCTACGGCGTGGGCTTCTCCGACCCCGCCGAGCGCAGCACGCCCCCGGCCGACGAGCGGGGCTACCCGGTCGAGGTCGAGGACCCGCGTGGCTGCCCCGTCTTCGTGGCCCGGACGGTCTCCGGCTTCGACCCGACCGCCCCGACACCGACGTGGATGGCGCGACGGCTGCTGCTGGCCGGCCAGCGTCCGATCTCGCTGGCCGTCGACGTGACCAACTACGTGATGTTCGAGCTCGGCCGGCCCATCCACGGCTACGACGCCGACAAGCTCACGGGTCCCCTACGGGTCCGTCGCGCCCGCGAGGGGGAGCGGCTGACCACCCTCGACGGCACCGACCGGGCGCTCTCGACCGAGGACCTGGTCGTGACCGACGACTCCGGGATCATCGGCCTCGGCGGGGTCATGGGAGGCAGGACCACCGAGATGAGCGGGTCGACCACCCGGGTGCTGGTCGAGGCCGCCCACTGGGACCCGGTCTCGATGTTCCGCACCGGACGGCGTCACAAGCTGACCTCGGAGGCCGGCAAGCGCAACGAGCGCGGTGTCGACCCCACGATCTGCGAAGCCGCCGCCGACCGGGTCGCCGAGCTCCTCGCCCGCTACGGCGGCGGCACCGTCGAGGAGGGTGTGACCGTCGTGGGTGAGCCGCCGGCCCCGGTGTCGATCACCATCCCGATCGACCTGCCCGCGCGCATCACCGGCATGGACATCGCCTCGGACACGACCATCGCCAACCTGGCCGCGGTCGGGTGCGAGGTCGACGCCGCCGCCGACACGCTGACCGCCACCGTGCCGAGCTGGCGCCCGGACCTCAACGACCCCTTCGACCTGGTCGAGGAGGTGGCCCGCATCGTCGGCTACGAGGACGTCCCCAGCGTGCTGCCGGCGGCGCCCGCGGGCCGGGGGCTCACCCCCGCGCAGTCCATGCGTCGACGGGTCGGACGCACCCTGGCCGGTGAGGGCTACGTCGAGGTGATCAACTTCCCCTTCGTCGGGGAGGCCGACCTCGACCGTCTCGACCTCGAGGTCGCCGACCCACGTCGTACGACGCTGCGGCTGGCCAACCCGCTCAGCAGCGAAGAGCCGTTGATGGCCACGACGCTGCTGCCCGGACTGCTCCGCGCGGTCGCGCGCAACGTGAGCAGGGGCACCACCGATCTCGCCCTCTTCGAGGCGGCCCAGGTCACGCTGCCGCACGCCGGGGTGGCGGCCCCGATCCTCCCGGTCGACCGCCGACCGACGCAGGGGGAGTGGGACGACCTCGAGAAGGCGGTTCCCGACCAGCCGCTGCACCTGTGCTTCGCGGTCTCCGGCGACCGCGACCGGCTCGGCTGGTGGGGCAAGGGCAGACCGGCGGGCTGGAGCGACGTGATCGAGACCGCCCGGGTCGTGGCGCGCGCCCTGGGGCTGGAGCTGGGAGTGCGGCGGGCGAGCCTCGCGCCGTGGCACCCGGGCCGCTGTGCCGAGCTCCTGCTCGGCGAGACGCCCGTCGGCCACGCCGGTGAGCTGCACCCGCGGGTGTGCCGCGCCTACGGAGTCCCGCCCCGCACTGCGGTGGCCGAGCTGGACCTCGACGTCCTGCTCGCGCACGCCGTGAGGGTGCCGGGCGCGCCGGACTTCTCCACCTTCCCGCTCGCGAAGGAGGACGTCGCGCTGGTCGTGGCCGACGATCTGCCGTCCGCGGAGCTTGGCGGCCACGCTGCGCGAGGGGGCCGGCCCGCTGTGCGAGTCGGTGCGCCTCTTCGACGTCTACACCGGCGAGCAGGTGGGCGAAGGGCACACGTCACTGGCGTTCGCGCTGCGCTTCCGGGCAGCCGACCGGACCCTGACCGAGAAGGAGACCGCCGCCGCGCGCGACGCCGCGGTCGCGCTCGCCGAGCAGCGGCACGGCGCCCGCCAGCGTGCCTGAGTCGGCTCAGCCGACCGTCTCGGCACCCTGAGGGCGGGTGGCTTCGGCCAGCACCTCGAGCACGTGCCGGTAGTCGCGTCCGGTCGCGCGCATCATCGCGATCTCGCAGGTCCGGTTGCTCGAGACGTACGCCGTACCGGCCGGTGCCTGCAGCCCCAGCACCTCGGCCGCCTCGGGTGCGGTCGCGGAGGCGGTGAGCTCCGGATGCAGCAGACCGCGGTCCCCGGCGAACGCACAGCATCCCCACGAACCGGGAACGGTGACGTCGGGGGACAGGAACCGGGCGATCGCCTCGAGCGCGGCGGTGCTGCCCACCGCGGTTCCAGAACACGTCGGGTGCACGACCACAGCGGGGACGGGGGCCGTCAGGCGCAGCCGTGGCAGCGCCCGCTCGCTGACGAACTGAGTCGCATCGCGGACGGTCATGCCGGTGTCCGCGAGCATCTGCACCAGCCCCTCGGTGCACGAGGACGCATCGGCGATGACCGGCAGCCGGCCGTCCTCGGTCGCCGTCAGCAGGGCGTCGTGGACCTGCGCCGACATCCGGGCGTAGCCGGTGAGACGTCCCTTGGACTTCCAGGGCGTTCCGCAGCACAGCTCCGCGATCTCGACCGGGGTCCGCAACGCGACACCGGCACGCTCACACACCTCGCGCAGCGCCTCCGTTGACGCCCCCACCGAACATGGTGCCGACACAGGCGCTGAACAGCACCGCCTCCGCTCCGGGCTCGCTTACGAGGTGCCGCGGTGCTCCGCCTCCCGAGAGAACGGGGTCGTACAGCGGCACCGCCTCCGGCCCGGCTGCCGCGCGAGCGGCGCGGGTCACCGTCACCGGCACCGCTGCGGGGAGACGTTCCGCGAGAGTCATCGCAGCCGACGCTGCGCGGGTTGCTCCGGACCAGTGCCCGGCGGCGACGTCCCACGCCTTCTCCGCCACGCGGCCGGTCTGTTCCGCCCGCAACCGCCTGACGAGGTCGCCGGTGTTGATCAGCACCGGGCACGCCGTGGCGCACATGCCGTCGACCGCGCACGTCTGCAGCCCGGGGTAGTCGTAGTCCTCCTGCAGCTCCGCGGCGAGCGCGGTGTCGCCTCGTGCCTCGGCCCGGGCCATCTCGCGGCGCAGCACGATCCGCTGCCGGGGGGTGAGCGTGAGCGAGCGCGACGGGCAGACCGGCTCGCAGAAGCCGCACTCCACGCACCGGTCGACCTCCTCCTCGACGGGCTCGCTGGTCTTGAGGTCGCGCAGCCAGGCGCCAGGGTCGTCGGTGAGCACGGAGCCGGGGTTGAGCACCCCCGCGGGATCGAGCAGCACCTTCAGCTCACGCATCACCTGGGTGAGAGGCGCGCCGTACTGGCGCTCCACGAACGGCGCCATGATCCTGCCGGTGCCGTGCTCGGCCTTGAGCGTGCCGCCGAGGCCGAGCACGAGGTCGACCATGTCGGTGGTGAAGTCCTCGTAGCGCTTGACCGACACGCCGTCGCCGAAGCGCTCGTTGAGCATGAAGTGCAGGTTGCCGTCGCGCGCGTGCCCGAAGATGACCGACTCCTCGTAGCCGTGGTCGTCCATCAGACGGGTCAGGCTCTCGCACATGTCGCCGAGGCTCGCGACCGGCACGGCCACGTCCTCGAGCAGTGCGCTGGTCCCGGACGGACGAGCGCCTGCGACCGCGCTGTAGAGCCCCTTGCGGGTGCGCCACAGGCTGGCCCGCTGCACGCCGTCGGAGGTGAGGTCGGGCGGGCCGGCCAGCGGCAGCCGGTCCAGCACCGGCGTTCCCGTGCCGCGCAGCTCGGCGAGCCCCTCCTCGGTCGCCGACTGCAGCTCCACCAGCAGCGCGGCGTGGTCACCTACGTCGAGCCGCTTGATCTGCTCGGGGCAACCGGGGTCGGCCTGGGCGACGCGGAGCGAGGCTGCGTCCAGCAGCTCGGCCGTGGCCACCCCGGTGCCGAGCACGGCAGGGACCGACTCCGACGCCGTGACCAGGTTCTCGAAGACGAGCAGGCCGGTGGCCGCGTAAGGGAGCACCTCGACCGTGCGGAACACGGCCGAGGCCACGAACCCCAGGGTCCCCTCGCTGCCCACCATCAGGCGCACCAGGATCTGCACCGGGTCGTCGTGGTCGAGGAAGGCGTTCAGCCCGTAGCCCATGGTGTTCTTCAGGGCGAACAGCCGCTCCAGGGTGGCCACGTCGTCGGGACGAGCCCGGACCCGGTCGCGAAGCTCCAGCAGCCCTCGGTGCAGCTCGGGTTCCCGGGCGGCGAGGTGCCGGTCCGCGTCCGGGGCCGCCGAGTCGACCACCGTCCCGGACGTGAGCACGAGGACCATCGACTCGATCGTGCGGTAGGCGTTCAGCTCGGTCCCGCACTGCATCCCCGAGGAGTTGTTGGCGATCACCCCGCCGACCGTGCAGGCGATCTCGCTGGCGGGGTCGGGGCCGAGCCGGCGCCGGTGGCGAGCCAGGCGCGCATTGACGGCGCGGACCGTCACCCCCGGCTCCACCCGCACCCGGCGACCCTCGTCCAGCACCTGCACGCCCTGGAAGGCCGTCCGGGTGTCGACCAGGACCGAGTCGCTGAGGGCTTGCCCCGACAGCGAGGTGCCGCCGCCCCGGAAGGTCAGCGGCGCGCCGAGGCGGACGCAGGCACGCATCACCTCGGACACGTCCGTCGCGTCGGCGGGACTCACCCAGGCCTGGGGGTGCAGCAGGTAGTGCGACGCGTCGTGCGCCCGCGCGAGGAGGTCGAGCGGGCGTCCTGTCACCCCGCAGCCGGTGTGGCCGAGCGCCTGCTGCAGCGTGGAGGCGAGACCACCGTCGTCGGCTGCGCCCATGCTGCTCAGGAGGCGCCACCGACCTGGCTGGCGATGTACTCGGCCTGCCGGATCGCCAGCGCGACGATCGTCAGGGTCGGGTTGGCCGCTGCACCTGAGGTCATCACCGAGCCGTCGCTGACGAAGAGGCCGGGCACGTCGTGCGCCTGCCCCCACTGGTCGACGACCCCGTCCTCGGGTCGTCCGCTCATCCGGCAGGTGCCCAGGTTGTGCGTCGCCGGGTACGGCGGGGTGTGGTGGGTTGCGGTGGCCCCGACGGCTTCGTAGAGCATGTCGGCCCGCGAGTAGCCGTGCTCGCGCATCGCCACGTCGTTGGCGTGGTCCGCGAAGTGCACGTCCGGGGCGGGCAGGCCCCACTGGTCCTTGGCCGCCGGATTCAACGTGACCCGGTTGGTCTCCTGGGGCATGTCCTCGCCGACCACCCACATCCCTGCGGTGTTCTCGTAGGCGTCGAGGACGGCCGTGAAGTCCGGCCCCCAGGCGCCCGGGTCGGCGAACGCCGCCAGGAACGCCGGGCCCAGTGACAGGGTCTCCATGTAGTAGCCACCGAGGAAGCCACGCGAGG
Organism: uncultured Actinomycetota bacterium; assembly: GCA_963815825.1. Lineage (GTDB taxonomy): Bacteria > Actinomycetota > Actinomycetes > Propionibacteriales > Nocardioidaceae > Marmoricola. The sequence goes on along the minus strand of CAWFII010000043.1, from coordinate 19,582 downwards.
AGTCCAGCCGGGCCTCGTCGGCGACGATGCCGGCCATGGTCTCTCCGCGGTACATGTGCACCGGCTGCTCGAACCGCGCGTAGACCGACCCGGTCGTGTGCCGCATGTAGTTGCGGCCCACCTGGCCCGAGGAGTTGGCCAGCCCGTCGGGGTGCAGCGAGCTCGCGCTCATCAGCAGCAACCGTGGGGACTCGATCGAGTTGCCGGCGACGCAGACGACCTTGGCGGCCTGACGGTGCAGGTTGCCGTCCTTGTCGAGGTAGAGGACCGCGTTGGCGCGGCCGCTCGCGTCATGGGTGATCTGCACGGCCTGCGAGTCCGGTCGCAGCTCGCAGTTCCCGGACTCGATCGCGCGGGGGATCTCCCGGACGGCGGTGCTCCACTTCGAGGTGTGTTTGTCGCCCTGGAAGTTGAACCCGTCCTGGATCGAGGCGGGCCTGCCGTCGTACGGCTCGGCGTTGGTGCCGTACGGGCCGGTCGCGTAGAACTTGTAGCCGACCTTCTCGGCGCCGTTCGCGAACACCTTGTAGTTGTTGTTGGCCGGGAGCGCCGGGCGTCCGTGGCGGTGGGTGGACCCGATCGCGATCTCGGCCTTGTCGTAGTACGGCGCCAGGTCGGCCAGCGTGATCGGCCAGTCGAGCAGGTTCGCGCCCTCGAGGCCCCCGTAGTAGCTGCGCGTCCGGAACTCGTAGTCGCGGAAGCGGGGCGTGGCGCCGGACCAGTGCGTGGTGGAGCCGCCGACGGCCTTGACGATCCACGCCGGCAGGTTGGGGAAGTCGTTGGCGACCCGGTAGGGGCCCGAGGCGGTGCGGTTGTCCAGCCAGGCCATCTGGTTGAACGCGGCCCACTCGTCGTTCTCGTAGTCGTCGGGCTCGAGGAAGGGCCCGGCCTCGAGCACCACGCACGGGATGCCCCGGGTGGCGAGCTCGTAGGCGACGGTGCCACCCCCGGCGCCCGAGCCGACGATGACCACGACCTCCTCGTCGTGGTCGATGGCCTTGCCCAAGGCCGGGCCCAGAGCCGGGCCGCGTGCGTGCTTGTCGGTGCTCATCAGTTCTTCCCTCCGGTGGTGGCGAGCTCGTCGTCGGGGGCGACCTCGACCAGCGTCTCTGGCCCGTCGTACTCCTCGATGCGGGGGTTCGGCAGCCAGTCGAGGTCGTCGAACCCGCGCTCGAGGTAGCCGCCCTTGGAGTACGACTCGCCTTCGTAGCCGAGCAGGTCCCAGGTCTCGTGGTCGTTGTAGAGGGTGACGACGGCCACGCCGCGGACGAAGCGGAAGAACTCGGCGTCAGTCATCGCGCGCAGCAGGTCGAGGGCGGCCGCGTCGTCGAGGTCGGCGAAGCTGCCACCCGCGGCCGCGTCCAGGGACTCCAGGCCGCGCACGAGCGTCAGCCGGTGCCACAGGGAGGAGTCCACATGGCTGATGATCTCGTCGGCGGTGCGTTCGTAGGGCCCGTCCGGAAACCGTTCGTGGGGGTAGGCGACCCGGAGCAGTCGTACCAGGGCGGCACGCGCGGAGGGGTCGAGGGCTGAGACGTCGTGGCTGTTCGCCATGGGAGCTCCCGGGGAGTGGCTGCGATGTGACGGTCGCCACAGTAGGAACCTGCGTCCGGCGCCGCCAGGCCGGTTATCGGCCGATGAGAACGGGGGTCAGGACCGGCGGGTGTGCCCGGACCGGTAGAAGCGGCTCACCCGCGAGGCGGCCTCCCGGACTGCCCGCTCCGCCTCGGCGGCCAGGTCCGCCATCCGCGCCTCGGGCCCCGACACCGCGACCGAGCCGATCAACGCCCCGCTGGCACCCCGGACCGCGGCCGCGACGCAGGTGGCTCCGGCCTGGAACTCGCCGAACTCCCAGGCGACGCCCCGGTCGGCGACCACCTGCAGCTGGTCGCCCAGCTCGCGGTGACTGGTGATGGTGCCAGGACCGAAGCGCTGCATCGGCTCCTCGCCGAGGTGACGTGACACCTGCTCGGGCTCCATGTTGGCGAGCAGGATCTTGCCCAGGGCGGTCGCGTGCGGCGCCTCGTGGAAGCCGAAGTCGATGGGCCGCAGTCGCGGGCAGGTGGGGGAGTCCGCGGTGAAGACCACGGCGATCTGGGATCCGCGGTGCACGGCGAAGTAGGCGGCGAGATCGAGCCTCTCGTGCAGCGCGCTCACCTCGGTGCGCACCTCGCGCGGCACCCCGATCTGCTCGTGCAGGGACACACCGAGCTGGTGCAGCTTGTAGCCGAGCTCGAAGCGCTTCTCCTCGCGGATGTGGACGAGGTAGTCGGTGTCGAGCAGCTCCCGGGCCAGCCGGTAGACCGTGGGCAGCGGCAGGCCGGTGCTGTCGGCGATCTCCCGGGCCGAGGCGCCTCCGCGAGCGGCCACGACCTCGAGGATGTCCAGGGTCCGGTGCACCGACCCCGGGCGCGGAGCGGGGTCCTCGGCTCGCCGCCAGTCCCCGGCCTCCGCTGCGCTCATGGCCACAGCGTAGGCAGTCGCACCACACCGGTGGCAGCGCCGACGGGGGTCGCCCTGTTCTCATCGGGTGACAACGCCGGTGGCCCTCGGACCCGGCAGGTGGCAGCATCGCGCCCGTCCACGACACCACCCGGGAGGAACCGACATGATCTTCATCTGCGTCAAGTGGAAGGTGAAGCCGGAGTACGCCGACCAGTGGGTCGAGCTGACCAGGGACTTCACCGAGGCGACTCGGGCCGAGGAGGGCAACCTCTTCTTCGACTGGTCGCGCAACGTCGAGGACCCGAACGAGTTCGTCCTGATCGAGGCGTTCAAGGACGACGCTGCCGAGGCGCACGTGTCCAGTGCCCACTTCAAGCAGGCGCAGGCCGACTTCCCCCAGTACGTGCAGGAAACCCCCCAGGTGCGCAACGTGCTGATGGAGGGCGACCACTGGGACACGCTCGGCGAGTTCGAGGTCGACTGAGCGAGGCCGGCTCAGGCTGAGTGACCTCGCACGGCCAACGCTCTGGCCGTCAAGGTGATCGAGCCGTCGGCGGCGGAGGACAGCCGCTGCTCGAGCGCCGCCCGGAGTGCTTCGCGCGCGTCCTGCTCGAGCGAGGTGACGTAGGTCGGAGCCGGACCCTGGCCCCCCAGGAAGGGGGTCCAGAAGTCGTCGAAGTCGGGGAAGGCCAGCGTGACGGTGATGGCTGTGGTCTCGACCCGGGTCAGGCCGGCGCTCGCCCAGAGGTGGCTCAGCGCCGAGGTGTCGAAGGTGAAGCGGCGCCCCTCGTCGAGGGCGGCCGCGGACGCGTCCAGGGAGCGGGCGGTGTCCCAGAACACGCGCAGCATCTGCATTCCCGCCTCGTAGTCCCAGACGTAGGCCGCCACGGTGCCGTGCGGTGCCAGCTGGCCCATCGTGTCGACGGCGCTGATCGGGTCAGCGATGAAGTTCACCACCAGGCCGGAAACCACGACGTCGAACGCTCCTGGCTCCAGCGCGTCCACGGTGCCGCACGAGAACCTCGCACGCGGATCCACGACCCGGCGACCCGCTTCCTCGACCTGCGCCCCGGCCGGGTCGATGCCCACCACGGACACCGGCGAGCACCGGTCCAGGATCGTCGCCGTCAGCGCGCCGCTGCCGCAGCCGACGTCCGCCCAGCGCAGCCCGGGTCCTGCGTCGAGCCAGTCGAGGAACTCGGGGGCGACCAGCCGGCTCCACCGGCCCATGAAGCGGTCGTAGGCGCTGCCGTGCTGCCACACGTCCACCATGGGTGCCTCCTGGCTCTCGGTGCCGTGGCCCCATGGTGGACCCCGAGGTGGGTCGTCGGCGATACCCGGCCGGGTGGACGTTCCATGCAGCGATCTGTATATTCATGCACATGTCATCCCTGCGCGTGGCCGTTGCCGGTGCCAGCGGGTACGCCGGCGGCGAGGTCCTCCGGCTGCTGCTGGCCCACCCGGACGTCGAGATCGGCGCTCTCACCGGCGCCTCGAACGCGGGTGAACGGCTGGGCGTCCTGCAGCCCCACCTCGTGCCGCTCGCCGACCGCGTGCTCGAGGAGACCACGGCTGCGACGCTGGCCGGTCACGACGTGGTCTTCCTGGCACTGCCTCACGGTCAGTCCGGACCAGTGGCCCAGCAGCTCGGGGAGGACACCGTGGTGATCGACTGCGGCGCGGACTTCCGGCTCACCGACGCCGCAGCCTGGCAGCACTTCTACGGCTCTGAGCACGCCGGCTCGTGGCCCTACGGGCTGCCGGAGCTGCCTGGCCAGCGAGCTGTCCTGGTGGGCGCCCGCCGGGTCGCGGTCCCCGGGTGCTACCCCACGGTCTCGACCCTCGCCCTCGCCCCGGCCGTTGCCGCGGGGCTGGTGCAGGTCGACGACCTCGTGGTGGTCGCCGTCTCCGGCACCAGCGGCGCGGGCAAGGCGCCCAAGCCCAACCTGCTCGGCAGCGAGGTGATGGGCTCGGCGGCGGCGTACGGCGTCGGCGGCACCCACCGGCACACGCCGGAGATCGTCCAGAACCTCGGGAACCTCACCGACGAGGCGGTCAAGGTCAGCTTCACGCCCGTCCTCGTCCCGATGCCGCGCGGCATCCTCGCGACCGCCAGCGCGCAGGTGCAGGACGGCGTCGGTGCCGAGGACCTGCGTGCCTGCTACGAGAAGGCGTACGCCGACGAGCCCTTCATCCAGCTCTTGCCCGAGGGACAGTGGCCGACCACCAAGTCGGTCACCGGCTCCAACAGCGTCCACCTGCAGGTGACGCTCGATCCGGCAGGGGGTGGGAGCTCGGGCCGGATGGTCGTGGTGGGAGCGATCGACAACCTGGCCAAGGGCACGGCAGGCGCCGCGGTCCAGTGCATGAACCTCGCGCTCGGCCTCCCCGAGCAGTCCGGCCTCAGCACCGTGGGGCTGGCGCCGTGAGCGAGCGGACGGACGAGTCCACGAGCCAGACCGGCGACCAGCGCACGTTCACCCTCGAGCAGTTCCCCGAGAAGCTCGCCGTGGTGCGGCTCGGCCCGGGCGCTGAGGTCCCTGCCTGGGCGGAGTCGTCGTCGCTGTTCTCGGTGACGGCAACCGCTCGCGAGACCAGCGTCGTCTGCGCGATGCGCAGCGTGCCCAACAAGGCCAAGGCGGGCGGACCGTTCACGGCGTTCGCGGTCCAGGGTCCGCTCGAGCTCACTGAGGTGGGCGTGCTGGTCGCAGTGCTCCGCCCACTGGCCGACGCAGGCATCAGCGTCTTCACCATCTCGACCTTCGACACCGACTGGGTGCTCGTCCCGGTCGGGGAAGCAGAGCGGGCCGGCGAGACCTGGATCGCCGCCGGCCACGACGTCGTCCTCGCGGTCCCCGTGCGGGCCGAGAAGGGAAACCCATGAGCGTCACCCGTCCAGCAGGGTTCACCGCCGCAGGCGTCGAGGCCGGCCTGAAGACCAGCGGTGGGCGCGACCTGGCCCTCGTCGTCAACGCCGGACCCCACTTCGACTCCGCCTCGGTGTTCACCGCCAACCGGTGCAAGGCCAACCCCGTCCTGTGGAGTCAGGAGGTGGTCAAGGACGGCGTCGTGCGAGCCGTCGTGCTCAACGCGGGCGGCGCCAACTGCTACACCGGCGAGGAGGGGTTCCAGACCACCCATGCGGTGGCAGAACGCGTCGCCGACCGGCTCCAGATCGGCGCCGTCGACGTCGTGGTGTGCTCGACCGGCCTGATCGGTCTGGCCAACCCGCGCGAGAACCTGATCCAGGGCGTGGACGCCTGCGTCGCCGCACTGTCGGACTCGGCAGGGGCTGACGCTGCCGAGGCGATCATGACCACCGACTCGGTGAGCAAGCAAGTGGTCGTCGAGGGCCCCTCGACCGGACCGGGGCAGCCCACCTGGTCCATCGGTGGCATGGCCAAGGGGGCCGGGATGCTGGCGCCCCAGCTCGCGACCATGCTCGTCGTGCTCACCACCGACGCCGTGGTCCCGGCGGCCGAGCTCGACACGGCGCTGCGGGCGGCCACCGCGGCCAGCTTCGACCGGCTCGACTCCGACGGCTGCATGTCGACCAACGACACCGTCACCATCATGGCCAGCGGCGCGAGTGGCGTGACTCCGCCCCTGGGCGACTTCGCCGCGGCCCTGACCGAGGCCTGCACCGACCTCGCGATGCAGCTGCTCAGGGACGCCGAGGGCGCCGACCACGAGATCGCCATCACCGTCCTGCGCGCACGCTCCGAGGCCGAGGCCGTCGAGGTCGGGCGCAGCGTCGCTCGCAGCAACCTTTTCAAGGCCGCGGTCTTCGGCAAGGACCCCAACTGGGGACGTGTGCTGGCCAGCATCGGGACCACGAAGGCCGCGTTCGACCCCGCCGACCTCGACGTGGCGATGAACGGCGTCTGGGTCTGCCGCAGCTCCACTCCCGCCGAGGACCCCGCAGGCGTGGATCTCGAGCCCCGCGAGGTGAGCGTGACCATCGACCTCAAGGCCGGCCCGGAGCGGGCCACGGTCTGGACCAACGACCTGACCCACGCCTACGTCCACGAGAACAGTGCCTACTCCTCATGAGACCCCTCAAGCGAGGCGGCTGCCCACCCGACCTGCTCCCTGGAGACCTGGCATGAACCTCGAGAAGCCCTACTCCACGCACCCTGCGGAGACACTGGCCAACGCCCTGCCGTGGCTGATGAAGTACCACGACAAGGTCGTCGTGGTGAAGTACGGCGGCAACGCGATGATCGACGACGACCTCAAGAGGGCCTTCGCCGAGGACATCGCCTTCCTGCGCTTCGCCGGGTTCAAGCCGGTCGTGGTGCACGGAGGCGGTCCGCAGATCTCCACGATGCTCGACAAGCTCGGCATCAAGTCGGAGTTCAAGGGTGGGCTAAGGGTGACCACGCCCGAGGCGATGGACGTCGTACGCATGGTGCTCGTGGGTCAGGTCCAGCGCGAGCTCGTCGGGCTGATCAACCATCACGGCCACATCGCCGTGGGGCTCTCCGGCGAGGACGCAGGCCTGTTCACGGCCAAGGCGACCAACACGATGGTCGACGGCGAGATGGTCGACCTCGGCCTGGTGGGCGAGGTGGACCACGTGCGACCCGAGGCTGTCGAGGACCTGGTCGAGGCGGGCCGGATCCCGGTGATCTCCAGCGTCGCGCCCGACCTGAGCGGGGTGGTGCACAACGTCAACGCCGACACCGCGGCGGCCGCGCTGGCGATCGCACTGGGGGCGGAGAAGCTGATGGTGCTCACGGACGTGGAGGGGCTCTACCGCGACTGGCCCGACAGCGACGACGTCATCCAGGAGATCAGCCCGGAGGCGCTCGCCGAGCTGATGCCGAGCCTGGACAGCGGCATGGTCCCGAAGATGCGGGCCTGCTACGACGCCGTGACCGGGGGAGTGCCGCAGGCGACCGTGGTGGACGGCCGCGAGCCGCACGCCGTGCTGCTCGAGCTGTTCACCGCCGAGGGCGTCGGCACCCAGGTGCTGCCCGGCGTCGAGACGCGCATCCGCAAGGCCTACGCGAGCGGTCAGCGGAAGGACAGCGCATGAGCGACCTCGCCGGGCGCTACGCCGATGCCCTGATGAACACGTTCGGCCCGCCCAAGCTGGTGCTCACCCGCGGTGCGGGCGCGCACGTCTGGGACGACGACGGCAAGCAGTACCTCGACCTGCTCGGCGGGATCGCGGTGAACGCGCTCGGGCACGCCCATCCGGCGCTCGTCGACGCCGTCACCACACAGCTCCGCACCCTCGGTCACGTGTCCAACTTCTTCGCCACCGAGCCCCAGGTGCAGCTCGCCGAGCGGCTGTTGGGCCTGCTGTCGGACGGGTCCGCGGCCACGCACGCCGGCGGCAAGGTCTTCTTCGCCAACTCGGGCGCCGAGGCGAACGAGGCCGCGTTCAAGATCACCCGCCGTACCGGCCGCAGCCACGTCGTGGCCACCGAGGGCGCCTTCCACGGCCGGACCATGGGGGCGCTCGCCCTCACGGCCAAGGAGGCCTACCGCGAGCCGTTCGAGCCGCTGCCGGGCGAGGTCACCTTCGTCCCCTACGGCGACGCCGCTGCTCTCGCCGACGCGGTGAGCGACCGCACGGCGGCGGTGATCCTGGAGCCGCTTCAGGGCGAGGCCGGCGTCGTCGCTCCGCCGCTGCGCTACCTCGCCGACGCCCGGAAGATCACGGAGGAGCACGGCGCGCTGCTGTGGCTCGACGAGGTCCAGACCGGGATCGGGCGTACGGGCGCCTGGTTCGCCCACCAGAACCCCGCGGTCGCTGCTGCGCTCGAGGGCGTTCCCGACATCGTCACGCTCGCCAAGGGTCTCGGCGGCGGCATCCCCGTCGGGGCCTGCATCGCGACCGGCGCGGCAGCCGACCTGCTCGGGCCGGGCAACCACGGCACCACGTTCGGGGGCAACCCGGTGGCGTGTGCGGCAGGCCTCGCGGTCCTGGACACGATCACCAGCGAAGGACTGCTCGAGCACGTCACCGCCCTCGGCGAGCACCTGCGTGAAGGTCTCCTCGCCGACGACCGCGTCACCGAGGTCCGGGGCGCCGGTCTGCTGGTCGGTCTCGACCTGAGCCGGGCGCTGTCTGCCGAGGTCACCGCTGCGGCGCTCGAGGCGGGCTTCATCCTCAACAACCCGACCCCAGAGCGCATCCGGCTGGCCCCTCCGCTGGTGCTCACCCGAGCCCAGGCGGACTCGTTCCTCGCAGCCTGGCCCGATCTGCTCGACGTCGCCTACCGGAGCACGCCGTGACCAGACACTTCCTGCGCGACGACGACCTCGACCCCGACCAGCAGGCACGGGTGCTGGAGCACGCGGCGCGGCTCAAGACCGCGCCGTACGACGCCAAGCCGCTCGCCGGGCCGCGCACGGTGGCCGTGCTCTTCGACAAGCCGACGCTGCGCACGCAGGCATCCTTCGCCTCGGGCATCGCGGAGCTCGGTGGCTTTCCGATGATCATCGACGGCTCGCTGGCCCAGATCGGCGTCCGCGAGTCCGTCTCCGACACCGCCCGGGTGCTGGGGCGGCAGGCCTCGCTGATCGTGTGGCGGACCCACGAGCAGCAACGCCTCGAGGAGATGGCCAGGCACTCCGGTGTCCCGGTCGTCAACGCACTCACCAACGAGTTCCACCCCTGCCAGGTCCTCGCGGACCTGCTCACCATCCGCGAGCACCGCCGTGAGCTGGCCGGGCAGAGGTTGACGTTCGTGGGCGACGCGGCCTGCAACATGGGGCACAGCTACCTGCTCGCGGGTGCGACCGCAGGCATGCACGTCAGGGTCAGTGGGCCGCCGGCCTACCGGCCCGACGAGCAGGTGCTGGCCCGGGCGCGCGACATCGCGGAGCAGACCGGAGGGTCGGCGGGGTTCGTCGCGGACCCGGTCGAGGCCGCCACCGGTGCCGACGTCGTCGCCACCGACACCTGGGTCTCGATGGGCCGCGAGGCCGAGTCGGCCGCGCGCGCCGAGGTGTTCGCGCCGTGGCAGCTCAACAGCACGCTGCTCTCCGTCGCCGCCCCCGACGCGATCGTGCTGCACTGCCTCCCGGCCTACCGGGGCAAGGAGATCACCGCCGAGGTCATCGACGGACCACGCAGCGTGGTCTGGGACGAGGCCGAGAACCGGCGACACGTCCAGAAGGCCGTATTGGCGTGGCTCCTCGAGGAGACCACCACGCCCGACCCGCCCGTCGAGGACGAGGGGGTGCGGCCATGAGCGAGCAGGCTTCCGGCCAGTCCCACTTCCCGGTCACCAAGGGTGCCCGGCAGCAGCGGATCGTCGAGCACCTCGAGACCGGCGAGGTGCGCTCGCAGTCCGAGCTCGCCGACCGGCTCACCGCCGACGGCCTGTCCGTCACGCAGGCCACCCTCTCGCGCGACCTCGTCGAGCTCGACGCGGTCAAGGTGCGGACGCCGGGCGGCGCGCTGGTGTACGCCGTACCCGCCGAGGGGGGCGACCGCACCCCTCTGGTGGGTCGGGAGTCGGCCGCCAGCGAGGCGCGGCTGTCCCGCCTGTGCGCCGAGCTGCTCGTCTCCGCGGACTCCTCGGCCAACCTGGTGGTGCTGCGCACGCCGCCCGGTGCCGCCAACTTCCTGGCCGTGGCCATGGACAAGGCCGAGCTGGGCGACGTGCTCGGCACCATCGCGGGTGACGACACCGTGCTGGTGATCGCCCGCGACCCGTCCGGAGGAAAGGCGCTCGAGAGGCGCTTCCTCGACCTGGCCAACGGCACCAGTCGCATCACGCCGACCAGCAGCTAGCCCAACGGTGGTCCGCGGGCAGGCGCCGCAGAAGCGCCTCGACCCAGCGCCCCACCATCGCAACCACGACATGAGGAGCACCACCATGAGCAAGGTACTGACCGCACTGCCCGCCGGCGAGAGGGTCGGCATCGCCTTCTCCGGCGGCCTCGACACCTCCGTAGCCGTGGCCTGGATGCGCGACAAGGGCGCGGTGCCGTGCACCTACACCGCCGACATCGGCCAGTACGACGAGCCCGACATCGAGGGCGTGCCGGGACGTGCCCTGCTCTACGGAGCCGAGCTCTCCCGCTTGGTCGACTGCAAGACCAAGCTGGTCAACGAAGGGCTCGCTGCGATGGCGTGCGGTGCCTTCCACATCCGGTCCGGCGGACGCACGTACTTCAACACCACCCCGCTCGGCCGGGCCGTCACCGGCACCCTGCTGGTGGGCGCGATGCACGAGGACGGGGTGGAGATCTGGGGAGACGGATCGACGTTCAAGGGCAACGACATCGAGCGGTTCTACCGCTACGGCCTGCTCACCAACCCCTCGCTCCGCATCTACAAGCCGTGGCTGGACGCCGAGTTCGTCGCCGAGCTGGGAGGGCGCGCCGAGATGAGCCAGTGGCTCACCGAGCACGACCTGCCCTACCGCGACAGCAAGGAGAAGGCGTACTCCACCGACGCCAACATCTGGGGCGCGACCCACGAGGCGAAGATGCTCGAGCACCTCGACGTCTCGCTGGAGACCGTGGACCCGATCATGGGAGTGAAGTTCTGGGACCCGTCCGTGGTGATCGAGCCCGAGGACGTGCGCATCCAGTTCGTGGCGGGCCGTCCCGTCGCGATCAACGGCAAGCACTACGACGACCCCGTGGAGCTGGTCCACGAGGCCAACACGATCGGTGGCCGGCACGGGCTCGGCATGTCCGACCAGATCGAGAACCGCATCATCGAGGCCAAGTCCCGCGGCATCTACGAGGCTCCGGGGATGGCGTTGCTGTGGATCGCCTACGAGCGGCTGCTCAACGCCGTGCACAACGAGGACACCATCGCCAGCTACCACGCCGAGGGCCGCCGCCTCGGCCGGCTGCTCTACGAGGGCCGGTGGCTCGACCCGCAGGCGCTGATGCTGCGCGAGGCGCTCCAGCGCTGGGTGGCCTCGCTGGTCACCGGAGAGGTGACCATGCGGCTCCGCCGCGGAGAGGACTACACCGTCCTGCGCACCGACGGCCCGGCGTTCTCCTACCACCCGGACAAGCTGTCCATGGAGCGCACCGAGAACGCCGCCTTCGGTCCCACCGATCGGATCGGTCAGCTCACGATGCGCAACCTCGACATCGCCGACTCCCGCGCCAAGCTCGAGCTGTACGCCGCGCAGCCCGACGACCAGGGGCACGTCCTGGTCGAGCACGGGAACCTGCTCGGCGAGCTCGAGCCCGGAGGCGCCGACCGCATCGCCCGCAACCCCGCCGCCGAGGGCGACGCCGGCGACGTCGCCCTGGACCACGTCGCGATGGAGATCGGCACCGACTGACCGCCAGCAAGCAATGTAAATCGGGGTTATGGACGCTCATCAAGGCGTACGCCGGCCCCAGACCGTCCACAACCCCGAAGTACAAGCGAACACCCCGACATCCCAGGAGAGGAAACGATGACCGACAGCACCGGCGGTACGACCGGCGCGGGCAAGCTCTGGGGCGGCCGCTTCGCGAGTGGGCCGAGCCCCGAGCTCGAGGCGCTCTCGCGCAGCACCCACTTCGACTGGCGGCTGGCCGGCTATGACCTCGACGGGTCACGGGCCCACACCCGGGCGCTGCACCGGGCCGGTCTGCTGACCGACGTCGAGCGCGACGGCCTCCTCGACGGCATCGACGTGCTCGACGACCGGGTGCGGACCGGCGAGCTGCTCCCCGGTGCCGGCGACGAGGACGTGCACGGCGCCCTCGAGGGTGCGCTCGTCGATCTCGTGGGCGCCGACCTCGGTGGGAAGCTGCGCGCAGGGCGGAGTCGCAACGACCAGATCGCCACCCTGTTCAAGGTGTTCCTCCGCGACCACGCCCGACACATCGCGGCTCTCGTCCTCGACCTCGTCGAGGCCCTCGCGGGCCAGGCCGAGCAGCATCTCGGTGCGATCATGCCCGGTCGCACGCATCTCCAGCACGCCCAGCCGGTGCTGCTCAGCCATCACCTGATGGCGCATGCGTGGCCGCTCGCCCGCGACGTCGCCCGGTTGCGGGACTGGGATGCGCGCGTCGCAGCGGACTCGCCGTACGGATCGGGGGCACTGGCCGGGTCCAGCCTCGGCCTCGACCCCGAAGCGGTGGCGCGCGACCTCGGGTTCACCGGCAGCACGCCCAACTCGATCGACGGCACCGCGTCGCGCGACTTCGTCGCGGAGTTCGCGTTCGTCCTGGCGATGATCGGGGTGGACGTCAGCAGGCAGGCCGAGGAGATCATCCTCTGGAACACCCGCGAGTTCGGCTTCGTGCAGCTCGACGACGGGTACTCCACCGGGTCGAGCATCATGCCGCAGAAGAAGAACCCCGACATCTCCGAGCTCGCCCGGGGCAAGTCCGGCCGGCTGATCGGCAACCTGACCGGGTTGCTGGCCACCCTCAAGGGACTGCCGCTCGCCTACAACCGCGACCTCCAGGAGGACAAGGAGCCGGTCTTCGACAGCGTCGACACGCTCGAGGTGCTGCTGCCGGCGTTCAGCGGCCAGGTCGCCACGCTGAGGTTCGACACGGCCCGGATGGCCGAGCTCGCGCCGCAGGGCTTCTCCCTGGCCACCGACATCGCCGAGTGGCTGGTCCGTCAGGGCGTGCCGTTCCGGAGCGCCCACGAGCTCGCTGGAGCATGCGTACGCCGGTGCGAAGAGCTCGGCATCGATCTCGACGAGCTCACCGACGCGCAGTTCGAGGACCTCGACGCCCGACTGACCCCGGCGGTGCGGGAGGTTCTCACCTCCGCCGGCTCGGTCTCCTCACGCGACGGTCGAGGGGGCACCGCGCCCGACCGGGTCGCCGAGCAGCTGACCGAGCTGCGGGCGGTGGTGGCGGACCACCGGGCCTGGCTGCGGTGAGGCTCTCGTGAGCCTGCTCGAAGTCCTCGCCGGACCGGTCCTGGACGCGGCTCCGCGTCTGCTGGGCGCGAGGTTCACCCACGGTGGGGTCACGGTGAGGCTCACCGAGGTCGAGGCGTACGACGGAGCGCACGATCCCGGCTCGCACGCCCACAACGGTCGCACCGACCGCAACGCTGTGATGTTCGGTCCGCCCGGGCATCTCTACGTCTACTTCACCTATGGCATGCACTACTGCTGCAACGTCGCCTGCGGCCCGGACGGTGCGGCCAGCGCGGTCCTGCTGCGTGCCGGTGAGGTCGTCGACGGACTCGACGTCGCACGGGAGCGTCGACCCGGGTCTCGTGACCGCGACCTGGCCCGCGGACCGGCCCGGTTGTGCCGTGCGCTGGCGATCGACCGGGACGACAACGGCCTCGACCTGCACGACCACCTCTCGCTGGGACCTCGGGCCGCCGGCTACGAGACCGGGCCGCGAGTCGGGTTGCGGCACGCGGCCGACCGGCCATGGCGGTTCTGGTTGCCGGGGGAGCCGACCGTCTCGGCGTACCGCCCTGCAGCGCCGCTGCGTCGTCGCACGGGCTGAGGTCTCCTACTGCCCGACTGCGCGTCCCACGTGTGAGACTGAGCTTCACGCAGAGCGAGGAGACGCGCGTGTTCGCTGCGGTGCTGACCAGGTTCGGCGGCCCCGAGGTCGTGGAGCTCCGCGAGGTGCCCGACCCCGAGCCCGGCATGGGGCAGGTGCGGGTGCGGGTCGCGGCCGCAGCGACGAACAACACCGACCTGTGGACCCGCGAAGGCGCCTACGGTCTGCCCGGCGAACCCGGCGCGCTCGCCGGGTGGCTCGGACCGGTCGACTTCCCGCGCATCCAGGGCGCGGACGTGGCGGGCTACGTCGACGCCGTCGGCTCGAGGGTCGACGCCGACCTCGTCGGGCGACGTGTCCTGATCGACCCTGCGACGTACGCCGATCGCCAGGACAGGGCACGGGATGCCAGGGAGCCGCGGCTGGTCGGAGTGCTCGGCAGCGAGTACGACGGAGGGTTCGCCGAGCTCGTCGTGGTGGAGGCCGACCGGGTGCACGACATGACCGACTCGCCCCTCGACGACGTCGCGCTGGCGTGCCTGCCGATCTCCTACGGGACCGCCATGGGCATGCTCGAGCGCGGCGGGGTCCGACCCGGCGAGACGGTGCTCGTGACCGGCGCCTCGGGAGGAGTCGGCCTGGCCGTCGTCCAGCTGGCAGCCGCGCGGGGGTGCCGCGTCATCGCCCAGACGAGTGCCGGCAAGGAGGAGCTGGTCCGGGGTGCCGGGGCCGACGAGCTGGTCGACCGCGAGGGCTCGGGCCTGGCCGATCTCGTGCCGGACGGCCTCGACGCGGTCATCGACGTCGTGGCCGGTCCCCAGCTGGACCGGCTGCTCCCGCTGCTTCGCGACGAGGGCCGCTGGGTGGTTGCGGGCGCGGTGGGAGGCCCTGTGGTCGAGCTCGACGTGCGCCGGCTGTACCTGCACAACCTGAGACTGGTGGGCTCGACCATGCACGCGCCGGCCCACTTCACCGCCTTGGCGGAGCAGGCCCGTGCCGGCGGGCTGGCACCCCGTGTCGCGGCGACGTACCCGCTGACCGAGATCCACGCGGCGCACGCTGCCCTGGCGTCGCGCGGCCACGTGGGCAAGATCGTGGTGCTGCCCCATCCGACCGGGTGACGGTCTAGGACGGGTGGAACAGCGACCGCGCAGTCTGCGGTACGTCGGTGATCACGCCGTCCACGCCCATGGCCCACAGGGACGAGAGCTGAGCAGAGGTGTGCACAGTCCAGGTCCATACGCGCAGCCCGGCTCGGCGGTACGCCGCGACGGTGGAGGCGGTGAGCCCCGACATGTTCAGGCCCGCGGTGGTCGCCCCCACTGCGACGACTTTGCCCGTCGGTGTCGACGAGCTCCCGAGGTAGACGTAGGTCAGGTCGTCGACACCCAGTGCGTGGGCCACGTCCCGCAGGGGCGGGAACACCGCCGCGGCGTGGAAGGACTGCACCGAGGTGCGCGAGCTCAGGCCGTTCTCCTGGATCACGGCGACGAACTTCTCCAGGTCGGCCCGGTCGATCACGCCCTTGATCTCCGGGGCGATGGGCATCGACTGGCTGGCGGCGTACGCCGCGACCTCGGCGAAGGTCGGGACTTTCTGTCCCTGCCTGGTCGGACAGTTCGCCCGCAGGTCGTCGAAGGTTCGTTGTGCGACCGGCCCCAGGCAGACCGTGGTCTGCTCGAGGGTGCCGTCGTGGAGCAGCACCAGCTCGTGGTCACTGGTGACGCGTACGTCGAACTCGAGCACGTCCGCGCGGCTCGCGGTCGCGTACCGCATCGACTCCAGCGTGTTCTCGCCGATCCCGGGCACGCCCGCGCCACGGTGGCCCACGACGAGCGGGGCTGGCCACGGGTTTGACCGCGCCGCCGGGGGCGGAGGGGGTCTCCGCCTGAGCACCTCGCGCGTGATCAGGTTCCACGTGCCCAGGTTGACCCGGCCGGTGGCACGGAGGTGGAGCTGGCGCTGGAAGCGCTTCACGGACCGGACGGTGGCGCTGCCGTAGGTGCGGTCCACCGCGGACGAAGGCAGCAGACGCAGCTCCGCGAGCCGACCCTCGAGGACCCGCACCTGGGCACCGTGGCTACCGCGATGGAGGTCCAGCCGAGCTGCCTCGGCGGGGACGGCGCCCACCCCGATCGTGGTGACGACAGCGGCGAGGAGTGCGACGACACCCCTCGAGACGTGCATGACACCTGCCTGGTTCCCGGAGACGTGAAGGCGTCACTCTAGGGTCTCGGGATCGTGTCGCGGGCGGTTTTCCGCGGCCAGGTTCGCACGCCTCCGGCCGCCGCTGCTGCCAGGCCGGCACCAGTGCGCCGGCGCCCCCGGCGCACATGGGTACGGTGGCCCCGACCGCACCGCTGACCGAAAGGCGATCATGGCCACCCGGGACCACCTGCACGACCGCACAGCCGTCCTCCTGGGCATCTCCGACCGTGGGCGGTCGGCGGCGTGACCATCGACCCCACCCTGCTCGACGACCTGGAGTGGCGCGGCCTGATCGCGCACTCGACCGATCCCGAGGCACTGCGCGCGGCACTCAGCGAGCAGTCGGTGCGCTTCTACGTGGGCTTCGACCCCACGGCACCGAGCCTGCACATGGGCAACCTCGTCCAGATCCTGACTGCGAAGCGGATGCAGCGCGCCGGGCACACGCCCTACGCGCTCGTCGGTGGTGCCACCGGGATGATCGGCGACCCGCGCGACTCCGGGGAGCGGACGCTCAACTCGCTGGACACCGTCAAGGAGTGGGTCGAGAAGGTCCACCGGCAGATCCGGCCGTTCCTGGACTTCGAGGGACCCAACGCGGCGACGATGGTCAACAACTACGACTGGACCGCGAGCCTGTCGACGATCGACTTCCTGCGCGACATCGGCAAGCACTTCCCGGTGAACCGGATGCTCGCGCGCGACGTCGTGCGGAGCCGGCTCGAGGCCGGCATCAGCTACACCGAGTTCAGCTACGTGCTGCTGCAGTCCATGGACTTCCTCAACCTCTACCGCGACCACGGAGTGCGGCTGCAGTTCGGTGGCAGCGACCAGTGGGGCAACCTGACCGGTGGTGTGGAGCTGATCCGTCGTCATGACGGTGGCAAGGCCCATGCGTTCGCCACCCCGCTCGTGACCAAGTCGGACGGCACCAAGTACGGCAAGACCGAGGGCGGCGCCCTGTGGCTCGACCCGGAGATGATGTCGCCGTACGCCTTCCACCAGTTCTGGCTCAACGCCGAGGACGAGAAGGTGGGCGAGCTCCTGCGCATCTTCACCTTCCTCTCGCACGAGGAGATCGAGGAGCTGGAGGCCCAGACCAGGGAGAAGCCGTTCCTCCGGGCAGGGCAGAAGGCGCTGGCGGACGCCGTCACGACCGAGGTCCACGGCGCCGCTGAGACCGAGCACGCCAAGGCCGCGGCGGCCGCCCTGTTCGGCGCCGGCGACCTCCGGGAGCTGCGAGGCGAGACCCTGGCGGCAGCGCTCCGGGAAGCCGGTGCCACCCGGGCCGCCAAGGGCACGGGCGTGGTCGACCTGCTGGTGGAGACGGGTCTGGCCAAGAGCAAGGGCGAGGCGCGACGCACCATCTCCGAGGGCGGCGCCTACCTGAACAACGAGCGGATCGCGGACGTGGACCAGGTCCCCGGCGAGGATGACCTGCTGGCGGGCTCCTGGCTGGTGCTGCGACGGGGCAAGAAGAACCTGGCCGGCGTGGAGATGCGCTGAGCCCATGAGCACGGTCGACCGGGGGCGCTGGCTGGACCAGGTGGAGTCCCTGGCCCGGGACGCACTGCCCGAGCCCGTGTTCCGCTACGTCGCCGAGGGTGCGCGGGACGAGATCACCCTCGGCGAGGCGGTCGCTGCCTGGCAGTCGATCCGGATCGCGCCGCGGATCTTCCGCGACGTGCGCCACGTCGAGACCAGCGCCACGCTCCTCGGCACTCCGTTCGCGCTGCCCCTGGGAGTGGCCCCGATGACGCTCCAGCGCGCCGCCCACCCCGATGGCGAGGTGGCGATGGCGCGGGCCGCAGCCGGGGCGGGTGTCCCCCTCGTGGTCTCGAGCAACGCGGGCAGCACCTTCGCGGCGATCGCGGGGACCGGGGTGACCTGGTGGCTGCAGGCGTACGTCGGACCGGACCGAGCAGACTCGCTGCCCATGCTCGAGGCTGCCGTGGCGGCCGGGGCCGCTGCGCTCGTGCTGACGGCGGACACACCAGTCCTGGGCACTCGATATCCCTCGCAGGGGAGCGCACGGGTCTGGGAGGTCGCGGACCCGGGATGGCTGGGTGCCAATGAGCCGCCCAGGCCCGGCCTCGCCGGTCTGGGCCTACTTCGCCGCCGGAGCCGGGCACGGCGTGACGGTGGCCGAGGCCGTGGACGCCTGGGGCGGATCGGCTCGCACCCCATGTGTTGCGCGACGTCGGCCAGGTCGACCCCTCCGTGGTGCTCCGCGCCACGTTCCGGCAGCCGTTCGGCGTCGCCCCGACCTCGATGCAGCGCTGCGCCGACCCCCAGGGCGAGCGGGCGATGGCACGCGCGGCGAGCGCCGCGGGCGTGCCGCACGTGGTCGCAAGCAACCCAGGGTTCCGCTTCGACGAGATCGGGCCAATCGGGCCCTGGTGGCTGCAGGCCTACGTCTCGGCCGACCGTGCGGGCAAACGGCGTGTCACATGCTCGAGGGGGCAGTGAAAGCAAAGGGAGCAGTCCGCGGTGGTGCTCACGGGTGGTGGGACACGGCCGGGGGTGAGAGGCACCAAGCAAACGGCATCTTCGAGGACGACTGGGCCAGGGGGTGGACCTGTCCTGGCACCGGTGCCAACTTGACCACCGAGCCAGGTCCGTGCGGCCGGCGAAGCCCTAGGAATCGCAGTGACCTCAACCGACAGCGGACATCGGCTGGCTCGCGGAGGCTCACCGGTCTGCCCGTGGTGGTCAAGGGCGTGCTCCGCGCCGACGACGCCACGTCGGCTGCGTGGCGGCGGGGGCACGCTGCGGTCTGGGTCTCGACCCACGGGGGCCGGCAGCTGGACCGGGTGCGGACTATGCGCGCTCCCCTGCCCGAGGTGGCCGCCGGGCGGTATTAGGCCGAGGAGAGGCCCGGGTGTACGTCGACGGGGGCGTGCGCTCCGGCCTCGACGTGCTGACCGCACTTGCGCTGGGGGCCGACGCAGTGTTCCTCGGGAGGCCGCCGCTCTACGCCCTGGCCGTGGAGGGCGAGCGGGGCGTCGCCCGCCTCCTCGAGGAGCTCGCGGACGAGCTCGAGGAGGCACTGCGCCTGGCTGGGTGCCCCGGCGTCGCGGAGACCCGGGACCTGGTGCCGACGGACCCCCGGGGAAACCCATGAACGTACCGCGAGTCCCTTGTGGACAAGGCGAAAGCATCGGGCGAGTCGCATGTGACGGGGGCCACCGGATATCGATTTGACGCGCCCCGCGGCCGCCTCCTAATGTTCTGGTTGTCGCCACGGAGCGGCGGGACACAAGGCCGGGAGGCCGGGTGGCCGGCCCGAGGCGGAACCCCTTCACTTCACCCCAGCCGGGGTTGTTCGAGTGCGCGCCTCGACGGCCTCGGAGCTCCCGGTCGACTGGCGCGTCAGGGGGCCGGTGAGAGACCAGGTCACGATTTGACGAGGCCAAGCGGAACCGGTAAGTTTCTGCAGGTTGCCCCGAAGACCGGCTGAGAAGTCGGGCAGCGGTGCGCGCTTGATCCTTGAGAACTCAACAGTGTGCCAAAAGTCGAC
>CAWFII010000042.1:0-18862 GCA_963815825.1 uncultured Actinomycetota bacterium | reverse complement strand
GCTGCGCACATCCGGTCCGACCGACGGCGCCCGCTATGCCGTCACGATCCGCTCGCGCGACGGGGGTGAGCCGGAGACGCGCCGCTACCGCGACGTGATCGTCGCGACCGGCCACCACTGGGACCCGCGGTGGCCGGAGCCCTCCTTCCCGGGAGCGGAGACCTTCCCCGGCGAGCAGCTGCACGCGCACCACTACCGGACGTCGAGACCCATGACGGGCAAGCGCGTGCTCGTGCTCGGCATCGGCAACTCGGCCTGTGACATCGCGGTCGAGTCGAGCCGGGTGGCGCTCTCGACCGACCTCGCGATGCGCCGGGGGGCGCACATCCTGCCCAAGTACATGTTCGGGATGCCGACCGACCACCTCACCGACTCAGCACTGGCCCGGAGCCCCCTCAAGCTGCAGCAGGTGGTGCTCTCGGCGATGCTGCGGCTCACGCAGGGCAAGGTCAGCGACTACGGGCTTCCGGAGCCCGACCACGCCGTGCTGCACGCCCACCCCACCGTGAGCCAGGACCTGCTCAACCGCCTCGGCCACGGGGACATCACGGTGCGCCCGAACATCGAGCGGTTCGAGGGGTCGAGGGTGTTCTTCACCGACGGCAGCCACGGGGAGTACGACGTGATCGTCTACTGCACCGGCTACAAGGTGAGCTTCCCGTTCTTCTCCGACGAGGTGGTGCGCACCACGGACAACCACGTGGACCTCTACCGGCGAGTGGTGCACCCGGACCATCCCGGCCTCTACTTCATCGGCCTGATCCAGCCCCTCGGCGCCATCATGCCGCTGGCCGAGGCGCAGGCGCAGTGGGTGTGCGACTTGGTCACCGGTGCGGTCGACCTCCCCTCGGTGGGGGAGATGCGGCGCCAGATCGCGGCGTACGACGAGCGGCTGCGCAAGCGTTATGTCGCCTCGAAGCGGCACACCATCGAGGTCGACTTCCACAGCTACCGAGCCGAGATCCACCGGGAGCGTCGGCGCGGCCGGAGCCGGGCCGGGCCTGGGCACGGTCGCTCATCGGACAAAAGTCGCATATAACACATCATCACGAGCATTGCCAGAGTTGCGCCCGACCGTAAGTAGTTGAATAGGCACGGACCTACCCCGGTCTAGACCATTATGATGGGTTTCGTGCCCGTGAGTCCGTTTTGTTGGGGTTCGTGGGGATTGCGTGTGATCGTTCAACCATCAGGCCCGAACACGTCAGGCCGATGGACTTCGAAGGATCACCCACCATGTCAACACTCCGGTTCACCTCCAAGCAGCTGCTCGCCGGTGCGGCCATCCCGGCGGCCGTGATCGCCAGCGGGGCGATGGTCTGGCAGTCGTCGTACTCGGCCTTCACGGCCACGACCTCGAACCCCACCAACAACTGGACCTCCGGCACGGTGGCCCTGGCCGACGACGACAGCAACACCGCGATGTTCAACGCCACCAACCTCAAGCCCGGCTCCACCGGCGTCAAGTGCATCGCGGTCACCTCGACGGGCTCGTTGGCCTCGACCGTGAAGCTGTACGGCACGACCTACTCCACCACGAACTCCCTCGCGGACTACCTCAACGTGAAGGTGGAGCAGGGGACCGGCGCCACCTCGGCAAGCTGCACCGGGTTCACTGGGGCCTCGACGCTCTTCGACAGCACGCTGACCTCGTTCGCGACCACGAAGACCAGCTTCGCCACGGGCGTCGGCACCTGGGCACCCACCGGGACGGCCAGCGAGACCAAGGCCTTCAAGATCACCTACACCCTGAGCACCTCCACCCCTGACGCCGCCCAGGGCGGCACGGCTGCCGTCGGCTTCACGTGGGAGTCCCAGAACAGCTGACCCTGAACGGGTTCCAGCCTTCCGGAGAGCACACACCTCAGATGTCGACCATCCACTATCCAGCCCAGCGCCCGGCGCCGGTGTCTGCAGCAGCCCCGACTCTCGCAGCGGCCGTCGCCGACGAGCGGGGTTGGGCGGAGCTGGTCCGGACCTCCACGGCTCGGGCAGCGCTCGCGATGACCGGTTGCCTGGTGGTGTGGTCGTTGCTCCCGGCGCTGATGGGCTGGACCCCACGCGTGATCCTCTCCGGTTCGATGGAGCCGCGGGTCCACGTGGGCGACGTGATCGTCACCCGCGAGGTCCCGGCCGCGAGCCTGGCCAAGGGGCAGGTCGTCACGGTCACGGACCCCGATCACCCCGACAGGACGCGGACCCACCGTCTGGTGCGCCGCGGGGACGACGGGACGCTGGTCACCAAGGGCGACGCCAACCAGGTGGCGGACTCCTCGCACATCACGGCGGACGACGTCCTCGGCGTCGGGGTGCTGCGGATCCCGTTCGTGGGGCGGCCGGCGTTCTGGCTCGCCCAGCGCAACTGGGCAGCCCTGGCGATCACCTTCCTGGTGCTCGGCTGGTGCCTGGTCTCTGCCTTCCCCGGGACGCGCAAGCCCGACGGCGAGGACGACTCCGAGGACCAGGACGACGAGAACGACGACGACCGCTCGGCACCGTCGGTCGTCCGCTCGGGGCCGGTCGGCTCGCGAACCCGCGCCCGTGTCGTCACCGTGGTCGCAGCGAGCGTCGTCGCGGCCGGTCTGACCGGCGGGTCGGCCTCGGCTGCCTTCCTGGACCTCGCCGCCAACTCGACGAGCACGTTGAAGGCAGCGACGTCGTTCTACCCCTACAAGGATGCTGTGGTCGCAGACTCTCCCTACCTCTACTGGCGCCTGGACCAGAGCAGCGGCACCGCCGTCGTCGACTCGAGCTCACCCACGCGGCCGGGCACGCTGGCCGGCACGGGCTACACCTGGGGCCAGGCGGGCGCTCTGGTCTCCGAGGCGAAGGACACCTCGCTCGGACTCACGGCGGCGAGGATCAACGTCAACACCTCGGCCGCCGCACCCGCCACCTTCAGCGTCGAGGCCTGGTTCAGGAGCACCTCCACCGCCGGCGGCCGCATCCTCGGCATGGGCAACGCCACCGGCACCACCAGCTCCACGACCATCGACCGCCAGCTCTACCTCGCGCCCAACGGCAGGGTGATGTTCGGCATCGGAACGGCGAAGACCACGATCGCCAGCACCTCGGCAGAGAACGACGGTGCGTGGCACCACGTCGTCGGCACCTACGTCAGCGGCACCAACGGCATGAAGCTCTACGTCGACGGTGTCCTGCAGGGCAGCGCGACCGCGACCGCGCAGTCGTTCACCGGCTACTGGCGCGCGGGGGCTGAGCTGATGAGCGGGTGGACGGGCAACCCGACCAGCACCTTCTTCGTCGGCGACATCGAGGAGCTCGCGGTGTACACGACCGCCCTGAGTGCCACCCGGGTCCAGGCGCACACCCGTGCGGGGATCACCCCACCGTGACGGGTGCCCACTAAAAGTCAGGCTTGACTGTTTGTTCCTCGGGGCTCGATGATGCTGGGGTGAGCGAGGCCGGCGTCTCCGTTGCGCGGGTGCCGCAGGAGGAGCGCACCCGAGCGATGCGCCAGCGGCTGCTCGAGGCCACGATCGACTGCCTCGTGGAGCACGGCTGGAGCGGCACCTCGACGACCATGGTGTCCCGGCGTGCAGGAGTCAGTCGCGGCGCCCAGCTGCACCACTTCCCCACCAAGAACGACCTGGTCCTCGCGGCCGTGGAGCACCTCAGCGTGCTCCGCGGCGAGGAGCTGCGTGCGGCAGCCCGCGCGCTGCCGACGGGAGGACGACGAACGCGGGCCGTGCTCGAGATGTTCGCGGACCACTTCACCTCACCCGTCTTCGTGGCCGCGCTGGAGGTGTGGGTCGCGGCGCGGGCCGACGCGTCGTTGCACGCGGCCGTCGTACCCCTGGAGCAGCGGGTCGGCCGGGAGGCTCACCGCATCGCAGTGGAGGCGCTCGGCGTCGACGAGCAGCAGCCGCGCGTCCGCGAGCTGGTGCAGGCGAGCCTCGACCTCGTCCGCGGCCTGGGGCTGGCCAACACGATCAGCGACGACCGAGCCCGCCGAGGCCGGATCCTGGACGCCTGGGCGCAGACCCTCGCAGCAGAGCTGGGCACCTCATGAGCGCTGCGCAGCCCACCGTCCTCGAGCAGGTCCTCGGGGATCTCGCCGCCGAAGGCGCCGCCCTCGAGGCGATGGTCGCTCCGCTCGACGACGCCGAGTGGCGTACGCCGACCCCGGCCGCAGGCTGGGACGTCGCCACCCAGGTCGCGCACCTGGCCTGGACCGACGAGGTCGCACTCGCCGCCGCCACCGACAAGGAGGCGTGGGACGCCTACGTGCTCCTCGCCGTGGCGGACCCCACCGGTTTCGTCGACGAGCAGGCACTGGCCGGGGGGAACGCCGAGCCGGCGGACCTCCTCGCTCGCTGGCGCGCAGCCCGCCCCGCCCTGCAACGCGCCCTGCGCGAGGTCCCGTCCGGGGTGAAGATGCCGTGGTTCGGGCCACCGATGAGTCCGACGTCGATGGCGACGGCGCGCTACATGGAGACCTGGGCGCACTCCCTCGACGTGGCCGAGGCGCTCGGCCTGACCCCGGAGCCCACCGACCGGATCCGGCACGTGGCCCACCTCGGGGTCCGCACCCGGGACTTCTCCTTCGGGGTGCACGGGTTGCGCGTGCCCAGCGAGGAGTTCCGGATCGAGCTCGACGCCCCGTCCGGCGAGGTCTGGACCTGGGGGCCGCCGGACGCCACCCAGTCGGTGCGCGGGGCGGCGTACGACTTCTGCCTGCGGGTGACCCAGCGTCGTCACCGCGACGACCTCGACCTCGTGGCCGTGGGGGCGGACGCCCACCGGTGGCTCGACCTCGCGCAGGCGTTCGCCGGTCCGCCCGGACCCGGCCGGGAGGCGAGCAGTGGTGGCTGATTCGACGACGCTTCGAGTCGGGAACTGCAGCGGCTTCTACGGCGACAGGCTCTCGGCGATGCGCGAGCTGCTCGAGGGAGGCGACCTCGACGTCGTGACGGGGGACTACCTCGCCGAGCTGACGATGCTGATCCTGGGCAGGGACCAGCTCAAGGATCCCTCGCTCGGCTACGCACGCACGTTCGTGCGACAGGTCCAGGAATGCCTGGCGCTCGCGCTGGACAAGGGCGTGCGCATCGTGACCAACGCCGGCGGCCTCAATCCCTCGGCGCTGGTCGAGAAGCTCCGTGAGGTCGCGGCCGAGCAGGGTCTCGACCCTCGGATCGCGTGGGTCGACGGCGACGACCTGGCCCCGCGCGCGGGCGACCTGGGGCTGGGCGGAGCGCTGACCGCCAACGCCTACCTCGGCGCCTTCGGCATCGCCCGAGCGCTCGAGTCCGGCGCCGACATCGTGGTCACCGGCCGGGTCACCGACGCCTCGTTGGTGGTCGGCCCGGCCGTGTGGCGGTTCGGGTGGGGCCCGGAGGACTACGACGAGCTGGCCGGCGCCGTCGTCGCGGGGCACGTCATCGAGTGCGGCACGCAGGCGACCGGGGGCAACTTCTCGGGCTTCCTGGAGCTGCCCCGTGACGGTGAGCCGCTCGGCTTCCCGATCGCCGAGCTGGGCCGCGACGGGAGCTGCGTCATCACCAAGCACCCGGGCACCGGTGGTCTGGTCAGCGTGGACACCGTGACGGCCCAGCTGATGTACGAGGTGCAGTCCGAGCACTACCTCGGACCCGACGTGACCGTCGACCTGACCACCATCGACCTCGCGCAGGACGGCGAGGACCGGGTGCGGGTCTCGGGTGCCCGCGGGCAGGCCCCACCGCCGCAGCTGAAGGTCTGCGTCAACGAGCTGGGAGGCTTCCGCAACCAGCTGGAGTTCGTGCTCACCGGCCTCGACGTCGAGGCCAAGGCCGCGTGGCTGCGGGCCCAGCTCGAGGGGCGGTTCGACGGGGCCTCCGTGACCTGGTCCATGGGACGGGCGCCCGCGCCGGACTCGGAGACCGAGGAGGGCGCCTCCTGCCTGCTGCGCTGCATCGTCAAGGACGGCGACGCCGCGGTCGTCGGCAAGGCGTTCACCAGCGCCGCCGTCGAGCTGGCGCTGGGTTCCTACCCGGGCTTCACGATGACCACGCCCCCCGGGCCGGCCTCGCCGTACGGCATCTTCCGGCCGGCGTACGTCGACCGCGACGCCGTCCAGCACACGGTGCACCTGCCTGACGGGAGCACCGAGGTGATCGCCGACCCGCCCGTGGGGGCCCAGCCTGCTGCGAGGACGACGGAGGACGCGAGCGTCGCCCCTGACATCGCCGGCCTGGCCGATGACGCGATCACCCGGCGGATCGCGTTGGGTGCGTTCGTGCACGCCCGCTCCGGCGACAAGGGCGGCGACGCCAACGTCGGCCTGTGGGTGCGTGCCGGCGAGCGCCGGACCGAGCAGGCGCAGTGGCTGAACCACTTCGTCTCGGTCGACCGGGTCCGGCGGCTGGTCCCGGAGGCCGAGGGGCTCGAGGTCGAGGTGTTCGCGCTGCCGAACCTGCACGGCGTGAACGTCGTGATCCACGGGCTGCTCGGCGACGGGGTCGCTGCGAGCACCCGCTTCGACCCGCAGGCCAAGGGGCTCGGCGAGTGGATCCGGTCTCGACTGGTCAGCGTCCCCGAGGAGCTGTTGTGATGCTCGGTGCAGCGGAGGTGGGTCGATGACGACGAGCTGGACGGCGGAGCAGCTCGCGCTGCAGGAGTCCACCCGCGAGTTCGTACGCCGTGACGTCAGGCCGCACCTCCAGGAGTGGGAGGACACCGGCGAGATCCCCCGGTCGCTGCACCTGGCCGCAGCCAAGGCGGGCCTGCTGGGCGTCTCGTTCCCCGAGGAGGTCGGTGGCCAGGGCGGTTCGCTGCTCGACTCGGTCGCCGTGCAGGAGGCCTTCTTCGAGGAGGGCGGGTCCTCAGGTCTGGCAGCCGGCCTGTTCACGGGCGGTATCGCGCTGCCCCACATCGCTGCCCACGGCAGCCGCGAGCTCGTCGACGCGTTCGTGCGACCCACCCTCGACGGGGAGAAGATCGGCTCGCTCGCCGTCACCGAGCCCGGCGGCGGCTCGGACGTCGCAGCCATCCGCACGACGGCGGTCCGCGACGGCGACTTCTACGTCGTCAGCGGAGCCAAGAGCTTCATCACCAGCGGGGTACGCGCCGACTTCGTCACCACCGCGGTGCGCACCGGCGGTCCGGGCCACGAGGGGGTCAGCCTGCTGGTGATCGAGAAGGACCTTCCCGGCCTCACCGTCGACCGCCGCCTGGCCAAGATGGGCTGGCACTGCTCGGACACGGCCGAGCTGTCCTTCGTCGACGTCCGCGTGCCGGCGACCCACCTCGTGGGTGAGGAGAACAGCGGGTTCGTGCAGATCGCCGAGCAGTTCGTCGTGGAGCGGATCGCGCTCGCCGTGCACGCCTACGGGATCGCTGCCCGGTCGCTGGCTCTGACAGCGGCGTACTGCCGTGAGCGGGAGACGTTCGGCCAGCCGCTGATCAACCGCCAGGTGGTGCAGCACAAGCTCGTCGAGATGCACCGGCAGATCGAGACCGCACGGATCTACACCCGTCACGTCGCCGAGCGCCATGTCGGCGGGGAGGCCGTGATCGCGGAGGCGTGCCTGGCCAAGCAGACGGCCGTCGAGGCCTGCGACCACGTCGTCGACGAGGCGGTGCAGCTGCACGGCGGCACCGGCTACCTGCACGGGACCGAGGTGGAGCGGCACTACCGCGACTCCCGGATCCTGAGCATCGGAGGAGGTGCGACCGAGGTGCTCACCGACCTGGCTGCCCGGCTGCTGGGGTACACCCGATGACCCCCACCCCACCCCGCCGACACGTCGCAACTGAAAGCCCGGAACCCGCTGACCCGTCGCAACTGGAAGCCCGATGAGCCCCGACACGTCACATCTGAAAGACCCGGCCCCCACCCGTCGCGCATCGATGCTCGCCAAGATCGCCGACCTCGAGGCCGAGCACGCCCGTGCGGTCGCGGGAGGAGGCGATCGGTCGGTCGCCCGCCACCACGCGCGCGGCAAGCTGATGCCCCGGGAGCGCATCGAGCTGCTCGTCGATCCCGGAAGTGCCTTCCTGGAGCTGTCGCCGCTGGCTGGTTGGGGGTCGGACTTCACCGTCGGCGCCAGCGTCGTCACGGGCATCGGTGTCATCGAGGGTGTCGAGTGCATGATCACTGCGAACGACCCCTCGGTGAAGGGCGGCGCCTCGAACCCGTGGACGGTGAAGAAGATCTTCCGCGCCTCCCAGATCGCCGAGGAGAACCGGCTGCCGACGGTGTCGCTGGTGGAGTCCGGCGGCGCGGATCTCCCGACGCAGAAGGAGATCTTCATCCCCGGAGGCAAGCTGTTCCGCGACATCACGCGTTCGTCGGCGGCCAAGGTGCCCACGATCGCGCTGGTGTTCGGCAACTCCACGGCCGGCGGTGCCTACGTGCCCGGGATGAGCGACTACACCGTGATGGTCAAGGAGCAGGCGAAGGTCTTCCTCGGCGGACCGCCGCTGGTGAAGATGGCCACCGGCGAGGAGTCCGACGACGAGTCGCTCGGCGGCGCGGAGATGCACGCACGCACCTCGGGGCTGGCCGACTACCTCGCGGTCGACGAGCTCGACGCCATCCGGATCGGGCGACGCATCGTGGCCCGGCTGAACCGGCAGAAGCCTTTCAGTGGCGACGTCTCGGCGGGTTCTGGCCTTTCAGTTGCGACGTCTCGCGGATTCGTGGAGCCGGAGGGGGACGTGGAGGCGCTGCTCGACCTGATCCCCACCGACCTCAAGGAGCCGTTCGACCCGCGCGAGGTGATCGCCCTGGTCGCTGACGGGGTCAGTGCCGACAACGGGGCCGTCTTCGACGAGTTCAAGCCGCTCTACGGGAGCTCGCTGGTCACCGGATGGGCCCGGATCCACGGCCACCAGGTCGGCGTACTCGCGAATGCGCAGGGGGTGCTGTTCAGCGAGGAGGCCCAGAAGGCGACCCAGTTCATCCAGCTGGCCAACCAGATCGACGTGCCGCTGCTGTTCCTGCACAACACCACCGGCTACATGGTCGGCAGCGCCTACGAGCAGGGCGGAATCATCAAGCACGGTGCGCAGATGATCAACGCGGTGAGCAACTCCACGGTCCCGCACATCTCGATCATCATGGGCGCCTCCTACGGCGCCGGGAACTACGGCATGAACGGGCGTGCCTTCGACCCGCGGTTCCTGTTCACCTGGCCGAGCGCGAAGTCCGCGGTGATGGGCCCGGCCCAGCTCGCGGGCGTGCTGAGCATCGTCGCCCGGGCGGCGGCCGAGGCCAAGGGCAAGGAGTACGACGAGGCCGCGGACGCGGGCATGCGCGAGTTCGTCGAGGCCAGCGTCGAGGAGCAGAGCCTGCCGTTCTTCCTCTCCGGGATGTTGTACGACGACGGGGTGATCGACCCCCGCGACACCCGCACCGTGCTCGGCATCTGCCTGTCCGTGATCACCGCCAACGCCCCGGTCGTGGGCACCGACCGCTTCGGCGTCTTCAGGATGTGAGGACACCCCATGACGTTCTTCCCTCCTCCGCTGCGCTCCCCCGTGAACAACGCCACGGGGACCCCGAGCCACCCCATGACGTTCTTCCCTCCTCCGCTGCGCTCCCCCGTGAACAACGCCACGGGGACCCCGAAGGGCTGCCGATGATCCGCCGACTGCTCGTCGCCAACCGCGGCGAGATCGCCCGCCGTGTCTTCGCCACCTGCCGACGTCTCGGCATCGAGACGGTGGCCGTGCACTCCGACGCGGACGCAGGGCTGCCGTTCGTGCGCGAGGCCGACCTCGCCGTCCGGCTGCCCGGGGACACCCCCACCGAGACCTACCTGCGCTCCGACCTCGTCCTCGCCGCGGCCCGCTCGGCGGGGGCCGACGCGATCCACCCGGGCTACGGCTTCCTCTCCGAGAGCGCCGACTTCGCCCGTGCCGTGATCGACGCCGGGCTGACCTGGGTCGGTCCATCCCCCGAGTCCATCGAGCAGATGGGCTCGAAGATCGAGTCCAAGAAGCTGATGGAGGCGGCCGGGGTGCCCGTGCTGACCAGCCACAGCGTCGAGACCGCGTCGCAGGACGACCTGCCCCTGCTGGTCAAGGCCTCCGCGGGAGGGGGCGGGCGGGGCATGCGCATCGTGCGCTCCCTCGCTGACCTACCTGCCGAGATCGCGGCAGCCGAGGCCGAGGCGGAGTCGGCCTTCGGTGACGGCAGTGTGTTCGTCGAGCCCTACGTCGAGCACGGCCGCCACGTCGAGGTCCAGGTGCTGGGTCACCGCGACGGCGTACTCGTCCTCGGCGAGCGTGACTGCTCGATCCAGCGCCGTCACCAGAAGGTGATCGAGGAGTCGCCGGCGCCTGGCCTCGCTGACGCCACCCGCTCGGCCATGCACGAGGCGGCGCGCGCCGCTGCGGCCGCCATCGACTACCGCGGCGCCGGGACCGTGGAGTTCCTCTACGACGCCGAGACCGAGCGGTTCTTCTTCCTGGAGATGAACACCCGGCTCCAGGTCGAGCACCCCGTCACCGAGCTCGTGCACGGGGTCGACCTGGTCGAGCAGCAGCTGACGGTGGCCGAGGGGCGCCCGCTCGACGAGCGGGTGATCGGCGAGACCTACGGGCACGCGATCGAGGCGCGCCTCTATGCCGAGGATCCCGCCCACGGATGGCAGCCCCAGAGCGGCCTCCTGACGAGGTTCGAGGTCCCAGGCGTCGCTGGTGAGTTCGACCTGCTCAACCGGCCCGGCCTGCGGCTGGACTCCGGCTTCGAGTCGGGCAGCACGGTCTCGACCCACTACGACGCGATGCTCGCCAAGGTGATCGCATGGGCTCCGACGCGCACGCAGGCTGCCCGCCGGCTCGTGGACGCGTTGAAGAAGTCGCGAGTTCACGGCCTCACCACCAACCGCGACCTGCTGGTCGAGGCGTTGTCGCACCGGGCCTTCCTGGCCGGAGACATCAGCACCGACTTCCTCACCACGCGCGACCTGCGGAGCACCGGGTCCCGAGTCGCTCCGGGCGCGGCCGCCCAGCAGGCGCTGATGCTCTTTGCCGCCGCGGTCGCCGTCACCGAGTCGGCCGGCGCTCGACGTCCGGTGCAGCGCGGGGTGCCCCACGCCTGGCGAAACGTGGTCTCCGCAGCGCAGACCACTGCGTTCGACCTCGAGGGCGCCCGGCTGGACGTGGGCTGGCACCGAGGCCGAGACGGCTACCGCTCGAGCCAATCCGATGGCGCGGCCGAGGACGCTCGCGCTCTGTCGGTGACGCCGCGCCCCGACGGGTGGCGGGTGGTGGTCGTGCACGAGCAGGTGACCTACGCGTTCGAGGTGGCCATCCACGAGCAGCAGGTCGACGTCGACTCCGCGCTCGGCCACCTCGCACTCACCCTGCTGCCGAGGTTCGTCGACCCCGCCGCCGTGGTGGCGCAGGGTTCGCTGCTCGCACCGATGCCGGGCACCGTGATCGGCGTACGTGTCCGGGACGGCGAGGAGGTCACAGCCGGTCAGGCCGTCCTCGTGCTCGAGGCGATGAAGATGCAGCACACGGTCAGCGCCCCCGCCGGCGGCGTCGTCGGCGAGCTGGTCGCCGTGGGTGACCAGGTCGCGGCAGGCGACGTGCTGGCCGTGGTCTCGACAGGTTCCCCCAGCGACGCGTCCAGCCAGACAGAAGGAGATGTGGAATGACCAGCTTCACCGAGTCCGAGGAGCGCCAGACCCTGCGCAAGGAGGTCGCCAAGCTCGCCGGCACCTACGGCCGCGAGTACTTCACCCGCCAGGCGCGCAGCGGTGAGAAGACCACCGACCTGTGGTTGGCCATCGGCAAGGCGGGCTACCTCGGGATCAACATCCCCGAGCAGTACGGCGGGGGCGGCGGCGGCATCGGCGACGTCGCGGCGGTCTGCGAGGAGCTGGCTGCCCAGGGTTGCCCGCTGCTGATGATGGTCGTCTCGCCGGCGATCTGCGGGACGGTGATCAGCAGGTTCGGCACGGAGGAGCAGAAGCAGAGGTGGCTGCCCGGGATCTGCGACGGCACCGGGACGATGGCCTTCGCGATCACCGAGCCGGATGCCGGCACCAACTCGCACAACATCACCACCACCGCTCGACGCGACGGCGACGAGTGGCTGCTCAAGGGCCAGAAGATCTACATCTCCGGCATGGACGAGGCGACGCACGTGCTCGTCGTCTCGCGCACCGAGGACGCGAAGACCGGCAAGCTCAAGCCGTGCCTGTTCGTCGTACCCACCGATGCCGCCGGTCTCAGCTTCACCGCGATCCCGATGGAGATCGTCAGCCCGGAGCAGCAGTTCCAGGTGTTCATCGACGACGTCCGCCTGCCGGCAGACGCCCTGGTCGGCGACGAGGACGGCGGCCTGGTGCAGCTCTTCGCCGGGCTCAACCCGGAGCGGATCATGGCGGCGTCGTTCTCCACCGGGCTGGCTCGCTACGCGCTGGATCGGGCCACCGACTACGTCAAGGGTCGCGAGGTCTGGGGAGCCCCCATCGGGTCGCACCAGGGGATCGCGCACCCGCTGGCGCAGTCCAAGATCGAGATCGAGCTCGCCCGGCTGATGACCCAGAAGGCGTCCGCGCTGTATGAGGAGGGCGATGACATGGGGGCGGGAGAGGCGGCCAACATGGCGAAGTACGCCGCCGCTGAGGCAGCCTGCGACGCCGCCGACCGCGCCGTGCAGGCACACGGTGGCAACGGCATCACCCAGGAGTACGGCGTCGCCGGTCTGCTGGTGGCCGCCCGCGCGGGCCGGATCGCCCCGGTGAGTCGCGAGATGATCCTGAACTTCGTCGGCATGCACTCGCTGGGCCTGCCCAAGTCCTACTGACCAACGCTCATCTACCTCGGGGTTATGGTCGCTTTCAGGACCGCAGAGGCCTTGATGAGCGTCCATAACCCCGATTTACATGCGGGGCCGCCCCCAGGAGCACGATGACCGACGACAAGTCCGACCTGGTCCGCTACGAGCTGGCCGACGGGGTGGCCACGATCACCCTCGACTCGCCGCACAACCGCAACGCGCTGTCCCGTCTCCTGCTCAACCAGCTCTTCGAGGCGCTCGACCGCGCCGAGTCGGAGGACGGGGCCGAGGTGGTGGTGATCCGGTCGGCCGACCGGGTGTTCTGCTCGGGGGCCGACCTCGCCGAGGCGTCCGAGAACGGCATGGACGAGGGCACCCGTGCGCTGGTCGCCTTGCAGCGCCGGATCGTGACGCACCCGCTGCCGGTGCTGGTCCGTCTCGCCGGACCCGTGCGCGCTGGAGGCCTGGGTATCGTCGCCGCCGCCGACGTGGTGCTGTGCGGGGACGACGTCACGTTCGCCTTCACCGAGAGCCGTCTGGCCCTCGCTCCGGCAGTCATCTCGCTCACCGTGCTGCCGCGGCTGACCAGCCGAGCCGCCGCGGAGACCTTCCTGACCGGGCGTACCTTCGACGCCGCCGAGGCCGCGGCCATGGGTCTGGTCACGCGAGCCGTGCCGGCAGCGGACCTGGACCAGGCCGTCGTCGACGTCTGCTCGGAGCTGAGCAGGGCGCACCCGCAGGGCCTGCGCGAGACCAAGGCGCTGCTCAGCCGCGGCATCGTCGAGCACATCGACACCCACGCCGACGAGATGGCCGCCCTCAGTGCCCGCCTCTTCGGCAGCGACGCCGCCCGCGAGGCGATGGCGGCGTTCCTCAACCGGTCCAGGTGACCCGAGGCGCTGCCGGCAGCACTCCGGGAGCCAACTGAGGCGATTCGCCGCCGCCGGTGCGCCTGCGGTGCGATCCTCCCTGTGTGAGAGCACCCAGCCGTCTCCTGATCGCCAGCACCGCCCTCGTGGCTGCGGTCGGCGTCCTGGTCCATCCAGCAACGGCTGCGAACGCCGCGGTCACGCCCTGCTCGGCCGGCCTGGTGGCGTTGACCTTCGACGACGGTCCGGCCCTCGGGTTGACTCCCCAGCTCGTCCGGATCCTGACAGACCGCAAGGTGCCCGCCACGTTCTTCATGGTCGGCTCGCGCGTGCGCACCGCCCCTGCCGAGGCCAGGCTGGTCGCCCGTAGCGGGTTCGTGGTGGCCAACCACACCTACACGCACGCCCGGCTCACCACGCTGAGCGATGCAGCCATCCAGTCGCAGCTCCTCGCGACGCGACGCGAGCTCGTACGGGTCGGGATCACCCCGAGCCGGCTGATGCGTCCGCCGTACGGCGCGACCAGTGCACGCGTGGACCGGGCGGTACGCCGCGCCGGGCTGGTCCCCGTGCTGTGGACGGTCGACTCGCGTGACTGGACCGGGGGCACCCCTGCCCAGATCGCCGCGCGGGTGCTCGGCAGGCTGCGCCCGCACCGGACCAACGTCGTGCTGCAGCACGACGGCGTGAAACGCTCGCCGGCCTCCGTCGCAGCCGTCCCCCGGATCATCAGCGGAGCCCGGGCCCGCGGATACTGCTTCGCGGCGCTCGACGAGGCGGGCCGTCCTGCGGCGCCGGTGCCCACCCTGCGCGTGGCCGTGAGCGGCGGCCGCGAGGCGCGCCGGGTCCCGGGAGTGATCAGGCTCACCCTGGACCGGCCGACGAGCCGACGGGTCTCCGTGCGCGTCAGCACGCGCGGCGGCAGCGCGACCTCGGGCGCCGACTTCGTCCCGGTCGACAGGGTCGTGACCTTCCCCGTCGGAAGCACCACGGCCACCGTCACCGTCCCGGTGGTCGACGACACGCTCGTGGAGAAGGTCGAGAGCCTCACCGTGCGCTTCACCCAGGCCGTGGGGCTCCGGCTGAGCACGGGCTCGAGCGCGATCTCGATCCTGAGCGACGACCAGGCGCCACCGCCCCCACCGCCCCCACCGTCGGGTACCACGCCGTGACCTGAACAGCCCCCGCTGGACTGCTCGCCGTGGAGGCGCGCGGAGTTGCACGTTCGTGAACCGACAGCGCTGAGCCCCCAGTCGCCTGAAGGCTCAGCGTCCGCCGCTATCGGTCACGGAGGCGGGTCAGGCGCGACCGACCCGGGGGCCCAGGGGCAGATCGTTGCTGACCCTGCCGGCCTGGTTGGCGTCGTCGGCGTAGAGCTGGGAGTCGGAGAAGATACCGATCCCGCCGCCGACCCGTACCCACCGCGGGTTGGACAGGCACCGTCGCGGCACCTTGACCTCCACGGTCCCGGCTCGGTAGTCGATGTGGGAGCTGAGCCCGCGGCACGTTCGCCTCCGGTCGTTGACCGTCCACACCCGCTGGCCCTGCCAGCGGCCGGCGTCCACGAACAGGCTCAGCTCTGCGCGCCGTCCTTCGTTGGTGCGCAGGGCGAAGACGGGGACCGTGGTCTGGCCGGAGTCCCGGGTCAGCTGGGCTGTCCGGAGGCGGATCCGCACCGCCCCGGCGCCGTGGTTGACCCGCATCCACACGATGTCACCTTCCGCGCGGCCGGGCTGCGGCCGGCTCTGCGGGCGGTCGCCGTCGAGGTCCACCGCGGCGACGTCGTGGTCGGCGTCCCGGGTCGTGACGGCGTCCGCGTGTGCCGGTAGCGGCGCCAGCGCCACGGCGGACGCCAGGAGCAGGGAAGGAACGAGGCGACGAGATGACATGGAAGGCTCCCTGAGAGATGGGGCCGGAGCTCCGGCCGGGTCCCTCGACGGTAGGAGTCAGGCGCCGAGCCCCATCAGCGTCGGAGTACCCGGTCGTGCTGAGTGTGCGTACTCAGGGCTCAGCCGAGCCAGCGGCCGAGCCGTTGCAGGCCCTCGTTGATCTCCTCCGCACTGCCGGCGAACGAGAGCCGCACGAACTCGTTGCCTCGTTGGGTGTCGAAGTCGATCCCGGGTGCGGTGGCGACGCCGGTCTCGTCGAGCAGCCGGAGGCACCAGGCGTGGGAGTCGCCTCCGTCGCGCCCGGTGAGGTGGCCGATGTCGGCGTAGACGTAGAACGCGCCGTCGGCGGGGGCGAGCCTGTCGATCCCGAGCTTGGGCAGCTCCTCGAGCAGGAGTGCGCGGTTGGCGGCGTACCGCGCCACGTGGCCGTCGAGCTCGGCGTAGGACTCCGGGGTGAACGCGGCGATCGCGGCGTACTGGCTGAGCGCCGGCGGACAGATCGTGAAGTTGCCCGCGAGGATGTCGACGGGGCGGCGCAGGTCCTCCGGCACCAGCATCCAGCCGAGCCGCCATCCCGTCATCGAGAAGTACTTCGAGAACGAGCCGAACACGACACCGGTGCGCGAGGTCTGCCAGGCACTGCGGTGCTGCGGAGCCGCCGGCGAGGTCCCACCCGGTGACGCGACCTGGACCTCGTCGTAGGTGATGCCGTGGTAGATCTCGTCGCTCACCAGCCGCACGCCGCTGTCCTCGCACCACCGGGCGATCGCGTCGAGCTCCTCGGGCAGCAGCATGGTCCCCGTCGGGTTGGCGGGTGAGGCGATCACCAGCCCCGCGACCGGACCTTCGACCGCCTCGAGCTGCTCGACCGTCGGCTGGAACCTGGTCTCGGGACCGCAGTCGATCTCCACCACCTCGCAGCCCAGGGCGGTGAGCACGTTGCGGTAGCAGGGATATCCCGGTCGGGCCATCACCACTCGGTCGCCGACCTCGAAGGCTGCGAGGAACGCGAGCAGGAAGCCACCCGAGGAGCCCGTGGTGATCACGACGTCGTCCGAGGTCACGTCGATCCCGGAGGCGCGACGATGGTGGGCCGCGACGGCTTCGCGCAGCCCGGGTACGCCGGTAGCCACGGTGTAGCCCAGGTTCTCGCTGTCCAGCAGGCGCTTGGCCTCCTCGCGGACCGCCCGCGGGGCTCCGCTGGACGGCTGGCCGGCCACGCAGTTGACGAGGTCGCCGTGACTGAGCTGGCGGCGCTGCGCTGCGGCGAGCAGGTCCATCACGTGGAAGGGCGGCACGTTGGACCGCTGCGCGACCTGCATCCGGTTGTTCACGCGGCGACCCTAGCGCCGTGGCGGAACGGGCCGACCCGAGGCCGCAGGTGCCATGACGGCCGAGGCATGCTGGAGCCATGTCACGTGCGATCGAGGTGAGGGTGTCGGGTGAGGTGCAGGGTGTGTCCTTCCGCGGGTACGCCGCCCGGGAGGCCGTCCGGCTCGAGCTCGTCGGCTGGGTGCGCAACGAGCCGGACGGCTCGGTGCGGGGGCACTTCGAGGGTCCGTCGGAGAGCGTGGAGAAGATGCTCGAGTGGTGCCGCGAGGGCTCCCCGTCTGCCGAGGTGCACCAGCTCGAGGTGCGCGACACGGAGCCGATCGGGGCCTCGGAGTTCCGCGTGGAGTACTAGCCGGGACTGAACTGGGTCCGGAGCCTGTCCAGCTGTCGCCAGTGCTCCTCGATCCGCTGGCGACCCAGCCGGGTGAGCGAGGCGGTGGTGTGCGACTTCTTGCGCACGAAGCGCTTGTCGATCGTGAGCAGCCCGGCCTCCTCCAGCTTGGAGAGGTGGCTGGACAGGTTGCCCTTGGTGAGGCCGGTCGCCTGCTGCAGGAAGGTGAAGTCGGCGCTTCGGATCGAGGAGAGCACCGTCAGGATCGCCAGCCTGCCTGGCTCGTGGACGAGCCGGTCCAGGTTGAGGTCTGGGTCAGGCTCGACCATGGACGCCCCCGTCGACTCGTGCCTGCTGCAGCGAGCTGATCAGGTCTCGGTGGTCGAGGATTCCGATGGCCATCGTGACCAGGCCCATCGGGATCATCGCCAACGACACGCTGTCGTGTGCGCCGTCCCAGATCGGTGCCACGGCCAGCAGGATGAATCCACCGAGCAGGACCAGGTGGTGGTGCCGCAGGACGTGGAGCATGCGGTAGTAGACGAGCAGCGAGACACCGTACGCCGCTCCGAACAGCGAGATCGGCAGGTGGAGCTGCATGTCGACGGTGATGCCGGCTGCGATGAGGGCGGCGCAGCCCACGGTGTAGGCGATGACGCGAACCAGCATTCCCCTCGACGGCTCGACCCGTCCGAAGGTGGTGACGTAGTAGCGGTTGAACCCGAGATAACCGACCGCCGCGACCACCAGGGCTGCCAGGAACCACGGCGCACCGCCGCTGACCGGCTCGTCTCCGAGGGGTGGCGTGTTGAACAGCCCGGCGGCGAGGAAGATCAGTCCGGTCGGAAGGAGCAGGAGTCCACGGAGGGTGTAGTAGCGACTGCCGACCTCGGCGAGCGAACGAGTGTCCATCACGACCTCCAACTGGTTTGTGCTGCAAACCGTACGCCGCTCAGCACCGCTTGGTCAACCGGTTTGCAGCACAAACCCGTGGGGAGTGTGTGACGCCTCCGGACAAGTCAGGCGAGGAAGTCGGCGACCGGGACTTCGGCTCGGCACTCGTAGTAGCGCACGTCCAGGCGGGAGTGCTCGACGTCGATGGTGCCCTCGCCCAGCGCCAGGACGCTGTTGAGCCAGAGGTGGGACGGCGCGGACGTCTGGAACATTAGGACGTGGAGAGCTCGTCCGTCCGTGAGCGAGGACAGGCCGGTGAGGGTGAAGAGCACCTCACCTCCCTCGGGCAGGTGGATGACCCCCCGTGCGTCGGGGAGCGCGTGGCCGTCGCGGACCCGCGGGAAGTTCGACCACTCCGCGGAGCCGGCCAACCGGCCGACGAACGTGGAGGTGCCCTGGCCGTAGAACCGGCCGTCACCGGCCGCGGATGGCTCCACCTCGTGGATCAGGTCGTAGACCGCACTCATGTCGCACAGGTGTTCCAGCTGCATGCCGCACCTCATCAGCAAAACTCGCTACTGACCCCGGGGATCGACGCTACTCCTGTCCACGCGTCTACGTCGGCGGCGAGATAGACCGGAGCACAGGTGCTGGCTCTCGGAGATGTGCTGCACTTCCATCCATGCAATGTGACCTCGTGGCGCTCTGCTTCGATGCCCTCGACCCGCGTGGCCTGGCGGGATTCTTGGCCGGCCTCCTGGCCTGGGACGGCCCGGACGACGGCCATGAGGACGAGGTCATG
>CAWFII010000041.1:0-41826 GCA_963815825.1 uncultured Actinomycetota bacterium | reverse complement strand
AGTCGACGGGTGTAGACGTCCTGTCCGTCCCGGGTGATGTGCCACCCGCACGAGAAGACCAGGCGGGCGTCAGGGGGAGCATGGTCCAGGACCGCCTGCGCCGTCCCGGAGGCGTAGTGCTGCATGCCCCAGGGCACGAGGACCGTCAGGACCGCGTCGCAGCCCGCGACGGCCTCGGCGATCACGTCCGGGTCGTCCGTGGCGCCGGGCACGACGGTGATCAGAGCCTCGAGCTCCATGAGCTTGCTGACGCTCTGCTCACGA
This sequence comes from uncultured Actinomycetota bacterium, assembly GCA_963815825.1. Classification (GTDB taxonomy): domain Bacteria; phylum Actinomycetota; class Actinomycetes; order Propionibacteriales; family Nocardioidaceae; genus Marmoricola. The sequence goes on along the minus strand of CAWFII010000041.1, from coordinate 41,562 downwards.
CAGACTCCGACCACGTCGTACCCCTGAGCCAGCGCGTGGCGCGCCATGTGCTGCCCCAGCTTCCCGGAGACCCCGACGATGCAGACCTTCGACATATGACCACTCCCTGGTTGCCTTACAATGTAAGGGGACCTTACGCCGTAAGATCGCAGAGGGCAAGAGGAAGGGGCTGCTGTGGCGGGGAAGACCGTCCGCGCGACCGCGCGGCGACGTACGCCGTTGACCCGCGAGGTCGTGCTCGGGGAAGCGGTGGCGCTGGCTGACGCCGAGGGGGTGGGTGCGCTCACGATGCGTCGGGTGGCTGAACGCCTCGGGGTGGAGGCGATGTCGCTCTACCACCACGTCCCCAACAAGGACGCGATCCTGGACGGCATGGTCGATGCCGTGTTCGGCGAGGTCGTGCTCCCAGCGAGCGAGACCGACTGGCGGCAGGCGATGCGAGAGCGCGCGATCTCGATGCGCGAGGTGCTCAACCGTCACCCGTGGGCGGTCGGCCTGCTGGAGTCTCGGAGCAATCCTGGTCCGGCGACGCTGCGACACCACGACGCGGTCCTGGGGAGTCTGCGATCCGGTGGCTTCTCCGTGGCGGGTGCGGCCCACGCCTTCTCTGCGATGGACAGCTACCTCTACGGCTTCGCGATGCAGGAGACCGCCCTCCCGTTCGAGTCCTCGGGAGGAGACCTCGACGAGCTGGCCGCGGGGATCCTCGATCAGATGGGCGACGCTTTCCCGCACCTCGCCGAGATGATCGTCGAGCACGCCCTGCAGCCCGGCTACGCCTATGCGGAGGAGTTCGAGATCGGCCTCGACCTGGTGCTGGACGGTCTCCAGCGCCGACGCAGGCAGTGGCGGTAGTCGCTTGCCGACGGCGCCTCGGCGGGGCCGGCACCGCCTGGACGGGGTTGCCGTGGTTCGAGGCGGGTCATAGCCTCGAATGGTCGGGGCGGCGAAAGGTCGAGGCAGATGAGCGTGACCGAGCACAGACCGACCGGGCCCGAGACCCCGGGACCCGAGCCGAGGGGGACGCTGCTCTCATCGCTCGCCCCGCGGGTCTTCTGGCCGGCGCTGTCCATCGTCCTGGGCGCCTCGGCACTGGCGGTGCTCTTCCCCGACGGCACCGGCGAGGTGCTCGGCAAGGTCCAGGGCGGGATCGTCGACAAGTTCGGGTGGTACTACGTCCTGGTCGTGGCGGGTTTCGTGGCCTTCGCGCTGTGGATGGGCTTCAGCCGGTTCGGAGACATCACCCTGGGGAAGGATGACGAGGTTCCCGAGTTCAGCCTGATGGCGTGGTTCTCCATGTTGTTCGCCGCTGGAATGGGCATCGGCTTGGTGTTCTGGGGCGCCGCAGAGCCGTTGACGTTCTTCACCAGCCCCAAGCCCGGCGTCACGGGCTCCGATGCCGACCTGGCCAGTGCGGCGATGTCGCAGGTCTTCCTCCACTGGGGCTTCCACGCCTGGGCGATCTACGTCGTGGTCGGCCTGGCGTTGGCCTACTCGATCCATCGCAAGGGCCGCCCGGTGTCGATCCGCTGGGCCCTGGAGCCCCTGCTCGGAGAGAAGCGCGTCCGCGGCTGGCTCGGCGACGTCATCGACGTCGCGGCCATCGTCGGCACCGTCGCCGGTGTCGCCACCTCCCTCGGGCTCGGTGTCCAGCAGGTCTCGGCCGGCCTGGTGCACCTCGGCGTCTTCGACCAGCCGAGCAACCTGCTGCTGGTCGGTCTGATCATCGCGATCACGCTCTTCGCGATCATCTCCGTGGTCAGCGGTGTCGGACGCGGCATCAAGTGGCTCTCCAACGCCAACCTGATGCTGGCCGGGGTCTTCCTCGTGTCCGTGCTGGTCCTCGGCGAGACGTTCTTCATCCTGCGTGAGTTCGTGCAGAACCTCGGCGGCTACTTCTCCGACGTGCTGAAGCTCAGCTTCGACACCAGCGCGTTCTCGGGGAACGACGGCCAAGCGTGGCAGAGCGCGTGGACCACGTTCTACTGGGGCTGGTGGATCTCCTGGGCACCCTTCGTGGGCGTGTTCATCGCCAGGATCTCCCGCGGTCGCACGGTGCGCGAGTTCGTGGCGGGCGTGCTGCTGGTCCCGACCCTGGTGACCTTCCTGTGGTTCTCCGTGCTCGGTGGGGCGGCCATCTTCCAGCAGATGTCCCGAGGCGACCTGTTGGAGGACGACGGCAGTCTGATCAGCCAGAACGTCCTCTTCGACGTGCTGCAGGGCCTTCCCGGCGGGGCGGTGCTCTCCGTCGGCGCGATCATCCTGGTCACGGTCTTCTTCATCACGTCCTCCGACTCAGGGTCTCTGGTCGTCGACATGCTGGCGTCGGGCGGCGACCCGAACCCCCCGACCTGGAGCCGGGTGCTCTGGGCCTCGATGGAAGGCCTGGTCGCCATCTCGCTGCTGCTCGCGGGTGGACTCGCCGCCTTGCAGACCGGAGCCATCATCACGGCCCTTCCCTTCAGCCTGGTGATGATCGGGATGTGCCTGGCGACGTACCGCGCCCTCAAGGACGAGCACCGGGTGCTGCTGCGCGCGCAGAACCGACAACGACAGGAACAGATGTTGCACGAAGTACAAGGCGGGGTGACCGAGGACCTGACCGGCAACTTCGACCGGCACTTCGAGGGGCCGGTGACCCGGGTCGTCGAGCGGGTGGTGAAGCGGCACAACCAGAAGGGCGGCGGCTCCTGAGCTGCTGCCCCCTGGTGGCGCCCGTGAGGCCGGGAAGGTGACCCCAAGCGGTCCGCGCGTCGTGGTCGCGCTGCCGATCAGCCGCAGCAGGGTGGAACCTCGGTCAGCGAAGGCCCAGAGAACCTGACAGGACCGGCTCCCAGGGCAGCTCCGAGTCTTCCGCGACGCGGCGGTCCAGGGCGGCCGCGACGTCCTCGGGCCAGGGGGCCGTGCGACGCGTCCCCATGTCGATGTGCAGGAAGATCTCCTCCATGACGAAGCTCAGGCGCTGGTGTGACTCGTCGAGCAGGTAGACCACTGCGTGCGCAGCCCGCTCAGCGCGCCCGAGCAGCCGCACCCGCGTGGACATCCTGTCGCCGGTGCGCAGCTCGGCGATGTAGGTCAGGTGGTGCTCGGCGGAGAAGCAGGCGTGCCCGAGGGCCGGCCAGTTCTGCGGGATCCCCTGGGCGACCAGGGACTCGTCGAGGCCCTCGCTCGAGATGCCGGTGTAGTGACGGACGTTGAGGTGGCCGTTGGCGTCCTCGAAGGCGACCGGCACGGGCTGTTCGGTGTACGCCGGAAGGACAACGAGCTGCTCGTACGTGGGCTGGGAAGTCGTCACCCTGCGAGACGATACCGGGCGTGCGAGTGCCCTGGACCGGCATGGTCTGCGCGCGACCTGGCGTCGCGCGGTGCAGAGCCGGACGACGGCAGTGGACTATGGACGGCGTCTCAGGCCAGCTCCATACTGGAGGGGGCCTCCAGTCGTGCACGGTTCTCAGGGGAGCCCGTGAGCAAGGAGGCACCCCATGACCGGTTTCTTCATCGCCATCGGCGTCGCCCTCGCGGTGGCCGTGGTCGTCAGCCTCCGTCACGATCGGCGACAGCGCGGGCTCAGGTCCGGCTCCGTGTCCGGCAGGGCGCTTCGACGTGCCCGGCGGGACAACCAGACGCGGGCCCATGGGTGGGGCAGCCCGGGGTAGCAGTGCAGTCCGCGCCCGCGAGACACACGGGTGCGGCTGTGTCTAGCTTCCCCGGGCCGAGAGCACGCAGAACTCGTTGCCCTCCGGATCCGCCAGCACGACCCAGGGCTCTGATCCCTGCCCGACGTCGACGTGGCGGGCCCCCGCCTGGAGGAACCGGTCGACCTCCGCCCCCTGGTCATCGGGCCGCAGGTCGAGGTGCAGCCGGTTCTTGCCCTGCTTCTCCTCCGGCACACCGACAAAGAGCAGCCCGGGCATCCGGTCCTGCGAAGGTCGGATCTCGAACTCCTCTGGCGAGTCGTCGACCACCACCCATCCCAGGACCTCGGCCCACCACCGTCCGAGTCCGACCGGGTCCCCCGCATCGACGACGACCTGCTCCCATTCGAGGCTCATCCGGGCAGCCTACGAAATCGCATTCCCTGGCAACAGGTCTTGCTGCCGGGTCAGCGAGCGACGGAGCCTCAGAAGGGCATGGCGATGAACGGTGAGGAGTACTCGCCGTCGCCGGCCAGCTCTCCTTCTGCCTCTGCGGGCGAGGTCCGGTTCTGCTCGGCGTGGAGCAGCATGCTCAGGAGCCCGACGTCTCCAGCGGTGGGGATGCCGGTCACCTCGGGGTGGGACAGGACCCACGAGACGGCAGCGGTGATGCGGGCCTGGTCGGCGTACGGCTCGTACCACGTGGCGTGCGTCTGCTCCGCGGCCTCGGGCCAGTTGCGACGCGACACGGTCTTGATCGTCATCAGTCCGGCGTCCTGGCGTCGGACCTCGGCGACGAGGGCCTCGTAGTCGGCCCGGTAGGACTCGTCGCGCCACAGCACCGGGTTGAGCGGGGTGAGGACCGTCGCGAACGGGTGGCGGCGCAACGCCTCCAGATGGGTGGCGGGGGCCTCGTGCCCGTGACCAGTGATGCCGATCGCTCCGACCAGACCCTCCTCCTGCGCCCGGATCGCGGCCGTGAGGGCGCCGTCGGGCCGGGTCGCCGCGTCGAGCTCATCGAGGTCGCCGATCGCGTGGAGCTGCAGCAGGTCGACATGGTCGGTCTGCAGCCGGCGCAGCGACTCGTTGATCTGCTGCCAGGCAGGCTCCCGGTCACGGAGTCCGGTCTTGGTCGCCAGGAAGATCCGGTCACGGATCTGTGACATCCACGGTCCGAGCCGCAGCTCGGCCTCGCCGTAGTCCGCCGCCACGTCGAAGTGGTTGATGCCCCCGTCGAGGGCCTCTTGGACGGAGCCGTCCGCCACGTCCTGCGAGACCTCGCTCAGCGCTGCTGCGCCATAGATGAGGACCGAGCTGGCGTGCTCGAGACGGCCGAGTCTGCGTTGTTCCATGTCGCCCACTCTGTCCAGTCAGCCACCGGCAGGCAAGCCCTGACACGACGTCGTCACGACCGGGAGGCCGGGCCGGATCTCCGCGGCGTGTGCTCGCCCTCCCGCTCCTCGCCCCAGGGTCGGTCGCCCTCGGTGGCCACCAGGGCTGGCGGGAGAGGCCGCGTGGGTGGGTGGACGGGTGCGCGCCTCAGCGGGCGACCACGGTGTTCGAGAACGAGGACCTTGCACTGGTCCCCCGACGGTTGGTGGCGCTCACCGAGAAGCGCCAGCTGCGCTTGCTCGGCAGCCGCATCTCGAGGCGGTGCGTCGACCCGGCAGCCGTGAAGGTGCGGGTGAGCACGACCTTGCGGCGGCTGTTGATCTTCGTCGCGGTCACCGTGAAGCGCGAGATCGGTCCGGCGCAGGCCCTGTTCGGAGCGGACCACGACACGACCGCCGTCACCGGTCCACCCTTGGCGCCCGGCGCCGCCGACCTCATCGAGGGGGCGGAGGGGACGCACGCGGTCGCCGGCGGCGCTGGCGGAGCTGCCGGCGGGGGAGGCGGAGTCGCCGGCGGCGGAACGGTCACCGTGATGTCGACGGTGGCGTCGCCGGAGTAGCGCTGGCCGTCGAAGGCGACGTAGGTGAAGGAGTCCGGACCGAGGTAGCCGGCGTCCGGGGTGTAGCTGCACGTTTGGGCGCAGGTCAGCAGACCGTGCTCCGGGATGCTGGTGTAGGTGGCGCTGAGGTCGTCCCCGTCCTCATCGGTGTCGTTCCCGAGGACGTCGATGACGGAGGCTCGGTCGTTGCGCAGGCTCACCGTGTCGTCCTGGGCGACCGGAGCGGGCTCGAAGGTGATGACGGAGTACGCCGAGCCGCTGAAGCTGCCAGTGCTGTCGTCCTCCGCCTGGTACCTGAACGAGTCGAAGTCGCTCGAGGTGGTCCCGTCATCGGGCGTGTAGGTGGCTGTCGCCGTACAGCGGTACTCAACCTCGACGGTGTCGCAGCCGTGCTGGGTCAGGTCGCTCAAGGTCCCGGACATCGGGAGGGACGAAAGGTCGAAGGTCACTGTGTGGGGGTCCGGTGCATAGGCGACGAACCGCACATCGCCGCCGCTGATCGGGTTCAGCACGGTGCGCTGGTCGGCCACGAGCGGCGCGTCCGGGACGTACGTCATGGTGACGGTCGCGGGACCGCTCGTTCCCGCGGCGTCGGTGACCGTGTAGGTGAACGAGTCCGACTGGAACGGCGCCGCCGGCGCGTCGTAGGTCGCCCACTGGCTGCAGCTGCCCGCGTGGCACTCCGGCGACCCGTGGGCCTGGACCACACCGTTCGCCGCGGTGTCGGACACGGAGAAGGTCGCCGAGTCACCGCTGACGTACTTCGCTATCAGCAGGAAGCCGACAGCCCCACTGGGCTGGGCGTTGAACGTCCGGTCAACCGTCCTGGGGGTGCCGGTGATCGCAGGTGCGGGTGACCACAGCCCACCGAGCAGGACGGTGATCAGGGCCACCGCGACGAGGCTCGATGGACGAGCGAGAAGGAGCCGGTGTGGCGTCGGGATACTGCGCATGGTCGAGTCCGAGACTCGTGGCGGGTGTCGCCGCCGAGTATGGCGAGGGAATAGGGCATTAGTGCTGGTTTCCCGATATGCGAGGTAAGTTGACCTGTTCGCGTGGTGCGCGTCGCCCGGAGCCATCTCGTATCAGGCCGCTCGATCTCCTCCTCTTGATCAGGCAACCCACCGCCAGCCAAGGAGGCAGTCATGCCGTTCGTCTGGAACAAGGAAGTCTCGGACTACAAGGTCGACATCTTCGAGTCGAGCACGTTGAGCTACGACCGCTCGATCCGCCTGACTCTGGAGGACGGCGACTCGGTCTCGATCACGTTCCCTGGAGCGGCCGCGCCCGACTTCGTGAACATCGGGGCCGCGTTCCACCAGGTGCAGCTCGATGCCCACAAGTTCGACGAGGTCTACCACCTGCTCCAGACCGAGAAGCCGGTGTACTTCACCGCCTACGAGGCCGGTGTCCCGGCGATCCGGTTCGCGGGCCTGTCCACGTCGCAGGAATCCGTGGGCGAGGGCCTGGCGGACGCCGACGCGTGAGGTCGTGCTGGGTTCGTCGGGCTGAGCGGGTCCGGGCGCCCGTGACGACGCACTACGCTCGAGCAGTGTGAGCAGGATCTTCACCACGAGCTTCTCCTCGGTCTATCCCCACTACCTGACGAAGGTGGAGAGGAAGGGACGCACGAAGGCCGAGCTGGACCAGGTGATCGCGTGGCTGACGGGTTTCGACGAGGCCGCCCTGAGCCGGCACCTGGCCGACGGAACGACGTTCGAGGACTTCTTCGCCGATGCCTCCGTGAACCCACGTGCGTCCCTGATCACCGGCGTGGTGTGCGGCGTTCGCGTCGAAGACGTCGAGCATCCGTTGATGCAGAAGATCCGCTACCTGGACAAGCTGGTGGACGAGCTCGCCAAGGGCAGGTCCATGGACAAGGTCTTGAGGACGTAGCCGGCGCACGATCCTCTCCCGGCTTCTGAGACCAGGACGTTCTGGGCGAGACCGAGAAGCGGGCTCTCGATGTCGAGCGCACGAGTTGTCCGCTGGGAACGCGAACGTGTCTGACTGGCGCGAGCCAAGCGCCGGACGGCACGGCACGATCGAGGGGTCCACCGACCCACGTCCCACGATCGTCAGGAGAATCCCATGCTCATCGCCTTGCTCGACCTGCGCACCACCTCAGCTGACCGGGCGGCCGCTCTGGCCCAGCTCGACAGCGAGCGCGACGAGATCCGCGCCATGCCGGGCAACCTGGACTTCCGGGTGTACGCCGCTAGAGACGACGAGGAGTCCGTCGCCGTCATCCACGAATGGGTCGACGAGCCGTCGTTCGCCGCCTACCTCTCGTCCCCTGCGTTCGCCCGCTCCGGCGAGGTGATCCGCCCGTTGGTGACTGCACCCCCGGTGAGCCGCCGGTTCCACGCCGCTCTTCTCGAGACGGTCTGACCCGCACCCGGTCTAGGGTGAGCGGGTGCGAGGCGGTCCGTGAAGCGCGAGGCGTTCGCGTTCGCGAAGGACTTCGCGGCGTCCCCGCCGGCGGAGCTGAGGGTCGACCAGCACTACCTGCTCTGCGCCTCGCAGGGCGCCCTGCGCCTGGAGGCGCACGGAAAGTCATGGGTGCTCCCTCCCGCCCGGGCCGCGCTGATCGCTGCCGGTGAGGCGATCCAGGTAGCCATCCCGCAGCCTGTGACGACCTCTTCGGTGCTCTTCGACGCCGAATTCGCCGCGGGGCCACCGATGCCCCTGGCCGTGTTCGACCTCACCCCGCTGGCCCGGGCGCTCGTGTCGGAGTGCGTCGCGTGGCCCGACGCCGAGGAACCGCTCCCGCCGTACGCGCGCAGCGTGTTCGCCGCGCTGGCCGCTGTGGCATGGCGGCTGGCGGAGCGCCCCAGCCCGGTCACGGTCCCCGCCGGTCGGACACCTGAGCTTCGGCGGGCACTTGCCCTGACCGATCAGGAGCTGGCCGAGGACCTGCGGTTCGAGGACGTGGCCCGTGCCGTCGGACTGGCGCCGCGGTCGCTGGCCCGTCGGTTCGAGGAGGAGTGCGGGATGACCTGGCGCGCGGTGCTGCGGAGGATGCGGGTGCTGCGCGCGATCGAGGAGCTCGCCAGGCACGAGGAGTCCGTCACGAGCATCGCGCACACGGTCGGGTACACCTCGCTCTCGGCGTTCAACGCCGCGTTCCGTGACCTCACCGGTCGTACGCCGACGCAGTACCGCGCGAGCTTCCGTCCCTGACCACGTGCGGTCCGCGCGCAGCCGAGGCCCCGCGGCTGCGGCGTCGTGCTCACGCCCGCTGCATCTGGTCCAGCATGTGGTCGAGCACCTCGGTGTGCTCGCGCGTCGGGCTGAACAGGATCACCTCGGCATCGCTGGTCACGCGGACGCTGTGACCCGGGGGCCAGTAGAACAGGTCCCCCCCGGTGCAGATCTCCTGCGACGCGTCGACATAGTCGACGACGAGCCCCCCGGAGACCAGGTACCCCCAGTGCGGCGCATGACAGGCGTCGTCGGCCAGGCCGCGCAGCAGCGGGGCGATGTCGGTGCCGGCTGCGAGCGAGAAGAACTCGCCACCGATCGTCCCGAAGCCGGTCGCGTCGCCGAACTCCGGCAGCTGGCGAGCGACGGCGCCCGGCACGTCGAACTTCACGGGGATGTCGTGCTTGGGGATGCGCATGTGGAGGTCCCTTCTCGGAGGTGATGCTGACAGGGACAGGGCGTGACAACCTGTGTCACGACGGAACAACGAGGCGTGGCGATGGAGTCGAGGCAATCCGTGACGGACTGGGTCGTGGCCCGAGACGCCTGGATCGTGTGGTCTCCGCGTGAGCCCTGACCCGGCCGTCGAGACGGACGACCTGGCTGCCGCGGCGCAGGCCGTGGCATCGTCGCGCTGGGCCGAGGCGCTCGAGCTGTTGGAGGCGAGCCCATCGGCTGCCGCCGGCGCGACGGGGCTCGAGCTGCGCGCCCGGGCGGCGTACGGCGCGGGCGACCCGGAGGGCTCGACCAGCGCCTGGGAGGCCTTGTACCGGCTCCATCTCGGCGCGAACCAGCCCCGTGAGGCCGCGCGCGCGGCTGCCATGGTCGCCATGTACCTGATGATCGACACAGGGCTGATGTCGCCGATCCGCGGCTGGCTCCGTCGGGCGGAGCGGTTGACCGAGGGCGATGACGAGGCGCCGGTGCACGCCGTGGTCGCCATGGTGCGCACCTATGAGCGGCTCTGGTGCGGCGACATGGAGGGGGCTGGGGCGGCCGCCGATCGGGCCATCGAGCTGGGTCAGCGCCACGGCTTCGCGCCGGCCGTGCTCATCGGCACCGTCGCGAGAGCCAGGTTGCACATCTTCGAGGGCGACACCGACGCGGGCATCGAGATGCTCGACGACGTCGCGCTCAGCCTGGCCTCGGGCGAGGTCGACCCGATGACCTCGGGGATGGCGTACTGCGAGCTCATCTGCGCAGCGCAGGGGCTCTCTCTGTACGACCGGGCCGGCGAGTGGACGCAGGCGATGGAGCACTGGCGTCACGGCTCCGCCTTCGGGGGGTTCCACGGCCGCTGTCGGGTCCACCGCGCAGAGATGCTCCGCCTCACCGGCCCGTGCGACCGTGCCGAGCAGGAGGCGCTCGAGGCCTGCGAGGAGCTTCGTCCGTGGATGCGGCGGGAGTTCGGCTGGCCCCTCACCGAGCTCGGCAACATCCGGCTGCGCAAGGGTGACCTCGAAGGTGCCGAGGAGGCTTTCGTCGCCGCCCACGAGAACTCGTGGACGCCCCAGCCCGGGTTGGCGTTGCTGAGGCTGCTCCAGGGAGAGGTCGGCACCGCCGCGGCGCTGATCGAGGACGCCGTCGAGAACCCGTTCGACGTACCGTCCAAGGAGCGACCGCCGTACGGCGGCCTGCGCAGGGCGCCACTGCTCGAGGCACAGGTGGAGATCGCGGTGGCCGCCGGCGACGTGGATACCGCGCGACGTGCCGCGGACGAGCTGCAGGTGATCGCCGAGACGTTCCACAGCAGCGCCATCCTGGCGGGCGCAGCTCTCGCCCAGGGCAGAGCCGCCCTGGCGGAGGGCGATGCCAGGCGCGCGATCGTCGAGTGCGAGCACGCCCTGGTGTCCTGGATCGAGCTGGGCGCTCCCTTCGAGGCAGCGGTCGTCCGGATGACGTTGGGTGCGGCCCGTCGGCGCGAGGGCAACGACGAGGGCGCTCGCATGGAGTGGGAGGCGGCTCGACACGCGTTCGAGGAGTTCGGCGCGAGCGGTTGGGCGGAGCGAGCCGTCCGGGCTCCGGCGTCGGGCGTCGGAAGGCCGACGACGGCTCCTCGGATGCAGACGAGCGGTGCATTCCGTTGTGCCGGGGACACGCGGACGGTCAGCTTCGATGGCCGGACCGCCTTGATCCGTGACCTGTTGGGGCTGCGTTACCTCGAACGTCTCCTGGCGGAACCCGAGCGAGAGTTCCACGCCCTGGACCTGGTCGCCGTCGAGCGGGGCTCGCTGCCCGTCACACCGCGCCAGGTCGACCCCGACGCCGGTGTGCGGCAGGACGGTGGCCACGCAGGCTGCCATCTCGACGACCAGGCGCGTGCGGCGTACCGCCGTCGCCTGCTCGAGATCGAGGAGGACATCGAGGACGCCACCCGCGCCAACGACCTCGGACGGATCGAGCTCGCCCAGACGGATCGGACGTTCCTGGTCAACGAGCTGTCGCGCGCCGTGGGCCTGGGCGGCCGCCAGAGGTTCGCGGCGTCGACCGCGGAGCGCGCCCGGACGAGCGTGACCCGATCCATCCGCTACGCCTTGGCTCGCATCGCCGAGCACCACCCCGCTCTCGCCGATCACCTCCGACAGGCCGTCTCCACCGGCACCTACTGCGTCTACCGGCCCGATCCACGGCTGCCGATCCGCTGGGACGTGTGATCCGGGCAGGTCTGCCCACCGTCATCCCGTCTCCGGGGGCCCCTCGATCCGGCGGTAGCGGAGCAGCATCGCGCCCGCGGGGAACAACCTCGGCGGCTCGACCTGCTCGAACCGGGTGGCGGCCGTGCCTTCGGGGAAAAGCGTCTTGCCCTGCCCGATCACCACCGGACACACCCACAGGTTCAGCTGGTCGACCAGGGCCTCGCGCATCAGGGTCTGCAGCAGGTCCGCGCTTCCCCAGGTGTGGACCTGCGCATGTCGCGCACGCAGGTCGCGTACCTCGACGCCCACGTCGGTCACCTGGGTGCTGCGGGCCCACGACAGCTCCGGCGTACCCCGTGAAGCGACGTACTTGGGAACCCGGTCGAAGGCCAGCCCGATGGCGTCGGTCTTGCCCGGCCAGTAGCTGCGGAAGATGTCGTACGTCGTGCGACCCAGCAGCAGGGCATCCGACTGCTGCACGTCCGCAACGATCTGTCCCCCCGACTCCGCATCCCCGAAGGGGCTCTCCCACCCGGCGTACTCGAAGTCGCCGTCCTGCTCAGTGGGGCCACCGTTGGCCTGGATCACGCCGTCGAGCGTGACGTGCATGTTGACGTGGAGCTCACCCATCGCCGTCTCCTGGCTGTCGCGTCTCGCCGGTGCCGCGCCCCCTTGGCCCGGCGCCCCATGATGACTCGCTCAGCTCCTCGAAATCATCGGACCCTGCGAGGTGCGCCCACGTGGCGGGCTGGCGCTGGTGGGCTCGGGACGGGCCGGTGGTCTATCCGACCGCGACGATGCCGGTCCGATCCGGCGCAGGGGTGCTGGAAGCGGACTAGGGTCGGCTCCCCGGGCCGAACGAGGTGTGGCATGGACAGACGCGACGATCGGACTGCCGAGTTCCACCGGCTGCACTCCTCAGGGTGCTTCGTGATGCCGAACCCGTGGGACGCGGGCAGCGCGCGGGCCCTGGAGCAGCTGGGATTTCCAGCCTTGGCCACGACCAGTGCTGGATTGGCCTGGACCCTGGGACGCGCCGATACGCAGGTCGACCGCGATCTGGTGCTCGACCACCTACGCCTGATCGTCAGTGCTGTCACGGTGCCGGTGAACGCTGACTTCGAGCGCGGCTACGCGGTCGAGCCTGCCGGCGTCGCCGCGAACGTGAGGATGGCTGCGGACACGGGGATCGCCGGGCTCTCGATCGAGGACTCGTCGGGCGACGAGAGCAACCCGTTGTTCGATCTCGACCTGTCCGTGGCACGGGTCGCCGCCGCGCGGCGAGCGATCGACGAGAGCGGGACGGGTCTCCTGCTCACTGGCCGCTCCGAAGGCTTCGTCGTCGGGCGTCCCGACATCGACGAGACGATCCGCCGGCTGCGCGCGTACGCCGAGGCCGGCGCCGACTGCCTCTACGCTCCTCGGATCGACAACCTCGAGCACATCTCCGCGATCGTGGCCGCCGTCGCACCGAAACCGGTGAACCTGTTGATCAATGCTCCGTTCACCACGGTGGCGGAGGCGGCAGCGCTGGGCGTGCGACGGGTCAGCGTGGGAGGCACACTCGCGCGTGCAGCGTGGGACGGGTTCCTGGAGGCCGCGGCAGAGATCGCGGATGCGGGAACCTTCGGAGGGTTCGAGCGGCTGCCCGACGTCGACGGCATGCTCGCCGGCTGAGGAGCGGCGACGGGCGCTCCGGCGACTACCCGGTCAGCGCTTCACGGACCTGCGGTCGAGCCACCGCGGCGCTGCCGCGCGATAGGCCTGGTAATCGGTCCCGAACCTGTCCAGCAGTGCCGCTTCCTCTGCCCTGACCTGGAACCGGTCGATCAGCTCGACGAAACCCGCCACCGGCGCGAGCGCCAGCCAGGAGCCGCGCCAGATCGCGTTCGCGACCAGTAGTCCCGCCAGCCCGACGTACATCGGATTCCGGCTGATCGAGTTGACGCCGGTCGTCACCAGGACGGAGGCCTGGTCCGGGTGCAACGGTTCGAGGGTCGTGCCACTGCGCCGGAACTGGGCGGCCGCCGCACCAGCCATCGACATCGAAGCCGCCGATACGGTCGCCGTCACCGCAGCCCGACCCACGCCCGGAGCTGGTGTCGAGCCCGTGAGCGCACGCTGGGCGACCACGGCAGCGATCGCCAGCAGGGGAGGAGGGACTCGCATCACGTCTACAGCGTGCTCCGAGAGCTCCGGGCTGTCGAGTCGCGCCCACGGTGAGATCCGGGTCGGACCCCAGGTCGCCGGTCAGGCGGATTCGACGGACGGGGTCGACGGCGTCGGGAACGGCTCGCTCTCCTCGTCCGGCATCAGGATCCAGAGGATCGGGTAGACGAGGATCTGGCTGCCGGGGACGACCATGAGCACCAGCACGAACAGGAGCCGCGCGACCCACGGCGTGATGCCGAAGCGTCGACCGAGACCGGCGCACACGCCGCCCAGGACTCGTCTGTCCCGCGGCCGGACCAGGCCCTGGTGAGCGAAGCTCTGGCGGATGTCGTTCATCGTGTGCACTTCCTTCGTGTCTGGCTTCAGGGAGCTTCCCTGTCCTACCTCAACTGTGCGCCCTCGTCGGTGCGGAGTACATCGGGCACTGCCCTGATCCGACCCTGAGACCCGGCCCCCGGTGGAGCCTCGTGGTCGCCGGCTCGATGGCGTGGAGGACCGATGGGGACCCCGTCAGGTCGTCGATGCGGAGCGTGTCCTCATCAGAGTTCGGGCAGTGTCGAGGCCGGGTCCGCGGAGCTCGTCCAGTCCGGCGGCGCGACCGGTGCTCAGCAGGAGGAGGGAGAGGACCGGGCCGCGGACCTCGGCGCCGGAGCCTCGGGTCCAGTCCACGTCGTCGGCCACCAGGCGGAGTCCGCGGAGGTGCCGCGCCGGGAAGAAGGGGAACCGCCGCTGCCAGGCCCAGTCGACGGCGACCAGCGCTGCGTCGGCGGGTGCGTCCACGGTGAGGCCGAGGGGGCGGGCGATGTCCTGGCCGTGGACCAGGATGTCCAGCAGCGGGTCCCGCCAGAACGTCCCAGGAGCGAGCCTGCGGGAGCCGACGATGTCGCGCAGGTCGGTCGCGATCTGTGCGGTGGAACGCTCTCGGGCACGGTCCACGCTCGCCTCCAGGATCATCCGGTCGAAGTTGCCGCCAGCTCTGGCCACGCGGACCAGGACGTCGCCCGTGCGGGCGGTGGCGGCCAGGCTGAGGTGGGCCGCGACGTCACGCACCGTCCAGCCCTCACACAGGGATCGGGTCGACCACTGGTCAGGGGTGAGGGCCTCGAGCAGGTCCGCCATCATGTTGCGCTGCTGGTCGATGATGCTCCAGCTCGTGACCTTGTCCATGTCCGCCTCCGGGTAGTCAGTCCCTCTGACCATAATAGTCAGTTAGACTGACTTCATGTCAACTGGTGTGCAGGATGCCCAGCAGGAGCCCCACATTGCTGTGCTCTTCTTCGTGGCCCATCGCGCCGTCGAGCAGCGCGTCCTCGCCGCTCTCCGGGCCGCGGGGTACGACGCCACGCTGGCGCAGGCGAGGATCTTCGCCCGCATCCCCGAGGACGGCATTCGCTTGACCGCGCTCGCCGTGAGCGCGCAGGTCACCAAGCAGACGGCCGGTTTCCTGGTCGACCAGCTCGAGGCCGCCGGCTACGTCAAGCGTGGACCGGACCCCTCCGACGCTCGGGCCCGGTTGGTCCGGATCGCTCCCAGGGGGCGACGGGTGCAGCGGCTGGCCCGCGAGGTCGAGGCGCAGGTCACCGAGGAGTGGACCCGCCATCTCGGCCCCCGGGACATGGCCGCGCTGCGCGGGATCATGGAGCGCCTGCGTCCGATCACCGACTTCCAGCCCTGAGTCCGGCTCCTCCGGGCGAGGCGGGCGGATCTCGCGAGGCTCCGCCTGGGCCGGCTGGGCTCCTGGCCCCTCGGAGGCGTCACGGTCAAGGCGCCGGCCTCGGTGCGGAGCAGCTCGGGGACGCACAGACGTAGCGGAACGGTGGGTCGGCCAGGAGCACGCTCGCCCCTGTGTCGGGGGGTGCGTCCGGGTCGATCTCGAGAACGAGGATCTCACCGCAGCAGGGGCACCGTGGGGTCGAGGAGCCGGTCAACTGTGCACGGAGCGGCGGGCGCCGACGCGGGTCCAGAGGAGCAGCACGATCACGGCCCCGATGACCGACCCGATGATGCCGGCGGGCTGCAGGATGCCGTCGGCGGCGTCCTTGTGGAACAGCAGGTAGCCCAGGAAGCCGCCCACGAACGACCCGACGATGCCGAGCACGACGGTCATCGCGATGGAGAGGTGCTGCCGCCCGGGGACGAGGAGGCGAGCCAGAGCGCCGGCGATCAGCCCGACGACGAGGATGGTGAGGATGAGACCCAGCATGGTGTGCCTTCCGGTAGAGGATGGTCTCATCAGTCTGTTACCCCCAGGGCGGGCCCGATACCCCCCTAGGTGGGTTAGTGTGCACCGGTGACCAAGGCGAGGACGGCGGCCGGCCGACGGCCCATCACGGTGGCCCTCGTCGACGACTACGACGTCGTCCTCCTGGGCGTGGCCAAGATCATCGACCGCTACCGCGATCGGGTGGTCGTGGCCGAGATCGACACCAACGAGCCGGTGGAAGACGTCGTGGACATCGTGCTCTACGACTCGTTTGCGCAACCGGAGTCCGATCACGACGACATCGCCGTTCTCATCGAGAACCCTCGCGCTCGACGCGTGGTCGTCTACACGTGGAACTTCCATCCGGACCTGATCGAGAGCGCGCGCAAGCAAGGAGTGCGCGGCTATCTGTCCAAGGCGCTGCCCGCCCGGGAGCTCGTCGCCGCCCTCGAGGCCGTGCATGCAGGAGAGGTGGTGATCAGCGACCCGCCCGGACGGGCCGGCGGCGTGAACGGGCTCGACTGGCCCGGCCGCAGCGAGGGCCTGAGCGAACGCGAGGCCGAGATCCTCGCCCTGATCACCCAGGGACTCGACAATGCTGCGGTGGCCGCGCGAACCTTCCTGACTCCCAACACCGTCAAGTCCTACATCCGGACCCTTTACCGCAAGATCGAGGTGGCCAGTCGCACCCAAGCCGTGCTGTGGGGGATCGACCACGGCTTCGCGCCCAACCACCACCGGATCGACCACTGGCGTGGCGGGCCCTGACCACCTCGGACGTGCTCCTGGGTCGGAGCGCCTCCATGGGCACGCGAGGATGCGGCGTACGGGATGACCGCATGACAGACACGGAAGCGACCATGCGCTCCGTCCTGGGTCAGCTGCAGGCCACTTCCATGGGTCTGTGCCGGAGGAGGATCGAGCCCTGCCTGTGCCGGGCATCCGGCGTCAAGGACGAACGCGGCGCCAACCCCGCCAGACCCGACGCCAGGATCATGGGTGCAGCCATCTGCCGAGCTCGGCGTCCACGAGAAGTTGACGTGCGTCCGGCTCGTGGTCGTCAGGAACGAGGATCCTGATCTGGATCGCCGTGATCGAGCCCTCGAGGACGCTCATGTTGCGGTCTGTGACCTCGTAGGGGATGTCGGCCCCACCGAGAAGGCCCTCGATGACGGAGATCAGCCCGGGATCGTTCGTGCGGACGAGCTCTGCCATGTCTGCCGCACCTCCGGTGAACAGGATCCAGCTGGAACCGCATGGTACCTACGGAGTCCGCGGACCTCGCTTCTCGGAGGCCGGCTCGGCCCGTCGAGCATGGTTCGTCGACATGGTCCACGTGGCCCCGGACGCGGGGGCCCGAGGCTATCGACCCACGTAGGCCGCCAGGTTGGCCAAGGACGAGGCCAGTCCGACGGCGTGGTCCTCCGCCGAGATGCCTGCAGGGACATCGCTGGCTCGCACGTCGACGAGGGTTCCCTCCTCGGTGACCGAGAGGGTCCAGGTCACCGTCATGGTGGTGCCTGAGAACGCAGGGTCGTCCGACTCGAAGGTGACGGCCTGCACGACGCATTCTGCGGGCACGAGCTCCACGAAGCGCGCGTCGACGACGTCGGTGTCGGAGGTTGCCTTTCCCTGGCCGCTGGACACTCCGGAGTAGGTGAGCACGAGCCGGTAGCCGCCTCCGTTCCGCAGGTCGAACCACTCGAAGCGGCCGGTCATCCCCTCCGGTGGAAGCCACTGGACCAGGGCGTCCGGATCGACGAGCGCGGCGTAGACGGCCTGCGGGGAGGCAGGGATCACCCGCGCTGCCGAGTCCGTCCGCGTCATGACCGCCATTGTCCTCATCGCTGGGGCGGTCGACCACCTTCGAGCACCGATCCGCGCGAGAGACATGACTGGAGGATCGAGGTCAGGCGGCCGGTGACGCCGCGCGGATGACGTCGACGAGCTCGTCGCGCGTCGGTCCCGGTGTGTACGCCGGTCGCCAACCTCCTTCGTAGACCGCCCGTGCCCATGGCTCCGCGGGCCTGAGGGTCTCGGGCAACGCGGTCATCGCGAAGTAGCCCGCGGCGTGCTGCCCGATCCGGGGGTCGGCCTCGACCGCCCCGGCGATGAGGTCGGAGGTCAACGGGCCGCGCAGGTCGAGGTCCTCGCCCTGCCAGCGTCTGACCATCCCGCCATCGATCGCGATGTGGTCGGCCACCCACGGTTCGATGTGGTGGTCGCACCAGGCGCCGAACGGTTGAGCGATGGTCGAGGGGTCCGCCCCGTCGTCGAGGAGCGAGAGGAGCGCGGTCACCTGCATGCACGCCATGGCGATCCCACGTCCTCGGGTCGGGGTCGTCGTTGCCACCGAGTCGCCGACCGCGACGAGTCCTGCTGTGCCGGTCTGTCGGCGGTAGACGTTGCGCAGTGCCCCGCCGACGAGCACCCGCGACGTCGGGCGGGCGCGGTCCGGGTCAGTCCATGCTCGGAGGGCGGGGATCGCTCGGCAGGCCGCGTCGAAGGCGGCCTCGAACCGCAGTGCCTTGAGTGCGGCGTCGGCAGTGGGGCGCACGAGCACCACCGAGAAGTGCCCGGTCTCGTGCAGGAACACCAGGCACTGGTAGCCGTCGAAGTCGGCCAGACAGGCGATCGAGCTCGACATGGGCCCGGGTCCTGCTCCCGGACGCAGCCTGTAGGTGCGGTCGACGTACGCGAGTCCGCAGTCGCCGTCGAGCTCTGGATCCTCGTCCCGCGAACGCGACCGGCCCAGATGTCCGGCTCGCCCTGAGGCATCCACGACGAGGTCGGCCTCGACGATCGATCCGTCCACCCGGGCGCCGACGACGCGACCTCGGTCGAGGACGAGTCCGTCGACGTGCCCGGTGCGCAAGGTGAGGCCGGTCTGCTCCCTCGCTGCCTGGCGAAGCGCTCGCTCGAAGGTCGATCGACGTGAGAACACGCCGAGGACCTGACCTGGCCCCGCAGGGTCCGAGACCTCGACGGGCTGGGCGCCGAGGGACAGCCAGCTCTCGAGGGCCTCGGGCCATTGCGCCTGGAGGGTCAGCGACACCTGGGGCCGGAAGCCGTGAGCGTGCTCGAACTGCATGACGCCACGTCGGGTCCACGCGTGCGCCGTCGGGCCGGGGTCGCGGTCCACCGAGGTGACCTCGTGGCCGCGGCGTGCGAGGCACGCCCCGACGAGAAGTCCTGTGGGCCCCGATCCCACGATGAGTGTCCGCATGGCCAACCTCCGCTACACTGGAAGTGATTTGATTACACTCATGGTCACCCTGAAAAGGTGGTGGTGTCAAGATGCCCGAGGCTCGCCGTCCGTACCACTCGACACTGCGAGCGGATCAGGCGCGCGCGACGCGGCGAGCGGTGGTCGGCGCCGCGCGTGACCTCTTCGTCGAGCTCGGGTGGTCGCGCACGACCATCGACGCCGTAGCCGCCCGTGCGGGGGTGAGCCGCAAGACGGTGTTCACCGCGGTGGGCGGCAAGGCGGCGCTCCTCGAGCTCGCCCTTGACTGGGCGTTGGTGGGCGACGACGAACCGGTGCCGTTGGCCGAGCGGCAGGTCATCGCCGAGCTCGAAAAGCTGACGGAGCCACACGAGCTCGTCGCCCGATGGGCACAGTTCGTCGCGGAGCTGGAGGAGCGGGCGGCCCCCCTGGCCGACGTGCTCGTCGTGGCTGCGGACGCCGACCCGGAAGCGGCTGCGGTGCACGCGGCGTCAGAAGGTCACCGGCTCCAGGGCGCCCAGTTCTTCGTGGCCCGCCTTGCCGCCGTCGACGGCCGACGACCGGGACTGACCACGGAGCGCGCCGTGGCCGCAGTCCTGGTGCTCATGGATCCGGCCGTCTACCGCACGCTGGTCAGCGAGCACGGCTGGACGCGCGCTGAGTACGCCGGCTGGATAGAACGCGCGGCAGTGGCGGAGCTGCTCGCGGGGACCAGGTCGGACCGATGACCCCGCACGACCACAACCCGGGTGCTCGTCCAGGTCGGGTTTCACCGGACCGAGAGGGGTGACGTGATCGGCCGACGGCACTAGCGTGGGCCCGTGGTGCGCAACGCTGAGGTCGATGCCGGGACGGTCACCGACTTCCTGGACCGTCTCGCCGCCCGGACACCGACCCCGGCGGGCGGATCGGTCGCGGCCCTGTGCACCGCTCAGGCCGCGGCCCTGGTGGCGATGGTGGCGCGCTACTGCGACGTCCCGCCACTGGTCGATCGGGCCGAGCAGCTGGTCACCCTGGCGCAGCAGCTGGTCGCCGACGACGAGCGGGCTTTCGGTGCAGTAGCCGCTGCGTGGGCGCTCCCGCGCGGGTCGGCGTCCGAACAGGAGGAGCGACGCGGGGCCATCGGTGAGGCGCTCCTTGAGGCGGCCGAGCCACAGGCGCAGGTCGTCGAGGCTGCGATCGAGGTGCTGGTGCTGATCGATCAGCTGCGACCCCCCGCCAGGTCGGGGTTGCGAGCCGACCTGGTCGCGGCCGGCGAGGTGGCGAAGGCCGGGTGCGCCATCGCGAGGAGAAATGTGGAATCCAATGTCCGCGAGCTGCCGAACTCAGAGGGCCGCTCGCGACTGCTGCGGCGCATGGGCGTCACGAAGGAGAGGGCCTGAGTGCTGTCGGACATCGAGATCGCGAACGCCGCTGAGCTCCACCCCATCGCCCAGGTCGCGCAGGACGAGCTGGGGATCGACCCGGATCACCTGGTGCCCTACGGCCACTACAAGGCGAAGGTCGACCTCGGCTACCTCCAGTCTCTCGAGGACCGGCCGCTCGGCAAGCTGATCCTGATGACAGCGATGTCCCCGACGCCCGCGGGCGAGGGCAAGACGACGACCACGGTCGGGCTGACCGACGCACTGCGAGGGCTGGGTCTCAAGGCCATGGCCTGCCTGCGCGAACCCTCGATGGGCCCGGTCTTCGGCATGAAGGGCGGTGCGGCCGGAGGCGGCTGGGCCCAGGTGGTGCCGATGACCGACATCAACTTGCACTTCACCGGCGACTTCGCGGCGATCGCAGCTGCGAACAACCTGCTGGCTGCGCTGATCGACAACCACATCCACAGCGGCAACGCGCTCGGCATCGACGTGCGGTCGGTGGACTGGAAGCGGGTCCTGGACCTCAACGACCGGGCGCTTCGCGACGTCGTGGTCGGTCTCGGCGGACCGGCGAACGGCTATCCGCGCGAGGACGGCTTCGACATCGTGGTGGCTTCCGAGCTGATGGCGATCTTCTGCCTGACTGAGTCCTGGGCCGATCTCAAGCGCCGGATGGGCGACATCGTGGTCGGCCACACCCGGGACAAGCGGCCGGTCACGGCCCGCGAGCTCGGCGCCCACGGCGCGATGGCGGTGCTGTTGCGAGACGCGCTCGCACCCAATCTCGTGCAGACGCTGGAGCACACCCCCGCGTTCGTGCACGGCGGACCGTTCGCGAACATCGCGCACGGCTGCAGCTCGGTCATCGCCACCCGGGCAGCCTTGCGACTCGTCGACTACGTCGTCACGGAGGCCGGTTTCGGGGCCGACCTCGGCGCGGAGAAGTTCGTCGACATCAAGTGCCGCAAGTCCGGGCTCCGCCCAGCCGCCGCGGTGGTGGTGGCCACGGTGCGGGCGCTCAAGTTCCACGGCGGGGTGGAGGTGGCCGACCTGGGAGTGGAGGACCTCGGCGCCGTGGAACGGGGCATGGAGAACCTGGCGCGGCACCTGCGCAACGTGCGCGAGGTCTACGGGATCCCCTGCGTGGTCGCCCTCAACCGGTTCCCTGACGACACCGATGCGGAGGTGAGCCGGGTCGTCGAGCTGGTGGACGGTCTGGGTGTCCGGACGTATCCGGCCACTCACTTCGTCGACGGTGGCACCGGTGCGGCCGAGCTGGCGAAGGGTGTGCTCGCCCTGCTCGAGGAGTCCAGCCCGTCGACGTTCGCCTTCACCTACCCGGACGACCTCCCCCTCAAGGAGAAGGCGCAGACGCTGGCCCATCGCCTCTACGGGGCGTCCAGCGTGACCTGGGACGGCAAGGCCGAGCGGCGGCTCGCCCGTCTGGAGGCTGAGGGGTACGGCGGGCTGCCGGTCTGCGTCGCCAAGACGCAGTACTCGTTCTCGACCGACGCCACCCTGCGCGGCGCGCCGACCGGCCACAACCTGCACGTCCGCGAGGTCCGGCTCTCCGCGGGCGCGGGCTTCGTGGTGCTCGTGTGCGGTGACGTGATGACGATGCCCGGCCTGCCGGCCAAGCCGGCCGCCATGCGCATCGACCTGCTCGACGACGGGACCATCGTGGGCCTGTCCTGACCACGCGGGGCCCGGAGCGCCGTGCACGAGCACTCCCGAAAGGCACGACCATGCACTTCAGCTCTGAGCGGCGCCTCGACGACGGCGTGCTCGAACGTGGCTTCACCCTCGGTGAGATTCCCGGCATCCTGTGGACGCCCGCCTCCGCGCCGGCACCGCTGATCCTGGCCGGACACCCCGGCGGACTGAGCCAGATGTATCCCCGGCTGGTGGGGCGGGCCGTCCACGCGGCGAAGCACGGGTTCGCCTCGGTCGCCATCGAGCTTCCCGGCAGCGGTGACCGTCCCCGCTCGGCGGCCGCCGAGCAGGCCCGTGCCGACCTACGCAGGGCGCTGGAGGGCGGTGAGCCGGTCGACGAGATCGTCGACGCCCTGATCCTCCCGCTGGTCGACCGGGCAGTCCCGGAATGGCAGGCGACCCTGGACGCCGTCCTTCCGATGCCCGAGATCTGCGGTCCGGTCGGGTTCTCGGGAGGCGTCATCGCGATCGGTATCCGGCTGGCGGTGGTCGAGCCGCGCATCGGGGCCGCTGTCCTCTTCGCAGGCAGCTTCGTGCCGCGCACGATGTTCGAGGAGGCCCGCCAGGTCACCATCCCTCTGCAGGTCCTGCTGCAGTGGGACGACGAGGGAAACGACCGGCAGATGGCACTGGACCTGTTCGACGCCTTCGGCTCCAGGGAGAAGACGCTGCACGCCAATCTGGGCGGGCACACCGGGATCCCGTCGTACGAGGCCGACGCCTCGGTCCAGTTCTTCGCACGGCACTTGAGCCAGCCGCCTCCCACCGAGACGCGCCTCGACCAGGACGCGACGACCGCCCGTCCCGCCAGCTGATCTTCGAGGACGCGTCCGTGCCGCAGGCGTAACACGACGGCGCGGCCGGACACTACCTCTACATGGGCACTCCGGAGGACATCATCGAGTTCACAGACACGTGGGAGCGCGACGGACCGCGGGTCACCGCCTACGCGCGGCGCCACGTGGGGGTGGAGGACGCCCATGACGTCGTCGCGGAGACCTTCCTCCAGGCCTGGCGTCGGTGGGACGCCGTACCGGATCCGCCGATCGCCTGGCTGGTCGGCGTCGCGCGCAAGGTGATCAGCAACCACCGACGAGCCGCAGGACGCAGGGCGGCGCTGCACGAACGGCTCGCCCTCCTCGACGCGACGGCCCGCTCCGCCTCCGACGCCGGGTTGCTCGCGACCGAGCGGGTGGAGGCCCTGGAGGCGCTGGCCACGCTCCCTGACGACCAGCGCGAGGCGCTGCTCCTCGTCACCTGGGACGGGCTCTCACCTGACGACGCCGCGACGATCCTCGGCATCCGGAGCGGCACTCTCCGGGTCCGCCTGCACCGGGCTCGCAAGGCGCTCGACCTGACCAGCACCCCGCAGCTCTTCGCCGCGGCCCCGACGTTGAACAGAGGTGGTTCCCGATGAGGACCGAGGACAAGATCGCCGCTCTCAAGCCGACCCCGGAGACCTTCGATCCGACATGGTCGAGTCTCACCCTGACCGGAATCCTCGCCGACGCACCAGTTCCCGAAGCGGTCTCGGCCCCGTCGTGGCGCAGCGGACGCCGACGCACGCTCACCCTGGTCGCCACCGGGGTCCTGGCCCTGACGACCGGAGCCGCTGTGGCTGTCGGCGGCCCGACCCAGGTCGTGAAGGACGCCATCGTGAGCTTCAGCAACCAGCCGAACACCACGGGCAACGGTCTCGGCGTGCTCGAGGACCCCGCGCTGGTCGCCCGGTTCCGCACGGAGCGGGGGATCTTCGCGTTCTGGATCGCCACCTCGTCCTCCGGCAAGGTCTGCTACGCCAAGAGCGACGGGTCCTGGGACGGCGAGGGCGTGCCGGCGAGGGGGCAGCTGGAGTACGGCTGTGGTGGGGACCACCTCTCGCACGATGGTGAGCGGGTGGAACCGCTCACCCGTCCTGACCAGCTCGGCGGGTTCTTCAAGGATGACTCCGGCCCGCTCCTCTACGGCGTCTCGCCCTATCCGGACGCAGTCACCGTGCACGTGCAGGGCGAGGGTGTCGACCGCACCCTGACGTTGCGCGAGGACTCCCACGGGTACGGTGCCGCCCTCCCCGAAGCCTCGGGCGCCGACGCCCTCACCCTGACCTTCCTCGACGACGCCGGGGTTGCGCTCGGGTCCACGCGGTGGGTCGCCCCTGTCGGCTGAGCGGGTCACTCGCGCCGCACAGGTCGCGCGAGATGGCATCCATGACGGCTGGGCGGCACGCCTTCTGACTCGTTGACGATGAAGCAGTCATCTCGGTGGTCCTCGGCGCTCGGAGGGTGTGGTCCTGGGCGGGCTGGTCGACTTCTGCAGGGACCTGATCCGCGCAGGACCGTGCCTGGGGTGGGCACCGGGTGAGCAGCCTCGACCGGACAGGCGTGGCCGAGTACCGTGAGGCTGTGGGCGTCTTGCCACTTCCCCAGAGAGTGGCCCGGGCCGTGGGTGCGAGCCCGGTATCCGAGCGGATCGCCGACGCGCAGGAGTTCGTCTACGGTCCGGTGCTCGACTGGGCACGACGGACCCCGCTGCACACTGACGCACTGGGTCATTCGGTGCATCCTGTGCTCACCGACCTGACGCTCGGCTGCTGGATCAGTGCCTCGCTTCTCGACCTGGCCGGTGGAGCTCAGGCGCGACGATCGGCGACCCTCCTGGTCGGAGCCGGTCTGGCGGCGGCGGTGCCGACCGCCATCGCAGGCGCGGCCGACTGGGCGGAGATGACGAGCTCCGATCGTCGGGTCGGCGCGGTGCACGCGTTGGGCACTGACCTCGCCACGTTCCTCCTCCTCGGCTCCCTCGTCGCGCGGTTGCGTGCCACGTATGCCACCGGCACCAAGCTCGGCCTCGCGGGGAACGTGGTCGCAGCAGGTGCCGGATTCCTCGGTGGGCACATGGCGCTCAACCGCGGCACGGCACGACGAGCTCCGTCAGTCGACTGAGCCTCTCCTGCAGACCGAACCCCGCGCCGTGGGTGCTCGTCTCGTGGCGTGCGCTACTCAGCGATCTCCGCCGAGCTCGGCTTGGTCGCCGTGCACAGGAACACGCCGAACTCGCGGTCGCTCTTGAGGATGGTCGTGGCGTCGACGAAGACGACGTCGACGAAGCCGGCGCTGGCCAGCTGCTCGGTGAGCTGTTCCCGGTTGAATCCATGATGTCCGTCGAAGTCGACCTTGTCGGCGTGGAAGGCGCCGTCGGGATCCTCGTCGAGGTCCGCGATGGCCAGCCGACCACCGTCGACCAGGAGCGCGGCCACGGACCGCAACAGGGCGTCGAGGTCCTGCACGTGGTGCAGCGCCATGGAGCTCCACGCCACGTCGTAGGCCCCATCGAGCGGGTCCGTCGTCAGATCGGCCCGGACAGCGCGCAACCGGTCGCTGAGCCCGGCCGCCTCGATCCGCTCCTGAGCCACCTGCACCATGCCCGCCGAGGGGTCGGTCACGACCGCGGAGCCCACCCGGTCGGCGAGCAGGATGCTCAGCCGACCGGTGCCAGCGCCGACGTCGACCGCGCTCATCTCGGCGCTCAGGTCCAGGGTCTCAGCGATGGCTCGGGCCACCGCCACCTGCCGCTTCTCGTGACCGGGGTCGTCGTCCCACGTCGCTGCCTCGTCGTCGAATCGCTTGTGCTCGTGCATGTGCTCGACCCTAGCCCCGGCTGCCGTACGCACAACCGCGTATGGCGGTCGGTGGCGCTTGTGCAGAAACTGGACTGTGCAGGAGCGGCAGGGCGGCAACCCCACCGACCTCCGAGGAAGGGAGCACCACCATGAGCTTCATGGCCGTCTACCTGGCCCACGAGCTGCACACCGCGCGCCAGGCCGACTTCGAGCACAACGCCCGGATCCGTCGACTGGCTGCTGAAAAGCGGCTCGAGCGGCGCGCCGAACGCCTCTCGAGGCGAGCGGGTCGGGTCAATCGCCGCGCCGAGAAGGCGGCCCTCCGTCTCGCCGTTGCGCGCGCCCACTGACCGGGCTCGTTCGCTCCTCGGGTCTCGCCTCGACGTCTGGACACGGGACGCTGGCTCCGCTTCCGGAAGAGGTGCGGCGACGTGCACCTGACAGTTGTCCGCCTCCGGCTCGCGGGCGTACCGTCGTATCGGATGGGGGCGCGTGCCTTCCGAGCTGCGACGGTCCTGCGATCGCCGAGCCTTGGGGGAGGGAGCTCTGACGTGTACGTGCCGGACCGGATGTTGCACTCGGCGCAGGACCTGGCAGGCGAGCTCGGGGATGCAACCGATCCGCGGACGCTCGTCACACGTGCTCTGGCGCGACTCCTGGACCTGTTCCACGCCGACCTCTCCGGGGTCAACCTCGTCTCCAGAGCCACCGGTCAGGCCCACTCCCTGACCGAGCCCGAACCGCTTCCCCGAGGTGTCGCCGACGCGCTCCGCGCCCACGTCGCTGACCACCCGCTCGTCCAGCACTACAGCAACCCTGCCAACGGCATGACGCCTGTGCGCCTCAGCGACCTGGTCCCCGACAATGAGTGGCGACACCGAGGGGTCTACGCCGACGTTTTCAGACCCATGGGCACCGACCGGCAGCTGGTGATGATGGTGCGAGCAGGATCCGAGACCGGCATCCTCGGCTATGCAGTCAATCGTGGCGGACGCGACTTCAGCGACGACGAGGTGGGGCTGGCGGCCGTCGTGCAACCTGTCCTGGTCGCGCTGTTCGCCTCTCTGCGCGTCTCACCCGTCCCGGCTCAGCCGGGGTCGGCCCCTGCCTACCCACACCGTCTGACCGCGCGTGAGCGCGGCGTGCTGGATCTGCTCGCACGAGGTCTGACCGCTCGAGCGATCGGCCGGCGGCTCTCCATCACCGATGCGACGGTGCGCAAGCACCTGGAGAACGCCTACCGAAAGCTCGGCTGCTCCGATCGCCTGACAGCGGTCACCCGTGCGCGCGCGCTCGGCCTGATCGACTGGGAGTCGGGCCCGACCCTCGTCACCTACGGGCGCGAGGAGCAGGGGTGAGCCGGCCGCCCGCGCCGAGCGCACCCCACCAGCGCCTGCCGAGATCAGACAGACAGTGATGGTGCTCGCGATCGTGTCCCTCACTCGCAGGTCAGTGCGGACGGGGTCGGACAGGCTGTCACGTCAGCGCCATCCCAGCTCCGGCGCGACGTACCTGACGACGCTGTCCAGCAGGTGCGCGTTGTAGTCGACGCCCAGCTGGTTCGGGATGGTGAGCAGCAGCGTGTCCGCGGCGGCGATCGCCTCGTCCTCGGCGAGGTCCTTGACGAGCTGGTCGACCTCCCCGGCGTAGGTCTTGCCGAACCGGGCCGTGCCGCCGTCGATGAACCCGACCTGGTCCTCGCTGCGCGACTCCGCGCCGAAGTACGCGCGGTCGGTGCTGTTGACGATCGTGAAGATGCTGCGGCTGACCGACACGCGAGGCTCGCGCTCGTGGCCGGCCGATCTCCACGCGGTCCGGAACATCTCGATCTGCTCGGCCTGGAGCTGGTGGAACGGCACACCGGTGTCCTCGGTGAGCAGCGTCGAGCTCATCAGGTTCATGCCCTGTTCCCCTGTCCAGACGGCGGTCTTGCGGGTGCCGGCGCCCCACCAGATCCGGTCACGCAGACCGGGTGACTGCGGCTCGATGCCGAGCAAGCCGGGCGGGTTGGAGAACATCGGTCGCGGGTTCGGCTCGGCGAACCGCTTCCCGTCGATCGCCTCGAGGAACACCCGGGCGTGCTCGCGCGCCATGTCGGCGTGGTCGTCGCCCTCGCCGGGGTCGTGGCCGAAGTACTTGTAGCCCTCGATCACCTGCTCCGGTGAGCCCCGGCTGATGCCGAGCTGCAACCTGCCGCCGGCGATCAGGTCAGCGGCTCCGGCGTCCTCGGCCATGTAGAGCGGGTTCTCGTAGCGCATGTCGATCACGCCGGTGCCGAGCTCGATGCGACTCGTCTTCGCGCCCGCCGCCGCAAGAAGCGGGAACGGCGAGGCGAGCTGTCGAGCGAAGTGGTGCACGCGGAAGTAGGCGCCGTCCGCGCCGACCTCCTCGGCCGCGACCGCGAGGTCGATCGACTGCAGCAGCACATCCGAGGCCGTACGAGCCTGCGAGTGCGGCGACGGGTTCCAGTGGCCGAACGACAGGAAATCCGATCTTCTTCATGTCTCGACAACCGGCGACGCCGGCACCTTCTTCCCGTGGCCCACGAGAAGTGAGCAGGGACGTGCAAGCGAGTCAGCCGATCTTCTCGAACAGGGACACGATGATGCCTTCGGGTCCGCGCACGTAGGCCATTCGCACACTCCTCTCGTACTCGCCGATGCCGCCGACGAGTCCGTACCCGTTCGCGGCCACCGCCTCGAGGGCCGCGTCGAGGTCACCGACCTCGAAGGACACGTTGCGCAGGCCGAGCTCGTTGGCCATCGCCGTGGGCGATCCCGGCACGTGCTCGGGGGTCACGAAGCTCGCGAGCTCCAGCAGGGACCCTCCGCCGGGCGGTCGCAGCATCGCGATCTCACAATGCGAACCAGGGATGCCGCAGACGGTGTCCACGAACTCACCCTGCACCGATCCGGTGCCCTCGACCTCGAGACCGAGGCCGACGAAGAACGCCGTCGCCGAGTCGAGGTCGGCGACGGTGATGCCGACGTGGTCGAAGCGTCGTACATGTGCCATGGGACCCATCCTCCGATCCTCGCCCTGTCCGATCAATTCTTGGACGGAGCCGGACAGGTCAGCGACGATGGATCGTCTCGACGACGCGCGCCACGGGCAGCCGGTGTGGGCCGCACAAGGCGTGCCCGGGCCGAACCCCGCCGTGGTCCTAGGGTCGATGCGTGGACCAAGACAACTATGTCGCCGGCTGAGGGAACGCTCAGCCTGATCAACGCCGGGTCGGCTCAGGTCAGGCCCAACCCGGCCGGCAGGCACTCGAGGCGATGGCAGCTGGAGCGGACGCGAGGATTTGAACCTCGACTCCTCCCCTGGAAGGGAAGCGTGCTGCAACTACACCACGTCCGCGAAGCCAGCCTCTGACGCTGCTGACACGTCCGTAGTATGAACCACCTCCAGGGCTACCTGGGCGCCAGGGTGTGCTCCCGGACCTGAGAGCTCGGCGCTCCTCGGGTGAGGTGAACGCGACGGCTCGACGCGGCCGAGCAGGCGACCCGATCTGCACGTGGCTCAGCCGCCCTCTCGAAAGGTCCAGCCGTCCTCCTCGGACTCGACTACAGGACCGAACAGCGTCGAGCCCGTGTCGCCGGAGATCGTCCGTGCCTTCACCTCACCCGAGGCACCCGGGTCGACGCGGACCTCGAACCGCAGCACGCCGCTGCCGGCGGGGTCGACCCGCTGCTCGGCGGGGGTCACCCGCACGCCGTCCGGCCCGGTCACCGTGACGGTGCCGCCGAGCTCAGGAGCGATACACACGAAGATCTCGCCCGGCTCGTCGAAGGCGTGGTTGTCCCCGACCCAGTGCAGGCCGGTCGACAGCTGCAGGTCGTCGCCGCGCGACGTCGGCCCGTGGTTGCAGGCTGCGAGGCTTTCGGGGGTGGCCGAGGAGGCGCAGCCGATGAGGCCGGCTTGAACCGTGAAGAGCACGACCACGGAAACCATGACTTGGGGCCGGCTACGTCGCCGACACGTACAAACGCGCTGGGCGTCCGCGCACCGGACTACTTCGAGCGACCGCAGCGGTCCACCCGCTCCCAGGGCCAGTCAGTGGAAAGCCACTGTGCGACGGAATCGGCGAGGGGCACGTCGAGGCTCGATCTGTCGGCTCGCACCCACGACTGCACCGTCACGTCCCAGTCCGCGGAGGGTGAGGGATAGAGGTAGACACAACCGATGACGTCGTCGTCGACCGGGTCGAGGACGGTGAAGGTGTAGCCAGCGCCTTGCGCGAAATCGCTCGCGTGGCGGCGAAGGTCGCGGTGGTTCTCCTCGAGCGTCAGGCCATCGAGCGGTGGCCACCCACCGTCGGGATAGCCGGGAGTTGATCGGATGTGCTCGATGCTCGACATCCAGGCGGCGCGGTCGGCCTCGTTGTGCTGTGGCCCCAGTGGTTCGAGGCGGAACCGATCGGTCACGAGTGACGCCGGCGGAGCGAAGTCGATGGGAACGAACTCATCCGAGGTCATGACCCGAACCGTACGTGTCCGGCGATGTCCCCCACAGGCCCACTGGTCGGGCTGGTGAGGGCACGGAGGGCCGGTGCGTTCCAGACCCACCACGAGGACGATGAGTTCGCCCACCCGTGGGCCTCGGTGACGCTCGAGCAGCCCGCTTCGGAAGCGAACGGATCGCCCGTCGGGCGCTGCGCCCCCTCCGGGCGGGGGCTGCTGACCGGGCGGGGGCCGGCCCCCGCCCGGCCGTGCATCAGCTCAGGTCGAACCGGTCGAGGTTCATCACCTTGTCCCACGCCGCGACGAAGTCGCTGACGAACTTCGCCTCGGCGTCGTCGCTGGCGTAGACCTCGGCGAGTGCACGCAGCTCGGAGTTGGAGCCGAAGACCAGGTCGGCGCGAGTGCCGGTCCACCGAACCTCGCCGCTGGCGTCGCGGGCCTCGAACGTCTCCTGGGAGTCGTCCGTCGCCTTCCACGTCGTGTCCAGGTCGAGCAGGTTCACGAAGAAGTCGTTGGTCAGCGACCCCGGGTTGGAAGTGAGTACGCCGTGGGAGGTGTCCTTGGCCGTCACGCCGATCGCCCGCAGGCCACCCACCAGCACGGTCATCTCCGGGGCGCTCAGGGTGAGCAGGTTGGCTCGGTCGATCAGCAGGTACTCGGTCGGCAGACGCTGCCCCTTGCCCAGGTAGTTGCGGAACCCGTCGACCGTGGGCTCGAGAGCCGCGAAGGACTCGACGTCGGTCTCGTCCTGCGAGGCGTCCGAGCGTCCGGGAGCGAAGGGCACGGTGAGCTCGTGGCCGGCGTTGCGCGCGGCCTGCTCGACACCGGCGCAGCCGGCCAGCACGATCAGGTCTGCCAGCGAGACGTGCTTGTCCCCGGAGTTGAAGCTCTCCTGGACACCCTCCAGCGTGCGCAGCACGGTCGCGAGCTCGTCGGGGTTGTTGACCTCCCAGCCGTTCTGCGGCTCGAGCCGCAGGCGCGCGCCGTTGGCGCCGCCGCGCTTGTCGCTGCCGCGGAAGGTCGAGGCCGAGGCCCAGGCCGCGGAGACCAGCTGCGAGACCGTCAGCCCCGATTCCAGCACCTGGCTCTTCAGTGCGGCGATGTCGTCGGCACCGATCAGCTCGTGCGTGACCTTCGGGATCGGGTCCTGCCACAGCAAGGTCTCCTGGGGCACCTCCGGACCGAGGTAGCGCGAGATCGGACCCATGTCGCGGTGGGTGAGCTTGAACCAGGCGCGGGCGAAGGCGTCGGCGAACTCCTCCGGGTTCTCGTGGAAGCGTCGCGAGATCGGCTCGTAGATCGGGTCGAAGCGCAGTGACAGGTCCGTGGTCAGCATCGTCGGCACGCGCTTGGCCGAGTCTGCGGCCGGCCCGGGGATGGTTCCGGCCCCGGCGCCGTCCTTCGGCTGCCACTGGTGCGCGCCGGCCGGGCTCTTCGTGAGCTCCCACTCGAAGCCGAACAGGTTGTCGAAGAAGCCGTTGCCCCATTGGGTCGGGGTGGAGGTCCAGGTCACCTCGAGGCCGCTGGTGATCGCGTGCTCACCCTTGCCGCTGCCGAAGCTGTTCTTCCAACCCAGTCCCATCTGCTCCAGCGGCGCGGCTTCCGGCTCCGGGCCGACGTACTCGTCAGGGTCAGCCGCACCGTGGGTCTTGCCGAACGTGTGACCGCCGGCGAT
This sequence comes from uncultured Actinomycetota bacterium, assembly GCA_963815825.1. Lineage (GTDB taxonomy): Bacteria > Actinomycetota > Actinomycetes > Propionibacteriales > Nocardioidaceae > Marmoricola. Next base: position 9,698 of record CAWFII010000041.1, on the reverse strand, counting down.
GAGCGCCACGGTCTCCTCGTCGTTCATCGCCATCCGACCGAACGTCTCGCGGATGTCGCGGGCCGCGGCCAGCGGGTCCGGGTGGCCGTTGGGGCCCTCGGGGTTGACGTAGATCAGGCCCATCTGGACCGCTGCGAGCGGGTTCTCGAGGTCGCGGTCACCGGTGTAGCGCTCGTCACCGAGCCACTCGGTCTCGGGACCCCAGTAGACGTCCTCGTCGGGCTCCCAGACGTCCTCACGACCGCCGGCGAAGCCGAAGGTCTCGAAGCCCATCGACTCGAGGGAGACGTTGCCGGTGAGCACGATCAGGTCGGCCCAGGAGAGGCTGTTGCCGTACTTCTTCTTCACCGGCCACAGCAGCCTGCGTGCCTTGTCGAGGTTGCCGTTGTCGGGCCAGCTGTTCAGGGGGGCGAAGCGCTGCTGGCCGGCGCCGGCGCCGCCGCGGCCGTCGCTGATCCGGTAGGTGCCGGCGCTGTGCCAGGCCATCCGGATCATGAACGGGCCGTAGTGGCCGAAGTCGGCGGGCCACCACTCCTGGGAGGTGTGCAGCACCTCGGAGATGTCCTGCTTGACGGCCGCGAGGTCGAGGGCGCTGAACGCGGCGGCGTAGTCGAAGTCCTCCCCGAGCGGGTTCGCCACGGCGGGGTTCTTGGCGAGGATCTTCAGGTTGAGCCGGTCGGGCCACCAGCCGCGGCTGCTGCCGCCCTCGGTCGGGTGCGGGGCGCGTTCGTGGACGACCGGGCACTGCTGAGCGCTGGGCTCGCCGGCCTCCTCGTTCATCTCGCCTACTACTGCATCGTGGTGCTCAGGCATGACTTACCTTTCCGGAGGGGTGCGATCAGGAACTCTGGGTGGAACAGGCGGGGCACTGGCCCCAGAAGACGACCTCGGCCTCGTCGATCGTGAAGCCGTGGTCCTCGGAAGCGGTGAGGCAGGGCGCGTGGCCCTCGACGCACTCCACGTCCACGATGGTGCCGCAGGAGCGGCACACGAGGTGGTGGTGGTTGTCCGCGAGACGCGACTCGTAGCGCGCCACGGAGCCCGCCGGCTGGATCCGGCGTACGAGGCCCGAGGTCGTCAGCACCCGCAACACGTCGTAGACCGCCTGGTGGGAGACCTCGCCGAGATGGGTCCGGACGGCGCCGATGATCGTGTCCGTGTCTGCGTGCGGATGGTCGCCGACGGCGCTCAGCACGGCCAACCGCGGCCGGGTCACCCGCAGGCCGGCACTTCGCAGCGTCCGCGCGAACTCCGGCGCGAACTCCGGCGCGAACGCGCGGGAGGCTTCTGAAGCGGAATGGGGGGCCGGGGGCACGACCCCGAGTCTGGGCCAGTTTCTTGAACAATTCAAGAAGACGACGCAGCTGCCTCGCGCGCTGTCCGATCAGACGCTGCCGATCCGACGCTGCCGATCAGGCTCTTCTCGGTCAGGCTCTTCTCGATCCGGCTCTTCTCGATCAGAACATGTCCGGGCACCACGGAGCCCGGTGCCAGCCGAACGCCGTCGAGGCCGCCGCGACCGCACCGGAGGTGTGCTCGGTGACGCGACCGACCCGGTGCAGGTCGCTGAGCGGTACGCCGCCGAGGTAGATCGTCCCGAGCTCGAGCACGCCCATCGACACGTCGGGGGCGGAGGTCACCCTGGTCACCTCCGCGCTCGAACCCTCGGCAGCGCCGTCGGTGACGAGGCGGTATCGGCCGCTGTTCTCCGGCAGCAGCGGGTCGTCGACCTCGATCACCAGATCCACGCCGGCGGCGTAGGTCCGAGCCGTGAGGGCCGCGACCACGTCGACCACCCGCACGTAGAGGCTGTCGGTGACCGACGTGCCCACGGCCCGGGCGTCGGTGACCAGGTGTCGCAGCGGCTCGTCCATCGGAGCGTTCCACAGCCGGAACGTGCGGGCGAGGTCGAGGTCGAGCAGGTAGCGCCACAGGCTGGCGTACGCCGAGGCGTCCTCGGCCCACACCTCGCGGACCCTGACCTCGCTCTCGGGCTCGTCGAGGAAGTTCTCCTTGAAGCGGTAGGTCGCGAACCCGTCCACGTCTCCGGACTCGTCGTAGTGCAGGACGTAGCGCATCTCCGAGGCGCCACCGCGGGCGAACGTCTTGTCGAAGACGGCGAACTCCCAGACGTCCTTGTCGCGGACCATCGACCCGGGGCGGTCGGCTCGCATCGACTCGTGCAGCGCCGGGGCTGCGCGCAGGAACGCTTCGCGGGTGACCTCGTCGACCGAGCCCGACGTGCCGACACCGGGAAGGAAACCGAGCCGACGGTTGGTGCCGGTGAGCACCGTCCGGTTGACCGTCGGCCCGTAGCCGAAGCGACCGTAGATCAGCGACTCCGAGGCCCAGAGCGCGGCGAGCGGCTCGCCGCGCTCGGCGACCTGCTCGAGCTGGTAGCGCATCATCGCGGTCAGCAGGCCGCGCCGCCGGTAGGGCGGGTGCACGGTCACCACCGTGACCGCCGCCGTGGGCACCGCGGCTCCTCCAGGGACGGTGAGCTGACGCGCGAAGTCGCCACAGGTGGCCACCCAGCGCCGCCCGACCTTGAAGCCGAACATCCTCTTGTTCTCGAAGACCCGCCGGTCGAGCTCGGAGGCCTCCGTGTGCAGCTCCTCTTGGAAACCGCGCGCGATCGCGACCTGGAACTCCTTGAACGTCGCGTCGGTGAGGTGCTTGAGCTGGGGCTCGACGAGGTGGGGCGCCGTCGATCGCTTGGAGGCCATGGGCCCATTCCAGCGGACCCGTCTCCGGCTACCAAGCGATTATCCGGCGAGCCGCTCACTCTCCTGCGGTGTTCTGGACCGTGAGTGCGTCGTACGTGCCGGGTTCACGGTCCATAACCCCGCGTTACAGCTGGGTGGGGGTACGGCGCCGAGGGCAGGGGTCAGCGGGCGCGGAGCCATCTGATGTGCGGCAGGGGGGCGAACAGCACGCGCCAGCGCTTGATCCGGTAGTCGTGGTAGCCGCGGTTCCCGCCGGCGCCGCCCCAGTTCTCCTCGACGGCACGGATCCGGCCGTTGCCGGCCCGGTTGACCGAGGAGGAGACGACGATGCCGGTGTGGCCGACGTCGTCGAAGCGCCGGTTCCCCGAGAGGCTGAGCACGTCGCCCTTGCGGGGGGCCCGTCCTCGAGTGCCGTTGGTGATCTTCACGAACTTCTCGGGGTAGGCGGCGGCGTACCGGTCCACTGCCTGCGCGCCGTTGGCCACGCCCGGGTCGACGTCGAAGCGCGCCTTGAGGAAGCGCGCGACGAGCTCGATGCACTGGTAGCCGCGGTAGTAGACAGGGGATCCGGCAAACGGGCGCACGACCGGTCCGCCCCCGGTTCTCGCCCCGTCCCAGGTCGGCCGGGTCCCGCACGGGAAGATCCGCACGTAGGCGTCCTCGTAGAAGGCGCCCAGAGGTCGCGCCCCGCTGAAGGCGGAGCAGCCGGGGACGTCGCTCCGGGCGGCCGGTCGGGTCTCGCCCGCGCTGATCCCGGCTCGCTGGGGCCACGTGGCAGCCCCGGACGGAGGTGCCGCGAGCGTGGTCAGTACGCCGAGGACGGTCCCCAGCAGCAGCAGTCGCAGCGGGCCTGCTCCTCGAGCCGTGCGGATCGAGCTCATGCCGTGCCCCCTGTCTCCGGCTCCGTCAGCTCACCGACAGGGCGTCGTCGGGTTCCGGAGTGGACTGACGGTAGGGCTGACTCCTCTCATGTCGGTCATTGACGACAAAGCGAACTAGTGGACCTGTTTCGGGTGCTTGCCAGGCCCGCAGAACTGTGGTGGGAGCGGCACCGCCGCGGCGCCTCATAGACTCGGGCTCCGCCACCGACCGCCGAGGTGCCGCTCGTGACACTCGACGTACAGACCCTGGACCAGATCCTTCTGGTCGGGACGGGTGTGCTGCTGCTGGCGATCCTCGCCGTGCGCCTCAGCGTGGGCGTCGGGATGCCCAGCCTCCTGGTCTACCTGCTGATCGGGGTGGCGCTGGGGGAGTCGGGCTTCGGACTGCGCTTCAACGACGCCGAGGTCGCGCACGCGCTGGGCTTCGGAGCGCTGATGCTGATCCTGGCGGAGGGGGGCCTGACCACGTCGTGGCCCGAGATCCGCCCGGTGATGCGCCTGGGCGTCTCGCTGGCCACGCTCGGCGTGACCGTGAGCGTCCTGATCATGGCGGTCTTCGCCCACTACGTGCTCGGCTTCAGCTGGCAGATCTCCATCCTGCTGGGTGCGGTCACCTCGCCCACCGACTCCGCCGCCGTCTTCTCGGTGCTGCGCCGGGTGCCGCTGCCGCGACGACTCACCGGAGCCCTGGAGGCCGAGTCAGGGCTCAACGACGCCCCGACCGTCGTGCTGGTGACGCTGGTCAGCGCCAGCACCACCCACGGTCCGCTGGCCTTCGCGGCCGAGATCGTGATGGAGCTGGCGATCGGGGTGCTGGGCGGGCTGCTGGTCGGGTACCTCGGTGCCCGGCTGCTGCGACGAGCTGCCCTGCCGAGCTCGGGGCTCTACCCGCTCGCGGTGCTGTCCTTCGCGGTCGTCGCCTACGCCGGGAGCGCGACCCTGCACGGCTCCGGCTTCGCGGCGGTCTACGTCGCCGCGTTGATCCTGGGCAACGCCGAGCTCCCGCACCGAGCCGCGACCCGGTCGTTCTCCGAGGGGATCGCCTGGCTGGCCCAGATCGGGTTGTTCGTGATGCTGGGACTGCTGGTCTCGCCCGGGAGGATCGACCTCTCCACGCTGGCCCTGGCCCTGGCCGCCGGCGCGGCGCTGACCTTCGTGGCCCGGCCCGTCTCGGTCGCGGTGGCCTCGCTCGTCCAGCCCATGGGGAAGCGCGAGCTGGTCTTCTTGTCCTGGGCCGGCCTGCGTGGAGCGGTTCCGATCGTGCTGGCCACGATCCCGCTCGCGCGGGCGATCGACGGCTCGGCCAAGCTGTTCGACATCGTCTTCGTGATCGTGGTGATCTCCACGCTGGCCACGGGTCCGACCCTTCCCCTCGTGGCGAAGGTGCTCAAGGTCGCGCGGCGCAGCGAGCCGCGTGACCTCGAGGTGGAGGCCGCGCCGCTCGAGCGGATCGCGGCGGACCTGCTCCAGGTGACCATCTCGCCCAAGTCGCTGATGCACGGGGTGGAGGTCGGCGAGCTGCGCCTGCCACCCGGCTCGTCGGTGGCGCTCATCGTCCGGAACGGCAAGATGCTGGTCCCGGAACGGCGTACCGCACTGCGCCACGGCGACGACATCCTCGTGGTCACGCCCCGCAAGGACCGGCTCGCCACCGAGCAACGACTCCGCGCGGTGTCCGTCGGTGGCCGGCTGGCGCAGTGGCTGGGCACGTCGCCACCGAGCTGAGCGACGCAGCCGGTGGTCTCAGCCGGTGGTCTCAGCCGGTGGGCTCGGCGGGTGGCCTCAGCCGACCGGCGCGCAGGTCTCGATCGGGGTGGTGAGCCGGATCCGGTTCGGCGCCTTGCGGTCGAGACGCTTGAACTTGTCCCCGACCAGCACGTCGATGCCCGGACCGAGGTCGGTCGCGGTCACCTGGACCTTCGTGCTCGGACCGAAGGCCTGGGCCACCAGCCTCGCGGCCGGGTCGTTGGGCTCGGTCGTCCAGACCACGGCCCGGAGCACCTTCGCGGTCCCGGGGGCGTTGCCCGCGTTGCCGGCGCGGAAGCCGGCTGCCTCGACCTTGTCCAGCGTGCTGCTCGCCAGCCCGGACCGGCCGCTGGCGTTGAACACGCTCACCTGCACGTCGCTGCGTCTGAGGAACTGCTCGACCTTGGTCACGTCACCCGGGCACGCGTCCTTCCCCACGGGAGCGGCGGGCAGCGGGGCGGTGAGCCGGGTGAAGCCGTAGACGGCCATGCCGGCGAGGATGAAGAGCAGGACGACGAGCGTGACGGCGGTGGTGAGCCTGCGTCCGGTCACCAGGATCAGTCCTTCGCCACGTAGATGCGCGCGTGCAGCACGTGCCGTTGCTGCAGCGCGGCGCGCAGCGCCCGGTGCAGGCCGTCCTCGAGGTAGAGCTCGTCGCCCCACTCGACCACGTGGGCGAAGAGGTCGCCGAAGAACGTCGAGTCCTCGTCGAGCAGTGCTGCGAGCTGGAGGGTGTCCTTCGTGGTCACGAGCTCGTCGAGACGCACCGGCCGCGGGGGCAGTGCGGCCCAGTCCCTGGGGCCGAGGTCGTGGGCGGGATACGGTCTGCCGTTGCCCACCCGCTTGAAGATCACGGCGCCATCATAGGGAGCCGGGGGAGCGAGGGGTCGGTCTAGTGTGATCGGCATGACTCAGAGGCCGGAATCCACCGGGAGCGCGTCGGGCTCCACCCCAGCGGACCCGATCAGCGCTGCGGTCGCCGCCGGCTACGCCTTCGAGGGGCCCGCGCTCGAGCTCGGCGGGTTGATGGTCGACGCGACCACGATGACCGGCGTACCGATCAGGATCCCGCTCGCGATGGTCAACCGGCACGGCCTCGTCGCGGGCGCGACCGGAACCGGCAAGACCAAGACGTTGCAGCTGCTCGCCGAGCAGCTCTCGGCTGCAGGCGTCCCGGTCTTCGCCGCCGACATCAAGGGTGACCTCTCCGGGCTGTCGCTGGCCGGGACGGAGAACCCGAAGATCACCGAACGAGCGACCTCGCTCGGACAGGCGTGGCAGGCGCAGGGCTTCCCGGTCGAGTTCTTCGCCCTCGGTGGTGAGGGCACCGGCATCCCGCTGCGCGTCACGATGAGCGCGTTCGGGCCGACCCTGCTCGCCAAGGTGCTCGGTCTCAACGACACCCAGGAGTCCTCGCTGGGCCTGGTCTTCCACTACGCCGACAAGGCTGGCTTGCCGCTGCTCGACCTCTCGGACCTGCGCGAGGTGGTGAAGTACCTCGTCTCCGACGAGGGCAAGCCCGCTCTGAAGGACCTCGGCGGGCTGGCCGGCTCGACTGCCGGCGTGATCCTGCGCGAGCTGATCGCGTTCTCCGACCAAGGTGCGGATGCGTTCTTCGGTGAGCCGGAGTTCGACACGGCCGACTTCCTGCGCACGACGGCCGACGGGAAGGGGTTGATCTCGCTGGTGGAGCTGCCGGACCTGCAGGACCGGCCGGCGGTGTTCTCCACGTTCCTGATGTGGCTGCTCGCCGACCTGTTCAACGACCTGCCCGAGGTCGGTGACATCGACAAGCCCAAGCTGGTCTTCTTCTTCGACGAGGCCCACCTGCTCTTCAACGACGCCTCGAAGGCGTTCCTGGACGCCATCGCCCAGACCGTGCGGCTCATCAGGTCCAAGGGGGTCGGCGTCTTCTTCGTGACCCAGTCGCCGACCGACGTGCCCGACGACGTGCTCGCGCAGCTCGGCTCCCGCGTCCAGCACCAGCTCAGGGCGGCCACGCCCAACGACGCCAAGGCGCTCAAGCAGACCGTGAACACCTATCCGCACTCCGACTACGACGACCTCGGCAAGGTGATCTTGTCCCTCGGCATCGGCGAGGCCATCGTGACCGTGATGAACGAGCGCGGTGCGCCGACGCCGGTGGCCTGGACCCGGCTGCGCGCGCCCGAGTCGCTGATGGGGCCGGCCGAGACGGCCACGATGGAGCAGTCGGTGACGGCCTCCACCCTGTTCGCCAAGTACGCCGAGCCGGTCGACCGGGAGTCCGCCCGGGAGATGCTCGCTGCCAAGCTCGAGGCCGGTGCGGAGGCCGCGCGGCAGCAGCAGGAGGCCGAGGAGAAGGCGACCCTGGAGGAGAAGCTGCGCCGGGAGGGCGAGGGTGCATCGAAGGGCAGGACCTCGACCAGAGCACCGCGCCAGGAGAAGTCCACAGCCGAGAAGGTCATGGGGTCGTCGGCTTTCAAGCAGTTCGCGCGGACTGCCGCGCGCGAGATCGTCCGCGGCATGTTCGGGACCGGCCGCCGTCGCTGACGACACGTTCGGGCCGTCTCGCCGCAGGTCGGATAGACCAGGTCGGCCGCGTGCTGGACGGGTTCGCCTGACGTCGCAAACAATGGCGGCAGTGCACAGCGCCGGGCCCGTCCCCGGCGCTGTGTTGCGTGAGCGGCCGGTCGGCGAGGACTGCTAGGAGTGCGCAGGCGGTGCCTGGCGGACGCTGCCGCGGACCATCCGGGTGGCCACGTGCACGATGCGGACGCCGCGGACCCCCTCCTCGACGGCACGACGTACGTGCTCCACGACCGAGGGGACGATGTCGTCCAGCGGCCAGCGGAACGTCGTGAGCGGCGGCTGCAGCAGCCGCGAGACCGGGCGGTCGTCGTAGCCGATCACCGAGAGGTCTTCCGGGATCCTCAGCCCCACCACCCCGGCGGCGTCGTAGACGCCATGGGCGATCGAGTCGGCGAGGCAGAAGAACCCCGTGGGACGGGCCTCCCGGCGCAGCAGCTCCTGCACCACCGCGCTGGCTGCGTCGAGGTCGAAGGGACTGGTCACCAGCTCGACCTCGAGGTCGAGCTCGCGCCCCAGTGACCGCACCACCTGCTCGGCCGGACGGTCGGGAGTGGCATCGAGGTTGGGAGTCAGGAAGGCCACCCGACGATGGCCGGCCGCAGCGAACTGGGTGAGGCCCTCCCGCACCCCCCGGTCGTTGTCGAAGACGATCTCGGCAGCCGTGTCCGCATGGGGGAGTGCGTCACCGATGCTGATCACGGGGACCAGCGCCGCGATCTCGCGCCAGTGGGCAGCACCCGGGTCTGCGGGGATCGTGATCAACGCGTCCACCCGCTGGTCCACCAGCCTGCGGGCCTCGCGTGCCTCGGTCGCCGGGTCGTTGTCCACATCCACGATCAGCGTCGACCTCCCGGTGCCGAGCAGGGCGGAGCCGAGCGCGGCGGCGACCGACTGCTGCCACAGGTCGTCGAGGGACTCGCACAGCAGGCCGATGGTCCCGGTCCGGCCGGACGCGAGCGCGCGCGCGATCGGGTCCGCCTGGTAGCCGAGGCGCTCGGCCGCCTCACGGACCCTGGTCTGGGTCTCCTCGGGCACCCGCATCCCGCGCAGGGCGTAGCTCACCGCGGCCGGGGAGAGCCCGGTGTCGTCGGCGAGGTCGCGCAGGGTGACCCGACGCGCCCGTGCAGCCATGCGATCACCCTTCTCCGTCGATCGCTCACGCTAGCCGCCCCGACTGACCGGGCGCTGCAGCAGCAGTGTGCCAGGTTGACTCTGAAGTGGTGAAGCGCTTCACTAGAGGCAGCGGTGATGCGCTTCACCATCTATCTATACTGATCAACTACGGTTAATCGGTTGAGGCAGACCGGAGGCACGACGATCGAGGCAGTACTGGACGTCCACCAGCACCTGTGGCCCGAGCCTTTCCTGGCCGCGCTCCGGGAGCGTCGGCGGCCGCCCTTCCTCGACGGGTGGTCGCTGCACCTGCCGGGGGAGCCGCCGGGGAAGATCGACCCTGCCGACCACGATCCGGGTGCCAGAGCGACCTGGCTCCGGGATCGGTCGACGTCCGCGGTCCTCGCCCACTCCTCGCCGCTGGGGGTCGAGGACCTGCCCCGAGCCGAGGCTCAGGTGCTCCTCGACGCCTACCACGAGGGGGTCGTCGGACTGGCTGAGCGCACCGGCCCCGACCTGCGGTGGTGGGCGGCCGTGGGGTCGGAGGTGGCGCACGCCGGCGACGCCGGCGCGCAGCAGGAGCTGACCGGGCTGCTGGAGCAGGGGGCCGCGGGGCTGCAGCTGCCTGCCACCTGGATGAGCAGCCCCCAGGACGTCGAGG
>CAWFII010000040.1:0-67220 GCA_963815825.1 uncultured Actinomycetota bacterium | reverse complement strand
CTCTGCGACCGCTGCTGGCCACCCTGCAGGAGGCCGACCGTCCTTTGTTCGTCCATCCCGGGCCGGCCCGAGACCAGTCCTCCGGTCCACGCCCCACCTGGTGGGCGCCGGTCGTGGACTACACGGCCCAGATGGCCGCCGCCTGGTGGGCCTGGCACGCGGCGGCCCGCCCAGGCCTGCCCGACCTGCGGGTCTGCTTCGCCGCCGGGGCAGGGCTGGCGCCGGTCCACCACGAGCGGCTCCGCGCCCGGGGCGGGTCCAGGTCGACCGTCGACCCGCTCACCTTCGTGGACCTCTCGGGCTACGGGCTGCAGGCCTTCGACGCGCTGCTGCGGGTGCTGGGGATCGACGGGCTGATCTCGGCGAGCGACCACCCGTACGCCGTCGCCCTCGACCTCGCGAACGACCCTGCGGCGCACCGCGCCGTGCGACACACCAACCCGCACCGACTCATGTACGGAGGAACGCCATGACCCAGAGCATCCTGCAACCCGAGCTCCTGCCCGACCGCACGCTCACCCGCCCTGAGCTGGTCGACCTGGCGCGACGGGTCGTCGCCGACCCGAGCCTGTGGCGCGAGCACATCCGCTACTCCGACGACCACCGGCACTACGTCTCGCTCTACCGCGACACCTTCGTCGAGGTCTGGCTGATCTGCTGGACGCCGGCCAGCGACACCGGGTGGCACGACCACGACACCTCCGCCGGGGCCGTGGCAGTCGTCGAGGGATCGGTGATCGAGCACAACCTCGCGGTGGGACGCCCGGAGATCGCGACGGTGGCCGCCGGGGGCTCGGCTTACTCCTTCGGACCCGACCACATCCACCGGATGACCGGGCTGGACGCGGAGTCAGCGACGATCCACGTCTACAGCCCTCCCCTGTGGCGGATGGGGCAGTACACGATCAGCCGAGACGGCGTCTTGCGGCGGCTGTCGGTCTCCTACGCCGACGAGCTCCGTCCGCTCGAGTCGGCCTGACCGACGCGGAGAGCGCGGGCACGCGGAAGAGCAGCGCCCAGTCGCTGGCTAGTGTCGGGAACGTGCCCGATCCTCGCCTGATCCCTGCCGCCGCGGCGTACGCCGTCCAACGCCGACTCGGGCTCGCGCTGCGCTCCCGGGTAGCGGGCGAGGACGCCCCCGAGCGGGCCGCGCGGATCTGGGGGGCGGAAGGGGAGCGCTGGTTCACCCCTGACGACCCGATCTGGCGGGTCAACGCCGACGCCGCGATGTTCCCCGGCGGGATCTCGGCGTTGCTGCTGCAGTCCCTGCACCCCTCGGCGATGGCCGGGGTCGCCGGGCACAGCGGCTACAAGGGCGATCCGTGGGGCCGGCTCCAGCGCACCAGCCACTACCTCGCCGTCACCACCTTCGGGACCATCGCCGACGCCGAGACCGCCATCGAGCACGTTCGCTCGGTGCACCGCCGGGTGCGCGGCACTGACGAGCTCGGACAGCCCTACGCCGCAGACGACCCGCACCTGCTGCGCTGGGTGCACGTTGCCGAGGTGTGGTCGTTCCTCAGCGCCTTTCAGGCCTACGCGGCGCACCCGCTGAGTCCTGACGAGGCCGACCTCTACGTCGAGCAGACCAACCGCGCCGCGACCCTGCTCGGTGCACGCGACCTGCCGACCACCGTGGCCGGCCTCGACGCCGCACTCGCGGGCTACCGTCCTGAGCTCGCGCCCACGCGAGCAGCCCGCGAGGCGACCCGGTTCATGCTCTTGAACCCACCCGTGCCGGTGATGGCCCGCCCCGGCTACGCGCTGATCGCCGCCGGGGGCGTGGCGCTGCTTCCCGGCTGGGCCCGCCGTGCGCTGCGACTGCCCCTCCGCGGACCGGGCCTCGTGGCCGCGTCCCGGGCGGGGGCGCTCTCCGCCGGGCTGGTGCGATGGGGGATGGCAGGGCTCGAGGACCGGGCACCGGGCGACGGACCCGTCGAGGAGGCGATCGCATGAGAAGCACCAGTCCGTGGCGGGCACTGCGGAGCCCTCGGGGCCTGCGCAACCTCGCGGCCACGGCCACGGCAGTGACCACCAGCGCCGCACTCGGGGGCCTGGCCACCACCCCGGACAGTGACTGGTACGCCGGGCTGGACAAGCCGGCGTGGCAGCCGCCACCGATCGCGTTCCCGCTGGTGTGGACCCCGTTGTACGCCGACATCGCGGCCACGTCCGCCGCGGCGCTGACCATCCTCGAGGGCCAGGGCCGCAACGACGAGGTGGCGGACCTGCGGCGGGCGCTCGCCCTGAACCTCGTCCTGAACACCGGCTGGAGCGTGCTGTTCTGGCGATCACGCAGACCGTGGCTCTCGACCGCCTGGTGCGCTGTGCTCACCGGACAGTCGCTGCTGCTCGCCCGTCGGTTGCGCGACGTGGACCCGGCGCTGCACCACGCGTTCGCGCCGTACCCCCTGTGGTGCGGGTTCGCGACAGTGCTGAACACCTCGATCGCCCGGCGTAACTGACCGGTCCGGTCAGGTCGTGCTAGCGGACGGTCAGCCGCTTGCGGGGTCCTGCCCTAGGTCTGCGGCGGCCAGCGCCAGCTCGACTCCAACCTCCGCCGGGACGTCCTCGCCACGTACCGCGACAGCCAGCGCCCAGACGGGACCAGCGGTACGCCGGGTCGGCACCAGGGCAGCGGCGCAGGCGACGTCCTCGCGGAACTCGCCGTGCTCCACGACGGGAACCCCGGGACGCAGCGCGCCCAGCTCCTCCTCCAGCCGGCTCGGATCGGTCCGTGTCCGTGACGTGAACGGGGCCAGCCCCTGTCGGAGCAACAACGTGCGCCGCGTCCGAGGGGTCATCGTGGTCAGGAGAGCCTTCCCGAGGGCTGTTGCGTGCGCGGAGACGTCCAGCCCCTTCTCGAAGTCCTCGAGGTAGGGAGAGCCCGGCCCTTCGGCGACCTCGACGACGGTCACCCGGTCGTCGCGGAGCAGACCCAGGTAGGCGCTGAGTCCGACGCGCTCGGTGAGCTGACGAAGGACCGCGGCGGTGTCCGGAGGTCGCTCGAGGGAGGCCACCAGGTCGTGGAACCGGCGGGCCACGGCGTCACCTATCACGTAGGTGCCGTCGGGCAACCGCACGAGATATCCCTGGTAGGCGAGGGTCCTGATCAGGTGGTAGGTGGTCGAGATGTTCAGTGCACAGCGCCGCGCGATCGTCTTGACCGGTTGCCCGGGTCGCCGCCCGACCACCTCCAGGACCCGCATGGCGCGGCCGACGCTCTGCACGAAGTCCTCCGGTGGCGCGCCCGCCTCGGCTCCGCTCGCAGCAGCCCCGGGCTCCACCTCGGACTCCTCCCTCCACCGTCCGCCAATCCTATGCACCCCCTTTCCGGCGTCCAGCGTTTCGTGATGCGAAATCCCGAGGGGTGCGCGCCGGGGCCGGCAGGACGAAACTGGCGATGGACGCGACGCACGGGGCGGTCGGTGGATGCGAGGAGGGCTCTCGATGACGGGCACCGGAACCAGCATCGATCCTGCGGTGAAGGACGTGCTGAGCGACGTCTACGACCCGTGCTGCCGGGACAAGGGGATCTCGGTGGTCGACATGGGCCTGCTCTACCGGGCCGAGATCGACGGCGGGTCGGCGCGGGTCGAGCTGGTGCTGACCTCGGGCTGGTGTCCCTTCGCCACTCAGGTGCTCACCGACATCCAGGCTGCAGTGTGCTCGCTGCCCGGCGTGCAGACGGCCCAGGTCGATCTGGTCTGGGATGAGGCGTGGACACCGGAACGGCTCTCCGACAGCGCTCGCGCGCAGCTGCGTTTCCTCCCTGACCCGGCCACCGTGCCGGACCCGGCGGCGTACGTCGCCGAGAACTGGTCGGCCGACAAGACAACAGAGGAGCTCTCATGATCGGTGACGCGCTGGTGTTCGACGGGGTCGCACACCCGTTCAACTTCGAGGCGGACAACGCCTATGGATCCGCGGGACAGATGTTCTCCAACCACCTCTACGCGTTCCACGCGACGCTGACGCCCGAGGGTGAGCCGGTGATGAGCCCCGAGGAGTTCCTGCACAAGTGGAGCATCGAGGAGATCCGGGAGATGGTCTACGACCGCTCCGACACCGACATGCTGGTGGCGATGCCGCTGCCGTTGACCGACCTGTACAAGGACGGCCTCTCTCCCTGGGAGGAGTGCGCGAAGCTCGCGCAGCGCGACCCCGACCGCACGGTCTTCTGGGGCACGGTCAACCCGCTGGAGGGCAAGAAGGCGCTGGACGACGTCACCCGGCAGGTCGAGGAGTACGGTGCGAAGGCCTTCAAGTTCTACAACGTGCGCTACGAGGACGCCGGCCCCGTCCCGTGGCGGATGGACGACCCCAAGGTGGCCTTCCCCGTCTTCGAGCGGATCCAGGAGCTCGGGGTGAACCTCGTCGGCGTGCACAAGGGTGTCCCGCTCGGCCCGCAGCCGATCGAGTACACGCAGACCTGGGACATGGACGGCGCCGCCGCGAACTTCCCCGACATCAACTTCGTGATCTACCACGTCGGGCTGCCGTTCATCGACGAGACCTGCTGGCAGCTCATCCGCTACCCGAACCTGCACGCCTCGCTGGCGGCGTCGATCAACTTCGTCGTCCGGGCGCCGCGGCTGTTCGCCGAGCTCCTCGGCAAGCTGTTCTTCTGGTGCGGCGAGGACAAGATCGTCTACGGCAGCGAGGCACCGATCTGGCAGCCGCAGTGGGCGCTCGAGGCGTTCTGGAACTTCGAGATCCCCCAGGACCTCTCCGACGGCTACGGCTACCCGCAGCTCACCGAGCAGGCCAAGCGCAAGATCCTGGGCGAGAACCTGATGCGCCTGCACGGCATGGACGTGGAGGAGACCCGGGCCCGGCTGGGAGCAGCCTGAGCCGGCAGGGGAGGAGAACGCCGGTCCCGTCCCTGGGGACCGAGCCGGCGCATGCGGGGCGTTGCGTCATCAGGGCATCGGAACCGAGATGTCGGTAGCGCTCGACGAGCTTCGACCACCTCGGGGCAGGACACGCCCTTACCGGGTAGGCACGCCTTGCGCCGTCCCACGCCAGCCATCGATGATCGTCCTCACCACGGACCGCGACAGCCAGCGCCCAGACGGGACCCGCGGTACGCCGGGTCGGCACCAGCGCAGCGGCGCAGGCGACGTCCTCGCGGAACTCGCCGTGCTCCACGACGGGAACCCCGGGACGTAGCGCGCCCAGCTCCTCCTCCAGCCGGCTCGGATCGGTCCGTGTCCGCGACGTGAACGGGCGCCAGCCCCTGTCGGAGCAACAACGTGCGCCTCGTCCGGGGGGTCATCGTGGTCAGGAGAGCCTTCCCGAGGGCTGTTGCGTGCGCGGAGACGTCCAGCCCCTTCTCGAAGTCCTCGAGGTAGGGAGAGCCCGGGCCTTCGGCGACCTCGACGACGGTCACCCGGTCGTCCCGGAGCAGGCCCAGGTAGGCGCTGAGCCCGACCCGCTCGGTGAGCTGACGAAGGACCGCGGCGGTGTCCGGAGGTCGCTCGAGGGAGGCCACCAGGTCGTGGAACCGGCGGGCCACCGCGTCACCGATCACGTAGGTGCCGTCGGGCAACCGCACGAGATATCCCTGGTAGGCGAGGGTCCGGATCAGGTGGTAGGTCGTCGAGATGTTCAGCGCACAGCGCCGCGCGATCGTCTTGACCGGTTGTCCGGGTCGCCGCCCGACCACCTCCAGGACCCGCATGGCGCGTCCGACGCTCTGCACGAAGTCCTCCGGTGGCGCGCCCGCCTCGGCTCCGCTCGCAGCAGCCCCGGGCTCCACCTCGGACTCCTCCCTCCACCGTCCGCCAATCCTATGCACCCCCTTTCCGGCGTCCAGCGTTTCGTGATGCGAAATCCCGAGGGGTGCGCGCCGGGGCCAGCAGGACGAAACTGGCGATGGACGCGACTCACGGGGCGGTCGGTGGATGCGAGGAGGGCTCTCGATGACGGGCACAGGGACCAGCATCGATCCTGCGGTGAGGGACGTGCTGAGCGACGTCTACGACCCGTGCTGCCGGGACAAGGGGATCTCGGTGGTGGACATGGGCCTGCTCTACCGGGCCGAGATCGACGGCGGGGCGGCGCGGGTCGAGCTGGTGCTGACCTCGGGCTGGTGTCCCTTCGCCACTCAGGTGCTCACCGACATCCAGGCCGCAGTGTGCTCGCTGCCCGGTGTCCAGACGGCCCAGGTCGATCTGGTCTGGGATGAGGCGTGGACACCGGAACGGCTCTCCGACAGCGCCCGCGCGCAGCTGCGTTTCCTCCCTGATCCGGCCACCGTGCCGGACCCGGCGGCGTACGTCGCCGAGAACTGGTCGGCCAACAAGAAGTCATAGGAGCTCTCATGATCGGTGACGCGCTGGTGTTCGACGGGGTCGCACACCCGTTCAACTTCGAGGCGGACAACGCCTATGGATCCGCGGGGCAGATGTTCTCCAACCACCTCTACGCGTTTCACGCGACGCTGACGCCCGAGGGTGAGCCGGTGATGAGCTCCGAGGAGTTCCTGCACAAGTGGAGCATCGAGGAGATCCGGGAGATGGTCTATGACCGCTCCGACACCGACATGCTGGTGGCGATGCCGCTGCCGTTGACCGACATGTACAAGGACGGCCTCTCTCCCTGGGAGGAGTGCGCGAAGCTCGCGCAGCGCGATCCCGACCGCACCGTGTTCTGGGGCACCGTCAACCCGCTGGAGGGCAAGAAGGCGCTGGACGACGTCACCCGGCAGGTCGAGGAGTACGGAGCCAAGGCCTTCAAGTTCTACAACGTGCGCTACGAGGACGCGGGCCCTGTCCCGTGGCGGATGGACGACCCCAAGGTCGCCTTCCCGGTGTTCGAGCGGATCCAGGAGCTCGGGGTGAACCTGGTCGGGGTGCACAAGGGGGTGCCCCTGGGACCGCAGCCGATCGAGTTCACCCAGACGTGGGACATGGACGGCGCAGCGGTGAACTTCCCGGACATCAACTTCGTGATCTACCACGTCGGCCTGCCCTTCATCGACGAGACGTGCTGGCAGCTCATCCGCTACCCGAACCTGCACGCCTCGCTCGCTGCCTCGATCAACTTCGTCGTACGGGCACCCCGGCTGTTCGCCGAGCTCCTGGGCAAGCTGTTGTTCTGGTGCGGCGAGGACAAGATCGTCTACGGCAGCGAGGCACCGATCTGGCAGCCGCAGTGGGCGCTGGAGGCGTTCTGGAACTTCGAGATCCCGCAGGACCTCACCGACGGCTACGGCTACCCGCAGCTGACCGAGCAGGCCAAGAAGAAGATTCTGGGGGAGAACCTGCTGCGCCTGCACGGCATGGACGTTGGGGAGACCCGGGCTCGTCTGGGAGCAGCCTGAGCCGGCAGGGGAGGAGAACGCCGGTCCCATCCCGGGGGGCCGAACCGGCGCATGCGGGGTGTTGCGTCATCAGGGCATCGGAACCGAATGTCGGTGGCGCTCGAGGGGTTCGACCTCTCGGGGCAGGACGTGCCCTTACCGGTTAGGCACGCCTTGCGCGGGTTCCACGCCAGCCATCGATGATCGTCCGCGTCTGTCGCAGATCGTGCGTCTGTGCCGGTGGCCAGCGTTGCCGAGGTGCCAGCGGTTTTCGTCATCGTGAGTGACCCGTGGTCGTTCGTCGACGACCGACGGGTCGAACACAGTTCTTGCTGAGGCGCCCAGTCCGACGGCGACCTCTTGTCGATCGAGGTGGCGGGAGGGCTCCGCGTCGCGACCCCACGAGGCGAGACCGACCACAACCTCGCTCCGATCACGGAAGAGCAGTCACGAGAGCCGCCGCCCTGGGGACGGGACCAGTGGAAAGGTCGGCCCCTGCATTGCCGGCAGGCATCGACAAGCGCATGGTTGCCAACGAACGAGTCGAGCAGCGTCACTGCCTCACGGTCGAAGTCTTGGTGGGCCTCGTGTTCATAGAAGACCCGGCCTATGAGCTGCCGAGTCCAGCAGGCCCAGTCGCGCACCGGTCCGACCCCGAGTTCCTCCACAAGGGACAGGAGATCCTCGAGCGTGAGCAAAGACCGTCAACGGCCGAGCCCGTCCAGTGCGTGTCCGTAGCGCGCAGAGAGGCGCCGATCGACGAGATCGCAGCAACCGTCGCTCGCTGGCATTGAGCCCGACAGCGGCATGGGCGGATGCAACCTGGCGAACCTGTGGAACCTAGATCGGCACCCCTCGGCGGTCTACTCTGGCATTGGGATGTTCGACGAGGAGGTCCGTCCGCTTGATACCGACGATGATCCTCTTCGGGGCGATTGCTGGACGCTGGTGGAAGTCCGCTCTCGTGATTGGGACGGCACTCTGGGTCGCGTTGCTCTACTTTGATGGAACCATCGCGGCGTATCAGGTCCCGGCCACCGCTCTCTTTGGCCTGGCGAATACCGCCGTCGGTGTCGCAATCCACCAAGCCTTCCTCGCGCTCGTGCGGCGCATGCACGGACACCCCGCAGGTACCGGAACGAGGATGTAGGCAACTTTCGGGCGGGTCAGCGTAGCGCCCTGACAGCGGCAGAACCGGATGGCCGCAGGCGCACGCTACGCAGCATGAGCGGGCCCTGCCCGCAGTGGGGCAGTCGTGCGCTTGGGTTACAGGTCAAGCAACAGCGCGAGCGTCTCGCGCACCTCGGCGAGGACGACCGGGCCGACGTTTCCTGTGCGCTGGCGAATGCGCGTCGTGGCCACGGAGCGCACATGCTGGCACTGGGCGGAGGAAGAGGCCTCCAGGCCGTTGCCCTCGTCAGGGCCGATGATCACCTCAGTGCTGCTCTGGCGAATCGCCCGGGTCAGCGGGACGACCTGTACGACGTTCGGGCCACCCTTAAGGATTCGTTGCGCTGTCACGACAATCGCCGGTCGAAGTAGTCCGGCCTCGCTTCCAGCTGGCATTCCGAGTTCCAGTTCGACGACGTCACCCGGCGTCAGCATCCAGCCACGCCGTCTCGTCGTCGGTGAGCTCTGCCGCAAGGTCCCGCGCCATGGAGTCCTGGCGGAGCGCTCGGAGCGCCTTGCTCACCGTCTCGTCGATCGTCTCGTGGCGTGCGGCTGCCAATCGAGTCACTCTCGCATGCGTGTCTCGACTGATTCGGATCGTCGTTGTCTCGGCCATCACATCATGGTAGTTCGGTGTAGATAGATCCGTCTACACGTGACGGACGCATGGTCAGGCGCCGCCCCGACAGCGGCATGTCCGGATGGCCGCAGCGCACGCTATCTGCGGCAGATCTGGACGTGTCCGGATTGGGCGCTACCTTGGCGTGGTGCTGCCAGCCCCCACACCTAGGCTCCGCTTTCGCGAGATGGCGAAGACAGATCTCACCAGTATTGCCACCCTGGACATCGCCGGGTCGCGCGGCGCTGCGGGCTGGATCGAGTGGACCCTCAACAACTACGAACAGCACGGTTTCGGTCTCTGGGTCGTCGAAACCCACGCCGGGGACTTTGTTGGCGACTGCGGACTGACGATGCAGGAAGTAGAGGGGAAGCAGTTCGTCGAAGCGGGTTGGCACGTGCGATCCGACCTTCGCCGTCAGGGATACGCGACCGAGGCGGCGCACGCGGTGAAGGAGGCTGCCCGCGCGGCTGATGCAGGGCACTTGATCGCGATCATTCGGCCGGACAACATGCCGTCTCAAAGTGTCGCGGTGAACATCGGACTGGCCTTCGAGCGCGAGGTCGACAAGTTCGGTGGCCCTGCGTTGATCTTCGGGGCCGACCTGCGCCTCTGACGCTCGGATCTCGGCATGAGCGAGCATCCAAGTCGCGCATCCGGAAGCACCCGCTCGAGCCTGGTCCGCATCTGCGGCCGAGGCCCCTGTGCCATCCCGCGGGTAAAGATGAGCATCGAGGGAGTCAAGGTCGCAGATCAGGCTGAGGCCACGTACGCAACTGAGACTACGAGCCTGTGAGACCGCGAACGCCGACCGTGGTCCCAACGGACCACGGTCGGCGTTGTCGCAGGTCAGCCCCTGCGTCACCTGGCGGAGGATAGGGGATTCGAACCCCTGAGGGCGTTAACCCAACCCGCTTTCCAAGCGAGCGCCATAGGCCACTAGGCGAATCCTCCGCCGCGAAGGCTACCTGCCCCGATTGGCCTGCGAGAAATCGACCTCCTAGACTCTGGGCCAACCCCCCATGCGGCGGTATCCCACCGAATCCCCCAGGGCCGGAAGGCAGCAAGGGCAGGCGGGCTCTGCCGGGTGCATGGGGGGCCTTTTCGTCCCCGTCTCACGCCAGTCGGCTCGCCACCAACGTGGCGATGTCGGCCCTGGGGGCGGCGCCCGCCACCGGCGGCGGGCACACCGGGTACCCACTGTCGGCGCGCGTGGTTAGGGTTCACACGTGGAGCCCACCCTCGCGTTGTACCGCCGGTACCGGCCGGAGACGTTCGCCGAGGTCATCGGTCAGGACCACGTCACCGAGCCGCTGCGTGCCGCTCTGGCGAACAACCGGGTCAATCACGCCTACCTGTTCTCCGGGCCGCGCGGGTGCGGCAAGACCACCAGCGCGCGCATCCTCGCGAGGGCGCTGAACTGCGAGAAGGCGCCCATCGCCGACCCGTGCGGCGAGTGCCAGTCGTGCCGTGACCTCGCCCGCGGTGGTGGCGGCTCCATCGACGTCATCGAGATCGACGCGGCCAGCCACGGTGGTGTCGACGACGCCCGTGACCTGCGCGAGCGGGCCTTCTTCGCGCCGGTCAGCAGCCGGTTCAAGGTCTACATCATCGACGAGGCCCACATGGTCAGCTCGCAGGGCTTCAACGCGCTGCTCAAGCTGGTCGAGGAGCCCCCCGAGCACCTCAAGTTCATCTTCGCGACGACCGAGCCCGAGAAAGTCATCCCGACCATCCGCTCGCGGACCCACCACTACCCGTTCCGGCTGATCCCGCCGCGCACGCTGTCGGACCACCTGGCCGAGCTGTGCGAGAAGGAGGGCGTGAAGATCGACCCCGCGGCGCTCCCGCTGGTCGTGCGCGCCGGTGCCGGGTCCGCTCGCGACTCCCTCTCGGTGCTGGACCAGCTGCTCGGCGGAGCCGGACCGGACGGAGTGACCTACGAGGTCGCCACCAGCCTGCTCGGCTACACCCCAGACAACCTGCTCGACGAGGTCATCGACGCGTTCGCAGCCGTCGACGGAGCCGGCGTCTTCGGCGTGGTCGACAAGGTCATCGAGACCGGTCAAGACCCCCGCAGGTTCACCGAGGACGTGCTTCGTCGGTTGCGTGACCTGGTGATCGTCTCAGCCGTTCCCGACGCGTCCGCCTCCGGGCTCATCGACGTCCCGGCCGACCAGGCCGAGCGCCTGGTCGCGCAGGCGGCCCGGTTCGGCCGGACCGAGCTGGTCCGAGCGGCCGACCTCGTGGCGAGCGGCCTCACCGAGATGCGTGGCGCCACCACCCCGCGGCTGCTGCTCGAGCTGATCTGCGCCCGCCTGCTGCTGCCGGGAGTCGACGACGAGACGCTGGGCCTAGGCGCTCGCCTGGATCGTCTGGAGCGCCGGATCTCGGTCTCCGGCGACCTGGGCGCCGGTGCAGACACCGGAGCCGCCGCGGCCGCTCCTGCCCGGCCCGCCGCGCCCCGCGAGGACCAGGCGCGAGCACGACCCTCCGGCGGCGGCTCCGGCGCTGCCGCGCCTGCCACCATCCCGCCTGCGTCCACCTCGTCTGCGTCCACCTCGCCTGCCTCCACCTCGACCCCCTCCGCGCCGACCCCGCCTGCCGTGACCGCGACGCCGCGACCGAGCGAGCCGGCCGCAGCGCCGACGCCCCGGCAGGCCGCGCCGACGGCCGCGCCCACCGGCGAGGAGACCAAGGCGGGGGCGGTCCTCTCGCTCGCTGACGTACGCCGGATCTGGCCCGACCTGCTCGAGCACGTCAAGAAGATGCGCCGATTCACCTGGATCCTGCTCAGCCAGAACGCCCAGGTCATCGGGGTGGACGCGACCAGCCTGACCGTCGGTTTCAAGACCGCAGGCGCCCGGGACTCGTTCGTCGGAGGCGGCAGCGAGGAGATCCTCCGCCAAGCGGCGATCGACATGATCGGCGCCGACTGGAAGATCGAGGTCGCCGTCGACCCCTCCGCGCAGCCGGGGGCTGAGACGTCCCCGCGGGTGATCCGGCCCGCCGTCGCCTCCGTCCCGTTCCCGACCGAGCCCCCCGACGAGTCCGGCCACGAGCCGCCGAGCGATCCGCCCAGCTGGGCGTCCGACGACTCCGGAGACTCCGGGGGCGCTCCGCCGCCTCGCCGAGCGGGCACCGCTGCGCGACCTGAGTCGATCGCCTCGGCCCGGTCGAACATCTCGCCCACCCGTGCGGGCGACGAGCCGGCCCCCGCAGCGCCCGGCCCCGACCTCGACGCCGACGCCCACCGCGACGACCCAGCTTCCGACGACAACGCCCTCGACAGCACCCAGCTGCTCCAGCGAGAGCTCGGTGCGACCGTGATCGAGGAGATCACCCACGACTGAACGTCACCACCCCGGCCACCACCCGGCCATCACCATGACCGACCGACGCACCAGGAGCAGATGAGATGACGGACAACCCCTTCGGCACCGACGGCGGCTTCGACCTGCAAGCCATGCTCGAGCAGGCTCAGCAGATGCAGGCCCAGCTCGTCGCCGCGCAGGAGGAGCTCGCCGCCACCTCCGTGGAAGGCACCGCCGGAGGAGTCTCAGTCGCCCTGACCGGCACCGGCGAGCTGACCGCGGTCACGATCGCCCCCGGCTCCTTCGACGGAGCCGACGCCGACTCGCTGACCGATCTCGGTGACCTGGTCGTGGCTGCCTACCGCGACGGCAGGGCCAAGGTGGACGCGATCGCGGCGCGCACGCTGGGTCCGCTCGCCGGCGGGGGTCTGGACGACCTCGGCGGGCTGCCGGGCGGCCCGTCCGGTGACCCGTCCGGCGGTTCCGGTGTATGAGGGCGTCCTCCAGGACCTGATCGACGAGCTGGCTCGTCTGCCAGGCGTCGGGCCCAAGGGGGCCCAGCGCATCGCGTTCCACCTGCTGGCCTCGGACCCCGTGGACGTACGCCGCCTCGCCGACGTGCTCATCGAGATGAAGGCCAAGGCCACGTTCTGCTCGGTGTGCGGCAACGTCTCCGAGGAGGAGCTGTGCCGGATCTGCCGCGATCCCCGGCGTGACCCGGCGCTGATCTGCGTCGTCGAGGAGCCCAAGGACGTCGTGGCCATCGAGCGCACCCGCGAGTTCCGCGGTCGCTACCACGTGCTCGGCGGGGCCATCTCGCCGCTCGAGGGCATCGGCCCCGAACAGCTGCGGATCCGTGAGCTGATGACCCGGCTGGCCGACGGGGTCGTCACTGAGGTTATCTTGGCGACCGATCCGAACATCGAAGGCGATGCGACGGCGGCGTACCTCAGCAGGTTCCTCAAGGACATGGACTTGCGTGTGACCCGTCTTGCGAGTGGACTGCCAGTAGGCGGGGATCTGGAGTACGCCGACGAGGTGACCCTCGGCCGAGCATTCGCGGGAAGGCGTAACGCAGGTGACTGAGACACACATGGACCACGAGCTGGAGGAGTTCGCCCAGCAGATCGCGGACGCTGTCGAGTCCTTCCTCGTCTCGCTGCAGGCGATGTCGCGCGAGGAGAACCCCGGCACCGTCGTACCGCTGCTGCTGGTGGAGGTCAGCCAGATCCTGTTCGCGGGCGCCCGGTTGGGAGCTCAGCGGGACTTCACCCCGAGCCAGGAGTACCAGCCCGACGTCGGCCCCGATCCCGACCTCGACTCGATGCGGCTGCGGCTGGCCGAGCTGCTGGAACCGGTGGAGATCTACACCTACAACTTCGACGTCTATCTCCCGGAGATCATCGAGGCGCGGTTGTCCGACGAGCTCTCCAGCATCGCTGCCGACCTGGCGAACGGTCTGCGGCACTTCCGCGCCGGCAACGTCGCCGAGGCGCTGTGGTGGTGGCAGTACTCCTACGTCGCCAACTGGGGCAACAGCGCCAGCGCCGTCCTGCGTGCCCTGCAGTCGATCGTCGCCCACGACCGGCTGGACATCGACTACGAGAGCGAGAGCGACCAGATCGCGGCGGCCGAGGCCGTGCTGGACACCGGTGAGCCGGTCATCTGAGCGCACGTAGAATCGTCCACGGCCCACCGTGGACCGGGCCGTTCGACGAGCCGTTGGATCGGGCAGCCCAGGAGGTGGCGCATGGGGATCGTGGTGCAGAAGTACGGCGGCTCGTCCCTGGCGGATGCCACCGCCGTCAAGCGGGTAGCCCGTCGGATCGTCCAGGCCAAGCGCGAGGGGAACGACGTCGTGGTCGCGGTCTCGGCGATGGGCGACTCGACCGACGAGCTGCTGGCCCTCGCCGAGGGGGTCAGCCCGCTGCCCCCGGCCCGCGAGCTGGACATGCTGCTGACGGCAGGAGAGCGGATCTCGATGGCGCTGGTGGCCATGGCCATCTCCGACCTCGGCCACACCGCGCGCTCCTTCACCGGCTCCCAGGCGGGCGTGATCACCGACTCGGTGCACGGCAAGGCGAAGATCATCGACGTGACTCCGGGCCGCATCTCGGCTGCGCTCGACGACGGCCACATCGTCATCGTCGCCGGGTTCCAGGGCGTCAGCCAGGACACCAAGGAGATCACCACGCTGGGCCGTGGCGGCACCGACACCACAGCCGTGGCCCTCGCCGCCGCGTTGCGTGCGGACGTCTGCGAGATCTACACCGACGTCGACGGCGTCTTCACCGCCGACCCGCGGATCGTGCCCACGGCCCGCAAGCTCGACCGGGTCACCTACGAGGAGATGCTCGAGCTCGCTGCCGGTGGCGCCAAGATCCTGCACCTGAGGTGCGTGGAGTACGCCCGCCGCTACGACATCCCCATCCACGTCCGGTCGTCGTTCAGCCACCTGAACGGCACCATCGTGGCGGGCAGCATCAACGACAAGGCCCACCAGGAGGCCATCATGGAAGCAGCCATCATCGCGGGCGTCGCCCACGACCGCAGCGAGGCCAAGATCACCGTGGTCGGCGTACCGGACAAGGTGGGTGAGGCCGCCCGGATCTTCGACGCCCTCGCCCGTGCCCAGATCAACCTGGACATGATCGTCCAGAACGTCTCGGCCGCCGCCACCAACCTCACCGACATCTCCTTCACGCTCCCGCGCGCCGACGGGCAGACGGCGATGAGCGCGCTGGACGCGCTCAAGGGCGAGATCGGCTTCGCCTCGCTGCTCTACGACGACAAGATCGGCAAGGTCTCCCTGATCGGCGCCGGCATGCGGTCCCACCCGGGCGTCACCGCGAAGTTCTTCTCGGCGCTGGCCGAGGCGGGAGTCAACATCGGGATGATCTCCACCTCGGAGATCCGGATCTCGGTCGTGGTCGACGAGCTCACCGTCGACGCGGCCGTGGCCGCGACGCACACGGCGTTCGACCTCGACGCGGACGAGGTCGAGGCAGTCGTCTACGGCGGGACGGGGCGCTAGCCATGGCCGTTCGCATCGGCATCGTCGGGGCCACCGGTCAGGTGGGCGTCGCCATGCGCCAGATACTTCTCGAACGCAGCTTCCCGGCGGACGAGGTGCGGTTCTTCGCCTCGGCTCGCTCGGCCGGGACCGTGCTCTCCTTCGGCGACCGCGAGGTGACGGTGGAGGACGCCTCCACGGCCGACCCGCGCGGGCTGGACATCGCCTTGTTCTCTGCCGGTGCGAGCACCTCGCGCGCCCAGGCCCCGCGGTTCGCCGATGCCGGCGTGACGGTCGTGGACAACTCCTCGGCCTGGCGGATGGATCCGGACGTGCCCCTGGTGGTGAGCGAGGTCAACCCCGCTGCCATCACCGAGGCGCGCAAGGGCATCATCGCCAACCCCAACTGCACCACCATGGCGGCGATGCCGGTGCTCAAGCCGCTGCACGACGCCGCCGGACTCGTCCGGCTGGTCGCCGCCACCTACCAGGCCGTGTCCGGTTCGGGCGTGGCCGGTGTCGAGGAGCTGGCCGCCCAGGTCGAGGCTGCCGGTGACAAGGCGCGAGAGCTCGCCTACGACGGCTCTGCGATCGCCTTCCCGGCGCCGGTGAAGTACGAGCGCACGATCGCCTACAACGTCGTACCCCTGGCCGGGTCGATCGTCGACGACGGTCTGTTCGAGACCGACGAGGAGCAGAAGCTCCGCAACGAGTCGCGCAAGATCCTCGGCATCCCCGAGCTGCTCGTCTCCGGCATCTGCGTGCGCGTGCCTGTGTTCACCGGGCACTCGCTGGCGGTCAACGCCGAGTTCGACGCGCCCATGCCGGTGGCCCGAGCTCGCGAGATCCTCGGGGCTGCTCCGGGGGTCGAGCTGAGCGAGATCCCGACTCCGCTGCAGGCCGCAGGACGAGACCCCTCCTACGTGGGCCGACTCCGCCAGGACCCGGGCGTGCCCGACGAGCGTGGGCTGGCGCTGTTCATCAGCAACGACAACCTGCGCAAGGGCGCGGCACTCAACACGGTCCAGATCGCCGAGCTGCTCGCAGCCCGTTAGTTCAGCGCGGGCACGCTCACGACTGCGGTGACCGGGTAGTGGTCCGAACCGGCACCGCTCGGGGTGATCGCGTTGACCTTGAACGTCTTCGCGCCGCCCATGCCCTTGGTGAGCAGGTAGTCGATCTGGGTGCCCCAGGTCTCGTGCCACGCGCCGACGCTGCCCGGGCCGCTCCAGCGGGTGTTGTAGCGCCTGCCGGCGTTCTTGGTGTCCACGAACCCGGCTCCCAGCATCGTTGCCTGGGGCTGGTTGGCGTATCGGTGCTCCTGGGCCGAGTTGAGGTCCCCGGCGAAGACGATGGGCGTCCCCGCGCACGCCTGGCCCAGCCGCGTGCCCACCCGGCGGACGTTGCTGACAGGGTCGTTGAGCTCGGAGAGGATCTGGGCGATCTCGCGGTTGCGGTGGTCGGCCGAGGCCCAGTCGTAGTTGCCCTGGTTGCTGAGCAGGTGCGCGTTGACGACGCAGACCTGGGTGTTGGAGTCGGCCTGCGCGCGCAGCTTCGTCCAGGAGACCCAACGGTCGACGTTGATGCCTGAGGTCTGGCTGCCGAGGGGGGTGTGGGTCAGGAGCGCACCGTTGGAGACCTGGCTCCAGACCGAGCTCTTGTAGTAGGTCCGGACGGCTTGTGTGGACCATGAGCGCGAGCTGCCGAGCGCCGCATCCCAGTCGCGGCCGTCGGCAAGGCTCCAGCCGCTCGGGGCCAGCCTGTTCGCAAGGTCCTGGTACTGGCTGTTGGAGTTGCCGACCCCGTTGTTGGAGTTCGAGTTCTCCTGGGTGGCCACGATGCTCGCGCCGGTGCCGTTGATCTGCGAGACGATGCGCGGGGCCCGGATGCTCCAGGACGGGACTCCGGTCGAGCTCGCCGAGAGGAGGTTGAACGAGGTGACCGCGACGTCAGTCCCGGCCGCCGGGGCGTAGGGCAGTGGCATCTGCGCACTGAGCGCGGGCAGCCAGTCGACGGTGGTGTCGCGGGCAGGGGAGATCCAGGCGTCGTAGGGGTAGGTGAGCCCGGTCCAGGTCAGTGCTGTGCCGTTGTGGGCGAAGACCTTGAGGTAGACGCTGTTGCCTGACGCCGAGGAGACACGGCGACCGTAGGTCGTCAGCGCTGCCGAGGACAGCTCGGTCGAGGTGCCCCGGGTGAACCGCCTCTGGCACGGCGAGGTGCAGGCGGCAGGCGACGTCGGGATCGAGGTCTTGAGCGGGGTCCACGCCACCGTGTAGCCGGTGGCGTTCAACCGTGCGGGCCACTTGACGGTGATCTTGTCGATCCCCCGGACGGCCTGGACCGTACGGCGGTCGAACCTCTGCGGCTTGGAGCCGGTGCGCACCTGCGCGTGCTTGCGCTTGCGCTTGTGCTTGCGGTGGTGGCGCTTGCGAGCAGTCGCCTTGCCCACCCGCAGCGAGGAGGGGGCGGAGCCGGCAACGACCGAGGTGCTGGCTGCGGCCGGGGCCGAGGCCGAGGCGGTGCTGGTGCTCGAGAGGCCGGGCAGCAGGGTGACGGCAAGCAGGGGCGGGAGGAGTGCAGCGAGGGTCACTCTTCGCGTGGTGCGCATCGTCGTCTCCAAGAATTTGGGGGTTGAACGACGTCACGTTAGCGCAGATATCATGGCTTATCCGTATAACAGGCGGTTTGTCCTATACGTGGACATTTAGGACATCCGCTCGTAGCGGTTGCCGGTGGTCAGCACGCGCTCGTTCCCGCGCGGCGCCCGCGTCCCAGGAGTGGAGCGCGCAGCCCGCAGCTCAGCGTGAGATGGAGTCCTGTCCGGGGGTCTCCACCAGCGTGTCCGTCACCCACAGCGCCAGCAGGAAGGTCAGCGCGCTGAGCACCGGGATGACCAGGACCATCCAGACCGAGGAGACCGCGCTCAACAGGAAGAACAGGATGAACACCGCCATCAGCCCGACGCCCAGGAAGCTCGTGGTGGTCGGGTCGGGGAGGCGCCAGGCCCTCAGCAGGACCGCCCCCAGGATCACCTGGATCGCCAGGATGGCGAGCAGGGCGAACAGGCCGACGGCGCCGCAGGAGCTCACGCCGCGGACGGCGTCGCACCCGCGTCCGATGACGAAGGCGAGCAGGATGCTGACCAGGCCGACGGCTGCTCCCGTGAGCAAGGCTGCGAGTCGGGGGTTGATCAGCGGGACCGAGAGCTTGGGGCGAGAGCGTGGCGCGGCGGGAGCCGTCGCCGGAGCCGGCACCGGAGCCGTACCCGCCGGTGAGTCGGGTGCCGGTGGGTCGGGTGCCGGTGGGTCGGGTGTCGGTGGGTCGGGTGTCGGTGGGTCGGGTGCCGGTGCGTCGGATACGGGCGCGATCGGGGCCGTCAGCTCAGTGTCGGGCTGGGCACGGACGACGCTGGTCTCCTCCGAGGCTCGTGACTCCTCCACCGGCTGGGACGTGGAGTCGAGGGTGGACGGTTCGCCGTGAGCCGCCGACGGTGGTGGGACGGGCGGTGGACGCTTGGCCTTGGCGGTAGCGGGGGCCAGATCGCCTGGAGGTTCCGCGGCTGGCTCGGGAACCGGGTCCGCGGTGAGTGGATCGGCTTCCTCCGATGCGGCGTCGGCCTTGCGCTTCTTCTTGCGCCCGAAGCCGAGCAGGGACGGCAGCTCCAGATTCGGCTCTCGACCGCTCATGTCTGGTTCGTCAGCCATGGCTCGCATAGTGCCACGAAGCCCTGGGCGGCGCAGGCGCCCACTCCGTCCGGTGCCCGTGCTCCGTGCCCGCGAGCCCCAGACATGCGAAAGATCCGACCCCCCAGCGAGGGTTCGGGTCTTTGCTGTCTCTCGCGAGATCACATGGTCGGGGTGACAGTGTGCTGGTTCAGGACATCGGCGACACATGTCTCACGACATGGGCGACACGACGTCTCACGACATAGGAAACATCGGTCGGCCCTTGATGCTCGGCCATGTCGAAAGCACGCCTGGTCATCACCGCCCTCTTCGTCGACCACCAGAGCCCCGCCGAGGTCGCCGCCCGCCACGGCGTCCACCGCGCGAACTGCTGCGCGAGCCCACCATCGACACCAGCAAGGACTAGCCACGAACCCCGAAAGCACGACACCCGAACCCACGCTTTCGCAGGTCCGGGTGTCGCCGATGTCCTGAGACATCACATGGTCGGGGTGACAGGATTTGAACCTGCGGCCTCGTCGTCCCGAACGACGCGCGCTACCAAGCTGCGCCACACCCCGAAGGCCGTGGGAAGTCTAGCCGGAACCTCACCGTTGCCCTCAACCCGGGCTCAGGAGGCCCGGGGCAGCAGCGTCAGCAGGGTCGCCTCCGGCCGGCAGAACAGACGAACCGGCGCGTACGGCGAGGTCCCCGCGCCGGCCGAGACGTGCAGCCACGAGCTGCCCAGGTCGCCCGGACGGGAGTCTGCCGGGTGTCGGTGCAGGCCCTTGGCCCGTCCGGTGTCGAGGTCGCAGTTGGTCACGAGCGCGCCCTTGAAGGGGAGACAGACCTGGCCCCCGTGCGTATGTCCGGCGATGGTGATGTCGTAGCCGTCGCGCGCGTACTGGTCGAGCACCCGGAGGTACGGCGCGTGTGCGACGCCGACGCGCAGGTCCACCTCGGCAGGCGCACGCCCGGCCACGGCGGCCAGGTCGTCGTACCCGAGGTGCGGGTCATCGACCCCGACGAACGCGAGCGAGGTCCCTGCCACCTCGAGCCTGGCCGAGCCGTTGGTCAGGTCGACCCATCCGCGGTCCTCGAACTCCGCCCGGAGATCGCGCCAGGGGAGCTTGGCGCTGGTGACGTTGCGCTTGCCGTTGTCGGGCAGGAGATACCACAACGGGTTCCGCGCCGTGGGGGCGAAGTAGTCGTTGGAACCCATCACGAACACCCCCGGCACGTCCAGGAGTGGTCCGAGGCCCTCCACCAGCGGCGGGACGGCGTCGTGGTGGGCGAGGTTGTCCCCGGTGTTGACGACCAGGTCCGGCGCCAGGTCGGCGAGAGAGCTGAGCCAGCGCCGCTTTCTCCCCTGGGACGGTGTCAGGTGCAGGTCGCTGATGTGCAGCACCCTGAGTGGGCGATGTCCTGGCGGAAGCACGGGCACCTGCACGCGGCGTACGACGAAGTTGCGCACCTCGATCCCGGCGGAGTACGCCAGGGTGCCCATGCCCGCGAGCGTGCCGATCCCTGCGACCTGCCCGATCCGGCGCAGCAACGGCCGCGTGGCTGGCGTGGAAACCGAGTGGGGTCGCATGCGGCAAGGCTGCCACAATGGGCAACATGAGCGACTTGAAGGACCGTCTACGGGCCGACCTCACCGCGTCGATGAAAGCGCGGGACGCACTGCGCTCCTCCACCCTGCGGATGGCGCTCTCGGCGGTGACCAACGCGGAGGTCGCCGGCAAGCAGGCCCGGGAGCTCAGCGACGCCGACGTGCTCGGTGTGCTCAGCAGCGAGTCCAAGAAGCGCCGGGAGGCAGCCGAGGCCTTCGACGCCGCCGGCCGCACCGAGCAGGCCGCCAAGGAGCGCGCGGAAGCGGCGGTGATCGCCGACTACCTGCCCGAGCAGCTCAGCGAGGAGGAGATCTCGCGGTTGGTATCCGAGACGATCGACGACCTCGGCGTGCGGGACGACGGGGTCAGGGCCATGGGCCGGGTCATGGGCGCCCTGCAACCGAAGACCAAGGACCGCGCAGACGGCAGCCTCGTCGCTGCCACCGTGCGCAGCCAGCTCGGCGCCGGCGGCGCATCCTGAGCGCGCTCGCTCTGCTTGTGATCGCTCAGCCGGCGGACGGGTAGATCTCGACCGTGGATCCCCTCGGGACGGATTCGCCCGCTGCCGGGCTCGTCTCGGCAGCCGTGCCCTTGGGCTGCTTCGACTTCCGCGGATCACCTTCGCTGACGTAGAAGCCGACCCCGGCCAGGATCTCCTCGGCCCGCCGCATCGACATGCCGGCGACGGAGGGGATCTTCACCGCGATGCTGGCCGTGTCGGCGGTGCGCACCGGCCGCACGAAGTTCGCGGCCGGCAGCTGGTCCTGGACCGCCCGCATAGCCTCGGCCCACATCGGTCCGGCGACCGTGGAGCCGAACGCCTGGCCGACCGTGAGGCCACCCACGGACCTGCCGTTGAGCGTGACCGGGGTGCCCTCGGCGTTGGCGCCTGCGACCATCGCGGCAGTCGCGAGCGCGGGGGTGTAGCCGTTGAACCACACGGCCTTGTTGCCGTTGATCGTCCCGGTCTTCCCGGCCGACGGCTTGTCGAGCGCGAGCTTCGAGCCGAAGCCGCCGGGCAGCATGATGCCGCGGAGGATGTCGTTGATGGTGTCCGCCGAGGACTGCTTGATCACCTGCTGGCACTTCTTCGGGTAGTTCTTGAAGACCTTGCCGTCGCTGTTGAGGATCTGCGTGACCGGCCGGGTGTCGCAGTGCTCGCCACGGGCCGCAAGCGTCGCGTAGGCGCTGGCCATCTCCAACGGGCTGACGCTGGCGACTCCGAGGGTGAACGTCGGGACCCGCTCGGAGCCCGGGTTGGTCAGCTCCACGCCCATGGCCTTCGCGAGGGCGTAGGGCTCGCACAGTCCGGTCTTGCGCTCGAGCTGGGCGAAGTAGGTGTTCACCGACAGCTGGGTGCCCTTGTACATGTCGAACTTCGGCTTGCCCTTGGTCGTCGAGTTGTGCCAGGTGTGCACCTCGGTGGAGGCGTAGTTGCCCTGGCAGTCAGGGAAGGAGTTGCTCGGGATGTCCATCTGCTCGGGACTGACGAAGGCGGTCGAGGGCGGCAGGCCCTGCTCGAGCGCGGCGGCCAGGACGAACACCTTGAAGGTCGATCCCGGCTGGAAGCCGCCGGAGTCGCCGTACTTGCTGTCCACCACGTAGTTGAGGAAGGTCTGGCCCTTCTTCTTGTCGCGTCCCATCGGGCGTGACTGACCTATTCCCATCACGTCCCCGGTGCCCGGCTGGACCATCGCCACCGCTCCGATGGCCTCGTCGGTGGCCCTGACCCGGTTGCGAGCGGCCTTCTCGGCGGCCTGCTGGAACTTCAGGTCCACCGTGGTCTTGATGGTGAGGCCACCGCTCTTGAGCAGCTGGTTCCGCTCGTCGACCGTCTTGCCGAGCGCGGGGTCGGCGAGCAGGTACCGGCGGGCGTAGTCGCAGAAGAAGGGAGCCCTGCTCCCCAGGCAGCCGTTGGCGCTCTTGCTGACCTTCAACCCCAGCGGCATGCCGGTCAGGCGCGTCGCGGTGGCCTGGTCGATGACCTTCAGCTCGGCCATCCGGTTGAGGACGACGTTGCGGCGCGCCACGGCGCGATCCTTGTAGCGGGTGGGGTCGAAGCCGACGGGGTTCTTCACCAGTCCGGCGAGGGTGGCCGCCTGGATCGGGGTGAGCTGGTTGGCGTTGACGGAGAAGAAGTGCCGCGAGGCCGCTTGGATGCCGTAGGTGCCGTCACCGAAATAGGCGAGGTTGAGGTAGCGCTCCAGGATCCAGTCCTTGGAGTAGTTCTGCTCGAACGCGATCGCGTGCCGCAGCTCCTGGATCTTGCGCTGGTAGGTGTTCTCGGTCGCGGCCTTGCGCTCCGCCGCGGTCTGGGCCTGGGTCAGCTGGGTCATCTTCGCCATCTGCTGGGTGATGGACGAGCCTCCCTGCGTGCCGCTGTCGGAGGTCTGGTTGCTGACGAAGGCGCGCAGGGTGCCCTTCAGGTCGATCGCACCGTGCTCGTAGAAGCGGTAGTCCTCGATCGCGATGATCGCTTCCCTCATGATCGGCGCCACCCGCGAGAGAGGGACGTTGACCCGGTTCTCGTCGTAGAACGTGGCGATCAGCTGGCCGTCACGGTCCAGGACACGGGTGCGCTGGGCCAGCGGCGCCGCCTTGAGCTCGGCCGGCAGGTTGTGCATCGACCGGTCGGCGGCTTCGGCGCCGTAGCCGACCGCAGCGACGAAGGGGACCGCCAGTGCGGCGGTGAGCACACCGAGGACGGCAGAGACGGCCACGATGACTCCGAGATGGGAGACGACCGTGCCGAAGGAGACGTGGGGGCGGCGTCGCGGCATAGCACAACTCTAGAGGGGAGGCTGGCATTTCCGACCGCACGGCCGGACAGAACTAGTCATTTCGGACTATACGAGAATGACCTGCCTGTGTCTGTTTCGAGTCTGTTGTTCTCTTTACTCTCTAGATGGGTTGATAACGGACGTATCGGGGCGAGCCGGAAATGGCCCAGGACCTGAACTTTGGAGGGAACATGTCCTGGAACGAGATGTGGGCGAACGTGGCCCTGTGCCAGCAGTCATCACCGGACGAGCTTTTCGTCCGGGGGGCCGAGCAGCACAAGGCCAAGACCGTGTGTGGGGCCTGCCCCGTGCGCGCCGAGTGCCTGGCTGAGGCTTTGGACAACCAGATCGAATGGGGTGTCTGGGGAGGGCTCACCGAGCGTGAGCGGAGGGCCCTGCTGCGCAAGCGGCCGAACGTCACGTCGTGGCGCCAGCTGCTCGAGACGGCCAAGTCCGAGCACGAGATGACGCGCGAGACCGAACCTGCCTGAGCGCTCAGCCGGCCGAGAGGCCGGCTGAGGGCGCGCCGGCGTGGTCCACCTGGGCCGCCAGCAGGTCGCCGATGCGACGCAGGCCGTCGAGGTCGTGCACGTCGGTCGACAGCGCAGGCAGCACCGCTGTCGGCACGTCCGGGTGACTGGTCTCGAACCGCTCTGTCAGGCGCTTCTCACGCTGCACGAGCACCTTGCGGTCCGCGTGCAGCCGGAGCAGACCCGCGGCGAGCCCGTGGTCGTCGCCTGAGGCGCGCAGCTTCTCGACGGCTGCCATGGCGGCGTGAGCAGTCAGGTCGCCGGGCGGGTCGCTGCTGGCGCGGTTGACGACGAGACCAGCGAGCGGCATCTGCTCCTGGCGCAGCCGTTCCACGAAGTACGCCGCCTCGCGCATCGCGTCCGGCTCCGGCGCGGCGACGACCACGAAGGCCGTACGCCGGTCCTGGAGCAGCTCGAAGGTGCGTTGCGCGCGCTGTCGGAATCCACCGAAGAGCGTGTCGAACGCGGCGACGAACGCTTTCATGTCCAGCAGCACCTGGGCACCGATGATCTTGGTGACCGCGTTCGTCACCATCCCGAACCCCGCCGTCATCAGTCGGGCCGGACCACGCGCCGGGGCGAGCAGCAGCTTCATGAACCGGCCGTCGAGGAAGCTCGAGAGGCGCTCCGGCGCGTCCAGGAAGTCCAGGGCGCTGCGTGAGGGCGGGGTGTCCACGACGATCAGGTCCCAGCGGCCGGTCTTGCGGGCGTCCTTGTCGAGCTGACCGAGCTTCTCCATCGCCATGTACTCCTGCGTGCCGGCGAAGGAGCTGCTCACGGCGACGTAGAAGGGGTTGTTCAGGATCTGTCGGGCCTTCTCCGGGCTGGCCTGGCTCTGCACGACCTCGTCGAAGGTCCGCTTCATGTCCAGCATCATCGCGTCGAGCGAGCCGCCGGCCCCCGGGGCGACGCCAGGCACCGGACGGGGCGTGTTGTCCAGCGCCTCGATCCCCATCGACTGCGCCAGCCTCCGGGCGGGATCGATGGTGAGGACGACCACCTTGCGTCCTCGCTCGGCGGCGCGCAGAGCCAGCGCGGCCGACGACGTCGTCTTGCCCACGCCGCCCGAGCCGCAGCAGACGATGATGCTCCGGTCCCGGTCGTCCAGGAGGGCGTCGACGCCGAGCACGAGCGCGGGGTCGTGGGTCGCGACCAGCGGGCCCACTCGCGCGCTGGCCCGGCTGCTCCGGTGCGTCGCGGCCCGGCGCCGGGGAGAGGTGGTGCTCATGCCATCCCCTGCTCGACCAGGTCCTCGGCCAGCTCGTAGAGACAGGCCAGGTCGAGCCCCCCGGGCGAGAGGGGCAGCTCGTAGGACGGCACGTCCATCTCCTCGACGAGCACACGCTGGGTGTCCTCGAGCCGACGACGCTCCGCGTGGTGGCGGCCCTCGTCGACAAGGGCCGCCACGAGCGTCTCGCTGGCGTCGATGCCGACCTTCTCCAGGCTGGCGGCCAGCCCGCCGCGGTCGACGGTCCCCTCGATCAGCTGAGCGCGCTCCTCGGCGTCGAGATCCTGCGGTCGCACCATGTTGACCACCACCCCGCCGATCGGCAGTCCGGCGCCACGCAGCTCGGCGATCCCGTCACCGGTCTCCTGCACGGGCATCTCCTCCAGCACGGTGACGAGGTGGATCGCAGTACGGCGCGAGCGCAGCAGCGTCGTCACCGTGTCGGCCTGGGCCTTGATGGGCCCGACCTTGGCCAGCCCCGCCAGCTCGTTGTTCACGTTGAGGAACTGCGCGATCCGCCCGGTGGGCGGGGCGTCCAGCACGATCGCGTCGTAGTGCCGGGCGTCCTTGTTGCGGCGGTTGCGGTTCGCGGCCTCGTAGACCTTGCCGGTGAGCAGGACGTCGCGGACGCCGGGGGCGATCGTGGTCGCGAACTCGACGACACCGAACCGGTCGAGGGCCTTCCCGGCGCGGCCGAGCCGGTAGTACATGTCGAGGTACTCCAGCAGCGCGGACTCGGCATCGATCGCCAGCGCGAAGAGGTCGCCGGATCCGGTGGTGCCGCGGGCGACCAGCCGCTCCTCGTAGGGGAGTGGGGGCACGTCGAAGAGCTGCGCGATGCCCTGGCGACCCTCGACCTCGCACAGCAGCACGGTCTTGCCGCGCGAGGCGAGCGCGAGCGCGAGGGCTGCCGCGACGGTCGTCTTTCCGGTGCCCCCCTTGCCGGTGACGACGTGCAGCTGCACCCCCGGGAAGTCAGGCTCTCCGCGAGAGGAGGCCGGCTCGGGCTGGGCGGACATGGGTCGAGCGTAGCCGCGCCGCAGGCGTCGTCCTGGGTGACGTCCGGCACACCGGACGTGGCAGGATCGCTGGCGGAGGTGTCTTCCTTGGACAAGGTTGTGGCAAGTGCGAGCGAGGCGGTCGCGGACATCCCCGACGGCGCCCGGCTGTCGGTGGGTGGGTTCGGACTGTGCGGGATCCCGTCGGTGCTGATCGAGGCGTTGCTGGAGGCCGGCACGCGGGACCTCGAGGCGGTGTCGAACAACTGCGGCGTCGACGACTGGGGCCTGGGCCGGCTGCTCGCGGAGAAGCGGTTGCGCCGGATGATCTCCTCCTACGTGGGGGAGAACAAGGAGTTCGCGCGCCAGTACCTGCACGGTGAGCTCGAGGTCGAGCTGACCCCCCAGGGCACCCTGGCGGAGCGGATGCGCGCCGGCGGGTCGGGGATCGCGGCGTTCTTCACCGCCACCGGTGGTGGCACGCAGGTCGCCGAGGGTGGCCTGCCCTGGAGGTACGACGCCGAGGGCAACGTGGTCGTCTCGAGCCCGCCGAAGGAGACCCGGGACTTCGAGACCACGGACGGGACGCGCGAGTTCGTGCTCGAGGAGGCGATCGTCGCCGACTTCGGCCTGGTGCGCGCCTGGAAGGGCGACCGGCACGGCAACCTCGTCTACCGCGACTCCGCGCGCAATTTCAACCCGCTCGCGGCGATGTGCGGCCGCCTGACCATCGCCGAGGTGGAGCACCTCGTCGAGCCCGGTGAGCTCGACCCCAACGACGTGCACACTCCCGGGGTCTTCGTGCAGCGGGTCGTGGCGCTCACGCCCGAGCAGGCCGAGGACAAGCGGATCGAGAAGCGGACGGTACGACCGGCTCCCTCGACGGGGCCGACCCAGACCCAGGGAGGTCAGTGAGATGGCGTGGACGCGTGAGGAGATGGCGGCCCGGGCCGCCTCCGAGCTGACCGACGGGTCCTACGTGAACCTCGGCATCGGGCTGCCCACCATGGTGCCGAACTACGTCGACGACGACGTGGAGCTGGTGCTGCAGTCGGAGAACGGGATCCTCGGGGTCGGTGCCTACCCGATCGACGGTGAGGAGGACCCCGACCTGATCAACGCGGGCAAGGAGACCGTCACCCTGCGTCGAGGCGCGTCGTTCTTCGACTCCGCGACCAGCTTCGGGATGATCCGCGGCGGCAAGATCGACGCCGCGATCCTGGGGGCCATGCAGGTCTCGGCCGGCGGTGACATCGCCAACTGGATGATCCCCGGCAAGATGGTCAAGGGCATGGGCGGAGCCATGGACCTCGTCCACGGCGCCAAGCGGGTGATCGTGCTGATGGAGCACAGCGCCAAGGACGGCTCCTACAAGATCGTCAACGAGTGCTCGCTGCCCTACACCGGCCGCGGCGTCGTGCAGCGCATCATCACCGACCTGTGCGTGCTCGACGTCACCGACCGGGGCCTCGAGCTGGTCGAGCTCGCTCCCGGTGTCAGCGAGGACGAGGTCCGGGAGAAGACCGAGCCGGAGATCCTCACCACCAGCTCAGCTTCAGCGGGCCTTCAGCCAGTACGGCGCACCGTGGGATCCACCCGAATCCCAGGAGGCTCTCGATGAACAGGACCACAGCTGCCGGACTTCTCGCCGCCGGGGCGCTGGTCGCCGTGACGGTCGGCTCCGGCGACCACGTCTCGGCCGCCTCGCCGACGCCGGCCCCGAGCGGCAGCAGCCTGGCGAGCACCGACCCGGCGAGCTTCAGCCGCCCCCGCACGAACCCCTACTTCCCGCTGC
The DNA here is from genome assembly GCA_963815825.1 of uncultured Actinomycetota bacterium. GTDB lineage: Bacteria > Actinomycetota > Actinomycetes > Propionibacteriales > Nocardioidaceae > Marmoricola. The sequence continues at coordinate 39,189 of CAWFII010000040.1, read as the reverse complement.
CACCGGGGACGGTGAGCATCTACCGGGGATCGGACGAGGGAAAGCACCTGCGTGAGCGGTTGGCGGTGACCCACCGCACCCGGGTCATCCAGGGCGTGACCACGACAGTCGTGACCGACGTGGTGCGCCGCCACGACGGAAGCGTCGCGGAGAGGACGACGGACTGGTACGCAGCCGACAACGACGGCAACGTCTGGTACTTCGGCGAGGACACTGCGACCTACACCAGAGGTGGTCACGTGGACAGCCGCGACGGCACCTGGCTGGCCGGCCGAGACGGTGCCCGGCCCGGGTTGATCATGCCCGCCGACCCCGAGCCGACGGACGCTTACCGCCAGGAGTTCCTCCGCGGTCAGGCGGAGGACCAAGCCTGGATCGTCGACAATAAGGGCCACGTCAAGGTGCCCGCCGGGAGCTACCGGCACGTGGTGCGCAGCTATGAGTGGACGCGCCTCGAACCGGGAGTGGTCTCGCTCAAGCTCTATGCCCCGGTGTGGCATCGCCGCGGAGCGCGACGTCGCCGGCGGGCACGAGGAGTTCAGGCTGGTCTCGGTCAGGCACGGTCGCTGACCGTGCGCCGTCCGAGGTGAGCTGCTCGAGGACCGTCGGCCAGACCGCGGATCCAGGCTCGATGACCCCGTAGTGGTCGCCGGGCACCTCGATCAGGCTCACCCACGGGTGTGCGGCGACGAACCGCCGGCTCAGGGTCACCGGAACGTCGTCGTCCTCGACGCCGTGGATGATCGCGATCTCGGCCGCCGGGTGCTGCCCGAACAGCGTCATCGGGTCGGCCTCGGCCGGTGCGTGCTCCCCGAGCAGCGCGCGGGTGGCGCCGGACCCCAGGTCCAGCCGGATCGCCTCGCGCAGGTCGCACACGGGTGCCAGGGCGACCACCCTGGCGACGGCAAGGCCGGTCGTCGCCGCCCAGAGGGCGAGGTGCCCGCCGGCAGAGTGGCCGGTGACGATCGGAGGGCCGCTGGGCACGTCCGGGACGCCCAGACCCTCCAACAGACCGGGGAGCCGGCCGATCGCGGCATGCACGTCGGCACCCGTGGTCGGCCAGCCGCCGCCGGCCCTCACCCGGCGGTACTCCGGCGTGGCCACCAGGCACCCCCGGTCGGCGAGAGCGCGCGCCATCGGGCGGGTGTGCCGCCGGTCCCACTCCGCCTTCCAGAACCCTCCGTGCAGGAGTACGACGACCCGGTCCGCCGACCGATCAGGAAGGTGCAGGTCGATCACCGCCTCGTCGTGGTCGGCGTAGCGCACCGTCGCGTCAGGCAGCATGGGCGTCACGGTAGCGGCCGTCTAGGGTGGCGCTCATGACCAAGTGGGAATACCTGACTGCGCCCGTGCTCGTGCACTCCACGAAGCAGATCCTCGACAACTTCGGCTCCGACGGGTGGGAGCTCGTGCAGATGGTGCCCGGGATGAACCCGGAGAACCTCGTCGCCTACTTCAAGCGGCCCGTCCAGTGAACACGCCGGAGGAGCGGCTCGCCGAGCTCGGGCTCAGCGTTCCCGAGGTGGCCAAGCCGGTCGCGGCGTACATCCCCGCCGTGCGCAGCGGGAACCACGTGTTCACCTCCGGCCAGCTGCCCATGCGCGAGGGCCAGCTGATGCTGACCGGCAAGGTCGGCGAGGAGGTCAGCCAGGAGGAAGCCGTCGACTGCGCGCGCCAGTGCGCCCTGAACGCTCTCGCGGCGATCCGCGCCGAGGTCGGCGAGCTGTCCGCCGTCAAGCGGATCGTCAAGGTGGTCGTCTTCGTGGCGTCGACACCGGACTTCACCGCACAGCCGAGCGTGGCGAACGGTGTCTCCGAGCTGCTCGGGGACGTCTTCGGCGACGCCGGCCGGCATGCCCGCTCCGCCGTGGGCGTCTGCGTCCTCCCGCTGGACGCGCCGGTCGAGGTCGAGCTGCTGGTCGAGGTCTGATGGACCGCGTGCACCTCCCCCCGCAGCTGGTGGAGGACGCACGGGCCTTCGCCGACGGCACCCGGGAGGCGGCCGAGCCGCGCAACGCGGCCACGGTCGTGCTGATGCGCCACGGATCGCACGGACCGGACGTCTACCTCCTGCGCCGGCAGACGTCGATGGCGTTCGCGGGGGGCATGTGTGTCTTCCCCGGAGGTGGCGTCGACCCGCGCGACTTCGACCATGCCGTGGCCTGGGCCGGGCCGGCCCCGCACGAGTGGGCGACCAGGCTGGGGACCGACGAGGCCACCGCGCGCGCGCTCGTCTGCGCAGCGGTGCGCGAGACCTTCGAGGAGTCGGGAGTCCTGCTCGCGGGTCCGTCGCCCGACACGGTGGTCGCCGACACGACCGGCGAGGACTGGGAGACCGACCGTGCAGCGCTGGAGGCGCGCGAGCTCTCCTTCACCGACTTCCTCGACCGGCGCGGACTGGTGCTGCGCACCGACCTGCTCGGCGTCTGGGCCGGCTGGCTGACCCCGGTCTTCGAACCCCGCCGCTACCGCACCTGGTTCTTCGTGGCCGACCTCCCCGAGGGGCAGCGGACCCGGGACGTCTCCACGGAGTCCGACGAGGTGATCTGGCTGCCGGCGATGAAGGTCGTCACCGACGTCGAGTCGCGGCAGCTGAGAATGATGCCGCCGACGTACCTGACCTGCCTCGAGGTGGGCCAGTACGCCGACCCCGCCGAGGTGATCGAGGCGGCCCGCGGCCGCCAGGTCGAGATCTTCATGCCCGAGGTCGAGTCGAGCCACGACGGGAGCACCCTCTCGGTCCCCGCCCGGCTCCACGCACTGCTGGCCTCTCGCCCGTGAGCTGGTCCGGCGGTGCGTTCGGTGAGCGGGCGCGGTGCGTGCTCGCGCCGAACGCGAACCTGATGACCCTCGACGGCACCAACACCTGGATCCTGCGGGAGCCCGGGGCTGCGCGATCGGTCGTGGTGGACCCGGGACCGGCGGACGAGTCCCACCTCGACCGCCTCGCCGAGCTCGCGGGCGAGGTGGGCGTCGTGCTGCTGACCCACCACCACCTCGACCACTCGGAGGCGGCGCGGGAGTTCGCGCAGCGGATGGGCTGCGGCGTACGCGCCCTGGACCCGGAGCACCGCCTCGGCGGTGAGGGGCTCGCCGACGGTGACGTCGTGGAGGTCGACGGTCTGGAGCTGCGCGTGGTCGGCACTCCCGGGCACACCGCGGACTCGTTGTCCTTCGTGCTGCCCGCCGAGGGTGCCGTGCTCACCGGCGACACCGTCCTCGGCCGGGGAACGACCGTCGTGGCCCACCCTGACGGTCAGCTCGGCGCCTACCTCGACTCCCTCGACCGGTTGCACGCGCTGGCCGAGTCCCGCGAGATCGGCACCATCCTGCCCGGCCACGGCCCGGTCATCGACGACGCCCTCAGCGCGCTCGACCACTACCTCGCCCACCGTGCGGAACGGCTCGCGCAGGTGGAGGCCGCCGTCGCCGGGCTGCGCGAACGACCGCAGCGCGAGGGGATCGGCGACCACGACCTGCCTCGCCGCGTCGTCGAGATCGTCTACGCCGACGTCGACCCGGTGCTGTGGGGAGCCGCGGAGCTCTCGGTGCGGGCGCAGCTGGCGCACCTGGCCGACCGCGGCTGAGGGCCGGTCGGCCGGCCACGATCAGCCATTGCGCGCACGTGGTGCCGGCTGGCGAGATACCTTTCGTGCGTGCGTGCGAAGTTGGGGATGGTGGCGTTCGTGACGCTGCTGGTCGCCGTCTGGGGGGTCGGCTTCCTCTGGGTCCGCGGCGACCTCTCGCCCAGCGCGGACACGCCCTCCGCCGCCCCTCCCACGACCGCTGCCACGGCCGGCCCGAGTGCGTCGTCGAGCCCTGCGCCCAGTCCTGCGCCCAGTCCAGCGCCCGGCCCAGCGCCCTACACCGGCAAGCTCACCCGCGCGGACGAGCGCAAGCCCGTCGACATCAACCCGGCACCCGTGCGCCCCTCACCGCTTCCGCTGCCTCCGGTCGCTCAGTTCACGATGGCGACCTTCAACCTGCTCGGCAGCTCCCACACGAAGGGGGGCGGCGAGCGCAGCAGACTCGGATCGGGGCCGCAGCGGATGACCGGCGCGCTCGCGATCCTGGCCCAGCACCAGGTCAGCGTCGTCGGCTTCCAGGAGTTCCAGCCCGACCAGCGCGCCGCCTTCCAGAGCAGGGCCACCGGCTGGGCGATGTACCCGGGGCTCTCGCTCGGCCGACGAGCCGGCGAGAACTCGGTCGCCTGGCGCGCTGACACGTGGGACCTGGTGCGCCCCGCCCTGATCTCGATCCCCTACTTCAACGGCCGTCAGCGACCGATGCCCTACGTTCTCCTGCGCCACAAGGAGACCGGCGTGCAGGCCTTCTTCTCCACCTTCCACAACCCGGCCGACACCGGCCGGTTCCAGGGTCAGCAACGCTTCCGCACCGCGGCCACCACCCGCGAGATCGCGCTGTTCAACGAGCTCGAGAAGAGCGGAATACCGCAGTTCGTCACCGGGGACATGAACGAGCGTGAGGAGTACTTCTGCCGGGTCACCGGCGCGACGCCGCTCGTGGCGGCAGCGGGTGGCAGCCACAACGGCGCGTGCGTGGTGCCCAAGCCGACGCAGATCGACTGGATCTTCGGCAGTCCCGGCGTGGACTTCTCCGGATACACCGTCGACCGCAGTCCCACGGTGCGGCGTACGACGGACCACCCGGTCGTGGTGACGGACGTGTCCCTGGACGCGCTCAAGTTCGAGAACGCCTACGACCCCACCGCCCGGACGACGCCCTGAATCAGCCGCTGAGCGGGCCGGTCGCAGCGGCCGTCAGCGTGCGCGGCGCTTCATCCGTTCCACGTCGTGGATCACCACGGAGCGAGGCTCGAGACGCAGCCACCCGCGCGAGGCGAAGTCGGCGAGGGCCTTGTTGACCGTCTCGCGGGAGGCTCCCACCAGCTGGGCGAGCTCCTCCTGGGTGAGGTCGTGGTGCACGTGCACGCCGTCGTCGGCGGTGCGTCCGAAGCGGTCCGCGAGGTCGAGCAGCGCCTTCGCCACCCGGCCCGGGACGTCGGAGAAGACGAGGTCGGCGACGACCTCGTTGGTCTTGCGCAGTCGTCCCGCGAGCTGGGTCAGCAGCCCCAGCGCGACGCCCGGACGTCCCTCCAGCCAGCGCAGGAGGTCGTCGTGGGAGAGCGAGAGGAAGACCGTCTCGGTCACGGCCGTGACGGTGGCGGAGCGCGGACCGGGGTCGAAGAGCGACAGCTCGCCGAACATCTGGCCGGGGCCGAGGATCGCGAGCAGGTTCTCGCGACCGTCGGAGGAGGTACGGCCGAGCTTCACCTTGCCCTCGGCGACGATGTAGAGCTTGTCGCCCGGGTCGCCCTCGTGGAAGAGCACCTCGCCGCGGCGCAACCTGTCCTCGCCCATCGAGGAGCGCAACGCGGCGGCTGCCTCGTCGTCGAGGGCACTGAACAGCGGCGCCTGCCGGAGTACGTCGTTGTCCACGTGAGATCCCTTCGTGTGTGCCGCTCGCGTGCTGCAGGTCACAGTCTGTCCCATCGGGGGGACTGGCGCCACGCGACCCCGCGAGGCGTCGACCGAACTCGCACCCCAACCCGACCCGGGGACGGCCTTCGCGGGCGCCGTACCCTGTCCGCGTGCCCGACACAGCTGCGACCACCGGCCTGGTGCGGCGCGCACGCAAGGTCGACCGCGTGCTGGCGCAGACCTACCCCGACGCCCGGTGCGAGCTCGACTTCGACGACCCCTTCCAGCTCCTCGTGGTGACCGTGCTCAGCGCGCAGACCACCGACCGTCGGGTCAACGCCGTCCGGCCGACCCTGTTCGATGCGTATCCCGACCCCAGGGCGATGGCGGCGGCCCCGCGCGAGGAGCTCGAGCGGATCATCGGACCGTTGGGGTTCTTCCGGGCGAAGACCGAGTCGCTGCTCAAGCTCTCCGCGGCGCTGGTCGCTGACCACGGCGCCGAGGTCCCCTCTCGACTCGAGGACCTGGTCAAGCTCCCCGGCGTGGGCCGCAAGACCGCGAACGTCGTGCTCGGCAACGCCTTCGGCGTCCCGGGCATCACGGTGGACACCCATTTCGGTCGGCTGATCCGGCGCCTCGGCTGGACCGAGGAGACCGATCCGGTCAAGGCCGAGCACGCGATCGGGGCGCTCTTCCCCAAGCGCGACTGGACGATGCTCAGCCACCACCTGATCTGGCACGGACGCCGGGTGTGCCACGCGAAGAAGCCGGCCTGCGGCGCCTGCACCGTGGCGAAGTGGTGCCCGGCGTACGGCACCGGTCCCACCGACCCGGAGGCAGCAGCCCTGCTCGTCAAGACGCAGGGCCCCGCATGAGCCTGCGTCCTGTCCTCAGGGCGGCGGCGACCCTCGCGGCGCTCGCCCTGGTCCTCGGTGGCTGTTCCTCCGAGGCGCCGCAGTCGACGAAGTCCGACCGGCTCCCCGATCTCACCCTGGCCGCGCTCGAGTCCGGCGATCCGGTCCGGCTGACCACGCTGCGGGGTCCGCTGGTGATCAACCTCTGGGCGAGCTGGTGCGGACCGTGCCGGGAGGAGCTGCCCAGGTACGCCGAGTTCGCGAAGAAGTACACCGGCCGGGTCGACGTGCTGGGCATCGACTTCCAGGAGACCCGCCCGGCGGCAGCGGTGAAGCTGGCCGCCGACTCGGGCGTGGACTACCCCCTCTACGCCGACCCGGACGGCCGGCTGCGTGCGATCGGTCTGCCGAAGATCATCCTCGTGGACAAGGACGGTCGCATCGCGTTCGAGAAGTACGTCGAGATCACCTCGGTCGGTCAGCTCGAGCAGATGGTCCGGGCGCACCTGGGGGTGGGGGCGTGAGGACCGAGCACCGGGAGCTGCCCGACTGGCTCGAGCCGATCCGGCGGGGGGCCGGCACCATCAGGGCCGACGACATCAGCCGGTTCGTGCCTCCGGAGGGCGCCGGCGCCCGCAAGGGGGCGGTGCTGATGCTGTTCGGGGAGGGTCCGCAGGGTCCCGACCTGCTGCTGACCGAGCGCGCCCACGACATGCGCTCCCACCCCGGCCAGGTCTCCTTCCCCGGGGGGTCGATCGATGACACCGACGCGTCGCCGGAGGCTGCGGCGCTGCGGGAGGCGGAGGAGGAGACGGGGCTGGACCCCGCCGGCGTCGAGATCTTCGGCACGCTGCCCGAGCTGTGGCTGCCGCCGAGCAACTTCGCGGTGACGACCGCGCTGGGGTGGTGGCGGGAACCGACCGCCGTGGACGTGGTCGACCCGCGCGAGGTCCACGCGGTGCTCCGCGTGCCGCTCGAGGAGCTGCTCGACCCCACGCACCGGGTCACCGTCGTGCATCCTGTGGGCTACCGCGGGCCGGGCTTCCTGATCGGCGAGCGCAAGGACCTCATCCTGTGGGGCTTCACCGCCGGACTGATCAACAAGCTCTTCGACCACGTGGGGCTGACCCGTGACTGGGACGCGTCCGTGGAGCAGCTATTGCCGGACTACATGCTCGGCCTGCGTCAAGATTGATCCTCATCCCCACCGGTGCAACGAACCAGACCTCAGCGAAGGGCACGCATGAACTTCCTCGACTGGAGCCTGGTCGTGCTGACCCTCGCCTACGCCCTCTCGGGCTACTGGCAGGGCTTCGTCACCGGCGCCTTCGCGACCGCCGGCCTGCTGCTGGGGGGCCTGGCCGGGATCTGGCTGGCGCCGGTGCTCCTCGGAGACGCCGCCCCCTCCCTGTGGGTCTCGCTGGGCGCCCTGTTCGTCGTACTCCTGATGGCGTCGCTGGGCCAGGCAGCCTTCCAGTACGTCGGCACCCGGCTGCGGGCGCGACTGACCTGGCAACCGATCCGTGCCGTGGACGCCGTCGGCGGCGCCGCGCTCAGCGTGGCTGCCGTGCTGATCGTGGCCTGGGGCCTCGGGGTGGCCATCAGCGGCTCCCGGATCCCCGGGATCAGCCCCCAGGTGCGCGACTCCCGGGTGCTGCTGACCGTCAACAAGCTGATGCCGGTGCAGGCCCAGCAGGCCCTGCGCTCGTTCGACGACGTGGTGGGTTCGAGCTTCTTTCCGCGCTACCTCGAGCCGTTCGCCCAGGAACGGATCGTCAAGGTGCCTGCGGCGGAGTCGAGCGTGCTGCGCGACCCGGAGATCCGCGGTGCCGCCCGTAGCGTGTTCAAGATCCGCAGCAACAACCGCTGCGGAAGTGGCGTCGAGGGCAGTGGATTCCTCTACGCCCCCCAGAGGGTGATGACCAACGCCCACGTCGTGGCCGGCGTCACCGAGCCGATGGTCCAGGTGGGCCGCAAGGCGATCAAGGGCACGGTCGTCTACTACAACCCCGACGTGGACATCGCGGTGATCGCGGTGCCCGGGCTGGACGGGCCCACCATCCGGTTCAGCCTCGACGGGCGGACCAACCAGCAGGGAGCCGCGCTCGGCTTCCCGCAGGACGGACCGTTCGACGCCGAGCCGGTCCGGATCCGCAGCGACCAGCGGCTTCGTTCACCCGACATCTACGGCAACGGCACGGTCACGCGGCACGTGTTCGCACTCCGAGGGCTGATCCGCCCCGGCAACTCCGGCGGCCCGGTCGTCTCGACCGACGGTCGCGTCCTGGGAGTGGTGTTCGCAGCCTCGGTCAGCGACCGGCAGACCGGCTACGCGCTGACCTCCGACCAGGTCAGCGAGGCCGCTGCGACCGGGTTGGACGCCCGAGAGAAGGTCTCGAGCGGCAACTGCACCTAGTGCCGGGCGTGCCGGCGACGCGTCGCGTCGTGCGGCGGGGTCGTGCGGTGGGTCGTGCGGTGGGGGGGTCGTGCGGTGGGTTCGTGCGGTGGGGTCGTCAGCCGCGCTTGAGCAGCGACCGGTTCTCCTTGGCCTGCTCGATCGCACGCTCGGGGGGCTTGACCTGCTTGATCTTGCGGATGCCGATGAAGGCCAGCACCCCGGCGACCGCCACGTAGGCGGCGAAGACGATCAGGAAGCACCAGGCGAGGTCGAGTCCGGTCATGTGCAGGAAGTAGGCGATCGCGATCGAGAGCATGATCACCGCCAGCAGGCCGAGGAAGGCGGCGGCGGCGAACATGGCGATGCTGATGCCGCCGGCCTTGACCGAGACCTTCAGCTCGGACTTGGCCAGGGCGATCTCGCTCTTGACCAGCTCGGAGACGTCCCGGCTGGCGTCGACCACCAGCTTGCCGATCGTGGGCTCCTCGGTGACGACGGGCTCGCGCTGTGACATGACTGGTGGTTTCCCTTCGAGGACTACTGACGTCAGCACCGACCCTATCGGTTCGCCCGGAGACGCCGCCCCGGGCCGGGTGCCGCACCGGCGCCACGCACCGATGGTGATCCCTTACCCAGGGTCTGGGACACTAGGCGCAGTTGGAGGGGAGTATTCCTTCGCGGCGGTCTCGTCATCACGGTCGGTCCCACGAGCAGAACGGGCGGACCCGGGGTCGTCGGTCGCCTTCGGGCGGCGGAAGAGACCTCCGGGCCCGCACCATGAGCAGGGTGTCCTGCGTGTCCGCAGCGCCCGAGTCCGGAGGAATCAAGCGTGGACGTATCCCCCCTCGTCTGGTGGCTGACGATCGGCATCACCTCGGCCGTCCTGATGTTCGACGTCGTCATCATCGGCCGCCGTCCGCACGAGCCCTCCCGTAGGGAGGTCAGCCTGGCCCTCGGCGGGTTCATCAGCATGGCCATCATCTTCGGTATCGGCGTGTGGGTCGTGGCCGGGCACCAGTACGGCACCGAGTTCTTCGCCGGCTGGCTGACCGAGTACTCCCTCTCGGTGGACAACCTGTTCATCTTCTTGATCATCATGAACAAGTTCGCCGTACCCAAGGAGCTGCAGCAGAGCGCTCTCCTCGTCGGCATCGTGCTCGCGCTGATCATGCGCGGCATCTTCATCGCGGTGGGCGCTGCCGCGATCAACAACTTCAGCTGGGTCTTCTACATCTTCGGCCTGTTCCTGATCTACACCGCGGTGAAGCTCGCCAAGGAGGGCGCCGAGGACGAGGACGAGGAGGACGAGTTCGAGGAGAACCGGCTGATCAAGCTGATCGAGCGCAAGTTCCCGGCCACCTCGGAGTGGCACGGCACCAAGCTCCTGAGCGTCGAGAACGGCAAGCGGGTGATGACCCCGATGTTCGTGGTGATCGTCGCGCTCGGCACGACCGACCTGCTGTTCGCGCTCGACTCGATCCCCGCCATCTACGGGCTCACCAGCGAGCCGTTCCTGGTGCTGACGGCCAACATCTTCGCCCTGATGGGTCTGCGGCAGCTCTACTTCCTGATCGGTGGGCTGCTGGAGCGGCTGGTGTACCTGTCCTTCGGGCTCGCGTTCCTGCTCGGCTTCATCGGCGTCAAGCTGATCCTGCACGCGCTGCACGAGAACGAGCTCCCGTTCCTCAACGGTGGCGAGCACGTCGGCTGGGCTCCGGACATCCCCATCTGGCTCTCGCTCGTGGTGATCATCGGCACGCTCGTGGTGACCACGGTGCTGAGCCTGATGAAGTCGCGGGCGATGTCCGCGTCGGCCCGCGACGCGGTCTCCGGCCCGCGCCGCGACTGGGACAACGACTGACGTCCTCTCCGGCGGGAACATTCCGTGGACCTTCGTGGTTCGGGCGTTTGACTAGCTTTTGACCCCGAAGGGAAACTTGTGGACATCCTCGTCCTGGTGGGCAGCCTGCGAGCTGACTCATGGACCGCCCAGCTTGCTCAGACGGTCACCGACCTCGTCCCGGTGGGCTCCACCGCGACGGCGTACGCCGGGCTGGGGGAGCTGCCCCACTACGACCAGGACCTCGACACCGACGAGCCTCCTGCGGCGGTCGCTGCGTTCAGGGCGGCGGTGTCCGCGGCCGACGCGCTGGTGGTGGCGACCCCGGAGTACAACGGGTCGCTCCCCGGCGTACTCAAGAACGGGATCGACTGGGCCTCGCGCCCGCGCGGTTCCGCGGCGATCGACGGCAAGCCGGTTGCGGTGCTCTCGGTGAGCCCGTCGCCGCGTGGGGCCCAGTGGGCCCGCGAGGACGCTGTGAAGATCCTGGGCGTGGCGGGAGCCGCTCCGCTGGCCAACAGCCTCGGTATCGCCTCGGCGCACTCGGTCTTCAGCGACGGCCGAGTGGCCGACCCGCTTCTCGAGACTTCCCTCCGCGAACTGCTCGACGAGCTGACCTCCGCCGAGGCGAACCTCCCCGCCGCCTGACCACCCCCCCAGCCCCAGCCCCAGCCCCAGCCCCGCCGAGACGTCGCATCTGAAAGCCCCAGCCCCGCCGAGACGTCGCATCTGAAAGCCCCAGCGCCGCCGAGACGTCGCATCTGAAAGTCCCAGCCCCGTCGAGACGTCGCATCTGAAAGTCCCAGCCCCGTCGAGACGTCGCATCTGAAAACTTCAGGCTTTCAAGTACGACGTGTCGGTGCGCGCTCGGCTTTCAAGTACGACGTGTCGGTGTGCGCTCGGCTTTCAGATGCGACGCGTCGGCGTTCTCCGGGCTTTCAGATGCGACGTGTCGGCGCTGTCGGGGGATGGGCAGACGGGCGGGTCAGGCGTCGTCCTTGGAGTCGGAGTCCATGCCCTTGCCGATCAGGTCCATCACCGTCGAGTCGGCCAGGGTGGTGACGTCACCGACCTCGCGGTGCTCGGCGACGTCCTTGAGCAGACGGCGCATGATCTTGCCCGAGCGGGTCTTGGGCAGCTCGGGGACCACCATCACCTGTCGCGGCTTGGCGATGGCACCGATCTCCTTCTGCACGTGCTGACGCAGCTCCTGGATCAGCGACTCGGGGGCTTCCTCGCCCTTCTTCAGCGCCGACTCCTTGAGGATCACGAAGGCGCAGACCGCCTGACCGGTGGTCTCGTCCGCCGCGCCGACCACCGCAGCCTCCGCCACCTTCGGGTGCGAGACCAGCGCGGACTCGATCTCGGTGGTGGAGAGCCGGTGGCCGGAGACGTTCATGACGTCGTCCACCCGGCCGAGCAGCCAGATGTCGCCGTCGTCGTCCTTCTTGGCGCCGTCGCCGGCGAAGTAGAATCCCTGCTTCTCGAAGCGCGACCAGTACGTCTCCTTGTAGCGCTCGTCGTCGCCCCACAGCGTGCGCAGCATCGAGGGCCACGGCTCCTTGACCACGAGGAAGCCACCGGAGCCGTTAGGCACCGACTCGCCCTCCTCGGTGACCACGTCGGTGACGATGCCCGGGATCGCCTTCATCGCCGATCCCGGCTTGGAGGAGGTGACGCCCGGCAGAGGGCTGATCATGATCGAGCCGGTCTCGGTCTGCCACCAGGTGTCGACGACCGGGGTCTTGCCGGCGCCGATCGTCTCGCGGTACCAGACGTAGGCCTCCGGGTTGATCGACTCACCGACCGACCCGAGCAGGCGCAGCTTGGAGAGGTCGTTCTTCTCGGGGATGTCGTCGCCCCACTTCATGAACGTCCGGATCGCGGTGGGAGCGGTGTAGAAGATCGTGACGCCGTACTTCTCGCAGATCTGCCACCAGCGGCCCTTGTCCGGGGTGTCCGGGGTGCCCTCGTACATCACCGAGGTGGTCTGGTTGGCCAGCGGACCGTAGACCCCGTAGGAGTGCCCGGTGACCCATCCGACGTCGGCGGTGCACCAGTAGACGTCGGTGTCCGGCTTGAGGTCGAAGACCCCCCAGTGGGTGTAGGCACACCCGACGAGGTAGCCGCCGGTCGTGTGCAGGATGCCCTTGGGCTTGCCCGTGGTTCCGGAGGTGTACATGACGTAGAGGGGGTGCTCGGAGTCGAAGAACTCGCACTCGTGCTCGCTGGACTGCCCGTCCACGAGCTCGTGCCACCAGACGTCGCGGTCGTCGTTCCACTCCACGTCCTGGCCGGTACGACGGACGACGAGCACCTTGCGGACGGTGTGCCCCTGCTCCTCGGCCTTGGTGCACGCCTCGTCGACGGCGGGCTTCAGAGCCGACGGTGCGCCACGGCGGTAGCCGCCGTCGGAGGTGATGATCACCTTGGCGTCGCAGTCCTCGACGCGGTTGGCCAGGGCGTCGGAGGAGAAGCCGCCGAAGACCACCGTGTGCGGGGCACCGAGCCGCGCGCAGGCGAGCATCGCGATCGCGGTCTCGGGGATCATCGGCATGTAGATCGCCACCCGGTCACCGGTCTCGACCCCGAGCTCGACCAGTGCGTTGGCGGCCCGGCAGACCTCGTCCTTGAGCTCGGAGTAGGTGATGTCACGGGTGTCGTCCTCGGGCTCGCCCACCCAGTGGAAGGCGACCTTGTCGCCCGCGCCGTTCTCGACGTGCCGGTCGACGCAGTTCCACGCCGCGTTGAGCCTGCCGCCGACGAACCACTTGGCGAAGGGCGGGTTGTCCCAGTCGAGGACCTGGTCCCACTTGGTGTCCCAGTCGAGACGCTCGGCCTGCTTCTCCCAGAACGCCAAACGATCCTTCTCGGCCTCGTCGTACGCGTCGGCCGTCAGGTTGGCCTGCTCGGCGAACTCGCTGGGAGGCTCGAAACGGCGCTCCTCGGTGGACAGGTTGGCCAGGGTTCCGCTGGACTCGTCGCTCATCTGACTCGCTCCTCGTGCTTCGACGTCGGTGCTTCGAACCTACTGGGTACGCCGTGTCCGGACGACCCTCGAGAGGGCCGCCCGGACGACGCGACGTGCCGCTTCAGTGGGAGACGGCACCCTCTGAGCCAGCGCCGGTGAGGGCTCGGACCTCGAGCTCCACGTAGCGCTCCTCCGAGGAAGGTTCCTCGGAGGTGACCGTGCCCAGCCAGCCGAGCAGGAAACCGGCGGGGATCGAGATGATCCCCGGGTTGCTCAGCGGGAACCACGACCAGTCGGCGCCGGTCACCAGCGCGGTCTCCGAACCGGAGACCACCGGTGAGAAGAAGACCAGCACCAGGCAGGTGACCAGGCCTCCGTAGATCGCCCACACCGCACCGCGGGTGTTGAACCGCGGCCAGAACAAGTTGTAGAGCAGCGAGGGCAGGTTGGCCGACGCCGCCACCGCAAAGGCGAGCGCGACCAGGAAGGCGATGTTCAGCTTCTGCGCCGGGATCGCCAGCGCGATCGCGATGCCGCCGATCACGAAGGCGGCGATCCGCGCCACCTTCACCTCGTCCTTCTCACTGGCCTTGCCGTTCTTGAACACGGTGGCGTAGAGATCGTGCGCCACCGAGGAGGCCGAGGTCAGCGTGAGCCCGGCCACGACCGCGAGGATGGTCGCGAACGCCACCGCCGATATCAGCGCCAGGAGCACAGCACCACCGGTGGATCCGGCGCCACCACCGACGGCCTCGGCCAGCAGCGGTGAAGCCAGGTTGCCCCCCGAGGCGGCGACCTTGCTGTCCGGGCCGGTGTCGAGCAGGGCGGCTGCTCCGAAGCCCAGGACGAGGGTCATCAGGTAGAACGTGCCGATCAGCCCGATGGCCCACAGCACCGACTTGCGTGCCGCGTTGGCCGTGGGCACCGTGTAGAACCTGATCAGGATGTGCGGCAGTCCGGCGGTGCCGAGCACCAGGGCGAGTCCCAGCGAGACGAAGTCGATGCGGGAGGTGGTGCTCACGCCGTACTTGAGGCCGGGCTGCAGGAACGCCGTGCCCTTGCCGGTGTTGTCGGCCGCGGACTGCAGGAGCTCTGAGAAGTTGAAGTCGAACTTCGCGAGCACCAGCACGGTGATCAGCACGGTGCCGCTCATCAGGAGCACGGCCTTGACGATCTGCACCCACGTGGTGCCCTTCATGCCGCCGACGGTGACGTAGAAGACCATCAGCATGCCCACGCCGGCGATCGTCAGCGCCTTGAGCGCCTCGGACTCGACGCCGAGCAGCAGCGCGACGAGGGCACCCGCGCCGACCATCTGGGCGAGCAGGTAGAAGATCGAGACGACGACGGTCGACGTGGCCGCTGCCGTGCGCACCGGGCGCTGCTTCATCCGGTACGCCAGCTGGTCGGCCATCGTGTAGCGCCCCGAGTTGCGGAGCAGCTCGGCGACGAGCAGAAGCGCGACCAGCCAGGCGACCAGGAATCCGATCGAGTAGAGGAAGCCGTCGTAGCCGTTGAGCGCGATCAGCCCGGAGATGCCGAGGAAGGACGCGGCGGACATGTAGTCACCCGAGACGGCCATGCCGTTCTGGAAGCCGCTGAACGAGCGGCCACCGGCGTAGAAGTCCGTCGTGCCCGACGACTGGCGACTGGCCCAGAACGTGATGCCGACGGTCAGCAGGACGACGGCGATGAACAGGACTGCGGTCAGGGTCTGCGAGCTCATCGCGGGACCTCCTTGTCGTACTGCTCCTCGAGCTGGCGCGCGAGGGGGTCCACGTTGCGGTGCATGTAGCGGGCGTAGAAGAAGGCGATGCCGAACGTGGTGGCGAACTGGAGCAGCCCGAAGACCAGCGCGACGTTGATGTTGCCGACGACCTTGGTGTTCATGAAGCCGGTCGCCCAGTTCGACATCACCACGTAGAGCAGGTACCAGGCCAGGAACGCGAGCGTCGCCGGGAAGGCGAAGCTGCGGTAGCGACGTCGCAGCTCCTCGAACTCCGCGGTCTCGCTCAGCCGCCCGTAGACCTCTGAGTTCTCGATCGACTGGCGGTGGACGTCCGCGCCGCCGCTGGCTGGGTTCGGATCAGGCATCAGTGGCCCCTTCACGAGTGGGTGTGACCCGGTCACCGTCGCAGTGCGACCCGTTCCTGGCCATCGCAGGCCCGGGCTCGGTCGCCGGACGGGCGCGGGTGATCGCTCAGCGGTCGGAGTCGTACGACGAACGGTCTCGCCCACCAGCCACCTCAGCCACGGTCGAGCGCGACCGCCTCCGGGGTGTGCAGCCGGACCATGAACCGGTGCGCGTGGACAGGCACCCGGTGGGGGGTGAGGCGCGAGACGACCACCATCGTCAAGAAGGCGAGCGGGACCGTCCAGGCGGCGGGCTGGTCGACCAGAGCGGCGAACCAGCCTCCGCTGCGGTCCACCATCAGGTTGTCGAGGACGGCGCCGCCGGTCAGGGCTCCGCCGACGAGCAGCCCGGCGATCGCCCCCGCGTCGGTCAGGCCGCGCCACCAGATGCCCAGCAGCAGCAGCGGGCAGAACGTCGCCGCTGCCATTGCGAAGGCGAGGCCGACGACGGTCGCCACGGCCACGTCGCGCGCCACCAGCGCCAGCAGGAACGGCACCACCACGGCCACGACGGCACTCATCCGGAAGGCGGTCACGCCCTCGATCCGCTTGCTCATCGCGTCCTGGGCGATGACGCCGGCGACGGCCACGGTGAGGCCCGAGGAGGTGGCCAGGAAGGCGGCGAACGCACCAGCGGTCAACAGCGCGGTGAGCAGGTCGCCGCCGGTCCCGGCGAGCATCCGTGACGGCAGCTCGAGCACGACGCCGTCAGCGCGACCGCCGCCGACGAGGTCGGGCGCGTAGAGCCGGCCGAGCGCGGCGTACACCGGGGGAAGCACGTAGAACATGCCGAGCAGGGCCAGCACCGCGACCGTCGTCTGACGGGCCGCGCGTCCGTCGGGATTGGTGTAGAACCGCACCACCACGTGGGGCAGGCCCATGGTGCCGAGGAAGGTGGCGATCATCAGGGAGTACGTCGAGTAGAGCGGGTGCCCACCGGCGAAGTCGACGGGGTCGGCCCAGGTGCTGCCCGAGCTCCCTGCGACGAACAGGTTCGGATCGGCCGGCGACCGGCCACCGTCGCCGAGCCAGATGATCACCAGGAACACCAGGGGGACGAGCAGGGCGGTGAGCTTGAACCAGTACTGGAAGGCCTGCACGAAGGTGATCGAGCGCATCCCGCCCGCCAGCACGTTCAGGAGCACCACCACCGCGACGACCAGTCCACCTGCCCAGCTCGGCAGGCCGGTCGCCGCGCGCAGTGCGACCCCCGCGCCCTCGAGCTGGGGCATCACGTAGAGCCAGCCGATCGCCACCACCATCACCGAGGCGAGCGTGCGCACGGCCCGCGAGTCCAGCCTGGCCTCGGCGAAGTCGGGCAGGGTGTAGGCGCCGGACCTGCGCAGCGGGGCGGCCACGAGGACCAGCAGGACCAGGTAGCCGGCGGTCCAGCCGACCGGGTACCAGAGCATCTCGCCCCCATAGCTGAGCACGAGCCCCGCGATCCCCAGGAAGGAGGCCCCGGAGAGGTACTCGCCGCTGATCGCGGAGGCGTTCAGGCCGGGCCGCACCGACCTGGAGGCCACGTAGAAGTCCGAGGTCGTCCGGCTGAAGCGCAGCCCCCAGGTCCCGATCACCAGGGTGGCGACGGTGACGAGGAGGACCGCGGCGAAGCCGAGCGCGGTGTTGTTCACGACCGCTCGACGACCCGGACGAAGGCGCGCTCGTTGCGCTCGGCCCTGCGGACGTAGCGCCAGGCGAGCAGAACCAGGACCGGGTAGCAGCCGAAGGCCAGGATGCCCCACGAGACCGGCATCCCCAGGACGTGGCGCGAGGTGAGCTCCGGGACGAGGGTGAACACGATCGGGAGCGTGCCGACGGTCAGCCCCAGCGTCGCGAGCACGCTCAGGGCCAGCCGGAGCTGTGCTCGCAGGAGCGTGCCGACGTAGATCTGGCCCACCTCGCTCTGCGCGTCGATCTCGGAGGCGGCGGTCGCGCGCTGGGGCCGTACCCGCGGTCGGTCGGTCCACGGGCTGGTGACGCGCACCCGCTCCGGCGGTCGCTCGCTCACGGCCGGGTCCCGGGCCGGGCGTCGCGCACCAGCAGGTCCCGCAGCTCCCTGGTGTGGCGGCGGCTGACCTGGAGCTCGCGGCCCTCCACGAGCACCCAGCACCGTCCGCCGTCGACCCGGATCTCCTCGACGAAGGCGGTCGCGACCAGGATCGAGCGGTGGATGCGCACGAAGCCCGCGTCCGCCCAGTCCTGCTCGAGCTGGTGCAGCGGCACCCGGAGGAGATGGCTCTCGCCGGCGACGTGCAACCGGGCGTAGTCACCGTCGGCCTCGACGTAGCGGATCTCGGAGACGGGCAGGAACCGGGTCACCCCGCCGCGCTCGACCGGCACCTGCTCGACGGGGTTCTCGGTCCGGGCCGTGGCGAGGATGCGGCGTACGGCCTCGGCGAGGCGCTCTGCCCGGACGGGCTTGAGGACGTAGTCGACGGCGTTCAGGTCGAAGGCGTCGACGGCGTGCTGGTCGTGCGCGGTCACGAACACGGTCGCCGGCGGGGTGCGGAACCGGGACAGCACCCGCGCCAGCTCGATGCCGGTCAGGCCGGGCATCTTCACGTCGAGGAAGACCGCATCGACCTCGAGGGTCTGCAGCAGCCGGAGGGCCTCGGTCGGCGAGTCGGTCGAGTGGACCTCGCTGACCCGGTCGTCGCGCTCGAGCAGGAAGCTCAGCTCGTCGAGGGCGGGGCGCTCGTCGTCGATGACCAGCACCCGGAGCCCCTCGGCAGGCGTCGTCATCACGTCACCCCCGGGGCGAATTTCGGCACCCGTACGACGACGCGCGTACCCGCTCCGGCTGCGGTCTCCACCACCAGACCGTATTCGTCGCCGAACGTGCTGCGCAGCCGCTCGTCCACGTTGGCCAGCCCGACCGACTCGCCGCCGCTGGCACCGGAGAGGACGTCCCGGATGCGTTCGGGATCGGCACCTGCCCCGTTGTCCTCGATCGAGATCACGCACTCGCGGTCGGCGTCACGCGCCTCGATGGAGATCTGGCCGCCAGCGGTGACCGACTCGAGGCCGTGCTGGACCGCGTTCTCGACGAGAGGCTGCAGGCACAGGAAGGGGATGCTCACGCCGAGGACCTCGGGCGCCACCTGCAGGGTGATCCGCAGCCGGTCCCCGAACCTGGCCTGCTCGAGCAGGAGGTAGCGCTCCACCGAGCGCAGCTCCTCGGCGAGCGTGGTGAAGTCCCCGTGCTCGCGGAAGGAGTAGCGGGTGAAGTCGGCGAACTCGAGCAGCAGGTCGCGCGCCCGGTCGGGGTCGGTGCGCACGAACGAGGCGATCGCACCGAGCGAGTTGTAGATGAAGTGCGGGCTGATCTGCGCGCGCAGCGCCCGCACCTCCGCCCGCACCAGCCGGTGCCGCGACTCGTCGAGCTCGGCCAGCTCCAGCTGCCCCGACACCCAGCTGGCCACCTCTTCGGTGGCGCGCAGCAAACCCGCCGACGGCCGGTCCGTGAGCGCCACCAGCGCACCGGTCACGCGGTCGTCGACGACCAGCGGGCTGGCGATGGCGTGCCGCACCAGGCATCCCTCGGTGTCGCAGGCGAGCGCGGTGCGGCCCGCGACAACGGTGCTGCTGGCGGCGACGGCCCGGTTGCCGAGATGGTGGGCCTGGTCGGCGTGATGCACCGAGAGGCCGTCGTACCCGAGCAGGGTGTGGTTGTCGGTGATCGCGACCGCAGCCGTGCCGAGGAGGTTGCGCAGGTGCCGGAGGCTGCGCTCGACCGAGGCGGCGTTCAGTCCCAGACGCAGCGCAGGTGAGGCGAGCGAGGCGGTGTGCAGCGTCCGGAAGGTGGCCAGGTCGGCGTCGTTGCCGAGCTGACGCGCGTACCACCGGCTGCGCAGACCCTCGAAGGCCATCGACGTCCCCAGGTCACCGGAAGCTGATCAGCGGGGTGCCGGGATCCTCGGGCGGACGCCTCCCGACGGGCTCGGTTGGCTCGCCGGGCCGGGGATCGGTGCCGGCGGCGCCGGGAGGCTCGACCGGGGCGGTGCTGCGAGAGGGAGGAGGCCTCTCGGCCGGCAGCTCCTGGTGACGTACGACGGCCCGGTAGCACCTGGTCACGTAGGGCACCTGCATGCCGTCGTGTCCGCGACCGTACTCGGCGTACAGCGCCTCCACCTTGGCGAGCACGTCGGCTCGGGCGTGCTCGCTCATCGTCGACACGTGCGATATCGAGCGGGTCAGGTCGGCCAGGGTGGCTGCGGTGTGCGGCTGCCAGAACCGGAACTGCTTCTGCTCGACGAAGCCGAAGTAGGGGCTCTTCATCATCGGCATGGCCAGGTCCTCGCCCTCGGCCGACGGCGAGAGCAGCAGCTTGAGGCGACGCACCCAGGGGATGGAGACGTCGTAGGTGTTCCAGGCGAGGCTCAGGATGCCTCCCGGCCGCAGCACCCGGGCGATCTCGGCGAGGGCCTGACCGTGCTCGAACCACTGGAACGAGCCGCCGCAGACCACGAGGTCGACCGACCGCGAGCGCAGCGGGATGTGTTCCGCAACGGCCACGACGGGGGTGATCGGGACGCGCTGGGCGAGCCGTTCGAGCATCTCGGGGAGCGGGTCGGTGGCCAGCACCTCGTGCCCCGCTCGGTGCAGCACGTGGGTGAGCTTGCCGGTGCCGGCGCCGAGCTCGAGGACGACCGAGCGCCCTGCTCCGGTCATCCAGCCGACCGCTTCGTCGGGGTAGGACGGGCGGGCTCGGTCGTAGGCCTCGGCCACCGGGCCGAACGACCGTCGAGGTGGTGGACTCTGCTCGCTCATCGTGCGTGTGAAGTTACCCGATAGCCTTCGCGCCGTGCCCCGCCCGTCCACCGCAGCGTCCCGCGACCCCCAGGCCGACCCCCTCGCGTGGCTGGCCACGCTCGAGGGGGTGCCCTCGGCGTTCGCCGCGACCCGCGACGGGATCGACGTGCTCCTGCGCGACCGGGGCCTGCGTCGCACCACTCCCGAGCAGACGACCGAGTCGCTGCTGCGGGGGGCGCACGCCAGCGCCGTGCTCGCCGGCTCCGGGTCCTCCCTGGAGGAGGTGCGCGCGGGAGCGGGCGACGAGATCGCTCGTGCGGCCCTGCGGGTCAGCACCGAGCTGCTGTCCATG
The DNA here is from genome assembly GCA_963815825.1 of uncultured Actinomycetota bacterium. GTDB lineage: Bacteria > Actinomycetota > Actinomycetes > Propionibacteriales > Nocardioidaceae > Marmoricola. The sequence continues at coordinate 18,445 of CAWFII010000040.1, read as the reverse complement.
GTGCCGGTGCTGAGCCGGTCGCCGCTTCAGGCGTTCGCCCGCCTGCACGCGCTCACGGGAGGGTCCTCACCCGGCCAGCCTGTCGACGCAGCGGCCGCCGAGCGGCTGGGCTCGCTCGCCCAGACCCTGCTGCGCTCCTCCTCGCCCGCGCTGCTCCTGGCCGCGGTGGCACACGCCGACCTGGTGAGCGCCTCGCCGTTCGCCGAGCACAACGGGATCGTCGCCCGCGCGGTGGAGCGACTCGTGCTGGTCGCCCGCGGCGTGGACCCCAGGTCGGTCGTCGTGCCCGAGGCGGGCCACCTCGCGCTGCGTGCGGAGTACGAGTCGAACCTGCGCGCCTATCGTGACGGCGGCTCGAGCGGGGTGCACTCCTGGCTGCTCTACGCTCCGCTGGCCCAGGCCAAGGGAGCCGAGGCCAGCCCGCTGAACCGGTGACCCGAGCTCCGGCAGTGCGGACAGATGAGCGGCACCGAGTTCGCCCAAGAGACTCGGGAGATCTCGATGCCGCTCGACACACGGGGCCTGGCTACCAAGCGTGCTCTTCTAAATGTGGCCCCCGGAGTATCCGGTCCTGACCAGCGCCCTGTAGGAAGGGAGATCGCCGCGTGGGTACCGCCACCGTGTGAGATCTGGAGTTGTGCCTCCTTTGTACGCCGGGGTCCCGGGCATCACAAGGCCGTCGACTCTTGACTTTTCAGACCGCAGCGCGACGTCTCCGAATGCCGAGCCAGACCGCGGCGAGGATGGCCGCCATGCCGCCGACGGTGAGCGCCGCGACGGCGGGCGTGGTCGGGGGGAGCTTCACCCTGCTGCGCAGCGCGACCGGCTTCTCGAAGACCAGGATCGGCCACCCGCGGTCGCGGGCGATCCGGCGCAGGTCCCGGTCGGGGTTGACGGCGTAGGGGTGCCCGACCGCCTCGAGCATGTGCACGTCGGTGACCGAGTCGCTGTAGGCGTAGCACCGGTCGAGGTCGTAGCCCCGTTTGCGGGCGAGGTCTCGGATGGCCTTGGCCTTGTTCTCGGCGTAGGCGTAGAAGCGGATGTCCCCGGTGTACTTGCCGTCCTGCACGTCCATGCGGGTCGCGATCACCTTGTCGGCGCCGAGCATCGCGCCGATCGGCTCGACGACCTCCGACCCGCTCGTCGAGACGATGATGACATCACGTCCCGCGAGGTGATGGGTCTCGATCAGGCTCACCGCCTCGTCGTAGACCAAGGGGTCGACGATGTTGTGCAACGTGTCCGCGACGATCTCCTTGACGGTCTGCACGTCCCACCCCGAGCAGAGACTCGACATGAACTGCCGCATCTTCTCCATCTGGTCGTGGTCGGCACCCCCGACGAGGTAGACGAACTGTGCGTACGCCGACCGCAGCACCGCTCCCCGTGAGATCAGGCCACCCGCCTGGAACTCGCGACTGAACGCCAGCGTGCTCGACTTCGCGATGATCGTCTTGTCGAGGTCGAAGAACGCTGCCGTCGGTCGGACCACCGGGCTCATCCCTGAAGTGTAGGCAGAACGGCTGAATTGCCCATCAGAATGGCCATTTAGTGTCCACAGGCCACTTCGCGGGGGATCCGGTCCACAGTGCGTCCGGCACTGCTTCCACGGCCACCGAGGCGGATCGACCATCGCGACATGGATCCCAGCGCCCCGCTCCTCGTCTCTGCCGACCCCTTGCTCGTCACCGACGTGCAACGACTGTGCGCCGCTGCCGGTGTCGAGCCGGTGGTGGTGGCGGAGCCGGCGCAGGCGTTGCGGCGGTGGACCTCCGCCGCGGTCGTGCTCGTGGGTGCCGATCTCGCGCCGTCCCTGGCGGGAGCGAGCCCACCGCGCCGGCAGCGGGTGCACGTCCTGGGCCGCTCACCGGTGGGTGACGCGCTCTTCCGAGACGCCGTGGGGGTGGGAGCGGAGACGGTGGCCGGCCTCCCGGCCTCGGAGACGTGGCTGGTGGAGCTGCTCACCGACGTCGGTGACGGTGGCGTGGCGCCGGGGGTGACGATCGGTGTGATCGGCGGTTCAGGCGGTGCCGGCGCCACCGTCTTCGCGGCGGCACTCGCCCAGGTCGTTGCTGCTGACGGACGTACGCTGCTGGTCGACGCCGACCCGATCGGTGCCGGGATCGACCGGGTCCTGGGCCTCGAAGGCAGTGACGGCATCCGGTGGGACGCCATGCTGCAGACGACCGGTCGACTGAGCTCGCGATCCTTGCGGGAGGCGCTGCCGTGCAGTGGCCGGCTGTCGGTGCTGACCTGGCCCGCCGACCGACCCGCCACGCTGCAGGCGTTCGCCATGCGCGAGGTGCTCTCCGCCGGCAGGCGTGGCTTCGACACGGTCGTCATCGACCTGCCGCGCCACCCGGACGCGGTGATCGACGAGACGCTCAGCCGCTGTGACCACGTGGTCCTGGTCTCGACCCTGACCGTGCCGGGCGTCACGGCTGCAGCCCGGGTGGCCCACCGGTTGCCGGAGACCACCACCCCCACGCGTCACCTCGTGACGCGGGGCGGTCGCTCCGGAGTGGCGCCGGAATCGGTGAGCCGGCTCCTGCGGATGCCCCTGCTCACCGCGATGGGCGACCAGCGTGGTCTCGACGAGGCGATCGATCTCGGTGTCGGTCCTGCGGCCGCACGTCGCGGGACCCTTGCCCGCGCAGCCCGGTCGGCTGCGCGGTCGTTGCTCGAGGTCGGCCGGTCGGCCGCCGCATGAACGAGGTGCCCACCGAGCTGCTGGACGGTGTCCGCGAGCGGCTGGCGCGCGACGCTGCGCCGCTGACCCCCCAGCTGGTGGCGCAGGCCCTGCGGGAGCAAGGGCGGCCTGTTGGTGACGCGACCGTGCTCGCGGTGCACGACGCCCTGCACCGCGACGTAGTGGGTGCCGGCCCGCTCGAGCCCCTGCTGCGACTCACCGGGGTGACGGACGTGCTCGTCAACGGTGCCGGGCAGGTGTGGATCGACCGCGGCGGCGGTCTCGAGCTCACCGGCATCTCCTTCCCCGACGAGCAGTCCGTACGCCGGCTCGCCCAGCGACTAGCGGCCTCGGGAGGTCGTCGGCTCGACGACGCGTCGCCCTACGTCGACCTGCGTCTCGCCGACGGGTCCCGCTTCCACGCGGTGCTCTCGCCGCTCGCTCGACCCGGCACCGTCCTCTCTCTGCGTGTCCCGCGTCAGCGGGTGTTCACGCTCTCCGAGCTGGTGGCAGCGGGCGCGGTGTCCGGGGAGGGGGCGGCCCTGCTCGGTCTGGTGGTGGAACGACGGCTGGCGTTCCTCGTCAGCGGCGGCACCGGTTCGGGCAAGACCACCCTGCTCAACGCGCTGCTCTCGCTCGTGCGCGAGGACGAGCGTCTGGTGCTCGTGGAGGATGCTTCCGAGCTCCGTCCCGATCACGGTCACGTCGTGGCGCTGGAGTCGCGCCCGCCCAACATCGAGGGGGCGGGGGAGGTCACTCTGCGGACGCTGGTGCGTCAGGCGCTGAGGATGCGACCGGACCGCCTGGTCGTCGGTGAGGTGCGTGGGGCCGAGGTGGTGGACATGCTCGCCGCCATGAACACCGGCCACGAGGGCGGGTGCGCGACCATCCACGCCAACTCGGCCCGCGACGTACCGAGTCGCGTCGAGGGCCTGGCGATGGCGGCCGGACTCACGCGCGAGGCGGTGCAGGCGCAGCTCCTCTCGGCGGTGGACGTGGTGATCCACCTGGATCGCGGTCCCGACCGGACCCGCCTGGTCAGGGAGATCGGCGTCGTCACCGAGACTCGCGACGGCGGCGTCGAGGTCGTCTCGGGCGTCCGGTTCCGGCCCGGTGGAGAAGTGCTGCCCGGTCCGGGCGTCGAGCAGCTGACGAGACTGGTCGAGCCGTGACCGGGTCTGTGACGAGCACCGTGACGGCGGCGCTGCTCGCGGGTGCGGGGGCCGCCTTGCTCGTGCAGGGACCACGCTCGAGCTCGTCGCTCGTCCCGTCGAGGGGTCGGGCACCTGCGTGGCTCGTCCGGACGACCGTGGTGCTGGCAGGTTCGGTGCTGGTCCTGGTGGCGTTCGCCGGGCTCTCGCCGTGGCTGAGCCCCCAACGGCTCGTCCTGGTCGGGTTGCTGGCCGCTGCCGCCCACGGCGTCGTCGCCACGCTTCGTCGGCGACGGGCGGCACGCGCCGCCGACCGGCGCTCCGCTGAGGTGCTGGCCGTCTGTGACGCCCTGGCCTCCGACCTCGCAGCGGGGCAGCCTCCGCTCCTGAGCCTGGACCGCGCCGCCGCGGAGTGGCCCGAGCTCGCCCCGGCCGCGACGGCCGGGCGGATGGGCGCTGCCGTCCCGGACGTCCTGCGTGAGCTCTCTGCCCGGCCCGGGGCGCGAGCACTGCGCACCCTCGCCGCGGCCTGGGAGATCGCCCACGAGACGGGGGCAGGACTCGCTGCCGCCGTCGCGCAGGCCGCCGAGGCGATCCGCCAGGACCAGCGGAGTGCGCGGCTGGTGGCGGCCGAGCTGGCCGCCGCGCACGCCACCGCCAGGATGCTCGCCGTGCTCCCCGTGGGGGTCCTGCTGCTGGGATCGGGCATCGGCGGCGACCCCGTCGGGTTCCTGACCGGCTCGACGGCCGGCCTCGTGTGCCTCGCCGTCGGTCTCGCGCTGTCCTTCGCGGGGTTGCGCTGGCTGGAGCGCATCGCGGACGGGGTCCTCGCGAGATGAGCTGGCTGGTGGCGCTGGCGGCGGCAACCTGCATGTTCCTGCTCGTTCCTGGAGCGCGGCACCTGGAGACCGGACCTCTCACCGGTCTCCACCCCGCGCCGGTTCCACGGGTGCCGCGCTCACTGGTGGTTAGGCTGCGTCCGCTCCTCGCGCTGATGGCCGCCGGCGGTGGGTGGGCCATGGTCGGCGGAGCTGTCGGTGTGGTCGTGGGCGTCGGCTGCGGAGCGGCGGTGTGGCTGGTGCTCGGTCGGCTGGAGGACCCGGAGGCCGTCCGTCGACGGGAGTGCCTGGTCACCGACCTCCCGACCGGGGTCGACCTGCTCGGCTCGTGTCTTGCCGCTGGTGCTGCCCCCGAGACCGCGCTGCTTTCAGTGAGCAGGGCACTGGCGGGGCCCGTGGGTGAGGAGTTCCTGGCCATCCACCACCGGCTCGGTGTCGGCGTCGACCCGGGCCAGGTCTGGGGGGCGGTCGCGGCACACCCCCAGCTGGGCCCGCTGGGCCGGGCCGTCGGTCGTGCGCACCAGACGGGTGCGCCGGTCGGCCAGGCGGTGCACCGGCTGGCCCAGGAGCTGCGTGAGCGGGCGGCGGCCGACCTCGAGGCCCGTGCCCGGAGCATCGAGGTGCGGGCGGCCGCGCCACTCGGGTTGTGCCTGCTGCCGGCGTTCGTGGTGCTCGGAGTGGTCCCGCTGGTGGTCGGGGTATTCAGCTCGATGCACCTGTTCCGGTGACCAGCAGCCGTCCACAGGTTGCGCGGGCGAGGAGATCTCCACCGTCGCGGAACTGTCGGTGGCCGAGATGGCTCAGGTCGAGAAACCTCATCCCCACAAGGGAATCGCGCCCCGACCGACCGGCCGGGCCAGCAGTCAGGAGAAACCATGCAGCACGTCTCACCCGCAGTCGTCCGGGACGACACGGGAGCCAGCACCGCGGAGTACGCCACCGTCACCGGATGCGGCGTCGGCTTCGCCGCGGTGCTCTTCAAGTTCCTCACCAGCGACATGGGCCAGCAGCTCTTGAAGTTCATCTTCAACGCCATCAAGGCGCTGCTCCCGTTCTAGGTCCGCACTCACCCCGAACGACCGGCGGGACGGGATGGGGCTGCCCGTCCCGCCGGTCACACCAACTCTGCGATCAGGAGGGCCCGTGAAGCGACGACTCGAGACCGGAGCGGTCACGGCTGAGACGGCGATGGCACTCCCGCTGCTTGCGGTGTTCACCGTGTCGATGTCCTGGCTGGTGAGCCTCGGCATCACGCAGGTGCGTGCCGTCGATGCGGCGCGGGAGTCGGCGCGTGCTGCTGCTCGCTCCGACGGCGCCGCCCGAGCGGTGACCCTGGGACGTCAGGTCGCCACGAGAGGCTCGCGCATCACCGTGTCCCACGCTGACGACACCGTCCGGGTCACCGTGCTCAGCCCGGTCCTCGGTCCGGCCGGGCTCTTCGGGAGCTGGGCTCGGTTCGAGGTGCGCGCCGAGGCCGTCGCGGCGCAGGAGCCGGACCTGGGGGCCGCCCCGTGAGGCGACCGGACGAGCGCGGCGCCGGCACCGTCCTCGCCGCGGCGATGATCGGGCTCCTGGTGCTGGTCACGCTCGGCGCGTCGGGCGCGGTCGGTGTGGTCGCGTGCCACCGTCGCGCCCAGGCCGCGGCGGACCTGGCTGCCCTCGCCGGAGCCGCGGCGCTCCAGGAGGGAGGAGATGCGTGCCGACGAGCCGGTGCCGTTGCTCGGCTCAACGGCGCCGAGCTACGGGAGTGTCAGGTGGACGGGTGGGTCGTCTCGATCACGGTCACCGCGACGCTGAGCCTGTCGGTGACCTCGATGGACCTCCCGGCGCGCGGCAGAGCCGGACCCGCCGCGAGCTGAGCTCGACCGGCAGGCAGCCCGGTCAGGCCCTGTCGCTGTGGTCGCGGTCACCGTCACCGTCGTCGTCGCGTCGGTAGGCCTCGAGCTTGTCGTTCAGCTCGCCGACCTTCTTGCGGTCCGCACGCCGCGCGGCGGAGCGCTTGGCGGCGCTGCGGAACATCCCCAGGCTGAGCACGATCAGCAGAAGCGTTCCCATGCCCAGGAAGAAGACCACGCTGGCGTTGGCCTGCAGGTTGAAGGCGCCCAGGTCGATGGTGGTCGGGTCGCTCCCGCCGAAGAGGGCAGCCACGACCAGCAGCACGGCGATGAGCAGGACGATGAGGGCTGCGACGAACACGGCCATTCCTCTCGAGAGAAGCCAGTTGGCCTGACCTTAGCCCGGCGGCGCGTGCCGGAGCAGAAGGTCGAGCAGTGCAATCGCCGCGGTCTTGTCGAGCGGGCTGTTCTGGTTGCCACATTTCGGCGACTGCACGCACGACGGGCAGCCGTCGGCGCACCCGCAGGACGCGATCGCCTCCCGCGTGGCCGGCAGCCACGTAGCGGCGGCCTCGAAGCCCCTTTCGGCGAAGCCGGCCCCACCCGGGTGCCCGTCGTGGACGAACACCGTGAGCCTCCCTGTGTCGGCATGCAGGGCCGTGGAAACCCCCCCGATGTCCCAGCGGTCGCAGGTCGCGAACAGCGGAAGCAGTCCGATCGAGGCGTGCTCGGCCGCGTGCGCCGCGCCGGGCAGGTCCGCGGCCGCGATCCCTGACTCGGCCAGGACGTGACCGGGAAGGGTCCACCACACGGCGGTCGTCTGGAGCAGCCGCTCCGGGAGGTCCAGCGGCTCCTCGCCGATGACCTCACCGCTCGGCACGGCACGCTTGAGGAAGGACACCACCTGATGGGTGACCCGGACGCTCCCCAGACTCAGCCGCGCCTCCCCCCAGGTCAGGGACCTGCGCTCGTCGAGGATCTCGATGTCCGTGACCTCCCTCGCCGAGGTGGAGTAGTCGGGCTCGGCAGCCACGACGACCGCGACCGACTCGTCGAGGTCCAGCTCGGTGACCAGCCAGGTCTCACCCTGGTGCAGGTAGACCGCACCCGCGTGGGCGGTCCCGTGGGCGGCCGAGTGGTCGACGGTGCCGAGCACCCGACCGGTGGTGGCCTCGACCAGCCGGACCGGCGTACCCCCGGAGGAGCGGATGTCCGCGAGGTCGCTGGCTCGTCGGCGGTCGGTCCAGAACCAGCCGTGCGGTCGTCGCCGCAGCAGTCCGCCCTCCGTCAGGGCGTCGACGGCTGTCCTGGCCCCGGGACCGAACAGCGGCAGGTCCGCGATGGTGAGCGGCGACTCGGCCGCGGCCGCGCACAGGTGCGGGCCGAGGACGTAGGGATTGTCCGGGTCGAAGACGTTGGCCTCGACCGGACGGCCCAGGAGGGCCTCGGGATGGTTGACCAGGTAGGTGTCCAGCGGGTCGTCGCGGGCCACCAGCACCGCCAGGGCGTCCTGCGCCCCGCGTCCGGCCCGGCCCACCTGCTGCCAGATCGCGGCACGTGTGCCGGGGAAGCCGGCGAGCAGGACGGCGTCGAGGCCGCTGATGTCGATGCCGAGCTCCAGCGCGTTGGTGGCCGCGAGCCCACGCAGCCGCCCCGACCGCAGTGCCTCCTCCAGCTCGCGGCGTTCCTCCGGCAGGTAGCCACCGCGGTAGGCCGCCACCTGGTCGACCAGGGTGGCATCGACCTCGGCGAGGAGCCGGCGCGCCGTGAGCGCCACCGTCTCCGCCCCGCGGCGCGATCGGACGAAGGCCAGGGTGCGGACCCGCTCGATGACGAGATCGGTGAGCAGATCGGCCACCTCGCTGGTGGCGGACCGGCGCACCGGCGCTCCGTTCTCCCCCCGACCGGGCACGAACGGCGGCTCCCACAGGGCGAGCGCGGTGCGGCCACGCGGGGAGCCGTCCTCGGTGACGGCCAGGACGTCGAGACCGGTCAGACGGCCGGCTGAGACTTCCGGATCGGCCACCGTGGCCGAGGCCAGCACGAACGTCGGATGAGCGCCGTACAGAGCAGCCACCCGACGCAACCGGCGGATGATCTGGGCGACGTGGGCGCCGAACACGCCGCGGTAGTGATGGCACTCGTCGATCACCACGTAGCGCAGGCTGGCGAAGAACTTCGACCAGCGGGCGTGGCCGGGGAGCAGCGAGCGGTGCAGCATGTCGGGGTTGGTCAGGACGTACTCCGCGTGGTCGCGCGTCCACTCCCGCATCTCGGGGGTGGAGTCGCCGTCGTGGGTGCCGCACCGCAGGCCGAGGAGCTTCAGGCGGCGCAGTGCCGCGAGCTGGTCCTGCGCGAGCGCCTTGGTGGGAGCGAGGTAGAGCACGGCGGCGCCGCGCTGCCCCTTCGGGCCGCGGGTCGACTCGATGGCCTCGAGCCCGGGGAGCAGGTAGCACAGGGACTTGCCCGAGGCGGTGCTCGTGGAGACGACGGTGTGCTGGCCGGAGTGGGCGAGATCGGCCGCGATCCTCTGGTGCGACCACGGTGTGGGTACGCCGACGCGCTCGAACGCCGCGCGCACCGGGTCACTCACCCAGGCGGGCCAGCGCGCCTCGTGGGCGGGCCGGGACTCGAGGACCTCCAGGTGCAGGAGGCTCTCCGCCCGCCCCGGGGCGCCACTGAGACGACCCACCAGGGTCTCGAGATCCATCACCGGCACGAGACCAGTCTTCCAGCGCGCTCTGACAGTCTCACCCCGGCGGGAGCCCGAACATGGTTCAATACCCTCGTTGCACCGCAAGCCTAGGAGTGGGGGACCCCCGGGTTGGTCCTGGCTCTTGGTCCTGGCTCGGAGGAGAAAACCGTGGATCTATCGCTGCAGACCCGTGAGGTCGACAGCCGCACGATCGTCGCCGTGGGCGGCGAGATCGACGTGTACACGGCTCCCAAGCTGCGGGACAAGATCACCGAGCTGGTCGGCGACGGTCACCACGACCTCGTGATCGACATGGAGGGCGTCGACTTCCTCGACTCCACCGGTCTCGGCGTACTCGTGGGTGGCCTGAAGAAGGTCCGAGCCCACGACGGCTCCATGGAGCTGATCTGCTCCCAGGACCGGCTGCTCAAGATCTTCCGGATCACGGGCCTGGCGAAGGTGTTCACGATCCACGAGTCGGAGTCCGCGGCGCTCGGCGCCTGACCCAGACGCTCGATGACCCGCCCTCGGGCGGGGCCTGCGCCTGTTCCGAGCCTGGCGACACGCGCAAATGCCGTCGTGTGAACCCGGTCACTGTGTGACGGCCCCACACACGTAGACTCCGCCGCGGTTCAACACTGACGATCCTCGAGGAGAAACATGACCGGGCCGAATCCCGCCGTCGTGGACCTCGCCGGCTCCAACTTCGTCCTGGTCGTCCTCGTCGCCGTGATCGCGTTCTTCGCGCTCGGGCTGGCGTGGATGTTCCGGAGCGAGGTCCTGGCTGCCGACGAAGGCACCGACAACATGAAGAACATCGCGCACGCGGTGCAGGAAGGCGCCAACGCCTACCTCACCCGTCAGTTCCGGACTCTGGCGATCTTCGCCGCAGTCGCGTTCGTGGCCCTGCTCGCGCTTCCTGCCGACGACGTGGTGGTCCGCATCGGACGCTCCGTCTTCTTCCTGGTCGGTGCCGGCTTCTCCTCAGCGGTCGGATACCTCGGCATGTCACTGGCGGTGAAGGCCAACCTCCGGGTGGCCGCCGCGGCCAACGACGCCGGGCGCGACCCCGCCATGAAGATCGGGTTCCGCACCGGAGCCATGGTGGGCATGCTCACCGTCGGGCTGGGCCTGCTGGGCGCCAGCTTGGTGGTGCTTCTGTTCAAGGACGAGGCTCCCCACGTGCTCGAGGGCTTCGGCTTCGGTGCCGCCCTGCTCGCCATGTTCATGCGGGTCGGGGGTGGCATCTTCACCAAGGCCGCCGACGTCGGCGCCGACCTGGTCGGCAAGGTCGAGCAGAACATCCCCGAGGACGACCCCCGCAACGCGGCCACGATCGCCGACAACGTCGGTGACAACGTGGGCGACTGCGCTGGAATGGCCGCGGACCTGTTCGAGTCGTACGCCGTGACGCTGGTCGCCGCGCTCATCCTCGGCTCACAGGCCTTCGGCGACGCCGGCCTGGTCTACCCGTTGATGATCCCCGCGATCGGTGCGCTGACTGCGGTCCTGGGTGTCTACATCACCACCCCGCGACCGGGCGAGAACGGCCTGACCACGATCAACCGAGCCTTCTACATCTCGGCTGCCGTGGGTGCCCTGGCCTCGGTCATCGCCTCCTACATCTACCTTCCGGCCACGTTCGCGGAGTTCAACAACGTGATGGGCACGGACATGTCCGGCGCCTCGGGCGACCCTCGCCTGATCGCCTCGGCGGCCGTGGTCATCGGCATCGTGATGGCGGCGGGCATCCTCGCACTGACCGGCTACTTCACCGGCACCGAGTACAAGCCGGTCAGAGGCGTCGCCGAGAGCTCCCTCACCGGCGCTGCCACCGTGATCCTCAGCGGTCTCTCGGTGGGCTTCGAGTCAGCGGTCTACACCACGCTGGTGATCGGTGCCGCCGTCTTCGGCGCCTTCCTGCTCGGTGGTGCGACGCTGACGATCTCGCTCTTCGCGGTGGCGCTGGCCGGCTGCGGCCTGCTCACCACCGTCGGCGTGATCGTGGCGATGGACACCTTCGGGCCGGTCTCCGACAACGCTCAGGGGATCGCCGAGATGTCGGGCGACGTCAGCCCCGAGGGCGCGCAGATCCTGACCGAGCTGGACGCCGTGGGCAACACCACGAAGGCCATCACCAAGGGGATCGCGATCGCGACGGCGGTCCTCGCGGCCACCGCGCTGTTCGGTTCCTACTCGACGTCGGTCTTCGAGGCGCTCACCAAGGCCAAGCCGTCCGTCGACGAGTTCAACCTGGCCGACTTCTTCGTCTTCAACCCGGGCGTCCTCGTGGGCGTGCTGCTGGGTGCGGCGGTCGTGTTCATGTTCTCCGGTTTGGCAATCAACGCTGTAGCGCGCGCGGCCGGCGCCGTGGTCTACGAGGTCCGTCGCCAGTTCCGCGACATCCCCGGGATCATGGAGGGCACCGGTCGTCCCGAGTACGGCAAGGTCGTCGACATCGTCACCAAGGACTCGTTGCGCGAGCTCATCACACCGGGCCTGCTCGCAGTCCTGGCGCCGATCGCCGTCGGCTTCGGCCTCGGTGTGACCGCCCTCGCCGGGTTCCTCGCCGGTGCTATCGGCACCGGCACCCTGATGGCCGTCTTCCTGGCCAACTCCGGTGGTGCCTGGGACAACGCCAAGAAGCTGGTCGAGGACGGCAACCACGGTGGCAAGGGATCGGGCGCCCACGAGGCGACGATCATCGGCGACACCGTGGGCGACCCGTTCAAGGACACGGCCGGTCCGGCGATCAACCCGCTGATCAAGGTGATGAACCTGGTCTCGCTGCTGATCGCCAGCGCGGTGGTCTCCTTGAGCGTCGGAGCCGACCAGAACGACGCGCTCCGCATCATCATCGCCGTGGTCGCCACCGCGATCATCGTGGTGGCGGTCGTGATCTCCAAGCGCCGCGCCAACGTGATGAGCGACGACGCGCCGGTCGTGGAACAGGCCGCCGTCTAGCTCGCCCACCGGGCACTTCTGCCCCGCCGTACGCCGCCGACCGGGCAGTTCTTGCACGCACCTTGTGCAGGAACTGCCCGGTCGGTGCATTTGTGCGTGCGGGGAGTGCCCGGTCGGCGGATAGCGTGCGGGGGTGAGTGACCTTCGACCAGCGAGCGTCGGGCTTGCCTCCCGGCTGCGCGAGGCCCTCGTGGCCGCGGACTTCACTGTCGACGGCGCCGCCGAAGCACTGGGTACGCCGGGCCACGCAGCCCTGATGCGCAACGAGACGCTGCCCGGGCTCCGCGCCACCCGGGGCGGATCGCCGGTGGAGACGCTGACGAGGCTGTGGCTGCTGCAGGCGCCGGTGCCCGTGAGTGCGGTCGAGCAGGCGCTGCCCGGCCTGCTCGACCCCTTGTGCGCCGCCGGGATGCTGGAGCGCTCGGTCGGCGAGGTCCGTGCCCGCGTCGACGTGCGTCCCTATGCCACCGAGGACCTCGACCTCTGGGTCGCCAGCGACCTCACGCCGGGGCTCGACGGAGGCCCGGCCGGGGTCGCGTCGGACCACGTCCTCGGGATCAGCTCGGCGGCCACCTCCCTGGCCCAGCTGACCGTGCGTGAGCCGGTCGAGTCGGCCCTGGACCTCGGCACCGGATGCGGCGTACAGGCGCTGCAGCTGGCCACCCACGCGCGTCGCGTCGTCGCCACCGACGTCAACCGCAGGGCGCTGCAGCTCACCCGCTTCAACGTCGAGCTGAACGGGGTCCCGGCAGGGTCGGGCGCGGACGCGGGGATCGAGGTCCGCGAGGGCAGCTACTTCGAGCCGGTGGCCGGTGAGCTGTTCGACCTGATCGCGACGAACCCGCCGTTCGTGATCTCGCCTGCGACGGGCGAACGCCTGGTCTACCGCGACTCCGGCCTGCCCGGTGACCGGGTCGTCGAGGACATCGTGCGCGCTGCGCCGCGGTTCCTGCGCGAGGGGGGCACCGCGCAGGTCCTGGCCAACTGGATGGTCGTGGAGGGTCAGCCCTGGGAGGAGCGGCTCTCCTCGTGGATCCGCCCGACCGAGCCGGGACAGCCGGGTTGTGACGCTTGGGTGGTCCAGCGCGAGCTGGTGGACCTCGCGACCTACGTCGAGCTCTGGCTCAAGGACGCGGCCCTGCACCCCTCGACCGGCTCCGCGCAGGTGGCGTCGGGCTATCACGAGAGGTACGACACCTGGCTCTCGTGGTTCGAGGAGCAGGGCGCGGAGGCGGTCGGCTTCGGCTGGATCAACCTGCGTCGGACCGACGTCGCCGAGCCTGACCTGCGCCTGGAGGAGTGGCCCTACGAGGTCGAGCAGCCGATCGCCCCGGAGGTGCACGCGCACTTCCGCCGCACGGCCGCGCTGCGCACCCGTTCCGACGACGACCTGCTCGGCGCGCGGCTGGTGGCCCGCGCCGACCTCCGCCAGGAGACGTACGGCGCCCCGGGGGCCGCCGACCCGGAGGAGATCGTGCTGCGCCAGCAGCGAGGTGCTCGTCGCGCGCGACAGGCAGACACGGCCGAGGCAGCGCTGGTGGGCGCCTGCGACGGAGAGCTCAGCCTCGGCCAGATCCTCGACGCGCTGGCCGACCTGCTCGACCAGGACGCCGGCGAGCTGCGGTCGTCGTACGTGCCCGTCGTGCGCGAGCTGGTGGCTGAGGGCTTCCTCGAGCTGGACGCGCGCTGAGCGAGACGAAAACAGTTCGCTTCGCAGGTCCCCGATCTCTAGCGTGAGACCAGTGCGCGTCCTCCCTCTCGACCATCCCGGTGTAGCCGACCACCGATCGGCGGGACGGCTGCTGTGGTGGCTCGCCAGGGGGCAGTGGCGCACGCTCCTCATGGGCATGATCTTCGGCATCGCGTGGATGAGCACGCAGGCCGTGATGCCGGCCGTCATCGGGCGGGCGATCGACCTCGGCGTCGCGGACCGCGACCGGGGCGAGCTGGTGAAGTACGCCGGGCTGATGTTCGCCCTCGGCCTGGTGCAGGCGGTCAGCGGCGTTCTCCGGCACCGGTTCGCCGTCTCGAACTGGCTGACCGCCGCCTACCGCACGGTCCAGCTCGTCGGGCGTCAGGCGGTGCAGCTCGGGGGCACCCTGCCACGGAAGGTCTCCACGGGCGAGGTCGTGGCGATCGGGACCACCGACCTGAGCCATCTCGGCAACCTGATGGACGTCTCGGCCCGGTTCGTCGGGGCGGTCGTCTCGTTCGTGGTGGTGGCAGTGATCCTGCTGCAGACCTCGACCACCCTCGGACTGCTCGTCCTGGTCGGCGTGCCCGTGCTGATGCTGCTCGTGGGGCCGTTGCTCAAGCCGTTGCAGGAGCGGAACGCCCGGCAGCGACAGCTGATGGGCGACCTGTCCAACACCGCGAGCGACATCGTCGCCGGGCTGCGGGTGCTCCGCGGGATCGGCGGTGAGCGCGTCTTCCACGACCGTTACCGACGCGAGTCGCAGACGACCCGTCGGGCTGGTGTCGAGGTGGCTCGGCTGCAGTCCGTGCTCGATGCCCTGCAGGTGCTCCTGCCGGGCGTCTTCGTCGTGCTCGTGGTCTGGCTGGGGGCCCGGTACGCCGTTGCGGGGCGGATCTCGGCCGGCGAGCTGGTGGCGTTTTACGGTTACGCCGCCTTCTTGATGATCCCCCTGCGCACCGCCACGGAGTACGCCAACAGGCTCATCCGTGCCCGCGTCTCGGCGGCCCGGGTCTGCGGCGTGCTCGCGCTGCGCTCGGACCACCTGGACCCCGCGGAGCCGGCTCCGTCCCCACCGGAGGGCTCCGAGCTGGTCGACCTGCGTTCCGGGCTTCGGCTGCGGCCGGGCAGCCTGGTCGCGGTGGTGAGCGAGCAGCCCGACGAGTCGGCCGTCCTCGCCGACCGGCTGGGGATGTGCGCCGCCGACGTGGACGACGAGGTGCGGCTGGGCGGCGTGCCGCTGGGGGCGCTGCGCCGCGAGGAGGTACGCCGGCGGATCGTCGTCTCGGACCAGGGCTCGCTGCTGTTCTCGGGACGTCTGGGCGACCGGCTCGACCTGACGGGGGCCGGGGACGTCTCGGGCGCCCTGCTCGCCACGTCCTCCCACGACATCGTCGAGGCGCTTCCCGACGGCCTGGACACCGTGGTCGCCGAGCGTGGCCGGACCTTCTCGGGGGGTCAGCGCCAGCGGCTGGTCCTCGCCCGCGTGCTGGCCCTCGATCCCGAGTTCCTGGTGCTGGTCGAGCCGACGTCTGCCGTCGACGCCCACACGGAGGCCAGGATCGCCTCCCGCCTCCGCGGGCAGCGCGCAGGGCGCGCGACGGTGGTGACCACGACCAGCCCGCTGCTCCTCGACCGCGTCGACGAGGTGGCGTTCCTGCGTGCGGGCCGGGTGGTGGCCGTGGGCCGTCACCGGGACCTGCTGCGCACCGACCTGGACTACCGCCGCGTCGTGATCCGGGAGAGCGAGGTGACCTCGCCGTGAGCACCTCCCTGCCCGTGGCCGACGGAGCTGCCGTGCGGGCGCACGCCCGCGCCATCGCCCGCGACCACCCGCGCCTGCTGGGCGGCGCGCTGGCGTTGCACGTGCTCGCAGCGCTGGCCGCCCTGGCCGCACCTCGGCTGCTCGGCAACCTGGTGGAGGCGGTCGAGCAGGGCACCACCACCGACCACGTGGACCGGATCATCATGCTGCTCGCCGGCTTCCTGCTGGTGCAGACGCTGCTCACCCGCTACGCGCGGCTGCTGAGCCAGGTGCTGGGTGAGCAGGTCCTGGCCGAGCTGCGCGAGGACTTCGTCGGCAACGCCCTCTCGCTGCCCGTCGGCGTGGTCGAGTCAGCCGGGTCCGGCGACCTGCTCACCCGCACCGGACGTGACGTGGACCAGCTGGGATGGTCGGTGCGCTACGCCATGCCGGAGTGGACGATCGCTGTGGTGACGGCCGTGGCCACGTTCGTCGCAGCCGTCAGCGTGGGCTGGTGGGTGGCGCTGCCCTGCCTGCTCGGAGCTCCGCCCCTGGTGATCGGGCTGCGCTGGTACCTGGCTCGAGCCAAGGCAGGCTACCTGCGCGAGGGCGCGTCGTACTCCCGGATCAACGCGACGCTCACCGAGACCGTCGACGGCGCCCGCACCGTGGAAGCGCTGGGGCTCGGCCCCGAGCGGATCGGGACCATCGACGGCGACATCGCGGAGTCGTACGCCGCGGAGCGCTACACCCTCTACCTGCGGACGGTCTTCTTCCCGAGCATGGAGCTGTCCTACCTGATCCCCACCGTGACGACGCTCCTCTTCGGGGGGTACCTCTACACCCAGGGGCAGGTGTCGCTCGGGGACGTCACCGCGGCCACGCTCTACGTGCAGATGCTGATCGACCCGGTCGATCGCGTGGTCTCGATCCTCGACGAGCTCCAGATCGGTGCCGCATCGCTGGCCCGCCTGCTAGGCCAGGGCCGCGACGTGATCATCACGCCCGATGGACCGCGCGGTCCGCGTTATCGTCTCCAGCCGGGCGCACTTTTCCTCGCGCAACGCACGGGCGCACCCATTCTCCCGCTTCGGATCGAATACTGTAATGTTTGCTGCTTCAAAACGTGGGATGGCTTCGCGGTACCGCTGCCGTTCGCCCGCGTGGATGTAACCATCGAAACGCCTTTCGTTCTTCCCGCCGGACGCGAGCGACGCGAAGTTCTTCGAGGCGGAACGCCGCCGCCTCGAAGCGGATCATGACCGATTCATTGCAGATGGAATGACCGCGCGGCGCGGGTAGAGTCCGCGGGATGGAGGCAAATAGTTCCGCGCGCGATCGTCGCGTCGTCGTCACCGGTCTGGGTTTCATCACCAGCATTGGGAACAACCGCGCGGAGGTCCTCTCCAGCCTGCGCGAAGCCGCACCGGCATCGAGTATTTCGCGGAGTTGGATCGGCCCGGTGTGCCGGTGCGCCTGGCCGGGACGGTGAAGGAGTTCAGCTTTCCAGAGTTGCGTCCCGACGAGTGGACCTATCCGGATTGGTACGAAATTCGGCGCGAAAATCTGCGCTCGATGTCGCCTAACGCGGTTTACGGCTTCTGCGCGATGGAGCAGGCGATCGCGGATGCCGGGCTGCCGCGCGAGCTGGTTTCCCATCCGCGGACCGGTGCGATGTGCGCCTCGAACGGTTCCCCCTGGCTGACCTACGAGTATCTCGATTTGATGTTAAAAAAAGGTCCGCAGCGCTGCAATCCGATGGGGATGGTGGCGAGCATCGCGGGGACTTTGAACATGAACCTGGTCGCCTGTTTCGGGATCAAGGGCCACTCGTTAGGCTTCTCCAGCGCCTGCGCTTCGTCCGCGCACGCCCTCGGCGCCGCCTTCGATCGCATCCGCGCCAATCGCCAGGACATCGTCTTCGTGGCCGGCGCGGAGGATTGCAATCTCTTCAGCATTCTGCCGTTTGTCGGGACGCGCGCCCTGACCACGCAGACCGATCCAGCGATGCAGCCCCTGCGCTTTCGATCGGAAACGCGACGGCTTCGTTGTCACCGGCGGCGCGGCTGTGCTCGTGCTGGAGGAATTGGAGCACGCGCGAAGCCGCGGCGCGCCCATTCACGCGGAAGTCCTCGGCTGGAGCGAAGCGTCCGATGGCTACACCGTGATGGCGCCCGAGCCGGAAGGCGACGGCCTGGCGCGGGCGATGGAAGGAGCCATCGCGGACTCCGGCATTTCCGCGGCGGAAGTCGATTACATCAACGCCCACGGAACCTCCACTCAGGCGGGCGATGCGGCGGAAATCCGCGCGATCCGACGCGTCTTCGGCGGCGGCAAGTCTCCGTTTATCAGCAGCACGAAATCGATCACCGGCCACGGGCTTTCCCTCGCCGGCGCGATGGAAGCAGCCTTCTGCTGTCTGGCGTTCGAGGAACGCTTCACGCCGGTTTCCGCTCACATCACGGAACTCGATCCCGAATTCGAAGGCGTCTCCATCGTGACTGCGCCAATCAACCACGCACCGCGCATCGCGATGACGAATTCCGCCGGCTTTGGCGGAACGAACGTCGCCGCGATTCTGCGGCGCTGGGATTAAGCGGCGGCCGCATTTGCTCTCGCGAAGTCAGCGAGCCGCGCCACCGTGCACGGATGAAGACATTTTGCGTTTACACCCGAGGCCGCGAGCAACCGGTCGAGGTACGGGCCGATTGGTTCGCGCTCGTCGGCGGCGAGGGCGAGCAATCCTATCGCTTCAAAGTGAAGACGCCGGAGGGCAGCGAAGTCATCGGCGAAGCGCCCGGCGCGCAACCTTCTCCTCATCATCGAAAAAGAATC
>CAWFII010000039.1:0-125593 GCA_963815825.1 uncultured Actinomycetota bacterium | reverse complement strand
CGCCCCTCGAGGCTCATGCGCAGGCACCAGCAGGCGATCGCGCAACGGACGTCGCTGAGCTCTCCACGGGGGGGCAGGATGACGCCATGACGCAGCGACGATTGGTGAGCTCCGGCGCACAATGGGAGCCGGTGGTCGGGTACTCCAGGGCGGTGCGCGTGGGCCAGTGGGTATCGGTGGCAGGCACCACGGCAGCCGCGGACGGCGGCGGCGCTGTAGGCGGTGATGATGTCGGCGATCAAGCGCGAGAGGCGCTGCGTCGCGTGGTCGCAGCTCTGGAAGCAGTCGGCGCCGGACCCGAGCACGTCGTTCGGACCCGCATATTTGTGACCGACATCAGCCGCTGGGAGGAGGTCGGTCGAGCGCACGGGGAGGTCTTCGGCGATGTCCGTCCTGCCACCTCGATGGTGGAGGTGAGCCGGCTCATTGACGCGGCGCTGCTCGTGGAGATCGAGGCCGACGCGGTCGTCCCGTAGAGGATCCCGTTGGGGGCCGAAGGTGCCGACTGGCAGGAACGGGAGGGTCACCGCTGCGGTGGAGCCTGCGGCCAGCGATCCGGCCAACAACTGACCGATGCGCGAGCGTCGCGGCTCCCGGGCGCCGGGTTCGACCAGGTCGCTGCCCTGGCGCGGCGTCTGGCTTCGCAAGCCCCATGACGGGCCACCTCCCAAGCGAGGTGCGTCGGCACCACCGCTCATCGAGCAGGCGCTCGGAAAAGTGAACCGCGGCCATCCCGTCCTGCGAACCGGGCGCTCGAACTAGCGTCACGTCCCCACCCCAGCCGCCGGGTGACGAAAGCGCTGGCGACCAGTGCTGCGGGTCACGTCCTCTGAGAAGCATCGACAGCGGTGGTTCGCATCCGTGCGCGGCGCGAACGGGTCAGGCGTGCTCGTCCGACGTCTGCTCGTCCGGCTGGACGGACCACTCCGGCGGGGTGTCGGCACCGGACTCCTCCTCGCGCTCGGCGTCCTCGGCGGTCGCCTGCAACGCACCGGCGGAGTGGTGCGTCGGTGCGTACACGGCGTACAGGCTGATCGGCTCGTCGCCGATGTTGGTGACGTTGTGCCAGGTGCCGGCGGGGACCAGGATCGCCCAGCCGTCCTCGACCTCCCGGTCGAAGTCGAGCTGGTCCTCGGTGGGGCCCATCTGCACGCGGCCACGACCGCCGTCGAGGCGGAGGAACTGGTCGGTCTGGGGATGCGCCTCGAGGCCGATGTCCTTCCCGGGCGGGATCGACATGAGCGTCAGCTGGAGGTACTTGCCCGACCAGGCGACCGCTCGGTAGTTCTCGTTCTCGAGGGACGCCTTCTCCAGGTCGAAGCTCTGTGGCTGAGGTCCGATGTCCTTGATGGTCATGTTGATCTCCTGATCGACGACGGTGCTCCGGGGTCTGTTCCACGCTAGGGCACGGGTGGGTATCGCGAGAGGCCGCGATCGCCGATGATGGGCGGGTGGCGATCACCGACGTGGACCTGGTTGCCCCATGATCACCGGACCTTCGAGCGACAAGGCAGCCGCGCTGCTGGGCCTGCACGCGGGGCCTGGCTTCGTGCTCCCCAACGCCTGGGATGCCGGCTCCGCGCGGATCCTCGAACAGGTCGGCTTCCCAGCCATCGCCACGACCAGCGCAGGCATCGCCTGGTCCTGCGGAGTCCCGGATGGCGAGGGGCTGGTCCGCGACGCGATGCTCGAGCACGTCGGTCGCATCGTGGCCGCAGTGAGTGTTCCGGTCACGGCGGACCTCGAAGCTGGGTACGGCGACACCGCGGACGAGGTCGGCCGGACCGTGGCCCGGGCCGTGGCGCTCGGGGCGGTGGGCGGCAACCTCGAGGACGCCGGACCGGGCGGGCTGTTCGACATCGACGAGGCCGCCGACCGCATCGCGGCTGCCCGAGCAGCGGCACCTCGCGGCACCTTCGTGCTGAACGCCCGCACTGACACCTACTTCGCCGGCACGACCGGGGACGTCTTCGCCGAGACGG
This sequence comes from uncultured Actinomycetota bacterium, assembly GCA_963815825.1. Classification (GTDB taxonomy): domain Bacteria; phylum Actinomycetota; class Actinomycetes; order Propionibacteriales; family Nocardioidaceae; genus Marmoricola. The sequence continues at coordinate 123,611 of CAWFII010000039.1, read as the reverse complement.
TCGAGCGGGCGGTGCGCTACCGGGACGCGGGAGCCGACTGCGTCTTCGTGCCCGGCGTCGTCGAGGCGGACACCATTCGCCGGCTCGCCGCTGCCATTCCTGGCCCGCTCAACGTGGTGGCAGGGCTGGCGAACACCATCGACGCGCCCACGCTCTACTCGCTCGGGGTCAGGCGAGTCAGCCTGGGCGGCAGCCTGGCCCGAGCTGTTCTCAGCCTGGTGGAGCGCGCCGGCCGGGAGCTGCTCGACTCCGGGACGCTCGGCTTCCTCGACGGGGCGACCAGCTACGCCGACCTGCAGCGACGATTCGGCGCGTGACCCCTGTCCTGGGTGGTCACGGCAAGGCCGGCCGCAAACCGGGTCGGAGGTGCGTCACACCGCGGAGAGCATGTCGGCACCGGGGTCAGTCGATCAGTCTGTCGAGAAGCTCGAACGACTCGTACGGCTGGTCGATGTCGCCGAAGTGGCCGTCGTCGCGCACGATCTGGGTGCCGCCGAGCCGTTCGAACATGGCGCGACCTTGCTTGTCGTCGCATCCGTAGGGATCTTCGCGGGAGTTGATGAAGTAGAGGTCCCGGACGTTGGCCCGTATCGCCGCCCAGTCATAGGCGTCCTGGAGGACGGGTTCGTCCTCGGCGTCGGGCGTGGTGCAGTAGCCGGCGACGAGGATGGCTTGGTCCACCCTCGTGTCGATGTGCTCCAGGATCGCGAGCAGCAACGCGGCCCCGCCCGAGTGGCCGACCAGCACGGTGTTCGCATCGAAGGTGTGGTTGGCCAGCACCTTCGGCAGGAAGGTGGCGATGGATTCGAGGTTGAGGCGGGGATAGTGCGGTGCCTCGACGGCGTAGCCGCGTTCGGTCAGCCGCTTTCGCAGCCAGGGGAGCCATACGACCTCGGGATGTGCGGCGGTTCCGTGGAAGAGGATCGCCTTGCGGTTCACGGGAATGTCCTTTCGTGGCGCTGGCGAACCCTTGGTAGGGAGCATCAGAGCGCGGCGGGTGGTTCGACCAACGTGCTGGACGTTCTATCAGCGTTCGATGACAGGACCGCGAGGGTCGTGCGATCACTCGGCCACCTGGGCCGGAAGAAGGAGGCGTTCTCTACAGTGCTGCGGCGAACCCGGCGAGCTGGTTTGCCTGTGCGGTCGTGAGCCAGCCGTCCCGGGCGAGGGACTTGACGCCGAACGTGTAGGCCGCGACCAGCGCCTTCTTCTTTGCTGCGCTGAGGCCGGGCTTGATCGGGGTCAGGTCGGCGGTGCACAGTGCGCTGAGGGTCTGGTCGAACGCAGTCATCATCTTGGCGCTCAGCGCCTGGTACTTCGCCGACGCGCGCGCGTACTGGGAGGTCAGGTTGCACAGGCTGGCCGGAGTCACGCTGACCGTGACGGTGACGGAGGCATCCGCGATGTGCCCGACAACGTCGACGGCGCGGGCGGTGTACACGTGCGCGCCGAGGCCGAGGTCGGCAGCCGGGACGTCCCACGACTCGCAACCGGTCGTCGTCGCGATCCCGGACTCGGTGTCCTGAGCGGTGCATCCGAAGACAGCCCTCTGATCCACGGTGAAGGAGGCCACGGGGCCAGGGGTCCAGGACACCGACGGAGGTTGTTGGTCGAACTTCAGCTGTTGGGTGGCGAAGCCCCTGTTGCCAGCCAGGTCGGAGCAGAACGCCGTCGCGAGGGGCCGTGGGTTCTTGTGGCCGTTCACGGTCGTGGTCGGTGTGCAGCTGGCCGGGTCGATCCCTGAGCCGCCGGCCTCGTCCGCCCAGTTCCATCTCACCTCGACACTGGATGCCGTGCTCCAACCGCTAGGGCCTGGTCGCGGAAACAGGGTCGGGGTCGCGGTTGGAGCGGTGGTGTCCTCCGCGGGGTCCCGGTGGTAGTAGGCGTGGAAGAAGTACGCCGTGTTCTCGGCGGTCGTGAACGTGCACTGGGTGCTGGTGAGGCCCTCGGCGCAGGAGCTGCCAGTCCCGGTCAGCTCCCAGTGGTCGAAGACCCACGCGTGGCCGGTCGTGTCGGTCGCGGTCGGGTCAGCTGTCACCTGCACCCTCCAAGGATCGGCACCCATCTGTGATGAGGCCGCCCCGACCTGCCAGCAATCGACGAAGGTACCTGGCGTTCCTGCCGGAGGCTGAGCCACCCGGTTCAGAGGCATCCAACTGCGCGGCAACTCGGGAATGCACCAACGTTCACTGCCGAGGAAGATCCACACAAGGCCTCCCCAACGCGTCCACCCCAGCGTTCCGGCAGCTCCTCCGTAGAGGCAGGCGTTGAGGAAGTCGGCGCCTCCCGCGAGGTAGTCGATGCCCGGCCCGACGATCTCGTTCCCGTCCATGTCGGTGACCTGGTAGAAGGTGCTGCTGTCATTGGTCTGTGCCTGTGCCGGCGCCTCAACCACCAGCCCCGTGACCGCGATGACGAGCGCCACCGCCACTGCAGCCACCGTCCGGCCGCGACCGCTCCGGTCGTGTTGCTGGTGGCGGGGGCCTCTGGCGACCAGCCCGCGCAGAAGTGCGCCGACCGCCCGGGACTTGCTCCAACGCTAGTAGAACCGGGCAGATGGTCGCGACAAGATCACGAAACGGACTCTTGTCAAGACCCCTGACGGGTTTCGTAGATCGCGTAGGGGTATCGCGCTGTTTCGACCCCGACCTCCGGTATCCGAAATCGCCCACCAGCTCGGGACACGAGCCTCGCCACCTCCCGCGGTCACGCGGTTCTGCTGGTGAGGAACACGTCCTTCCGTCTCGGCGGAGCGTCCACCGACAAGCACGAGGCTTTTCAGGTCGGGCTCGAGGGAATGCGGCGTCGAAGGGCGCAAATTACATCTTTGTATTTCTTGCGCGGCTCTTTCTAAAGCCTGTAACGGGTGTGACTCTTGATACTCGTGTGACCAACTTCCCCCCATTTGGAGCCCGCCGTATGCGATTCAGCCGTGCCCGCTACGTCTCGTTGTGCCAGAAATCTCTGGTCACGGCTCTCGCCCTGTCGGTCGGTGTCTCCGCCGCTGGCGTCGCCACGCTGGACATCGTTGCGCCCCCCGGGGAGCTCGCCGGCGCCCAGCACGGCGCTCCCGGGCAGTCGCCCCAGCCCTTGCTCACCCAGCGCGACACCGCGCAGGCCGCCTTGGCGCAGACGCAGGTCGACGACGCGCCCGTGACGCCTCGGGTGCGCGAGGTTCAGGTGACCGGCATCTCCGGGAAGGCGCCGGGCGCGACCGGAGACCGGTCGGCGCGTCTCCTCGAGACGGCGGCCCCCAAGCGCCTGGTGGCGGTGTCCGACCCGCAGCCGGTGACCGGCTACGCCACGGTCGGCGTCACGTGGAAGCACGGCGTGGACTACGCCGACCATGACATCGCGGTGCAGGTGCGCACCGAGAAGCACGGAGCCTGGTCGGAGTGGATCGACGCCGAGTACCACGACGAGCACGGTCCGGACGGCGGGTCCCCCGAGGTGGAGAGCCAGGACGACCGGCCCGGCACCGACGCCGTGGTGATCGGTGATGTCGACCGCGTGCAGATGCGGGCCGAGACCCGGGACGGCAGCACCCCTCCCGACCTGGAGCTTGCCCTCATCGACCCCGGCGCCGGCACCACGACCATGGCCGCGCCGGCCATCGACACCTCGAAGCTGCCGGGGCCGGCGAGCTCCGCGGAGCCTGCAGCAGCCTTCACGGGGGACTCCTCCGGGGCCATCCGGTCGACCGGGTCGGGGAAGGCGCAGGACACGGTGGTGCTCAGCGCGATGAGGGTCGCCGCGAAGCCCTACATCTACTCGCGTGCCCAGTGGGGCGCCAACGAGAAGCTGCGCGACCAGTCACCGCCGTCGTACGGCACGGTGAAGACGGGGTTCATCCACCACACGGTCAACGCCAACAACTACACCGCGGCCCAGGTCCCGGCGCTGATCCGCGGGATCTACGCGTACCACACGCAGTCGCGCGGCTGGCGCGACATCGGCTACAACTACCTCGTCGACCGCTTCGGACGGATCTGGGAGGGCCGGTACGGCGGCGTCGACCGGGCCGTCGTCGGAGCGCACACGCTGGGCTACAACGAGGTGTCCTTCGCCATGTCGGCGATCGGCAACTACGACATCGCCAACCCGCCGCAGCCGGTGCTCACGGCCTACGCCCGGTTGTTCGCGTGGAAGCTCTCGCTCTACGACATCCGGGCCGACGCGAACCACGTGTGGGTGAAGAACCGCTGGCTGCAAGCCATCAACGGCCACCGCGACGTCGGACAGACCGCTTGCCCGGGCCGCTACCTGGAGGCCAAGCTCCCCTACGTCCGGGCGCTGGCGCAGGCCTACCAGAACAGCGCCCAGGCCAGCGCCATCACGCAACGCTGGAAGGCGATCGGCGGCAACCACTCGGTCGTCGGTCGGCCCAAGGGCCCGGAGCATTCGGTGGCAGGCGGTCGCGTGCGCAACTTCCAGAAGGGCCGGATCTTCGCGAAGTACGGCGTGGGTACGTTCGAGCTGTACGGGAAGGTGCTCAAGGCCTATCTGCGACGCGGCGGCGCGGGCTCGCGGCTCGGCTTCCCCCGGACGACGCCAGTCCGATTCAAGCGGGGCGTCCAAGCCGGCTTCGAGAACGGGGTGATCAAGAAGTTCCGGTCCGGGCGAGTCAAGGTCATCTACTCCCGCAGGTAGTCGCACGCGCACCCGAGGGCCCGGTTGACCCGCGCGGTGTGGTGCCCACGCGACAGGCGCCGAGTCGGACACAGAAGCCGTAGGCGCGCGGGCAGGTCCTGCGCGCGAAGCTCTGCCAGGGCGGCGGATTGCTAGGCTCGACATGGTGCAGGCGCTCCATGAGGCGGTAGACGCGGCCGCGGTCCGCACAGGATTCTCTGGTGTGGTCCGCGTGGACCGCAATGGCGAGCCCGGGTTTGTGTCGGCCCACGGGTTCGCCGACCGGGCGCACGGGATCCGCAACACGGTCGAGACCCAGTTCGGGACTGCGAGCGGAACCAAGGGCCTGACGGCACTGGCGGTCATGGGCTTGGTGGAGCGGAAGACGTTGGGGCTCGACACGACCGCCCGCTCGTTGCTCGGAGACGACCTTCCGCTGATCGCCGACGACGTGACGATCGAGCACCTCTTGGCGCATCGATCCGGGATCGGCGACTACCTCGACGAGGAGGTGCACGACACCATCAGCGACTACGTCCTACCTGTGCCGGTGCACCGACTCGCAGACACCGAGCAGTACCTGTCGGTGCTGAGCGGACACGAGACGGTGTACCCCTGTGGCGAGCGGTTCGCTTACAACAACGGGGGGTATGTGCTGCTCGCCCTGCTTGCTGAACGCGCGAGCGGCGTGGGCTTCCACCGCCTGGTCCGCGAACTGGTGTGCGACCCGGCGGGGATGGGCGACAGCGCCTTTCTGCGCTCCGACGAGCTCCCTGGCCGAGCCGCCCTCGGGTACCTGTCCGTCGACGGTCTGCGTACGAACGTGTTGCATCTGCCGGTACTCGGCACCGGCGACGGGGGACTCTATTCGACGGCTGCCGACCTCAGTGCCTTCTGGCAGTCGCTCTTCGCCGGACGGATCGTGTCGCCGAAGGCCGTGGCCTCCATGGTGCGACCGCACAGTGACTGGCCGCAGGAGTCCAGGCGCTACGGCCTGGGTTTCCATCTCCACGCAACGGGCGACTCGGTGTGGCTCGAGGGCTACGACGCGGGCGTGTCGTTCACCAGCCTGCACCAGCCCTCGTCCTCCATCACCTACACGGTCATCTCGAACTGGTCCGATGGCGGCTGGCCGATCATCACTCTCCTCAACGATCTGCTCGGCACCTGAATTCACGCGGCTCTACGTCGCCTGCGAGGGGGGTGCGCGATCGAAGGGTCCTGAAGCTCTCGCTGGGTCACTCGAAGGACAGCTCTCCGAGCGCTGGCAGCTGCGAGATCTCCGTCGCGATCTGTTGGCTGCGAGAGCGCATCTCGGCCTCCGCGAGGACCTGCTGCAGAGCAGCGTGGATGCGATGCGCGTCTTCGGGTTGCGGTTGCCTCATGGCTGCTCGGCCGCCGTCGGCCAGCTCAGCGACGGCGAGTCCCAGGCATGCTCGCTCGACCATGGCCGCGTTGTCTCCCTGGTCCGCGAACAGAGGGACCACGACTTGAGGGCACGCGCACTCCAGCGAGCTCAGCACCGTGCCGGACCCCCCGTGGTGCACAACCGCAGCGGCACTCGCCAGGACAGAGCGCTGATCGGCCCAGGGGGTGACCTCGACGTTGGCAGGGACCGGTCCCAAGCCCGCTGGATCGAGGTCGCGTCCAGTCGTCATCAGTGCGCGGACGGGGAGCTCCGACAGGGCCTCGAGGAGCACCGAGTACCAGGGCAGCAGGATCGGGATGGTCGGGGTGACCGTGCCCAGGGTGACGTAGACCAAGGCAACTCCTGCCTGGTCCTGAGCTCGCACTTCCCTTCGCCGCGGAACCTCCCGATACCGCAGTGTGGCTGGGAAGATCGCGGGATCGACGGACTCCGGGAAGCGCGTGAAGTACGCCGACCCGCCCACCGCATCCGTGAGTCCTCCGCTCCATTCCTCGAGGATCGGTCGTGCGTGCCGGAGGAGGGTCGCCTCTCCGCCGGAGAGTCCGTGGCCGATCCGTACCTGCCTGATGCCGGCCTCGGCGGCGCACAAGGCGGAGCCGAACTCCGCGGGGTCACGGAGTACGAGGTCAGGCCGGAACTCCGCGACAGCGCCCCTGATCGCCGGCAGGAGGGCGCCCGAGTTCAAGCGAGTGAACACCTCCCCGATCACCATGTCGGCTGCATCCGCGTGAGGCATCGACATGGCGCGCCCCATGATCACTTCGACTTCGGCAGGATCGGCGGCTCCGCCCCGAACGAACGCCCATCGAGCGGCGGCTGGCTCCAATGCCGGCGGCCCCACCACGAGCACCTGATGCCCCACGCCGACCAGATACTCGATCCACGGCACCAACGGCGAGAAGTGACCTGCCCCCGCAGTAGAAGCACACAACACACGCATAGAACCGGCTTGCGCGCTCACGTCGTGACCGATCGCCCTCGGCCTGGCACTGACCCTGGCGAGATGGTGGCCCACACGGCGTCGGCATCGGGCATGGCGGCGATCTCGTCGCGCACGCGCTCGGCCGCAGCCCTGTAGTCCGGGTTGCTCGTGACCTCCCCGACTGCAGCCCGCACCGTGTCGACGGCGTAGTCCTCGGGGGCGACGACGACCCCGGCGCCCGCTCTGGCCACCAGGGCAGCGTTCTGCGGCTGATCCGTCCCACGCGGGAGGGCGACCTGAGGGACACCGTGGGCGAGGCCGCCCAGCATCGTGCCGGACCCGCTGTGGGAGACCAGCAGGTCGGTCCGTCCGAGGACGGCGGCCTGCGGGACGAACTCCTCGACGACGGCGTTCGCCGGGACGGTCCCCAGCTCCCCGGGATCGAGTCGCCGCCCTGTCGTGGCGATGACTGCTCCGTCGTACTCGTCCAAGGCGGCGAGCCCCACCTCGAAGTCCTTGGCGTCGGCATTCTTGACCGTGCCCAGGGTGAAGTACGCGACCGGTCTGTCGGTCGCAAGAACCTCGGCCACCCGATCCGGCACGTCACCCGGCTCACCCGCACTGGGCCGCAGCGGAGTCGCGATCTGCCATGGCGGCGGGCCGTCGGGCTGCAGCGAGGCCGGACACAGGTCGAGGGCCCGCTCGGAGGAGGCCTGCGCCCACAGCTCAGGCTCGCCGATCGCCGCACCCACGTTGCCGATGAGCTGGGCGTAGAACGCGAACATGGGCCCGATGCCGTGAACCACCCCCGGCACCTCGAGCCTTCGGGCCAGCAAGGACCCCGCCATTTCCAGTACCTCGTGGACGACGAGATCGGGGCGCCAGTCCCGCGCCATCACGTCCAGGTCGGCAAGCCTGGAGAGCGCCGGCCGGCCGAAGAGCGCCACCACCCCGCCCATCATGCGCTGCTCTTCGGACAGGCTCGCGTCGGCCCACACAGCCAGGTTCGCAGACCACCCCTCCGTCCACACCGGTCCGACCGGGTGGACGTCGAGTCCTCGTGCCGCCAGCGGAGCGACCAGGTCCGGGCCCGTGGCAAGGCGCACGTCATGACCTGCGCGCGCTGCCGCCCTCAGCAGAGGCAGCATCGGCAGCACGTGCCCGTACGCCGGGCTCGAGGTGAACAGCACCCGCGCCATACCTTGCAGCGTGCCACCTGGGCCACGGGCGGTCTACCCATCGGATCGGCGCGAGCTCGAGCGTCATCCATGAAGTCGTCGACCAAAGGCGGTGCAGCCGACTCTTCCGCCTCGATATCTCCCGACAGCGGCAGCTCGTGCTCGATGGGTGTCTCGCAGAGGGTCGCGTGCCGCGGACGAAAGGTGGGGCGCGCCTGACGACGCTGCCCACCGCCTCAGCCTGCCCGGCTCTCGAAGTCAAGCGAGCAGCTGGTGTCGGCAGGTCGTGGCGAACCAGCTCTCCCAGTCCTCGGGCGACCAGCCTTGACGGTCGACGAGCAGCAGCCAGACGTCCGGGTGGTTGAGCGTCCACAGGAGGTCGGTGGCGCGCTGGACATCGAGGCCAGGTCGCAGGGAGCCCTTGGCGGCAAGGCTCTCGACGATCGCACGCTGGTTGGCCCAGAAGTCGGTCTGGATCAGCTCCCACAGAGCCGCGAGGTCAGCATCGATGGGCGCGGCGTCTCGGATGACCCTGAGCATGGGTCCGATGCGTGTCTTGACGACGCGAGAGCTCTCCGCGGTCATCGCCAGCTGCCGGTGCGGATCCGGCTCAGACAGCAGGTCGGTGTACCAGGGGCGCTCGGCGATGGGTGCGTCGTCGAGGTCGCCCTTGAGCGAGAGGTCCCACACCGCTCTGAGCAGGCCCGCCTTGCTGCCGTAGGCGTTGTAGACCGTCTTGAGCGAGACGTCTGCGCGTTTCGCGACCGCCTCCATCGTGGTTGCCGGGTATCCACCTTCGACGAAGAGATCACGGGCGGCCTGGGCCAGCGCGCGGCGCCGATCGGTCGCCTGTTGCACGCGCAATGAGGAGTCGTAGGTGCGAGATCTCTTGACTTCCGCGGTCATCGGCCTACTCTATCAATATTCGTTACTCATCACATGTAACGAACTGCCGAAGGAGGCTTCGAGATGTCACCAGAGACTGTGCAACTGCCAACCGCCGAGCAGATCCGCAACCGCGTGCACCAGATGTGGGGCTCGGTCGCGGAATCGTGGGGTGAGCATGGCGATCACGTCGAGCAGCGCGCAGAGGCGGTGACCCGGCTGATGATCGAGGCCGTGGCGCCTGCCCCAGGTGACATGGTGCTCGAGCTCGCCTGCGGCGCAGGCGGCCTGGGCCTGGCGATCGCCGACCACGTCGCACCAGGAGGACGGGTCGTCCTCTCCGACGTGGCGCCAGAGATGGTGGCGATCGCATCCACGCGGGCGGCCAGGCGCGGCCAGGCCGGGGAAGCCGACGGGCAGGTCAGCGCGCAGGTCCTCGACCTGGAGCAGATCGACCTGCCCGACGAATCGTTCGACATCGTCGTCTGCCGCGAGGGACTCATGTTCGCGCTCGACCCGGCCCGAGCCGCCAGCGAGATCGCCCGAGTCCTGCGGCCGGGTGGCCGAGCGGCCGTCGCGGTGTGGGGACCGCGCGATCGCAACCCGTGGCTCGGAGTGCTCGCAGACGCCGTCCACCGACACACCGGCACACCCGTGCCCCCGCCCGGAACCCCGGGTCCGTTCTCCCTGGGCGCCGACGGCGCCCTCGAGACGACATTGACCGCGGGCGGCCTCGAGCACGTCAGCGTGCAGCCGGTCGACGTACCCACGCACGACGCATCCTTCGACGACTACTGGCAGCTGCGGATCGATCTTGCCGGCCCGTTGAAGCAACGCCTCGCCAGCCTGCCTGCCCAAGACCTGATCGCCATCCGGGAGATGGTGCGCGATGGGCTGTCGAGGTACGAGACCTCGGACGGGCTCAGCGTTCCCGGCCTGGCGTACGTCGGATCGGCACGCCGATCGGTCACGGGTGATCGCGCCGCAGCGAGTGACTGAGCGCAGGTCGAGGCACACCGCCACCCGTGCGGTCGCCGACCACGAGAGGCGGTCAGCTGCGGGGACAGCTCTGCTGGATCTGAAGAGGGATGGGACTCAGAGATACGTGTCCGGCACCGGCCCGAGAACTTCCATGTGGCAGCGCGCCGCGATCTCGTCCAAGAGCTCCGGCGTCGCCGATCCAGCCGTCTCGGCTTGGGCCAGCTCCTCGAAGAACGCAGTCATCGCGGCCGGTGTGAAGAGGTTCAACTTCTTGCCGGGCCCCTCGGAAACCACCTTGAACGTGTGCGGCGCGGCTTGCGGCACGTACACGAAGGTTCCGGGCGGACACCGGGTCTGCTTGTCCTGCGTGAACATCAGGTACTCGCCCTCCAGCACGAAGAACGCCTCGGCAGCATCGCGGTGCAGGTGGAGGGGCGGACCGAACTCCGGTGGCTCGCTCTGCGTCTGCAGCAAGGTGAAGCGGCCGGACGTCTGAGCGGACGTGGCCAGGACCTCGACCTCGAAGTTGCCTAGATCGAGATGCGTCCCCTCTCCGGGGAGCACGACGAATGCCTGATCCATAATGCACAGAATTCTCCTGCCTGGTCGCTGCCGCAAGGGTGCAGGCGATCTCCAGCGGCCCCTGGCCTGCTGACTCGCACCACCCCGACCGCCTTGCACGATCCGTCCCCGCCCCTGACTCGGTCGATGTCGGGGCACGGCTTCGACGGCGGCACTGTGCTCGGACGGCACAACCACATGGACAACGCGGGAGCGGGCCTCGGCGCGACCTCCCGTCCTCGGCTTGTTGCAGGGCGCCGCCACCTGTCTTGCGCTGGTGGTCGCGGTCCTGGTGGCCAGGCGAGCGGCACAGCTCCGGCGGGATCACGAGGCCCGTCAGTTCGCCGCGAGCGTGTCGCACCGATCTGCCGGGCCAGACGTCGCTGGCCGAGCACGCGCGGGTCGGCCCGGCAACGTGACCCCGGGCTGGGGACTCAGGCCAGCTTTCATGCAGCGGTTCCCGCCCAGCCCGCCGCCCAGCCAGCCGCCCAGCCCGCCGCCCAGCCAGCCGCCCAGCCCGCCGCCCAGCCAGCCGGCCACTCAGCCGGCCACTCACCCGGTCAGGACCATCGGCCACCTCGGGTCGCGACGGTCGCGACCACGACGGCCGACTCCGTCATCAGCGTCTCGGCGTGGGCGATACTCGTCTCGTGCTGCGTCATCTGTGGTGGGTCCTCGGTCTCATGCTCGTCGGCGGGGGCGTCGCCATGGCATGGACGTCTCGAGCCGGCGCGGCCGGCTTCGGCTGGTTCGCCTACACGCCGCTGAGCGGCGACGCGGACTGGCACATGAGCTGGGGCGACTCCCCGAGCAACAGGTCGCTGGTGATCGTGACGCGGTGGCAACTGGCCGGCTACGCGGCAGCAGCGGCAGGGCTTGCGGTCCTCACCGCAGGCATCGGCTTCCACCTGGGGCGACGCCGCGCCCACCTCCCAGGAGAGCCGTAGCCCTCCGTCACGTCTTCATGGCCGAGGCGTGCATCCGCTAGGGACCTGGTGCCGTCGTTACGGGGCTCCTCCCAGGTCAACGCAGACGGGCGAGAGCCGCTCGGAGCAGCGCAGGGGGCCCAGTCCTCCTCCAGGTCAATCGCAGTAGTCGCACACTCCGGATGCCGGCACCTGGGTGAAGCACGTCGGGCACAGTGGGATCGGCTTGGGCTCTGGAGCAGGGGCAGCCGCCGTGGCGGTCCTGCGGGTCGCCCGCTTCGGTGTGCCCGCGACTCGGGGCGCGGCCTTCGGTGCAGCGGCCTTGCGGACTGTCTTGAAGTGCGCGGTCCGCAGAGGTGTGCCGCCGTCGCGGGGCAGACCCGTGGCCTCCCAGTGGCGGTAGCAGCTGAGCCGCTCGTCGGCCGCGTGCTCGTCGGGGTCGGTGGGACGTTCGCCGCGGGCGTGCTCGACGGCGTCGGCGTACTGCTCGCCCACGCTGCCCTGGACGCTGACACACAGTGAGGAGAGGAGTGGCTCGCCGCGGGACTGGCACTCGTCGGTCACGCGGGCGAGGACGTCGCCGATCCACTTGGCCACCGGCTGGCCGGTGGTGATGCCCGTGGCCTCCTGGACGGCGACCGAGAGCTGCTTCCAGGTCACCAGCCCGCGGTAACGGCCCGCGGCCTCGAGGAGAACGGGACGGGCGGCCACGGCCCAGGCTGCGCGTGCGGCCGACGAGCCGACCTCGGAGGCGTCGCGGGGTTCCGGGGCAGGGGATTCGGCAGTCACGTCACATGTCTACTCGACCGTCCGTGAGGCACCGACAACGGCCCCGACCCCGCACCTGTGCCGCGAGCGGCGAATGGTCAGGCGCCGATGTTGTCGCCCCCGGTCGGCTCGTTCGCGGCGGCAGCGTCGTACTCCGAGACCTCCTCGAGCCCGCCGGTGCAGCCGTCCGTGCTGCAGGCGTAGGTCAGGCGCTGCCCGGGGCGATCCGGGTCCTGGTGGGTCTCCACCAGCTCGAGCTGACCTCCGCATTCTGGGCACACGCGCTCACTCATGCTCGAACGCTACCGACGACAGGCCGCTCTGACGAGTTCCCCGGGACGGGGCGGGCAGTTTCCACCCTTGGCGGCGGAAACGCCCGAGCCGACCTCGGCGGAGTGGGGGGGGGGGCTCCGGTGACCAGATCGACTGTCTGCCCGAGCCCCCGAGCCCCCGAGCCCCCGAGCCCCCGAGCGGCCGAGCGGCCGATCGGCCGAGCGGCCGCAGGCAACTCTTCAGACCCGCAACGGTGTGCGGGTGGGCGCGTGTGCGGGTGTGCCGAGCGAGACGGCACGGCGAGGATCGGCGTACAGGCTGTCAAGGACGCCGGAAACGACGAAACCGCAGGTCAGATCGGGTCTGCCTGCGGTTGGTGTCTGGTGCGCCCGGAGAGATTCGAACTCCCAACCTTCTGATCCGTAGTCAGATGCTCTATCCGTTGAGCTACGGGCGCCTGTCCGAAGACTGCGCAATGCTAGCCGACTACCCGGACCGGGTTGAAATCGGTCGGTTCGGGCTCCGGGATAGACATGCGAATGTCGCGGACGAGGCGGCTGAACGCTGCTTCATCCCCACCAGTGACATTCGCATGTTTGACGACGACACCGCCCCCGCCGCCCCCGGACCGCCAGCCCCGACCCGCCGCCCCCGGGACCGCCAACCCCGACCCCGACGCCCGACCTGACGGACCCGCCCGCCCCGCTCAGGCCGACCGGATGTCGCGCCGGCCGAAGGCCGGGGCGGCGGCGAGGATCACCAGGGCGATGACCAGCGCCATCCAACCGAAGCTGGGCTGCACGCCGCCGCCGAGCGGCCCGGCGTTGACGGCCTGGTCGATGGGGGAGAGCGGCTGCCACGGCTTGACCGACTCGACGATCTGCCCCAGGGCGTAGAGCGTGTAGCTGGCCACGGCGAGGGTCCCGCCGACAGCCAGGGCAACGGCGCGACGACCGGTGACAGCTCCCACGGCCAGCGACACGAAGCCGAACTCGGTGCCGAGCAGCCACATCGCCAGCACCGCGGGACCCAGGTCGCCGAGGCCGATGCCGAGATCGAAGATCGGCGAGCAGACCAGCACCATGACCATCGTCACGAGCGCCAGCACCGCGACGGCGGTCGCCAGGGCTGCTGCCTTCTGCAGCAGGAGCGAGGTCGTGGTCACGCGAGTGACGAGCACGACGTCCAGCAAGCCCTGTTCCTCCTCGCCGGCGACGAGCCTGGCACCCCGACTGACCCCGAAGATGATGAACAGCAGCGGCAGGATGAGGCTGAACAGCTCGACGTTGAGGAACCCGATCCCGGTGCTCATCGCGTCGAGGGCGAACAGCTCGCGCATCGCGTCCGGGTAGCCGCGCATGAGCTCGTCCAGGCTCGGGAAGTCACGCATGCTGGGCCAGACCGCGGCCTCCACGAGCACCATCGCGACGATGCCGGTCCCCCAGCCGAGCAGGGACCAGCGCTGGTCCCGCAGGGCCTTGGCGAACACGCTGCTCAGCATGCCCCGACCTCCTCCGGGTCAGGGTCGTACCAGTCGAGGAAGACCTCCTCGAGGTCCGGCTCGTGGGTGACGAGGTTCTCCACCCCGAACGGGGCCGCAGTCGCGATCAGCGGTGCGGTCGAGCCCTCCACGCTGAGGGTGACCATGCGCTCGTGCACGTGGAGCTCGTGTACGCCGGGGACCGCACGCAGCGCTTCGACCGGCGGCGCACCGGCGAAGAACAGGTCGATCCGGCGTCGGGCCTGCCGTTCCAGGGCGCTGACCGTGTCGGTGACCACGATCGCGCCGGCTCGCAGGATGGCCACCTCGTCGGCGACGGCCTCGACCTCGCTCAGCACGTGCGAGGACAAGAACACGGTGCGACCCCGGTCGCGGGCCTCGCGCAGGAGCTGGAGGAACTCGCGCTGCACCAGCGGGTCGAGACCCGACGTGGGCTCGTCGAGGATGAGCAGATCCGGGTCGTGCATGAACGCCTGGACGATGCCGACCTTCTGCCGGTTCCCGTGGGAGAGCGCTCCCATGCGCCGGTCGAGGTCGAGCACGAGGCGCTCGGCGAGCCGTTCCACGCCCGCCCAGTCCACGTTGCCGCGCAGGTTGGACAGGTAGGTCAGGAACTGCCGGCCGGTGAGGTCCCGAGATCCGACGAAGTCGCCCGGGAGGTAGCCGATGTGACGCTGCGCGGCCTCGCGGTCGTTCGTCGCGTCGCAGCCGAGGATCTCCGCACGCCCAGCGGTCGGGCGCATCAGCCCGGCCAGGATGCGGATGGTGGTGGTCTTGCCGGACCCGTTGGGACCGAGGTAGCCGAACACGACGTGCTGCGGCACGACCAGGTCGATCCCGCCGAGCGCCCGGGTCTGTCCGAACTGCTTGGACAGACCCTCGGTGCGGATCGCCCGCGTGGCAGCGGGTGTGCCCGTCGTGGCAGCCATCAGGGCTGCCCGGGCCGGGTGCCGAAGATCGCGGGGATCAGGCCGCGCGGGATCGGCCTGACGGGGGGCGGAGCCCCGGGGCGTCGTACGCCGTCCAGGTGCTCCTCGAGCAGGTGCTTGATCGTGCTCCAGTTGAGTCGTTCGTTGCGCTGCAGGAGCCGGACGAGCAACGGTCTGGCCAGTCGGAGCCAACCGTGGGGGTGCACGTTCCAGCTCCAGCAGACCAGGGTCCCCTGGGGGAGCGTGGTGAAGGTGACCGTCCCGTCCAGATGCATCGAGGCGAGGTAGGTCCGCTGCGTGATCCGGTTCGGCCGGTCGAACCCGGTGATCTCGATGGACCGCCAGCGGGCATGTCCTCGGGCGGGGGTGATCGTGCTGCGCCACAGCGTGCCCACGCCCACGGGGCCGAGCGTCGCCTTCTCGGCGGCGGTGACCTCGGGGTCGTAGCTCGGCTCGTTGCGGGCGTCGACGAAGAAGTCGAAGACGCTCCCCACCGGTCGACGCACCACGACCTCGCCGAAGACGTCGGCGGTCGCGAACTGGCGCCGCGCGCGCAACTCGGTCAGCAGCACCTGCCTCACCTCCGACCTCCATTCCAGGCGATCTCGAGCAACCGGAGCAGGGTCGAACGTCATCGATGGTCGGGTCAGCCGACCCTGCAGGCCCGAGCGCCGTCGGACCAGGATGGGGACAGATCTCGCGAAAGGACGTGCGCCATGACCGCGACCCCATCCAGCCTTCCGATCGTGGTCGGTGTCGACGGCTCGAAGGACAGCTCCGCTGCTGTGCGGTTCGCTGCGCACGAGGCGCAGCTGGTCGACGCGCGGGTGCACCTGGTGCACGTCCCACCGACCTACATGCCGCTGGCTCCGATGCTGCCGCTTCTTCCCGACGACCTGGCGGAGGCGGGACGCGCCATCCTGCGGCGGGCCGAGGAGCAGGCCCGAGGACTGCTGCCGCCCGCCCACGTGACCAGTGAGCTCCTCGACGGTCCTCGGGTGCCGACCCTGGTGCAGGCTGCGTCGGAGTCGAGGATGATCGTGCTGGGCCACGAACGCCGTACGACGGTCGACCGGCTGCTCACGGGAGCCACGGTGACCGGCGTCGCGGCCGGGTCCACGGCCCCGGTCGTCTCCGTGCCCCCCGACTGGTCGGCCGAGGACGAGCGGCGCTGCGTCCTGGTCGGAGTCAGGTCCACCGATCAGTCCCATGACTTGCTGCGCCTGGGCTTCGAGACGGCCGCGCGGCGCGGCGCGCAGCTGCTCGTCGTGCAGGCGTGGGAGCTGCCGCACCCCTACGACGACCTGGTCGGCTCGAGCGGGGAGGAGACCGCCTGGGACCACCAGGCCCGCTACGCACTGGAACGCAGCGCAGCCGCTGCCCACGAGGGCGAGGACGAGGTCCCCGTCGACGTCCGTGTCGTCCGCGGCCAGGCCGCAAGGGTGCTGCTCGACGCGGCGGAGGAGGCCGACGTGGTGATCCTGGCCCGGCGCAGGCACGCCTTCCTCGGCCGGCACCTGGGTGCCACCGCGAGAGCGCTGCTCCGGGAGTCGCACCGACCCGTGCTCATCATCCCGCCGGGGGACCCTCGGGAACCCGCCGAAGAACGCCTCGCTGCGCATGCGGCGAACGCGACGTGAATGTGAGAAGCAGTCAGGAGAGAGCCATGTTGGACATCGAGCCTCGCAAGGTCATGGTCTGTGTGAGCCCGGACGAGGACGCCGCGGCGGCGTTGGACTTCGCCGTCGTGGAGGCCAGCCGCCGCGAGTGCGGCATCCATCTCGCCCTGGCCGTGCGTCCCGCGTGGATCGGTCCGGGCACCGTCTCCGAGCTCACCACGGTCGACGGCGAGTGGCGCAAGCGCGGCACCGCCTTCCTCGTCGAGTGTGCCCGGAAGGTGAGCGCACAGCTGGGGCCGGACCTGCCGGTCAGCACCGAGATCACTCACGGCGTCGTGGTGCCCGCGCTGGTGGAGATCACCGAGAACGCCGCCCTCGTGGTGCTGCAGCACCATCGGATGGACCACCTGCACCATGTGCCGACGCTCTCGGTCACCAACGGTGTGGCGGCGCGTGCGCACGCGCCCGTGGTCGCCGTCCCGGACGAGTGGCGGGAGAGCGAGCACGAGTCCGGGGTGATCGTCGTCGGGGTGGAGGATGCGCCGAGCTCGCAGCAGGTGGCCACGTGGGCCTTCGAGGAGGCCCAGCGGCTGGGCTGTCCCGTGCGACTGGTGCGCTCGTGGTTCTTCTCGCACCTCTTCGACGCCGAGGTTTTCTTCGGCCAGGCCGAGCTCGTCCAGTCGGCCGCGGTGCGTGAGGTGATGCGACGCGACTTCGCCCCGCTGCTGAAGCGCTTCCCCGAGGTGGCGGTCGAGCTCGAGGCGCTGCACGGCCCTCCGGTCGAGGTGCTCGTGGACCAGTCGCGCCAGGCCCGGCGCGTGGTCGTCGGTCGGCACGAGCCGCTGTTGCCCCTCGGCTCGCACCTGGGGCCTGTCAGCAGGGCAGTGCTGGGTCGCGCCGCCTGCCCGGTGGTGGTCGTCAATCCACGCGGACCGCACCTGGGCCGGGAGACCGAGGAGACCCGACAGGTCGGCCTGTACGCCGCCGGATGATCCAGACCCGTGATCACGACCCCCCTCCCGAGGCACGGCTGCATCGGGAGGCGCCCCGCGTTCAGTCGATCAGGACGTCCTGGAGGGATCGGCGCGGGGTCCGGGGGAGCGACGCACGCGAGATCTCCTGCCAGCCGACCCGAAGCAGCAGCTGAGGCCGAGCCATGTCGGCGAACACGTCGCGCCGTAGCAGCTCGCGGGTCTTGGGCAGCTCGATCACCTGACTGAGCGGGACGATGGAGAGCCCGGAGCTGGTCGCGTGCAGCCAGAGGGCACTGAGCGCCTGTCCGGCCAGGAGCCAGGACCGCTCGTCGTCATGACCGGTGCACAGGGAGACCAGTCCGTCGGAGCTCTCGACCGTGCGCTGGCTGGAGGACGACTCGGGCCGGGACGCGAAGCGGTGGGGGTGCCCAGCCCGGCTCGCCGGTCGAGATGGGGAGGCGCTGCTGAGGGGGACGCCGTCGGCGTGGCTGCGCTGCACCCAGCTGGCCTGCTCGGCGGCGTAGCGGGGGTCGGCGGCCTGGATCGTGAGGGCCTCGTCGATGAGCAGCTCGGCCCGGAACCGGGCGGTGACGTCGGTGATCGGCACGACGTACGCGCCCCAGCCCGAGGCTCCTTCTGCGAGCCGGTGCAGCCGAGCCTCGGGCACCGGCCACGACGTGAACCTGCGCCGGTCGGTGCGTCGATCTTCGATGGCCCGGAGGCGGCCGGCCGCATCGGTCGACGTGCGGCCGGGCGTCAGCCGGATCCGTGCCAGGAAGTCCTGGTTGGTGGCCACGGGCAGCAGGTCGACGGCCGCCTCGAGGCCCATGATGTGGGCGACCTCCACGACGTGGTGGAGGGCGGCACCGCAGCTGAGCGCCAGGTTGCGTCCCTGGGGATCGGCGACCGGGAGCTGGCGTCGTCGGTCGGCGTACAGGTCGAGCGTGGTGTCGCCCAGGATGCGCCAGCGCCAGGGCTGGGTGTTGTGCACGCTCGGTGCGCGGCCGGCGAGCTGCACGATCTCGCGCAGCCGGGCGCTGGACGGCTGGCTCATCTCATCCGCTCCCGCAGAAGCGGGCCGTGAGGCGGGCGCCGGGCCCACTGCATCAGCACACGCACCACGGGAGTGCGCAGGAGGAGGCCCTTCACGAACATCATCGTCACCGCTTTCCTGACTGGGGGATGCCTACAGGCTGGACCGCCAGGGGGCGGCGGTGCAGGGACAAAGGTCCTGAGTGCGTGGGTCCGCGACCACCGGTCGTGGGGCAGGGCGCGTAGATTCGCAGCCATGGAGGAGAAGCCCGCTGCTGAGACCGCCCCGATCCGCGTCTATCTGCTGGACGACCACGAGATCGTGCGACGCGGGCTCAAGGACCTGCTCGAGAGTGCCGGCGACATCGTCGTGGTGGGGGAGTCAGGACTCGCGGCGGAGGCGACCCGCCGGATCCCCGCCACCAGGCCCGACGTGGCCATCCTCGACGGTCGGCTGCCCGACGGCTCCGGCATCGACGTGTGTCGTGAGGTCCGTTCCAGACATCCGGAGATCGCAGTGCTGATCCTCACCTCCTACGACGACGACGAGGCGCTGTTCTCCGCGATCATGGCGGGTGCGGCGGGCTACATCCTCAAGCAGGTGGGCGGCAACGACTTCGTGGAGTCGGTACGCCGCGTCGCCGCCGGGCAGTCGATGCTCGACCCGGCGGTCACCGCCCAGGTGCTGGAGCGGGTCCGCAACGGACCCAAGGCCGACCCCGCCCTGGAGCAGCTCACCGACCAGGAGCAGCGCATCCTCGACCTGATCGGCCAAGGCATGACCAACCGGCAGATGGCGGAGGCGATGTTCCTGGCCGAGAAGACGGTGAAGAACTACGTCTCCTCGCTGCTCGCCAAGCTCGGCCTGACGAGCAGGACCCAGGCGGCGATCTTCTCCCTTCAGCACCCGCAGGACTGAGCCCGGCGTGGGGTGGGCATGACCGAGAACGACCGAGCCACTGTCGCGGGCGCAGACTTCGAGGAGCTGCTGCGCGAGGTGCTCGAAAGGGTCAACGGCGCTCTCGACGAGCAGGCGCGCCTGCGCCTGCTGCTCGATGCCGTGGTCTCGATGGCGGCCGACCTCACCCTCGACGGGGTGCTCGCCCGGATCGTGGAGATCTCCCGGCGGCTCACCGGCGCCCAGTACGCCGCCCTGGGCGTGCTGGCCTCCCGGCCGCGGAAGGGCCTGCGCACGTTCGTGCACCAGGGCATGGACCCGGTGCAGGTCGCGGAGATCGGGGACCTGCCGACCGGCCACGGCATCCTCGGCCTGCTGATCGACCAGCCGCGACCCCTGCGGCTGCACGACCTCGCCGCACACCCCGAGTCCTACGGCTTTCCCCCCGCCCACCCGCCGATGAGCTCGTTCCTCGGCGTCCCGATCCGGATCCGTGATCGGGTCTTCGGCAACCTCTACCTCACCGAGAAGGCGGGAGCGGGTGACTTCAGCGTCGAGGACGAGGAGGTGGTGATCGCCCTGGCCGCGGCCGCTGGCGTCGCCATCGAGAACGCCCGGCTCTACGAGGAGGCGGGGCGGCGCGAGGAGTGGTTGGCCGCGACCGCCGAGATCACCGGGCTGCTCACCGGTCAGGGCAACGTCGGGGAGGCGCTGCAGGTCGTCGCCGACCGGGCTCGCAGACTCGCCCTGGCCGACGTGGCCTGGATCGTGGTCGGCACGCCGGACGACCTGTCCGTGCGCGCGATCTCCGGGCCACCGGCGTCGGTCGCCGAGATGCAGCGGGTCACGCTGGACCCGTCGCTCTCGCAGCAGGTGATCGCCACCGGGCAGGCGACCTCCTGCGATGACGTGAGCAGCGACGATCGCGCGGCCACGCTGAGCGAGATCCCCGGGTTCCCCGTGGTGGGACCGGCGATCGTGGTGCCGTTGCGCGCCGGGGACGTCGTGGTGGGTGCCCTCGGTCTCGGCTGGACGCGCGAGCGCGCCGAGGAGCACCACGCGGTGGACCCGCGGCTCCCGGCCAGCTTCGCCGAGCAGGCAGCGTTGGCGCTGCAGGTGGTGCGTTCGCGCGAGACCGAGCAACGCCTGGCGCTGTTCGAGGATCGTGACCGCATCGGACGAGACCTGCACGACCTCGTCATCCAACGCCTCTTCGCGGTCGGTCTGAGCCTGCAGAGCGTCAGTCACCGGGTGGAGTCCGCCCCGCTGTCCGAACGCATCGATGCGGCCGTGCACGACCTGGACGCGACCATCAAGGACATCCGGCGCTCGATCTTCGCGCTGGGCACCACCGAGAGCTCTGCCGACATCCAGACCGAGATCGCCCGTCTCGTCGACCGGGCGGCCAGCACGCTGAAGTTCCGCCCCCACCTCGAGCTGGCGGGGCCGATCCGGTCCACGGTCAGCGAGGAGGTGGCACCACACCTGCTGGCGGTGCTGGGCGAGGCGCTGTCGAACGCAGCCCGGCACGCGGGCGCGAGCCGCATCGACGTCCGGGTGGTCGCCGGTGACTCGATCGACCTGGTCGTCGCCGACAACGGCGGCGGACTCCCCGAGCAGCGCCGGGAGAGCGGGCTGACCAACATCCGGGAGCGCGCCGACCTGTTGGGAGGCAGCTGCACCATCGAGTCCTCGCCGGAGGGAACGACGATCAGCTGGTCGGTCCCTCCCGGCGGTCCCCGCTGACGCCTCGGGGCGGCCTGCGGCCCGACGTGGGCACCACTCAGTCGAGGATGCTCGCGCCCAGCGGTACGGCGACGACCGGGCACGGCGCGTGCTCCACCATCCAGAGCGCGGTGGTGCCGAAGGTGAGCTCGGCGATCCGGCCCCGGTGGTGCACGCCCACGACGAGCAGCCCGACGGTCTCGGTGAGCCGCATCAGCACCTGCTCCGCCCGGCCGCGCCCGACGATGGTCTCCACCTCCACCTCGGGGTACTTCCGGTTCAGCTCGCTGATCCAGTCCGCCACGTGGGCTGCGCTCGCGGCGCTCCACGGGTCCTCGTCGGCTCCTGGGCCTGACGGCTCGCCCGCCACCCGCGCGTGCACGATGAACAGTGGTTGGGCGCGCAGCATCGCCATCCGGTAGGCGAGCTCCAGCACCGGTCCCGAGTCCGGGCGCAGGTCGAGACCGACCGCGACACCGTGCCGCTGGGCGGCCAGGGGCGACCGGTGGACCACGACGGGGCACTCGGCCCGGCGTACGACCGCCGCCGAGGTGGAACCGAGCAGGAGGCTGCTCAGCGGACCGAGGCCACGGGACCCGACCACGATCAGCGCGGCAGTCCTGGACATCTCCAGCAGGGTCGAGCGGGGGTCTGCGACGACGACCGTCGCGATGACCTCCAGGCCGGTCAGAGCGTCCGCACACTCGTCGCGGACCCGGGCGAGGATCTCGTCCCCCTTGGTCCGCAGACTGAGCAGGTGCCCCTCGCGCGGGCTGTCCGCCGTGGGGTCCAGCCACGTCGGTGTCGAGGGATGCACGCCCACCAGCAACGTGAGCGCGCGACGTTCGACCCGTGCCTGGTCGGCGGCCCAGCCCAACGCCTGCAGGGAGTGCTCCGACCCGTCGACGCCGACCACGATCGTCCCCGCGGGACTGATCGGTCCGGGGCCCTCGTCTTCGTCGGCCACTCAGACCACCTCGTCGGGGGCGTGCACCTGCACCGGGCAACGCGCGTCGTGCAGGACGGCCCGAGCCACCCCGCCGATCCGGTGGTAGTAGCCGCCGTGGCGTGGCCGGGAGATGAGCAGGCGGTCGGCGTGCAGCGACGCCCGCACCAGGGCCGCAGCGGGCTGCTCGTGCACGATCTGGATGTGCACCGGGACGTCCGGGTAACGGTCGCGGGCAGCCTTGACCAGCGGCTCGATCAGGGAGGTCTGCTCCAGGGCGAAACCCTCGCGACCGATCCGGTCGGCGATGACGTCGTCATATCCCGACGGGAGCTTCCAGGCATGCATCACCGTCAGCTCGGCGCCGTGCTCGTAGGCGAGCGCCAGCCCGGCCGCGACCATGCCCTCCATCCGCTCCGGCGACTTGATCGCGACGACGATGCGGCCGTGGGCGTCGGTGGGCCGCCACTCCGGGGGGACCACCACCACCGGGCACTCCGCCTGGCCGGCGACCCCGGCCACGACGTCGCCGGTCCACAACCGGCCCGCGAAGGAGCGCCGTTCGGCACCGAGCACCAGCAGCCGTGCCTGCCGCGTGTATGCCGCGAGCGAGGCCACCGTGCTGCCCTCGGTGAGCAGGGAGGTCTCGATCTCCAGGTCCGGGACCGCCTCGCGCGCCACGTCGGCCGCGTTCTCCAGGAGCTGGAGCCCGTAGTCGCGCAACGTCGCGTACGGCACGATCGGCGGGTGCGGCCCGGCGGCGTACCCGAGCGTCGTGTGCACGATCGCCAGGGAGACATCGAGGCGCCGGGCCTCGAGGGCGGCGTACCGCACCCCCCAGTCGCTGATCGGGGTGCCGTCGACACCGACGGCGACGGGCTTCTTGCTGGGGCCTGTCATGACCGTTCCTCTCCGGTGGACGGCACGGCTGCGACCGGGACGACCGCGACCGGGCACGAGGCGTGCTCGACCACCGAGACGGAGACCGAGCCGAAGACGGCCTGTGCCACCCGGTGGTGCTGGTGGGCTCCGACCACGACGAGGTCCATCTGCTTGCTCAGCGTCGTGAGGATCTGTTGGGGGTGTCCGCGACCGAGGCGGGTCGTCACGCTGACATCGGGGTACTTCTCGCCCATCCCGGCGACGAACTCGGCCAGCTCGAGACGGTCCAGGTCCGGATCGCCTCCCTCGCCGGGCGGCACGAGCTTGCTCCGGCTGCCCGTCAGCAGGTCCCACTGGCAGTGGACGACGGTCAGCGCGAGGGAGTGCAACGACGCCTCGCGGTAGGCGAACTCCAGCACCGGCCGGGACTCGGGTGACGGGTCGAGACCGACCACGATCCCGGCACGCTCGACGTCCTCGTCCTCGTGCTCGGGCCGGACCACCACCACCGGGCAGTGCGCGTGGCGCACCAGCGCGACACTGACCGAACCGAGCAGCAGGCTGCGTACCGTTCCGCGTCCGCGCGACCCGACGACGACCATCGCCGCGTGCTCGGACATCTGCAGCAGCAGGCTGCGCGGGTCGGCGATATCGAGCACCTCGTGCAGCTCGAGATCCGGCTCGGCAGACCGGACGGCGATCCTCGCGGTCGCCAGGATCTCTCGCCCCTCCCGCTCGAACGCCCTCCGGGCCTCGGCTCCGTCGACGATGGCCGCGTCGATGTAGGCCGGGGTGACGCCACGTACGGCGAGCACGAGCGTGAGCGCGCGGTGCTCGACCGCGGCCTGCCGTGCCGCCCACCTCAGCGCACGCGTCGACTGCGGCGACCCGTCCACGCCACAGACGATGCTTCCTGGGGACACCTGCATGCTTCCTCCTCGGTCGGCGCGGCCGTTGCGGCCACGTGTGTCCAGACTCCCGTCCTTGAAGGGTTGCGAGCAGGGCTCTAGGTCGGGGGTGGGCGGGACGTTGGTCCCGGGGCGGGCGGGCTGTGCGGTCCGGGGTTGGTCGCTGGGGCCCCCGCAAACATGCGAATGTCACGTATGGGGTGGGTGATCGCTTCTCCAGCCCCAGCAGCGACATTCGCATGTTTGGCGGTGGGTGGTTCTGCCCCGGACATGCGAATGTCACGCGTGGGGTGGGTGATCGCTTCTCCAGCCCCAGCAGCGACATTCGCATGTCCGGCGGGCGACCCCCGGGTTGACCAGGGGTGACCCTGACCACACCCCACCGCGCTGGATCGATCCAATAGGTCCAACTCGCCCGGCGCACTAGATTCGGCCCCAACCTCGGTTACCCCGGCGTAGAACGTGGGCGTAACTTGAGGCATCACATTCGGGTGATGCAACGGAGCCGCACCCGGCATACGAACTCAAGGACACCATCCGTCGCTGCCGACGGCCGGTCGGGCCCTTCAGGCGCCGGTCGCGAACTGCTCGAGAGGGACACTGGCATGACGGCCGACACGTCGAACAAGACCACCATCACCGAGGATGCCCCGACCACGCACGAGGGCATCCTGGCCTTTGTCAACGAGGTCGCGGAGCTGACCACCCCGGACCGCGTCTACTGGTGCACCGGCTCCGACGACGAGTGGGTCGAGCTCACCGAGGCCCTGGTCGCGTCCGGCACCTTCACGCGCCTGGACCCCGAGAAGAAGCCCAACTCCTTCCACGCAGCCTCCGACCCCAGCGACGTGGCACGCGTCGAGGACCGCACCTACATCTGCTCGGTCGACGAGAAGGACTGCGGGCCCACCAACAACTGGATGGACCCCCAGGAGATGAAGGTCCTCATGCGCAAGCTCTACGCGGGCTGCATGAAGGGCCGGACGATGTACGTCATCCCGTTCGTGATGGGCCACCTCGAGGCCGAGCACCCGATGTTCGGCGTCGAGGTCACCGACTCGGCCTACGTCACCGCCTCGATGCGCGTGATGGCGCGCATGGGCAGCAACGTGCTGCGCAAGATGGAGGAGATCGACGCGGACTTCGTGCCGGCGCTGCACTCGGTCGGGATGCCGCTCGAGGAGGGCCAGGCAGATGTTCCCTGGCCCTGCAACGACACCAAGTACATCGTGCAGTTCCCCGAGGAGCGAGCGATCTGGTCCTTCGGCTCCGGGTACGGCGGCAACGCGCTGCTCGGCAAGAAGTGCTACGCGCTCCGCATCGCCAGCGCCAAGGCTCGTGACGAGGGCTGGATGGCCGAGCACATGCTCATCCTCAAGCTCACCAGCCCCGAGAACGTCACCAAGTACATCGCCGCCGCCTTCCCCAGCGCCTGCGGCAAGACCAACCTCGCGATGCTCGAGCCGACCATCCCGGGGTGGAAGGTCGAGTCCATCGGCGACGACATCGCCTGGATGCGCATCGGTGAGGACGGCCGGCTCTGGGCGGTCAACCCCGAGTACGGCTTCTTCGGTGTCGCGCCGGGCACCAACGAGCACACCAACCCCAACGCGATGAAGACCATCAACATCGGCAACTCGGTGTTCACCAACGTCGCTCTCACCGAGGACGGCGACGTCTGGTGGGAAGGCCTGGAGAACCCGCCCGCCCACGCCACGTCGTGGAAGGGCGAGCCGTGGACTCCTGACTCCGAGGAGCTCTCCAGCCACCCGAACAGCCGTTACTGCACGCCGATCAAGCAGTGCCCGATCCTCGCGCCCGAGTACGACGACCCCCGCGGCGTGCCGATCGACGCGATCCTCTTCGGTGGCCGCCGCAAGACCACGATCCCGTTGGTGACCGAGGCCCGCGACTGGGTCCACGGCACGTTCATGGGCGCGACCCTGTCCAGCGAGACCACGGCTGCGGCCACCGGACAGGTCGGCGTGGTGCGTCGCGACCCCATGGCGATGCTGCCCTTCATCGGCTACAACGCCGGTGACTACTTCAGCCACTGGATCAACATGGGCAAGGAGAACGACGCCGCGAAGATGCCGCGCATCTTCTACGTCAACTGGTTCCGCCGCAACGACGAGGGTGGCTTCCTGTGGCCCGGCTTCGGCGAGAACAGCCGCGTGCTCAAGTGGGTCATCGACCGCATGGAGGGCCAGGCGGCCGCGGTGGAGACCCCCATCGGGCACGTCCCCGCTCCCGGGTCGCTCGACATCGACGGACTCGACGTGAGCGAGGAGGACCTCGCCAAGGCCCTCGCGGTCGACGTCGAGGAGTGGAAGGAAGAGATCCCCCAGATCACCGAGTGGTTCGAGAAGTTCGGGGAGCAGCTTCCGGCCGTGCTCTGGACCGAGCTCGACGGCCTCAAGGCCCGCCTCGGCGCCTGAGGGACCCACCCGGCTCGGCACGCTCCAGACCTCGGACAAGGATGTCGCCATGAGCAGCGATCAGGGGCCTGAACGGCGCGTCCTCCTGGCCGGGCCGGCGGGCGAGCTCTTCCGCGAGATCATCGAGGCCGGGATCCTGGCCTACAGCGACCCACGCCTCGGGCCGGCCCACCCGGACAACGAAGCGGTCTCACTGCTGGCCGATCTCGGCCTGCTGCGTGAGGACGCCCGTGAGGGCGGCTGGGTGCCCGTGGACCCCGCCGCGGTGCAAGCGGGGGTGGTGGCGCCGATGGGCCGCCAGGTGGCCGAGCTGCTCGAGGAGACCGCACGATGGGCGGACACGTTCGGGGCGCTCTCGCAGACCTTCCGACGTACGCCGATGGGGGGCAGTCCCGTCCGTGAGATCCGGGGGCTGCTCAGCATCAACCAGTTCCTCGAGGCTGCGGTCGACGACGCCGAGCACGAGCTCCTGACGGCGCAGCCTGCCGGACCGCGCCGCGCGGCGGTCCTCGAGCAGGCCGTGGACCGGGACCTGCGGGCGCTCGAGCGCGGCGTCAGCATGCACACGCTCTACCAACACACCGCGCGACGCAGCAAGGCCACCCGCGACCACGTCGAGCACATCCTCGAGCACGGAGCGAAGGTGCGCACCCTCGACGAGTTCTTCAACCGGCTGATCGTGGTCGACCGTCGGCTCGCGGTCGTGCCTGGTGGGTCACCGGACGTGGCGGTGGCGATCCATGACCAGAACCTGGTGCGCTACCTCGCGGACGTCTTCGACCGCTACTGGGAGCGCGGCCGTGACTACGACGAGCACCGACCCGGCTCGGACAGCGGCATCGCCGACGAGGTGCGCAAGCTCACGGTCCGGATGCTGACCGAGGGCCACAGCGACCCCGCCAGCGCGAAGAGGGTGGGCGTGAGCACGCGCACCTACGCGTCATACGTCGCAGCCCTGAAGGAGGAGTACGGCGTGGAGACGCGGTTCCAGCTCGGATTCGCGATGGGAAGCAGGGACTCGGAGTCAGCCCCCGAGAGCTGACTGACTCAGAGACCTGCGTCCCGGAACTACTGGATCAAGCCCCAGCCGGTGTCGTTGGTGCTGTGCTGCGCGGACGTCGTCACGCTGGCGTCTGCCGGCGCTGTGGCCGAGACCAGGCCGATGGCCAGCACGATGGCGGAGACGGGGCCTGCTATGCGTCGGAGCTTCATGGAGCATCCCTTCCAGCTTCGGGACCACAGGGTGCCCCGGTCGTGGGGGCACATAACAGCCTCTGTCTCCACAGAACTGTGCATTGCACGATCATGCAGATTTCCCAGACGTGCATGACGACGGACAGCGGCCGTGCACCGGGCGGTCCACCCGCCGGCAGCGGGCACGGAACCGCCCCGGACCCGAGGGGTCCGGGGCGGTCAGCCTGCGGAGGTGGCGGGATTTGAACCCGCGAGAGGGCACAACCCTCAACCCGCTTAGCAGGCGGGCGCCATAAACCGGGCTAGGCGACACCTCCCGAACAAGCAGGGCACAGGTTACCCACCGCAGGCTCGCGCAGAAAATCGGGTGCCTTCGCGGGGCCGGCTCAGCGCAGGCGCCGATACCCGTGACCGCGGTCGAGGCGTGCAGACAGGGCGTCGGTGAGGCGGTCGGGCCCGCCCTCGAGCACGTCGACCGGCAAGGTCGTCGTGCGTCCGTCGCGCAGCCGCAGGACGACGCACCGCTGGCCGGCCCGCACCGTGGCCTGGAGGTCGAGGACGTCGGTCCAGCGCGCCGATCTGGCCTGGGCCGAGCGCAGCCCTCGCACCCGATAGCCGTGCTCGTCGAGCCGGAGCACCCAGTGGCGGACGCCGACCAGCAGTCCGAGCGTGCCCAGGCCGACCACGGCGAGCACCACCAGCCCGGCGACGAAGGCCGGCGCGAGGTCGGCCAGCCAGGTCAGCAGCATGCCCAGCACGACGACGGTCCCGATCGCGACCAGACCGCTGCCGAGCAGGCGGGCGCGCAGTGCCGGGGCCAGGGCGAAGTCCACCGGCCCGGTCCCCGGTGCTCGGCTCGGGACGTTCGCGGGAATGCTCACCGCTTGATTAGAACCGGACCGCACGGGGCGGGCAAAACTGGGCCTTGTCGGATCGGGGTGACCTGGGTCACACTCAGTTTCCCATCTGTGCACGGACATGCGTGGAAGGTGGTTCGAGATGGCTCCTCTCGAGACCGCGATCAGGGAACTTCGGCAGATCCTCGCCGCCGACTCGACGGCGCCCGAGTGGCGCTGGAACGTGCGGCGCACGCTCTCGGCGGTCAAGGACGCCCTGTCCCAGCCCCAACCGAGCCAGCCTGAGGCCTGGCTCACTGCCCGGACCCAGCTGTCCAACCGCGACCGTTCGCACCTGCAGGCGCGAGTGCTCGCGCTGTCCACCGGTGTGCTGGACAAGCACGACGGCCCGACGATCATGCGGGAGGTGCGTCGCCTCCTCAGCGACCTCGAGCACCACCTGCAGCGGGTGCACGACCTCGTCTACGACTCGGTCTCGCTCGAGCTCGGCGGCTCGGAGTAGCCCCACGCGGCGAGGCCCGGTGTCGCCGGGGCCCCGACCCGGACGACGACCTAGACTCGGCATCCGGTCCGTGAGGACCTGGAGGGGTGCCGGAGTGGCCGATCGGAACCGCCTTGAAAGCGGTCGCTGGCAGAGATGTCAGCCGCGGGTTCGAATCCCGCCCCCTCTGCCGAGTGCCCCCTCTGCTGAGTGCCCCTGCGCTGAATTCCCCTTGCGCTGAGCCGTTTCAGTGCAGCGGTGCCAGTCTGCCGGGCTCCTGGCGCAGCACCTGCGCTCCACGTCCGCCACGGCCGGTGAGCGCGCGCTCGAGCCGGATCACGAGGGCCGCGACGACCAGACCCAGCACGAGGCTGTACGCCGCCGAGAGGGCGACGGTCACCTCGTCGACGCCGCTGGGGATCAGCTTGGTGGTCCCCACCGCGGTCATCGCGACGCCCAGGACGCAGACCCACCACCCCTGCCGACGCCGCGAGCGCATCGAGACCCCCCACGCGAGAGCGGGGATGCCGACGAGCACCTCGACCGGCCGTGGGACCCCGCCGAGGTGCTCCTGGACCCAGGCCTGCACCGACCGCACCTGGACCACGACCTGGGGGGACCCGTACCGCGTCAGCGCCGCCGTGTAGACGAGCACCACGACCAGCAGCACCAACGCGCCCGCGCCCAGGAGCAGTCCCCGTCTGCCCAGGGCGTGCATCCCCCCACCCAGTCGGTAGACCAGTGCGACGGTCGCGACCAGTGCGTGTCCGAGCACGGCGTACTCGAAGCGGTCCCGGGCCACGTCCACGGAGTATCCCCAGACAGCGAGTGCACCGGCCGTCGAGACGGCCATGGCGAGCACCACCTCGAGGAGGACCAGGCGGAAGGTCGGTGCGGGTCGGGTTCCCAGCACCGCCAGGCAGGCGGTGATCACTCCGGTGGCGAACGCCGCCCCAGCCAGGAGCGGAGTCCACTGGGTCAGGACTGCGGTGACGGTGACGACCACCGCCAGGGCGGTGGCCCAGCGCACCTGGGCGCCGGCGCCGGCCCGCACGGCCAGGCCCGTCGCGAAGACCACGCCCAGGGCGGCAGCCAGCCACCGTGCGGCCGTGGTCGGCGCGTCGACGGTCCTGGCCAGGACCAGCCCCGCCGTCAGACCGAGTGCCAGGAGCGCCCAGACAACCCGGAGCGTGGTGCTGGTGCGCGGGCTGTTGCTCGGCGGCAGTGCCTGCTCGTCACCGGCGGGCCCGGTCTCGCCGAGGTGGGGCCGAGCTCGTGCCGGCAGGTCGCGAGGAGCCAGGTGACCAGCGGCCCGCGGGGTGCTGCCTGGCTCCTTCCCCACCCTAGGCACGCCCGGAGGATATCAATCCCGCTACATGCGCCGGTTGGCCAACGAGGGGTTGGTGCGGCGTACGTCGGCCACGGTGCTGCGGTCGACCACGGCCTCCAGGACCGCCTCGTCCTCCGCGGCCTCGACGACGATGTCACCGCTGGGGGCCACCACCATGGAGTGGCCGGTGTAGCGAGGTCCGGGTTGCCCGACGCCGACCACCCACACCGTGTTCTCGATCGCTCGCGCCCGGAGCAGGGTGCGCCAGTGGTCCACCTTGCGTTCGCCGGCCACCCAGGCCGCCGGCACCACGACCGCCTCGGCACCTCGCTCGGCCAGGCTGCGGGTGAGCTCCGGGAACCGCAGGTCGTAGCAGGTCATCAGACCCACGGGGAAGCCGTCGAGGTCCACCACGGCGGGCTCGATGTCCCCGGGACTGATCGTGCGGGACTCCTGGTAGCCGAACGAGTCGTAGAGGTGGATCTTGCGGTACGCCGTGAGCTGCTCCTCGTGGGCGAGGAGCAGGGTGTTCAGCGGCCGCGCCGGATCCTGCGCCACCTCGAACATCCCGGCCAGCCACGCAGCGCCGGAGGACCTGCTGAGGGCTCGCAGCCGCTGGGCGAAGGGGCCGTCGAGCGGCTCGGCGTAAGGGGCCAGGTCTGACCCCGGTTCGCCGAAGTCGCGGGCGAACGCCTCCGGGAGCACGACGAGGTCGGCTGCTCCCGGGAGGGCGGCCACCTCCTCGAGGGCCGCGAGGTTCTCGGCGGGGTCGAGGCCGGAGGCGCGCTGCACCAGTCGGACGCGAAGCTCGTGGTCGGGCTGCTCAGCCATGGCACCAGAGTGCCAGCCCGCAGGCCCGACCCGCCAATCAGCACGGCGAGGTCTCCCACCGGTTGCGGTGGAAAAGTCGGGGGACATTTCGGATTAGTGTTGCGCGAGCCGGCAGTCCGGCCAAGACTGTGTGCGTGAACCTGCACGACTGGATCGATGAGCTCTGCGACGTGCTCGACATCGAGGTCGAGGTGGACGAGGCACTGATCCTCGACCTCGCCCGCGACTCCGCGCACAACGTGGAACGGCGTTCGGCGCCGATCACCACCTTCCTGCTCGGCTACGCCGCTGCCGGCTTCGAGGGCAACGCGCAGCAGGTCGAGCGCCTGGCCGGCCTGGCCTCGACCCTGGCGCTGCGCTGGGACAAGTCGCCCGACGAGCTGGACCGCGAGGTCGACGACGTCGAGGTCGAGGTGGAAGAGATCGACGTCGAGGTCTGACCCGCCGACTCAGGGAAGCCAGGGGCATCCTCGTCCGGGCACCTCCTAGGGTGTCTGCATGCGCGCTGTCACCGCCCCCGAGCCGGGTGGCCCCGAAGCCCTGACCGTCACCGAGCACCCCGATCCCGAGCCGCAGCCCGGCGAGGTCGTCATCGACATCGTCGCGAGTGCGGTCAACCGTGCCGACACGCTCCAGCGACAGGGGTTCTACCCGCCGCCGAAGGGCGCCACCGACGTGCTCGGTCTGGAGTGCTCGGGCCGGATCAGCGCCGTCGGGGCGGACGTCGAGGGCTGGAGCATCGGTGACGAGGTGTGCGCCCTCCTGGCGTCCGGGGGGTACGCCGAGAAGGTGGCCGTGGCCGCTGGACAGGTGATGCCTCTGCCGCAGGGGGTCGACCTGGTGGCGGCAGCGGGCATTCCCGAGGTCGCCTGCACCGTGTGGTCCAACGTGTTCATGGTCGCCGGACTCCAGCCGGGAGAGACGCTGCTGGTGCACGGAGGCGCAGGCGGGATCGGCAACTTCGCGATCCAGCTCGGCAAGGCGCTGGGTGCCACGGTGCTCACCACGGCCGGCTCGGCGGAGAAGATGGAGCTGTGCGAGTCGCTCGGCGCCGACCGCGCCATCAACTACCACGACGAGGACTTCGTCGAGGTGGTCAAGAAGGCCGGTGGCGCCGATGTGATCCTGGACAACATGGGGGCGAGCTACCTCGCTCGCAACGTCGCGTCGCTGGCCACCCAGGGCCGGCTGGTGGTGATCGGCATGCAGGGTGGCACCAAGGCCGAGCTGGACCTCGCGACGCTCCTCGGCAAGCGCGGTGCCGTGATCGCGACCTCGCTGCGCAGCCGACCCACCGAGGAGAAGGCCGCCATCTGCGCCGCGGTGGTCGAGCACGTCTGGCCACTCATCGGCAGCGGTCAGGTGAAGTCCTTCGTGCACGAGACCGTGCCGCTGGCCGAGGCCGGACGGGCGCACGAGCTGATGGAGTCCGGATCGCACAGCGGAAAGATCCTGCTGACGGTCGGCGACTGAGAGTGCCATCCGGGCACGAGTGCCCCACCCGTGGATGGGTACCCTCGGTCCCATGCCGACACACCAAGACCCGCGCTCCGAGGACGACCTGATGGTGATCGGACCGGACGGGCTGCCCGTGGCCGTGCAGGACGCCGACGCCGCCGAGGTCGAGGAGGGCGGCGAGCGCAACGTCACCGAGCTGATCGAGCAGCCCGCGAAGGTGATGCGGATCGGCCGGATGGTCCAGCAGCTCCTCGAGGAGGTGAAGGCAGCGCCGGTCGACGAGGCGGGTCGCAAGCGGCTGGCCTCGGTGCTGCACACCTCGATCCGGGAGCTCAAGGACGGGCTCGCTCCGGAGCTCGACGAGGAGCTCGACCGGTTGATCGAGCCCTTCGACGACGCCACCCCCAGCGAGTCCGAGCTGCGCATCGCCCAGGCCACGCTGGTCGGTTGGCTCGAGGGCCTCTTCCACGGCATCCAGACCGCGATCTACGCCCAGCAGATGGCCGCTCGCTCACAGCTCGAGCAGATGCGGCGCGCGCTCCCACCCGGGGCGATGCCCGGCCTGCACGGTCCGGGGCAGCCGGGCGAGGCCCACGACGACGAGGGCAACGAGCACGGCTCGCGTGGCGGGATGTACCTCTAGTCGCAGTAGTCGCAGATGCCCGTCGCGGGCACGGCGGTGTGGCACTTGGGGCACAGCGGCGGCATCTTCTCGGCCGCTGCGGCCCGTCGCTCGCGACTCCGTGAGGCGCTCAACCGCGGGGTCAGCGCCCAGGAACCGCCACCGGCCGGCAGGTCGGCGCCGAAGACGCGGTAGCACTCGAGCCGCTCGCGAGCAGCGTGGTCGTCGGCGTCGCCGTCGAGCGCGCCCCGGGTGGAGGCGACGCTGGTCGCGTAGGCGGCACCCACGCTGCCCTCGGCGTTGACGCAGAGCGCGGACAGCAACGGCTCGCCTCGCTCGGCGCAGTGCGTCGCCACACGTGAGAGCACGTCGCCGATCCAGTAGTGGGAGGGTCGCTTCGTGTGGATGTTGCTGCGCTCCATGGCAGCGGCCGCGAGCTCCTTGGAGGTGATCACGGCGTGGTACTTCTGCGCGGTCTCCACGAGCACGTCGCGCGCGGCGGCTGCCCAGGCTGAGCGTGCCGCCTCCTCGCCCACGTCGGAGGCGTCGACCGACGCATCGGCGTCGTTCTCGTCGTCCGCGACGCCGTCGACGGTGAAACCGAGGCCGCGCAGCACCGCTGCTGCTCCGGCCGCCCCACCGGACAGGTCCTCGCTCGGCGCCAGCTCGCCGGTGGCGCGCAGGTGGGCGACACCGAGCACGGCCAGGGAGTCATAGGTAGCGGAGTTGTGCACCAGCTCGTGCTCGCCCGCGTGGTCGAACCCGTAGCGTGAGAGGAACTCGTCGGCCCCGATGCGGTCGAACTCCTCGAGGGCAAGCAGAACGTGCTCCGGCCTGACGGCCTGAAATGGGGGCATGGCCTCAACTGTACGTCCGCGTGGGGCGCGTTCCCTAAACCGGGCGAACCATCACGAGCTCACCGTCTTCGGTCGAACCGCGCAGCTCGGTGAAACCGCAGGCAGCGAGCAGACGCAGAGCCGGGCGGTTCTCCGGCCGCACGCTCGCCCGGATGCGTACGCCGGCCCGGTCGGTCTCCGCGAGCAGCGCCGTGAGCGCCTCGCGCACGGCCCCGTGCCCGCGGGCCTCCTCCACCAGCCCGAACCCCACCTCGGTCTCGAGCACCTCGTCGGGCCCCGATGCCGGTGTCCCGAAGAACCCGATCGATCCCACGACGAGGTTGTCGAAGCTGCGCACGATGTGCCGCTGGCCCCACCCGGTCGCGTGGTCCTCGGTGAGCACCATCGCGGCAGCGTCCTGATCGGCCTTGCGGGGGTAGTCGCGGTGCCACGAGACGCGTCTGCGTCCGGCGAGCATGCCCTCGGCGTCCTCGGGGGTGACCAGCGGCAGTGTCAGCCGTTGCGTGGTGACCAGCCCGGGAAGCCGGGTCACGGGAACCAGCGGCGCAGCTCCACGGCGGCACCCTCGTCGTAGACCGACCCGGTGGTGGCGTCGGCTGCGTCGTGGACCTCGGGGACCGCCTGTCCCATCGCGACTCCACGCGCCGCCCACTGGAGCATCTCCACGTCGTTGCGACCGTCACCGATCGCGAGCACGTCCTCCCGACCCAGACCGAGCTCACGGGCGACGTAGTCCAGCCCGGAGGCCTTCGACACCCCCACCGGGGCGAGGTCCAGCCAGGCCGTCCAGCCGACGACGTAGTCGGTGCCCTGCAGCCCGAGCCGGGCGGCCATGGCGACGAAGTCGTCGGCGGAGGCCGTGGGGTCCCGGATGATCACGCGGCTCACCGGACCGGCGACGATCTCCTCGACCGCGGTCTCGATCATCTCCCCGGAGAGCTCCCCGTCGGGGAACGGTGCGCTGACCCGGTAGCCGACTCCGCGCTCCTCCACGGCCACGAGCGCCTCGGGGTGATGTTCCAGGACCTGGCGGACGGCTTCGCGAGCGTCGAAGGTCTCCTCGTGGACCACCTCGAGCGGCGGATAGCGGAAGATCACCGCGCCGTTGGAGGCCACCACCCACAGGCGGTCCGCTACTGCGCCGGGCAGGTCGAGCAGGTCGGCGATCGTGTCCATGCCGTGCGGGGACCGCCCGCTGGCGAGGACCACGTGCGCACCCGCTTCGACGGCGGCGTGCACGGCGTCGTACACGGCGGGCGAGATCTCCTCGTGGCTCTGCTCCGACCCATCGATCCACTTGAGAAGGGTTCCGTCGATGTCGAGTGCGACGAGGCGAGGTGTCCAGCTGTCGGGGACCTGTGGCTTCGACAAGCTCAGCCGCCGTCCGAGACGGGCTCGAGGACCTCGCGGCCCTGCATGTACGGCCGCAGGGCCGTGGGGATGCGCACCGATCCGTCGGCCTGCTGGTGGGTCTCGAGCAGGGCGACGATCGTGCGCGGGATGGCCACGAGGGTGCCGTTCAGCGTGGCGATCGGCTTGACCTCCTGCTGGAAGCGGCCGCGGATGTCCAGACGCCGCGTCTGGAAGTCGGTGCAGTTGGAGGTCGAGGTGAGCTCGCGGTAGCGCCCCTGGGTGGGGACCCACGCCTCGCAGTCGAACTTGCGCTGTGCCGAGAGCCCCAGGTCACCTGCTGCGACGTCGATGACCCGGTAGGCGAGCTCGAGCTTGTCGAGCCACTCGCGCTCCCAGCCCAGCAGGCGTTCGTGCTCGGCGGCCGCCTCCTCCATCGTGGTGTAGGAGAACATCTCCACCTTGTCGAACCAGTGCACGCGGATGATCCCGCGGGTGTCCTTGCCGTGCGAGCCGGCCTCCTTGCGGAAGCAGGGGCTGAACGCGACGTAGCGGCGGGGCAACGTCTCGCCGTCCAGGATCTCGTCGCTGTGGTAGGCGGCGAGCGGGACCTCCGAGGTCCCCACGAGATAGGTGTCCTGCCCCTCGATCCGGTAGACGTCGTCGGCCGCCTGCCCGAGGAAACCGGTGCCCTCCATGGCGCGGGGCTTGACCAGGGTCGGGGGGATCATCGTGGTGAAGCCGGCTGAGCGGGCCTGGTCCATCGCCATCGTGACGAGGGCGAGCTCGAGGTCGGCACCCGCTCCGGTCAGGTAGTAGAACCGGGATCCGGAGACCTTGGCGCCGCGCTCGACGTCGATGGCTCCGAGCATCCGGCCGAGCTCGACGTGGTCGCGCGGCTCGAAGCCCTCCGCCTCGAAGTCCCGCGGGGTGCCGTGCTCGGAGAGCACCACGTAGTCGTCCTCACCGCCGGCCGGAGTCGCCTCGGCTGCGGGGTTGGGGATCGCGTAGAGCGCGTCACGCCAGTCCTGCTCGGACTCCGACTGGGTGGCCTCGGCGGTCTTGACGTCGGCAGCCAATGTCTTCGTTCGGGCGAGCAGGTCGGCCCTCTCCTCACCCTGGGCCTTCGCGATCAGCTTGCCCAGCTGCTTCTGCTCGGCCCGGAGGTGCTCGAAGTCCGCGATCGCAGCGCGCCTCGCCGTGTCCGTCTCGATCGCCCGGTCGACCGCGTCGGTGGACAGGCCGCGCTTCTCCTGCGCGGCTCGGAGCAGGTCGGGTTCGTCGCGGAGCAGTCGTGGGTCGATCACGGCCCGAGACTAACTGTCCGGCCCGGCCGTGAACTACTCAGCAGGTGGCAGCACCAACGAGAACGCGGCGGCGACCGGGGCCACGGGCGAGCTCGGCTTGCCGTACGGCGTCCACTGCGTGCCGTCCTTGGGCAGGTAGTACGTCGGGACGCTGGCCGCGTCGGCGCAGAAGGCCCACGTGACCCCGGAGCTGTCGCTGAAGCCGGCTCCGAGCCGGCACGGGCTCGGAGGGAGCTTGGCGAGACCGGCCGAGCCCGCCGGGAGCACGGTGCCACCGGCACGCGTGATCGGGGTCGTGTCGGTGGGGCCGTTGCCGGGCGGCTGGGTGGCGTCGCTGTCGATGCTCTCCACCCAGGGCTCGCCGCTGTTGCGGTTGAACCCGTTGGTGAAGACCCAGGGACCGGTGGGCAGCGTCGCCTCCTGCGTGGCGTTGCCACCGGAGACGGCGAGGGACCACACCCGGTTCTTGGTGTCGACGACCCGCAGCGTGTCGGCGCTCACGGGGTCGAAGGCCCAGCCGATCGCCTGGACGTCGTTGCGCCCGGTGCGGGCGTGGATGTCGACGACCTTCGTCGCGGCACCGGTCAGCGAGTAGACCTTGAGCCGGCCACTCTTGCCCTCGGCGTGGGAGATCCCGGTGTCCGGGATGGCCCACTGCCGGCTGGCACTGACGAGCAGGGCTGCTTGCTCGGGCGAGGAGCTCGCGCCCTTCACCCCGGGCAGCTGATGCTTGGTCGCCTGGCCGGTCGAGGGGTTGTAGCTGAGGTAGACGGTCGTGCTCGTCTCGCCGTCCGCCCCACCGGCAGAGGTCATGCCGAGGAGCCAGCTGCCCTCGCCCGCGCTCGTGTCGACCTTGGTGGAATCAGCGGTGGAGGCAGTGGCCGAGGGGGCCGTGGCCGCGGACCCGTCGTCCTTCTTGGTGATTGCGACGTTGCCGCACCCCGAGGCGACCAGGAGCGTTGCCAGAGCGGTGCCGACCGGAACGGCCGACCATCGGGAAACCGATCGACGCATGTGGTCCCCCTCGATGAGTAGACATGGTCTTGAATGGACCGCATGGCCAGGTCCACTGGTGGGAATGATCCCACAGAACCCATCACCGAGGTAGGACCTCGCCCGCACGGCGGCGTACTCTCCGGCAACCCGCACCCCTGCAGCCCTCTCACCCTGGACGGAATGTGACTGAAGCAGCGCTCCGCCCTGCCCGGCTGAGATGGAGCGCCCTGTTCCTGGTGCTGTTCGGAGTTCTGGCGCTCCTCGTGAGAACTGCCTGGTCGCCGCTCCAGGACTTCGACACCTGGATCGGCACCTGGCCCGAGTCGTTCACCCGGACCCACCACGGCGTCTACCTGTTCTGGCACTACCTGGCACTGGCCACGACCACGCTGCCCGAGGCAGTGGCGACGGTGGTCACGGCGGGCGCGCTCGCCGCCAAGCAGCATCGCCGAGCGGCGATCTGGACCATCGGTGTGATGAGCAGCGTCGCCGTGGTCACGACCGTGATGAAGCAGGTGATCGGGCGGGCACGCCCGGTCTGGGACGATCCGATCCAGGTGCTGCACACGTTCTCGTTCCCGTCCGGGCACTCCTCCGGCATCGTCGGCGCGGGCGGGGTCGCGCTCGTCCTCACCCGGATGCTGGTGCGCCGGCGCGGCGTACGACGCCTGGTCTTCGCTCTGGCGACGCTCCTCGTGATCCTCGTGGGGACCGACCGGATCTTCCTGGGCGTGCACAACTTCTCCGACGTGGTGGCGGGCTACCTGCTCGGCGCGGGCACCGTGCTGCTCTGGCTGGCGTTCTACGACCCCATCCCGCGGTCGATCGCGCTGGACAACGCGCCCCTGCCTGACGCTGTTCCCAACCCGCGCAAGAAGCTCGCGGTCATCCTGAACCCGATCAAGATCGACGACGCCGGACAGTTCCGCACCCTCGTCGAGGCCATGGCCACCGACTCCGGCTACGCCTCCGTGGTGTGGTGGCAGACGACCGTCGACGACACGGGCTACGGGATGGCCCACGAGGCAGCGGTCAGCGGCGCCGACGTCGTCATCGCGATCGGGGGTGACGGCACCATCCGCGCCGTGTGCGAAGAGCTCGCCGGCACCGGCATCCCGGTCGGGATCGTGCCCGCCGGTACGGGGAACCTGCTGGCCCGCAACCTCGGCATCCCGCTCTACCTCCGCTCCGCGGTCGACGTCGGGCTCAACGGTCAGGACCGTGCGATCGACATGGTGCGGGTGGCCGGCGACAAGATGGAGGACGCGACGTTTTTGGTGATGGCGGGGATGGGCTTCGACGCCGCGATCATGGAGGGCGTCAACGAGGAGATCAAGGCCAAGGTGGGCTGGCTGGCCTACGTGTGGTCGGCGCTGAAGTCACTGATGTTCCCGGCGATCCGGGTGGACGTCTCGGTCGACGGCGGGGAGTTCAGCCGGCACCGCGCCCGCACGATCGTGATCGGCAACGTGGGCTTCCTGCAGGGCGGCATGCCGCTCATCCCCGATGCGGTCATCGATGACGGTCAGCTCGACGTGGTGCTGCTCTACCCGCGCAGGTTCCTGTCGTGGGTGCCCCTGGCCGCTCGCGTGCTGACCAAGAACAAGCGCACCGACGAGCTGATCACCCGGATGACCGGACGTGAGGTCGTGGTGCGCGCCGGCGTGGACGCGCCCCGCCAGCTCGACGGCGACCTGATCCCGCCGGGCAAGGAGCTGCGCGCCACCTGTGTCCACGGGCGGCTGCTGGTGCGGGTCCCGCGCTGACGCCTCAGACGCTGCGGTGGACCTTGGCGTTCGCGATGGCGTCGTCCTCCTCGGGGGAGAGCTGGGTCTCGCTGCGCCAGCCGGCGACGTTCTTGGCATAGCTGCGGGAGTCGTTGCGCCCCTGGATCGAGGTCAGCACGACGCCGCTGCCGCTGTCGTCGAGCAGCGCCATCGACCAGGACAGCTGGCCGCCGGTGTCGGTGAAGGCGTCGTACCGCACCACCGCGACGTGTCGCAGGGCCTGTGCGTTCTCCGCCTTCAGGGCGGCGACCTCCTGGCGCAGGGCCCGCGGGTCCTCGGGGAGGCCGCTGGCGTCCGCGGTGCTGCGCGCGTGCCCGCCCCTCCGTCGGCCCGCCACCGCGACCCCGAGGGCGGCCAGGGAGAGCAGCAGGGCGAGTACGGCGAGAGGGGTGTCCACGAGGCGAGGGTAGGTAGCCGGATCGTTCGCCCCGTGGAGACTCGCGGGAGCTGCGCCGGGTCGCGTGGGAAACTCGCGCTGTGACCACTACGACACATGCCCGCATCGCCTACCAGGGTGAGCCGGGCGCCAACTCGCACATCGTGTGCAAGCGGCACTACCCCGACTGGGAGCCGCTGGCGTGCGCCTCCTTCGAGGACGTGTTCGCGGCCGTCGAGGGGGGCGACGCCGAGCTCGCCATGATCCCGATCGACAACTCGATCGCCGGGCGCGTCGCCGACATCCACCACTTCCTGCCCGACT
The DNA here is from genome assembly GCA_963815825.1 of uncultured Actinomycetota bacterium. Lineage (GTDB taxonomy): Bacteria > Actinomycetota > Actinomycetes > Propionibacteriales > Nocardioidaceae > Marmoricola. Next base: position 83,437 of record CAWFII010000039.1, on the reverse strand, counting down.
CGGACCTGCACATCATCGGTGAGCACTTCCTGCGCATCCAGTTCGCCCTGATGGCCCTGCCCGGAGCCTCCCTGGACACGATCCGGACCGTGCACAGCCACGTGCACGCCTTGGGGCAGTGCCGCAAGGTGATCCGCCAGCACGGTCTGCGACCGGTCATCTCCGGCGACACCGCCGGTGCCGCACGGGAGGTCGCCGAGTCCGGGGACCTCACCCAGGCAGCCATCTCGCCGCCCCTGGCTGCCGAGACCTACGGTCTCGAGGTGCTGCAGAGCGACGTCGAGGACGAGGAGCACAACACCACGAGGTTCGTGGTGCTCTCCCGCGAGCTCGTGCAGCCGACGGTCGACAACGGTCCGGTCGTCACCAGCTTCATCTTCAACGTGCGCAACCTGCCCGCCGCGCTCTACAAGGCACTCGGCGGCTTCGCCACCAACGGGGTCAACATGACCAAGCTGGAGAGCTACATGGTCGGTGGCCACTTCACCGCCACCCAGTTCCTCGCCGAGGTGGACGGGCACCCGGACGACCCGCCGCTGAGGCGGGCCCTCGAGGAGCTCGCGTTCTTCACCACCGAGGTCAAGGTCCTCGGGGTCTACCCGGCCGACGACTTCCGCTCGCTCTGAGCCGGAACGCCACGGACGATTCCGGACTAGTCCGGCGTGGTCCTGTGGTGTATAGACGGTTGCGCCGTACTGAGGGGAGCGAGCAACATCAGAAGATGCGATCTGCCTACAAATATCTCGCGTACGCCATCGATGCGCTGATCCTCCTGCAGGCCGCCGCGATGGCCTGGGCGGTCTTCGGCCTCTCGAAGTGGATCGAGGACGGCAACACCCTGACCAAGGCCAAGATGGAGGGGGACACCTTCTCCTTCACCGAGGAGCGAGGCTTCATGATCCACGGGATGAGCGGCATGATGCTGATCCCCCTGATCGGGTTGATCCTGCTGATCGTCTCGTTCTTCGCCAAGGTCCCCGAAGGCCCCAAGTTCGCCGGGATGCTCTTCGGCGGCATCGTGATCCAGGTCGCCCTGGGCCTCTTCGCGCACGGCCTCCCCGCGCTCGGTTTCATCCACGGCTTCTGGGCGCTGCTGCTCTTCTGGCTCGCCTACAGGACGGCCCAGCAGGCTGACGTGTTCGCGGAGTCCAGCGTGTCGTACGAGGCCTCCTCAGCGCGCTGATGTCACGGGACCGGGTCCGGGTCCTGGTCGGTGTCGTCGTCGCGCTGGCCCTGGTCGGGCCGTTGGTCTGGCTCTGGTGGGGCAGTCGGCTGCCCGCGTCGTACTCGGCCATGGACCTGGGCCGGACGGAGTACGGCGGTGGCCCCTCCCAGGCGTCCCACAGCACCGGCACGATGCGTCCTGCCTCGGCGGGCATTAGCGTCCGTGACCTCGACACCCCCAAGGACCGCAAGGCCGACGTCGTCGTCGACCTCACCGCACGGCAGGGCGAGGTCACGCTGGCGTCGGGCACGGTCGTCGACGGCTACACGCTGAACGGCAGCACCCCTGGTCCGCTCATCGAGTCACGGGTCGGTCAGCTGGTCGAGGTGCACCTGCGCAACGCGAACGTCCGGGGAGGGGTCGCGCTTCACTGGCACGGGGTCGACGTGCCGAACGCGCAGGACGGGGTGGCCGGAGTGACGCAGGACGCGGTCCTGCCGGGCCAGGAGTTCACCTACCGCTGGATCGCGCCGCACGCCGGCACGTTCTGGTACCACTCGCACCAGATCTCCCACCGCCAGGTCGCCGGGGGTCTGCTCGGCCCCCTGGTCGTCCACCCCGCCGAGCCGGACCCGGGGGTGCGTGAGGTGGTCGCGCTGGGGCACCTCTACGGGGCGGAGCAGACCCTCAACGGTCGTCCGGGCGTGCAGCCTGTCCCGGCCGCTGCCGGCGAACGGGTGCGGGTGCGGCTGATCAACACCGACAACGGCCCCGAAGCCGCCTGGGCCGGTGCGCCGTACACCCTGGTCGCCACGGACGGGTACGACGTGAATGAGCCGACCGAGGTCCGCGACCGGTCCGTGGTCGTTCCCGCCGGTGGCCGGGCCGATCTCGAGGTGACCGTCCCCCCGGACGGGCGCGGTGTCCGCGTCATGCTCGGCGAGGTCGGCCTCGTCCTCGGGCCACCCGGGGCGAGGGCCGCTGCGGTCGAGCAGCCGGAGGAGGCGCTCGACCTGACCAGCTACGGGAGCCCGGCTCCGATCCCCTTCGACACCTCGGCACCGGACCGCCGGTTCAGCTACTCCATCGGCCGGCGGCCGGGCTTCCTCGACGGCCGACCTGGCCTCTGGTGGAGCGTCAACGGGCACCTGCAGCCCGACATGCCGATGTTCGTCGTGCGCGAGGGCGACGTGGTGCAGGTGACGATCTCCAACCACAGCGGAGAGGTGCACCCGATGCACCTCCACGGCCACCATGCGGTCGTGCTGGCCCGGAACGGGAAGCGGCTGACGGGAAGCCCCTGGTGGTTCGACTCCCTGGACGTGCGGGACGGCGAGTCGTTCGAGGTGGCGTTCCTGGCTGACAACCCTGGCATCTGGATGGACCACTGCCACAACCTCAACCACGCCGTCCAGGGTCTGGTCACGCACCTGATGTACGAGGACGTCACCACGCCGTTCAAGCTCGGCAGCGACTCGGGCAACGAGCCGGAGTGACCCCGGGGTGACCCCGGGGTGACCCGGAGCGAGCTGGAGTGACCCCGGGGCGTCCCGCAGCGAGCCGGGGTGAACCCCGGGGTGACCCGGAGTGACCCCGGGGTGACGTGGCGCGGCCGCCTGGCCGATAGTTTGGCCCGGTGAACGACGGCATCCCCGAGAGCAGCGGAACCGAACGTACCGCCGACCTCGGCTATGCCCGGGTCGACCTTGACCGCGCCGCTCGCACCGGGGACCCCGAGGTGGTCTACGGCGAGGGCAAGACACCCGCCCAGGTCGTCGGCATCCTGCGCACGCTGCACGAGCGTCATCCCGAGCGCGCTGTGCTCGCCACCCGGCTCTCCGTCGAGGCGTTGGACGTCGTCCGCACCGAGCTCCCCGCTGCCGTGCTGGACGAGGTGGCGCGTGCCGTGACGCTCGGGCCGTTCCCTGCTCCGCGGGGACTGGTGGCGGTGATCAGTGCCGGCACCTCGGACGAGCCGGTCGCTGCCGAGGCCGCACTGACGATCGCGGTGCACGGAGCCTCGGTCGAGCGCATCCAGGACGTGGGCGTCTCCGGGCTGCACCGCCTGCTCGAGGCACGTGACCGGTTCGCCGGCGCCGACTGCCTCGTGGTGGTGGCCGGCATGGAAGGGGCCCTGCCCAGCGTGGTGGGAGGCCTCAGCGGCGTACCTCTCGTGGCCGTGCCGACCAGCATCGGGTACGGCGCCTCCTTCGGCGGCCTCGCCGCCCTCCTCGCGATGCTCAACTCCTGCGCCTCCGGGGTCACGGTGGTGAACATCGACAACGGCTACGGGGCCGGGGTGTTCGCGGCCCGTGTCGCCCGCCGCGCCCATCGCGACGCGGGGACCGACGGTGGCTGAGGCCAGGGTGACCGGGCGCCGGGTGGCGTGGGTCGACGCGTCCTCGGGAGCCAGCGGCGACATGCTGCTGGGGGCGCTCGTCGACGCCGGCGTTCCGTTGGGCGTGCTGACGGACGCGATCGAGAAGGTGGCGCCGGGTCAGGTCCGCCTGGTCGAGGAGCAGGTGCTCAGGGGCGGCTTCACCGCCACGAGGTGCCACGTCGAGCTCGAGGACACCGAGCAGCGACGCACCTGGCGCGACATCGAGGTGCTGCTCGCCGGCGCTGGGCTGCACGAGGACGTGCGCTCGCTGGCCCACGACGTGTTCGCGCGCCTGGCCGAGGCTGAGGGGCGGGTCCACGGCAGCGCGCCCGAGGACGTGCACTTCCACGAGGTGGGGGCCCTCGACGCCATCGCCGACGTTGTCGGCGTCTGCGCCGGGATGGTCCGGCTCGGCCTGCAGCGCCTGGTCGTCTCCGCAGTGTCGGTGGGCGGTGGCACGGTGGACACCGAGCACGGCCGCCTGCCGGTTCCGCCGCCGGCGGTGGTCGAGCTCCTCCGGGGTGTGCCCACCGCGGGAGGCCCGGTGCCGCTCGAGCTCTGCACCCCGACGGGGGCAGCGTTGCTCACCACCCTGGCCGACGACTGGGGCCACCAGCCGGCGATGGTGGTGACCCACGTCGGGGTGGGTGCCGGGGGCCGCGACCCGGCCGGGCACGCCAACGTGCTGCGGCTGCTCCTCGGCGAGGTGCAGGTCGCGACCGGGTCGGCACCCCTGGCCGGCGGACCCCTTCTGCTGGAGACGAACGTCGACGACCTGGACCCGCGGATCTGGCCCGGGGTCATCGCGGCGCTCATGGAGGCAGGCGCGAGCGACGCGTGGCTGACGCCGATCCTGATGAAGAAGGGTCGTCCCGCGCACACGCTGAGCGTCCTGGTGGCGGCCGACCTCGCCGACGTCGTACGCCGTGAGGTCTATCGGCAGACCTCCTCGATCGGGATGCGCGTGCAGACGGTCCACAAGCACGCGCTCGACCGCGAGGAGACGACCGTCGACGTCGGGGGGCAGGCCGTGGGAGTGAAGGTGGCCAGGCTCGACGGCACGGTGCTCAACGTCCAACCCGAGTTCGAGGACGTCGTGGCGGCCGCCCGCGCGCTGGGCCGACCGGTCAAGTCGGTGATGGCCGCCGCGATCGCAGCCGCCAGCGACCTCGACTGATGGGTGTGGTGGCGGACCGGTGATCGACCTCGGTGTCATCGCGATCGTCTTCGGGGCGATCTTCGTCGTGGAGCTTCCTGACAAGACCTTCATCGCGGCGCTGGTGCTGTCCACGCGCTACCGCCCCCTCGCCGTGTGGATCGGGGTCGGCCTCGCGTTCTTCGTGCAGACCCTGATCGCGGTGCTGGCCGGCCACCTCGCGACGTACCTGCCGGACACGCTGGTCAAGAGCGTGGCCCTGATGATCTTCCTGGTCGGCGCGGTGGTGCTGTTCCGGTCGGCTCCCGGCGCCGACGCCGGGGAGCTGGAGCAGGAGGAGGAGTTCGCGGCCAAGGCGACCGTCTCCCGCACCGGCCTGAAGGCGGTCGTGGCTTCGTTCCTCGTGCTCTTCGCTGCGGAGTGGGGCGACCTCTCCCAGCTGTTGACGATCAGCATGATCGCTCGCTACGGACATCCGGTGAGCGTGTTCGTCGGAGCCTGGAGCGCCCTGCTCGTCGTCTCGGGGCTGGCGGTGCTGGCCGGGCGGGTCCTGCTGAACCACGTCCGGCTGTCCTCGATCCACTACCTGGGCGCCGCGGTCTGCCTGGTCCTGGCGACGGTGACAGCGGTGGAGCTGCTCCGCTGACCGGAACGGAGGCGCGGTCGACGGCTTAGGCTGCGGGCATGAGCGAAGTTGCCACGACGGGGGCCGTACGGCCCGGAGTGTCCAGCGAGGTCGGTCGGCTGCGCACCGTGATGCTGCACCGCCCCGGCCCCGAGCTGCAACGGCTCACCCCGCGCAACAACGACAAGCTGCTCTTCGACGGCATCCCCTGGGTCAGCCGCGCGCAGGAGGAGCACGACACCTTTGCGGAGGCGCTGCGCAGCAGGGGCGTCGAGGTGCTCTACCTGACCGAGCTCCTCGTCGAGACTCTGGCCAGCGAGGACGCCCGCCACCACGCGATCGAAGCCGTCACCGGTTCGCTGCGGCTCGGTGACACGCTGCGCGACTACCTCGTCCGAGCACTGGGGGAGCTGTCCCCCGGGGCGCTCAAGGACGTCCTCACGGCGGGCCTGCGCAACGACGAGGTGCGTGGCGGGTTCGGGCTGGTGACCAGCCTCCTGGCCAGCGACGACTTCCTGATCGACCCGCTGCCCAACCTGCTGTTCACCCGGGACTCGAGCGTGTGGATCCGTGACAAGGTCGCGATCACCTCCCTCGCCATGCCGGCGCGCGAGCGCGAGAGCCAGCTGACCGAGCTGATCTACACCGACCACCCGAGGTTCGCCTCGTCGCCCAAGATCCACGGTTGGCGTCGTGAGCACGTCGAGGGTGGCGACGTGCTGCTGCTCTGCCCGGGAGTCGTCGCCGTCGGCGTCGGAGAGCGTACGACGCCCGCAGGTGTGGAGCGCCTGGCCCGCCAGCTGTTCGCCGACGGGGCCGCGCACACCGTGCTCGCCGTACCGATCGCCCAGGAACGCGCCACGATGCACCTCGACACGGTGTGCACGATGGTCGACGCCGACAAGATCGTGATGTACCCCAACGTCGCGGACCACCTCACCGCCCACGCGGTCACCGCCTCCGACGACGGCACCCTGCACGTCGCCGATGCGGAGCCGTTCCTGGTCGCGGCCGCCAAGGCTATGGAGATCGACACCCTGCACCAGATCGACACCGGCCTGGACCCGGTGACCGCCGAGCGCGAGCAGTGGGACGACGGCAACAACACCCTCGCGGTCGCACCTCGGGTCGCCGTCGCCTACGAGCGCAACGTGGAGACCAACACGCGGCTCGAGGAGGCCGGGATCGAGGTCATCGCCATCTCCGGATCCGAGCTCGGGTCCGGTCGTGGTGGTCCGAGGTGCATGTCCTGCCCGATCGCCCGCGACGACCTCTGAGCGGACTTCCTCCGGATGCCGGGACCCGACGTGTCCGCGTCGGACCGCACCTTCTGGGAGGAGCAGGCCTCCACCTTCGACACCGAGCCCGACCACGGGCTCGCGGACGCCCGCACACGAGAGGCGTGGTGTCGCGTCGCCTGCTGATCGGTCACCTGCCGCCATCCCCTGCCGAGATCGACGACGAGGGCTATCTCGCGGTGAGTCGCTGCTGAACCGGTGACGTGCGCCTGTCGCAGCAGGGTGAGTGCGCCTGCACGGCCGGGGTCTCGCCTGGCCTGGCGATGTCAGAGGCCGTCCTTGTGGAGCTTGCCACGCCTTCGCGTCGGCGCGAGCTCGCGCTTCCAGTCACGGTAGTTGCGCACGGTCCAGTACAGGCATGAACCGACGCCTGCGACGAGCAGTCCAGTGCCGACTGCACGCCACGGAGGTCCCATGTCAGAGGCGAGCAGGGCCACGCCAGGGCAGATGATGAACAGCGTCGACGCCAGCGCCAGCATGAACGCCGGTGTGTCCTTCAATGACGAGTCCTCTCGAACCGGGCGAGCACCAGCATCGCACCACGCCGTGCTCTCGGCTGCCGATACGCCTTCGAGGTAGTCCGATCATCGGCACGTGGGGGTTGCCGGGTGGCGCATGAAGGGGCGAAGTCCAGGTGACTTTGCCGCCGTGCCGGTGGCGGGCGGCCTCGCCGGTCGTCCCGACAAGAGTGCCGATCAGGGACCAGGACGTGCCAGCTTCGCGCGCGACCAGCAGCATGGTCGGGCGGTTGCTCATGACGCGCCACCAGGGGTTTCGTGGGATGGGAACGGTCAGTCCAGGAAGGACGCGTAGGCCGCTTCGAGCTCCGTGCTCATGGTGCTGCCGCCGTGCCCCTCGTTCTCGACCACGACGAGCCGGCTGCCCGGCCAGCGGCGGTGCAGCTCCCAGGCAGTCACCAGGGGGCCGCTGACGTCGAGACGGCCGTGGATGAGTACCGCCGGCAGGTGGGTGATGGTGTCGAGCCTGTCGAGGATGCCGGATTCGCCGAGCCAGGCGGTGTGCGCCCAGTTGTTGACGACGTGAGTCGAGATCAGCAGCCGGTCGGCTGGCTTGAGCAGCGTCCAGTGCGGCTGCGCAGCAGGATCGAGCGAAACGTGGGTGTCCTCCCAGCGGCACCAGGCCAGGGCAGCGGCGTCGCGCACCTCCGGATCGGGATCGGTGAGCTGCGCGAGCATGGCCTGGAGCAACGGCTCGCCCGGTCGGCGACCGGAGGCTCGGTCCAGCTCGGCCCACTCCCTCGGGAAGATCCGACCGACCCGCTCGCTGATCCACTCGATCTCCTCTCGGGCCGACGTCGTCACGGCGACGAGGATGATCTCCGTGACGCGCTGTGGGTGCGCCTCGGCGTACGCCAAGGCAAGAGTCGAGCCCCACGAACCCCCGGATACCAGCCAGCGCTCGATGCCGAGATGCTCACGCACGGCCTCGATGTCAGCGACCTGCTGCTGGGTGGACAGCGTGTCCAAGTCGAACCCGGGGTCGGTGGCGAGGGGGTGGCTGCGACCGCAAGCGCGCTGGTCGAACCCAACGATGCGCCAACGCCTCGGATCGAGTCGACGCCGGTAGCCCGGGCTGAGCCCGCTCCCCGGACCGCCGTGCAACCAGACCAGTGGCGTGCCGTCCGGGGCGCCGCTCTCCTCCCACCACAGCACGGCGTCGTGGGCAACAGGAAGGAATCCTGACCGATGTGGTTCGAGCTGCGGGAAGGACATGCAAGACACCGTACAAATGACCGGCTCAGGGGGCTCCCTCGTGGTCAGACCCTCCCGGAGCGAGGCCTTGAGGCACTGCGCCCTGCGACTACCCGGGGCACGGGCATCCCCACAGCCGAGTTCACGGCCCCCGACGAGCCCTCGGACCGGCTTGCTCACCGCGATCCGCACACACAAACAACGAAACCGGCCCACGAGGGACCGGCTCCGGAGTTCTCGGCGACGTGATCGCCGTAAGTGGTGGGGTGCCCGACCGGTGTTGACGGGGGGGACAACATCGGTCGGGCTCGGCAAATCTAGTGCATGCCCCAGGTGCCGACAACCGTTTGGCCACCAGTGCGAGGGCGTGTCATCGAATCGTCAGCTGGCGGCTTGCGAGTCCGGCCCGCGCGGCGCGTTCGTCCGAGGTCAGCGGGTCGGTCACACCCATCGCCTCGACCAGCGAGGTGAGCAGCGCGGCCGTCGGTGCGTCGAGGGCGTCGGCCCCCGTGCCGAGGGGCAGGTCCCACACCGGGACGACCAGACCGTGGGCCCGGAACATGCCGATCAGACGGTCGTCCCGGACGAGATGGTCGGCCTGCGCGGCGTGCAACCGGGCCAACCCGTCGAGGACCCGGTCCTCGTCGTGCGGAAGCACCCACCGCAGGTACTCACGGTTGCCGACGGAGGTCCAGTAGGCGCCCTCCACGCCGGAGAGGCGCCGGGTCGGGGCCGCGGCCTCGTTGGCCTGCTGCAGCGCCGCCGCCATCGATCCGTCCGGGTCCTCGAGGTCGGCGAGCCAGTAGTCGAACCCCTCGTGCACCGTGATCTCGAGCGGGTCGTCGGTGACGAGGTCCTGCAGTCGGGGACCGTCACCAGGAGGCTGGGTGAGCCCGACCATGGTGCCCGGCTCGGCCTCCAGGGCCGAGGTCAGTACGGCGGCGAGATCGCGGCTCGGGTCGCCGTACCCGTGCTGCACCTGGAGGCCCAGCCACACGGTGCCGTCCTCGCGCACCAACGCCGGCGCAGCAGCAGGCAGCAGGGAGCCGAGCAGCACGGACCGGTCCGAGTCCCTGAGGTGGAGGGGAGCGGTGGCAGCAGGGACGAACTCGCGGAAGGCGACGACGTCGGCCTCGCCCGTCAGCCCCTCGAACGGCCGTGAGACGAAAACGGCGGGTGCGCCCTCCTCGCTGCCGTGACAAGCCTTGTAGCGACGGCCCGACCCGCACGGGCAGGGTTGGCGCGGACCTACGGCAGCTTCGCCGCCGGAGGCGTCCTGAGGTGTGGTGGTCGTCCGGTTGCGCTGACGAGACTTCTTTCCCATGCGCGAAAGACTAGGTGGCTGGCGCGCGCGCGGTGCCGGCGGTGCGCCTCGGGTCAGGCGAGGGCGAGCACGGCGTAGACCGTGGTGCGCGACCGGGTGGACTCGACCCACCACCGGTCGGCGAGCGTCTCCACGATGGCCAGCCCCCGCCCAGCGAGGTCGGAGACTCCGGCGTCGACCTTCTCGGGTGAGGTCCGGGCACCTCCGTCGGTCACCGCGATGCTCAGGCCGCGGGGCCCGGCGTCCCAGGTCACCCGCATGGTGCCGTCAGCCAGAGGATGTGCGTGCCGGATCGCATTGCCCACCAGCTCGCTCACCACGAGCCGGGCGTCCTCCGTGCGCTCGGCCGGGGTGTCGGCGAGATGGCGCATCCACTCGAGCAGCCGGATGCGGGCAACGGCGGCGCTCTCCGCGCTGAAGGGCAGGTCGAGGGCGACCGGTTCGACTCCGACTCGCTGGCGAACGGTATCGGCCATCATCGCTCTCCCCGCTCGGGTCGAAGGTCCGCCTCGTGTGGCATGGGACGTGAGCCTTCCCTTCAGCGCGACATTCAAACTCAGGGGTTCAAACTTCTCACATACGTCACTGCCGCCCCGGGGGTGTCGGTGATGATCGCCTCCACTCCCAGCTGCACGCACCGGTCGATGTCCGCGGGGGCGTTCACGGTCCAGCAGTGCACCCGAGTGCCCGAGCGCACCATGCGCCTGATCAGGGCGGGGTGCTCGCGCACGAACTCGATGCCCGGGCCGGCGATCCAGTCGGAGTCCGCGAACGGCCGGGAGCGGTACCAGTGCCGAGGCGCGTCCATCAGCAGGACGAGATCGAGATCGGGAGCGAGCCGTCGGATCCGGCGCAGCGCGACCCAGGAGAACGACATGATGCGCGCCGGTGAGTTCTTGCCCGCCCAGCCGAACTCGTCGAGCAGCTGGACCAGCCGCTTCTCGACGAGGCCGGCATAGCGGGTCGGGTGCTTGGTCTCGATGGCCAGCTCCACCCGGCGGGGATAGTCGGCGGCCGTCTCGAGAAGGCGCCGCATGGTGAGCACCTTGGCGAGCTCGGGGTCGGTGTCGGGTGCCTCGTCGTCGAGGTCGGCCCACGGGTTCTTCCAGGCTGCGAAGTCGAGGTCCTCCAGGTCGGCGAGCTCCATGGTGGAGACGATGCCGTCGCGGTGCGCGGTCCGGCGCAGGTCGCGGTCGTGCACGCAGACCAGGTGTCCGTCGGCCGTCAACCGGACGTCGCACTCGAGCGCCTCCGCGCCCTCGTCGAGGGCCGCGACGTAGGCGCCGAGGGTGTGTTCAGCCTTCGCCGCGCTCGCGCCACGATGGGCGACCACCTGCGGCCGGCTCTGAGGCATGCGGCCATTGTGCACGTGCGTCCCCCCCGGCGTCCGTCACTCGGAGCGGCAGCTGGCGGGTGTCGCCCGAAGCACTGATCTACGCACCGGTGTCCGCACGGGTGCAGGCGGTCGCGGACAGATCAAGACCTCGTGGCCAAACGCTGCTTCGAGCTGAGTAGGACGGTCGCGGTCACGCCCGCCACGGTGCTCGACTTCCTCAGCAGGGGAGCCATCGGCGTCCGCAGGTGGCGATCGCGTCGATGACCACGAAGTCGGCCACGTCGGCGTACATGATGGTCGGCTTGACGAGGTTCTGCAGCGAGGAGCCAGCCGCGGCCAGGATCGCCCCGAGGTTGCTCAGCGCCTGCTCGGTCTGCGCTGCGATGCCCTCGGGCAGCTCGCCGGAGGCGGGGTCGATGCCGACCGTGCCCGAGCAGAGCACGAAGTCGCCGGCGACGATGGCCTGGCTGTAGGGACCGAGGGCGGGGGGCGCCGCGTCGGTGCTGACCTGCCTGCGTTCCACGCGTCCTCCTGGTTCCTGCTCAGCGTTGGTTGCGTAGGAACTTGCCGAAGTGGGGAACGGTGAAGGCCACGGTGCCACGCTCTCCAGAGAACACCAGGCCCTTCTTGATCAACCCGTCGCGGGCCGGCGAGAGCGACTGTGGCTTGCGTTCGAGCAGCCGGGCGATGTCCGCGGTGCTGACCGCCAGGTCGGCGCTGCCTTCGCCCAGGTCGGCCATCGCGACCATGTAGTCGCGTTCGGCGGGGGTGGCGCGGTCGTACCTCGCGCCGAAGAAGCCCACGGCGAGCTCGGCCTCCGCCTCCGGAGCCGCTTGCACCACGTCGCTCCAGCGGATCGGGGTGTCCACGGCGACGTCCCAGGTGACCTTGCCGTAGGCCTGGACGAAGTAGGGGTAGCCGTCGGTGAGGCGATAGAGCTCGTCGAGGGCCTTGGTCTCGTACGTCGCGTCCTCCGTGGCGGCCGGGACCGTCCATGCGCGCTCGGCCATGTCGCGGGGAAGGCGGTCCACCGAGACGTAGCGGAAGAGCCGCTCGGCGTAGGACCTGGACCCGGCGAGTGCGGCAGGCAGGTGTGGCAGCCCGGCGCCGACGACGATCAGTGGCGCGCCCTGCTGGCTGATCTCGTGGAAGGCCCCGCACAAGGCTCCGAGCTCCTCGGGCGAGATGTCCTGCATCTCGTCGATGAACAGCGCGATGCCGACCCCCAGGTCGCCGGCGAGGGTGGCGACGTCGGTGAACAGCTCGACCAGGTCCAGCTCGAGGTCGCCGGAGTCGGCCCGTCCGGTGGTCGCCACCACGTCGAGCGGAGGTTGCCACCGGTGCTGCCGCGCTGCCGCCTTGCGGTCCGCGAGGTCGGTCCGCAGCGCGAATGCCTTCAGCACGCCGCTCACCTGGTCGACCCGGTCGGGGTCGCGATGCCGGTGCGAGACCTCGCGCACGGCGGCATGCACGGCCTGGGCCAGCGGCAGCCGGACCGACTGGTCGGGTCGCGCCTCGATCTTTCCGGTGCCCCACGCGCGCTGCACCGCGAGGCTGCGCAGAGCGTTGAGCAGCACCGTCTTGCCGACGCCGCGCAACCCGGAGAGCACCGTGCTTCGGTCCGGCCGTCCTGCTGCGACCCGTTCCAGCGTGATCGCGAACTGCTCGAGCTCGCGGTCGCGTCCTGCGAGCTCGGGCGGTCGTTGTCCGGCGCCGGGGGCGTAGGGGTTCCTGATCGGGTCCACGATGCGAGGCTATCGGGGACTCTAGGGAAAACCCTAGATTGCGCTAGCGAGTCGTATCGTCGGACCGGGCCAGGTCGTACGCCGAGTCCAGGCCGTTGCGCAGGGCCTCGATCATGGTGGGCACCTCGTCGATGGCGAGCCGGAACGAACCGGTGCACTCGCCGCCGCGCCACAGCGAGAGCACCACCAGCCCGTCGGCGTGGTGCCAGCGCACCCGGAGCGACCGCGAGTCACCGCGGGTGTCGAGGAAGAACTCGGCTCCCAGCGGCAGCGGTGAGGTCGTCGAGATGCTGGCCATGTCCGATTCTCCCTCGCAACGGACCGCAAGACCAGCGATTCGTCGCAGTACCGTGGGCACGTGCCTGAGCTGCCCGAGGTCGAAGCCCTGGTCCAGGACCTGTCCCGACGGCTGGACGGTCGCGCGGTCGTGCGCGTGGACATCGCCGCGTTCAGCTGCCTGAAGACCTACGACCCCCCGATCTCCGCGCTCGCGGGAGGGCTGGTGGACGGCGTCACCCGACACGGCAAGTTCCTCGACATCGACGTCTCCGGAACCCATCTCGTGCTGCACCTCGCCCGCGCCGGATGGGTTCGCTGGAAGGAGGAGGTGCCGGACCTCCCGCCCCGGCCGAGCAGCAGGTCGCCGCTCGCCGCACGCATCGTGCTCGCTCCGCAGTCGGGCTCAGGACCTGCCCAGGGGCTCGACATCACCGAGGCAGGCACCCGCAAGAGCCTGGCCCTCTACGTGGTGCGTGATCCGCACGAGGTCGAGGGAGTCGCCCGACTCGGCCCGGACCCGCTCGCGGACGGGTTCACGGTGGAGCTGCTCGGCGAGATCCTCGAGCGTGCCGGCCGGGCCCAGATCAAGGGCGTGCTGCGCCACCAGGGAACGATCGCCGGCATCGGGAACGCCTACTCCGACGAGCTGTTGCACGCTGCCAAGCTGTCGCCGTTCAAGCCGGCCAACAGCCTCGGCGAGGGCGAGCTGCACCGGCTCCACGACGCCATCCGGGTCGTCCTCGGAGATGCGGTCGCGCGTTCGGCGGGCCTTGCGGCGACGGAGCTCAAGGGCGAGAAGAAGAGTCACATGGCGGTGCACGGCCGCACCGGGGAGACCTGTCCGGTCTGCGGGGACACGGTGCGCGAGGTGAGCTTCGCGGACTCGAGCCTGCAGTACTGCGCCACCTGCCAGACCGGTGGGAAGCCGTTGGCGGACCGGCGGATGTCGAAATTGCTGAAGTAGCCTGACCGGATGATCGAAGTCCCCACGATCGAGGTCGCCCAGGTCCCCGATCCGCTCCCCGACGGTGTGACCGTCCTCGACGTGCGTGAACAGGTCGAGTGGCACCACGGCCGCATCGACGGTGCCCTGCACATCCCGCTGACCGAGCTTCCCGACCGGTCGGGCGAGCTCCCCGGCGACCAGCAGCTGATCGTGGTGTGCAAGGTGGGTGGGCGCTCGTCGCAGGCCACCGCCTTCCTGCGTGAGAAGGGCTTCGAGGCCATCAACCTCGCAGGCGGGATGATCGACTGGGTCGAGGCCGGTCGACCCTTGGTGTGCGACGGCGAGGGGCCCGCACTCGTCGTGTGACGGGCCCTGCCGTGATCGGGATCGGGTCACCCACGGAACGCACGCGGCAGCGGCAGCTCGAGTGAGCGTGCCAGCAGGGCGAGGTACTCCGCTCTCGTCACCTCCTGGACTCCGAGGGATGCGAGGTGCGGGGTCTGCCACTGGGTGTCGATCAAGCGATCGTCGGCGTGCTCGTCGTCGAGCAGCTCGACGAGGCCCATCAGGGCGACCTTCGACGCGTCGCGCACCCGGGTGAACATCGACTCGCCGGCGAACAGTCCGCCGACGGCGACGCCGTACAACCCTCCGGCGAGCTCGCCGTCACGCCAGGACTCCACGGAGTGGGCCCAGCCGAGCGCGTGCAGCTCGGCGTACGCGGCCTCGATGTCGTCGTCGATCCAGCCGCCCACCCGCGCCGGGTCGGCGCACCCGGCGACGACCTCGGCGAACGCCGTGTCCACCCGGATCTCGAAGTGCCGCGACGACTGGCGCATGGAGCGGCTCACGCGCAGCCCCCCGACCGGGAGCACGCCGCGCCGCTCGGGGGACCACCAGGCCATCTGGGGCCGGCGCAGGCTGGGCTCGTCGACGGCCATGGGGAAGAGCCCGCAGCGGTACGCCGCCAGCACCGTGCCCGGAGCCAGGTCGGCGCCGAAGGCCACCAGGTCTCCGTCGCCGGAGTCGGCGGGTGGGAAGGCCCACGGCGTGGGTGGTGGTTCGACGGGCACGAGGTCATCGTTGCAGGACCGGAGCCAGCGCGTTTGTAGGCTGGTCGCATGAGCCTCTCCAAGCGCCTCGGTCAGAACCTCGCGCCGAAGATCACCCAGATCGCTCCGGACGTCTCCGCCGGGTTCGTGCGTCAGGTCCTGGACCGCGCCATCCGCGGGGTCGGACCGCTCGACGGCGCGTCCGCCATGGGCCAGAAGCACCTCGACGCCGTGAAGGGAGACGTGGACGAGGCGATCAAGGCCGTGATCGAGAAGCACGTCCGGCTGGCCGGGGCGCAAGGCTTCGTGACCAACATCGGCGGCCTGGTCACCATGACGGTGACGGTGCCGACGAACATCGCCGGACTGGCACTGATCCAGTGCCGCATGGTGGCGGCGATCGCACACCTGCGTGGGTACGACCTCGACGACCAGCGCACCCGCAACGCGATCCTGGCCAGCATGCTGGGCGAGGAGCGGATGCTGGCGCTGATCAAGAAGAAGAAGCTGCCGGGCACCCCCATGGCGCTGGCGACCGCGCCGGTCCACGACCAGCACCTCGACGCGATCATGGCCAACGAGGTCGCCGCCGAGCTGGTCACCAAGGTGGCCGGCAAGCGGATCGCGACCACGGTGGGGCGCCGGGTGCCGGTCGTCGGAGGTCTCGTGGGCGCCGGGACCGACGGGTTCTCGACGTGGCAGATCGGTCGCTACGTCGACCGGGAGTTCCTGCCGCGCAAGCGGCGGTAGAGCGAGAACGCCATCCGGACGACCATGTTCGTGCGCGACATCGCGACGAGGCGCTCCTTGGCCTTGTAGCTGCGGGCGTTGTGGAACCGGTCGAGCTGCCCCATCAGGTCCTCGACGACGGCGTGCAGCTCGATCTCCACGTCGCGCAGCCGTGCGCTCTCGATCGCCAGGATGGCCAACGAGTCGAGGGCCACCTCGGCGACCTCGTGCTCGTCCACGCTGTCAGGGTCCACGAACGGCGGCGACGTGCTGGGGACGTCGTCGGGGACCAGGTCGTCCAGGTCGCCGACGACGTCGTACCCCCGCAGCGCCAGCTCGCTGACCCAGGAGCGACCGAGGCCGCTGGCCCAGCGACGGGCGTCCTCCGGGATCGACAGCCGGGAGGAGCCGGGACGGGTCGAGAGGTTCTGGTGGACGAGCAGCTCGCGCACGAACGTCCGGTAGTGGTGGTTGGGCAGCACGTCGTTGAGGCGCAGGTTGAGCCGGCGGACCATGGCCGACTCGGGTACGCCGAGAGAGGCGTTGGCCCGTGCGGTCGGGACGAACTCGTCCGGGTCGATGCCGAAGACTCGGGCGAAGCGCTCCCACAGCAATGTCGGGTCCGACCCCGGCGGGGGGACCGTCACGAGGTGCACCCGATCGCGGGGGATGGACGCGGCCCAGCGGTCGAGGACGTCCGGCACCTCCTGGACCCCCCAGAACCACTGCGCCACCTCGGAGCTGCGCTGCTCGTCGCGGAGGTCCTCGAGGAACTGGGCGTAGGTCTTGGTCCGTCGGTGCTTGACGTTCTCCTGCCACTCCGCGGGGATCTGTCGCACCAGGTCGCGCGCCGAGTACACGACGTGGAGCTCGGTGGTCTCACCCAGGGACGCCAGGGCGCGGGCCACCTGGAGACGGGAGGCGGTGCCCAGGATCTCGTGGCTGATCACCGAGGTGCCCGGCCACGCGCGCACCTGTTCGGCAAGGCGCTCCCACGCGCCGACCGCCTCGTGCTCGAGCCCGCCCCACGGGAGCTCCATCAGGTCGAGCGCAGCGAGGAAGTGCGCGTCGTGACGGTCGGCGGCGTAGAGCACTCCTCGCTCGCCCAGCGCCTCACGGTGGGTGAACAGGATGTCCTGCACGAACGACGTGCCGGTCTTGGGAGCGCCGACGTGGAGGAGTACGCGTCGGGTCACGGGTTCCCTCCCAGGTGCCAGGCCCGGAGGATGGCCGTCACGGCCAGCTCCAGGGTGCGCTCCCGGTCGACGGTGCCGGGCAGGTGGTGCTCAGCGGGTGCCAGGTCGTCGGGATCGCCGTGCACAGGGTAACCAGCGCGGGTCAGCTCGGCCGCGGTGGCCGCGGCCACCTGGCGGGCCCAGGCGAGGGCCGGTGGCGGGGTCACGAGCGTCGGTTCCCCCGGGGACCCGTCCTCGAGCGGGGTCTCCCCCAGCAGCACGACGAGGGTCCGCGCGATGTCGCCGGTGCGGGACGGACCGTGGATCAGTGCGGTCAACCGGTTGAGCCGGCGCAGCAGGTCGGCGATCGACGCGTCCCCGTTGCTCTCGATCTCGGCGGGACGAGCTCGCAGCACCGTCGCGGCGAGAGCCGCCGCGCGGTCGGCGTCCCGGGCGACCACGACGTGCAGTGGTTCACGGCGGCGGCCCTCGAGACGTGCCGCGATGGTGGTCACGTCGATCGGCGCGGGAAGGCGTCCGGCTGCCTGGGCCCGGCGCCAGGTGGTGCTCCACTTCAGGATGCCGCCGTTGCGGACCGCCGTGCTCCAGTGCTCGGCCATCATCACCTCGACCGGGCGGGCGATCACCACGTGCGTCGGTCGCCAGTCGGTCTCCACGTGTCCCTGGGCGAGCAGGCTGGTGCGCACCGAGGCGACGGTCTCCGGGGAGCCGTGCAGCCGGAACCGCGGCCGCCACGGGAGCGGCCAGAGCGCACGTGGCTGTTCCGGTGCCGGGGTGGGGACCTC
Organism: uncultured Actinomycetota bacterium; assembly: GCA_963815825.1. Taxonomy (GTDB): domain Bacteria; phylum Actinomycetota; class Actinomycetes; order Propionibacteriales; family Nocardioidaceae; genus Marmoricola. The sequence continues at coordinate 65,709 of CAWFII010000039.1, read as the reverse complement.
GGGAAGCAGGTGGGCGAGGACGCCGACACCGAGGCGGACCAGCTCCTCGGCGGGCAGCCGCTCCGGATCGACCGCAGGGGTGCCGAAGGCTCGCGGACTCGCGGGCCAGGGGAGGGGCACGTCGACCAGACCCCGACCGGGAGCAGGCGTGGCGAGCACGCGGTCGGCCAGGTCGGGGAGACCCGTGGCCGTGCCGTCGGCCGCGGCGGCAGCCAGGTTGATGCGTCGGAGCAGCTCCAGGTGGATCGCGTCAGGGAGGGGGCGCGCCGGTCCGGTCCCGACGCGTTCGAGGCCGTCGTCCGCAGGGCCGCTGCGCTGCCGGTCGGCCCAGGTCGTCGTACCTCCCGAGCGCAGGTGGGCTGCCCACGCGGAGACGGCCCGTTCGTAGCCGTCGGCAGTGCTGGTGGCAGGGCGCATCAGCCGAGCAACCGCCGGGTCAGCCTGGCGACCGGGCCACCCTCGGGGGTGACGGCGGGCCCGACGCGGTCGAGCACGTGGGCGAGCGCCTGGATCGCAGCCTCGGCCACGAGGTCAGGATCGGCGAGGTCGGGGTCGGCCCAGGGCTCGTCGGTGTCGCGCCACACGGGGACCAGGTCATCGAGGTCACCGACCACGTGGACGCCGGAGGCGCGGATCTCCTCGAGCCAGTGCGCGGTGATCTCCTCGACCTGGCCCCGGTGGGCGGGGGGGACGGTGGCCGGCCGCATGGATTCCCGCTGGGCGAGCACCTGCTTGGCGATCGTCTCGCGCACCCAGGCCACATAGGTCTCGCGCGGCACCTGGCGCTCGGCGAGCTCGATGTTGAGGCGGCGCAGGAACGTCACCTCGGCGCCCCCGAGGGAGGCGTTGGTCGTCTCGGAGTCGGCGTACGTCGCCCGCGGACTCAGCCCGACGACGGTGGAGAACCGCTTCCACAACAGGTCACGCGGCGCGCCCGAGGGCGGGACGGTCACCAGGTGCACCCGCTCGGGCGGGAGGTCGGCTCCCCAGACCGCCAGGATCCGTGGCAGGTGCTGGACCCGCCAGAACCACATCTGCCAGTCGGTACGGCTGTAGTTCTTCTCCAGTGCCGCGAGGAACTGTGCGTAGCTGCGCTGTCCGCGGTGCTTGACCCGTTCCTGCCACTCGGCGGGCACCTGCCTGCCCAGGTCGCGGGCCGTGAGCACCACGTGCACCTCGTCGCCACGGAAGGCCTCGAGCGCCCTCGCCACGCTGGTCGGCCCGGCGGCAGCGAGGATCTCGTGACTGACCAGCACGTGGCGGCGCGTCCGGTGCGCCTCGGTGACCAGTACGTCCCACTGGCCCTGCGCAGCCTTCTCCTCACCGGCCCAGCGCTCGCCGATGAGGTCCAGGGCCGCCTCGAAGTGGTTTCCGCTCCGGGTGGCGACGTAGTCCAGGCCCTGCTCCTCGAGCCGGTCCCGGTTCAGGGCCAGCCGGTCCTGCAGATAGCTGGTGCCGCTCTTCGGGGTCCCGACGTGCAGGTAGACCTGGCGGCTCATGCGCGCATTCTGCCTGAACGGGGACGCAAGAGGCGCTGTCGGGCGGACCTAGCTGCCCGGGGAGAGCGCCGTGACGACGCGCGAGGGGCTGGGCCGGCCGAGCACCTCAGCCATCCACGTGCTCGTCGCCACCAGGGCGGGGAGGTCGATCCCCGTGCCGATGCCCAACCCCTGCAGCATCCAGACCAGGTCCTCGGTGGCGAGGTTGCCGGTCGCGCTCTCGGCGTACGGACACCCACCGAGACCGCCGGCGCTGGCGTCGAAGGTGGTGATGCCGTGCTGCAGCGCGGCCAGCGCGTTGGCCAGTGCCTGGCCGTAGGTGTCGTGGAAGTGCACCGCGAGGACCTCGTCGGGCACGCCGGCGTCGTTGAAGGCAGTGAGCAGGTCCTGCACGTGGCCGGGAGTGCCCACCCCGATGGTGTCTCCCAGCGAGAGCTGGCTGGCCCCGAGGTCGAGCAGCCGCTTGCCGACCTGCACCACCTGGTCGATCGGGACCGCGCCCTCCCACGGGTCGCCGAAGCACATGCTCACGTAGGCACGCACGTCCGTGCCGGCGGCGCGGGCACGCCGGACTGTGGGCTCGAACATCGCGAACTGCTCGTCCAGGCTGCGGTTGAGGTTCCGCTGGGCGAAGGTCTCGGTGGCCGAGCCGAAGATCGCGACGTGCCGACAGCCCAGGTCGAGCGCGCGGTCCAGCCCGCGTTCGTTGGGCACCAGCACCGGGAAGTCCCGCGCGGCGTCACCCAGCTCGGCGACGAGGAGCTCCATCAGCTCACGGGCGTCAGCCAGCTGGGGAACCCACTTCGGGTGCACGAAGCTGGTGGCCTCGACGACAGGGAGACCGGCCTCGACCAGCCGGTGGATGAACTCCGCCTTGGCCCCGACCGGGACCGAACCAGGCTCGTTCTGGAGGCCGTCGCGGGGACCGACCTCGTAGATCGTGACCCGCTCCGGCAGCTGCTCGACCAGTGTCCTCATCCTGCTGACGCCTCCACCTGGAACAGCACCTGGCCGAGCGCGACCTGGTCGCCCGCAGCCGCGCCGACCACGGTCACGGTCCCGGCATGGGGAGCGCGCAGGGCCAGCTCCATCTTCATGGCCTCGAGCACGCCGAGTCGTTGACCCTCGTCGACCACCGCCCCCTCGGCCACGTCCACGTCCAGCACGGTGCCCGGCATCGGGGCGAGCAGGGTGCCGTCGCTCGCTCCGGCAGCGGCGCCGGGCCCGAAGGCGTCCGGCCTGGTGAAGCTGCGGGTGTGCCCGCGGTGAGCGACCTCGACGACATGGGGCTCGACGACGACGACCGCCTCGAGCACGGTCCCGTCGATCTCGAGGCGGACCACGTGGCCGTCCCGGTCGATGGGGGCGACGGCGTGCATCCCCTGCGGCCCCGTGACCTCGGTGGCCGAGACCAGCCAGCGGTCCTCGAGCTCCACGGTCACCGGTGCGGGAGGGCCGGCCGATCGCCAGCCGTCACCGACACCGAAGGGCGTGTGGTCGCGCGGGGCGTCCTGCGCCACCACCCACGCCGCGAAGACCGCGGCCACGTCGTCCTGCGGCTTGCGGATGCCGTCGGGGAACCGGTCGAGCCAGCCGGTGTCGATCTCGCCGTCCCGGAACGCCTCGCTTGCGGCCAGCTCGCGCAGGAAGCCGGTGTTGGTCGTCAAGCCGATCACGGCAGTGTCGTCCAAGGCCGCCACGAGGCGCTTGCGCGCGGCCTCACGGGTGGGACCGCGCACGACGACCTTGCCCAGCATCGGGTCGTACGCCGTCGCCACCGTCTGTCCGCTCGCGAGGGCCTCGTCGTTGCGGGCCAGGTCGGACCAGTGCACGAACGTGGCCGTGCCTGCCTGGGGCAGGAAGCCGTTGAACGCGTCCTCGGCGTAGACGCGCGCCTCCATGGCGTGGCCGCTGCAGGACAGCTCGTCCTGACCGAAGGGAAGCCTCTCGCCGGCCGCGATCGCGAGCTGCAGGTCGACGAGGTCGAGACCGTCGGTCGAGCCGGCCGAGACCACCAGCTCGGTCACCGGGTGCTCCACCTGGAGCCGGGTGTTCATCTCCAGGAAGTAGACCCCGTCGGTGCCGCGGGCCGGGTCGACCAGGAACTCCACCGTGCCGGCGTTGACGTAGCCGACCTCCGTGGTCAGCGCGACCGCCGCATCGAGCAGCACGGCGCGGACCGCCTCGCTCACGTTGGGCGAGGGCGCCTCCTCGATCACCTTCTGGTGACGGCGCTGGGCCGAGCAGTCGCGCTCGTAGAGGTGCACGACGTTGCCGTGGGCGTCGGCGAGCACCTGGACCTCGACGTGCCGGCCGCTCTCGACGTAGCGCTCGATCAGGAGGGTGTCGTCGCCGAAGGAGCTCTGCGCCTCGCGGCGGGCGGCCACGATGGCTTCCTGGAGATCGCCGGGTCGGCGTACGACCCGCATCCCCTTGCCGCCACCCCCGGCCGCCGCCTTCACCAGGACCGGGAACTCCTGCTCGTCGATCTGGTCGTCGATGCCGTGGTCAGGCACCACCGGCACCCCGGCCGCGACGGCGACCTCGCGCGCGCGGTCCTTGCGACCCATCAGGTCCATCACCTCGGCGGAGGGACCGACGAACACGAGACCGGCATCGGTGACCGCCCGGGCGAAGCCGGCGCGTTCGGAGAGAAAGCCGTAGCCGGGGTGGACGGCCTGGGCACCGCTGTCCCCCGCGGCCCGCAGGATCGCCTCGATGTCGAGGTAGGACCGGCTGGCAGGGGTCGGGCCGATGCGGCAGGCGGTGTCGGCCTCGCGCACGTGCGCTGCCTGGCGGTCCGCGTCGGAGTACACCGCCACGGTGCGCAGGCCGCGCTTCCTGGCTGATCGGATGACCCGGCGCGCGATCTCACCCCGGTTGGCCACCAGGAGGGTGTCGAATCCCGTCATAGAGAACGATTCCTTGCGAAGTCGGGGCCCCTGCGGCGTCGTCTGCGGAGGAGCGGAGCGTGGTAGCGGGGAAAGGCCTGCGGCGGCGTCACATCCTGAAGATGCCATAGGACGGGGGCGGCACCGGCGCGTGGGCAGCGGCTGCCAGGCCCATGCCGAGGACCCGGCGGGTGTCGAGCGGGTCGATGATGCCGTCGTCCCAGAGCCGTGCGGTCGAGTAGTACGGCGAGCCCTGGTGCTCGTACTGGTCCCGGATCGGTTCCTTGAAGGACTCCTCCTCCTCGGCCGACCACTCGCCCCCCCGAGACTCGATGCCGTCGCGCTTGACCGTGGCGAGCACGCTGGCCGCCTGCTCCCCGCCCATCACCGAGATGCGCGCGTTGGGCCACATCCACAGGAACCGGGGGTCGTAGGCGCGGCCGCACATGCCGTAGTTGCCGGCACCGAACGAGCCGCCGATGACCACGGTGAACTTCGGGACCACCGAGCAGGCGACCGCGGTGACGAGCTTGGCGCCGTCGCGGGCGATGCCGCCGTTCTCGTACTCCTTGCCGACCATGAAGCCGGAGATGTTCTGCAGGAAGACGATCGGCGTCCGGCGCTGGTTGCACAGCTCGATGAAGTGCGCCCCCTTGCGGGCCGACTCGGAGAACAGGATCCCGTTGTTGGCGACGATGCCGACGTCGTAGCCCCACACCTTGGCGAAGCCGCAGACCAGCGTCTCGGCGTAGAGCTGCTTGAACTCGTGGAACCGGCTGCCGTCCACGATCCGGGTGATCACCTCGCGGACGTCGTACGGCGTGCGGGTGTCGGTCGGGACCACGTCGTAGAGCTCGGCCGGGTCCTTGACCGGTCCCTCGACCGCGGCCGGGGGGCGTGCGACGGTCGAGCCTGGGGGAGCCGCGGCACCCGGCTGCGGGTCGGGGAGGGTGGCGATGATCGATCGGACGATCGCGAGGGCGTGGGCGTCGTCCTCGGCCAGGTGGTCCACCACGCCGGACTTGCGTGCGTGCACGTCACCGCCCCCGAGGTCCTCGGCCGTCACCACCTCGCCGGTGGCCGCCTTCACCAGCGGCGGGCCGCCGAGGAAGATCGTGCCCTGGTCCTTGACGATGACGGTCTCGTCGGACATGGCAGGGACGTAGGCGCCGCCGGCGGTGCAGGAGCCCATGACGGCGGCGATCTGCGGGATGCCCTCGCCGGAGAGGTTCGCCTGGTTGAAGAAGATCCGGCCGAAGTGGTCCCGGTCGGGGAAGACGTCGTCCTGCATCGGCAGGAAGGCGCCGCCGGAGTCGACGAGGTAGATGCACGGCAGCTTGTTGGCCCGAGCCACCTCCTGCGCGCGGAGGTGCTTCTTGACCGTGATCGGGTAGTAGGTGCCGCCCTTGACCGTGGCGTCGTTGGCCACGATCACGCAGTCCCGGCCGGCGACGCGACCGATGCCGGTGACGATGCTCGCGCTCGGGACGGCGAAGTCGTCGCCCTGCCCCGCGTCGTACATCCCGTAGGCCGCCAGCGGGCTCAGCTCGAGGAAGGGACTACCTGGGTCGAGCAGGGTGTCGACCCGGTCGCGAGCGAGCATCTTGCCGCGATCGGTGTGCTTCGTGCGAGCGCTCTGCGAGCCGCCCTCCCGGACCCGGGCCGTGCGCTCGCGGAGCTCGTCCACCAGCTCGCTCATGCCTGCACTCATGCGGTGATGTTAACGATCATTAACAACAGGTGTCCAGCGCTTCGACCGATGAGGTTCGGGGACGTCGACCAGCGGGTGCGCCTTCCGGCGTAGTGTTAACGAGCGCTAACCTAGTCGCCGTGAACCGGCGCGAACAGATCCTCAGCATCGCGGCGGAGCTCTTTGCCGAGAAGGGCTTCCACGGGGTCTCCATCGCCGAGCTCGGAGCCGCCTGCGGTTTCTCCGGCCCGGCGATCTATCGGCACTTCCGGTCCAAGGACGCTGTGCTCGCCGAGATGCTGGTCAGCATCAGCGACGAGCTCCTGGCGGTGGGCCGTCAGCGGGTGCGCGACGCTGCCAGCCCCGACGAGGCGTTGCGGGCGTTGATCGACTGGCACGTCACCTTCGCCCTGGACCACAAGGCGCTGATCGTGGTGCAGGACCGCGACTGGGCCGTCCTGCCCCTGGAGGCCCGCGAGAAGGTGCGCGAGGCGCAGCGCAAGTACGTCGAGGTCTGGGTCAAGCAGCTGCGTTCCCTCCAGCCGGAGCTGACTCCCAAGGAGGCGCGCACCAGCGTGCACGCGACCTTCGGGCTGCTCAACTCCACCCCGCACAGCGCGTTCCTCCCCGCAGAGGAGATGCGCAGCCTCCTCTCCGCGATGGCCTCGCGCGCCCTCGCTTGCTCGTGAGGCGCGGGGGCAGGCTCCGCCGAACATGCGAATGTTGCTGAAGGGGCGCGCACACACCTCATCAGCCTCGTACGCCACATTCGCATGCCGTTGCTGACGCCCTGCGTGTAGGTGCGCCGTCAAACATGCGAATGTCGCTCGTGGGGTCTGTGAACGCCACATGCGTCCCGGGCGCCACATTCGCATGCGCATACGCCACGAGATCGGTCCGTATGACGCCCGGGCGAGGCATCAGACATGCGAATGCCACTGGAGGGACGCCTGAGCACCTCAGACGTCCCACCCGCCACATTCGCATGTTCGCGCCGGGCGCCGCGCGCCGAGCTCCGCGGAGGGGCAGCAGCCCGGGGGTCAGAGCAGCCGCGCGACGGCCTCGTCGTACGCCGCGACGGCGGCGTCGGCCAGCCCGTGCCCCACGGGGGCGTCCTCGGCGAGGGCGAGGACCCGGGCCGCTCGGACGCGGGCCTCCTCACGCTCCGAGACGCCGGGCTGGACCCCCGCGGAGGAGAGGGCGTCGATCTCGGCGAGCAGCGTCTCGCGAGTGCGGCCGCGGAGCAGGAGCAGCACGTAGGGGTCGCGGTCGCAGTGCCAGGCGAGCTGGTAGAGCAGCGCCAGGGCGTGCACGCAGGGCTGGGTCCAGGCGTCACACTCGCACGCCGTGTCGATGTCGTCGGGTCCGGGAAGCACCTCTGCTCCGGCTTGGTCGGCCCGCTCGACCAGGTCGGTAGGAAGCTCGCCGGCCTCCAGCGCGGCCACGAAGCCGCTCTCGCCGGCGGCCTCCTGGACGAAGGTGCCCCAGCCCTCCCCGTCGAGGCGGCCCACCTTGACCTGCGCCATCAGCGGCGCTGTGCTCGCGGCGTCGACGACCGCGCTCGACATCGCCTCGAGCACCACGATGGCACCGAGGCGTCCCGCCCTGGCCAGGGTGCGTGCCGCCAAGAGCTCGCTGGCGTCCACGGTCAGCTCCTCGAAGGACCGCACCAGGGCTCGACCCCACCAGGTGGAGCTTCGCGCTGCCGTACCCCGGACCCGGGGGAGACGCGCCAGCACCATCGGGTCAGGCATCCGGAACCCCGGCCATCCCGGTCGCCCCGCAGGTCAATCGCGGGTGGGGCAGGGTGGCGTCCACGAGGACGGCGACCAGTACGCCGGGCGACGATGCGGACCTGGCCCCGTGTCCGGAGCAGGGTGAGCCGATCACGACACTGCCCCACCGGCCGGTGCGCGGTCGAGCACGAAGTCGGCGTCGGCGACCGGGGGCTTCGCCGCGATCGGAAGCAGGGTGAGCTCGTTCTGCCCCCGGAGGTCAGCCCCCTGTGCCACCGCGAGCTCGCGCAGCGTGGTCACGGCGCGCCCACCCGTGCGCGTGATCAGCACCACTCCCGACTCCTCGTCGAGGCCTTCACAAGCCTCCGCCGAGGGCGATGTACGCCGAGTCGGTGGAGGCCGAGTCGGTGGGGGCCCGACGAACGATGCGACACGACCCGTGCGAGCTGCCGCGACGTCGAAGCGCTCAGGGCACATCGGCGGCCGCCTCCTCGGCAGGGCGCCGCAGCGTCACCAGCTCGCGCAGCTCCTGGTTGGTCAGCTCGGTCAGCGCCACCTCGCCCGAGCCGAGCACGGCTTCGGCGATGCTGCGCTTGCGCTGCAGCAGCTGACCGATCCGGTGCTCGATGGTCCCCTCGCTGAGCAGCCGGTGCACCTGCACCGCTCGCGTCTGACCGATGCGGTGGGCCCGGTCGGTGGCCTGGTCCTCGACCGCCGGGTTCCACCAGCGATCGAAGTGGATGACGTGGTCAGCGCGGGTGAGGTTGAGGCCGGTGCCGCCCGCCTTGAGCGAGAGCAGGAAGACCGGAGCAGCACCGTCCTGGAACGCGTGCACCATCTGCTCGCGCGCGCGGATCGGTGTCCCTCCGTGCAGGAACAGCGTGGGGATCGACGCATCGGCCAGGTGGCGCTCCAGCAGTCGCGCCATCGCGACGTACTGCGTGAACACCAGCACCGATCCGTTCTCGGACAGGATCGTGCCCAGCAGCTCGTCGCAGAGGTCGAGCTTCTCCGAGCGGCCCGAGAGTCGCCCCCCGGCCTGACGCAGGTAATGAGCGGGATGGTTGCAGATCTGCTTGAGACCGGTGAGCAGGGCCAGGACCAGGCCGCGACGGCTGGTCTCGTCGGCACGCTCGATGCGGTCCATCGACTCGCGGACGAGTGCCTCGTAGAGCACGACCTGCTCGCGCGTCAGTCCGACCACGTGGTCTGTCTCGGTCTTGGCCGGCAGCTCGGGGGCGATGCCGGGATCGGACTTGCGCCGGCGCAGCAGGAACGGCTCGACCAGCTGGGCGAAACGACGCGCTACTCCCGGGTCGGCGCCGCTCTCGATGGGGGCCGCCCACACCTTGCGGAAGGCGTTGCGGGAGCCGAGCAACCCGGGCGTCGCCCAGTCGAGGATCGCCCACAGCTCGGTCAGGTTGTTCTCCACCGGTGTCCCGGTCAGGGCGACCCGGCACCGCGACTCGATGGTGCGCAGGTTGCGCGCGGTGGATGACGTGGCGTTCTTGATGTGCTGCGCCTCGTCAGCGACCACCAGGTCCCAGGCAACGCCGGCGAGGGTGCGGTGGTCGCGGCGCATCGTGCCGTACGTCGTCAGCACGAAACCGTCGTTCACGACCTCGGCCGACCCCGACCCGGCCGACCCCGACCCGGCCGACCCCGACCCGGCCGACCCCGCCGCCCCGGTCGAACCGGTCGGGGCCAGCGAGCGCGAAGAGCCGTGGAACCGGCGGACCGGGGTCCCGGGGGCGAACCGGTTGATCTCGGCCTCCCAGTTGCCCATCAGGCTCGCTGGGCAGACCACGAGCGTGGCTCCGCGCGCGAGTCCGCGCTGCCGACGGTGCAGGTGCAGCGCGATCAGCGTGATCGTCTTGCCCAGTCCCATGTCGTCGGCCAGACAGGCACCGAGCCCGGCGCCGGTGAGCTCGGCCAGCCAGGTGAACCCCTGACGCTGGTAGTCGCGCAACGTGGCCTCCAGCCCGGCTGGTGACTCGAGGGGCGCCACGACGGACGCATGGGTGATGCGGTCGCGGACGTCGAGCAGCGTCGCGCCGGGGTGGACCTCGACCGGAGCGCCGTCGAGCTCGATCGTGCCGGTCAGCGCGGCCTGGAGCGCAACCACCGGCTTGACGCTCTGCGCAGCCTTGCGCCTGCGGGCCCGTCGGGCCACGACCGGGTCGACGATCATCCAGTTGTCCCGCAGCCGGATCACCGGCGTGGTGGCACCGGTGAGCACCGTCATCTCGTCGTCGGTGAGCTCCTGGTCGCCGAGCGCGAGCCGCCAGTCGAACTCGAAGAGCGCTCCTGGACCGAACAGGCCCTCGTGGAGCGGCCCCTCGCGCGGCCCGGAGACGGCATCCACCCGCGCGTGCGGGATCAGCTCGCCCCGCAGGCCGCGTGGCCAGAAGACGTCGATCTTCGCGCGGGCCAGGGCCTCGAGCCCGTGCTCCAGGAGATCTGCCAGCTCAGCGGCGTCGAGCACCATCCGGTCGGGCACCTGCTGACGCTGGAGCCGGTCCAGCGGCGGCCAGACGGTGGCGGCCTCCCGCAACGCCCGACCGACGTGCACGCGCGCGGCCCGGGAGAAGCCGTGGCCCTCGCCGAGCCACAGCTGGTCTGCGTCGACGAGGTGGGTGTCGTCCTCTGCGTCGTGAGCCTGGAGAACGACGACCACCCCGCCACCCTCGAGCACCTCGCTCGGTGCCTCGATCCGCAGTGTGATCCGGACCCGGTCCGTCAGGCCGACGTCCTCGTCGTCCTCGTCGTGACGCTGGAGCCTCTCGAGACCGGCGCCCCTTCTCGCTGGTGACGAGGGCGGCGAGGGGGGACGCGTCACGGAGTCGACGACCGCGTCCAGAAGCTGCCGGATCAGGTCCTCCGCGTCCTCGACCGTGGTCTCGTCGTGAGCGCGGGCCGACGCGAGAGCGTGCAGCCGGTCGTCGTCCTCGGGCAGCAGCGGACCGACCCGCCAGGAGTCGCCGGACTCCGAGAGCCGGATCCGGCCCGCGGCGACCAGCTTCATCGCGAGCAGGGTCGCACCGCTGAGCAGCCCGACCGACGGGTGGGCGTCCTCGACCCGGATCGCGCGGGTGAGCACCGGGATCGCGCCGCGCATCGGCATCCTGATGGTCCGGGCAGGGCCGGAGAACTCGATCTCGCTCATCCGCGGCGGGTGGCTGGGCACCCAGGTCGCGCGGCCCTGCAACGGAACGAAGCTCACTGCTCGACACGCCTCCCTGACCTGTGCGCGTCGAACCTAACCCGCCCCGCCGACAGCGCTGCCCCTGGAGAGCACGGACGAGCGCGTCCGCGATGGGAGGCTGGGCAGAGAGGTGGCGCCAAGCGCTTCCCTGAGCTGGACATTCGGCGCATAATCACACCACCCCCCGGCAATGAAGTGGTGCACCCGGGAACCGTCCCGGGACAGTCGAGAGGAACACGCATGGCCAGTCGCCTGCTAGTCCTGAGCGCCGCGATCGCGGGCGTGCTCGGTGGGGCCGTCGTCGGGGGCAGCGCTCTCGTGGGCGCCTCGGCCGGGACCAGTCCGTCCTCGAAGGACGGTTCCAGCTTCTCGGCCGGGCCGCGCGTGGATCGTCCGTGCGGGCCGAAGTGGGACCGGCTCCCCGATGCCCTCAAGACTGATCTCAAAGCGGCCCACGTGCTCCCCGCCGGTCCGGAGCGCCAGGCGGCGCTGGCCCAGATCCGGAAGGATGCCCTGGCCGGCAAGTACGGCGCGGCCGTGCAGGAACACGTCCGGAAGCGGGCAGAGCGGCGCCCGGAGAAGCTCGACCAGCGGGGCGGGGCGGACCGCGGGGAGCGCCGGGGCGACCTGCGCGAGCAGATGCCGGCCGAGCTGCGTGCCGACCTCGACGCGGTGCGCAAGCTGCCCGCGGGTGAGCGCCTCGCGGCCCTGCAGAAGATCCGCAAGGACGCCCTGGCCGGGAAGTACGGCGAGTCGGCGCAGAAGTTCGCCCAGGAGCGGGCGGGAAAGCGCGCCGAGCAGATGCCGGCCGAGCTGCGTGCCGACCTCGACGCGGTGCGCAAGCTGCCCGCGGGTGATCGCCTCGCGGCCCTGCAGAAGATCCGCAAGGACGCCCTGGCCGGGAAGTACGGCGAGTCGGCGCAGAAGTTCGCCCAGGAGCGGGCGGGGAAGCGCGCCGGGCAGCGGGCAGAGACGGGTCCGGGCCACCGGCAGGACCGCCGTGACAGGTGCGGCCCGTCAACGACCCGATCCTGACCCGGCTCCAGCCAGGACCGTGAGCCGGAGGGGGCGGGGAGACTAGTCCTTCTCGCCGCGGATGGCCGCGGCCACGGCCTTGGGCACCTTCTCGTCGAAGACGCTCGGGATGATGTAGCTGGCGTTGAGCTCCTTGTCGGTGACCACCAGCGCGATGGCCTCGGCCGCGCGCAGCAGCATCTCGATGGTCACGTCGCTGGCCCGTGCGTCGAGCAGACCGCGGAAGACGCCGGGAAACGCCAGCACGTTGTTGATCTGGTTGGGGTAGTCACTGCGACCGCTCGCGACGATGGTGGCGTACTGGCTCGCCTCCGCAGGGTCGATCTCCGGGTCCGGGTTCGCGAGGGCGAAGACGATCGGCTGGGCGCCCATCTCGGTGATCCACTCCGCCTCCAGGACGCCCGGACCGCTGACGCCGATGAAGACGTCGGCACCGGAGAGACCCGCGCGCAGGTCGCCCCGGACACGTCGTGGGTTCGTCCGGCCGGCCAGCTCGGCCTTCGCCGGTGACAACGAGTCGTCGTCGGCGGAGAGGCAGCCCTCCCGGTCCCAGACGACCACGTCGCCGGCCCCGGCTGCGAGCAGCAGCGTCACGATCGCCGTACCGGCCGCACCGGCACCAGCCACGACGATGCGCACGTCGGGCAGTGGCCGCTCGATGCATCGAAGGGCGTTGGTCAACGCCGCCAGCACGACGATCGCGGTGCCGTGCTGGTCGTCGTGGAAGACCGGGATGTCGAGCCGCTCGCGGAGGCGCTGCTCGATCTCGAAGCAGCGTGGCGCGGCGATGTCCTCGAGGTTGATGCCGCCGAAGCCTGGCGCGATCGCGGCCACGACGTCGACGATCCGGTCGGTGTCCTGGGTGTCGAGGCAGATCGGCCACGCGTCGATGTCGGCGAACCGCTTGAACAGGGCGCACTTGCCTTCCATCACCGGGAGCGCGGCTCCCGGCCCGATGTTGCCGAGACCGAGCACCGCCGAGCCGTCGGTCACCACGGCGACGCTGTTGCCCTTGATGGTCAGCCGAGGCACGTCCTCGGGGTGCTCGGCCAGCGCCATGCTGACCCGGCCCACCCCCGGCGTGTAGGCCATCGACAGGTCGTCGCGGGTGCGCAGCGGGACCTTGGAGTGGACCTCGATCTTCCCGCCGATGTGCAGCAGGAACGTCCGGTCGGAGACCTTGTGCACGGTGATGCCCTCGAGGCCGCGGAGCGAGGCCACGATCTCCTCGGCGTGCTCGGAGTCCGTCGCCGAGCAGGTGACGTCGACCACGAGCCGGTCGTGACGCGACTCGGCCACGTCCAGCGCCGTGACGATGCCGCCGCCGCTGGCGATGGCCGTCGCGATCCTGCCCACCACCGCCGGGTCGGTGTCGGTGTGCAGCCGCATCGTGATCGAGTACGACGCGCTGGTGGCCGCTCGGCGCTTCCTGGGGACGGAGTCAGTCATGCCTTGCATCCTGCCGGACGAGCGGTGTACCCGCGAGTCATGCGTAGGTAGGGGACCATGTCGCCGGCTCGGACCGTAGTCAGGACTCGGTGCCGAGCGCGACCGGCAGCACGGCCCCGGCCCCGGCGGCGCGGAGCGCCCGCGCGGCCATCGTCAAGGTCCAGCCGGTGCCGACGAGGTCGTCGACGAGCAGCACCGGACCGCCGTCGAGGGGCTCGTCCACCGTCAGGGCGAACCGTCGCCCGACGGCGGCGACCCTCTGGGCGGAGTTGGCGGCTCCCTGACCGGGTGAGACCTCCGGGTCGACGATCTGCCAGCGAGCGACGAGGGGCAGCTTCATGGTTCTTGCCAGTCCCTCGGCCAGGTCACGGGTCAGCTGCGGACGCCGTGCCGACTCGACGTGGGCGACCCCGGTCGGGCGTGCCGACCAGGTCGGCGCCCAGTCGCCGAGCACCTGCAGCAGGGCCGCGACCAGGCTCGGGGGAGCCGGACCGTCGGGCGTCTCGGGGCGGAACAGCTCACGCAGGGCCTGCCCGTGCCCGAGGTCGGTGAGCCGGCCGACCGCCCGCCCCTCCTCGGCGGCGTCGCTGATCTTGCCCTTCAGGTCGATGTCGAGGTTGCTCAGCGCCGAGGGCCACATCTTGCGCGCCGCGATCGTGACACCCGGCCGACGCAGGCGCTGGCCGGCCTCCTCGAGAGCGGTGCCGGAGACGTCGCGGGTCGGGGCCACGCCGGTGCAGTTGTCGCAGCGGCCGCAGTCCACGGCTCCCGGGTCGTCCAGCTGCTCGCGCAGGAAACGCATCCGGCATCCGTCGGTCGCGACGTAGGCGAGCATCGCCGCCTGCTCGTCGCGGCGTGCCGCGGCCACCCGCTCGTAGCGGTCCTGGTCGTAGGCCCAGTCCTGGCCGGTCGCGGTCCAGCCGCCGCGGACGCGGTTCACCGCGCCATCCACGTCGAGCACCTTGAGCATCGTCTCCAGGCGGGTGCGGCTCAGGTCCACGTGGGTCTCCAGCGCCGCGGTCGACATCGGGGTGCCGTTCTCCGCGAGCGTCCGCAGCGTGGTGCGCACGTGCTGCTCGGGCGGGAAGGCGAGCGAGGCGAAGTAGCGCCAGATGTCGCGGTCCTCGTGTGCGGGCATCAGCACCACCGTGGCCCGGTCGGTGCCGCGGCCGGCTCGTCCGACCTGCTGGTAGTAGGCCACCGGCGACGACGGTGCGCCGAGGTTGATCACGAACCCGAGTCGCGCGTCGAACCCCATCCCCAGGGCGCTGGTGGCGACGAGCGCCTTGAGCCGGCCCGCAAGCAGGTCCTGCTCGAGGCTGAGCCGCTCGGTGGTCTCGGTCTTCCCGGAGTACGCCGCGACTGCGTGGCCGTGCGAACGCAGGTGCTCGGCGACCTCCTGGGTGGCGGCAACGGTGAGCGTGTAGATGATCCCGGACCCGTCGAGCTCGCCGAGGTGCTCGCCGAGCCAGGCCAGCCGCTCCTCGGGCCGGTCGAGCTGGAGCACGGCGAGGTGCAGCGACTCGCGGTCCAGCGACCCGCGCAGGACGAGCACGTCGGTGCCGAGCTGCTCGGCGACGTCGCCGGTGACCCGCGAGTTGGCGGTGGCGGTCGTGGCGAGCACCGGAATGCCGTCGGGCAGGGTGGTCAGCATCTGTCGGATGCGCCGGTAGTCCGGCCGGAAGTCGTGGCCCCAGTCGGAGATGCAGTGCGCCTCGTCGACCACCAGCAGGCCTGCCGTCTCGGTCAGCTGCGGCAGCACCTCGTCGCGGAACTGCGGGTTGTTCAGCCGCTCCGGGCTGACCAGCAGGACGTCGATCTCGTGGGCCTCCACGCGAGCGCGGATGGCCGCCCAGTCCTCGATGTTGGTCGAGTTGATCGTCGCCGCCCGGATGCCCGCCCGCTCGGCCGCCTCGATCTGGTTGCGCATCAGCGCGAGCAGCGGGGAGATGATCACCGTCGGCCCGGCGCCCAGGCTGCGCAGCAGCGCCGTCGCGACGAAGTAGACCGCCGACTTGCCCCAGCCCGTCTTCTGCACGACGAGCACCCGGCTCTGCTCCACGACCAGCGCCTCGATGGCGGCCCACTGGTCGTCGTGCAGCCGGGCGTCGTCCCGACCGACCAGCGCGCGGAGGTGCTGCTCGGCCTCGGCTCGGGCGCTCGTGGTCGTGGGGGTCGGAGGGGTCATGCGCCCTGTCTACCAACACCCGCCGACATGCGCGCCGGTGCCTGCCCCGGCGGCCGTGCGGCCTAGCAGCCGGGGACCGTACACACGCCGGTCACCGTCCTCTTCCCTCCAGGACACCTGGCTGGGCCAGCGTCAGGGCAACGACACTCGCGGAGAGGGAACGCACACATGCCCAGATCTGTGCCCGGCACATCGGCCGGGCCGAAGCCCAGCAAGAACATCCAGAAGACAGCGGGGGTGGTCGCAGCCGCTCTGACACTCGGCGCCGCCGCAACCGGGACCGTGGCGGCCAGCGGCCATCTCCCCACGATCCAGCGCTCGGCGAAGGGCCAGGTCGACGAGCGCGGTGGGGCCGCGCGCCTGCGGGGGGACCAGAGCCAGCTGATCAAGGACTCGATCCGCAGCAGCCGCGCCCGCAACGTCATCCTGCTCATCGGTGACGGGATGGGTGACTCCGAGATCACCGTCGCCCGCAACTACCTCAAGGGCGCGGGCGGTGCCTTCCATGGCCTCGACGCCCTTCCCCTCACCGGGCAGATGACCCACTACAGCGTCCAGCGGGACACCGGGAAGCCCGACTACGACCCCGACTCGGCCTCGACCGGGACCGCGTGGGCCACCGGGGTGAAGACCTACGACAACGCCATCTCGGTCGACCGCCACGGCACCGCGTTCCCGACCCTGCTGGAGCAGGCGAAGCGGTCCGGCATGGCGACCGGCAACGTCACGACCGCCGAGGTCCAGGACGCCACTCCCGCTGTCGAGGTGAGCCACATCAGCCTGCGCTCCTGCTACGGACCATCGGCGACCGCGAAGAGCTGTCCCGAGGCGGCCAAGGAGAACAACGGCCGTGGCTCGATCACCGAGCAGCTGCTGGACACCCGGCCCGACGTGACCCTCGGCGGTGGCTCGACCACCTTCGCGGAGACCGCGAGGGCCGGGAGGTGGAAGGGCAGGACGCTCGAGCAGCAGGCCAAGGAGCGTGGCTACAACTACCTGACCGCGAAGAGTGACCTCGCCGCGGTGGCGAGCGCGGATCAGAAGAGGCCACTCCTCGGACTGTTCGCGCCGGGCAACCTGCCGGTGAAGTTCGCACCACAGCCCGCCACAGCAGGGGGCGCCAACGGCCCGGCGCAGAGCTGCAGGCCCGAGCCGACCTTCAGCCAGGTCCCCGACCTGGCGTCGATGACGAGCAAGTCCATTGACCTGCTTTCGCGCAACGCGGCCGGCGAGAAGCACGGCTTCTTCCTTCAGGTGGAGAGCGCGTCCATCGACAAGAAGGACCACGCCGCTGACCCGTGTGGCCAGATCGGTGAGACCGACCAGCTCGACCAGGCCGTCACGAAGGCGCTCGATTTCGCCCGCAGGGACGGTCACACGCTGGTCATCGCCACCGCCGATCACGCCCACACCAGCCAGATCGTGGACGGCGACACCCCTGGTCTCACTGCCAGGCTCGCCACCAACGAGGGGTCGGAGATGGTCGTCGCCTACGGGACCGCTCCTGCCGGCGCCAGCCAGCAGCACACCGGCACCCAGCTTCGCGTGGCCGGCTACGGCCCGGGCGCCGCCAACCTGGTCGGCCTGATCGACCAGACCGACCTGCACTTCCTGATCGGCAACACGGTGAACCGACGCCGCTGAGGCCAGGCCCTACTCGCGGCGTACGACGACAGCCCCGGTGTTGGTGGCCACGGCGACCAGCCCGGGACTGACCGCGACCTGGTAGGGCCAGTAGGTCGTGCTGATCCCGTCGGTCGGGAGCGGAGCCGACGTCATCGCCCCGGTGCGCAGGTCGAGGACGTGGAGCGCGGTCGTGCCGGCGACGAGGACGTGGTCGGCATCCAGGGTCGCGACGCCGTCCAGCTGGAATCCGTAGGGCAGGAACTGCGGGCGGTTCGGCATCGTGCGCGACCACAGCCGCCGGCCGGTCCCCGCGTCGTACGCCGACCAGCGGTCCGCCGAGCGCACCAGGATGCGCCCCTCCCGCACCGCGGCGTCGAAGCCGGCGCCCTCGGTCGGGGACACCTCCCAGAGCTGGGCTCCCGTCCGGTCGATCGCGAGCAGCCGGGCCTGACCGGTCGCGGTGTCCCACTCCTCCAGCAGGGCCGTGCCCGAGGTGGGGTCGGTCCCGAGCACGTGCACGTCCGAGCCGGCCGCCGCGCGCCGCGTCCAGATCGTGGAGCCGTCCTTCGCGGAGACCAGCACCAGAGCGGTCCCGGCTGCTCGCTCGGCCATGGACGTGGGGTCGAAGAGGCGGGACTGCTCGCGGCCACCTGCCAGCAGGGTGCCCTCGCCGAGGTCGCCGAGGAAGTCGCCGGACCCGGTCTCGAGCGTGCGTTCCCAGCGCTGGGACCCGTCCGAGCCGGCCAGCCGCACCATCCGTTCGCGTCGCCCGGCGCCGGTGGTCAGGACGGCGAGGTCCGCGGTCCCCGGGCCCCCGCTGGCCAGGAACAGGGTCGCGAACGGGTCGGATGCGCTGACCGGCGAGCCACCCAGCGCGTGGCACCACCTCCGCCGGCCGGTCGTCGCCTCCAGGGCGACCAGGGTCGGGGCGCTGCGGGCCGGCATCGTCGCGACGAGGTAGCGCTCGGAGCTCGCGTCGTACGCCGACCGTCTGGTGTCGACCCGGACGCTCCAGAGCGGGTCCGCGGTCGT
Organism: uncultured Actinomycetota bacterium; assembly: GCA_963815825.1. Lineage (GTDB taxonomy): Bacteria > Actinomycetota > Actinomycetes > Propionibacteriales > Nocardioidaceae > Marmoricola. Next base: position 47,358 of record CAWFII010000039.1, on the reverse strand, counting down.
GTCGTCCAGCATGGTGAAGTCGGGGTTGTCGCGGGTCCGCACTCCGATCCCCTGGGCGAACGCGCTGAGACCGGCCCACTGGTCGTAGTGGTAGCCGACGGCGCCGAGGACCTCGCCGAACGGCGCCGGTGCCCGGTCCAGGGCGGCGACGACGGTGTCTCGGTCGTGGTCCGGCCGGGCAGCGCGCTGGTCCGCGTCGAGGAACGGCGAGCTGGACCGGGCGGCCGGCAGGCTGGTCACCGACGCGCCGCAGTCGCCGCGCGCACGGGCGTAGGCGAAGCTGCCCGCCGCCACCAGCGCCGACGACGTCAGCGCGATCAGCCACGCGCGTCTGCTCACGTGCGACAGCGTAGGACCGCCCTCCCGCTGTAACGCGGTGTTACGGACCGCGAGTGCGTCGTACTCCGCGGGTTCACGGTCCATAACCCCGCGTTACAGGCGGAGTTCCGGTCAGCCCCGGCGGTGCCGGATCTCCTCGTTCACCGCGGCGACCACCTCGTGCATGTCCCCGACCACCGCGTAGGTGGCCTTGGTCATCATCGGCGCCTCCGGGTCGGTGTTGATCGCCAGGATCACCTTCGAGCTGGCGCAGCCCGCCCAGTGCTGGATGGCTCCGCTGATCCCGCAGGGGATGTAGAGATCGGGGGCGATCCTGCTGCCGGTCTGGCCGACCTGCTCGTGGTGGGGGCGCCAGCCGAGCGAGGTCACCACCCGGGAGACCCCCAGCGAGGCGCCGATCAGGTCGGCGAGGTCGAGGACCTCCGAGAAGCCGTCCGGCCCGCCGGCCCCGCGACCGGCTCCCACCACGACCCGGGCGGACTTGAGGCTGCCGGAGTCGTCGTCGGTGGTGTGCTCCACGCTGACCACCCGGACCGCGAGGTCCTCCGGGGTGACCTCGACGGGCAGGGGTTGCACGGTCCCGTCCGCAGGCTCCGCGGCAGGAGCGGGCTCCACGGCGTGGCCGGCCACGGTGAAGACCGCGGGGCGCTGGGAGAGCTTCATCTCCTCCAGAGCGGCACCGCCGACCACCTGGCGGGTGACGACGAACGGCGCGAGGCCGCCGAAGGAGACGACGTTGGCGGCCATCGCGACCCCGACGCGCGTGGCCACCCGGGCCATCACCTCGTTGCCCCGGTTGGTCCCGCCGGCCAGCACCACCACGGATCCCGCGACCTGGCGCGCTGCGAGCACGGCCGTGGCTGTCGCGGCGCCGGAGAACTGGTCGAAGTCAGGTGCGTCGGCGTGGTGGATCGTGCGCACGCCGTACGCCGCCAGCGCGGCCGCTGCTCCCTCGGGCAGTGCGCCCACCACGACGGCGTCGATCGCGATGCCGCCCCCCGCGCTGGCCAGTCCGCGGGCGAACGTCACCGTCTCCAGGGAGACCTCGTTGACCTCGTCACCGGTCGTCTCGACGTAGACCAGGATCATCGTCCGACCCCCAATCGCTGGAACAGGTCGACGACGGCGCCGGCGGCTTCCGGACCCTCGCCGATCACCTCGACCGTCGACGGCGACGGCGGCGGCAGGCTCAGCCGCACCCGGCGGCTGCCCGTCGGCTCCTGGCTCGTGGACCGCATCTCGATCTCCACCTTCTTCGCCTTCATCCGACCGGTGATGGTCGGGTAGCGGGGTTCGACCCCGCCCTCCATCACGCTCACCACGGCAGGCAGCGGCACGGAGTAGGTCTCCCGTCCCTCCGGTCCGTCACCTTGCAGCCGGGCGGTGTCGTCAGCGACCGTGACGGTCTGCATCCCGGTCACCACGGGTCGCCCGATCTCGTGCGCGAGGCGGATCCCGACCTGGAAGTCACCGGAGTCCGCGGCGTCGTTGCCCAGCAGCACGAGGCCGTACGGCGTGCCGGCGCTCTCGTGGTCGCGGACCACGGCGGCGATCTCGCGTGCGACGTCGGCAGGGCCGAGGGCGACCGGGTCGGCCTCGACCAGGACAGCGGCGGAGCACCCGACGCCCAAGGCCGAGCGGAGCTGCTCCGTGGACTCCGGCGCGCCGACCGTGAGCACCGTGGCCGCGCCGCCGGTGGCGGAGGCGACCTGCACGGCCAGCTCGACGGCGCAGCTGTCGTGGTTGCTCACCGTGAAGCCCACGAAGCGCGCATCGGCCGCCTGGGCGTCCTCGGTGAGCAGCACCTCGCCGGAGAAGTCGGGAACACGCTTGATGCAGACCAGGACGTTCACGCCGTCCCCCTCGCTCGAGCTCGCCTCGGCCACGTCACCGGATCCGCTCGTTGGTCGGGTCGAGGAGCGGGGTGGCGTCCACCGAGCCGACCGTCACCGGGTAGAGCTCCTCCATGTAGGACACCGCCAGCTCGTTGCCGATCGTCGCCTGCTCCGGAGGCAGGTAGGCCAGCAGGATGTGCTTGCCCAGGGACGGCGCCGACCCGGCCGAGGTGACGTAGGGGTGGTGCCCGTGACCGTCGGTGAGGCTCTCGCCCGAACGCGTCAGGATCGGCTCCCCGCCGAGCATGTAGCGCTTGACGCCGCTCGCCGAGGTGTGGTCGTCGACGGTCAGGGTGCACAGCACCGCTGCCGGTTCGGACTCACGCTGGGCGAGGTAGGCCTCGCGCCCGACGAAGTCGGCCGACTTCACCTTGGGCCGCTGCATCCCGGCCTCGACGATGGTGCGCTCCGCGTCGAGCTCGGCGCCGAAGGCGCGGTAGCCCTTCTCGAGACGACCGGTGCTGCCGTAGACCCCGATGCCGACGGGCACCGCGCCGTGGTCCTTGCCCGCAGCGAGCACGGTCTCCCAGAGCTGGGCGGCGGCAGCCACGGGCACGTAGAGCTCCCAGCCCAGCTCACCGACGTAGGAGATGCGGGAGGCGAGCACCGGGCTGTCGACGCCCTTGACCGTGATCTCGCGCGAGCTCAGGAACCCGAACCCCGAGTCCGAGAGGTCGTCGCCGGTGACGGCGCTGAGAATGTCGCGGGCCCGCGGTCCCCACACGCCGATGGTGGAGATCTCGTCGGTGAGGTCGTGCAGCTCGGCGCCCTCGACGAGGTGGTCGGTGAACCACTGGCGGTCAGCCATGCCGTGGGCGCCACCGGTGACGACCCGGAAGTGGTCCTCACCGAGCCGCATCACGGTCAGGTCGGAACGGAACCCGCCCTTGGCGTCGAGGACCGGGGTGTAGATCACCTTGCCGACCGCGACGTCGCACTGGGCGACGCAGGTCTGCTGGACCGACGCGAGCGCGCCGGCTCCGGTGATGTCGAAGAGGCAGAACGCGGTCAGGTCGATGACTCCGGCGTTCTCCCGCATCGCGAGGTGCTCGGCGTTGATGATCGGGCTCCACCAACGGGAGTCCCACTCGTGCTCGCGCGGCATCACGGCGTCGCCGTACTTCTCGACCAGGGGGGCGTTGGACTCGTACCACCACGGCCGCTCCCAGCCGACGGTCTCGTAGAACACTGCGCCCAGCGCCTTCTGCGACTCCGCCATCGGCGCCCATCGCACGCCGCGGTCGGACTCGTACTGCTCGGCGGGGTGGATGATCCCGTAGGTCTTGATGAACGACTCGGTGGTGCGGGCGCGGACGTGCTCGCGCTCGCGCTCGTGCGGGTAGAACCGGGCGATGTCGCTGTGGCTGATGTCGATCTCGGAGTGCCCGTGGGTCATCCACTCCGCGACGGCGCGGCCGACCCCGGGGCCTTCCTTGATCCACACGGCAGCGGCGACCCAGAGCCCCTTGACCTCGCTCTCGCCGAGGATCGGCGAGCCGTCGGCGGTCAGCGAGAGCAGCCCGTTGATGGCGTAGCGGATCTCGGCACCTTCGGCTCCGAGCAGCTCGGGCATCAGCTCGAGCGCCTGCTCGAGCTGCGGGTCGAAGTCGTCCTCGGTGAACGGCATCTCGGTCGGTGACAGCTTGGCCTGGTCGAGCGAGGGGATGTCCTCGGGCTCGTGCAGGATCGCCCGGTGGGCGTAGGAGCCGACCTCCATGTCGGCACCGTGCTGGCGCTCGTAGCACAGGGTGTCCATGTCGCGCACGATCGGGAAGGAGATCTCGCCCTCGCGCTCGGCGAGCTGGGGGCACGGGCCCACCGAGATCATCTGGTGCACCGCGGGGGTCAGCGCGATCTTCACCCCGGCCATGTCGCCGATCTTCGGGCTCCACACGCCGCAGGCGATCACGACGTAGTCCGCCTCGATGTCACCCTGGTTGGTCACCACCTTGGTGATCCGGCCGTCCTCGACGCCGAGGTCCTGCACCTCCACGTTGGGAACGACCGTCAGGGCACCGGCCGCGAGGGCGCGCTCGCGCATGATCGTGCCGGCCCGCAGCGAGTCGACGACGCCGACCGAGGGCGTCCAGAAGGCGCCGATGATCTGGTCCGGGTCGAGGAACGGCACCTTCTCCACCACGAACGCCGGGTCGACGATCTCGGCCTCGATGCCCCACGCCTTGGCGCTGGACATCCGGCGTCGCAGCTCCTCCATCCGCTCGGGCGTGCGCGCCACCTCGAATCCGCCGGACTCGGTGAAGACGCCCATCTCCTTGTACTGGCGCACCGAGTCCATCGTCAGGTCGGCGATCTCGCGGGAGTGGTCGACCGGGAAGATGAAGTTGGAGGCGTGGCCGGTGGAGCCGCCGGGGTTGGGCAGCGGGCCCATGTCGAGCTGGACGATGTCCTTCCAGCCGAGCTCGGCGAGGTGGTGGACGAGGCTGTTGCCGACGATGCCGGCTCCGATGACGACGACGCGTGCGGTGGTGGGGACGGTGGCCACGATTCCTCCAGGTAACAGGCAAGACATTCGGTGTTGCGTATGGTGCAAACCAATGCGCTATGTGAGACAACTGGCTCCAGCATCGCCCGCGTCGCGCGCTCTGTCAATCGTCGGCGCGCAACGGAGTGGACCGGTTGCGGCAGCAGGGGCGGTGGCGGCAGTCCCGCGTTTCGGCAGACCCTGACAAAGAGGGCATCGCATCGGCGGTCTCGCACACGGCCGCCGGCCGGCACCGCTCGCACACCTACGAGGCCCTCACGGCCCAGGCGCCCTCGCGCGACGCGTTCCTCGTCGGGTCCTGACGGGGCGGAGCCGCCTACCGGCCCCCGCCTGGACGCCCGCCTGAACGCCCGCCTGGACGCCTGCCTGGACGCCTGCCTGGACGCGCACGTGCCCGGGACCGTGACACGGTCCCGGGCACGCGAGGGTGGTGCGGAGCCTCAGGAGAGCCAGGCGTCGACCTTGTCAGGGTTGTCCTTGATCCACTTGGCGGCTGCGTCCTCCGGCGACATCTTGTCGGCGGTGATGTAGCTGGCGACCTGGTTCTGGTCCTCGTTGGTCCAGCTGAAGTTCTCGACCAGCTTCACTGCGGAGGATCCGGAGTCCAGGAACTTCGTCGAGCCGATCTTCTTCAGCTGGGTCTCGGCGTAGTCGCAGGCGACCTTCGCCTTCTCCTTGTCGCAGCCAGGCGTGTACGCCGGGAGCTTGACCCGCTCCATCGGCACCGTCGCGTGGATGTACTGCGGCTCCCAGAAGTAGCCGATCAGCCACTGCTTCTTGGCCTCGGCCTTCTTGAACGCCTCCACCGTCGCGGTCTCCCCGCCGGAGAAGACGACCTTGTAGTCCAGACCGAGGTTCTTCACGATGGCCTCGTCGTACTGGGTGTAGGTGGGGTCGGAGCCGAGGAACTGGCCCTTCCCGCTCGACTCCGAGGTGGCGAAGTCCTTCGCGTACTTGTTCAGGTTCTTGTAGTCCAGGACGTCCGGGTGCTCCTTGGCGAGCCAGCCCGGCACGTACCAGCCCGATGATGCCGACGTTGCCGGGCGAGCCGAGGTCCTTGGCGCTGCCGTCGGCCTCACCGGCCTTCAGCTCGGTCTCGTGCGACCACTCCTCCATGATGACGTCACCATCACCTGACTTGAGCGCCTGGTAGGAGGGGCCGCCCTCCTTGAGGTCGACGTAGTTGACCGTGCAGCCGAGCTTCTCCTTCGCGACGTTGCCCACGACGTAGGCATCCGCGGCGAACCCGACCCACGGGTTGACGATGACGTTGAACTCCTTGCAGTTGCCTCCCCCCGCCTGGGCCTTCTCCTCGTTGGCCTTCGTCTGGCTGCTGACGCTCCCGCCGCCGCACGCCGTCACGGCGAGCATCGCGCCCGCGGCGAGGACGGCAAGCCGGATGCCTTGGTTCTTCGGGTTCCGCACGTGGATCTCCTTCGTTGTCGTGTCGCCGAGTCGACGGGTTTGTCTAGCTGATACGTGAAGCTGCCGATGCCCCGGTGCGCTCTGCCGCCGACCGAGCGATCCGGTCGATCATCACGCCGAGGAGAACGATGGAGACGCCGGCGGCGAGGCCCTTGCCCCAGGCCTCGGCATGGGCCAGCCCGTAGACGACGTCGTAGCCGAGAGCGCCGGCACCGACGAGACCGCCGATCACGACCATGGCGAGGACGTAGAGCAGGCCCTGGTTGGCCGCGAGCACGATGGACCCCTTGGCCATCGGGAGCTGGACCTTCGTGATCTCCTGCCACGTCGTGGAGCCGGTGGAGCGACCGGCCTCGATCGCTCCGGCATCGACTCCCCGGACCCCGTCGGCGACGAGCTTGATCGCTGCCGGGGCCGAGTAGATGACGCCGGCCACGATGGCGGTGAACCTGGTCGGTCCGAACAGCGCCAGCACGGGGATCAGGTAGACGAAGGCCGGGATCGTCTGGCCGAGGTCGAGGACCGGTCGCAGGAGCACGTCCGCCGTGCTGCTCCTCGCCAGCCACACGCCGAAGACCAGCGCCAGGATCATCACCAGCAGGGTGGCCACCAGGGTCATGTTCAGCACGATCATCGTGTCGTGCCACAGGTCGAGCAGGTAGATCCCGCTGAGACAGACGACAAGGGGAAGCAGCGCCCTGCGGCCGCCGATGACGAAGCCGAGCGCGAACAGTGCGGCAGCGCTGAGCCACCAGGGCGACTGGGCGAGCAGCGCCTGCATCGGGTTGAGGAGTCCGAACGACACCGCATCCTTGAAGGCGCCCGCCGGCGTGTCGATGGCCGAGGCGAGGCTGCGCATCCAGGCGTCCGTGGTGCTTGCCGTGCTCCGGCCGATGCCGAACGTCGGGAACACCGCGGCGTCGATGGCGAAGCGCGAGTACCAGATCGCCACCGCCACGGGGACGAGCAGCCCACCCAGGACCAGTCGCCGGATCCGGGGATCCTCGCCGCCACCGCGGGCCACCCGCTCGGAGCGCTCGCTCGCCGAGGTGGTGGTCCGGTCGAGCATGATCCCCATCAGCACGATCAGCAGGCCGGGGACGAGGCCGCCGCCGAAGTCGCCCTGGGTCAGCGCGGCGAGCACGGGTTTACCGAGCCCCGGTCCGTTGATGTAGGAGGCGATGATGGCCATCGACAGCGCGGCCAGGATCGTCTGGTTGAGGCCCACGATGATCGTCTTGCGCGCCATCGGGATCTGCACCTTGGTCAGGCGTTGGAAGGTGGTCTGCCCGAGTGAGTCCGTGGCCTCGATCGCGGTCGGCGAGACTTCGCGGATGCCGAAGCCGGCGATCCGGACGATGGGCGGCAACGCGTAGGCCAGCGTGCAGATGACGGCGGTCGGGGCGCCGATCCCGAACAGGATGAACACGAAGATCAGGTAGACGAAGGTCGGCATCGTCTGCAGCAGGTCCAGGACCAGCGTGATCACCTTGGCGGCGCGAGGGCTCAGACCCAGCCAGATGGCCAGCGGGAAGCCGATCAGCACGGCGAAGCCGACCGAGACCAGCGTGATGATCAGCAGGTCGATCGAGTCCTGCCAGTAGCCGAAGACGCCGAAGGCGAGGAAGGAGAGGACCACCAGAACGGCGATGCGCCAGGTGGCCACGGCGTACGCCACCCAGGCGGCGATCGCGACCACGCCCAACCAGCCGATCGTCGGCGCCGGGCGCGGCGGACTGGGGATCGACAGCTGCCGGCGCAGGAAGTCGATGATCGCGTTGATGCCGTCCGCGATGAACGTGGTGAACCCGTTGCCACCGAGGGTGGCGCCGAAGTCGGAGATCCGGGTGTGCAGGTCCGTCTTGTCCAGCCCGCCGAGCACCAGGGTGTTGGTGCCCTTGGTGATGCTCCAGACCGCGATCCAGGCTGCCAGGACCGCCAGGGCCCAGGCCCACCGTGGAACTCCTCGAGGCTCCTCCTGCTCAGGTGGTGCCGACCCGGGCTCGACCGATCTCTCGGTGACCGCGGTGGTCATTCCTCCTCCGCCACGACGACGCGCAGGATGTCCTCGTCGTCGACCATGCCGACGATCCGGTCACCGTCGGCCACCCTGACGGCACCGTGGTGGGCGAGCACGACGCGCGCCGCTGCCTGGACCACCATGTCCTGCTGAAGCACCGGCGTGTCGGCCGAGAGCCCCTCCGACACCGGACGCATCACCCAGCGCAGGGTCAGGACGTGCGCCTTGGGTACGTCGCTGACGAACTCCTTGACGTAGTCGTCGGCAGGGGCGCCGACGACCTCGTCCGGTGTGCCGATCTGGACGATCTCGCCGTCGCGCATGATCAGGATGCGGTCGCCCAGCTTGAGCGCCTCGGCCAGGTCGTGGGTGACGAAGACCATGGTCTTGCCGAGCTCCTGGTGCAGCCGGATCACCTCGTTCTGCATGTCCCGACGGATCAGCGGGTCGAGCGCGGAGAACGGCTCGTCGAACAGCAGCAGGTCGGGGTCCCCGGCCAGCGCCCGGGCCAGGCCGACGCGCTGCTGCATCCCTCCGGAGAGCTGATCGGGGTAGGAGCTCTCGTAGCCGTGCAGCCCCACGAGGTCGACCACCTCGAGGGCCTTCGCGCGGCGTTCCTTCTTGCCCACCCCGCGCACCTCGAGCCCGTAGGCGACGTTGTCGACGACCTTGCGGTGCGGCAGCAGACCGAAGTGCTGGAACACCATCGACACGTGGTTGCGGCGCAGGTCGCGCAGCTGCGACTCGGAGGCGGAGGTGATGTCCTGCCCGTTGATCATCACGGTCCCCGCGGTGGGGTCGATGAGCCGGGTCAACAGCCGCACCAGCGTCGACTTGCCCGACCCGGAGAGGCCCATGACGACGAAGACCTCGCCGGGGGAGACCTCGAAGGACACGTCCTTCACGCCCACCACGCAACCCGTCTTCTCCTTCAGGTCGGCACGGGAGAGCTCGGCGTCCGGCGTCCCGATCACCTTCTCGGAGCGCGGCCCGAAGATCTTCCACAACCCGTCGACCACCAGCGCGGGCTGCTCGGTGGGTGTGGCGACATCGGTGTTCGCGGTGGAGGTGGTCATCTGCGGTCCTCGTGGTTGCGGCTGTCGCCGGGCGGGTAGAGGGGTGATCCGTCGCGGTAGCGGTAGTACGGGGCGTCGGACGCAGGGAGGGGAGTGTTGCCGAGGATCAGGTCCGCGGACTTCTCTGCGAGCATCATCACCGGCGCGTAGATGTTGCCGTTGGTGACGTAGGGCATCGCCGAGGCGTCCACGACGCGCAGGCCGCGGACGCCGTGCACCCGCATGGACTCCGGGTCGAGCACCGAGTCGCCGTCCACCCCCATGCGTGCGGTGCACGAGGGGTGCAGTGCGGTCTCGGCGTCCTTGGCGACCCAGTCGAGGATCTCCTGGTCTGTCTCGACCGACGGGCCGGGGGAGAGCTCGCCGGCGTTGAAGGCCGCGAACGCGGGCTGGTTCAGGATCTCGCGAGCAGCGCGGACCATCTCGATCCACTCGCGCCGGTCGTTCTCCGTCGAGAGGTAGTTGAACCGGAGGGCGGGGTGCTCGAACGGGTCGCGCGACCTCAACGTCAGGTTTCCGCGTACGTCGGAGTACATCGGTCCGATGTGTACCTGGTAGCCGTGCTCGGCCGCGGGGCGCGATCCGTCGTACCTGATCGCGATGGGAAGGAAGTGGAACATCAGGTTGGGGTAGTCGACCCGGTCGTTGCTGCGGATGAACCCGCCGGCCTCGAAGTGGTTGGAGGCGCCGACTCCGCTGCGCAGGAACAGCCACTCGGCGCCGATCCGTGGCTTGTGCCGGTGCTTGAGCCAGGGGCCGATGGAGACGGGCTGCAGGCTCGCGTACTGGATGTAGACCTCGAGGTGGTCCTGGAGGTTGGCCCCCACGCCGGGGAGGTCCGCCACCACGTCGATCCCGAGCTTCTCGAGGTCCGCCTTCGGCCCGATCCCCGAGAGCAGCAGCAGCTGCGGCGAGTTGACCGCACCGCCGCACAGGATGACCTCGTCCGCGTTGGCCCGGTGCTTCCCGCGTCCGGCGCGGCGGTAGTCGACGCCGGTGACCCGGTCGCCGTCCATCACCAGGCCAGTCACCATGGCGAGGGTCTCGACGCGCAGGTTCGGGCGGGACCGTACCGGGTGCAGGTAGGCCCTGGCGGCGCTGAGCCGACGTCCGCGGTGCACGTTGCGGTCGAACGCCGCGAAACCCTCCTGGCGGTAGCCGTTGACGTCGTCGGTCAGCGGGTGTCCTGCCTGCTGCACCGCCTCGAAGAACGCGCCGAACAACGGGCTCGTGGCCGGGCCGCGCTCGAGCACGAGAGGTCCGCTCCCGCCACGCCACTGGTCCGCGCCGGCCAGGCAGTTCTCCATGCGCTTGAAGTAGGGCAGGCAGTGCGCGTAGTCCCACGAGGACATGCCCTCGTCGGCTGCCCAGCGCTCGAAGTCGAGCGGGTTGCCTCGCTGGAAGATCATCCCGTTGATGCTGCTGGACCCGCCGAGCACCTTGCCCCGGGCGTGGAAGACCTTCCGGCCGTCCATGAACGGCTCCGGCTCGGACTCGTACTTCCAGTCGTAGAGCCGGTTGCCGATGGGGTAGGGCAGCGCGGCCGGCATGTGGATGAACGGGTCGAGCCGGTTGTCGCTGCGACCCGCCTCCAGCACCAGGACCGAGGTGCCGGGGTCAGCGCTCAGCCGGTTCGCGAGCGCGGACCCGGCGGATCCACCACCGACGATGACGTAGTCCCAGTGCTCTCTGCGTCCGCTGCTCACGGGGTTTCCTCTCCACTGAACCAGCCCTGCGGCTCGGGTGCGATGTTGTGCCAGACGTGCTTGGTCTCGCGGTACTCGTCGAGGCCCGCGGACCCGAGCTCACGCCCGATCCCGGACTGCTTGTAGCCGCCCCACTCCGCCTGCGCGACGTAGGGGTGGTAGTCGTTGATCCACACGGTGCCCATGCGCAACCGCGCCGCGACACGCTGGCCCCTGCCGGCGTCCTGGGTCCACACGGCGCCGGCGAGACCGTAGATCGAGTCGTTGGCGATGCGCACGGCGTCGTCCTCGTCACGGAACTTCTCCACGGTGAGCACCGGGCCGAAGGACTCCTCCTGGGCCACGCTCATCCCCGAGCGCACGTCGCCGAGGATCGTGGGCGCGAAGAAGAAGCCGTCGGCGAGCGCACCGTCGGTGATCCGCTGGCCGCCGAGCAGCAGGCTGGCGCCCTCGGCGACGCCGGCCTCGACGTAGGCCGAGACCTTGTCCAGGTGGGCCTGCGAGATCAGGGCTCCGGTCTCGGCCAGCTCGTCGAACGGCCCCCCGAGGCGGATCCGGCCGGCCCGGGAGACCAGCTCGTCGACGAACTCGTCGTGGATCGACTCCTCGACGAGCAGCCGCGCGCCCGCCGAGCACACCTGCCCGGAGTGCAGGAACACCGCGGTGAGAGCCATGTCGAGGGCGCTCTCGCGGTCGGCGTCGGCGAAGACGATGTTGGGGTTCTTGCCACCGAGCTCCAGCGCGACCTTCTTCACCGTGGCCGAGGCGGTGGCCATGATCCGCTTGCCGGTCTCGAGCCCGCCGGTGAAGGAGACCAGGTCGACGCGCGGGTCCTCGCTCAGCGCTGCGCCCGCATGGGGCCCGTCGCCCACGACGAGGTTGGCGACCCCGTGCGGGACCCCGGCCTCGTCGAGCAGGCGCATCAGGTGGATCGCCGTGTGCGGCGAGAGCTCGCTGGGCTTGAGCACGAACGTGCACCCCGCGGCGAGCGCCGGGGCGACCTTCCACGAGACCTGCAGCAGCGGGTAGTTCCACGGCGTGATCAATCCGCACACGCCGACCGGCTCGTGCACCACCCTGCTGACGACGTCGGCGCGTCCGGTGTCGACGACACGACCGGCCTCGGCGTCGGCGACGTTGCCGAAGTGCCGGAAGACGCTGGTGACGTCGTCGATGTCGAGCTCGCTCTCCACCAGACGTTTGCCGGTGTCGAGCGACTCCATCCGGGCCAGCTCCGCCTTGTCCCGTTGGAGCAGGCCGGCGACCCGCAGGAGCAGGTCGCCGCGGACGCGAGCACTCGTCCGGGGCCACGGGCCCCCGTCGAAGGCGGTCCGCGCGGCGGCGATGGCGCTGCGAGTGTCGACCGCGGTCGACTCGTCGATCTCGGCCACGAGCTCCCCGGTCGCAGGGCAACGGATCTCGCGGCGTCCGCCCTCTCGGGCTGCCACCCACGTTCCATCGATGAAGTTCTCGGGCATCTACGATCCGTCCTCGCCTCGGCGTTGCGCTACTTGCAACGCCAACGCGCTATGCGAAACACAATGAAGAAGGCTGGCGCCCCCGTCAAGGGTCTGCATCACATCGGTACAGACCGCTCTGGGAGGGTTTCTCACGGGTTCAGGTGTTACCGGACGCCCCACCCCAGGCGGTGGGAGAGCTCGTCGGCGGCGTCGATGAGCTGGGGGGTGACCTCCGCGACCCGATCTGCGGGCAGCCGGAATGTGGGGCCCGACAGGCTCATCGAGCAGACGACGTCACCGTGGGCGTTGCGGACCGGAGCGGCGATCGCGGTGAGGCCCACCTCGAGCTCGTCGACCGCCACGGCGTACCCCTGCTCGCGCACGGTCTCCAGCGCGCGCCGGAGCTGTGCCTTCGTGGTGATCGTCGATCCGGTGAACGCCGGCAGCCGTCCGAGCACCTCGTCGAGCTCGGCCTGGTCGAGCCACGCGAGGAGCACCTTGCCGTTGCTCGTGGCGTGCAGCGGGATGTGCTGGCCGACCCAGTTGTGCGGCTGCAGGGCCGAAGGTCCGGCCACCTGGTCGAGGTAGAGGGCGCTGTGGCCGCTCAGCGTGGCCAGGTTGACGGTCTCGCCCGTGGTCGCGGCGAGCTGCTTGCACAGCGGCCGCGCCTCCTGGACGACGTCGAGACGCGCACTGGTGGCGCCGGCGAGCCGCAGCAGACCGACACCGAGGCGGTACTTGCCCCGACCCTCGACCTGCTCCACGAGTCCGTGCTGCTCCAGGGTCGCCACGAGCCGGAACGCTGTGCTCTTGTGGACCTGGAGGGCTGCCGCGACCTCGGTGACGCCCGACTCTCCGGATCGCGCGAGGATCTCCAGGATCCGCAGGGCCCGGTCCACCGACTGGACGCCAACGGCGGACTCGACGGCGACGTTGCTCATTGCGCAACCGTAGACCGGGTGGCGCAACACCGCCAGAGGGGAACGCGACGCGTGCCGTGGGATGATCCCCGCGATGAACCACGACACCGCACGCGAGGCAACGAACTGATGCAGGCGAAGTACGCGACGCGGTGTGCCGCGTGCCCTCAGCGGATCCAGCCCGGGGACGTCATCGTCCGGACCGCAGACGGCTCGGCCTGGGTGCACCAGTCGTGCGCGGCCACGACCCTCCCGGGCGTCAGCACCGCGACCCTGGCACGCGTGGCGGACCCCCTGGTCCCTCCGGGCACCACGGAGGCGTTCACCGACGGCGCCTGCCGGGGCAACCCGGGTCCGGGCGGCTGGGCGTGGGCGGTGCTGGACGGGTTGCAGGGATCCGGTCACGACCCGGCGACGACCAACCAGCGGATGGAGGTCCGCGCGGCCTTCGAGGCGATCCGCGCCCTGCCCGGCCCGCTGGTGGTGGTCAGCGACTCGACCTACGTCGTGAACTGCTTCAAGAACTCCTGGTGGACCGGCTGGCGGGCCCGAGGCTGGACCAACTCGGCCAAGAAGCCGGTGGCCAACCGCGACCTGTGGGAGCCGTTGATCGACCTCGTCGAGGAGCGCGGCGACGTCAGCTTCCGCTGGGTCAAGGGCCACTCCGGCCACCCCATGAACGATCTCGTCGACCAGCTGGCCGTCGAGGCCAGTCACCTCGCCTGAACCCCCATGTAAATCGGGGTTATGGACGCTCATCAAGGGTTGTTCCAGGCCCCGAACGTCCACAGCCCTCGCCAAGTGGGGGCGTGCTCGACAAGATGGCCGCATGAGTACGCCGGTCACGCGCGCGCCCAGGGACGTGCTGGTGCACCTGCGCCGCGCCCGGGACCATGTCGACCGGCACTACGCGGAGCCTCTCGACGTCGAGAGGCTGGCCCGTGCTGCTGGTCTGAGCAAGTTCCACTTCCACCGGCTCTTCGCAGCGACCTACGGGATCACCCCGGCGGCGTACGTGTCGCAACGTCGGGTCGAGCGGGCGCAGGACCTGTTGCGGGCGACCAACCTGAGCGTCACCGAGGTGTGCCACGCGGTCGGCTTCACCAGTCTCGGATCCTTCAGCACCCGGTTCAAGGAGATCGTCGGTGAGACCCCGCGGGAGTTCCAGCGGCGCTGGGGAGCGCAGGCGCCACGGATCCCGGGCTGCTACGTGCTGATGTGGGGACTGGCCGAACGACGTCGGCCGCCGGTCGCGCCTGCCGCGCCGGCCGAGACCGCAAGCGAGGAGAAGCGGGTCGGACCGAGACAGGGCTAGCGTCCAAGCATGATCACCAACGTCGCCATCGCCAGCGTCTTCGTCAAGGACGTGGACGAGTCCAAGCGCTTCTACGTCGACGTCCTCGGGTTCGAGGAGAAGGACGACATCACCCTCGGCGAGGGCTACCGGTGGTGCACCGTGGTGCACCCGAGACAGCCCGAGCTGATGGTGCACCTGAACATCCCGGGACCGCCCTTCCCGCCAGAGCTCGTGGAGTCGATCAACCGCGCTCTGGACGGCGGCGGGATGAACGGGCTCGGGTTCGCCGTCGACGACTGCCACGCGACGGTGGCCGAGCTCAAGGCCAAGGGTGTCGGTTTCGTGCAGGACCCCCTCGACCGGCCGTACGGCGTCGAGGCCGTGTGCCGTGACAACTCCGGGAACTGGATGGTGCTCGTCGAGCAGAAGGAGCAGCCGGACGTGCCGTTCGAGTGACTCCTATGTAAATCGGGGTTGTGGACGCTCATCAAGCCCCGTGCCGGGGCCGAAGCGTCCACAACCCTCGCCGAGTCGACCCAGCCCTCGAGGTGCTGGGGCTGACGGACACCTAGGCGGCGGACCCGGACGGAATCAGTCGCCGAGCTCCTTGCGGCGACGGATCACGAACTCCTCCATCTCGGCACGGATCGCCTCGTCGAGCGGCGGCGCCTCGTAGGCGGTGAGCTTGTCCTGGTAGATCTTCGACGCCCGTGCCGCAGCGTCGTTGCCACCGTTGCGCGACCAGCGCTCGAAGTTCTCCGAGGACGACAGCAGCGGCCGGTAGAAGCAGGTGCGGAAGCGCTCCATCGTGTGCGCGGCGCCCAGGAAGTGCCCCCCCGAGCCGACCTCCTCGTGCGCGCCGAAGGCCAGCGACTCCTCGTCGATCTCCAACGGGGTGAACTCCGCGTGCATCATCTGCAGCAGCTCGATGTCGACGATGAACTTCTCGTAACCCGCGACCAGGCCGCCCTCGAGCCAGCCGGCCGAGTGCATCACCCAGTTCGCGCCGGCGAGGAAGGTCGGCAGCAGCGTCATCAGCGCCTCGTAGCCCGCCTGGGCGTCCGGGACCTGCGAGGAGGTGAGGGTGCCGCCGGAGCGGAACGGCAGCCCGAAGTGTCGCGCGATCTGGCCGGTGCAGAGCAGCCCGATGCCGGACTCGGGGGTCCCGAAGGTCGGCGAGCCCGACTGCATGTCGATGTTGGACAGGAACGACCCGAACACCACCGGGCAGCCCGGTCGGACCAGCTGGGCGAGCGCGATTCCGGTCAGGGCCTCGGCGATCTGCTGGACGAGGGCGGCCGGGATGGTGACCGGCGACATCGCACCCATCAAGATGAACGGGGTGAGTACGACGGCCTGGTTGGCCCCGGCGTACTCGAAGAGCGAGTCGAGCATCCGGTCGTCCCACCGCAGCGGCGAGTTGCAGTTGATCAGGGAGATCGTCGCCGGGGTCTGCTCGATGCTGGCGCGGCCGGCCTCGCGGCCCTGACCGTTGCCGAACAGGATCGAGGCGAGCTCGATCGTGTCGCGGGCGTTGGGTCCTGAGACCACGTTGCCCATGAACACCTTGTCGGTGAGCGTGGCCAGCGCGTAGGTCATGTCGAGGTGCCGGCTGTCGAGGGGGGTGTCGTTGGGCTCGCAGATCACCCCGCCTGCGGAGTCCATGATCGGGAACGACTGGGCGAGCTTGGTGAAGTTGCGGAAGTCGTCCATCGTCGCGTCCCGGCGTACGGCGCCCTCGCGGACGAAGGGGGGTCCGTAGACCGCGCCGAACGACATCATGTCCTCGCCGACGTGCAGGTTGTTCGCCGGGTTGCGCGCTTGCAGGTCGAAGGACCGGGGCGCCTTGGCGACCTGGGCCAGCACGAACTCGGGGTCGAAGAACACCTTGTCCCCCTCCACCCGCTGCCCGGCCTCACGGAACAGGTCGAGAGCTCGCTGGCTCATGAACTCCACGCCGAGCTCGGAGACCAGCCTGCGCCAGCCGCCGTCGAGGGTGGCCATCGCCTGCTCGGAGAGGATCTCGTAGCGCGGCATCTGGTTGCGGAACATCTTTGACTCCCTGACTTTTCTGATGGATGGCGCTTGACCGGCGCGGTTTGGAAACCTAGCCTCACCATGTGGGCATAGAGTTCCACATGGTGGGAGTAACTGCTACCCACACATTGGACCGAACGACGAAGGGCGGTCAAGAGTGACCAGCACTTCGGTCATCGAGAACGGCAACGGGGCCCCCGGCGGCACCCAGGCCGTCGACCGCGCCGCGGCGCTGCTCACCTTCGTGGTCGAGGCCGAGGAGGCCGTCACCTTCGCCGAGCTCAGCGAGGCGTCCGGCCTGGCCAGGTCCACCACCTCCCGCCTGCTCGCAGCCCTCGAGCGCACCCGCCTGGTCGAGCGCGTGGACACGGGCGAGTACATCGGCGGCCCGCTCTTCGCCCTCTACGCCACCCGGCACGACCGCAACGCCGAGCTGGCCAGGCTGGCGCGGCCGATGCTGGAGAACATCGGTGCCGAGACCCGGGAGACGGTTCACCTGGCTGTGGCCAACGGTGGTCGGGTCGTGCACGTCGCCCAGGTCGACTCCACGTTCCTGCTCGGAGCGCGCGACTGGACCGACGTCGAGGTGCCCGCCCACTGCTCGGCCCTGGGCAAGGTGCTGCTCGCGTGGGACGTGCTCGACCTCCCGGAAGGACCGCTCGAGCGGGTCACCGACCAGACGCTGCGCACGCGTGCTGCTCTCGAGCAGGATCTCGCGGAGACGCGAGCTCGTGGGTTCGCCACCACCCACGACGAGCTGGAGCTCGGGCTGTCCGGCGCTGCGGCGCCGGTCTACGGGGCCGACGGCACCGTGGTGGCGACCGTGGGCATCTCGGGTCCCACTGCACGACTGGAGGACAGGGTCGGCCACGTCGGTCGGCTCCTGATGAAACAGGCGGAGGCGCTCTCACTGCTCCTTCGTCACGGCACCCGCGCGGAGGCGTGACATGACACCCGAAGACATACTCAAAGGTCTCTACGACGAGACCCTGGTGGGCAACGCCCCACGGGTCCTGGAGCTGACTCACGAGGCACTGACCATGGAGATGGAGCCGCAGAGCCTGCTCTTCGACGCGCTCATCCCTTCGCTGGAGGAGGTCGGCGCCCGCTTCGAGCGAGGTGACTTCTTCGTGCCCGAGATGCTGATCGCGGGCCGCGCGATGGCCGGCGCGATGGAGGTGCTGCGACCACTGCTCGCGGAGACCGGCGTCGAGACCGTCGGCAAGTTCCTGATGGGCACGGTCAAGGGCGACGTGCACGACATCGGCAAGAACCTGGTCAACATCATGCTCGAGGGTGCCGGCTTCGAGGTGATCGATCTCGGCGTGCAGGTGGCGCCCGAGACGTTCGTGGCCAAGATCGAGGAGCACAAGCCCGACATCGTGGGCTTCTCCGCGTTCCTCACCACGACGATGCCGATGTTCAAGGCCAACATCAACGCGCTGCAGAAGGCCGGGATGCGCGACAGCGTGATCATCATGGTCGGAGGCGCACCCGTCACCCAGGAGTACGCCGACGCGGTCGGCGCGGACGGCTACGCCGCCGATGCCTCCAGCTGCGTGAAGAAGGCCAAGGCGCTGCTCTTCGACAGGCGTTCCAAGGTGCTTGCGTGAACGCCCCCCTGCACGAGACCCGGCTCCGCTCGGAGACCCGCGAGGTGGTGATCGGTCGGCAGCACCGCTTCTGCCTGATCGGCGAACGTCTCAACCCCACCGGTCGACGCATCTTCCAGGAGCAGATCAAGGCCGGCGACCTCTCGGCCGTCGAGCGCGACGTCGCCGCCCAGGTCGCCGGGGGCGCGGACGTGCTCGACGTCAACATGGGCGTGCCGTTGGTCGACGAGGCCGAGCTGCTGGCCAAGGTCGTCACCATGGTCCAGGAGATGACGGACCTTCCCCTGTGCATCGACTCCTCGGTGGTCGAGGCGCTCGAGGCGGGTCTCTCGGCGTACAAGGGCAGGGCGCTGGTCAACTCGATCACCGCCGAGGACGAGCGGATGGAGCAGATCCTCCCGCTGGTCAAGAAGTACGACGCAGCGGTGATCGCGCTGCCCAACGACGTCGACGAGATCCCGATGGAGCCCGACAAGCGACTGATGCTGGTCGAGAAGATCGTCCGGGTGGCCACGACCGAGTACGGCATCGCCATGGAGGACATCCTCATCGACCCGCTGGCGATGCCGATCGGCGCGGACGTGACCAACGGTCTCGCGACGCTGGAGACGATGCGCCGGATCCGCGACACCTACGGTCTCAACATGACCTGCGGATCCTCGAACATCTCCTTCGGGATGCCCGGGCGGCACGAGCTGAACGGCACCTTCCTGAGCATGGCGATGACCGCGGGGCTGACCAGCGCCATCATGGACGTCCGCACGCCTGCGGTCGTCTCCGCGGTGAAGGCCACCGACCTGCTCATGGGCAACGACGAGTGGGGGTCGGCGTGGATCGCGCGGCACCGGGCGGCCCAGGCCGCGGCCAAGGTCGAGACGCAGACGGTCGGGGCCGCGGCGACGTGACCGAGAACCCCGCGGTCGACCAGTGAGCAGCCAGTCGGGACCCGCAGAGCCTGCGCAGGTCGTCGCGGACATGGCGCGCGAGGGCCTGATCGCTCCGCCCGGGACCTCGGCCGTGACCCATGACGGCACCGGACGCGTGCAGCTGTCGTTCACCGTCGAGGGCGGTCAGGACCGCGACGTCCGCGTCCCACCCGGGGTGACGGTCTTCGACTCCGGGTCCTGGAACGGCATCGCGATCGACTCCACCTGCGGAGGACACGGCACCTGCCACAAGTGCAAGGTGCTCGTGGAGACCGGGGAGCCCTCCGGGTTGCCGATCTCGCGGCACGACCGTCGTACGTTCTCCGAGAGCGAGCTCGGGGCCGGTTGGCGGCTCGCCTGCCTGGCCACCGCCACCCGTGACCTGAAGATCACGGTCCCTCCTCTGACCACCCGCCCCAAGGCGGCGACGGTCGGCGTGGGACGGCAGGTGATCCTGCGACCGGCTGTCCAGAAGCGCTACGTCGAGCTCGTGGACGCGACCCTGTCGGACCAGCGCAGCGACCTGGTCCGGCTGACCGACGCCATCGACGACCTCGAGCTGACGGCCGACCTGGCAGTGCTGCGCAGGTTGCCCAAGGTGCTGCGCGAGGCGGACTTCAAGGTGACGGCCGTGATCGTCGACGAGGCGTTGATCGACGTCGAGCCTGGGGACACGACGGGGCAGCGCTACGCGATCGCCTTCGATCTCGGCACGACCACGGTCGTGGCCACCCTCCTCGACCTCGGCACCGGCACTCCTGTCGCGGTGGCCTCCCGGCTGAACAAGCAGCAGCCCTTCGGCGGTGACGTGATCACCCGCATCAGCGCCACGATGATGGACCCCGAGGCACTGGGACGGTTGCAGCTGCTCGCGGCGCAGACGCTGGACGAGCTGGCCCAGCAGGTGTGCGCCGAGGGCGACGTCAGCCCGGCGCACGTCTACGAGGTCGCGATCGCAGGCAACGCGACGATGACGGCTCTGGTCCTCGGCATCGACCCCGAGCCGCTCGGCGTGGCGCCGTTCGTGATGACGACGGCACAGCCGCCCGTCGTGCTCGCCGACGACGTGGGGCTGCACCTCCATCCGCGTGCTCGCGCCGTGATGTTCCCCGCTCTCGGTGCCTACGTCGGTGGCGACATCGTGGCCGGCATGCTCGCGACCGGCATGGACCGCGACAAGCGCACGCGGCTGTTCATCGACGTCGGGACCAACTGCGAGATCGTGCTGAGCAACGGCGACACCATCCTCTCGACCGCCGCACCGGCCGGGCCTGCCTTCGAGGGTGGGGCGATCCGGTGCGGGATGCGCGCCGCCGAGGGCGCGATCGAGGTGGTGCGCCTCCAGCCCGACGGTCCGGCGGAGGGCGGCGTCACGTTGCAGGTGATCGGTGACGTCGCCCCCAAGGGGCTCTGCGGGTCGGGCCTCGTGGACGCCGTCGCCGAGATGGTGCGGGTCGGGCTGCTCGACGGGAGCGGCAGGTTCATCGCGGAGGACGAGGCTGCCGCCAAGGCTCCTGCCCTGGCCGGTCGGTTCGCCAAGGTGGGGGAGGAGCGGGTCTTCCTGCTCCACCAGCCGACGCCGCAGAGCGAGGTCGGCGACTGCGTCTACCTCTCCCAGCGTGACGTGCGTGAGCTGCAGTTCGGCAAGGCGGCCATCGCGACCGGGTGGACGCTGCTGCTCGAGGAGCTCGGCCTCGAGCACGACGACATCCAGCAGGTGCTGCTGGCCGGCTCGTTCGGCTCCTACCTGTCCCCGTCCTCCGCCGTACGCATCGGGCTGGTGCCCAAGCTGCCCGTGCTCCGCATCGTCTCCGCTGGAAACGTTGCGGGGGAGGGGGCGAAGATGGCCTTGCTCTCGCTGCGCGAACGCGCGGGGGCCGAGGCGTTGCTGGAGGAGGTGAAGTATGTCGAGCTCTCCGACCGGCCGGACTTCAACGACAAGTTCGTCGACCAGCTCTCGTTCCCGGTCTGAGCCTGGCGCGGCGCCGCCTGCACGCATCGCCCTGATCGCGTGCGGGGCGATCGCGCAGCCGGCGGCCCGGATCGTGGAGGAGCGGGGCTGGGCGGTCGACGTCCACCCGCTGCCGCCCCTGCTGCACAACCAGCCGCACCGGATCGCGGGTGAGGTCGAGGAGCTGGCGGGACGGCTGGGCCCGTCGTACGCCTCCGTCGTGGTGGGGTACGCCGACTGCGGCACCTACGGGTCCCTCGACGCGGTCTGCGACCGGCTCGGTCTGCGGCGGCTCGAGGGGCTGCACTGCTACGACATGTACGCCGGAGCCAGCCGGATCGAGTCGTTCTTCGCCGACCAGCCCGGCACCTACCTGCTCACCGACTTCCTGGTGAAGTCGTTCGCGCGGACCGTGGAGGTCGAGCTGGGACTCGACCGGTGGCCGGAGCTGCGCGACGACTACTTCCGGAACTACACACGGGTGGTCTGGCTGGCCCAGGACGAGACTCCCGAGCTGCGGGCTGCGGCGGAGGCCGCGGCTGCCCGGCTGGAGCTGCCGCTGACCGTGGTGCCGACCGGGCACGGTGGCCTCGAGGGAGCCCTCGCCGCCCTGCTCGGCTGAACAGCGTCAGAGGCGACCGAGCAGCTCCTGGCGCCACTGCTCGGTCTCGGCGATCTGGTTGAAGGTGAAGATGTGCAGGCCGGCGACCAGCGCGCCCGGTCGCGCGGCCGTGTCCGCGCACTCCTCGAGGAAGCGTTGCCCGGTGAAACCTCCCGGGGCGGCGAGCCGGGCGAAGGTGCTCTTGTGCTTGGCCAGGAACCGGGTGGACTCCCCGACGCCGATCTTGGTCGCCATCGCCAGCAGCTTGGCCCGGTCGATCGGGCCGGGCATGCCGAGCAGGAGCGGCATCGTGACGCCGCGGGCGCGCATCCGCTCCACCCAGACCTTGACCGCTGCGGCGTCGAAGGTCAGGTTGCTGACCACGTGGGTGGCATGGCGGCGCTTGTCCCACATCGCCTGCACGGTGAGGTCGTCGGTGATCTTGGGGTGGGTCTCGGGGTAGCCGGCGATCCCGATCTGCGTGAACGGCTGGGCGAGCGTGGCGAGGTCCTCCAGCAGGCTGAACGCGTCCGGGTAGTCGCCCACCGGGTCGACGTCCCCTCCAGGCACGAACACCCGGGTGATGCCGGCCTCGGCGAGACGCGACCGGATCTCGACCAGCTCGGTGCGGCCCGAGATCATCCGCGCGGCCAGGTGCGGCACGGTCGTGTAGCCGTGGCGAGCGAGCCGCTCCGCGAGCGAGATCGTGGCCTCGAGCCCCTTGGCCCCCGAGGCCGTGACGGTCACGTGGACGTCGAACGGGACCGAGGCGAGGACCTTCTCCTCAGTGGTCGCCGTCGGCAGCACCTCGTAGCGGGCATGGGTCAGCAACCGCTGCAGGGCCTGGGTCCGAGTGGCCGTCTTGTTGCGCATCATGGAACTCGTCTCGTATTACGCACTGCTGTCGGTTCAGCGTACCGCCGCTCGGCGCGTCCCCACAAGACGCCGAGCGGGCACTTCTGGCACGCCGTACGCCGCCGAGCGGGCAGTCGACGCACGCCGTACGACGCCGAGCGGGCAGTCGACGCACGCCGTACGACGCCGAGCGGGCGTTCTGGTCCCGTGGACCGGCTCATCGCCCCAGACAGGTCGGCGTGCTCAGGCGGGGGTCACCAGATCCGGACGCGGTCCTCGGGATCGAGCCACAGGCCGTCGCCGGGCTCGACGCCGAAGGCCTCGTGGAACTCCGGGAGGTTGCGGGCGATGTTCGCGCGGAACTCCGGGGGGCTGTGCGGGTCGGTGGTCAGGAACTGCTGGGCCAGCTCGAGGCGACGCTTGGTGCGCCACACGTAGGCCCAGCTGAGGAAGAGCCGCTGCACCCCGGTGAGCCCGTCACGGACGGGCATCTCCTTGCCCTCCAGCGAGATCAGGTAGGCACGGTGGCCGATGGTCAGACCGCCGAGGTCGCCGATGTTCTCCCCGACCGTGAGGCCGCCGTTGACCCGCTCCCCGGGAAGGTCCCGCGGCTCGAAGCCGTCGTACTGGCTGATCAGCGCCTTGGACTTCACCTCGAAGGCCGCCTTGTCCTCGGCGCTCCACCAGTCGTTGAGGTTGCCGGAGCCGTCGTACTGAGCCCCCTGGTCGTCGAAGCCGTGGCCGATCTCATGGCCGATCACCGCGCCGATGCCGCCGTAGTTCTCGGCCGGGTCGGCGTCGGCGTCGAAGAACGGCCGCTGCAGGATCCCGGCGGGGAAGCAGATCTCGTTGGTGCCCGGGTTGTAGTAGGCGTTGACCGTCTGCGGCAGCATGAACCACTCGTCGCGGTCGACCGGCGTCCCGATCTTGCGCAGCTCACGGTCGGTCTCGAAGGCGGTCGCGGCCAGCACGTTGCCGAGCAGGTCGTCGGCGCTGATCTCGAGGGCGGAGTAGTCGCGGAACTTCTCGGGGTAGCCGATCTTGGGCCGGAACGTGTCGAGCTTCTCGAAGGCCCGCTGCTTGGTCTTCTCGCTCATCCAGTCGAGCTCGGTGATCGAGCGACGGTAGGCCTCGAGCAGGTTGGCCACCAGCTCGTCCATCATCTCCTTCGACCTCGGGGGGAAGTGGCGCGAGACGTACTCGCGACCGACGGCCTCGCCCAGCGCGCCCTCCACCAAGCCGACGCCACGCTTCCAGCGCGCTCGCAGCTCGGGAGTCCCGGAGAGGGTGCGCCCGTAGAAGTCGAAGTTGGCCTCCACGAACCCGCTGGAGAGGTACGCCGCGGCAGCGCGGATGGCGCGCACCGTCAGGAACGCCTTCCACTCCTCGAGGGGAGTGTCGGCGAGGACCGTCTCGAGGTGGGCGAAGTAGGACGGCTCCCGCACGACCATCTCGGCGATCGTCTCGGCGCTCCCGCCCAGAGCGATCACCCACGCGTCGAAGTCGAGGCTCGGCACCGTGGCCTGGAGCTCGGACAGCGTGGTCAGGTTGTAGGTCTTGATGGCGTCGCGGGTCTCGACCCGCTCCCAGTGTCCCTCGGCCAGCCGGGTCTCGAGCGCGAGCACCCGTGCTGCGGTGGCCTCGGCGTCCGGCAGCTCGGCCAGGGTCAGGATCCGCGCGAGGTAGGCGAGGTACTTCTCCCGGATCTCGGCGAACTTCTCCTCGCGGTAGTAGCTCTCGTCGGGGAGCCCGATGCCGCCCTGCACCACGTTGACGACGTAGCGCTCCGAGTTGCGGTCGTCGCTGTTCACGAACGAGCCGAACAGCCCGCCGCCGCCACGGCGCTCGAAGGACCCGAGGAACCCGCCCAGCCCGGCGACGTCGGTGAGGGCGTCGATCTCCTGCAGCAGCGGGATGATCGGGGTGTGCCCGAGCTGCTCGACCCGCTCCTCGTCCATGAAGCTGGCGAAGAGGTCACCGATCTTGCGGGCCTCCTTGGCGCTCTCGGCGGTCCCGCCGGCCAGCGAGCCGTCGGCGCAGGCCTCGATGATCTCGCGGACGTGCTCCTCGGCGGCGTCGGAGAGCATCACGAACGGACCCCAGGAGGAGCGGTCCTCCGGGATCTCGGCGCTCTCGAGCCAGCGGCCGTTGACGTGCCCGAACAGGTCGTCCTGGACGCGGATGTCGGGGTTCATGCCCTCGCGGGCGTCGTCGAGAATCGTCACCACCCAAACCTATACGTGCCGTCCGAGCCGAGCGGTCGTAGGCTGTCGCGCCATGACCTCGGACCGCGTGTGCATCATCGGAGCGGGGTCCTCGGGCATCACCGCCGCCCAGGCCCTCCAGGCACAGTCCGTGCCCTTCGACTGCTTCGAGGCCGGATCGTCGGTGGGGGGCAACTGGCGCTACGGCAACGACAACGAGATGTCCTCGGCGTACGAGTCGCTGCACATCAACACCTCCCGGCAGATGATGGAGTACGCCGCCTACCCGATGCCCGAGTCGTTGCCGGACTACCCCGACCACCGCCAGATCGCGCAGTACTTCGACGACTTCGTGGACCACTTCGGACTGCGCGAGCAGATCACCTTCCGCACCGAGGTGTGCAAGGTGGAGCCGCTGCGCACATCCGGTCCGACCGACGGCGCCCGCTATGCCGTCACGATCCGCTCGCGCGACGGGGGTGAGCCGGAGACGCGCCGCTACCGCGACGTGATCGTCGCGACCGGCCACCACTGGGACCCGCGGTGGCCGGAGCCCTCCTTCCCGGGAGCGGAGACCTTCCCCGGCGAGCAGCTGCACGCGCACCACTACCGGACGTCGAGACCCATGACGGGCAAGCGCGTGCTCGTGCTCGGCATCGGCAACTCGGCCTGTGACATCGCGGTCGAGTCGAGCCGGGTGGCGCTCTCGACCGACCTCGCGATGCGCCGGGGGGCGCACATCCTGCCCAAGTACATGTTCGGGATGCCGACCGACCACCTCACCGACTCAGCACTGGCCCGGAGCCCCCTCAAGCTGCAGCAGGTGGTGCTCTCGGCGATGCTGCGGCTCACGCAGGGCAAGGTCAGCGACTACGGGCTTCCGGAGCCCGACCACGCCGTGCTGCACGCCCACCCCACCGTGAGCCAGGACCTGCTCAACCGCCTCGGCCACGGGGACATCACGGTGCGCCCGAACATCGAGCGGTTCGAGGGGTCGAGGGTGTTCTTCACCGACGGCAGCCACGGGGAGTACGACGTGATCGTCTACTGCACCGGCTACAAGGTGAGCTTCCCGTTCTTCTCCGACGAGGTGGTGCGCACCACGGACAACCACGTGGACCTCTACCGGCGAGTGGTGCACCCGGACCATCCCGGCCTCTACTTCATCGGCCTGATCCAGCCCCTCGGCGCCATCATGCCGCTGGCCGAGGCGCAGGCGCAGTGGGTGTGCGACTTGGTCACCGGTGCGGTCGACCTCCCCTCGGTGGGGGAGATGCGGCGCCAGATCGCGGCGTACGACGAGCGGCTGCGCAAGCGTTATGTCGCCTCGAAGCGGCACACCATCGAGGTCGACTTCCACAGCTACCGAGCCGAGATCCACCGGGAGCGTCGGCGCGGCCGGAGCCGGGCCGGGCCTGGGCACGGTCGCTCATCGGACAAAAGTCGCATATAACACATCATCACGAGCATTGCCAGAGTTGCGCCCGACCGTAAGTAGTTGAATAGGCACGGACCTACCCCGGTCTAGACCATTATGATGGGTTTCGTGCCCGTGAGTCCGTTTTGTTGGGGTTCGTGGGGATTGCGTGTGATCGTTCAACCATCAGGCCCGAACACGTCAGGCCGATGGACTTCGAAGGATCACCCACCATGTCAACACTCCGGTTCACCTCCAAGCAGCTGCTCGCCGGTGCGGCCATCCCGGCGGCCGTGATCGCCAGCGGGGCGATGGTCTGGCAGTCGTCGTACTCGGCCTTCACGGCCACGACCTCGAACCCCACCAACAACTGGACCTCCGGCACGGTGGCCCTGGCCGACGACGACAGCAACACCGCGATGTTCAACGCCACCAACCTCAAGCCCGGCTCCACCGGCGTCAAGTGCATCGCGGTCACCTCGACGGGCTCGTTGGCCTCGACCGTGAAGCTGTACGGCACGACCTACTCCACCACGAACTCCCTCGCGGACTACCTCAACGTGAAGGTGGAGCAGGGGACCGGCGCCACCTCGGCAAGCTGCACCGGGTTCACTGGGGCCTCGACGCTCTTCGACAGCACGCTGACCTCGTTCGCGACCACGAAGACCAGCTTCGCCACGGGCGTCGGCACCTGGGCACCCACCGGGACGGCCAGCGAGACCAAGGCCTTCAAGATCACCTACACCCTGAGCACCTCCACCCCTGACGCCGCCCAGGGCGGCACGGCTGCCGTCGGCTTCACGTGGGAGTCCCAGAACAGCTGACCCTGAACGGGTTCCAGCCTTCCGGAGAGCACACACCTCAGATGTCGACCATCCACTATCCAGCCCAGCGCCCGGCGCCGGTGTCTGCAGCAGCCCCGACTCTCGCAGCGGCCGTCGCCGACGAGCGGGGTTGGGCGGAGCTGGTCCGGACCTCCACGGCTCGGGCAGCGCTCGCGATGACCGGTTGCCTGGTGGTGTGGTCGTTGCTCCCGGCGCTGATGGGCTGGACCCCACGCGTGATCCTCTCCGGTTCGATGGAGCCGCGGGTCCACGTGGGCGACGTGATCGTCACCCGCGAGGTCCCGGCCGCGAGCCTGGCCAAGGGGCAGGTCGTCACGGTCACGGACCCCGATCACCCCGACAGGACGCGGACCCACCGTCTGGTGCGCCGCGGGGACGACGGGACGCTGGTCACCAAGGGCGACGCCAACCAGGTGGCGGACTCCTCGCACATCACGGCGGACGACGTCCTCGGCGTCGGGGTGCTGCGGATCCCGTTCGTGGGGCGGCCGGCGTTCTGGCTCGCCCAGCGCAACTGGGCAGCCCTGGCGATCACCTTCCTGGTGCTCGGCTGGTGCCTGGTCTCTGCCTTCCCCGGGACGCGCAAGCCCGACGGCGAGGACGACTCCGAGGACCAGGACGACGAGAACGACGACGACCGCTCGGCACCGTCGGTCGTCCGCTCGGGGCCGGTCGGCTCGCGAACCCGCGCCCGTGTCGTCACCGTGGTCGCAGCGAGCGTCGTCGCGGCCGGTCTGACCGGCGGGTCGGCCTCGGCTGCCTTCCTGGACCTCGCCGCCAACTCGACGAGCACGTTGAAGGCAGCGACGTCGTTCTACCCCTACAAGGATGCTGTGGTCGCAGACTCTCCCTACCTCTACTGGCGCCTGGACCAGAGCAGCGGCACCGCCGTCGTCGACTCGAGCTCACCCACGCGGCCGGGCACGCTGGCCGGCACGGGCTACACCTGGGGCCAGGCGGGCGCTCTGGTCTCCGAGGCGAAGGACACCTCGCTCGGACTCACGGCGGCGAGGATCAACGTCAACACCTCGGCCGCCGCACCCGCCACCTTCAGCGTCGAGGCCTGGTTCAGGAGCACCTCCACCGCCGGCGGCCGCATCCTCGGCATGGGCAACGCCACCGGCACCACCAGCTCCACGACCATCGACCGCCAGCTCTACCTCGCGCCCAACGGCAAGGTGATGTTCGGCATCGGAACGGCGAAGACCACGATCGCCAGCACCTCGGCAGAGAACGACGGTGCGTGGCACCACGTCGTCGGCACCTACGTCAGCGGCACCAACGGCATGAAGCTCTACGTCGACGGTGTCCTGCAGGGCAGCGCGACCGCGACCGCGCAGTCGTTCACCGGCTACTGGCGCGCGGGGGCTGAGCTGATGAGCGGGTGGACGGGCAACCCGACCAGCACCTTCTTCGTCGGCGACATCGAGGAGCTCGCGGTGTACACGACCGCCCTGAGTGCCACCCGGGTCCAGGCGCACACCCGTGCGGGGATCACCCCACCGTGACGGGTGCCCACTAAAAGTCAGGCTTGACTGTTTGTTCCTCGGGGCTCGATGATGCTGGGGTGAGCGAGGCCGGCGTCTCCGTTGCGCGGGTGCCGCAGGAGGAGCGCACCCGAGCGATGCGCCAGCGGCTGCTCGAGGCCACGATCGACTGCCTCGTGGAGCACGGCTGGAGCGGCACCTCGACGACCATGGTGTCCCGGCGTGCAGGAGTCAGTCGCGGCGCCCAGCTGCACCACTTCCCCACCAAGAACGACCTGGTCCTCGCGGCCGTGGAGCACCTCAGCGTGCTCCGCGGCGAGGAGCTGCGTGCGGCAGCCCGCGCGCTGCCGACGGGAGGACGACGAACGCGGGCCGTGCTCGAGATGTTCGCGGACCACTTCACCTCACCCGTCTTCGTGGCCGCGCTGGAGGTGTGGGTCGCGGCGCGGGCCGACGCGTCGTTGCACGCGGCCGTCGTACCCCTGGAGCAGCGGGTCGGCCGGGAGGCTCACCGCATCGCGGTGGAGGCGCTCGGCGTCGACGAGCAGCAGCCGCGCGTCCGCGAGCTGGTGCAGGCGAGCCTCGACCTCGTCCGCGGCCTGGGGCTGGCCAACACGATCAGCGACGACCGAGCCCGCCGAGGCCGGATCCTGGACGCCTGGGCGCAGACCCTCGACGCAGAGCTGGGCACCTCATGAGCGCTGCGCAGCCCACCGTCCTCGAGCAGGTCCTCGGGGATCTCGCCGCCGAAGGCGCCGCCCTCGAGGCGATGGTCGCTCCGCTCGACGACGCGGAGTGGCGTACGCCGACCCCGGCCGCAGGCTGGGACGTCGCCACCCAGGTCGCGCACCTGGCCTGGACCGACGAGGTCGCACTCGCCGCCGCCACCGACAAGGAGGCGTGGGACGCCTACGTGCTCCTCGCCGTGGCGGACCCCACCGGTTTCGTCGACGAGCAGGCACTGGCCGGGGGGAACGCCGAGCCGGCGGACCTCCTCGCTCGCTGGCGCGTAGCCCGCCCCGCCCTGCAACGCGCCCTGCGCGAGGTCCCGTCCGGGGTGAAGATGCCGTGGTTCGGGCCACCGATGAGTCCGACGTCGATGGCGACGGCGCGCTACATGGAGACCGGGCGCACTCCCTCGACGTGGCCGAGGCGCTCGGCCTGACCCCGGAGCCCACCGACCGGATCCGGCACGTGGCCCACCTCGGGGTCCGCACCCGGGACTTCTCCTTCGGGGTGCACGGGTTGCGCGCGCCCAGCGAGGAGTTCCGGATCGAGCTCGACGCCCCGTCCGGCGAGGTCTGGACCTGGGGGCCGCCGGACGCCACCCAGTCGGTGCGCGGGGCGGCGTACGACTTCTGCCTGCGGGTGACCCAGCGTCGTCACCGCGACGACCTCGACCTCGTGGCCGTGGGGCCGGACGCCCACCGCTGGCTCGACCTCGCGCAGGCGTTCGCCGGTCCGCCCGGACCCGGCCGGGAGGCGAGCAGTGGTGGCTGATTCGACGACGCTTCGAGTCGGGAACTGCAGCGGCTTCTACGGCGACAGGCTCTCCGCGATGCGCGAGCTGCTCGAGGGAGGCGACCTCGACGTCGTGACGGGGGACTACCTCGCCGAGCGACCATGCTGATCCTGGGCAAGGACCAGCTCAAGGATCCCTCGCTCGGCTACGCACGCACGTTCGTGCGGCAGGTCCAGGAATGCCTGGCGCTCGCGCTGGACAAGGGCGTGCGCATCGTGACCAACGCCGGCGGCCTCAATCCCTCGGCGCTGGTCGAGAAGCTCCGCGAGGTCGCGGCCGAGCAGGGTCTCGACCCTCGGATCGCGTGGGTCGACGGCGACGACCTGGCCCCGCGGCGGGCGACCTGGGGCTTGGCGGCGCGCTGACCGCCAACGCCTACCTCGGCGCCTTCGGCATCGCCCGAGCGCTCGAGTCCGGCGCCGACATCGTGGTCACCGGCCGGGTCACCGACGCCTCGTTGGTTGTCGGCCCGGCCGGTGGCGGTTCGGGTGGGGCCCGGAGGACTACGACGAGCTGGCCGGCGCCGTCGTCGCGGGGCACGTCATCGAGTGCGGCACGCAGGCGACCGGCGGCAACTTCTCGGGCTTCCTGGAGCTGCCCCGTGACGGTGAGCCGCTCGGCTTCCCGATCGCCGAGCTGGGCGCGACGGGAGCTGCGTCATCACCAAGCACCCGGGCACCGGTGGTCTGGTCAGCGTGGACACCGTGACGGCCCAGCTGATGTACGAGGTGCAGTCCGAGCACTACCTCGGACCCGACGTGACCGTCGACCTGACCACCATCGACCTCGCGCAGGACGGCGAGGACCGGGTGTGGGTCTCGGGTGGCGCGGGCAGGCCCCCCGCCGCAGCTGAAGGTCGGCGTCAACCAGCTGGGAGGTTCGCAACCGCTGGAGTTCGTGCTCACCGGCCTCGACGTCGAGGCCAAGGCCGCGTGGCTGCGGGCCCAGCTCCAGGGGCGGTTCGACGGGCCTCCGTGACCTGGTCCATGGGACGGGCGCCCGCGCCGGACTCGGAGACCGAGGAGGGCGCCTCCTGCCTGCTGCGCTGCATCGTCAAGGACGACGACGCCGCGGTCGTCGGCAAGGCGTTCACCAGCGCCGCCGTCGAGCTGGCGCTGGGTTCCTACCCGGGCTTCACTATGACCAGCCCCCGGGCCGGCCTCGCCGTACGGCATCTTCCGGCCGGCGTACGTCGACCGCGACGCCGTCGAGCACATGGTGCACCTGCCTGACGGCAGCACCGAGGTGATCGCCGACCCGCCCGTGGGCCCAGCCGCTGCGAGGACGACGGAGGACGCGCCGTCGCCTCCCGACATCCCCGGCCTGGCCGACGACGCGATCACCCGGCGGATCGCGTTGGGCGCGTTCGTGCACGCCCGCTCCGGCGACAAGGGCGGCGACGCCAACGTCGGCCTGTGGGTGCGTGCCGGCGAGCGCCGGACCGAGCAGGCCCAGTGGCTGAACCACTTCGTCTCGGCCGACCGGGTCCGCCGGCTGGTCCCGGAGGCCGAGGGGCTCGAGGTCGAGGTGTTCGCGCTGCCGAACCTGCACGGCGTGAACGTCGTGATCCACGGGCTGCTCGGCGACGGCGTCGCTGCCAGCACCCGCTTCGACCCGCAGGCCAAGGGGCTCGGCGAGCGGATCGGTTCGCGACTGGTGAGCGTCCCCGAGGAGCTGTTGTGATGCTTGGTGCCGTGGAGGTGGGTCGATGACGACGAGCTGGACGGCGGAGCAGCTCGCGCTGCAGGAGTCCACCCGCGAGTTCGTACGCCGTGACGTCAGGCCGCACCTCCAGGAGTGGGAGGACACCGGCGAGATCCCCCGGTCGCTGCACCTGGCCGCAGCCAAGGCGGGTCTGCTGGGCGTCTCGTTCCCCGAGGAGGTCGGTGGCCAGGGCGGTTCGCTGCTCGACTGGTCGCCGTGCAGGAGGCCTTCTTCGAGGAGGG
The DNA here is from genome assembly GCA_963815825.1 of uncultured Actinomycetota bacterium. Classification (GTDB taxonomy): domain Bacteria; phylum Actinomycetota; class Actinomycetes; order Propionibacteriales; family Nocardioidaceae; genus Marmoricola. Next base: position 15,313 of record CAWFII010000039.1, on the reverse strand, counting down.
TGGGTCCTCAGGTCTGGCAGCCGGCCTGTTCACGGGCGGGATCGCGCTGCCGCACATCGCGGCCCACGGCAGCCGGGAGCTCGTCGACGCGTTCGTGCGACCCACGCTCGACGGGGAGAAGATCGGCTCGCTCGCCGTCACCGAGCCCGGCGGCGGGTCTGACGTCGCAGCCATCCGCACGACGGCGGTCCGCGACGGTGACTCCTACGTCGTCAACGGCGCCAAGACCTTCATCACCAGCGGGGTACGTGCCGACTTCGTCACCACCGCGGTGCGGACCGGCGGCCCGGGCCACGAAGGAGTGAGCCTGCTGGTGATCGAGAAGGCACCTTCCCGGCCTCACCGTCGACCGCCGCCTGGCCAAAGATGGGCTGGCACTGCTCGGACACGGCCTCAGCGGCCCCTTCGTCGACGTCCGCGTGCCGGCGACCCACCTCGTGGGTGAGGAGAACAGCGGGTTCGTGCAGATCGCCGAGCAGTTCGTCGTCGAGCGGATCGCGCTCGCCGTGCACGCCTACGGGATCGCCGCCCGGTCGCTGGCGCTGACAGCGGCGTACTGCCGCGAGCGGCAGACGTTCGGCCAGCGCTGATCAACCGCCAGGTGGTGCAGCACAAGCTCGTCGAGATGCACCGGCAGATCGAGACCGCACGGACCTACACCCGCGAGTCGCTGAGCGGCATGTCGCGCGGGGCGGACGTGATCGCGGAGGCGTGCCTGGCGAAGCAGACCGCCGTCGAGGCGTGCGACCACGTCGTCGACCAGGCGGTGCAGCTGCACGGCGGCACCGGCTACCTGCACGGGACCGAGGTGGAGCGGCACTACCGCGACTCCCGGATCCTGGGCATCGGAGGAGGTGCGACCGAAGTGCTCACCGACCTGGCTGCCCGCCTGCTGGGGTACACCCCATGACCCCCACCCTCACCCCGCCGACCCGTCGCAACTGAACCCGGAACCCGCTGACCCGTCGCAACTGAAGCCCGATGCGCCCCGACACGTCGCAACTGCAAGACCCGTCCCCCACCCGTCGCGACATCGATGCTCGCCAAGATCGCCGACCTCGAGGCCCAGCATGCCCTTGCGGTGGCGGGAGGCGGCGAGAGGTCCGTCGCCCGTCATCACGCTCGCGGCAAGCTGATGCCCCGCGAGCGCATCGAGCTGCTCCTCGATCCCGGCAGCGCCTTCCTCGAGCTGTCGCCACTGGCCGGTTGGGGTCGGACTTCACGGTCGGCGCCAGCGTGGTCACCGGCATCGGCGTCATCGAGGGCGTCGAGTGCATGATCACCGCGAACGACCCGTCGGTGAAAGGTGGCGCGTCGAACCCGTGGACGGTGAAGAAGATCTTCCGCGCCTCGCAGATCGCCGAGGAGAACCGGCTTCCGACCGTTGCGCTGGTGGAGTCCGGCGGGGCGGATCTGCCCACCCAGAAGGAGATCTTCATCCCCGGCGGCAAGCTGTTCCGCGACATCACGCGTTCGTCAGCGGCCAAGGTGCCCACGATCGCGCTGGTGTTCGGCAACTCCACCGCCGGTGGTGCCTACGTACCAGGAATCAGCCGCAGACTACACGGTCATGGTCAAGGGGCAGGCCAAGGTGTTCCTCGGCGGCCCGCCCCTCGTGAAGATGGCCACGGGCGAGGAGTCGGACGACGAGTCGCTGGGCGGTGCCGAGATGCACGCGCGCGCCTCTCGTCTCGCCGACTACCTCGCCGTCGATGAGTACGACGCACTGCGGATCGGGCGTCGGATCGTGGCCCGGCTGAACCAGCGCAAGCCTTTCAAGTACGACGGGTCGGCGGGCTCTGGGCTTTCAGATGCGACGGGTCGGCGAAGGGGGGAGGCGACGGCGGGGGAGGCGACGGCGGCGGCGGGGGGGAGTGGATTCGCGGAGCCGGAGGGGAGCGCCGAGGACCTGCTCGACCTGATCCCGACCGACCTCAAGGAGCCGTTCAACCCCCGGGAGGTCATTGCGCTGGTGGCCGACGGGGTCTCGGCGGACAACGGGGTCGTCTTCGACGAGTTCAAGCCGCTCTACGGCAGTTCGCTGGTCACCGGCTGGGCGCGGATCCACGGTCACCAGGTCGGCGTGCTCGCGAACGCGCAGGGGGTGCTGTTCAGCGAGGAGGCCCAGAAGGCGACCCAGTTCATCCAGCTGGCCAACCAGATCGACGTACCCCTGCTGTTCCTGCACAACACCACCGGCTACATGGTCGGCAAGGAGTACGAGCAGGGCGGGATCATCAAGCACGGTGCGCAGATGATCAACGCCGTCAGCAACAGCAAGGTGCCGCACCTCTCGATCATCATGGGGGCGTCGTACGGCGCGGGGAACTACGGCATGAACGGCCGCGCCTTCGACCCGCGATTCCTGTTCACCTGGCCGAGCGCGAAGTCCGCGGTGATGGGGCCGGCCCAGCTGGCCGGCGTGCTCAGCATCGTCGCCAGGGCGGCGGCAGAGGCCAAGGGCAAGGAGTACGACGAGGCGTCGGACACCGGCATGCGCCAGTTCGTCGAGGCCAGCGTGGAGGAGCAGAGCCTGCCGTTCTTCCTCTCGGGCATGTTGTACGACGACGGGGTGATCGACCCCCGGGACACCCGGACGGTCCTCGGCATCTGCCTGTCCGTGATCACCGCCAACCGGCCCGCTCGAGGGCACCGACCGCTTCGGCGTCTTCAGGATGTGAGGTCGAGGTATGACGATGACCCCACCACCCCTCCCCTTTTTTTTTTTCCCCCCCCCCCCCCCCCCCCCCCCCCCCCCCCCCCCCCCCCCCCCCCCCCTTTTTTTTTTTTTTTTTTTTTTTTTTTTTTTTTTTTTTATCACCCGCGCTGCTGGTCGCCAACCGCGGCGAGATCGCCCGCCGCGTGTTCGCCACCTGTCGACGCCTCGGGATCGAGACCGTGGCCGTGCACTCCGACGCCGACGCGGGCCTGCCGTTCGTGCGCGAGGCCGACGTCGCCGTACGCCTTGTGGGCAACACCCCGGCCGAGACCTACCTGCGCCAGGACCTCGTCCTCGCCGCTGCTCGCTCGGCCAGCGCCCGACGCGGTCCACCCCGGCTACGGCTTCCTCTCCGAGAACGCCGACTTCGCCCGCGCGGTACGGGGCCGGGCTGATCTGGGTCGGCCCCCCCCCCGAGTCCATCGAGCAGATGGGCTCCAAGATCGAGTCCAAGAAGCTGATGGAGGCAGCCGGGGTCCCGGTGCTGGCGAACCACAGCCCCGAGACCGCGACCGAGGGCGACCTGCCCCTGCTGGTCAAGGCCTCGGCGGGTGGGGCGGCCGGGGCATGCGGATCGTGCGCACGCTGACCGACCTGTCCGCCGGGATCGCCGCAGCGCAGGCGGAGGCGGAGTCGGCCTTCGGCGACGGCACCGTGTTCGTCGAGCCGTACGTCGAGCACGGTCGCCACGTCGAGGTGCAGGTGCTGGGCCACCGCGACGGCGTCCTGGTCCTGGGGGAGCGCGACTGCTCGATCCAGCGCCGTCACCAGAAGGTGATCGAGGAGTCCCCCGCCCCCGGTCTCGCCGGCGCCACCCGTTTCGGCCATGCACGAGGCGGCCCGTGCCGCCGCGGCTGCCATCGACTACCGGGGCGCCGGGACCGTGGAGTTCCTCTACGACGCCGAGACCGAGAGGTTCTTCTTCCTGGAGATGAACGCCCGGCTCCAGGTCGAGCACCCGGTCACCGAGCTGGTGCACGGGGTCGACCTGGTCGAGCAGCAGCTGGCGGTGGCCGAGGGGCGTCGGCTCGACGAGCGGGTCTTCGGCGAGACCCACGGGCACGCGATCGAGGTGCGCCTCTACGCCGAGGATCCCGCCGAGGGCTGGCAGCCACAGAGCGGCCTGCTGTCGCGGTTCGAGGTCCCTGGCGTCGCCGGGGAGTTCGACCTGCTCAACCGGCCCGGCCTGCGGCTGGACTCCGGCTTCGAGTCGGGCAGCACGGTCTCGACGCACTACGACGCGATGCTCGCCAAGGTGATCGCGTGGGCCCCGACGCGTGCGCAGGCTGCCCGCCGGCTCGCGGACGCGTTGAAGAAGTCGCGGCTGCACGGCCCGACCACCAACCGCGACCTGCTCGTCGAGGTGTTGTCGCACGGGCCTTCCTGGCCGGTGACCTCAGCACCGACTTCCTCACCGAGCACGACCTGCGGAGCACCGGTCCCGCGTGGTTCCGGGCACCGCCGCCCAGCAGGCGCTGATGTTTCTCGCCGCCGCGGTCGCCGTCACCGAGGCTGCCGGCGCACGACGTCCGGTGCAGCAGGGGGTGCCCACGCCTGGCGAAACGTGGTCTCCGCAGCCGCAGACCACCGCGTTCGACCTCGAGGGCGACCCGGCTGGACGTGGGCTGGCACCGAGGCCGAGACGGCTACCGCTCGAGCCACCCCTATGGCGAGGCCGAGGACGCTCGCGCTCTGTCGGTGACGCCGCGCCCCGACGGGTGGCGGGTGGTGGTCGTGCACGAGCAGGTGACCTACGCGTTCGAGGTGGCCATCCACGAGCAGCAGGTCGACGTCGACTCCGCGCTCGGCCACCTCGCACTCACCCTGCTGCCGAGGTTCGTCGACCCCGCCGCCGTGGTGGCGCAGGGTTCGCTGCTCGCACCGATGCCGGGCACCGTGATCGGCGTACGTGTCCGGGACGGCGAGGAGGTCACAGCCGGTCAGGCCGTCCTCGTGCTCGAGGCGATGAAGATGCAGCACACGGTCAGCGCCCCCGCCGGCGGCGTCGTCGGCGAGCTGGTCGCCGTGGGTGACCAGGTCGCGGCAGGCGACGTGCTCGCCGTGGTCTCGACAGGTCCCCCCAGCGACGCGTCCAGCCAGACAGAAGGAGATGTGGAATGACCAGCTTCACCGAGTCCGAGGAGCGCCAGACCCTGCGCAAGGAGGTCGCCAAGCTCGCCGGCACCTACGGCCGCGAGTACTTCACCCGCCAGGCGCGCAGCGGTGAGAAGACCACCGACCTGTGGTTGGCCATCGGCAAGGCGGGCTACCTCGGGATCAACATCCCCGAGCAGTACGGCGGGGGCGGCGGCGGCATCGGCGACGTCGCGGCGGTCTGCGAGGAGCTGGCTGCCCAGGGTTGCCCGCTGCTGATGATGGTCGTCTCGCCGGCGATCTGCGGGACGGTGATCAGCAGGTTCGGCACGGAGGAGCAGAAGCAGAGGTGGCTGCCCGGGATCTGCGACGGCACCGGGACGATGGCCTTCGCGATCACCGAGCCGGATGCCGGCACCAACTCGCACAACATCACCACCACCGCTCGACGCGACGGCGACGAGTGGCTGCTCAAGGGCCAGAAGATCTACATCTCCGGCATGGACGAGGCGACGCACGTGCTCGTCGTCTCGCGCACCGAGGACGCGAAGACCGGCAAGCTCAAGCCGTGCCTGTTCGTCGTACCCACCGATGCCGCCGGTCTCAGCTTCACCGCGATCCCGATGGAGATCGTCAGCCCGGAGCAGCAGTTCCAGGTGTTCATCGACGACGTCCGGCTGCCGGCAGACGCCCTGGTCGGCGACGAGGACGGCGGCCTGGTGCAGCTCTTCGCCGGGCTCAACCCGGAGCGGATCATGGCGGCGTCGTTCTCCACCGGGCTGGCTCGCTACGCGCTGGATCGGGCCACCGACTACGTCAAGGGTCGCGAGGTCTGGGGCGCCCCCATCGGGTCGCACCAGGGGATCGCGCACCCGCTGGCGCAGTCCAAGATCGAGATCGAGCTCGCCCGGCTGATGACCCAGAAGGCGTCCGCGCTGTATGAGGAGGGCGATGACATGGGGGCGGGAGAGGCGGCCAACATGGCGAAGTACGCCGCCGCTGAGGCAGCCTGCGACGCCGCCGACCGCGCCGTGCAGGCACACGGTGGCAACGGCATCACCCAGGAGTACGGCGTCGCCGGTCTGCTGGTGGCCGCCCGCGCGGGCCGGATCGCCCCGGTGAGTCGCGAGATGATCCTGAACTTCGTCGGCATGCACTCGCTGGGCCTGCCCAAGTCCTACTGACCAACGCTCATCTACCTCGGGGTTATGGTCGCTTTCAGGACCGCAGAGGCCTTGATGAGCGTCCATAACCCCGATTTACATGCGGGGCCGCCCCAGGAGCACGATGACCGACGACAAGTCCGACCTGGTCCGCTACGAGCTGGCCGACGGGGTGGCCACGATCACCCTCGACTCGCCGCACAACCGCAACGCGCTGTCCCGTCTCCTGCTCAACCAGCTCTTCGAGGCGCTCGACCGCGCCGAGTCGGAGGACGGGGCCGAGGTGGTGGTGATCCGGTCGGCCGACCGGGTGTTCTGCTCGGGGGCCGACCTCGCCGAGGCGTCCGAGAACGGCATGGACGAGGGCACCCGTGCGCTGGTCGCCTTGCAGCGCCGGATCGTGACGCACCCGCTGCCGGTGCTGGTCCGTCTCGCCGGACCCGTGCGCGCTGGAGGCCTGGGTATCGTCGCCGCCGCCGACGTGGTGCTGTGCGGGGACGACGTCACGTTCGCCTTCACCGAGAGCCGTCTGGCCCTCGCTCCGGCAGTCATCTCGCTCACCGTGCTGCCGCGGCTGACCAGCCGAGCCGCCGCGGAGACCTTCCTGACCGGGCGTACCTTCGACGCCGCCGAGGCCGCGGCCATGGGTCTGGTCACGCGAGCCGTGCCGGCAGCGGACCTGGACCAGGCCGTCGTCGACGTCTGCTCGGAGCTGAGCAGGGCGCACCCGCAGGGCCTGCGCGAGACCAAGGCGCTGCTCAGCCGCGGCATCGTCGAGCACATCGACACCCACGCCGACGAGATGGCCGCCCTCAGTGCCCGCCTCTTCGGCAGCGACGCCGCCCGCGAGGCGATGGCGGCGTTCCTCAACCGGTCCAGGTGACCCGAGGCGCTGCCGGCAGCACTCCGGGAGCCAACTGAGGCGATTCGCCGCCGCCGGTGCGCCTGCGGTGCGATCCTCCCTGTGTGAGAGCACCCAGCCGTCTCCTGATCGCCAGCACCGCCCTCGTGGCTGCGGTCGGCGTCCTGGTCCATCCAGCAACGGCTGCGAACGCCGCGGTCACGCCCTGCTCGGCCGGCCTGGTGGCGTTGACCTTCGACGACGGTCCGGCCCTCGGGTTGACTCCCCAGCTCGTCCGGATCCTGACAGACCGCAAGGTGCCCGCCACGTTCTTCATGGTCGGCTCGCGCGTGCGCACCGCCCCTGCCGAGGCCAGGCTGGTCGCCCGTAGCGGGTTCGTGGTGGCCAACCACACCTACACGCACGCCCGGCTCACCACGCTGAGCGATGCAGCCATCCAGTCGCAGCTCCTCGCGACGCGACGCGAGCTCGTACGGGTCGGGATCACCCCGAGCCGGCTGATGCGTCCGCCGTACGGCGCGACCAGTGCACGCGTGGACCGGGCGGTACGCCGCGCCGGGCTGGTCCCCGTGCTGTGGACGGTCGACTCGCGTGACTGGACCGGGGGCACCCCTGCCCAGATCGCCGCGCGGGTGCTCGGCAGGCTGCGCCCGCACCGGACCAACGTCGTGCTGCAGCACGACGGCGTGAAACGCTCGCCGGCCTCCGTCGCAGCCGTCCCCCGGATCATCAGCGGAGCCCGGGCCCGCGGATACTGCTTCGCGGCGCTCGACGAGGCGGGCCGTCCTGCGGCGCCGGTGCCCACCCTGCGCGTGGCCGTGAGCGGCGGCCGCGAGGCGCGCCGGGTCCCGGGAGTGATCAGGCTCACCCTGGACCGGCCGACGAGCCGACGGGTCTCCGTGCGCGTCAGCACGCGCGGCGGCAGCGCGACCTCGGGCGCCGACTTCGTCCCGGTCGACAGGGTCGTGACCTTCCCCGTCGGAAGCACCACGGCCACCGTCACCGTCCCGGTGGTCGACGACACGCTCGTGGAGAAGGTCGAGAGCCTCACCGTGCGCTTCACCCAGGCCGTGGGGCTCCGGCTGAGCACGGGCTCGAGCGCGATCTCGATCCTGAGCGACGACCAGGCCCGCCACCGCCCCCACCGTCGGGTACCACGCCGTGACCTGAACAGCCCCCGCTGGACTGCTCGCCGTGGAGGCGCGCGGAGTTGCACGTTCGTGAACCGACAGCGCTGAGCCCCCAGTCGCCTGAAGGCTCAGCGTCCGCCGCTATCGGTCACGGAGGCGGGTCAGGCGCGACCGACCCGGGGGCCCAGGGGCAGATCGTTGCTGACCCTGCCGGCCTGGTTGGCGTCGTCGGCGTAGAGCTGGGAGTCGGAGAAGATACCGATCCCGCCGCCGACCCGTACCCACCGCGGGTTGGACAGGCACCGTCGCGGCACCTTGACCTCCACGGTCCCGGCTCGGTAGTCGATGTGGGAGCTGAGCCCGCGGCACGTTCGCCTCCGGTCGTTGACCGTCCACACCCGCTGGCCCTGCCAGCGGCCGGCGTCCACGAACAGGCTCAGCTCTGCGCGCCGTCCTTCGTTGGTGCGCAGGGCGAAGACGGGGACCGTGGTCTGGCCGGAGTCCCGGGTCAGCTGGGCTGTCCGGAGGCGGATCCGCACCGCCCCGGCGCCGTGGTTGACCCGCATCCACACGATGTCACCTTCCGCGCGGCCGGGCTGCGGCCGGCTCTTCGGGCGGTCGCCGTCGAGGTCCACCGCGGCGACGTCGTGGTCGGCGTCCCGGGTCGTGACGGCGTCCGCGTGTGCCGGTAGCGGCGCCAGCGCCACGGCGGACGCCAGGAGCAGGGAAGGAACGAGGCGACGAGATGACATGGAAGGCTCCCTGAGAGATGGGGCCGGAGCTCCGGCCGGGTCCCTCGACGGTAGGAGTCAGGCGCCGAGCCCCATCAGCGTCGGAGTACCCGGTCGTGCTGAGTGTGCGTACTCAGGGCTCAGCCGAGCCAGCGGCCGAGCCGTTGCAGGCCCTCGTTGATCTCCTCCGCACTGCCGGCGAACGAGAGCCGCACGAACTCGTTGCCTCGTTGGGTGTCGAAGTCGATCCCGGGTGCGGTGGCGACGCCGGTCTCGTCGAGCAGCCGGAGGCACCAGGCGTGGGAGTCGCCTCCGTCGCGCCCGGTGAGGTGGCCGATGTCGGCGTAGACGTAGAACGCGCCGTCGGCGGGGGCGAGCCTGTCGATCCCGAGCTTGGGCAGCTCCTCGAGCAGGAGTGCGCGGTTGGCGGCGTACCGCGCCACGTGGCCGTCGAGCTCGGCGTAGGACTCCGGGGTGAACGCGGCGATCGCGGCGTACTGGCTGAGCGCCGGCGGACAGATCGTGAAGTTGCCCGCGAGGATGTCGACGGGGCGGCGCAGGTCCTCCGGCACCAGCATCCAGCCGAGCCGCCATCCCGTCATCGAGAAGTACTTCGAGAACGAGCCGAACACGACACCGGTGCGCGAGGTCTGCCAGGCACTGCGGTGCTGCGGAGCCGCCGGCGAGGTCCCACCCGGTGACGCGACCTGGACCTCGTCGTAGGTGATGCCGTGGTAGATCTCGTCGCTCACCAGCCGCACGCCGCTGTCCTCGCACCACCGGGCGATCGCGTCGAGCTCCTCGGGCAGCAGCATGGTCCCCGTCGGGTTGGCGGGTGAGGCGATCACCAGCCCCGCGACCGGACCTTCGACCGCCTCGAGCTGCTCGACCGTCGGCTGGAACCTGGTCTCGGGACCGCAGTCGATCTCCACCACCTCGCAGCCCAGGGCGGTGAGCACGTTGCGGTAGCAGGGATATCCCGGTCGGGCCATCACCACTCGGTCGCCGACCTCGAAGGCTGCGAGGAACGCGAGCAGGAAGCCACCCGAGGAGCCCGTGGTGATCACGACGTCGTCCGAGGTCACGTCGATCCCGGAGGCGCGACGATGGTGGGCCGCGACGGCTTCGCGCAGCCCGGGTACGCCGGTAGCCACGGTGTAGCCCAGGTTCTCGCTGTCCAGCAGGCGCTTGGCCTCCTCGCGGACCGCCCGCGGGGCTCCGCTGGACGGCTGGCCGGCCACGCAGTTGACGAGGTCGCCGTGACTGAGCTGGCGGCGCTGCGCTGCGGCGAGCAGGTCCATCACGTGGAAGGGCGGCACGTTGGACCGCTGCGCGACCTGCATCCGGTTGTTCACGCGGCGACCCTAGCGCCGTGGCGGAACGGGCCGACCCGAGGCCGCAGGTGCCATGACGGCCGAGGCATGCTGGAGCCATGTCACGTGCGATCGAGGTGAGGGTGTCGGGTGAGGTGCAGGGTGTGTCCTTCCGCGGGTACGCCGCCCGGGAGGCCGTCCGGCTCGAGCTCGTCGGCTGGGTGCGCAACGAGCCGGACGGCTCGGTGCGGGGGCACTTCGAGGGTCCGTCGGAGAGCGTGGAGAAGATGCTCGAGTGGTGCCGCGAGGGCTCCCCGTCTGCCGAGGTGCACCAGCTCGAGGTGCGCGACACGGAGCCGATCGGGGCCTCGGAGTTCCGCGTGGAGTACTAGCCGGGACTGAACTGGGTCCGGAGCCTGTCCAGCTGTCGCCAGTGCTCCTCGATCCGCTGGCGACCCAGCCGGGTGAGCGAGGCGGTGGTGTGCGACTTCTTGCGCACGAAGCGCTTGTCGATCGTGAGCAGCCCGGCCTCCTCCAGCTTGGAGAGGTGGCTGGACAGGTTGCCCTTGGTGAGGCCGGTCGCCTGCTGCAGGAAGGTGAAGTCGGCGCTTCGGATCGAGGAGAGCACCGTCAGGATCGCCAGCCTGCCTGGCTCGTGGACGAGCCGGTCCAGGTTGAGGTCTGGGTCAGGCTCGACCATGGACGCCCCCGTCGACTCGTGCCTGCTGCAGCGAGCTGATCAGGTCTCGGTGGTCGAGGATTCCGATGGCCATCGTGACCAGGCCCATCGGGATCATCGCCAACGACACGCTGTCGTGTGCGCCGTCCCAGATCGGTGCCACGGCCAGCAGGATGAATCCACCGAGCAGGACCAGGTGGTGGTGCCGCAGGACGTGGAGCATGCGGTAGTAGACGAGCAGCGAGACACCGTACGCCGCTCCGAACAGCGAGATCGGCAGGTGGAGCTGCATGTCGACGGTGATGCCGGCTGCGATGAGGGCGGCGCAGCCCACGGTGTAGGCGATGACGCGAACCAGCATTCCCCTCGACGGCTCGACCCGTCCGAAGGTGGTGACGTAGTAGCGGTTGAACCCGAGATAACCGACCGCCGCGACCACCAGGGCTGCCAGGAACCACGGCGCACCGCCGCTGACCGGCTCGTCTCCGAGGGGTGGCGTGTTGAACAGCCCGGCGGCGAGGAAGATCAGTCCGGTCGGAAGGAGCAGGAGTCCACGGAGGGTGTAGTAGCGACTGCCGACCTCGGCGAGCGAACGAGTGTCCATCACGACCTCCAACTGGTTTGTGCTGCAAACCGTACGCCGCTCAGCACCGCTTGGTCAACCGGTTTGCAGCACAAACCCGTGGGGAGTGTGTGACGCCTCCGGACAAGTCAGGCGAGGAAGTCGGCGACCGGGACTTCGGCTCGGCACTCGTAGTAGCGCACGTCCAGGCGGGAGTGCTCGACGTCGATGGTGCCCTCGCCCAGCGCCAGGACGCTGTTGAGCCAGAGGTGGGACGGCGCGGACGTCTGGAACATTAGGACGTGGAGAGCTCGTCCGTCCGTGAGCGAGGACAGGCCGGTGAGGGTGAAGAGCACCTCACCTCCCTCGGGCAGGTGGATGACCCCCCGTGCGTCGGGGAGCGCGTGGCCGTCGCGGACCCGCGGGAAGTTCGACCACTCCGCGGAGCCGGCCAACCGGCCGACGAACGTGGAGGTGCCCTGGCCGTAGAACCGGCCGTCACCGGCCGCGGATGGCTCCACCTCGTGGATCAGGTCGTAGACCGCACTCATGTCGCACAGGTGTTCCAGCTGCATGCCGCACCTCATCAGCAAAACTCGCTACTGACCCCGGGGATCGACGCTACTCCTGTCCACGCGTCTACGTCGGCGGCGAGATAGACCGGAGCACAGGTGCTGGCTCTCGGAGATGTGCTGCACTTCCATCCATGCAATGTGACCTCGTGGCGCTCTGCTTCGATGCCCTCGACCCGCGTGGCCTGGCGGGATTCTGGGCCGGCCTCCTGGCCTGGGACGGCCCGGACGACGGCCATGAGGACGAGGTCATGCTGCTGCCGAGCGACGACACCGGGTTCCGGATCCGGTTCCTGCCGAGCCAGGAGCAGAAGACCGGCCAGAACCGGATGCACCTCGACCTGACCAGCACGTCGCTGGAGGACCAGCAACGGACGGTGGAGAGAGCGCTCGGTCTCGGTGCCCGGCACATCGATGTCGGGCAACGCCCCGAGGAGGGGCATGTGGTGCTGGCCGACCCCGAGGGCAACGAGCTCTGCGTGATCGAGCCAGGCAACATCTTCCTGGCGGACTGCGGATTCGTCGGAGCGCTGGCGTGCGACGGCTCTCAGGACGTCGGGTACTTCTGGAGCGAGGCACTGGGCTGGCCGTTGGTCTGGGACCAGGACCAGGAGACTGCGATCCGCTCGCCCCATGGAGGGCCCAAGATCACCTGGGGCGGTCCGCCGCTGATGCCCGAGCAGGGGAGGGGCCGGCTGCACTTCGACCTCGCTCCACCCGCTCACTGCGACGTCCAGGCAGCGGTGGACCGGCTCGTCTCCCTGGGTGCATCTCGTGCGGACACCGGCTCGGGTGAGGTGGACCGCGTGGTGCTGCTCGATCCCGACGGCAACGAGTTCTTCGTGCTTGGCGCGCGATAGCGCACGGCGTGGGTGGCGCGCGGTCAGTCGTCCGGCGGGGGGCGTCCGGGATTGCGTCCGCCCTGGGTGGGCGGTTCGAAGACGAAGACGTTGGGTGCCGCCCGACGGATGGTCCAGGGTGCGGCGTGGATGAGTCGGTGGTGGTGTCCGCAGAGCAGGATCAGGTTGTCCAGGGTCGTCTCTCCGCCGTCTGCCCAGTGGACGATGTGGTGGGCGTGGCACGTCACCGGTGGGCGTCGACAGTGCGGGAAGCGGCAGTGGGCGTCTCGGGCGACCAGGGCCTTCCAGATCGCTGCGGTGACCAGGCGTTGGGTGCGGCCGACGTCGAGGACCTCGGAGGTGGTGCCGAGGACGGCGGGGGTCAGGTGGGCGTCGCAGCAGATCCTCCGGACCGCGGAGGCAGAGAGCTCCGCACCGGTCTCAGTGGTGGCGAAACCACTGCTGTCGCGGAGAGCCTCGTAGGTCATGGTCAGGGTCAGCCTCGGGACGGCGCCGTGCGTCTCGGGCAAGCACCTCGGCGCTCTGCAACCTGCGGCACCCCTCGACGAGGGCGTCGAGGAGGCGCGCGCCGTGGTCGCGGGGGTCGCGGCCGTCATGGCCACACCCGGGGACCGCACACGTGGGCGGGTCGCAGACCGGTCCGGCGGCGGGGTGGGGTGCGGCGAGCGGGATCAGGGTCGCCTTGACCAGCTCCGCGTCCTCAGACGAGCACCTGCCTTTGATCCAGGCTCCGCCTGCCTGGTCGTCGGTGATGGTCAGGTAGCGGTCGTGGTGGGCGGCTCGTTCGAGGCGGTCGAGCTCCCGCTCGGCACGGCGTTCCTCCCCGTCGGGGTCGACCACGGAGATCAGGTGGCGGGCGAGCTTCTTCAGCTCGGTCGCATCGAGTGCCTTGGCCTCACCGAGGAGGAAGGCCACGCCGCGCTGCCGGGTGTCCCGCTCACCGGGCAGCGTGTCGATGGCGCGTTCGATGACGTGGGCCTTCGCGGTCGAGAGCCACCCATCAGCCATGGCTTCGGCCACCGGAGCCAGCACCGGTCCCTCGACCGCCGAAGCGAGGCGCACGGTGGCGGGGCCGGTGCCCTTGTGCCCACCGGCCACGGCGGTGACGAAGTCCTGGGTCGAGGCCCAGCCGGCCGGCTTCACGGCTCCGGTGGCGTCGAGCTCGCGGACCATCGCCAGCTCGACCGCGTCCAGGGTCGACTTGAGCGTCTCGATCGCCGCGACCCCGTCCATCAGCTCACCACGGGCACGCGCCGCCCAGAGCGTTCCCGACAGACCGCTGACCTCACCACGAACCCGGTCCAGGACCGCGACCACACCGGACCCGTGCGGGTCCTGGAACGTCTGGTCGGGGTCGGTGCTCATAGGTGAATTCAAGCACCGACCACCGACAACCCGAGGCCGAGAATTCCCTGCTGTGGAAGTGAATTCCGGCGAAATGTCGACGGGCAGATGTCGACCGGCGAAGCGCCGTGCCCGGGGGCCCGCCCCTCGACAGCACTGCCTCGAAGGACGGACCTACGGCCGGGACCGGCGCAGGGGACTCGACGGAGCCGCAGCCCCCTGTTGGTCACCGCGAGCGGCAACGCCCTTGGCCAGCAGCCAGACGGTGAGCCCGACTTCCCCGAGGACCGCAGGCGTGAGCAGCAGCGCGGCGAGCAGCCCGCCGTACCCCTCCACCATGAGGCTGGCGAGGCTGTCCATGACGTACCCGATCCCGCCCGCCACCAGCAGCATTCCGAGCACGCGCGGCAGGTAGCCCGACCGAACGACGAGAACGCCCAGCAGCACCAGGTGTACGCCGAAGAAGACCAGGGCCACGAGGAAGCCGGAGCTGAACGTCTCGAGTGCCGAGAGTGCCCGGAGTGTGGGGTCGCCGGCAGCCTCACCCGGTGCCGCGATGAGCTGGCGGGCCTCGAAGAGGTGGACGAGCAGCGAGGCGAGCGTGGCGGAGTACACCAGCCGGAAGACGGCGGTGGCCAGCGAGAGTCCGCGGCGTGCGGGCGTCAGCAGCAGGTACAGCGTGAGAGAGATGGCGACGTCGACCGCCACGATCACCACCCAGGCGACGAGGCTCATGTCGAAGAGTCCCTGGGACCCCCTGATGCCTGCCGCGGTCTCGGCGGCGTTGCCGGGCACGAGCAGCGACTCGAGCGTGAGTGGACCGAACATGCCCACCCCGACCAGCACGAGGTAGAGGACGCCGGTCACCCGAGCCAGCCGCTGGGGTGGCCACGGCCTTGGGTCGACCACCGACGTAGCCGATCGGGCGGTCACGGCGGTGGCGCTCATCCCGCTGCGCCGGCTGGCGCGTGGGCCAGTGCGGACGGGGTGAGTCTCCCCACGATCGCCGGCGCTTGTCGGATCAGGGCGTCGTCGTCGATGGCGGCCACCATGAAGAGTGCGAAGTCGGTACGACGCGTCCGGTTGCTGGCCAGGACCGGGTCGCCGACATGAGCGCTCCACACCGGCCGGCCCTGGCTCTCGCCCTCCTCCAGGTCGCTGCCGCGCACGACCGTCCAGCGGGACTGGCTGGCGAAGATCCGTCGGCACGCCTCCACCTGGTCGTCCAGGTCGGCCAGTCGGGCGAGCTTGGCGACGCGCCCGAAGACGGCGACGAACGCACGG
>CAWFII010000038.1:0-38374 GCA_963815825.1 uncultured Actinomycetota bacterium | reverse complement strand
CAACGTCCCGGTCCTGCTGAGCGTCGGGTACGCCGCCTGCCACTGGTGCCACGTGATGGCCCACGAGTCGTTCGAGGACGAGGCGACCGCGGCGTACCTCAACGAGCACTACGTGAGCATCAAGGTGGACCGGGAGGAGCGTCCCGACGTCGACGCCGTCTACATGCAGGCGACCGTCGCGCTCACCGGCCAGGGCGGTTGGCCGATGACCTGCGTTCTCGACCACGAGGGCAGCCCGTTCTTCGCCGGCACCTACTTCCCGGACCGCCCGCGGCACGGACAGCCGAGCTTCCGGCAGCTGCTCGAGGCGATCGACGACGCCTGGAGGAACAGGTCCGGGGAGGTGGCTCAGGCCGCGACGCGGATCCGTGACGCCCTGGCCCGGTCGGTGGAGCTCTCCGGTGGGCTGGCGTTCGACCGCGCTGCTCTCGACGCCGCGGTCGAGCAGCTCGAGCGCGACTTCGACGCGCAGTACGGCGGGTTCGGCAACGCACCGAAGTTCCCGCCCTCGATGCTGCTGGAGTTCCTGCTCCGGCACGGCTCGGAGCGAGCCGTCGAGATGGCTGGGAGGACCCTGGCTGCGATGGCCGCCGGGGGCATCCACGACCAGCTCGCGGGCGGGTTCGCGCGCTACGGCGTCGACCGGCGCTGGGTGGTGCCGCACTTCGAGAAGATGCTCTACGACAACGCCCAGCTGCTCTCGGTCTACTCCCACTGGGCCGTCCGTCACGACGACGGGGACGCAGCCGGGGTAGCGCGCGGCATCGCCGACTTCCTGGTCAGCGAGCTCGGCACGGCCGAGGGCGCCTTCGCCTCTGCGCTGGACGCGGACTCCGAAGGGGAGGAGGGCACCTTCTACGTCTGGACGCCGGCGCAGCTCGCCGAGGTCCTGGGCCCCGAGGACGGAGCCTGGGCGGCCGACCTGCTCACCGTCACCGAGCAGGGCACCTTCGAGAACGGCGCCTCCACGCTGCAGATGCGCGCGCAGCCCGACGACCGAGCGAGGTGGGAGTCGTGCCGGCAGAGGCTGCTCGCAGCGCGCGCCGAGCGCGTGCGCCCGGACCGTGACGACAAGGTGGTGGCCGCCTGGAACGGGCTGGCGATCAGCGGTCTGGTGGACGCCGGGATGCTGCTGGGCGTCGCGGAGTACGTCGACGCCGCCGTCCGGTGCGGCGAGTTCCTGGCCGGCACCCACCTCGGGGAGAATCGGTTGCTGCGGGTCTCGCGTGACGGCGTCGCCGGGTCCCACGCCGGCGTCCTGGAGGACTACGGCTGCGTCGCCACCGGGTTCCTGGCCCTGGCCGGCGCGACGGGCGACGGGGTCTGGGTGGACCGCGCGGGGGTCCTGCTCGACACGGTGCTCACCCACTTCGCTGCCGGTGACGGCGGCTTCCACGACACCGCCGACGACGCCGAGACGCTCCTGGTCCGTCCGCGCGACCCCTCCGACAACGCCAGCCCCAGCGGGCACTCCGCCGTGGTGCACGCGCTGCTCACCTACGCGGCGCTGACGGGTTCCGGAGACCACCGGGAGGCGGCGGAGAGCGCCCTGCTGGTCTCGCGTCGCATCGCGGACTCCTCTCCGCGCTTCGCGGGCTGGTCGCTCGCGGCCGCCCAGGCGGCGCTGGACGGTCCCGTCGAGGTGGCCGTCATCGGTCCTCGGGGCCAGGACCGGGACGTGCTCGAGGTCGCCGCGCGCAGGCACGCGCCGGGAGGGGCGGTGGTGGTGGCCGCCGAGCCGGGCAGCAGCTCGATCCCCCTGACGGTCGAGCGCGACCTCCTCGACGGCAGGCCAGCGGCGTACGTGTGCCGCAACCTGGTCTGCCAGCGTCCGGTCACCACCGTCGAGGACCTCGTCGAGGCCCTCCAGCCAGGTCTGCCTACCTGAGCTGGTAGGTCGCGATGCTCGCCGCGATGTAGTGGCACACGAACGCGGCGATCGTGAAGCTGTGGAACACCTCGTGGAAGCCGAACCACGCCGGGAACGGGTCGGGCCGCTTGAGTGCGTAGACCAGGCCGCCGAGGGTGTAGAGGCCGCCGCCGACCGCGATCAGCGTGATCACGGCGGTGCCTGCCGATGAGAAGTCCTTGGCGTAGAAGATCGCGACCCAGCCCAGCGCGAAGTAGATCGGCGTGTAGATCCAGCGTGGGGCGTCGATCCAGAAGATCCGGAACGCCACGCCCAGGGCCGCGCCGCTCCACACGATCACCAGGAGCCACACGCGCGCACGGCCGTCCAGCAGGATGAGCGTGAACGGCGTGTAGGAGCCGGCGATCAGCAGGTAGATGTTCGAGTGGTCGAACCTGCGCAGGAACGCCCACGTCCGCTGCGACCAGTTGCCCCGGTGGTAGATCGCCGAGACGGTGAACAGCAGCAGCGCCG
Organism: uncultured Actinomycetota bacterium; assembly: GCA_963815825.1. Taxonomy (GTDB): domain Bacteria; phylum Actinomycetota; class Actinomycetes; order Propionibacteriales; family Nocardioidaceae; genus Marmoricola. The sequence continues at coordinate 35,991 of CAWFII010000038.1, read as the reverse complement.
TGAACGCGAAGATCGCCGATCCCACGCGCGTGGTCAGGGTGGGGGAGAGGGCCACCAGCACGATGCCCGCGGCGAGGGCCAGCGGAGCGGTGCTGGCGTGCAGCCAGCCGCGCAGCTTGGGCTTGACCTCGTCCTTGACGTAGCGGACTCGCTTGCGCACATGGTCCACGGCCTCGTGCGCGTTCTCGGTCACGCGCTCGGGCAACGTGGGGTCGTGTTTCACAGGCATACGCTACTTCGGGCTGCCACACCCGGGATCCCCAGGACTACCGGATCGGGAGGCCCCGCGGCGGTACAGTCGCACGCGTGGCGGACTGGAAGCGAGGACTGCGCCGGGTGCTCTATCCGGCGTACGAGGCCAGGGTCGTACGTCGCCTCCCCACCGAGCGTCTCCCCAAGCACGTCGGCGTGATGCTCGACGGCAACCGCCGCTGGGCGAAGGCGGTCGGAGCCGACACGGCCCAGGGCCACCGTGCGGGTGCGGCCAACATCGAGCCGCTGCTCGGGTGGTGCGAGGAGATCGGCGTAGAGGTGGTCACCTTGTGGCTGCTCTCCACCGACAACCTCAACCGGCCGGCCGACGAGCTCGAGCCCCTGCTCGGCATCATCGGCGACGCCGTCGAGACCCTCGCCGAGCAGCACCGGTGGCGGCTGCACCCGGTGGGTTCCCTGGACCTGCTGCCGGCCAGGATCGCCGAGCGGCTCAAGGAGGCCGCCGAGGCCACCCGCGACGTCGACGACGGGCTGCTCGTCAACATCGCCGTCGGGTACGGCGGTCGACGCGAGATCGCGGACGCCGTACGCGCGCTGCTCCACGAGCACGCCGGCATGGGGACCACCCTGGAGGAGCTCGCCGAGGTCATCGACGTCGAGCACATCGCGCAGCACCTCTACACCAAGGGCCAACCCGATCCCGACCTCGTGATCCGCACCAGCGGGGAGCAGCGTCTCGGCGGGTTCCTGCTCTGGCAGAGCGCGCAGAGCGAGTTCTACTTCTGCGAGGCCTACTGGCCCGACTTCCGGAGGGTGGACTTCCTCCGCGCCGTGCGTGCCTACGCCGAGCGCGAGCGTCGCTTCGGGGCCTGACGCCGTTCACCTCGGGTTCGGGCGTGTTGCTCCCGGAAGTGGGCTTCGGAGACATACTTTCAGGTATCGGTCTGCGGGGAAGCAGTCCGTACCAGGAGGGCGAAGTTCGTGAGAGATCACGGCCACTGCACCATCGGAGGTCAGCACTCAGGCCTCCGCCGCCAGTCCCGGTCCGAGCACACCTGCTAGCGGACCGGGGTGCAGGAGTGCGCGCACCGGTCACAAGGGGAACCCAGTGGCACCAGCGAAGCGCGCATCTGCCCAGGTACGCCGTACCTACGTCGTCGACACCTCGGTCCTGCTGGCCGACCCGGGGGCGCTGAAGCGGTTCGAGGAGCACGAGGTGGTGCTGCCCGTCGTGGTGATCACCGAGCTGGAGGGCAAGCGCAACCATCCCGAGCTCGGCTACTTCGCCCGCTCCGCGCTCCGGATGCTCGACGAGCTGCGCGTCGAGAGCGGACGGCTCGACGAGCCGGTCCCCGTCGGTGACCTCGGCGGCACGATCAGGGTCGAGCTCAACCACACCGACCCGGACTCGCTGCCCTCCGGCTTCCGCCTCGGGGACAACGACACCCGCATCCTCGCGGTGGCCCGCAACCTGGCCAACGAGGGCAACCGCGTCACGCTCATCTCCAAGGACCTTCCGCTGCGGATCAAGGCCTCGGCCGTCGGTCTCGACGCGGCCGAGTACCGCGGCGAGCAGATCCACGAGTCCGACGCGGGCTGGACGGGCATGACCGAGATGGACGTCACCGGCGCCCAGCTCGACGAGCTGTACGCCGACCAGGTGATCGACCTCGACGACGCGCGTGAGCTCCCCTGCCACACGGGGCTCGTGCTGATGTCCGACCGGGGAAGTGCCCTCGGGCGGGTCAAGGCCGACAAGCGGGTCCACCTCGTCCGCGGGGACCGGGAGGCCTTCGGGATCCATGGCCGTTCGGCCGAGCAGCGGATCGCGCTGGACCTGCTGCTCGACCCCGAGATCGGCATCGTCTCCCTCGGTGGGCGTGCGGGCACCGGCAAGTCGGCGCTCGCCCTGTGCGCCGGGCTCGAGACGGTGCTGGAGCGTCGTACCCACAAGAAGGTGGTCGTCTTCCGGCCGCTGTTCGCCGTGGGGGGCCAGGAGCTCGGCTACCTGCCGGGCAGCGAGTCGGAGAAGATGTCGCCGTGGGGTCAGGCGGTCTTCGACACGCTCGGCGCGATCACCACCCCCGACGTCGTCGACGAGGTCCTGGACCGGGGCATGCTGGAGGTCCTCCCGCTCACCCACATCCGCGGGCGGTCTCTGCACGACGCCTTCGTGATCGTCGACGAGGCGCAGTCGCTGGAGCGCAACGTGCTGCTCACGGTGCTCTCTCGGATCGGGGCCAACTCCAAGGTGGTGCTCACCCATGACGTCGCCCAGCGAGACAACCTGAGGGTGGGCCGCCACGACGGCGTCGTGGCCGTGGTGGACCGGCTCAAGGGCCACCCGCTGTTCGCGCACGTCACGTTGACCCGGTCCGAGCGGTCGCCCATCGCGGCGCTGGTCACGGAGATGCTCGAGCACATGACGATGTGACCCATCTCACGGTCCTCGCGGGTTTGACGAAGACCGTGAACGAGGTCACGCGGGTTACCGGGCGGTCCAACTTGCACCCGCTCGGGCCCATAGGAGAGGGTGGAATCTCTTCCTCGGTACGCTCCGCGCTTCCCCCCAGCACGTTGAGCGTGAAATGACGTCCATGTCGTCAACGCTAGGGATCACCTTGTCTGAGAAGCACGCTGCCAAGCATCGTTGCGCGCCCACGACCTCGCTTCACCGCCGCCTCGGCGGTCGCCTCCGCGGCATCGCCGCCCTCTCGGCGGTCGCCGTGGTCGCAACCGGCCTCGCCGTCTCCACGGGGGTGCTGGCCCAGGGGTCACCGATCGACGGCGCCGCCGCAGCGCTGTCCTCCTCCTCCCCCTCCTCCTCCCCGACCGGCGGACTCACCGAGTCCGAGCTGGCCGACCGCGTGGAGCGGGCGTCGCGGTCCACCGGGGACCGGCGCCCGGTGGCCGACCAGACGAAGGCCCGCACGTTGTCCAACGCCTCGGGCCATGCCGTCACGAAGACCGAGGACCTCAGCACCGCTGACCCCAAGGCCCTCGCGCGCGCCCTGATGCCGCAGTTCGGGATGTCCTCCTCGCAGTTCGGCTGCCTGGACAACATCTGGTCGCAGGAGTCGGGATGGAACGTCCACGCCGACAACCCCAGCTCGTCGGCCTACGGCATCCCGCAGGCGCTGCCGGGCTCGAAGATGGCCTCGGCCGGACCCAACTGGGAGAGCAACGCCGAGACCCAGATCCGCTGGGGCCTGGGCTACATCAAGGCCCGTTACGGCTCGGCCTGTGCCGCCTGGTCCTACAAGCAGGGTGCCGGCTGGTACTGAGCGACCAGCCAGCCCCGACCGACTACTCCGAGCGGGTCATCGTGCGCACGTCGAGCGCCTCGTCCAGCTGCTTCTCGGTGAGCTCGCCGCGCTCGACGTACCCCATCTCGAGCACCTGCTCGCGGATCGTCCGACCCTCCTTGAGCGCGGCCTTGGCGACCTTCGAGGCCTCCTCGTAGCCGATGTAGGCGTTCAGCGGCGTCACGACCGAGGGGGACGACTCCGCGTAGCCCAGGCAGCGCTCCTCGTCGGCCTCGATGCCGTCGATGCACCGGTGTGCCAGCAACGGCCCGACCTGCGCCAGCAGCCGGATCGACTCCAGCAGGTTGCGCGCCATCACCGGCATCATCACGTTGAGCTCGAAGCTGCCACTGGCTCCGCCGACCGCCACGGTGGCGTCGTTGCCGATCACCTGCGCGCACACCATCAACGTCGCCTCGGGCAGGACGGGATTGACCTTGCCGGGCATGATGCTGGAGCCCGGCTGCAGGTCGGGCAGGTGGATCTCGGCGAGCCCGGTGGTCGGCCCGGAGGACATCCAGCGCAGGTCGTTGCAGATCTTGGTCAGCCCGACGGCGATCGTGCGCAGCTGCCCCGAGAGCTCGACGAGCGCGTCCTGGCCGCCCTGGGCCTCGAAGTGGTTGCGAGCCTCGGTGAACGGCAGACCGGTCTCCTCCGCCAGGTCGGCGATCACCCGCGCGGCGAAGCCGTCGGGGGTGTTGATGCCGGTCCCGACCGCCGTCCCGCCGAGCGGCAGCTCGGCGACCCGAGGGAGCGTGGACTCGAGGCGCTCGATGCCCATGCGGATGATCGCGGCGTAGCCGCCGAACTCCTGGCCGAGCATGACGGGGGTCGCGTCCATCAGGTGCGTCCGGCCGGACTTCACGACGTGCTCGAACTCCGCCGCCTTGGCCTCGAGCGACCCGGCCAGCACCTCGAGCGCGGGGACCAGGTCGGCCCTGGTCGCCTCGACCGCGGCGACGTGGATGGAGGTCGGGAACGTGTCGTTGCTCGACTGGCTGGCGTTGACGTGGTCGTTGGGGTGGCAGTCCACGCCTGCTCGGGAGGCCAGGGAGGCGAGCACCTCGTTCATGTTCATGTTGGAGCTGGTGCCCGACCCGGTCTGGAAGACGTCGATCGGGAAGGCGTCGTGGTGAGCGCCGCCGATGATCTCGTCGGCGCCTGCGGCGATGGCCTCCGCCTGTTCCTCGGTGAGGATGCCGAGATCGGCGTTGATCCTCGCCGCGGACTTCTTCACCCGGGCCATCGCCACGATGTGCGCCGGCTCGAGCGTGGTCCCGCTGATCGGGAAGTTCTCCACCGCGCGCTGCGTCTGTGCCCGCCACAGCGCGTCCCGTGGCACCTCGATGTCGCCCATGCTGTCGTGCTCGGTCCGGGTCTGGCTGTTCTCGGAGCTCATGCCCGTGACGTTACCGGGGTCGCGCCACCGGCGGCTTGGACATCGTTCTGCCGCGCGGCAAGGTGGGGGAGTGCGCGCACTCACCACGATCCCGAACCGGGCCGACACCCTCGCCGTGACCGAGGTCCCCGATCCTGAACCCGCTCCGGACGAGCTGCTGGTGGACGGGGTGGCCATCGGGGTGTGTGGCACCGACAAGGAGATCGTCGGCGGCGACTACGGCTGGGCTCCCAGCGGAAGGGAGCGGCTGGTCCTCGGTCACGAGTCGCTCGGCAGGGTCCGGACGGCTCCCGCGGACAGCGGCTTCGCCGAGGGCGACCTCGTCGTGGGCGTCGTACGCCGACCCGACCCGGTGCCGTGCGGGGCGTGCGCGCGCGGGGAGTTCGACATGTGCCGCAACGGTCGCTACACCGAGCGCGGGATCAAGGAGATCGACGGCTACAGCAGCGAGCAGTGGACCGTCGAGACCGACTACGCGGTGAGGCTCGACCCGCGGCTCGAGCAGGTCGGCATGTTGATGGAGCCGACCACCGTGGTGGCGAAGGCGTGGGAGCAGGTCGAGCGCGTGGGCGGCCGGGCCTGGTTCGACCCGGCCAGCGTGCTGATCACCGGCGCCGGACCGATCGGGCTGCTCGCGGCCCTGCTCGGCCGTCAGCGTGGACTCGACGTGCACGTCCTCGACCGGGTCACCGACGGCCCGAAGCCCGGACTGGTGGCCGACCTGGGCGCGACGTACCACCACGACGACATCGACGTGGTGACCGCGAAGATCGAGCCCGACGTGGTGATCGAGGCGACCGGGGTGGGTGAGCTCGTGGTCGGCGCCATGCGCGGCACCGACTCCTACGGGATCGTCTGCCTGACCGGGGTCTCCAGCGGTGGGCACCCTCTGCGGATCGACGCGGGCTCGCTCAACCGGGAGCTGGTGCTGCAGAACGACGCCCTGCTCGGTTCGGTGAACGCCAACCTTCGGCACTACCGGCAGGCGGCCGAGGCACTGGCGGCCGCCGACCTGTCCTGGTTGGACCGGCTGGTCAGCCGACGGGTGCCGCTGGCCCGCTTCGAGGAGGCGTTCGCCGCACAGGACGACGACGTGAAGGTCGTGATCACGCTGGACTGACTCGTCGACGGGCCGGGCGGGTGGCGATCAGGACCGCATTGGCTTCGACGCTACCCGGCTCGGGCCAGGTAGAGCAGGTACTGCTCCGGCCGCTCCTGGAGGAGCACGTCGTAGCGGTGCTCGGCGCAGTTGCCGAACACCTGCTCCAGCACCCGCACCAGGCCGGGCGCGGGGTCGGCCGACCAGATCACCACGGCGCCGCCCGGGTTCAGGATCCTCCTGGTGCGCTCCATGAACTCCTGCTCGTAGATCGGCTCGTTGGTCGCGTGGACCAGCTGCCCGGGGCCGTTGTCCACGTCGAGCAGCACCAGGTCGTAGGTCGAGGTCGCCTCCGCGATGGCCATCGAGATGTCCGCCGTGACCACGCGTACCCTCTTGTCCGCCAGCAGAGCCGGGCCGTGGGGGATCGTCGCGTCCCGCATCCAGCCGACGAGGGCCTCCTCGATCTCGACCACCTGGACCTCCTCGACCCGTGGGTCGGCCAGCACCTGCTGGACGGTGAACCCCAGGCCGAGCCCGCCCACCACGACGCGCCGCGGCTCGTCGACGAGCTCGAGCGCAGCGGTCGCGAGCTCCATCTCGGAGCCGGTCTCCCGGGTGTCCATCACGAACACTCCGTTCACCCGGAGCTCCAGGGTGTCGGCGCCGCGCTCCTCGGACCGGCGGCGAAGCACGACCTCGCCGCGGTCGGACTCGGCGCGGGCCACCTCGACGTACTCGCTCACCACGTTCTCCCCCGAGCTTTCCTTGCTTCGTGCGGTGGATGGTCGACGACCCACGACGTGGATGACGCTAGGCCACCGCCGAGGGGAGAGCCAGCACCGGGGCGGCAGCTGCGGAGGTGTCAGGGGCCGGTGGGTACCGTCGATGAGACCGCGACCGTCGTCGGGACGGACCGATCAGGACAGGAACCACACCATGCCCGGAGCCCAGGACGAGGGACAGGTCTCGGAGGTCAGCGCGCTGGAGGGTGCCGGCGAGCCGATCATGCCCGACCAGGCCGTCGCCGGCGCCCCGGACGCCGAGAGCGGCGAGGTGCAGGAGGGCAAGACCGGCCCGAACGCGCGCACCGGGAGCGAGGAGTCCGACGACTCCGCGGACCCGACGGCCGACCAGGCCACCGACCACGCCTGAGTCCCCGGGGGCACTCACTCCTCGCGCGAGCGCACCCGGATCCCGCTGATCGGCACCGTGACGGCGCCGGAGGGGTCGGTGAAGAAGTCGTTGCCCTTGTCGTCGACCACGATGAACGCCGGAAAGTCCTCGACCTCGATCTTCCAGACCGCCTCCATGCCGAGCTCGGCGTACTCCAGCACGTCCACAGCCTTGATGCAGTCCTGCGCGAGCCGCGCTGCCGGGCCGCCGATCGAGCCGAGGTAGAACCCGCCGTGCGCGTGGCAGGCCTCGGTCACGACCTTGGAGCGGTTTCCCTTGGCCAGCATCACCTTCGACCCACCGGCGGCCTGGAACTGCTCGACGTAGGAGTCCATCCGTCCAGCCGTGGTGGGACCGAACGACCCGCTGGCGTAGCCCTCGGGGGTCTTCGCCGGACCGGCGTAGTAGACCGCGTGGTCGCGGAGGTACTGCGGCAACTCCTCGCCGGCGTCGAGCCGCTCCTTGATCTTGGCGTGCGCGATGTCGCGGGCCACCACCAGAGGACCGGTCAGGGAGAGCCGCGTCTTCACCCGGTGCCTGCTCAGCTCGGCCAGGATGTCGTCCATCGGGCGGTTCAGGTCGATCCGCACGACGTCGCTCTCGTCGACGTGTGAGTCCGTCGGCTCGGGCAGGTACTTCGCGGGGTCGATCTCGAGCTGCTCGAGGAAGACGCCCTCGGCGGTGATCTTGCCCAGTGCCTGTCGGTCGGCCGAGCAGGAGACCGCGATCGCCACCGGGCAGCTGGCGCCGTGCCGGGGGAGTCGCACCACGCGGACGTCGTGGCAGAAGTACTTGCCGCCGAACTGCGCCCCGATCCCGAACGACTGGGTCAGCTCGAAGACCTTCTGCTCGAGCTCGAGGTCCCGGAAGCCGTGCGCGCTCATCGATCCTTCGGTGGGCAGGTTGTCGAGGTAGTGCGCGCTGGCGTACTTCGCGGTCTTCAGTGCGAACTCGGCACTGGTCCCGCCGATCACGATCGCGAGGTGGTACGGCGGGCATGCCGCCGTCCCGAGCGAACGGATCTTCTCGTCGAGGAACTGCAGCATCCGGTCCGGGTTCAGGACGGCCTTGGTCTCCTGGAACAGGAACGACTTGTTCGCCGAGCCGCCGCCCTTGGCCATGAACAGGAACTTGTACTCCGGCCTCCCGTCCTTGTCCGGCGTCGAGTAGAGCTCGATCTGCGCCGGCAGGTTGGTGCCGGTGTTCTTCTCCTCCCAGGTCGTCAGCGGCGCCAGCTGGGAGTAGCGCAGGTTCAGCAACGTGTAGGCGTCGTACACGCCGCGGCTGATCGCCTCGCCGTCGTCCGCACCGGTCAGCACACCCTCGGACTTCTTGCCCATCACGATGGCGGTGCCGGTGTCCTGGCACATCGGCAGCACGCCGCCGGCGGAGATGTTGACGTTCTTGAGCAGGTCCAGCGCCACGAAGCGGTCGTTGCCGGACGACTCGGGGTCGTCGATGATCCGGCGCAGCTGCGCGAGGTGCGCGGGGCGCAGGTAATGCGCAATGTCGTGCATCGCCTCGGCGGTCAGCTGCTGGATCGCCTCGGGAGCCACGCGCAGGAACGTCCGCCCGTCCGCGGTGAAGGTGGAGACACCCTCGGTGGTGATCAGCCGGTAGGGCGTCTCGTCGGCTCCGGTGGGCAGCAGGTCGGAGTATCTGAACTCGGGATCGGTGGACACGAGCACCGATTATCCCTTTGGCTGCGTGCCGAGCTCACGGCGGGCGAGCCCGCCGGGCAGCACGAGAGGACTCCAGGACAGCCGGGCGCCGTACGGCCGACTCATGACGCTCAGTCGGCGGGTGCCGTGCTGCCGCGCATCACCAGCTGAGTGGGGAGCACGACCTCGCGGCGGCCCTCGTCGCCACGCAGCTGCCGCAGGAGCTGCTCGGCCGCCTCGGCCGCGAGCGCCTGGACCGGTTGCCGGACCGTGGAGAGGTCGACGACGTGGGAGAGCTCGTGATCGTCGAAGCCGATCAGGCTGACCGGGTGTGGCGGCTGCATCTTGGCCTCGCGCAGCGCGACGATGGCGCCGAACGCCATCTCGTCGTACTCGGTGAAGACGGCGCTCGGGAGCTCGGACCGGTCCAGGAGCTGGCGCATTGCCTGGATGCCGCCCTCGACCCCCCACAGCCCGGTCACGACGTGGTGGTGGTCGAGCCGGGTCAGGCCAAGAGCACGGTTGAACCCGGTGCGCCGCAGGGGAGCGCTGCTGAACGCGGTGTCACTGTCCTCCAACGAGGAGATCATCGCGATGTCCTCGTGGCCGAGGTCCCGGAGGTGACGGACGGCGAGCTCGGCACCTAGCTCGTCGTCGGTGCGCACCGACGAGAAGTCCTGGTGGGGCAGCCCCACGACCACGACGGGCACGTTCAGTGCTTGCAGCGCCTCGGACTCGGTCGGCCCGATGGGCAGTGCCACCACGATGAGACCGTCCACCCTGCGACGGAACGGCATCTCGGTGAAGAACCGGTCCCTGCGGCTGTGGCTGCCGAGGTCGTAGAGCAGCACGTCGTAGCCGTGCGCCTGCAGCACGCTCTCCGCCGTCGCGACGACCTGCGAGAAGAACCACCGTGCGACCAGCGGGGTGACCAGGCCGATGGTCAGGGTGCGCCCCGTCGCCAGGCCTGCGCCTGCTGGGGAGACGACGTAGTTCAGCTCGGCCACGGCGTCGAGCACGCGCTGCCGGCTGCTCTCGCTGACGTGCGGCAGGCCGCGCAGGGCGCGAGAGACGGTCGCCGTCGAGACGCGAGCGCGTGCCGCGACGTCTGAGATGCTGGCGTGCCGACGGCCGGGCACGGACTACTCCAGCCACTCCGGGGAGACCGCGCCTGTCGTCACCGGCGCAGGCTAACAGGCAATGGTGTGCCTGCACCCGGATGAGATGGTCTCAGATGGCCCCGGTGACAGCGGATATCCGGCGTACCGGGACGACCCCTGACAGCCTGGTCGGCCGCGCGATGACGATTCATGATCGATGTTAGATCTGTCACGGTAAACGCTTGCAACCTCGCGCGAGCGATGGATACGTTGCCCCCTGTCAACGCTGGAACGCCAAACACAGTTCACCTCACTTGTAACGAAGGGAACCGTCAAATGCGGCACAAATCACGCGCGATCGGCGCACTCTGCCTCTCCGCCACCATGCTGGTGACGGCATGCGGAAGCGGCGGAGACTCGGGGGGTGGCAGCGGTGGTGGTGACGCCAGTGCGCTGGAGGGCCGTGGCCCGATCACCCTGGTGCAGGGCAAGGACGTATCCGGGTTCGTCCAGCAGATCCTCGACAGCTGGAACGCGGATCACCCGAAGGAGCAGGCCAGGCTCATCGAGCTGCCCGAGTCGGCTGATGCGCAGCGTTCGCAGATGATCCAGAACGCCGAAGCGAAGTCCGACACCTACGACGTGCTCGTCGTGGACAACGTGTGGACCGCGGAGTTCGCCGCCAACCGCTACATCACCGCGCTTCCCGAGGACCAGTTCCCGGTCTCGGAGATGGTCAAGCCGGTCATCGACTCGGCGCGCTACCTCGACAAGCTCTACGCCATCCCGAACTCCTCCGACGGGGGCATGCTCTACTACCGCACCGACCTCCTGAAGGCTGCCGGCATCGATGCTCCGCCCCAGACGTGGTCGGAGATGATCGCTGACTGCGACAAGATCAAGAAGCTGCCGGCGGCCAAGAACGCCGGGTGCTACGCAGGTCAGTTCGACAAGTACGAGGGCCTGACCGTGAACGCGTCCGAGGCCATCAACAGCGCCGGCGGCGAGGTGACCGACGCCTCGGGCAAGCCCAACGTCAACACCGCCGAGGCCAAGGCCGGCCTGAGCTTCCTCGTGGACGGCTTCAAGCAGGGGTACATCCCGAAGGAGGCCATCACCTACAAGGAGGAGGAGGGCCGCCGAGCCTTCCAGGAGGGTCGCCTGATCTTCCACCGCCAGTGGCCCTACCAGTACGCCCTGGCGAACGACCCCAAGGACTCCAAGGTCGCCGGCAAGTTCGCGGTGGCACCGCTTCCGGGCAAGGACGGCCTCGGCAGCTCGAGCCTCGGCGGTCACGCCCTGGGCATCTCGACGTACTCCAAGCACAAGGCGAGCGCCCTGGACTTCATCAAGTTCTACACGACCAAGGAGAACAGCCAGAAGTACCTCGAGCTGGCCTCGCAGGCGCCGGTCTACACCTCGATCTACGACGACCCGGCGCTGCAGAAGAAGTACCCCTACCTCGCCACCCTGAAGGAGTCCATCCTCAAGGCCGTCCCGCGGCCCAAGGTGGTCCGGTACGGCGACGCGACGACGGCCATCCAGGAGGCTGCCTACGGCGCCATGACGGGAAAGATGTCCGTGGACGACGCCCTGTCGCAGCTGCAGACCAAGCTCGAAGAGCTCACGAAGTAGGTAGTGATCCGCACTGAGGGAGGGGCAGGCCGGTCCACCGGCCTGTTCCTCCCCCAGCCCTGAGCGAGGAGTCTGTCCATGACCGTTGCAACGGCACCTGCCGCGCCGAAGTCGAAGCCCTCGAGATCCCAGAAGGCCGACAGCGGCCGCCTGGGACTGATCCTGATCTCACCGACGATGGTGGTGCTGCTCCTCGTGATCGGCTACCCCGTGATCGCAGCCGGCTACCAGTCGCTGTTCCGGCAGGAGCAGGGCGTCGACGCGTCCGGGTTCGTCGTCGCGGGCGACAAGTTCGTCGGCCTCGGCAACTACACCGCCATCTTCACCGGGGACGGCGTGGGCCGGTTCTGGCAGGCCTTCTACAACACCACGTTCTTCACCGTCGTCGCCGTCTCCATCGAGGTCCTCATCGGCGTGGCGATGGCTCTGATCATGAACAAGGCGTTCAAGGGCAAGGGCCTCATCCGCGCGAGCATCCTGGTTCCGTGGGCGATCCCCACGGTGGTCTCGGCACTGCTGTGGCGCTGGATCTTCGACTCCAACGGCGTGGCCAACAACATCATCGGCCAGCAGATCCTGTGGACCACGGACGGCTGGCAGGCCAAGGCCGCCGTGCTCACGGCCGACATCTGGAAGACGGCGCCGTTCATCGGGCTCCTGGTGCTCGCAGGGCTGCAGGTCATCGGCTCCGAGACCTACGAGGCCGCCCGGATCGACGGAGCCAACGTGTGGCAGCAGTTCCTCCACATCACGCTCCCGCTCGTGAAGCCGGCGCTGCTGGTCGCGGTGCTGTTCCGCCTGCTCGACAACCTGCGCATGTTCGACCTGCCGTTCGTGCTGATCGGCAGGAGAAAGCCCAGCGTCGAGACACTCTCGATGCTGGCCTACGACGACACCGTCAACACCAGGTTCGGGCCGGCGGCGGCGTTCGCCGTGATCCTGTTCCTCTACGTGGTGGTGGTGGCCTTCGCCTTCGTGAAGTTCCTCGGCGCGGACGTCTTCTCCGACCGACCGGTGGAGAAGAGCAAGAAGAAGAAGAGCAAGCCGGCAGGGGGGCGTCGCATCAGCACCGTCGCCAGAGGGGACATGTCATGACCACGGCACGGGCAGCTGAGCAGGACCTCGACAGCGCGGGAACGACGTCGGACGTCGCCGCCAAGAAGCCTCCCCGCGGCAAGGGCGAGTACCTCGCCCTGCTCGGTATCGGCGTCATCATCATCTACTGCCTGGCGCCGTTCTACTGGATGATCGTCAGCGCCCTGCGGCGACCTCGGGACACCTTCGAGACGAGTGTCATCCCGACGCCCTTCTCGGTGCAGAGCTTCATCGACGTCTTCGACCCGAAGAACGCGTTTGCCAGGGCGCTGGCCAACAGCGTCTTCGTCGCCGGGGCGACGACGTTGCTGACGCTGGTCGTCGGCATCCTGACGGCCTATGCGCTGGCCCGACTGGAGTTCCGGGGCAAGAGCCTCGCCCTCTCGGTCATCATCGCGACCTCGATGTTCCCCGGGATCGCCCTGGTGGTGCCGCTGTTCAAGCTCTTCATCGACATCAACTGGATCAACACCTACCAGGCGCTGATCTTCCCTGCGATGTCGTTCGCCCTACCGCTGGCGGTGTGGAACCTCACCGCGTTCTTCCGGCAGATGCCCGCCGAGCTCGAGCAGGCGGCGATGATCGACGGGTGCACCCAGGGACAGGCGTTCCGGAAGGTGATCCTCCCGATCGCCGCGCCAGGGGTGTTCACGACCGCCATCATCGTGTTCGTCGCTGCGTGGAACGAGTACATCATCGCGCTGACGATGACCAACAAGTCCGACTACCGCACGGCGACGGTCGCGGTCACGTTCTTCACCGGGACGACGGGGCGCGACATCCCCTTCGGGAGCATCATGGCGGCCGGAGTCATCCTCACGGTGCCACTGCTGATCATGGTGCTCATCTTCCAGCGACGCATCGTCTCCGGGCTCACGGCAGGCGGCGTCAAGTCCTAGACCGGGCGCTGGCACGAGACGACATTCGCTCGACCTCGAGTGCGGAGGCTAGTGTGACGTCAGTCACCTCTACTACGGATCGTCCGGCACGTTCCTGCCGGTAAGGAGATTGTCATGGCAACAGTCACGTTCAAGAAGGCCCAGCGCTGGTATCCCGGGATGGACAAGCCCGCGGTGCCCGGCATCGACCTCGAGATCAAGGACGGCGAGTTCATGGTCCTCGTCGGCCCGTCGGGGTGTGGCAAGTCCACGACCCTGCGGATGCTCGCCGGGCTCGAGGAGGTGAACGACGGGCAGATCTTCATCGGCGACCGAGACGTCACCAACCTGCCCCCCAAGGACCGCGACATCGCGATGGTCTTCCAGAACTACGCGCTGTACCCCCACATGACCGTGGCGGACAACATGGCGTTCTCGCTGAAGATGGCGAAGATGCCTGCCGACGAGCGGAAGACGCGCGTCGAGGAGGCAGCTCGCATCCTCAACCTGACCGAGTACCTCGACCGCAAGCCGAAGGCCCTTTCCGGTGGTCAGCGTCAGCGCGTCGCGATGGGTCGGGCGATCGTGCGGAACCCGCAGGTCTTCTGCATGGACGAGCCACTCTCGAACCTCGACGCCAAGATGCGCGTGCAGACCCGCACCGACATCGCCAAGCTCCAGTCCGACCTCGGCGTCACCACCGTCTACGTGACCCACGACCAGGTCGAGGCCATGACGATGGGTGACCGCGTCGCGGTGATGAAGGACGGCTACCTGCAGCAGGTGGACACCCCGCTGAACCTCTACGACCGCCCGGTGAACCTGTTCGTGGCCGGCTTCATCGGCTCCCCCCAGATGAACCTGATGGGTGCGGTGGCCCAGAACGGCCAGGCCAAGATCGGCGACTACCTGGTGCCGGTCGACGAGGCCGCATCGAAGCGGATGAAGGGCGACATCGTCGTCGGGGTCCGTCCCGAGACGTGGCGACAGGTCTCGGCCGAGGAGGGTGGCCTGCCGGTTCAGGTGACCGTGGTCGAGGAGCTCGGCTCCGACGCCTTCGTCTACGGCACCACGGGGGTGCACGGCAAGCCCGAGAGCGTGATCGTGCGGGTCACGGGTCGTGACAGCGTGCACAAGGGTGACGTCCTCTACGTGACCACCGACCCGCACCACGTGCACGTCTTCGACGCCGCCTCGGGCGACCGCCTCAGCGACTGAGCAGCACCCGAGCACCGCCGCACGTCTGATCCTGCGACGTGCGGCGGGGCTCGGCTCAGGCGGACTGGCCGGACTCCGTCGGGCGAGTTGCCCGGTCCGCCGTACGCCGGATGATGTCGGTGAGTGTCTCGAACAGCTCGCTCGGCATGTCGTGGCCCATGCCGTCGATGACGAGCAGCTCCGCTCCGGGGATCGCCCGGGCTGTGGCCCGTCCGCCCGAGACGTGCACCATCTTGTCCGCCGCTCCGTGCACCACTGCTGCCGGGACGCGAACGGCCGAGAGGTCGCGGGAGCGGTCCGGCTGGTTCAGGACCGCCAGCATCTGGCGCATCACGCCGCTGGCGGAGACGCCCCTGTCGAAGGTCTCCTCGGCTCGGGCCCGGCCCTTCTCCTCGTCGAGGGCGAAGCCCGGAGAGCCGATCAGCGCCCAGGTCTTCGCTGAGCTCTCGACGTAGGCCTCACGACCCGGCGTGCGCCGGGCGATCAGCATCGGCAGCAGCGCAGGATGCTGCCAGCCCACCGTCCTGCGGCCCACCGTGGACATGATGGAGGTCAGTGACCGGACGCGGGCGGGACGGTCGATGGCCATGGTCTGCGCGATCATCCCGCCCATCGACACACCGACGACGTGCGCGCTGTCCCAGCCGAGATGGTCCATCAGCCCGAAGGCGTCCACGGCCATGTCGTTGAGGGTGTAGGGGATGCGACCACCTCGACCGAGGAAGGACTTCAGCAGCTGCCCACGGGTGACGCGGCCGTGCATCCGCGAGGACCGGCCGGTGTCGCGGTTGTCGAAGCGGACGACGTGGAAGCCCGCTTCGGCGAGCATCGTGCACAGGTCGGGGTCCCACCAGTTCATCGGTCCGCCGAGGCCCATCACCAGGAGCAGCGGCTCGCCGTCCGCACTGCCGAAGCTCTGGTAGCACAGCTCCACGCCGGGAGAGACCGGCGCGAACAGCTCCTTGGAGACGGGAACGGACATATGAGACCTCAAAGTATCTGATAACGGAAACATGCGGCGCAGGTGCGGCACTCACCTGAGAACTAACGCTACCGTTTCACTGGTGAACTCACCGCTTGGTTCGTTCCTCCTGCCCGCCGGATTCGAGGGTCCTGCCGGCGTCCGCGCGCTCGCGCGGGAGGCGTCCACGGTGGTCGAGGCAGCCCGCCTGGTCCGGCGTTCCCGTCAGGATCGCCGGGCGCGCGCCGTGCTGCCCTATGCGGGCACCCACCGGAGACCGGCGCTCGATCCCGTGCTCCTCGTGCCCGGCTTCATGGCGGGGGACCCCACCCTCCAGGCGATGTCGACGTTCCTGCGCAACCACGGCTTCCGCACCTACCGTGCCCAGATCGTCGCGAACGTCGGCTGCACCCGGCAGGCAGCCGACCGGCTCGAGCGCCGGCTCGAGTCGATCGCGATCAAGCGCGACCGCAAGGTCACCGTCGTGGGGCACAGCCTCGGCGGCATGCTGGCACGTGGCCTGGCGTCCCGGCGGCCCGACCTGATCGAGGGGATCGTCAGCATGGGCAGCCCGGTGCTGGCGCCCGGCGCCATCCACCGGGTGCTCGCCTGGGACGCGCAGATGCTGGCCAAGCTGACCCGTCTGGGGCTGCGCGGCCTGATGAGCGACGACTGCTTCGGCGGGGAGTGTGCCCGGCTCTCCTGGCAGGAGAGCCAACAGGGGATCGACCCGGACCTCGGCTTCACCGCGATCTACAGCAAGCGCGACGGGATCGTCGACTGGCGGGCCTGTCTCGACCCGGCCGCCGCGCTCGTCGAGGTCCGCACCAGCCACTGCGGGATGGCCGTGGACCCCACGGTGATGGACCACGTGCTCGCTGCTCTGCGCGAGCAGCAGGTCAGGCGGGCCAACCAGCAGGCAGCTCAGAGCGCAGGGGCGGATTCGCTCCGCGTCGCTCGCACGTGATCGCAGCGACGTCGATCGCTCCGCGGAGCAACCTGGCGAGGTCCTCCTCGAGCGCAGGCAGGCCCGGGCCCGGCCGCCGGAACGCGTCGAGGTCCCAGAGCTGGGCCAGCGTGGCCGCCATGAAGGCGTCCCCGGCTCCGACCGTGTCGATCACCTCGACCGGCCGGGGCCGTCCGACGACCTCCCCACCCTCGACGAAGGCGCTCGCGCCCTGAGGGCCCCGGGTGAGCACCACGACCTGGGTGCGCGTGCCCCTCAGGAGCGTGCGCGCGAAGTCGTCCGGGTCCGACGCAGGATCGAGCACCACGGCGTCCTCGTCGCTCAGCTTGACCAGGTTGCAGCGCGCACCGAGCGTCAGCACCTCCTGTCGCACCCGATCCCGGTCGTCGACGAACGACTCGCGCACGTTGGCGTCGTAGCTCACGAAGGTGTCCCGCGCACAGGCCTGCTCCACCAGGTCGAGCACGCTGCCGCGCCCGGGGTGCAGCAGCGTGCCCAGTGACCCGACGTGCAGCGCGAGGCACGGGGGGAGCTCCTGGCGTGGCAGGTCCCACACGAGGTCGAAGTCGTAGCTCGCGGCCCCGGTGACATCGAGGTGGGCGTTGGCGACCGACGTGCGGCCACTGGAAGAAGGGACGGCGACGATCTCGGCGCCGCTGTGGGTCACGTGCTGCACCACCAGCCCGCCGCGCTCGTCGTGGCCGACCTGGGTGATCAGCGTGGTCGGCACCTCCAGGCGGGCCAGGCCGACGGCCACGTTGAGGGGGGAACCACCCGGCGTCTCGCTGGAGTCGCCGTCCGCGTCGACGAAGACGTCGACGAGCGCCTCACCGGCCACCACGATCATCGCGTGCCCGCCTCAGCGCTCGAAGTCGACGTCGGCATAGGCCATCAGCTTGCTGAGCTTGTGCTCGGAGTGGATCGAGCGGATCGTCCCGCTGCGCGAGCGCATCACCAGCGAGTGGGTCGAGGCGCCGCCGGCCTTGTAGCGGACGCCCTGCATCAGCTCACCGTCGGTGATGCCGGTGGCGACGAAGAAGCAGTCGTCCCCGGACACGAGGTCGGCGGTGTAGAGCACCCGCTCCAGGTCGTGCCCTGCATCGACGGCGCGCTGCTTCTCCTCCTCGCCCGTGGGCCAGAGTCGGCCCTGGATGACACCGTCGAGGCACTTCATCGCGCACGCCGCGATGATGCCTTCGGGTGTGCCGCCGATGCCCAGCAGCAGGTCGATGCCGGTGCCCTCACGGGCTGCCATGATCGCGCCGGCGACGTCGCCGTCGGTGATGAACTTGATCCGCGCGCCCGTGGCGCGGATCTCGTCCACGAGCTGTTGGTGACGCGGCCGGTCGAGCACGACGACGGTCACGTCCTCGGGCTTGCTGCCCTTCGCCTTGGCGACCTGGTGGATGTTCTCCGCGACCGGGTAGCGGATGTCGACGACGTCGGCCGCGGCGGGACCGGTCACCAGCTTCTCCATGTAGAACACGGCTGAGGGGTCGTACATCGACCCGCGCGGAGAGACCGCGAGCACCGCGATCGCGTTGGCCATGCCCTTGGCCGCCAGCGTGGTGCCGTCGATGGGGTCGACCGCCACGTCGCACTCGGGGCCGTCACCGTCGCCCACCTCCTCGCCGTTGAACAGCATCGGGGCGTTGTCCTTCTCGCCCTCGCCGATCACCACGGTGCCGCGCATGCCCACGGTGGAGATCAGGGTGCGCATCGCGTTGACCGCGACGCCGTCGGCGCCGTTCTTGTCGCCTCGTCCCACCCAGCGACCCGCTGCCATGGCGGCCGCCTCGGTGACCCGGACCAGCTCCAGCGCCAGGTTGCGGTCGGGAAAGGTGGGCGCGACCGTGAGGGCGTCGGGGAAGTGGCTCTCAGACATGGCAGTGATCGTAACCTCCACCCCGGTTGGCAAGATGTCTCCATGAGCGATTCGCAGGGGACCGGACAGCCCGGCCGCTACCAGCGGAGCTCGGGCGGCCTTCTCGGCGCCATGCTCGTCACGGTCCTCGCCGTGATCGCTTTCACCGCATTCCGGGCGCTCACCACCGACAGGGCTCCCACACCCGTCCGCGCCGTCGACTATGCGACTGCGGTGAAGGGCGCCCGCGCGGACCAGAAGCTGCTGGTGCAGGCGCCGGCAGCCCTGCCTCCGGGTTGGACGGCCACCAGCGCCTCCTACTCCACCGGGGTGTCGCCGACCTGGCACCTCGGCACCCTCACGAAGTCCAGGAGGTACGTCGGCGTGGAGGAGGCGCGCGCCAGCATCGAGGACCTGGCCCGGCAGCACGTGGACAAGGACGCCCGTCGGGGTGCGGACGTGGAGATCAACGGCGCGACCTGGCAGACCTGGACCGACTCCGGCGGTGACTACGCGGTGGCGCGATCGCTGCAGTCCGGTGGGCGGACCGTGGAGTCCTGGCTGGTCGTCGGCACGGCGCCCGAGCAGCAGATCAGGGACTTCGCCGGGACGCTCGTGGGCGGGTCGTACTCGCCGAAGGGGTGACCTCCGGCCCGCTGCGCCGTTGAACCTCCTGGACACCCACACCAGGAGGAACCACCGTGCGCTTGCCCAGGTCCATCCCCGCTCTTGCCGCAGCCCTCGCCACCGGAGTGCTCGGGGCAGCGTCGCTGGGGGCCGTGGTCCCCCGGGCGGCCGCGTCACCGACGCCCGCTCCCGCCTACGGGGAGTACGTCGCGCTCGGCGACTCGTGGTCGGCCGACGTGGTGGTCGCCGACACCGACGGTCCACCGGACTCGACGTACGCACCAGCCGGCTGTGCGCAGTCGCACCGCAACTACCCCAAGCTCCTCGCGGCGGCCCTGAAGGTACCCGTCTTCCGCGACGCGACCTGTGGTTCGGCCACCACGGACGACTTCTACGCACCGCAGACGGGGCTTCCTACCGGGGAGTCGAACCCGGCCCAGTTCGACCGCCTGACGGCCTCGACCGACCTGGTCACCGTCGGCATCGGTGGCAACGACGCCGGGTTCGCCGGGGCGGCGATGGACTGCCTGAGCCCGCTGCCCGGGGGAGCGCACTGCAAGGAGAAGTACACGGCCGGCGGCACCGACCAGCTCGCCGAGCAGATCAGGCAGTCCGAGCCCAAGCTGGTGCGTGCGCTCCAGGAGATCCACCGTCGTTCGCCCGGCGCCCGGGTGCTGATGCTCGACTATCTCGCCGGGATCCCGCAGACCGGGTGCTATCCGGTGGTGCCGATGAGCGACTCTGACATGGCCTACCTGTTCTCGACCTTCGGCAAGCTCAACGCGATGGTCCAGCGGGCCGCCGCGGCGGGCGGCGCGCAGCTCGTGAACACCTACGCCCCGTCGGTGGGTCATCACGTCTGCTCGCCGCCCGACTACCGCTACGTCGAGGGGCTCGGGGTCGTCTCCGTCAACGGTGCCGCAGTCGCGGTGCCGGCCCACCCCAACTCCGAGGGCGCCGCGTCGCAGTTCCGCACGACGCTCGCCGCCGTGCGGGCGGGTAGTTAGTCCCCGGCCGGGGCGTCGTCCATCACCTCGTCGAGCCGTGCTCGGGCTCCCTCGAGCGCGCGCTGGCAGACCTTGGCCAGCTCCTCACCCTGCTCCCACAGGGCCAGCGACTCGGCGAGGCTGGTGCCTCCCTGTTCCAGGGTCCGCACCACCTCGATCAGCTGGTCACGCGCGTCCTCGTAGGAGAGTTCGGTGCTGGTGGAGCGGTCGTCGGGCAGTTCAGGCATCGTCGTCCTCGCTGGCGTCGGGCATCAGGTCGATCCGGTCGACCGAGGTGGTGGTGGCGCCGATGCGGCCGTCGGCCACTCGGATGTGCAGGTCGTGCCCCGGTTCGAGGGACGCGACGCTGGAGAGCGCCCGGCCCTGTGCGTCGGAGAGCACCGCGTAGCCACGGCGCAAGGTGGCCAGGGGCGAGAGCGCACGGATCCGCGCAACCTGGTGGACCAGGTCGTCGTCCCCGCGGTCGAGCAGGTGCCGGAAGGAGCGGCGCGCCCGTTCACGCTGCGCCTCGACCTCCCGCAGCCGTTCGACCAGCCCGGTGCGCGGGTCGGCGAGGACGGGCCGCGAGCGCAGCGACTCGAGCAGGTGCTGCTCGCGCTGGACCAGGCCACGCACCGCCATCCTGGAGCGCTCGCGCGCCTGCAGCACGCGCTGTGCCTCCTCGGCCACGTCCGGTACCACCCGCTTGGCTGCATCGGTCGGCGTCGACGCGCGCACGTCGCTGACGAGGTCGAGGATGGGGGAGTCCTGCTCGTGACCGATGGCCGAGACCAGAGGAGTGGTGAGGCCGAACACGGCACGCACCAGCGCCTCGTCGGAGAACGGGAGCAGGTCCTCCACCGAGCCACCTCCACGGGCCACCACGATCACGTCGATCCCGGGGTCACGGTCGAGGGTCGTGATCGCCTCGATCACCTCGCGCGCGGCGTGCATGCCCTGCATCGCGGCGTACCTCACCGTGAGCTGGACCGCGGGCCAGCGCCGCCGGGCGTTCTCGAGCACGTCGCGCTCCGCCGCTGAGTTCTGTGCCGTGACGAGGCCGACGTTGCGGGGCAGGAACGGCAGCGGTCGCTTGCGCTCCTCCGCGAACAGCCCCTCGGCGGCCAGCAGCTGACGTCGACGCTCGAGCCTGGCGAGCAGCTCACCCTCACCGACGAGGCGGATCTCGCGCACGTTGAGCGAGAGCGTGCCGCGGTTGGCGTAGAACGAGGGCTTCGCGTGACACACCACCTGGGCTCCCTCGACCAGCGGGGTGGGCAGCGAGTCGATGACGCCTCGGCTGCACGTGACCGGTACGGAGATGTCGGCGAGCTTGTCGCGCAGAGTCAGGAACACGGTGTTCATGCCCCCGCGCCGGGAGATCTGGGTGACCTGTCCCTCGACCCAGACCGGACCGAGCCGATCGATCCAGCTGCCGATCGCCTGGGTGATCTGGCGCACGGGTGCCGGATGCTCCGGCGAGGTCTCCAAGGCCATGGCGTGACCCTAAGGCCCGGCACCTACGATTGGTGGCATGACTGATCTGGGTACGCCGAGCGTCCTCTCGCCCGACGAGGCCGACCGTGCCGTGCGCCTGGCAGCCCCACGTGGCTACTGCGCCGGTGTCGACCGCGCCGTGATCACCGTCGAGAAGGCGCTGGACCTCTACGGCGCCCCCGTCTACGTCCGCAAGCAGATCGTGCACAACAAGCACGTCGTGGCGGACCTCGAGTCCCGCGGGGCGGTCTTCGTCGAGGAGCTCGACGAGGTTCCCGAGGGGAAGACGGTCGTGTTCTCCGCCCACGGTGTGTCGCCGCTGGTGCACGAGCAGGCGGCCGAGCGTCACCTCAAGACCATCGACGCCACCTGCCCGCTGGTGACCAAGGTGCACCACGAGGCGAAGCGGTTCGCCTCGGACGACTACGACATCTTGCTGATCGGTCACGAGGGGCACGAGGAGGTCGAGGGGACGGCCGGTGAGGCCCCCGAGCACATCCAGCTGGTGCAGAGCCCGGAGGACGTGGACTCCATCGTCGTACGTGACCCCGAGAAGGTCGCCTGGCTCTCGCAGACCACGCTCTCGGTGGACGAGACGATGGCCACGGTCGACGCGATCCGGCGACGGTTCCCCCAGCTGCTCGACCCGCCCAGCGACGACATCTGCTACGCCACCCAGAATCGACAGCTCGCGGTGAAGGAGATCAGCCCCGACGCTGACCTGGTGATCGTGGTCGGCTCGGCCAACTCCTCCAACTCCGTCCGACTGGCCGAGGTCGCCCTCGAGGCGGGCGCCAAGGCTGCCCACCGGGTCGACGACGCCGGCGAGATCGACGAGGCGTGGCTCGCGGGCGTCCGTAGCGTCAGCGTCACCTCCGGCGCCTCGGTGCCCGACGACCTGGTCGACGGAGTGCTGGCCTTCCTGACCGAGCGGGGATACCCGGACGCGCAGGCGGTGCACACGGCCGAGGAGTCACTGATCTTCGCCCTCCCACCCGAGCTGCGGCGTGACCTCCGTGCGGCCGCCGCCCAGGCGCCGAGCACGTAGCCGGTGGCGCGCTACTACGACGTCCACCCCGTCGATCCGCAGCCTCGAGCGATCGCACAGGTGGTCCAGGTGCTCCGGGACGACGGACTCGTCGCCTACCCGACCGACTCCTGCTACGCACTGGGGATCCAGCTGGGCAACCGCGACGGCCTCGAGCGCATCAAGAGGCTGCGCAGGCTCGACGACCGGCACCACTTCACGCTGGTCTGCCGGGACTTCGCCCAGCTCGGCCAGCTCGTGCACCTGAGCAACGCCGCGTTCCGCTCCGTGAAGGCGGCCACACCCGGCGCCTACACGTTCATCCTGCCGGCCACCAGCGAGGTGCCGAAGCGGCTGATGCACCCCAAGAAGCGCACCGTCGGAGTCCGGATCCCCGATCACCCCGTGGTGCGGGCGTTGCTGGAGGAGCTCGGTGAGCCGCTGCTGTCGAGCACGCTGCTGATGCCGGACGAGGACGATCCGATGACCGACGGATGGCAGATCAAGGAAGAGCTCGATCAGTGGCTGGACGCGGTGGTCGACTCGGGCCAGTGCGGCTCCGAGCCCACCACCGTCGTGGACTTCTCCGACGGCGCTCCCGAGCTCGCCAGGGTCGGCGCCGGGGACCCCTCCCGCTTCGAGTAGGCGCTCCGCTTCATCCGCACGCGCTGCCGGATGGCGAGCACGGCGAGCACCAGCAGGTAGGCCGTCAGCAGGCCGCTGGCCCGATGGGCGAGACCGGAGACGACCGCCTGGACGAGGCCGTCGCGTGGGTCGGCCACCCAGGTGCTGTGGATCGCCGCGAGCATGGTGATGAAGCCCAGGAGCAACAACGGTGGGAGCACGCCGATCGCGAAGAAATCGCTGGGGCGGACCGCGAGGGCAGCGCCGAGGCAGATGAGCACGAAGGCGATGTCGAAGGCGAGGCTGAGCCGACCGTCGATCGCCAGGTCCAGGGCGAGTGCCAGGGCCCCGACGACGACGGTCAGCCGGGTGACCCGGCTGCCGGCCATCCGGCCCTCTTCCCACAGGGTGGGTGCGCTCACGGAATCAAGGTAGGCCGAGTCAGGCACTCGATCGGTGCGACTCGCCGGGCGGGTCCGTCGGGGCCACCGGCAGCTTGGGGCGCTCGGTGGCGACGGCCTCGAGAAGCTCCGCGGCAGTCAGCGGCCGGGGCACCTGCGACACCGGCTGGACCGCCGGAAGCTCCTCGCGGGTCACCCCGATGTCCTCGAACTGGCGAGCCGTGACGAGCACCCGGCTCTCGATGGACCCGACGGCGCTGTTGAACGCCTCCACGGCACCCTTCAGCGAGCGGCCGACCTTGTCGAGGTGACCACCCATGACCCCGATCCGGGTGTGCAGCTCCCGCCCGAGCTCGTGGATCTCCCGGGTGCGTTCGGCCAGGGCCTCGGTCGTCCACCCATGGGCCACGGTGCGCAGCAGGGCGATCAGCGTGGTCGGGGTGGCGATCACGACGTCGCGGGCCGCGGCGTAGGCGAGCAGTGACGGGTCGGTGTCCAGGGCAGCAGCCAGGAAGGACTCGGCGGGCACGAACATCACCACGAACTCCGGCGCGCCGGGCATCGAGCGCCAGTAGGCCTTGCCGGAGAGGGCATCGACGTGGCTGCGGACCTGGCGGACGTGTCGTCGCAGGTGGACGAGCGCTTCCTCGGCGTCGTCGGTCGACAAGGCGTCCAGGTGGGCGTCGAGCGGCACCTTGGCGTCCACGACGACGCACCGGCCGCCTGCCAGGCGCACGACGAGGTCGGGTCGGAGGTTGCCGTCCTCCCGGGCGAGGTGCACCTGCTCGGAGAAGTCGCAGTGCTCGACCATCCCGGCGAGCTCCACGGCCCTGCGCAGGTGCAGCTCACCCCACTGGCCCCGCACCTGCGGCTTGCGCAGCGCTGTGGAGAGCGCGCCGGTCTCGCGACGCAGCAGGTCGGTGCTGTGCCGCATGTCCTCGACCTGCTGCCGGAGCTGACCCTGCCAGGAGGCCCGCTGCTGCTCGACGTCCATCAACCGCTCGTGCAGCCGATCGAGTCCGTCGCGCAGGACCGCCTGGTCCTCACCGCGGGCCGACAGCGCCCGCAGCACGTCCGGACTGCCGGCGTGACGGGACCAGACCAGCGCGGCGAGGGCGCCCAGCAGCACTCCGGTCACCAGGGTCAGGAGGGGAAGCAGGATGTCCATGCCCAGCACTGTCGCAGCCGGCACCGACAAGTCGGGGGACTTCACGTGCGTCTGCTGAACCGGATGCTGGTGTCGCGTCGTTCGTGATGGTCGAAGGCTGGGTCGTGGATGCGTTGGTGGTGGTAGTGGCAGAGGGGTATGGCGTCTTTGAGGTCGGTGCGGCCGCCGTGGCTCCAGGGTTCTCGGTGGTGGAGCTCGCACTTCGGCGTGGAGCCGAAGCGGAGCCGACTCGTCACAAACGAACAGGGGGAGCGCAGCGGAGGATGTTCGGCTTGGGACGCGTCGGCGACAGGTCGAAACAGCCGGGACTTGGCGGAAGACCGGCCTGACCCCGAGAGTCACACAACTCAGACCCCAGCGGGAGAGGAGTCGCTCGGGCTCAGGCTGGCTATCTCCGTGGGGCCGGCTGCGTGGGCTGCGCCCGGCAGGTGCTCGAGGAGGTCGGCGAAGGCGAGTCCGCGGCGGTGGCGCCAGTCGAAGGAGCGGTTGTCTTCGGTTGAGCCTGGTGCACCCGGCCGCATGCGTCGGGGTGCGGTCATGAACTCGATCACTTTGCGCAGCATTGCTGCGGCGAGGGCGGGGACGGTGAAGTGTCCGGTGGTGGTGCCGTCGTGGTTGTCGTGGAGGGTGAGTGTGCAGGCGTTCCGGGCGGTGGCTTCTTCGCTGCGGAGCAGGTCGTTCTCGTGGGCGTCGACGGCGGTCTGGTCGGGTTCGATGGTCTCGATGGAGCGGCGGGCGATGCGGCGGAGCTGGTCGGGGTCGAACCGCTGGGCCTTGTCGAGGAGGGCCGCCTCGATCTCGTGGCGTTGCTGGTCGCTGACCCCGGTGGGCAGCTCGCTGGCGGCTTGCAGGATGACCGTGGCGTGGGCGGGGGGAGACCAGGCCTGCGTCCAGGGCCTCGGTGGTGGCGTCGTGGCCGTGCTCGAGCGAGGTGGCGAGGTGGACGTCGCGGGCTGCGGTGGCGCGTGAGGTGGTGGTGTGTCGGGCGGTGCAGGCGTCGGTGCCGGCGTGCGCGGCAGCGTGGGCGGCTCCGGCGAGCAACCGGTCCAGTGCGGCGTCGATCTCGACCGCTCCTGCGAGCACCGGGTGGCCGGTAGCGTCAGCCTGGGTACGACCTTGAGCTCAACCGGCTGGGGCCCCCACTTCGACGTCATGCACCGGGCGGCCAGTTGTCGCCGGGGACTCCCTCGGCGCACGCAGCGCTCTTGCCTCGACGAAGGGCTCCAAGCTGTGGTCCAGCTGCGCAAGGATCGAGAAAGACGCCAGATCCGTGCAGCAGCCGTCACAGCGACCAGCGACCAGGCTCCGCCTGCGGTCGGTGCCGTGGTGCCCGAGCTAGGCGGAGATGTCGACGACGACCGGGGCGTGGTCGCTGGCACCTTTGCCGGCGCGCTCGTCGGTGTCGATGAAGGCGCCGGTGACGCGTGCGGCGAGCGAGGGGCTGCCGAGCACGAAGTCGATCCGCAGGCCGCGGTTGCGTTCGAAACGCTGTCGGTAGTAGTCCCAGTAGGTGTAGACGTCGGGGCCGGGTGTGTGCGGTCGGACGACGTCGACGAACCCGTCCTCCAGGAAGCCGTGGAACGCCGTGCGTTCGAGCGGCGTGACGTGGGTGCTCTTCGCGAACTGCGCCATGTCGAAGACGTCCTCGTCCCGAGGCGCCACGTTCCAGTCGCCGACCAGAGCCACGTCGCCGCTCATCCCGCGCGCGGCCTCGCGCAGCCGGGCGAGCCACTCGAGCTTGTAGACGTAGTGCGGGTCGTCGACCTTGCGGCCGTTGGGGACGTACAGCGACCAGATGCGTACGCCGCCACAGGTGGCCCCGATGGCCCGGGCCTCGGCGGCAGCGGGCTCGCCCCACGTGGGCATGCCGGGGAACCCGACCTCGACGTCCTCGAGGCCGACCCGGCTGATCACCGCCACGCCGTTCCACTGGTCGTGCCCCACGGCCGCGACGTCGTAGCCGAGCACCGACAGACCCATCAGCGGGAGCTGGTCCTCGCGGGCCTTGGTCTCCTGCAGGGCGAGCACGTCGATGTCATGGCGTTGGAGCAGGGCCTCGACCCGGTCGATGCGGCTGCGGAGGGAGTTGACGTTCCAGGTGGCGATCCGCACGCCCCCAAGGCTAGGGCCACCGTGGGGGCGCGTGGGTGGCGGTGTCACGGGGGCGGCGGACGACTAGCCCTCGACGACCTGGTCTGCCTCGACCTTCACGGCGATGGCGGCCAGCGGCGAGGGGGCCGGGCCGGAGAGGTTCTTTCCGGTGAACGCGTCGTAGACCGACCCGTGGCACGGGCAGATCAGCTCTTTGCTCGCGGGCTTGACCGTGCAGCCCTTGTGGGTGCAGACGGCCGTGAACGCCACGACCTGGCCTTTGCTCGGCTGCGCGACGATGACCGGTTTGCCGTCAGCGTCCTCCACCCCGACCGCGCCGCCCACGGGCACGTCGCCCAACGCGACCAGGCCGCGCGGAGCGATGGCAGCCTCGCCTTGGTCCTTGCCTGCCGCTCCCGCGGCCCCGGCGTCTCCGGAGTCGGACCCGCAGGCCGCCAGGGCCCCGGAGGCCGCGAGCGCGAGGCCACCGCCGAGCACCGGCCTTCGGCCGATCGGAAGCGGCCGGCTCATCGCTGGCGCCCGGAGATGGCGATGAAGAACCCGGTCAAGCCGTTGGGGTTGACCATCACCACCGGCGCGAGGCAACGCTGCGGGACGGTGAGGTCGTCGCGGATCCGGGCGTCGCCGGTTGCGCTCAGCGGCGCGCTCCTGCTCGTGTCGACGACCTCACCGTTGCAGGCCAGGCTGGCCGTGACGCTCGTGACCGGGCCGACGCCCTTGCCCGGGATCAGGAGGCCGCGCACGCGGAGGTCCAGTCGTCCGGAATCACGGACCCGGACGGCGCTGTCGCCGATCTCCCAGGGTGCCTGGCCCGGCTTCACGAGGAAGGCCGCATCGTCGGTGGGAAGGCTGCCCGCCAGGGGAGCGCGCAGGAGGTCGCGCGCATCGTGGTGACCCTCATGGGCCCGGTGACCGCCGTGGCGGTGGTGACCGGAGTCCCCTTGGGCCGAGGCGCCCGCCACGGTGGTGAGGGCGAGGGCCAGGGCCGCTGCCGAGGTCACGAGTGCGTGAGGTCGCATGGGTTCGTCCTTTTCGTCCACGGGATCCCGATGACCCCTCTGCCTGACCACACGAATCCGGGGCGCCGACGGTTCACACTGGGGTCAGAGGTGAACCGCGCGGGTCTCGGGGACGTCGTGGAAGTCAGGAGGTCCTGATGCCGCAGAACGATCTGGTCCTGCTCCGTGCGCTGCACGAGGAGCACGGCGCTGCGTTGTGGTCGTTCTGCCTGCGCCTGACGGGCCACGACCGTTTCCAGGCCGAGGACCTGGTACAGGAGACCCTGCTGCGTGCCTGGCGTCATCCCGAGAGGATGGCTGCGGCCCAGGGCTCGGTGCGCGGATGGCTGTTCACCGTGGCCCGAAACCTGTTCATCGACCAGTGGCGGCGCCGCCGCAACCACCCGGAGGTGGTGACCGACCAACTGCCCGAACGGCTCGAAGGTGATGACACCGAGCAGCTGCTGCTGTCGTGGATGGTGGCAGAGGCCGTGCGCACCCTGTCCGAGGACCACCGCACCGTCCTGCTGCACTGCTACTACCAGGGCCGTTCGATCGCGGAGTGCGCGCAGCGGCTGGGGATCCCGGAGGGCACGGTGAAGTCACGCACCCACTACGCCCTGAGGGCGTTGCGACTGGCGCTGGAGGAGATGGGGGTGGTGACGTGAGCTGCGTGAGGCACGCCCAGGAAGACGCGGCGTACGTCCTCGGCGCGTTGTCACCCTCGGACCGGCTTGCCTACGAGGAGCACCTGTCCTCGTGCGCCCGGTGCGCCGCGGCGGTCCGGGACCTCGCCGGCCTTCCCGGGCTGCTGGGCCGTCTCGACGCGGACGAGGTGGCCGGGCTCGGTCCCGTCGAACCGCTGCCGCCGAGCGTGCTTCCGGCGCTGCTCGCCGAGGCTGTCCACGGGCGCCGGGTGCAGCGGGCGCGGTGGCTCGCCGCCGCAGCGGGCGCCGCTGCGGCGGTGGTCGCGGCCACCACGGTCGCGGTGCAGCGCGCCGACGGGCGGCCTGGGGAGCCGCCGGCCTCAGTCAGCCCGGCTTCGCGGGCGATGGCACAGGTCGACCAGGACCGGCTGGGTGGCTCGGTGTCGCTCGAGCAGGTCGCCTGGGGGACCAGGGTGCGACTGCGCTGCAGCTACGGCGGTACGCCCGAGAGCGTGGCCGGCCTGCCGGCGTACGCGCTGGTCGTGCACACCCGCGACGGTGCCGAGGAGCGGGTGGCGACCTGGCGTGCAGTGGCCGGCAAGGCCACCACCATCGACGGTGCCACCGCTTCCGACCTGGCCGACATCAGCCAGGTCGACGTGCGCAGCGTCGACGGCCGACTGCTGCTGCGCCTCGACCGCTGACCCGGCCTCCAAAACTTCGTACCCAGCGAGGGAGCATGCTGGGGGGATGGACGAGACTCGCGGGACGCTCACCGCCAAGCTGGCCGAGATCGACGACGAGATGCGAACGATGGAGGCCAAGCCTGTCGACCAGGGGTCCATCTCCTTCGGCAAGCGGATCGGGGAGGGCACCTCGATGGCGGTCGACCGGCTGGCGCAGGTCGCCGTGCACGACCAGCTCCAGGTGACGCGGGCCGACGTCGTGCGAGCGCTGGAGAAGCTCGACGAGGGCAGCTACGGATCCTGTGACGTCTGCGGCGCAGCCATCCCCGAAGGTCGGCTCGAGGCGCTGCCCTGGGCGGTCCTGTGCGTGGAGGACGCCGCCCGGGTGCGGTGAACCTGGCCCGCGTCAGGGACGATGGGCGGACATGTCACTCCTCGACCGCCTCCCCTCCAGCCCGGACGCTGCCGGTCCGGACGCGCTGTTCGATCTCTTCGAGGCGTGGGCGGGTGAGCAGGGCCTGACGCTCTACCCGGCGCAGGAGGAGGCGCTGATGGAGCTGGTCAGCGGCGCCCACGTGATCCTGTCGACCCCCACGGGCACCGGGAAGAGCCTCGTCGCCACCGGGGCCCACCTGTTCGCCCTCGCGGAGGGCAAGCGCACCTTCTACACCGCACCGATCAAGGCGCTGGTCTCGGAGAAGTTCTTCGCGCTGATCTCCGTCTTCGGCGCCGACAACGTCGGCATGCTCACCGGTGACGCCGCCGTGAACCCGCGGGCGCCGATCGTGTGCTGCACCGCGGAGGTGCTCGCGAACATCGCGTTGCGTGAGGGCGCGGCCGCCGACGTGGGCCAGGTGGTGATGGACGAGTTCCACTTCTACTCCGAGCCCGACCGGGGGTGGGCGTGGCAGGTCCCGCTGCTGGAGCTCCCGCACGCCCAGTTCCTGCTGATGTCGGCGACCCTCGGTGACGTCACGCCGTTCGTCGAGGACCTGACCCGTCGTACCGGGCGAGAGACGGTGGCCGTCACCAGTGCCACCCGGCCGGTGCCGCTGTCCTACGAGTGGGCGGTCATGCCGCTGCACGAGACGCTCGAGGACCTGCTGAGCACCCATCAGTCGCCGGTCTACGTCGTGCACTTCACCCAGGCCGCCGCACTGGAGCGAGCCCAGGCGCTGACCAGCATCAACGTGTGCACCCGCGAGGAGAAGGACCGGATCGCCGAGCTGATCGGCGGGTTCCGCTTCAGCCCCGGCTTCGGCAAGACCCTGAACCGGCTGGTCAAGCACGGCATCGGCGTGCACCACGCCGGGATGCTGCCGAAGTACCGGCGTCTCGTGGAGCAGCTGGCGCAGGCCGGCCTGCTCAAGGTCATCTGCGGAACCGACACCCTCGGGGTCGGCATCAACGTGCCCATCAGGACGGTGGTGTTCACCGGGCTGTCCAAGTACGACGGACGCAGGCAGCGGATGCTCAAGGCACGCGAGTTTCACCAGATCGCCGGACGAGCCGGGCGGGCCGGGTTCGACACCGCCGGCACCGTGGTCGTGCAGGCACCCGACCACGTGGTGGAGAACCACCGGTTGGTCAAGAAGGCCGGGGACGACCCGAAGAAGCTGAAGCGGGTGCAGCGCAAGAAGCCGCCCGAGGGTCAGGTGACCTGGACCGAGGAGACCTTCGAGCGACTGGTGGCAGCCCAGCCCGAGGCCCTCGTCTCGCGCATGCGGGTGAGCCACTCGATGCTGCTCAACGTGATCGCCCGGCCCGGCGATCCGGCCGCGGCGATGAGGCGGCTGCTGCGCGAGAACCACGAGGACCCGAGATCGAGGCTGCGGCTGATGCGCCTGGCCGCGGCCCAGCACCGCGCGCTGCTCGCCGCCGGCGTGGTCGAGCTCGTCGAGCCGCGCGGCGAGGACGGCAGGCGGGTCCGGCTCGTCGAGGGGCTGCAGCTCAACTTCGCGCTCAACCAGCCGCTCTCGGCGTACGCCCTGGCCGTCTTCGACACCCTCGACCCGGAGCTCCCCACCTACGCCCTCGACATCGTGTCGGTGGTCGAGGCGACCCTGGAGGACCCCCGGCCCGTGCTGGGTGCGCAGGAGCACCGGGCGCGCGGTGAGGCCATCGGGGAGATGAAGGCCGAGGGCATCGAGTACGACGAGCGGATGGAGCTGCTCGACGAGGTCACGTGGCCCAAGCCCCTCCAGGAGCTCCTCGAGCACACCTACGGCCTCTACCGGCAGCGGCATCCCTGGGCCGGGGAGGACGCACTGTCCCCGAAGTCGGTGGTGCGCGACATGTACGAACGGGCGATGACCTTCGGCGAGTACGTCGCGTTCTACGGGCTGACCCGCTCGGAGGGGCTGCTCCTGCGCTACCTCGGCGACGCCTACCGGGCGCTGCGGCAGACCGTGCCGGAGCGGGTGCGCACCGACGACCTCGAGGACATCATCGAGTGGCTCGGTGCCGTGGTCCGCCAGACCGACTCGAGCCTGCTCGACGAGTGGGAGCGACTCAGCGACCCCGACCGGCTGGCCGGCGAGGCGGCCCCCGACGTCCTGCCGCCCCTGCCCGAGCGGATCACCGCCAACGAGCGGGCCTTCACGGTGCTGGTGCGCAACGCGATGTTCCGCCGTGTGGAGCTGGCCGCGCTGCGTCGCTGGGAGCAGCTCGGCGAGCTGGAGGCCGAGGCCGGCTCGAGCATGAGCGGCGACGACTGGCGCGAGGCGCTGGCGGCGTACTTCGCCGAGCACGACTCGATGGACACCGGCCCCGACGCCCGCGGCCCGCGGATGCTGCTGGTCGAGAAGGGCGAGCGCACCTGGGAGGTGCAGCAGATCATCGGCGACCCGGAGGGCTACCTCGACTGGCGGATCACCGCCACCGTCGACCTCGCCGCCTCCGACGACGAGGGCGAGCTGGTCCTGGACGTGACCGGGCTGGTTCAGCTGTAGAACGCTGGATCCGCATGTAAATCGGGGTTATGGACGCTCATCAAGGCCTGTGCCGGGCCCGGACCGTCCACAACCCTCGCCTACAAGCGCGCAACCCTCGCTGCTCAGCCGTACGCCGGGTGGCTCAGACGAACGCGCTCTCCCCGGTGATCGCCCGACCGACGATCAGCGTGTTCATCTCGCGGGTGCCCTCGTAGGAGTAGATCGCCTCGGCGTCGGCGACGAACCGTCCGACGTGGTGCTCGAGGAGGACGCCGTTGCCTCCGAGCACCTCGCGCGCCCAGCCGACGCCCTCCCGCATCCGGACCGTGGAGTGCGCCTTGCAGAGCGAGGCGTGCTCGTCCTTGAGCAGCCCCGCGTCCTGGAGCTGCGAGGCGCGCACGTTCATCGCCGTCGACGCGGTGACGTTGCTGAGCATCTTGACCAGCAGGTCCTGCACCAGCTGGAAGGACGCGATCGGGCGACCGAACTGCTGTCGCGCCTTGGTGTAGCGCAGCGCGTGCTCGAAGGCGCCTCGGGCACACCCCGTGGCCATCCAGGCGACGTTCATCCGGGTCACCCGCAGCACGTCCGCGGTCGCCCGGAAGGTGTCCGCGTTCTGCAGCCGGTTGGCTTCCGGGACCCGGACGTCGCGGAGGTGGATCTCGGCGTTCTGCACGACACGCAGGGCGATCTTGTCCTGCTGCTTGTCGAAGGCCATCCCCTCGGTGTCCTTCTCCACGACGAAGCCCTTGACCTGGCCGTCCTCCTCGTCCCGCGCCCAGATCACGATCAGGTCCGCGAAGGCGGCGTTGCCGATCCACTTCTTCTCGCCGTTGAGGATCCAGTCGTCACCGTCACGGCGGGCCGTGGTGGCCAGCCCGGCCGAGATGTCCGAGCCGTGCTCGGGCTCGGTCAGGCCGAAGGCGCCGATGAGCTCCATCCGGGCCATCGCCGGAAGCCAGCGCTCCCGCTGCTCGTCGGAGCCGCCGAGCTGGATCGACCCCATCGCGAGCCCGCCGTGCACGCCCATGAAGGTCGCCATGGACGGGTCGACCCGGGCGAGCTCCATGGCGACCAGTCCGTCGACCAGCGCGCCCCGGCCAGGACAGCCCGGTGCGTCAAAGGCGAGTCCGGCGATGCCGAGCGCGGCGATGCCGGGCACCAGCTCGTGGGGGAACTCAGCGCGGGTCCAGAACTCGTTGATGACCGGCTCCACCTCGCGCGTCAGGTAGGCGCGCACGCTGCTGAGCAGCTCGCGGTCCTGCTCCTCGAGCAGCAGCTCGAAGCCGAGGAAGTCGGAGAAGGGGGAGTCCTCGAGCCCGAGGTCCGCCAGGTCGCTCATGTGCTCTCCTCGTTCAGGAAGGCCTCGATCACCGGCGCCAGCTCGGCGGCCTCGGTCAGGATGGCCAGGTGCCCGCCGTGGTAGACGTGCAGTCGTGCGTGCGGGATCAGCCGGGCCTGCAGCCGTGGGTTGGCCACCGGGATGATGGGGTCGTCGTCGCCGCCGAGGACCAGGGTCGGCTGCCGGATCAGGCCGAGGAACGGCAGGCTGCTCCAGCCGCTCATCGCCGCCAGCTGGTAGTAGTAGCCGCGCTTCGGCCCGGCGCGGGTGAAGGTGTGCAGCAGGGCCGCGCCGGCCTGGGGGTCGGTGCGCATGGTCCCGCCGTAGATCTCGGGCGCGATCCGGGCGGCGTACGCCGGGTCGCGGTGCCGTCGAGGGGTCAGCATCCTGGCCAGCACCCTCGGGTGCGCCGGCACCATCAGTGAGCCGGTGCCCGTGGCAACCAGCACCAGCCGCCGTACCCGGCTCCGGGACTGCACGGCGAGCTGCTGGGCGAGCCCGCCACCCCACGACAGTCCGAGCACGTCGAAACGGCGGTGGCCGAGCTTGGTCATCAAGGCGGTGACCCACGAGGAAAGTGCGGCGATCGGGTAGGGGAACGGCGGGGGCTGGCTCCCACCCACCCCGGGCACGTCGAAGCGGATCACGCCGCGGTCGGGGTCGAGGCACTCGACCAGCGGGGCCAGAGCCTCCAGGCTGGCGCCGATGCCGTTGCACAGCAGCAACGGCGGCTCGTCGACGAGCCGACCCCGGGCGGGGCGGACCGACACCCTGGCCTGGATGCCGCGCACCGACACGGTGCGGATCCGGTCGCGCCCGGACCTGGTGCGTGGTCCGCCCTCAGCGGTCATGGACATAGGTGCCCGGGGCCTCGCAGACCGGCTTGTACGCCGCGGAGCCGAGCCGGCGGGGCTTGTTGCGCTCCGGTCCGGTCCGCTCCGCGAGCCAGCTGACGTAGTCCTCCCACCAGCTGCCCCTGACCTTGGACGCACCCTCGAGCCACTCGTGCGCTCCAGCGGGGTTCTCGGGGGCCGTCTGGAAGCTGGCCTTGGGGTTGCCCGGCGGGTTCACCATCGCGGCGATGTGCCCGCTGGTGGACAACACGAACTTGCAGTCGCCGCCGAAGAGCTGCGTGGTGGCGTAGCAGGACTCCCACTTGCAGAGGTGGTCGGCGATGCCGGCGACCACGTAGGTGTCCACGTCGATCTTGCCGAGGTCGACCTCGGAGCCGAGGATCCTCGACGCACCGGGCTCGACCAGCGCGTTGCGGATCGCGAGGTCCATGAAGTCGCGGTGCATCGCCGCCGACATCCGCACCGGGTCGGCGTTCCAGTAGAGGATGTCGAACGCCTTGGGCGGGTAGCCGAGCAGGTAGTTGTTGA
The DNA here is from genome assembly GCA_963815825.1 of uncultured Actinomycetota bacterium. GTDB lineage: Bacteria > Actinomycetota > Actinomycetes > Propionibacteriales > Nocardioidaceae > Marmoricola. Next base: position 990 of record CAWFII010000038.1, on the reverse strand, counting down.
CCCAGTAGTTCCAGATCAGGTCGTTCGGGCGCAGCCAGGCGAACACCTCGGCGAGCACCCGGCCGTCGAGGTAGCCCTTCTCGGCTGATGCGCGGGTCGAGGCTGCCGCAGCCTTGTGCGAGAGCAACGCGTTGGGCAGGCCGGCCTGGTTCTGGTCGAGCACGGTCACCGCCAGGCTGTACGCCGCCACCCGGTCAAGCTCGCCGATCGCCGCGAGGTGCGCGAGCACCATGGAGGCGATCATCCCGCCGGAGCAGATGCCAAACATGGCAACCTTGTCCTGGCGGGAGATCTTCTCGGCGGCGGTCATCGCCTCGAGGATGGCCTCGCCGTAGGTGTCGAGGCCCCAGTCGGCGTGCCGGGCGTCGGGATTTCGCCAAGAGATGCAGAACACCTGCTGGCCGTTCGCGACGAGGTGTTCGACCAGGCTGCGCTGCTCGGCGAGGTCGATGACGTAGTACTTGTTGATCGTCGGGGGGACGATCAGCAGCGGCACCGAGCGGACCTTGGTGGTCTGCGGGGTGTACTGGATGAGCTCGAAGACGTCGGTGCGCAGCACCACCTCACCGGGGGTGACCGCGAGGTCCGTGCCGACCTCGAAGGCGTCCGGCTCGACCATCGACGGCACCCGCGGTGCGGTGGCGAAGTCACGGACGAAGCGGCGCCCGCCTGCGAGCAGGTTGCCGCCACCGGTGTCCAGCACCCGCTTGAGCACCCGCGGGTTCAGAGCCGGGTTGTTGCTCGGCGCGACGGCCTCCACCAGGTTGTCCACGATGAAGCCCATGCGCTGGTTGTCGCCCCAGTCGAGCTCGGCGTCCTCGAGGAGCCCGCGCAGGGACTCCCCGACGGCGAGGTAGGACTGCAAGGTCCGCTTGAACAGAGGGTTCTTGACCCAGGCCTCGTCGGTGAACCGTCGGTCCTTCTCGTGCGGGCCCAGCTCGGAGCGGCCGATGCCCACCTTCGCGAGCTCGGCAGCGAGCCCGAGCGTGC
>CAWFII010000037.1:0-22320 GCA_963815825.1 uncultured Actinomycetota bacterium | reverse complement strand
CGGGGGGAGGAGCAGGCGCAGAAGGTGACGGTGAAGATCCTGTTCCCGCTGATCTTCTGCCTGTTCCCGGCGCTGATGATCGTGGTCATCGGGCCAGGAGCGATCAACATCTTCCGCATGTTCACCGGCCATTGAGCGCCACCGGTGAGTGCAGACCAGAGCACCACCCGGTGAGCAGACCTGTGAGCGCCGGCGGGAGGACCTCACACGTGGGAGGGGCGCACCGGTTCCACGACTCGGGGCGGGTGCAGGAGGTCGAGCCGGACTGCCGCCATCAGGGCTTGGGCCCGATTCGTGGCGCCGAGCTTGTCGTAGAGCCGGGCCACGTAGGTCTTGGCCGTCGAGAGACTGACGGACAGGACGACCGCGACCTCCGGGACCGATCGCCCGGCCTCGAGCAGGCGCAGCACCTGCGACTCGCGCTGGCTCAGCACGGGGCCTTTCGGGGTCTCGTTGCGTCGACGCAGTGCCTGCACGAGCCCGCTCGCGCTGAAGGAGGAGGCGGCCACTGCGGAGTGCCGGATCGCCGCCAGGATCTCGTGCGCGCTCGAGGACTTGGAGACGAAGGCGGAGACTCCGGTGTCGAGAGCGCGGAAGAGCACGTCGTCCTCGCCCTGCGAGGTGAGGATGACGATCCCGAGCTCGTGGTACTGGTCGCGCAGGTCGCGGGCGAGGTCGAGCCCGTCTCCGTCGGAGAGCGTGGTGTCGATCGTGACCACGTCGGGTCGGAGGATCTCGGCGAGATACAGAGCCTCGTCGATCGAGTCGCACTCCCCGACCGAGAGCAGGTCCGGTTGCTCGTCGACGATCCGGCCCAAGCCGCAGCGCGTGATCGGGTGGCAGTCGACGATGAGCACCCGCACCGTGGGCGGCTGCCGCAAAGGTGCATAAGAGTCCGGGCCGCCCGATGCGGGAACCTCGTCATCGCGCGCGATCAGTACCTTCATTTGTCCCCCACGGACCCGGTCAGAGAAGCCACAACTGGTCGAAGATTAGGCGCGGAGCCGCGATCCGCCACCAGGTCCGCGGGGTTATCGCGCCTCCGGGCTAGACACCTTGGGCCCCATCTCCCGACAAAGGCCGTTATTCGGTGTCGAGCAAGTCGGAATTAGGTGTTGTGACTCATTCGGGCGTCTCCGTCGACGGTGCCTGCGGGGCGGACACTACTGTCACTGCATGAGCTCTGACGTCCACCTCAGCTACAGCCGTACCTATGCCGTCGAGGTCGAGCACGCCTTCGACGACGTCCTGCCCTTCGACCTGGCCGAGCTCTTCGACCGCAGGCACCTCGCGCTGCCGTCGATCAGCAGCGTGAGGGACCAGGCAGGCGCCTGGGGCACGCCGGGTCAGACCCGGACGATCGTGCTCGCCGACGGCGGGACGATGCGCGAGGAGCTGCTCGAGGTCGTCCGGCCCGCGCGGTTCACCTATCGCATCTCCTCGATCACCGGCCCGATGAAGCTCCTCGCCACCTCGCTCGACGGTGCCTGGGAGTTCGAGCCGGTGGGCGACGGAACGCGGATAACCTGGAGGTGGACTCTCCGACCGGCTGGTCGGCTCGGCGGCCTGGCGATGCCGCTGTTCCGCAGGATGTGGCCCGGCTACGCCCGCAAGGGCTTCGACAACCTGGCGAGGATCACCGCATGACGACCGCGCGTACGCCGCTTCCGTGCGGGTCCTGGCCCACGCCCATCACCGCGGGCCGTGTCGTCCACGAGGCGAACAAGGTGTCGGCCGTGGCCCTCGACGGTGAGGTCGTCTACTGGTCGGAGCTGCGACCGAACGAGGGTGGTCGCACGGCCGTCGTGCGCCGGGCACCCGACGGCCCTGCCGTCGACGTGCTCCCGCCCGGTGCGAATGCGCGCACGGCCGTCCACGAGTACGGCGGTGGCGCGTGGTGGGTGAGCGACGGCACCGTCTGGTACGTCGACTGGGCCGACCAGCGGCTTCGTCGCGTGGACCCGGGAGCCGACCCCGTCGAGGTCACCCCGAAGCCGGCGACCGGCGCGTCGGTGCGCTGGGCCGACGGTGACGTCCACCCGACCGACGGCAGGGTCGCCCTGGTGCGTGAGAGCCACCCGGCGGGGTCACGGGGCGCGGTCGACGTGGTCAACGAGATCGTCGTGCTCGACCGGGCCGGCGGCGTGGACACGGTCGTCTCCGGCCCCGACTTCGTCTCCGACCCGCGCTGGTCCCCCGACGGCACGTCGCTCGCGTGGCTGGAGTGGAACCACCCTGCGATGCCCTGGGACGACTCCACGCTGAAGGTCCAGTCAGGCATGGGGACCGTCACCGTCGCCGGGGGAGTGGACGACTCGCCGGAAGGGATCTGCCAGCCCCAGTGGGCCCCCGACGGCTCGCTCTGGTTCTGCACCGATCGGTCGGACTCGTGGTCGCTCCACCGGTGGACGGCGGCCGGGGGTGTCGAGCAGATGCTCGACCAGCCCGGTGACGTGGGTGCGCCGCAATGGGTCCTGGGGCGCCGGCGCTATGCCTTCCTCCCCGGTGGCCGGGTGGTCTTCGCGGTGCTCCACGGGGGTGCCGACTCGGTCGGCCTGCTGGGTCCGGACGGAAGTGCCGACGAGCTGCCGGTCGGCAGCACCTGCGTCGAGGACATCGCGAGCTCCGGCGAGACCGTGGTGCTGATCGGGTCCTCGGCCACCGAGGAGGCATCGGTACGACGCTTCACCGTAGGCGAGTCCGGTGAGGTCGTGGAGCCGGAGTCGCTCAGCGCGCACCGCGAGCTCGGCATCTCCGCGCAGTGGTACGCCAAGCCCGAGCACATCGAGTTCCCCGGTGGGGACGGACGCCCGACGTACGCCAACTTCTACCGGCCGACCAATCCCGACGCCCAGCCGCTCGAGGGGGAGCGGCCGCCGCTGATGGTGATCAGCCACGGTGGTCCCACCTCCAACGCCGTGACCACGCTCTCGCCGGCGCTGCAGTTCTGGACGAGTCGCGGGTTCGCTGTCGTCGACGTGGACTACGGCGGCTCCACCGGCTACGGGCGCGCCTACCGCAACCGCCTCCAGGGCACCTGGGGCGTGCTCGACGTGGGCGACTGCGTCGCCGTGGTCCGCTGGCTCGGCGAGCAGGGCTGGATCGACCCGGCCCGGGCCGTGATCCGGGGCGGCTCCGCGGGCGGCTTCACCACGCTGATGGCGCTGGCCGTCTCCGAGGTCTTCGCGGCGGGTGCGGACTACTACGGGGTCGCGGACGTGGAGGCGTTGGCGCTCGAGACGCACAAGTTCGAGTCCCGCTATCTCGACGGGCTGATCGCGCCCTACCCGGAGGGTCGCGACGTCTACACCGCGCGCTCGCCGCTCACGCACCTGGACTCCCTGTCCTCGCCGCTGATCGTCCTGCAGGGGGCGGAGGACAAGGTGGTGCCGCCGGCCCAGTCGGAGATGGTCGTGGCAGCACTGCGCGAGAAGGGGCTTCCCGTGGCCTACCGCTTGTACGACGGCGAGCAGCACGGGTTCCGCCAGGCCGCCAACATCGCGGACTCACTCGAGGCGGAGCTGTCCTTCTACTCCCAGGTGCTGGGCTTCGACCTGCCGGCCGAGGAGGGCATCGCCACGCTCGAGATCGAGAACCTGGTCCCGCCGCGCTGAGGACCGCCGGCGACGGACACGCGGGTCGTCGGCGTGGCAGTTCCGCCTCGGTCGGCCTGGTCGAGTCGTAGTGTCGGCGCCATGACGCCCCGGGTCCTCCTCGCGGCCGCCCCGGGTCTCTTGCTCGCCGTTGCCGGGTACTTCCATCCGGTCCACCTCACCCACGCGAGCGCGCACACCTGGTGGACGCTGCACGTGGCGGGGCTCTTCGCCTTTCCGCTCGTGGGTCTCGCGCTGGCGGCGCTGTTCCGCGGCCGGCGGGACCCCGTCGCGCTGCTGGCGGTCCTGGCGGCGTTCGTCTACGCGACGGCGTACAGCGCCCTCGACGTGCTGAACGGCATCGGTGCGGGCTTCGTCACCTGGCGGCTCGACCCGGGCGCTCCGCGGCCGGACGAGGTCCGTTCACTGTTCGAGATCGGCTCGCCGCTGGGCCAGGTCGGGTCGTGGGCGCTGGTGCTGCTCGCGATCATGGTCAGCTCGGACGCCCTCGTGCGCCACGGGGTCCGTGCGCTGCCCGGGCTGGTGCTGATCCCGGGAGCGCTGCTGGTGCACCTCGACCACATCTTCTGGCCCCTGGGGGCGCTGGGGGTCGCCCTGGTCGGTCTGGGGACAGGGTGGCTGGAAAGTCAAGCGACAACAGGGGCTATGAGTAGTTCTATATGACTATGTCCGATATGAGTTTTATTAGATAGTGTGACGGTCTAGTCCACATTGAGGATGCCAGAGAGGTCACCATGTTCGCAGTCGCACCCACCTCCGTGATGCTGATCGGTCTGATCGGCATGGTGATCGTCGCCATCTCCGTGACCCGCATGACGATCCTCGAGCGGAAGATCTACCGCAGCACGATCGGGAAGTCCATGGGTGAGCCCATGGGTGGGCCCGGCCGCACGCGCGTCACCTCCAACGCCTGACCGCTCAGATCCAGCGGCGGAACCACATGCGTTCCAGCCACTCGCGGTTGGTCACGAGCTGATCGGTCCAGATCGGCCAGAACCAGGCGAAGGACAGCAGGGTGAGCACCAGGACGCTCCCGGCCACTGTCGCCCCCACGGCTCTTCTTCTCGGGGAAGCGTCGCGGCGGCCCAGGATCTCCCCGAGCAGCAGCGTGCTGCCGAGCAGCAGGAACGGCAGCACGGCCACGGCGTAGTAGCTGAAGATGGGCCGGTCGTCGTAGCGCAGCCATGGCAACCAGGTCACCGCGACGCCCACCGTCACCAGCCCGTAGCGCCAGTCGCGCCGTCCGACCCACGCCACCACGGCCCACGCCACGGCGACCGTGCCGAACCACCAGACGGCCGGGTTGCCCAGCAGGAGCACCTGTCGCAGGCACGTCGAGCCCGCCGCGGCGGCGCACCCCTCGGTGCCGGGGGCGATGTCCAGCTGGGCGTGCACGCCCACCGGACGGTTGAGCACCAGCCAGCCCCACGGGTCGGACTGGTAGATGTGGGTGCTGTTGTTCAGGAAGCGGGTGTGGAACGCGTAGACGTCGTGGTGGTAGTGCCACAGCGACCTCAACGACTGCCACAGCTCGGGAAAGAAGCCGTGCGCGTCGTGCTCGAGGTAGCTGCCCCAGTAGGGGCCGTACTGGGTGTGGGAGAACGCGCGTTCGTAGACGTCGGCATGCAGCAACCAGCCGGTCCAGCTCGCGACGTAGACGATCAACGGCACCAGGACGACGTAGCCGAGCGCCGGCAGGGCGTCGACGACGGCCGACTTCCACCAGGCGCCCCGGACGCCGAACGAGCGCCGCGCACCCGCGTCCCAGGCCCACATCAGGAGCCCGAACGCCGCGAGCGGGAAGATCGCCGACCACTTGGTGCCGACCGCGAGACCCCAGCAGACCCCGGTGGCCAGCCGCCAGGGTCGCCACAGCAGCAGCGGTCCCCACGCCCCGGGGGAGAGTCGGTAGCCCTCGGGCACGACCCGCGCCATCCGGTCACGCACCCAGTCCCTGTCGACGACCATGCAGCTGATCGCGCACAGCACGAAGAACGCGAGAAAGAGGTCGAGCAGCGCGAGTCTCGACAGCACCAGCTGCAGCCCGTCGAAGCACATCAGCAACCCGGCCAGCAGACCGAGCATCGTCGAGCGGGTGACCCGGCGTGCCAGCCGGATCATCACCATCACCATCAGGGCGCCGACGACGGCTGAGGGGAACCGCCAGCCGAAGGGCGTCATGCCGAAGGCAGCCTCGCCCAGGCCGATGATCCACTTCCCGACCTCGGGGTGGACGATCATGTTGGGCGTCCGGGTCCACAGGTCCGCGGTGTGACCGGCCAGGATCTGGTCGTTGGCCCGGTCGACGTAGTTCAGCGAGTAGCCGTGATGGATCAGTGACCAGGCGTCCTTGGCGTAGTAGGTCTCGTCGAAGAGGAACTCCCGGGGCTTGCCGAGGTTCCACAGGCGCAGGAAGGCCGCCAGGAGGGTCACCGCGAGGGTGCCGGCCCACGCGAGCACCGGATCCTTGTCGGCGGCGCGGAGGCGGGCACGCACCGATGCGCTGGGGACGACCTCCCCCTCCGTGGTGCGCGAGAGCCCGGTCGTGCGCTCGAGCCGCGCTGGGATGCTCACGCCCGCGATGCTAGGTGGTGATTCCACGGCTGCCATGATCGGACCCATGACCCCACCGGCGACCGGCGTCCTCGTGCTCGCCGCGACCCCCATCGGACGGGTGGACGATGCGTCTCCCAGGCTCGCGGCCGAGCTCGAGGGCGCCGACGTGGTCGCGGCCGAGGACACCCGACGGCTCCGGCGCCTCGCGGGAGACCTCTCCATCACGATCCCTGGACGTGTCGTGTCCTACTTCGAGGGCAACGAGCACCTCCGCACCGAGTCTCTGCTCGAGTCCCTGGTCAACGGCGAGCGCGTCGTGCTGGTCACCGACGCCGGGATGCCGAGCGTCTCCGATCCCGGCTACCGGCTCGTGGCGGCGGCCGTGGAGCTCGGTGTCCGGGTGACCAGCGTTCCGGGCCCGTCGGCCGTGCTCACCGCCCTGGCGGTCTCCGGGCTGCCCGTCGACCGGTTCTGCTTCGAGGGCTTCCTGCCGCGCAAGCCCGGCGAGCGGGCCCGTCGGCTCGATGCGCTGCGGGACGAGCAGCGCACCCTGGTCTTCTTCGAGGCGCCGCACCGCACGCAGGCCACGCTGCAGACGATGTCCGAGGTCTTCGGTGCCGAGCGCCGCGGAGCGGTGTGCCGCGAGCTGACCAAGACGCACGAGGAGGTACGCCGCGGACCGCTGGCCGACCTGGTCGCGTGGGCAGCGGCCGGCGTCCGGGGAGAGGTGACGATCGTCGTCGAGGGGGCCGCGGAGCCGGAGCCGGTGACCGATCCGCTCGTCCTGGCCGCCCTGGTCACCGCGGAGGAGGCCGAGGGCGCGACGCGCAAGGAGGCGATCCTGGACGTGGCCCGCCGCTGCGGCGTCCCGAAGCGGGTCGTCTACGACGCGGTGCACCGGCCATGAGGCCGGGGGTGTCGCCGGGGGCTGCCGTGCCCGACCTGCCCGAGCCGCTGCCGCACCCGGTCGTGGACAACCACTGCCACCTCGACATCGCGCGGGGTGAGGAGGCCGCCCTCGACGTCGAGACGGCACTCTCGCTGGCCGCGTCGGTGGGGGTCACCCGCGTCGTCCAGATCGGGTGCGACCTCCCGGGTGCCCGCTGGGCCGTGCAGGTCGCCGAGAGCCACGGCCAGGTCGTGGCGGGTGTCGCGCTGCATCCCAACGAGGCGCCGCGGCTCGCAGCCGAAGGACGGCTCGAGGAGGCGCTGGGCGAGATCGAGCGGCTGGCGCGCAGCGAGCACGTGCGCGCCGTCGGCGAGACCGGGCTCGACTACTACCGCACCGGTCCCGAAGGACGCGAGGCGCAGCACGCGTCCTTCCGGGCGCACGTCGAGCTGGCCCGGACGCTGGACAGGACGCTGGTGATCCATGACCGCGACGCGCACGCCGACGTGCTTCGGGTGATCGACGAGGTGGGAGCCCCGCGGCGGTGGGTGATGCACTGCTTCTCGGGCGACGACGCGTTCGCCCGGGAGTGCCTGGACCGCGGCGCCTACCTCTCCTTCGCCGGCCCGGTCACCTTCAAGAACGCGGAGCCGCTGCGCGAGGCGCTCAGGGTGACGCCGCTGGACCGGGTCCTGGTGGAGACCGACGCGCCGTACCTCACTCCGGTGCCGCACCGCGGACGCACCAACGCCTCCTACCTGGTCCCGCTCACGGTGCGCTCGATGGCCGCCACCCGGGGGATTGAGGTGGTCGACCTGTGCCGGGCGATCGAGGCCAACACCGACGCCGCTTTCGGTGGCTCCTGGGGATAGCGCACGTAGCGCCTGAAGCGGTTCGACACGCCCGGGATGCAGGTGTGAGTCCGCCCACACCCGCCGCCTCGGTTTGCCATCGCCCGGCTGCCTACCTAGTGTCGAGGGCTGTTGGCCGGAAGCGGGTAGCTCGATCCGGCGGGCGCTCCCGGGGGATCGCGTGCGACCAGGAAGCTGGTACGCCGCGGCAGGCGCCCCGACCCGTGGCCCGGAAATCACGATCATCGGAGACTCGTGCGCGCCTCACTCACGCACCTCAGCCGCAAGAAGACCGTCATCTCGGGCCTCGTCGGGGCCATCGTCCTCGCACTCGTGGGCACCGCGACCGCCTACGCCACCCTCACCCGAACCGTGACCGTCTCGGTCGACGGGAAGGCCACCCAGGTGCGCACGTTCGGCAACGACGTCGGCGAGGTCCTCGCCGCCGAGGGCATCAAGACGAACACCCACGACTCCGTCGTCCCGTCGGTCGACACGCCGGTCAACGACGGCTCGCGGATCGCCGTACGCCTGGCCCGTCCGCTGGAGATGAGCGTCGACGGTCAGGAGCAGACCTACTGGACCACCGCCACCAAGGTGTCCACGGCCCTCGAGCAGCTCGGGGTGCGGTTCAGCAACGCCGAGCTCTCGGTCAGCCGTGGCGCCACCATCGACCGTTCGGGCCTGGCGCTCGAGGTGGTCACGCCCAAGCAGGTCTCCGTCAAGGTCGCCAACGCGAAGGTGATCAAGCGCAACATCCCCGCCGCCACCGTGGGTGAGCTGCTGACCAAGATGGATGCCGGCGTCGACCGCAACGACGTCGTCCGACCCTCGCGCAGCGCGAAGCTGACCGACGGCACCCGGGTCGTGGTCACCAAGATCGGCGTCCGGACCAAGCGCGTCCCGCGCGAGGCCATCCCTGCGCCGGTCCAGCGGCAGAAGGACAGCTCGATGATGTCGGGCGAGACGAAGACCGTGCGCGAGGGCCGCGACGGCGCCCGCGACGTCACCTACGAGATCCGTTTCCGCAACGGCGCTGTCGTCAAGCGCAGCGTGGTCAAGCAGCAGACGGTCGCCCAGCCCGTCGCCACGATCGTCAAGGTCGGCACCAAGACGGCACCGACCGTGAGCACCGGCGTCTGGGACTCGATCGCCGCTTGCGAGTCCGGCGGCAACTGGGCCGCGAACACCGGCAACGGCTACTACGGCGGTCTTCAGTTCAACCTGGGGACCTGGCAGTCCTACGGCGGCTCCGGGCGCCCGGACCAGAACAGCCGGGAGCAGCAGATCGCGGTCGCCGAGCGCGTTCGTGCCGCCAGCGGCGGCTACGGGGCCTGGCCCCACTGCGGTGCGCGCTTCGGCTGAGGCCCTGACTACGCTCACCTCGTGACTGATCCTCCTTCCGCCGGCCCGGCACTGCTCGGGCCGGCGGAAGTGCGTTCGCTCGCGGCGGCCCTCGACCTGCGGCCCACCAAGCAGCGGGGGCAGAACTTCGTGATCGACCCCAACACGGTGCGGCGCATCGTGCGCGACTCGGGGATCACCGGCAGCGACGTGGTGCTCGAGGTCGGGCCCGGACTGGGCTCGCTCACCCTGGCGCTGCTCGACGTCGCCGCGCGGGTGGTCGCCGTCGAGATCGACCCCGCGCTGGCCGGCTCGTTGCCCCGGACGATCGCCGACCGGGCCCCCGCGCACCTGCACCGGTTCGAGGTCGTGCAGGCCGACGCGCTCCGGGTCACCTCCATCCCGGGGCCACCGCCCACCGCGCTGGTGGCGAACCTTCCCTACAACGTCTCGGTCCCGGTGCTGCTGCACCTGCTCGAGCTGCTTCCCTCGCTCGAGCGTGGGCTGGTGATGGTGCAGTCCGAGGTCGCCGACCGGTTGGCCGCGGTGCCGGGATCCAAGGTCTACGGCATCCCGTCGGTCAAGGCCGCGTGGTTCGCCGACGTACGCCGTGCCGGGGCGGTGGGCCGCAACGTCTTCTGGCCCGCCCCCAACGTCGACTCCGGGCTCGTGGCCTGGACGCGCCGGGAGCCGCCGAGCACCGTGGTGACGCGAGCGCAGGTCTTCCGGGTGGTCGACGCGGCGTTCGCGCACCGCCGCAAGGCGCTCCGCCCGTCGCTGCGTGAGCTGGCCGGTTCGGCGGAGGCCTCCGAGCACGCCCTGAGGACTGCCGGGATCGACCCGATGAGGCGCGGCGAGGAGCTGCTCCTGCTCGACTTCGTGCGGATCGCCGAGGCCCTCGTGCAGGGCGTTGCCGGTCTCGCACCCGGAGGCCGCCCATGACCGAGTCCGTGACCGTCCGTGCCGCCGCGAAGGTCAACCTGTACCTCGGCGTGGGGCGTCCCCGCAGCGACGGCTACCACCCGTTGGCGACGGTCTACCAGACCCTCAGCCTGCACGACGACGTCACGGCCACCACGGCCCCGACGTGGGCCGTCCACCTGGTCTGCGAGGACGACATCGACCGCGGCGCGTTCCCGCTCGGCGAGGACAACATCGTGGTCCGCGCGGGCCGGTTGCTCGCCGCCCACCACGGTGAGGAGCGCGCTGCCGAGCTGACCGTGCGCAAGTCGATCCCGATCGCCGGCGGCCTGGCTGGCGGGAGCGCCGACGCAGCGGCGACGCTGGTCGCCCTGGATCGGCTGTGGGACCTGCAGACCAGTGACGAGGAGCTCCTCGACCTCGGTGCCCAGCTCGGCAGCGACGTCCCGTTCGCCCTCGTCGGCGGCACCGCCCTCGGAGCGGGACGCGGCGAGGTCGTCACCGCGGTGCTCGACGAGGCCACCCGCTGGTGGGTGGTGGTTCCGGCACGCGCCGGGCTCTCCACACCGACGGTCTACCGGCACTTCGACCAGCTCTGTCCGGATGCTCCGGCAGCGGTGAGCGTGCCTGAGGACCTGCTCGCGGCGCTGAGGAGCACCGACAACCGGATCCTGGCCGCCGCGCTGAGCAACGACCTCGGCGCCGCTGCCGTCGACCTGCGCCCGGAGCTCGGGGAGCTGATCGAGGCAGGCGAGCGGGCCGGCGCGCTGCGGGGGACCATCTCCGGCTCCGGTCCGACCTGCCTGTTCCTGTGCTCCGACCGCAGCTCGGCCGACCGGGTCCGGACGAGCCTGCTCGAGGCCGGTGAGCGACGCGTCCTCGTCGCCCTCGGTCCGGTGGCCGGCACGCACGTGGTGGAGTACTCCTGATGGCTAACCTGCTGAACCTCGAGAAGGTCACCAAGTCCTACGGCGTCCGGATCCTCCTCGACGAGGTGAGCCTGGGCGTCGCCGAGGGCGAGCGCATCGGCATCGTGGGACGCAACGGCGACGGCAAGACGACGCTGCTCAACCTGATGGCCGGCCGTGAGACCCCGGACGAGGGACGGGTCTCGCTCTCCCGGGGGCTGCACATCGGCTACCTCGACCAACGCGACCTCCTGGACGACACCCACTCGGTGCGCGAGGTGGTGCTGGCCGGCAAGGACGACCACGAGTGGGCCGGGGACGCGCGCACCCGCGAGGTCGTGGAGGTGCTCCTCGCCGACGTGGCCCTGGACCGCGCCGTGCACGGCCTCTCCGGTGGCGAGCGGCGACGGTGCTCGCTGGCCAGGTTGCTGCTCGACGACGTGGACCTGTTGATCCTCGACGAGCCGACCAACCATCTCGACGTAGAGGCCGTGGCCTGGCTGGCCGAGCACCTGGTCCGGCGTACGTCCGCGCTGGTGGTGGTCACCCACGACCGCTGGTTCCTCGACGCCGTGTGCGAGCGCACCTGGGAGGTGCACCCGGGCGCGAACGGCGCCGGGGTCGTCGACTCCTACGAGGGCGGGTACGCCGCCTTCGTGCTCGCGCGGGCCGAACGGCACCGGCAGGCCTCCGCGTCGGAGTCGCGGCGGCAGAACCTGGTCCGCAAGGAGCTCGCGTGGCTGCGTCGCGGCGCACCCGCACGCACCTCGAAGCCGAAGTTCCGCATCGAGGCGGCCAACGACCTGATCGAGGACGTGCCACCGCCCCGGGACCGGATCGAGCTGCAGAAGTTCGCCACCCAGCGGCTCGGCAAGGACGTCGTCGACCTCGAGGACGTCGACCTGACGCGGGGCGAGAAGAAGCTGTTGCAGCACGCCACGTGGCGGCTCGGCCCGGGGGACCGGGTCGGGATCGTCGGCGTGAACGGCGCCGGCAAGAGCTCGGTGCTCCAGCTGGTCGGCGGGACGCTCGAGCCGGACGTGGGCCGGGTCAAGCACGGACGCACGATCGCGCTCGCCCACCTCACCCAGCAGGTGCCGGTGGAGGATCCCAACGCCCGCGTGCTCGCGACCGTCGAGGACATCCGCCGGGTCACTCGGATGGCCACGGGCCAGGAGGTCTCGGCCAGCTCGATGCTGGAGCGGTTCGGCTTCACCGGCGACAAGCTCACGGCCCGGCTCGGGGACCTCTCCGGCGGGGAGCGTCGCCGGTTCCAGCTGCTCAAGCTGCTGCTGACCGAGCCCAACGTGCTGCTGCTCGACGAGCCCACCAACGACCTCGACATCGACACCCTCAACGTCGTCGAGGACTTCCTCGACGGCTGGCCGGGCACGCTGATCGTGGTCTCGCACGACCGGTACTTCCTGGAGCGGGTCACCGACTCGGTCTGGGCCCTGATGGGCGACGGCCAGATCTCGATGCTCCCCAACGGCGTCGACCAGTACCTCGCCAGCCGCCGGGAAGCCGCCAAGGCTCCCCCGAAGCCCACCCAGCCGGCTGCGGCGCCGGCCACCGCGAAGGCGGTCACCTCGACCGCGACGCCGACTTCGACGTCGACGCCGACCAAGGCCAAGGTGGGCGGAGCCGAGGAACGGGCTGCGCGCAAGACCGTGGCCCGGCTCGACAAGCAGCTCAAGCGCATCGTGGCCCGCGAGCTCGCGATCACCGACGAGATGGGCGCCCGGGTCGCCGACCACGAGGCGCTCGCGGTCCTGGCCGCCGAGGCGAAGGCGCTGGCCAAGGAGCGGGACCAGCTCGAGGCCGAGTGGCTCGAGGCGGTCAGCCTGCTGGAGTAGCGCTGCCGGGTGGGGAGCGAAGGGGTGGCCTCAGCGCAGCGGCACCATCAGCTGCTTGAGCAGACCGGCGAGCCGGGCGCGGTCCTCGGGGGTGAGGTCGCTGAGCAGGTCGCGCTCGCTGTCCAGCAACGTCTCGAAGGCGCCATCGACGGCACGCTTGCCGGCGGAGGTCAGCTGCACCAGCACCCCGCGCCGATCGCTCGGGTCGGGGGAGCGCTCCACGAAGCCGCGACCGGTGAGCCGGTCCACCCGGTTGGTCATCGTGCCGCTGGTGACCATCGTCTGCCTCAGCAAGGCACCAGGAGTGAGCTGGTAGGGGCGGCCTGCCCGGCGCAGTGCGGAGAGCACGTCGAACTCCCACGGCTCGATGTGGTGCGTCGTGAATGCCTCCCGCCTGGCCTTGTCCAACAACCGCGCGAGCCTGCTGATCCGGCTGAACACCTCGACCGGCGCCAGGTCGAGGTCGCTGCGCTCGCGCGCCCAGGCCTCGACCAGCTCGTCCACCTCGTCGCGATCCACGCCGAGATTCTAGCCTGCCAAGATTCTTGACATCGAGATAGCGTGACGGGATGCCGTCACCTGTGCCGTTCGGGTGGAACCCGGACCGCTACCTCGAGTTCGCCGAGGAGCGAGGCCGGCCCTTCGCCGACCTGCTGGACCGGGTCAGGGCCGATGCGCCGCGCACGGTGGTCGACCTCGGGTGCGGCACCGGCGACCTGACCGCACTGCTCGCCCTGCGGTGGCCGGAAGCGCGGGTGCTCGGGATCGACTCGAGCGCCGACATGGTGGCCAGGGCGCCCCGGGACGCCGGCGTCGAGTTCTCGGTCGGTGACGTGCGCGACTGGTGCGCTGGCTCAGGTCCGGCGCACGATCCGGTGGACGTGCTCGTCTCCAACGCTGTCCTCCAGTGGGTCCCGGGGCATCTCGACCTGCTTCCCGGGCTCGTGGGGTCGGTCGCTCCCGGCGGTTGGCTCGCCTTCCAGGTCCCCGGCAACTTCGAGGAGCCGAGCCACACGATCCGGCGTGAGCTGGCGGCCGAACCGGCGTACGTCGAGCACACGGCCGGCGTCGCCGTCCCCGACGCGCACGACCCTGCCACCTACCTCTACGCCCTGCGGGACCTGGGTTGTGAGGTGGACGCGTGGGAGACCACCTACCTGCACGTCCTCGGGGGAGAGGACCCGGTGCTCGCCTGGGTGAGCGGCACAGGCGCACGTCCGACCCTGCAGTCCCTGCCGGAGGAGCTCCGCCGCGAGTTCGAGGACGAGCTCAAGCGCCGCCTGCGGTCGGCGTACCCCGAACGAGGCGATGCGGTGATCCTGCCGTTCCGGCGCGTGTTTGTGGTGGCCCGGATCCCGGAGGCGGGCTGATGCTGGTGGCGGGTTGCGCTTGCGTTCCCCAGATTCCCTTTTCCGCGCGCCTGCTTTCACTCGACCGTTGAGGTTGCGGTTCTTCGTTTCACGTGCGTCAGAACGGCTCAGGTCGCCTGTGGTCGGCGCGGCATCTGAGGTCCTGGAATTGTTTCGAATTCCCTTCCACAGAAGGGAATTCTCGGCCTCGGGTTGTCAGTGGTCGGTGCTTCAATTCACCTATGGCCACCCCGTCGAACCCCTCATCCTCCGCTCCTCGCGGCGGTGGTGTCGCGGGTGAGCTGGCGCGGTTCCGTTCGGTCGTGAAGGCGATGGGCGAGACGTTGTGGGCCGCGCGTGGTCGTGAGGAGCTGATGGACACCGTCGCGGAGATCGAGGCCCTCAAGTCGTCGTTGGATGCGGTCGAGCTCGAGGTCGTCCGGGAGCTCGACGCCACCGGCGCGGTCAAGCCCGCGGGCTGGGCCTCGACGCAGGACTTCGTGACCGCGGTGGCCGGTGGGCACAAGGGCACCGGACCCGCCACCGTCCGACTCGCTTCGGCGGTCGAGGACCGGATCTTGGCGCCGGTCGCCGAAGCCATGGCTGATGGGTGGCTCTCGACCGCGAAGGCCCACGTCATCGAACGCGCCATCGAGACCCTGCCCGGTGAGCGCGACACCCGGGAGCGCGGTGTGGGGTTCCTGCTCGGTGAGGCCAAGGCACTGGATGCGGCCGAGCTGAAGAAGCTCGGCCGCCACCTGATCAGCGTGGTCGACCCCGACGGTGAGGAACGCCGGGCCGAGCGCGAGCTCGACCGCCTCGAACGCGCCGCCCACCACGACCGCTACCTGACCATCACCGACGACCAGGCAGGCGGAGCCTGGATCAAAGGCAGGTGCTCGTCTGAGGACGCGGAGCTCGTGAAATCGACCCTGATCCCGCTCGCCGCACCCCAACCCGTCACCGGGCCGGTGTGTGACCCGCCCACCTGCGCGGTCCCCGGCTGTGGCCACGACGGCCGCGACCCCCGCGACCACGGCGCCCGACTCCTCGACGCCCTCGTCGAAGCATGCGCAAGGCTGCAGAGCACCGAGCTGCTCCCGGAGTCGCACGGCGCCGTCCCCCGGCTCACCCTGACCATGGACTACGAGGCTCTCCGCGACAGCAGTGGTTTCGCGGTCACCGAGACCGGTGCCGAGCTCTCTGCCTCCGCGGTCCGGAGGATCTGCTGCGACTCCCACCTGATCCCCGCCGTCCTCGGCACGGCCTCGGAGGTCCTCGACGTCGGCCGCACCCAGCGCCTGGTGACCGCAGCGATCTGGAAGGCCCTCGTCGCCCGAGACGCGCACTGCCGGTTCCCGCACTGCCGACGCCCACCGGTGATGTGCCACGCCCACCACCTGCGGCACTGGGCCGACGGCGGGAGCACGTCCCTGGACAACCTGATCCTGCTCTGCGGACACCACCACCGCCTCATCCACGCCGGACCCTGGACCATCGACCGGGCCGGACCCGCGGCGTTCGAGTTCCACCCACCACCCGGCATCCGCCGACGACACCGCCCCGACCGGTCACCGCCCGACAACGCAACACCAGATCGTTCACCGCCTGACGGCTGACGGGTAGGTGAGTCGGGCCGATGGGTCAGAGAGGTCGTCAGTCATCGTGACGTCAGGCGTCGGCGACCAGCCTCAGCCCCAGCGCAGCCATGCCGAGGGCGAGGACGAAACCGGCCGCGGCCACCGGGGTGATCCGGGGATCCCAGCCTCGAGGGCACACCGCACGGCGGAACTCCGCCTCCACCAGGTAGCCCGCCGACATGGCTGCCCCCAGCGCGCCCAGGCCGACTGCCGCGTGCTTGCTCGGTCGGCTAGCCAGCCGTGCGGTCACAAGGGCCTGCGCCGCGAGCATCGCCACGGGAGCGGACAGGCCGGTGCCGAGCAGCCAGGAGTCGCGAGCCACGAGGGCTGGGGCGCCGCGCCATCGCAGGAGCGCGATGTCGAAGGCGCGCCCGTCCCGGAGCGCGATCGCCTGGCCCGCCATCCCGGCGGCGAGCTGTGCTGTCGAGATCACCACGAGCAGGTTCCGGTGGCGCACGGGAACCAGCCTAGAGCGGCGGCAGTGCTGGCAGGTCCTTCGTGCCGGCCGGCACGGGCACGAACGGTTCGTGGGTCCATCGGGCCACGACTCTGCGATAGGTCGCTGAGTGCTGGTAGCCGCTGTGCCCCATCACGGCCGGGCCGGGGTCGCCCACCTCGTCCTGCGGGACCTCGGGCACCGGCAGGTCGAGATCGCTGTCGATGTCGGAGAAGACCCGCCAGCCCAGGGGGTCGGTACGCCGGAACAGGTTGATCCACTCGCCGCCCGCCGTACGCAGCCGGTAGCGGAACGTGTCCACCACCAACGGCGGCGGGCCGGGCACGGTTCCGACCGGACGGGGGACGTCGGGGAACGCGTCGACCAGCGACGGCTGGCCCTTCGTGGGTTCGTAGCCGATCTCCTCGGGCCCGAACACGCGCGGGAACACCCGCCCGTAGAGCGCCCGGATCTGGCTGCCGTAGGTGATCATCCTGATCCGAGCCAGGTGCACCGGGTTGAGCCGGCTCGCCATCGCCAGCACGATGAGTGACCCCTGGCTGTGACCGGAGACGACCACCCGGTTGGGCATGGCGCGCGTCTTGTCCAGCACCCATCTGGTGCGGACGTGGAGCTCGGGCACGACGCGCTCGGCGTAGCAGGGCGGGCCGAGGGGGTGCGCCGCGCGCGGCCAGAAGGTGGTCAGGTCCCAGATCACACCGACGGCCTTGCGGGTCTTCTCCGACCGACGGATCTGCGAGCCGAGCATCACCAGACCGGCGGACATCGCCACCACGAGATACATCGAGGCCGTGGCCACGTCGCGGGTCCAGCCCACGAAGGGGAGCTCCAGCTCCCAGGGCGGGGAGCCGGACATGGAGGCCACGACGATGACCAGAGCCACGGGAGACGTGATCGCACCGACGACGTCGAGCAGCGTCTCGGCGCGGTGTGCGAGCGCGGCGCTCTCACGCGCCTTGAGGCTGCGCTGCCGGTCTCGCTCGGGGACCTGGTCGTCGGGGACCAGCCCCGACTCGAAGGGTTCCCGCAGCTTCGGTGCCACCCTCCGCTTGAACACCACGAGACAGGCGACCACGCCGAGCGCCACGACCACCACCCACAGGAGCTGGCCGATCGGGGTCCAGATCAGCACCTGGGGGACGGCCAGGGGGACCTCGGGTGCGTCGCTCGGAGCCAGCGCGACGCCCGGGTCCACCCTGAGGGTCACGGGGGAGGAGTCGCCCGGCCCTGCGCGGAGGGTGAGCACCCCGGCGGAGTGGAACTGGGACTCCTCGGCCGTGCACCTGGACGCGCCGTCGCGCAGGCAGGTGTCCGCGAGGACGAGGGTCGGAGTCGGCACCGTGAGCGTCGAGGCTCGCTCCACGACGGTGCGTCCGCGGCCCTCGGTGAACGCGTCCTCGCGCGCCCGACCGGGGTCGACGGCCAGGGAGAGCCCCTTCATCTCGATCGTGCCCGAGGTGACCCGAGCCTGGTCGCCGGTCACCACCACGCGTGCCCGGCGCAGGGTGACCTCGCCGGTGGCGACGAACTTCCGCGTGCTGTCCTCGTTCGCGAGGTCGAGGGTGGTGGGGGCGACCTTGCGACCCTCCACCTGGCTGACCAGGTCGCCGACGCCGTGGGAGGCGCCGTTGAGGTAGTTGGCCGTGGCGATCACGGTGCCCGAGGTGAACAGCAGCGCGATCCAGGCTGCAGCGGCCAACAGCACGGAGGCGCCGGCGCCTCGCCAGGCCTTGTCGTCGTGGATCGCGGGGGAGCGCCGGTACTGCCAGTGCGCGAGCAGCAGCCAGAACAGCACCGCGACCACGGCTGCGCCGACGACCGGCCATGGGGTGTCGGCGTCGTACCAGCCGAACGCGCGGAGCACGACGACCAGCAGGACGCCCACCAGGGCGGAGAGCACGACCAGCACCGCCGATCGCGACCTCATCCGGCCACCGGTGAACGTGCTGAGGTGGAGCAGGGTCAGGCCCACGAAGACCGCGATGATCCAGACGTTGCGTCCGGTGAAGTCCAGCGCCTCGTTCACCGTGACCGTGGGCCGGCCCGCGTGCTGGGTGGGCTGCACCCACGCGAGCGCGACCAGGTGCAGGAGGTAGACGGCACCACTGGCACCCAGGATCCCGGTGTCGAAGAGCGGTGTCAGCGCCCTCCCGCGGTAGGCGAGGGGCGGCAGCCCACCGCCGTAGGTGGTCGCGACCGCTGACTCCACGTCGTCCTCGTGCGTCACCGTGACGAGCCCGGCAGCGAGCACCAGGACCAACCCGCTCAGCAGGACGGTGGTCCAGAGCAGCAGCGCGAACCCGACCGGGTGCGGGAAGCGCGCGGCATGCAGCATGTGGATCCCCGAGAACGCGATCACGGTCGCGACGGCGGCGCTCAGGTGCAGCCGCTGCAAACGCTTGGTCCGGGCGGTGCCGCTCCAGAGCTTCGGGTGGAGCAGGACGTGGTGGCTCGAGAGTGCCGGCGGGTTGTCGAGGGCGTCCTTGATGTCCTCGTAGCGGGCCATCGAGGTCTTCGACAGCAACCACAGCACCGCCACCGTCAGCATCGGCAGCAGGGTCGCGAGCGCGATGCGCTGTCCGGGCTCCCAGCCGGCGAGGAAGTCCAGCTGCCCGGGAATGCGGGCGCAGCCGGGAACCCCGTAACGGAAGCACTGCCAGGCTGCGAGGTCGATGGCCAGCACGCAGGGTGTCAGCACGAAGAACACCGTCAGCAGCAGTCCGGACACGCGTACGGCGGCGGCACCCCACCACGACTGAGCCGTCCCGCGGCCGAGCCCGGTGCGCGCCCAGTAGGCGAGGTTGACCAGCGCGAACGGAAGCAGCAGCAGCCAGAGCGCGCGCTTGACCCAGCCCAGGAAGCCCTGCACCCCCGAGGTCAGTGCGCCCCAGGAGTACGCCTCGACGCTCACGTCGGTGCCCTCGAGGTCGCGGTAGGGCAGCACCCCCCGAGCGCGGTAGATCCCGGTCAGCCCGTCGCCGGCCACCTGGCCGACCTCGCCGCCGGCGACGCCGAGCATCGCTCCCGGGGACGTGCCGTGCACGCCGTGCACCCGCAGCTCGACGGTCTCCATGGCGGCTCCCAACCTTGCACCCATGATGCAGGAGTGACGCCCGTGCTGTCCTGATACTGGACGTGCGATCTTGGCCGGGTGGCTGGGAATCCCCGGTTGGTCTGCCGGGCCTGGGAACCTGTCCCGCCTGGGGCCAGTAGCCTTTGCGCAACCATCCCCGGTTGGTCTGCCGGGCCTGGGAACCTGTCCCGCCTCGGGCCAGTAGCCTTTGCGCAACCATCCCCGGTTGGTCTGCCGGGCCTGGGAACCTGTCCCGCCTCGGGCCAGTAGCCTTTGCGCAACCATCCCCGGTTGGTCTGCCGGCAGGGCCCGCCTGACTTTGAATCAGGATTAGCGACGTAGGTTCGACTCCTACCCGGGGAGCATGAGCACCACGAGCACGTCCCTGACCGTCATCGTCCTCGCGGCCGGCGGCGGCACCCGGATGAAGTCCAAGACCATGAAGGTGCTGCACCCGATCTCGGGTCGCAGCATGATCGGCCACGTTCTCCAGGCGGTCGCGGCGCTCGAGCCTCATCGGGTCGTCGCGGTCGTCGGCACCCAGCGCGACCAGGTCGGCCCGCACATCCAGGAGCTGCTGCCCAGCGTCCTGCTCGCCGTGCAGGAGAGCCAGGACGGGACCGGCCACGCCGTCCGCATCGCCTGGGAGGCGCTCGACCCCGCCGACCGCACCGGCACCGTGCTGGTGGCCTACGGCGACACCCCCCTGCTCGAGGGGGAGAGCCTGCGCGCGTTCGCCGAGGACCACGCCGCCGCGGGTCGTGGCGTGAGCATCCTCTCCGGCGTCGTGGCCAACCCGCACGGCTACGGCCGGGTGCTCCGCGACGACTCCGGCCAGGTCATCGGGATCGTGGAGCAGAAGGACGCCACTCCGGAGCAGGCCACCGTCTGCGAGATCAACAGCGGGATCCTGGCCTTCGACGCCGGGTTCCTCGACCAGGCCCTGCCCCGGCTGGGCAACGACAACGCCAACGGCGAGTACTACCTCACCGACACCGTCCAGCTCGCCCGTGAGGACGGACTCGGGGTCGGAGCCTTCGCCATCGACGACGTGCTGCAGACCGAGGGCGTCAACGACCGGGCTCAGCTCGCGACCCTGGCGAAGGAGAAGAACCGCCGCATCCTGGCCCGCTGGATGAGCGAGGGCGTCACGATCATCGACCCGGAGACCACGTGGATCGACGTCGACGTGCGGCTCGAGCGCGACGTCACCATCCTGCCGGGGGTCCAGCTGCTGGGGACCACCGTCGTCGGCGAGGACGCCGTGGTGGGACCGGACAGCACGCTCAAGGACGTCGAGGTCGGCGCCGGCGCGCGCGTCGTACGCACCCATGGCGAGCTCGCCGTGATCGGCGAGAACGCCGACGTCGGACCGTTCTCCTACCTCCGGCCCGGCACCGAGCTCGGCGCCGGCGGCAAGATCGGCGCGTTCGTGGAGACCAAGAACGCCACGATCGGCGAGGGGGCCAAGGTGCCGCACCTCTCCTACGTCGGCGACGCCGAGATCGGCGAGGGCACCAACATCGGCGCGGGGACGGTCTTCGCCAACTACGACGGGGTCAACAAGCACCGCACCGTCGTCGGCCGGCACGCCCGCACGGCGAGCAACAACACCTTCGTCGCCCCCGTGACCATCGGCGACGGCGCCGGCACCGGAGCCGGCACGGTGGTCCGGGAGGACGTTCCCCCGGGAGCCCTGGCGCTGAGCGCCGGACCGCAGCGCAACATCGAGGGCTGGGCCGTGGACAGGCGTGCCGGAACCAAGCAGGCCGAGGCCGCCCAGGCAGCCGAAGTCGCACGGCACGGACCCGGGGTTCGCAACGACGGCGACAGTGAGTGACACTGGACCCACCGGCGAGACCAGCACGACCGAGGAGCCTCTTAGCGTGAGCGGACTGAAGAAGACCACCGAGAAGAACCTGATGGTCTTCAGCGGCAGGGCCCACCCCGGCCTCGCGACGGAAGTCGTCGAGCAGCTCGGCACCGAGCTGGTCCCGACCTCGGCCTACGAGTTCGCCAACTCCGAGATCTACATCCGCTACGAGGAGTCGGTGCGTGGCTGCGACGCCTTCGTGATCCAGAGCCACACCGCACCGGTCAACGAGTGGATCATGGAGCACCTGATCATGGTCGACGCGCTCAAGCGCGCCTCGGCCAAGCGCATCACCGTGGTGCTGCCCTTCTACGGCTACGCCCGCCAGGACAAGAAGCACCGGGGCCGCGAGCCCATCTCGGCGCGCCTGATGGCCGACCTGTTCAAGACCGCCGGAGCCGACCGCCTGATCGCCGTCGACCTGCACGCCGACCAGATCCAGGGCTTCTTCGACGGCCCGGTCGACCACCTGATGGCGCTGCCGATCCTGGCCGACTACGTCAAGAAGCAGTACTCCGGCCAGAAGCTGGCCGTGGTCTCGCCCGACGCCGGCCGGATCAAGGTCGCCGAGCGCTGGTCGGCCCGCCTCGGTGGCGCGCCGCTGGCGTTCATCCACAAGTCCCGGCGCACCGACCGGCCCAACGAGACCGTGGCCAACCGCGTCGTCGGTGACGTCGAGGGCCGCATGTGCGTGCTGGTCGACGACATGATCGACACCGGCGGCACGATCGTGAACGCCGCCGAGGCCCTGATGAACGACGGCGCCGCCGGCGTGATCATCGCCGCCACGCACGCGATCCTCTCGGAGCCGGCCGTCGACCGCCTGAAGAACTCCCCGGCCACCGAGGTGATCGTCACCAACACGCTGCCCGATCCCGGAGGAGAACGAGTTCGACAAGCTCACCTGCCTCTCGATCGCGCCCTTGATCTCGCGCGCGATCAAGGAGGTCTTCGAGGACGGCTCGGTCACCTCGATGTTCGACGGTCAC
>CAWFII010000036.1:0-41394 GCA_963815825.1 uncultured Actinomycetota bacterium | reverse complement strand
ACAGCGCCCTATCGGCGTCACTCGGTGCCTCGACCGGCTCGGCGCGACCCGCACCGCGGCGGCTGCTCGTGCTGGGGGTGCTCCTGGTTGCCGCCCTGGTGGCGTGGGGAGGCCTGGTCCTCGCCGCCATCGACTTCGGAGGAAGGGCGCGCTCGGGGGACAGCACCGCATGGGTCCTCATGGCGCTCGCCACGGTGGGGGCAGCCGGGTTCTTGTTCGTCACGCTGCTGCTCGGCGCCCGGATCATGGCGGTGGCGCAGGGGCGGGAGGCGCCTGCCCGGCCACGCGGTGGTCGGCGCGCGGCTCGTTAGTGGCGCTGGTGGCCGGTGCCTGGGGGTGGCTGCCGGGAACGGTCGGTGCCGCGCCGTAAGGTCGGGTCCGTGAGTGGACGATGAGCAAGCTCGACGCCCAGCGGGCGATGCGTGAGGCGAAGTACGCGCGGGACAGCGCGAGTGGACCGACCAGGCGCGAGGCTGCCGCCGCAGCGTCCGGTGAGGCGCCCGTGCGACCCAGCGCCTACACGAAGGCGGCTGCCCCGGCTGCGCGCAAGCGCGCGTCGTCGGCCGCGTCGTCAGCTGGTGCGCCCACTGCCGCGCAGCCCGAGGGCGACCGGTGCGGGCACAAGTCCATGAACGGCCGCGCGTGCACCCGCGACGCGGGACACTCCGAGAAGAGCCACCGCTACAGCTGAGGCTGCTCCACCCAGTCCTGGTTGGGTCCGCTTGCGGTCGGATCCGGCTCGGCGCGATCGACTGGCTAGGTGCGGTCGGCCAGGCGCCGTACGAACTTCAGCCCGGACCACACCTCGTCGATCGCGCAGATCTTGACGTCGACGACGCCCGCGGCCAGGCCGGTCTCGCGGACGACGGACTCGTCGACGTCGGTGACCACCCGCGCCGCCTTCTTCGGCCAGCACACCCAGATCATCCCGGCCTGCGAAGTCCGCTCGATGAGCTGCGGGAGCCGCTTGGCCAGCCGGGACGCGCTGGTGTGGAAGGTCAGGCTGATCTCGAGCTCGCGCGGCAACCGGCGGGTCGTGGGAGCGTCGAGGTCGAAGTCCGCGGGTGCACCGTCGAGGAGGACGACGTGCCCCGGCTTGACGCCGAGCTTGCGCTCCAGCGGAGTCCCTGAGTAGCCAGCCACCGCCCTGCCTTTCTGGTCCTGCGTGGGCTACGTCGTCCACAGCTGCGTGCTCGCGGTGTAGCCACCGCCCACGCGGGGTAGTTGACTCCCATCATCTCGGGAAACGCCCGCCGCTGCGCGGGCAGGCACGGCAAGGAGTGGCAGATGCGCACCCTGGGTCCCCGGCAGGCGGCCGGGATCGTCGTGGCAGCGCTGCTGCTCGCAGGGTGCGGCGGCGCTCCGAAGCCCAAGGCGCTGCCGACCCCCAGCCAGTCGGGCAGCCAACCGGGCAGTCAACCGGGAACGCCCACCGCGACGACCACCCCGACTCCCCCGGTGCTGCCCGAGGCTGCGAAGGCGAAGACGGAGCCGCCGTCGAGGCGTTCGCGCGTCATTATGTGGACGTCATCAACTACACGGCACCACCGGCGACCGCAGCGCTTCGACGGCTCTTTCAGCCAGGCTGTGCGAGTCGTGCGATTCGATCGCAGAGCGTGTCTGAACAGACCTACGGCGCGGGGGCTCACATCCGCAGCGACGGGTGGCCAGTCATGGTCAGCCGAAGTGATTGCACGCACCAGTCCAGCACACGCGGCTACATTGAACTGACGATTGTTCAATCTACGCACCCTGAATCTGTGATGACATCGTCGGCACATAAGCCGCAGCGGTTTCCAGGCGGCCAGTCACACTCTTCAAGCTCTCGCCTCGTGGATTGCCCGGACAGTACGAATGCCTGGCAGGCTGACATGCGACTGGATCTACTCGGATGAGTCGCTACTGATCACTAGCGGCTTTCTTGCCCACCGACGCTCTGCCGGTCATGCTGGAACCTGCGCAAGTCGGCGAGCTGCACGCGGTGGAGCAGTGCGCTGAACGCGTCCTTCGAACGCAGGCCTTATCAAGCGATGCCCGGCCGTCCACGTGCGGTCAAATCCACAAAGCAAACATCTCGGTCACCACGCGGGCAATCAGCCACGATTCGCCTGGCGCACCCCTTGCGGGCCGAGCCTGGACCGCGCCCAGCCCACCTGCGCGGCGAACACGTGTCCGCCCGGCCAGCAGATCTACCGGCTATGGCAGGTCGCACCCCCACCGGCAGCCCCCATGGGGTTGGTCTGCTCCGGCAACGGCCCTCCCCCGGTGGCCGCGGCTCCACCCCAGGTCACCGAGGCGATGGTGCTGCAGGCGTTCCGGCGGATCCCGCTGCCGTCCCTGCGCTCGCACAGCCAGCCGGCGAACAAGACGCTGATCAACTTCGACACGATCTTCTTCACCGACGCCCAGCCGCTGACCCGCCACGTCACGCTGCTCGGACAACAGGTGCGCCTGGCGATCAAGCCGAGCCGGTTCGCGTGGGTGCACGGGGACGGGACGACGGCGACCACGGAGACGCCGGGGGCGCCGTACCCGGCCAAGGAGGTGGTCCACCGCTACTCCCACGCGCACCGCACGGTCGCGCACCGGGTGGTCGTGACGTGGAGTGCTGAGTACTCCCTCAACGGTGGACCGCTGCGACCCGTGGACGGGACCGTCACCACTACCGGCCCGGCCACGCCCCTGCGCATCGCGGAGGCCACGCCCGCGCTCTCCGGCAGCGGCCACTAGCGCTGCACGGAGAGCTGACGGCGATCGCCCTGGTGCGGGTCGGCGGCACCGGTCCCGGGCAGCAGCCCGCTGGCGCGAGCCCGCAGCACCGCAGCCAACCGGTCGCTCACCCCGAGCTTCTCGTAGATGCTGCCGAGGTGGTGGTGCACGGTCCGGGGCGAGAGCGCGAGCCGCGCGGCGATCGTCGTGGCCAGCAGTCCCTCGGCGAGCAGGCCGAGAACCTCGCCCTCTCGCGGTGTCAGCGGACCAGCCTCTGAGCCGTCCCGGCTCACCCGCGGCAGCCTGGCGACCAGCTCGTCGACCTCGCGCAGGGCGCGCCCGGCCTCCTCGAGCACCACCGTGTCCAGGCACGGCCCGGACAGCACCAGCGCCGTCGTACGCGCCGGGCTGACCGCCAGTGGCAGGCAGACGTCGGCGCACTCCCCTCGTGGCTCGCGGACCAGGAAAGGGTGGGGGTCCTCGACCGACAGCAACCAGAGCGCGCGCTCCACCAGTCCCCAGTCGATCGGGCCGGTGTGGCCGACCACCTCGGACCCGGCGGGCCCGCTGGCGAGGTAGACAGAGGTCGCCGAGGCGCAGATCTCGCCGAGATCTGCGCAGATCTGCTCCCGCGGATCAGCCCCCGCGTTCACCGACTCGAGGGCCCGGACGACCAGGTCCAGCAGTCTTGCTGCACTCCCCGGACCGCTTCCCTCGTCCACGCCAGACCCCGCTTCGCGTTGGCATTTCGAGACTAACGAGGACCACAACGGATGCGAACCGGGAGCCCGGCTGGGCGCACACCGGTCTAGGACGGAGGAAGAACGTGACGACAAGCCGGTAATTGTGCCCATGTCCGGTTGCTACCGCGCGCTCCTACGGTGCCAACCGGGGAGGTACGCCATGGCACAGGTCGACGTCAACACCGCATCGCGCGAGGAACTCGCTGCCGTCAACGGCATCGGGGAGGTGCTCGCGGAGGCGATCGTCAAACATCGCGAGACCCACGGACCGTTCGGGAGCGTGGAGGCCCTGACAGCGGTCGAGGGGATCAGCGAGCGGCTCCTGGTCAAGATCCGTGACCAGCTCACCGTCGGAGCCCCGGCACCCGAATCGGTCGACGTCGTCCTGAAGAAGTCCGTGGGTGCGACCGGCAGCTTCGACGGGCACTCGGTCCAGCTCACGGGGACCCGCGTCGAGCCGGAGACCGGAGCCGTCGTCCCGTTCGCGAGCGCCGGCGCGACCCCCTCCACGGGGGAGGTGACGCTCTCCGTGCCGGCTCGGTCGACACTGTCGGGCGCCTCGACCTTCCGGGTGCTCGCTCCCGACGGGACGCTGCTCGCCACCCGTGCCGAGAACGGCCGAGCGCTGCCGCAGAAGGTGACGATCGAGGTCGACCCCAAGACGTTCGGGACCACCCTGCCCAACACCGACCCCGGCGCGGGTCGCCCGACCCGACTGCGTGGCCGGGTGATCGACGACGCCGGCCGTCGCGAGGCCGCCGGGCTCCAGGTGGTGATCTGGGGCGCCACCAAGCCGGATCCCGAGGACGCGGACTTCCGTGCCCTCCTCGTCGTCACCACCGACAGCCGGGGCCACTTCACCGGCCCCTACCCGCTGGGGGACTTCTCGGCCGCCCACGCCACGGTCGGCGTGGACGACCAGCCCGTCACCGTTGCGGTGCACCTCGAGGGCGCGCAGTTCCCGGAGTCGGTGATCCTGGTGCTCGACCTGCCCGAGCCGAGTGGCACCGAGGACTGTGGGTGCGGCACCGCGGATGCCCCACGTTCACCTGACCGCGCGGATCTCGCGCGCGCCGACGGGACCTTCTCCACCGACGCCGGCGCCGGTCGCTGCGTCGACTTCACCAAGCCCGACCGCACCCTGGAGGAGTACTCCTTCACCTACGTCGTACGCACCACCGAGCCGGAGATCCGGGGGCTTGTCCTGGACGAGCCGCGCAAGGTGCCCGGGTTCATCGTCGACAAGTTCCTGCCCGGCCTGCTGCAGGACGTCACCGCCATTCGGGCGACGGCTGCGGAGAAAGACCGCGCCGTCCCGCCTGCAACCGGCTTCTTCGGCCGCGCAGGCGACGTCGTCGCGCGCGACACCTCCGACGCCGCTGCGCCGGACACGGCCGTCTCGGCCGCCGCGACCCTGCCGGCCGACCTGGCGATCGACGCACGCGTACTCCGGTCGTTGACGCTCGACCCCGGCGAGGTCACCACCACCCGTCTGGCCAGCGCCGCCCGCCTCTCGCTGCACGCCGACCTGCACCGTTTCCTGGGCGGTGCCATCGCCCGCGAGGCCGGCCGCAGACGCCTGAGCGGCGACAACCCCGTGGACTGGGACGACGATCCGACCGTCTACCAGGCGACCACGATCGCGCACGGACACGTCCTGCGGTTCAAGCAGGAGTGGGTCGCCGACGGGTACTCGATGGGCAACCTGCTCTACAGCCTCCCGCTCGCACCCGGCCAGAAGAAGCAGCTCGCCGTCGTGGACTGGGAACGTCGTGAGGTGACCAGCCTCGAGGAGGCGCGCACGTCGAGCGACCGCATCGACGCCACCCTGGACCGTGACCGCGACATCAGCGAGATCGTCACGGGCACGTTGAGCGAGTCCACCCGGGGCGGCTCCAGCGCATCCAGCGGTGGGTTCGGTGCCGGTCTCGGCATCGC
Source organism: uncultured Actinomycetota bacterium (assembly GCA_963815825.1). GTDB lineage: Bacteria > Actinomycetota > Actinomycetes > Propionibacteriales > Nocardioidaceae > Marmoricola. The sequence continues at coordinate 36,004 of CAWFII010000036.1, read as the reverse complement.
CGCGATCATCCCGCCCGTCGGTGGCCTGCTGGGGATCGGCGGCGGCTTCGCCAGCGCGGACAGCACGGCCTGGCAGAACTCCTCGCGCAGCACGTCGGCGAACGCCCTGAACCAGCTGCGGGACCGGACGAGCCAGGCCGCGTCGTCGGTGCGCAGCCAGCGCACGTCGGTCGTGCACACCGTGGCGCAGGGCGAGCGGGTCACGGCCACCACCGAGTCCGTCGCGAACTACAACCACTGCCACGCGATCACGGTCCAGTACTTCGAGGTGCTCCGGCACCTGCTCGTCCGCCAGCGCCTCACCGACGTCCAGGAGTGCCTGCTGGTGCCGATGCTGATGTCGTGGTTCACCCGCGACAAGGCGCTCCGCTGGCGCAACACGCTGGCGAGCGCGACACCGCGTCAGCTGCGCGGCGGGTTCGCCGCGCTCGAGCGCATCGACGCGCAGTACGTCGGCAGTGACCTGCCGCTCCGCCGCTACGCCGACGAGAACCTGGAGAGCGTCGAGGGCGACCTGACCATCCGCTTCCAGCTGACCCGCCCCCGCGACAAGGACGACAACTTCGACCCTGCCGCGTGGTCCCCGTTGCTGAGACTCTTCGGCTTCGACCCTGCCGACTTCTACGCGCAGTTCCTCAAGGAGCAGAAGTTCAAGGACCGGGTCTTCCTCGAGCAGATGGGACCGCGCATCGCGGGCAACCTCGTCTCCGCGCTCCAGGTCTTCGCGGTCCGGGCCGATGACTCCAAGGTGGACCTCAAGCTCGACCCGACCCTGGTCTCGACCTTCGCCAACGACCGCTCGCTGTCGCTGTCGCTGCGGATGACCTCGAGCCTGGCGCCGGTGCAGCGCAGCGAGATCAAGGCGATCAGGATCAGCGCGCAGCTCCTGCTGCCAGGGTTCCCGTTCCTCGCCGACGTGCTGCCGGCGGGCTCGCGGGTGATCGTGGAGTCGGGGTCGCTGCGCTACCGCACCGCCCACCTCTCCGACGCCCTGTTCCGCGACGCGTTCATCCGCAACGACCTCACCGGCACCGACGACGTACGCATCGAGACCCCGCTGAACCGCCAGGAGCTGCGCAACCCGCGCGAGGAGGACAAGGAGCTCGCGCGCAACCTGCTCGACCACCTCAACGAGAACATCGAGCGCTACCACCACGTGCTGTGGAGCCGGATGAGCGACGACCGCCGCTACATGCTGCTCGACGGCTTCGAGGCGCCCAACTCCGGCGGCCGATCGGTCGCGAGCGTGGTCGAGAACGAGCTGATCGGGATCGTCGGCAACAGCCTGATCATGCCGGTGGCGCGGGGCTTCCACCTCGACCCGACCTTCACCCAGGACGTGGAGGAACCAGTCGACCTCCTGGAGCACTACGAGCCGAACACCCCGATCGAGCCGTCCCGGGTGGCCATCCCCACGCGCGGGGTGTACGCCGAGGCAGTGATGGGCGCCTGCAACTCGTGCGAGGTCATCGACGAGACCAGGTTCTGGCGCTGGGAGGAGTCCCCGATCCCGGACTCACCGACCCAGCTCCTGCCGGTCTCGACCGACACGCGACGCGCCACCCCGGCGGACGTGACGCCGACGGCTCTGCCGGCACCCATCATCGCCATGCAGAACGCGCCTGCCGCGCCCGACCCGACCGGGCTCGGCGCCGCCTTCTCCCTGCTCGGGCAGTCGGGAGCCTTCCGCGACATCACCGGGCTCGCGGGCAACCAGGCGAACGCTGCGGCGGCACTGAAGCAGTCGCTGGAGACCGCCACCACCTTCGGCACGAAGGCTGCCGACCTCGCCCTGCAGGGGAAGATGACCAAGGACATCGACAAGGCCATGAAGACGATCGGCTCGGCCAAGCAGTCGGGCCTGATCGACGACAAGCAGGCCTCGGGGCTGGCCGAGGCTGCGATCCGCGGGATGGTCGGCGCCGGGCCCACCAACCCCAAGGAGGCCAGCACCACCGCGGACGTCGAGAAGATCACCAAGACCGCCGGCGCGGAGAAGGCGGCGGTCTCGGTCACCCGGCCCACCGGGGAGAAGGTCGAGGTCGACGCCCGCCCGAGCCAGAGCAAGGACGACGCCGCCACGCCGGTGATCATCCTCGACGGCGACACCGAGTCCGCAGAGCTGCGCTCGTTCCGGCCCGCGACCAACGACAAGTCCTTGGTCATCGAGGTGGCCGCCAGCTTCCGGCGTGCTCCGGACGGAGCGCGGTTGCGCTGGTCGGCGCCCCAGCCCGGCACCATCAGCATCGACAACCCGGACGCCGCGCGCACGAAGGTCCGCGGCATCGTTCCCGGCCTGCACGACCTCGACGTCGCCCTGCTGGACGGCGGGGGCAACAAGGTCGCGAGCATGAAGCTGAAGCTCTCGGTGCCGCAGTGCGTCCAGCTCGAGGAGGACGCCGTGGCGTTCTCGCAGGCACTCACCGACGCCGAGCTCGGCGGCAACAAGGCGGCGGTCGTCGCCGAGGCGAAGAAGGTGGTGGAGGCCCTGCTGGCCAGCTCGAACACCCGCGTGTTCTGGCAGCTGGGCGGGCTCAACGAGGCGCTGCCCGCCCACGTCCCTGCAGCGAACGTGGTCACCGCCACGATCAAGGACAAGGACGCGCAGAAGGTCCTCGGGGTCACGCACGGCTCGGTCGCCGACTCCTTCAACGAGACGATCGAGATCTTCCCGGGGATGTACTCCCAGCCGGACGCGATCGACGTGGACACCGAGACCCAGGCGTTGATCATCCAGCTGCAGACCTCGCTCGCCACCGACCCTGACCTCGTGGCGATCGCGACCAAGGTCTACGGACGGCTGATCGGAGAGACCACGGCGCACGAGATCGGTCACGCCCTGCTCTGGGACGACATCCCCGGCAGCGGCCACAACGTCCCGCCCATCCCGCACGACCTGATGAACCAGGGGGTGGACCGGGTCTTCATCGAGCGCACCGGAATGGAGAACACCGCGCAGGTCAGTCCGGTCAAGCCGGAGCACTACGTCGACCACGGTCTCGGTCGCATCGACAGGTTCCAGGCGGCCAACCAGGCGCTGATCGACAACCAGTGGCCGGTCCCGCCCCGATTCGGGTAGCTCCGCGCGCGGTCAGGAGCGCGGTCAGGAGCGGGGGCCCGGGCGCTTCGCGCGGGGGCATGGCCGTGGTCGCGCGCATGGGTCACTCGGGGGGTCGTGGCACCGCCGAGGCTGCACTAGGTTCGGACTCGTGCCCCGACTGACCACCTCGACCAAGCTCAAGATCGCCTTCGTCGGGCTCGCCGCCGTCGACACCCGGCTCGCGGGACGACCCAGCAGGTGGGCGCACCGGGCGCGGTTCGTGACCAAGCCGCTGCTGATGCCCGTGCTCGCAGGATCCCTGGCCACCCGCGCCCCGGCGGCGAGCTCACCGCTGCGGACCAGCACGCTCCTCGCCCAGGCCGGCGGCTGGGGCGGAGACGTCGCGCTCCTCGGTGGGGGCACCAAGCCGTTCCTGGCCGGAGCAGGATCCTTCGCGCTCGGCCACGTGGCCTACCTGACCGGGTTCCTCCGTTCTCGCAGCGCCACCCCGGTCACGGCCGGCGCCGCCCCTCGGGCGGTCTTCGCGGCCTGGGCGCTGACCGCCCCGCCGATGGCCGTGATGGCCTACCGGCAGCACCACGCGCTCGGCGCGCCCGTCCTCGGCTACGCGACCGTGCTCGCCGCCGTGGTGGTCGGCGCCGCCCATCTCGACCCTGCGCTCTCCCCCTCCTCGCGACGGCTGACCGCGGCGGGCGCCGGGCTGTTCATGGTCTCCGACACCCTGCTCGGCATCCGCAAGTTCATGCTCGAGTCACCGCCACCGGTCCTCGAGACGGCGGTGATGGCGACGTACGCCGCCGCGCAGTTCCTGCTCAGCGAGGGCGCGGCGCGAGCCTGACCGCACACCCGGCCGGTTCAGCGCGACTCGGCGAGGGTTGTGGACGCTTGGAGCCCGGCACAAGCCTTGATGAGCGTCCATAACCCCGATTTACATGCGGAACGCCGTGGACAGACGAGTGGGGTGGAACCGGTGCGCCGGTCCCACCCCACTTCTTGCCCCGTGCTGGTCCACCCGGGTCGAGGGGGAGGTGCCAGCACGTTCTCGTCGGCCCGCTGAAGGAGGGGTGCGGGCCGGACGTCCTAGCCGCGGGGGACGGCGAGCTTCTGACCCTCGCTGATCTGCGCGCCGGGCAGGGAGTTGAGCTCCTGGATGCGGTGCACCATCGTGCGGATCTCGCCGGGCTCGGCCACGTCGGCGGCGATCTCGTAGAGGGTGTCGCCGGGCTGGACCACGACCACCCTGACCGGCTCGGGGGTGCCGCCGCTGTGGCTGGCCGCGGCCCAGCCACCCAGGGCGGTCATCAGGGCCAGGGCCGCGCCGAGGAAGACGAGGGTGCCGAGCACGCGTCCGCGGCGCGTCAGCCGGACGCGGGTGCCAGGGACGCGGGCCTCACGGGCGCGGGTCTCTCGGACGCGGGGCGAGGAGGTCTGACCCTGTCCCACGGGGGCGAGGCTCCGCACCCGCTGCCGGCTCTGCGGGCCGCGGGCCGGGGTGAGGGCCTCGATCGCGTTCTGGCCGTAGTCGAGGTCGAACACCGTCTCGAGGCCATCGTGCTCCTGCCCCGCCCGAGCGCCGGCACCGTCGCGGGCGCCGCGCTGGACGGGCACGACCGAACGGACCAGCGCGTCGAAAGACGCGCCGCTCTGCGTCGTGGCCTGCTCGGTCGTCGCCGGGTTGCGGCGGGGAAGAGTGCTCACTGTGCTCATCGGTCAACCTCTTTCGGGGAAGTTGCCCGGCCAGGTGGCCGAGCGGTCGGTTGCGACCCCTGCTGTGTGTTGATCGATGTCTATCGGCCACCACTGACAACACCGCGTCAGCGGGCCGATCGAGCAGGTGTTCGATCGAACACCTGTACGACGTTAGAGCACACGTTCGAACGACGCAAGGACCGAATCGAACAAATGTTCGTAGGTCCGGTCCGCCGACGACACGACACGCAGTTCGAACATGTGTTTGAAGTGACCCCTGTGACTGGACTACCTTGCCCCTATGGCGACCAGCGATCACGACAGCTTGCCCGCAACGAAGTCCACCCGGGGCGAGGCCACCTCGCTGCCCGTCGCTGGACCTCCCCCGTCCGGACCTCCCACCTCCGGACCTCCCACCTCCGGCCCCCCCACCTCCGGCCCCCCCACCTCGGGACCCCCCACCTCCGGACCAGCCGCCGCCGAGGTTCCCGCCGCCGCGCTGCCCGTCTCCGACCGCGGTCCCGGACGCGGGCGCAACACGGTCTCGGAGATGCCGGACGCCGCGCCGGACAGCACCGGCCTCACCCCCCGGCAGCAGCGCATCCTCAACGTGCTCCGCGAGTCGATCGAGAAGCGTGGCTACCCGCCCAGCATCCGCGAGATCGGCGAGCTCGTGGGGCTGACCAGCTCCTCGAGCGTGGCGCACCAGCTGCGCGTCCTCGAGCAGAAGGGCTTCATCAAGCGCGACCCCAACCGGCCGCGAGCACTCGAGGTGTTCATCCCCGAGCTGATGGCGGCGCGCCGGGCGATCGCCTCCGCGGACGAGGCGGGCGCCGAGGCCGGCTACGACCAGACCGGGCTCGGTGACGCGATGCCGACGGCCACCATGGTCCCGATGCTGGGCCGGATCGCCGCCGGCGGACCGATCCTGGCCGAGGAGCGGGTGGAGGAGATCTTCCCGCTGCCCAAGACGCTCGTCGGCGACGGGACGCTGTTCCTGCTCCAGGTCTCGGGCGACTCGATGGTCGACGCAGCCATCTGCAACGGCGACTACGTCGTGATCCGGCAGCAGCCCGACGCCGAGAACGGCGAGATCGTCGCCGCCATGCTCGACGGGGAGGCCACTGTGAAGACCTTCCAGCGTCGCGACGGGAAGGTCTGGCTGCTCCCGCACAACGACGCCTACGACCCGATCGACGGCACCTACGCCACGATCCTGGGCAAGGTCACGGCCGTGCTGCGCAGGATGTAACTTTTTGTTCGCAAATCGCACGAAATAGGGCATTATTGGCATGTGCCCATGCCCGGCTGGCGACTTGCCGCCCTCCTGACCGCTCTGCTGGCCCTCGGCGCTGCCCCGGCGCTCGCGGATCCCACCGGTGCCTCGACGGCCACCGGGAGCGCGGCCGACCGGTCGGCGGAAGCCAGAACAGCCCCGCCGGCCCCGTTCACGGCCACCCGACCCACGCGTGGGCACGGCACCACCCAGAAGACGTCCATCCAGGAGCGCGCCACCACGACGCAGGGCGCGAGCGGGCGGACCTCGACCCGGACCGGGCCGCCGGTCCGGATCCTGTCCAAGCGGGTCAGCGGCCGTGCGGCCGTACAGGCCCTCGGGACCAAGCTGCCCGCAGTTGCCAGGCTCAACGACCTCTCCTCGGCCGGGCTGACGACGCTGCTCACCACCGACCACACCGCGTGGATCTCCCCCACGGGCCGGTTGTTCTTCCAGGAGGACGAGGTCGCCGAGACCACCACGGCGCCGACGTCCGCCGCGACGGTGGCACCGGCGTACCCCACGAGCCAGACGTTCACGCTGCACAGCCGCCCCGGCGCGACGCGCAAGATCTTCCTCGACTTCGACGGCGCCACGGTCACCAACTCGGGCTGGAACGGCACTGGTCAGGGCCAGATCGCCAACGGCACCCACACCGGCTTCGACACCGACGGGTCGCCGAGCACCTTCAGCACCAGCGAGCACGGCTTCATCCAGGAGGTCTGGCGCCAGGTCTCCGAGACCTACTCCCCCTTCGACATCGACGTGACCACCGCCGATCCCGGTCCGGCCGGCATCACCCGCGACTCGCTCGCGGACCTCAGGTACGGCACGCACGTGCTGATCACCAGCTCCGACGTGCCCCGCCAGCAGGTGTGCGGCACCTGCCTGGGCGTGGCCTTCGTCGGCACCTTCGGTGAGGTCGACAAGTCCGCCTACTACCAGCCCGCCTGGGTCTTCGCCTACAGCACCGGGTTCGACCCGATGATCGTCGCGCAGGCCGCCTCGCACGAGACCGGTCACACCCTCGGCCTGACGCATGACGGCCAGGGCGCCTACAGCTACTACGCCGGCACCTCGGCGTGGGGACCAGTCATGGGCTCCTCGGCGACGCGTGCGGTGAGCCAGTTCAGCCAGGGTGAGTACTCCGGGGCCACCAACACCCAGGACGACTTCGCGGTCATCCAGGCCCACAGCCTGCCGCTGCGGGCCGACGACCACGGCGGCTCGCTGGGCACCGCCGACGCGCTCGGCTCGCACGCGGCCTACGACGTGGACGGCGTCATCGAGACCCGCACCGACACCGACGTCTTCGCGCTCACGATGCCGTGCACGAGCCGGCTCGACGTGTCGGCCACCGGGATCGGGGCACAGAGCACCCTGGACCTGAAGCTGGACGTCCTGGATGCGGCCGGCACCGTGGTCTCCACGAGCTCACCCACCTCCGGCTACGCGGGCTCGCCCCCGACGTCGACCGGGATGAACGCCTCGGTGAGCCTCCCGGTCGCCGCCGGCAGCTACTACCTCCGGGTCGACGGGGTCGGCAACGGCAACCCCGCCACGACCGGCTGGTCCGACTACGGCAGCCTCGGCCAGTACCACCTCAGCGCCGGCACCCTGTGCCAGGAGCCGGCCCCCGGCGAGACGCCGCCCGTCGACCCGAACCCGAGCACACCGCCCGACCCCGCCTCGACGCCGGAGCAGGTCCCCCAGTCCAACCCCCAGTCCAGCCCCCCGTCCAGCCCCCCGTCCGACCCCGCTCCGGCACCGCAGGCCTCCCGGCCGTCGGCCCCGCGCATCGGGTTCGCCAGCAGAGGCGCCCGAGGAGGGCCACGGACCGCCGTCGCCCGGTGGTCCGCGCCGGTCGCCGACGGGGGCGCGCCGATCACGAGGTACCGGGTGATCGCGCTGCGTGTCGACCGCCAGCACCGCGTCGTACGCAGCTACGTGGTCACCTACCAGCGGCCCACCGTCCGGTCGACCACGCTGCGGCTGCCCAAGGGCCGCTACGTCTTCCGGGTGATGGCCTGGAACAAGGTCGGCGCCTCCCCGTGGTCCGGCGCGTCGCCAGCCGTCGCCCCTCGCTGAGCCGTCTCAGCTCCCCGTCCAGCCGGGAGCGCTCAGCTCCCCGCCAGCCGCGTCAGCGCCTTGCGCACCACCGCCGGGTCGTCGGTCTGCCACATCGGCGCCAGGCTCGCTCTCAGGAAGCTGCCGTAGCGCGCGGTGACCAGACGAGGATCCAGGCACGCCACCACGCCGCGGTCGGTCGTGGTCCGGATCAGCCTGCCGGACCCCTGGGCCAGCAGCAGGGCCGCGTGGGTGGCGGCGACCGACATGAAGCCGTTGACGCCTGCCTTGTCGGCCGCCCGCTGGCGCGCTGACATGAGTGGATCGTCGGGCCGCGGGAACGGGATCCGGTCGATGATCACCAGCTGGCAGGTCTCCCCGGGCACGTCGAGGCCCTGCCACAGGCTGAGGGTGCCGAAGAGGTTGGTGTGCGGGTCGCCGACGAACTGGCGTGCGAGCTCGGGCAGCTGGGCGTCCCCCTGGGCCAGGGTCGTCAGGTGAGGCAGTGCCTCGCGCACGTGCTCGGCCGCGACCTCGGCGGCCCGCCTGCTCGAGAACAGGCCCAGGGTACGCCCGTCGGCCGCGTCGACGAGCTCGGTGATCTCGTCGAGGTGGGCCTGGGTGAGGCCGTCGCGGCCCGGTGGCGGCAGGTGCCGTGCCACGTAGAGGATCGCCTGCTGTCCGTAGTCGAACGGCGAGCCCACGTCGAGTCCCTCCCAGGTGCCCTCGGTCGAGCCGTCCGGGGTGGTCAGAGCCCTGTCCGCCGGGCTCAGTCCGAGCGAGGTCGCCACCGCGTCGAAGTCACCCCCGAGCTTGAGGGTGGCCGAGGTGAAGATCACCGTCTTGTCGGCGAGCAGCCGCTCGCGCATGGGTCCGGCCACCTCCAGCGGCGCGACGCAGAGCTGGTTGCCGCCGCGAGTGCGGTCACGCTCGGCGATCCAGAGCACGTCCTTCTCCGACCCTGCGGCCATCCTCTCGGCCGTCTTGAACAGCTCCTGGGCCCAGCCCTTGGCCTGGGTGTACGCCGCGTCGCCGGTCTGTCCCGAGCCGCCGGACGGCTCCTTCGGGAACCCGGAGACCAGCGCGCGGGCGGCGTCGCGCACCAGCACCAGCGCGTCACCGAGCTGCTCGGGCATCCGGTCGATCCGGCCCGGTTGGCTCAGCCCGATCGCGTCGCGAAGCGCGTCCCCTGCGTCGGCGAGGTCGTCCGCCTCGGTCCCCTCGACGTGTCGCGAGGCCCGTCGGGACGTGCGCTCCACCTCCGTCGGGGACAGCTCGTCGGTCGCGGCCTGGGTCACCCGGGAGACGAGCTCGTGCGCCTCGTCGATCACCGCCACGTCGTACTCCGGGATCATCGGCACGCCCTCGACGGCGTCGATCGCCAGCAGCGAGTGGTTGGTGACGATCAGCTGCGAACGGGCCGCGCGCTCCTTGGCGCGCTCGGCGAAGCACTCCGCGCCGTAGGGGCACTTGGCGGCGCCGAGGCACTCGCGGTGGCTCACGCTGACCTGGCGCCACACCCGGTCGGTGTGCCGGGGAGCGTGGTCACGCTCGCCCGTGCCACTCGGCGTCGGCCTCCTGCTCGACCCATTCCCGCAGGGCGACCACCTCCGCGCCGACCGATCCCTCGGGCAGGTCCACCAGCGTGCCCTGGTCGTCCGGAACCCCCTCACGCACGCGGTGCAGGCAGGCGTAGTTGGACCGCCCCTTGAGCACGGCGTACCTGCCCAGCTCCTCGAGGCGCCCCTTCGTCGCCTCGAAGAGCGCCGGGATGTCGCGCTCCACCAGCTGGTGCTGCAACGCGAGGGTGGCCGTGGCGACGACGACCCGGTCGTGGTGGAGCAGCGCGGGGACGAGGTAGGCCAGTGACTTGCCGGTGCCGGTGCCGGCCTGCACGAGGAGGTGCCGGCGCTGCTCCATCGCCTGGGCCACCGCGTCGGCCATCGCGACCTGGCCGGGGCGCCGTTGCCCCCCGAGAGCGTCGACCGCGGCCTCGAGGACGCTCCCCACGGTGCGGGAGTCCTCCGGCTGCTGGGCCTCCGGCTCTCCCTCGGGCTTCACGACCACCCGAGCACCCTATGCGCTCCGGCGGGGGCCGCGTGAGGGAGGACACAGGACCGCAGCTTGCACCCGGAGGACGGGCCGCGATACCCACGACCCATGGCAACCTCCCTCGAGCAAGAGCACCCGGAACCCGCCGGCCTCGAACCCCCCGCCCGGACGCGCGAGAGCGCCTCGGCGCACCCCGCCCTGGAGAGTCCCGTCGAGGAGCACCACGTGGACGGCGGTCTCGACCGCGTCGTCTTCGGTGTCACGGCGATGCTGGCCATCGGGTTCCTCGTCTGGGGATTCGTCGACACCGGGTCACTGGGCACGGTCTCGTCCTCTGCCCTGGACTGGACGGTCACCTCGATGGGGTGGTTGTTCGTGCTGACCGCCTCGGCCTTCGTGGTCTTCGTCATCTGGCTCGCGATGGGTCGCTTCGGCGACATCCCCCTCGGCAACGACGGCGAGCAGCCGGAGTTCTCCACCGTGTCGTGGATCGCGATGATGTTCAGCGCCGGCATGGGGATCGGGCTGATGTTCTACGGCGTCAGCGAGCCCCTGGCCCACTTCGTCACCCCTCCACCCGGCACCGGACCCGAGGGCAACGCCGCGGCGGTGCAGACCGCGATGGCCACGACCCTGTTCCACTGGACGCTGCACCCCTGGGCGATCTACGCCGTCGTGGGCATCGCGATCGCGTACGGCGTCTACCGCAAGGGGCGCCCGCAGCTGATCAGCTCGGTGTTCTCCTCGCTGATCGGTGAGCGTCGTGCGGACGGGCCGGCCGGTCGGGTGATCGACATGCTGGCCATCTTCGCGACCCTGTTCGGGTCCGCGGCCTCCCTGGGCCTCGGCGCCCTCCAGATCGGCAGCGGCCTGGAGATCGTCGCCGGGATCGGCAAGGTCGGCAACGGCGTCCTCGTGGCCATCATCGCGGTGCTGACCGCTGCCTTCATCGCCTCCGCGATCTCCGGTGTGGAGAAGGGCATCCAGTGGCTCTCCAACATCAACATGGTGCTCGCCGCGGCCCTGGCGGTGTTCGTCTTCGTGGTCGGACCCACCGTGTTCATCCTCGACCTCGTCCCCACGGCCGTCGGCTCCTACTTCCAGGACCTCGCGATGATGTCGGCGCGCACGGACGCAGCCGGAGGCGACGGCATGGCCGCGTGGCTCTCGGGCTGGACGGTCTTCTACTGGGCGTGGTGGCTCTCGTGGACGCCCTTCGTCGGCATGTTCATCGCACGGATCTCCCGCGGCCGTACGATCCGGCAGTTCGTCACCGGGGTGCTCCTCGTGCCCAGCCTGGTCAGCCTGGTCTGGTTCGCGATCTTCGGTGGCGCCGCCATCCACCTGCAGCAGGCAGGGACCGACCTCGGCGGCGAGTCCAGCCCGGAGAGCCAGCTGTTCGGGATGCTCGACCAGCTCCCGCTCGCCACCGTGACCAGCATCGTGGTGATGCTGCTGGTGGCGATCTTCTTCGTCTCGGGCGCGGACGCGGCCTCCATCGTGATGGCGACGTTGTCCGAACGAGGCACCCTCGAGCCGACCCGGTGGACCGTCGTCTTCTGGGGTGTCGCCACCGGCGGCGTGGCCGCGGTGATGCTGCTCGTGGGCGGCGACTCGGCCCTGACCGGCCTGCAGAACATCACCATCGTGGCGGCGCTGCCGTTCGTGGTGGTGATGGTCGCGCTCTGCTTCGCCCTGGTGAAGGACCTGCGTGCCGATCCCCTGATGGTGCGCCGCCGCTACGGCGCGGCTGCGGTCGAGCAGGCCGTCGTCGACGGCGTCAGCTTGCACGGCGACGGCTTCTCCCTCTCGGTCGAGGAGGGCACGGCCGGGCAGTAGCCGACCCCGCCCCGTCCCCGCCCCCGCCCCCGCCCCCGCTGTAACGCGGGGTTATGGACCGTGAGGTCGCTGCATGCGCGTTGTCAGGGGTCGATAACCCCGCGTTACAAGCGGTTCAGAAGCTGACGGTCGGAGCGGTCGCCTGACCCTCGGGAGCCTGGTAGAAGTCGCGCTGGTGCACGTTGGCGATGCCGGTGAAGAACATCCAGGGGATCGTCGCGGTGAGCTTGTTCAGCGTCGCCACGGCGTCGTTGTAGTACTGGCGCGCGAAGGAGATCTGGTTCTCGGTGTCGGCGAGCTGGCTCTGCAGGTCGAGGAAGTTCTGGTTGGCCTTCAGGTCGGGATAGGCCTCAGCGACTGCGTTCAGGTTGACCAGCGAGCTGGAGAGCTCGGCGTCCGCCGTGGCCTTGGCGGGCACGTCGTCGCCCTGCGCGGCCGCCGCGACCTTGGCCCGCGCGCGGGTGACCTCCTCGAAGACGCCCTTCTCGTGGGAGGCATAGCCCTTCACGGTCTCGACGAGGTTGGGGATCAGGTCGGCGCGCCGGGTCAGCTGTACGTCGATCCCGCCGAGCGCCTCCTGGGCGCTGATGTCGGTCGTGCGCAGCTTGTTGAAGCCGATCACCCCGAACGCGACGAGGGCTACGAGGATGACGAGAACTGCGATCAGCATGATGTTCCTTCTCTCGGGGATGGGACCAGGACGAGTGCGTCGAGCTCAGTGAGCAGGCGGGGACCGGGTGGGCTCACCAGGAGCCTCCCCCGCCGCCCCCGCCTCCGCCACCGCCGGAGAAACCTCCGCCGCCGCTCGAGGAGGAGCTCTGCGTGGCCTCGTAGGCCGAGACCGCGGAGCTGACGGCGGTGGAGAAGTCGTCGGCCATCGAGGAGGCGAAGCTGCCGCCGGCGTACCCGGCCGCCCCGGCGTAGTAGTGCGGGCTCGGAGGTTCCTCGCCTGTCTCCAACCGGTACTTCCCCGCCCACTCGTCAGCGACACCGAAGGCCACGGCCCACGGGATGTAGGCGGTGTAGAGCTCCTTGCGGCCGGAGAACTCGAAGCGCTGCTCGCCGGACGGCGTGGCCAGCATCCGCCGGAAGCCGCCGGCCCGCGACCACAGCTCCCGGCCCGCGGCGGTGCGCTTGGTGCCCGAGCCGGGCAGCAGCAGCTCGAGGGCCAGCACACCGAACAGTCCCGGGACCAGCGCGGACGCCGAGATCCCGAGCGGGTTGAACAGCGCCAGGAAGCCGGCCAGCGCCAGCGCCGCGATCACCAGGATGCCGCCGAGGCTGCCGATCCCGGCCCGGGTCATCAGCTTGTTCGTCCTCGCCCAGTCGTGCGTCGCGGTGGTGAAGCCCGCGATCGCGGTCTTGAGCGTCTTGCCGGCCGGAGCGCTGCCGTCGGCGACGAACGGCTCGTCCTGCACCCCCAGCGAGGTCAGGGCGTACGCCGAGACCGGGTCGAGCCTCCCCCAGGCCGCCTGGTCGCCGGTGCTGGAGATCTGCCAGTCCCCGGCATGCTGGAGGGTCGTCGCGCCCAGCTCGCCGGACTGCATGATCGAGGCGACGAAGTCGTCCTTGTCGACCCTCTCGGTGAGCAGGTAGCTCGCCTGGGCCGGCCCGAGACCCTCAGGCGGCGCATACATCAGCGGGTACGCCGGATCGCGCTCACGGGTCTGCCGCGCGGCGCGTTCCCCCAGGCCACCGGCCACCGCCGCGAGGAGCAGCAGCAGGGCGAGGACGATCTCGTGCCGACCGAGCACCGGGTCGAAGCGCACCGGCCAGAGGGATCGCTCCCGCTCCGGGGCGGCCAGGGGCAGCGTGGTCCTCACGGTCACCGGGGTGGTGCGCTCCAGGCGTCCGGTCGTGACCACGAACCCGGTGCCCCCGTCGGTGACGGCCTGACAGCCGCCGGTGGCACCGGACCCGATCGCGCAGCTGACGTCCCCCGGCCTCGCGGGCAGGTGCACCGCCAGGTGGGAGCGGTCGATGGGCAGCTGCCAGCCGCCCGGGACCAGGTTCCAGTAGAACGAGGAGCCGTCTCCGTCGGCGGCCAGCACCCCGTCGACGGTGTAGCGGATGACGTAGACGTGGGCGCCGGTGATCGTGGTCCCCGCCGAGCCGATCTTCACGTTGCGGTAGCGGCCGGCGCCCTCCACCAGCACCTCGAACGGCTCCGGCCGGCCGTCGCGGGTGACCGCGATGTTCGTGGGCTCCAGCCGGACCCGGTCGTCGTTGGGGTCCCACAGGTCGAAGAAGCGGAAGATCCCGTGCCGGTCGACCGGAAAGCTCACCGCGAGGGTCTCTGTCGCGCTCAGCCGACCGTCCTCGCCGACGACGAAGTCGGCCGCGTAGTCGGTGATCGTCGCGGAGTCGGGCGGCCCGCTCGTGCTCCCGCCCACCTGGAGGGCGGGAAAGAGCACGATGGCCGCCAGCACGAGCAGGCCCAGCGCACGGCCCACCCAGCGTGTCATCCCCGCAGACTAGCGATCGGCGACGGCTCCCGTTGCCCGTTGCCCCTTCTCAGCGTCGATCCGTCAAGCGCGCCACCAACGCCAGGTGATCGGTCCTCGGCACCGCGACCGTCCGGGTGCGGGACGCGTCGTAGTGCCGGCTCACGAGGACGTGGTCGAGGGTGACGAACGGCCGCAACCAGCTCTCCCTCCAGCGGGTGGGCCACGTGGGCTGCCACCCCGACCCCGCCTGCTCGGCCGCGTCACGCAGCCCCGCGCCGAGGACTCCTCGCAGGGGCTGGTGGTCCAGGGAGGCGTTGAAGTCCCCCACCGCGAGCACGGGGCCCTGCGCGACCGCCGCCGCTGCCCGGTCACGCACCGTGGCGAGGTCGGCGAGCCAGGGGCGGGGCGCGCCGACCGGCTGGGCGGTGTGCACCGCCAGCAGCCTGAGCGGCTGCGGGGCGTCCACGGCGAGGTCCAGCCCGCCGTTGCCGAGGAAGAGCCCGTGGTCGGTCCCCAACCGGTAGCGGGAGAACACCATGGTCCCGGAGGCGGAGGTGGCCGGCGTCCCGGCCCGGTGCGGGAGCAGCTCGGTGAGCCCGGCAGCGCCCAGCCGCTGCAACGAGTCAGGCGTGACCTCCGCGAGCACCAGGACGTCGACGTGCTCGGCGGCGACGGTGCGGACCACGGTCACGGGGTCGCCCCGACCGAACTCCAGGTTGGCCGTCATCACCGTCAGGTCGGACCGGTCCGAGGACCCCCCGACGAACCTGGGGACCACCGCCCACACCTGCACGACGAGCCCGAGGGCGGACAACCCGGCCACGAGTCCGATCCAGCCGCGGCGGCGTGCACGGCGTGCTGCGAGCGCGCAGCCGACCAGCACCAGCCCGAACCCCGGCAGCGCGTACGACGAGAAGGTGGCCAGCAGGATCGGCCACCGGGAGCCGGTGGTCACGAACCGCGCGAGCGTCAGGGCCACCAGGCCCCGGAGGACGAGCGTGCTCGCGAGCCCGAGGATCCTCCGCATGACCCGAAGACTAGAGAGCCCGG
Source organism: uncultured Actinomycetota bacterium (assembly GCA_963815825.1). GTDB lineage: Bacteria > Actinomycetota > Actinomycetes > Propionibacteriales > Nocardioidaceae > Marmoricola. The sequence continues at coordinate 20,523 of CAWFII010000036.1, read as the reverse complement.
TGCGGCCGGTTGTCGCGAGTCAGCTCTCGGCGGCTGGGACCGAACCTGCTCGTGCGTACGCCGTGAGCTCGCCGGCGAGAGCCTCGCTGACCCGCGCGGTGAGCAGGGTGCCGTCGCCGGTGTGCTCGAGCGAGACGACCTCGCCGTTCTCGTGCACCTTGCTCAGCAGATCACCGCGGTCGTAGGGCAGCAGCACCGCGATCTCGGTCTGGGGGTGCGGCAGGTCCGCCTCGATGGCGACCAGCGCCTCGGCGACGCCCTCCCCGGTCTGGGCCGAGACGACCACCGAGTGGGGTTCGCGCTGACGCAGCCGGGCGAGCACGAGCGGGTCGGCGATGTCCGCCTTGTTGATCACGACCAGCTCGGGCACCTTGTCGGCGCCGATCTCCGCCAGCACCTCGCGCACGGCGGCGAGCTGACCCTCGGGGTCGGGGTGCGAGCCGTCGACCACGTGCAGGATCAGGTCCGAGTCGGCGACCTCCTCCAGCGTGGACCGGAACGCCTCGATCAACTGGTGTGGAAGGTGCCGCACGAACCCGACGGTGTCGCTCATCGTGTAGATGCGGCCGTCGCTGGTCGTCGTACGGCGGGTGGTGGGGTCCAGCGTGGCGAACAGGGAGTCCTCGACCAGCACCCCTGCGTCGGTGAGCCGGTTGAGCAACGAGGACTTGCCGGCATTGGTGTAGCCCGCGATCGCCACGCTCGGGATCTCGTGACGCCGACGGCCCGCCTTCTTGGTGTCCCGGGTCGTCTTCATGTGGCTCAGCTCGCGGCGCAGCTTGGCGATCTTGGTGTTGATGCGCCGGCGGTCGGTCTCGATCTTGGTCTCACCTGGACCACGACCACCGATGCCCGCACCGCCGGCGACCCGTCCACCGGCCTGCCGGGAGAGGTTGCCGCCCCAGCCACGCAGGCGCTGCTTCATGTAGCTGAGCTGGGCGAGCTCGACCTGTGCCTGACCCTCCTTGCTCTTCGCGTGCTGGGCGAAGATGTCGAGGATCAGCGCGGTGCGGTCCACCACCTTGACCTTGACCTTGTCCTCGAGGTTGCGCAGCTGGCTGGGCGCGAGCTCGCCGTCGAGGATGACGGTGTCCGCGCCGCTGACCCGGACGATCTCGGCGAGACCCTCGACCTTGCCGCGCCCGATGTAGGTCGCGGGGTCGGGGCTGTCGCGACGCTGGTACAGCGCGTCCAGCACCTCGGATCCGGCCGTCTCCGCGAGGAGGGCGAGCTCGGCCATCGAGTTCTCGGCGTCCTGGACGGTGCCGCTGGTCCACACGCCCACGAGGATGACCCGCTCGAGCCGGAGCTGGCGGTACTCGACCTCGGTGATGTCCTCGAGCTCGGTGGACAGGCCGGCGACACGCCGTAGTGCGTAGCGCTCGGCGAGGTCCATCGAGCCCGTGGTCGCGTCGGGTTGCTCACCGCGCTCCCCCGGATCGAGATCCGGATCGAGATCCGGATCGAGATCGGCGTCGGGCGCGGTGTCGGCGTCGTCCGCAGCGGCGGGGTCGCCGCTGGAGTCGCCGCTGGGGTGGTCGTCGGGGTGGTCGTCGGGGTGGTCGTCCCAGTCGGCCGTCTCGGCGAGCTCGGAGGCGAGGTCGAAGTCCTTCGGTGCGTTAGTCATACGCCCCCAAGGCTATGCCGAGCTGCAACCCGTTATGCGATATGGGTGCCTTTGACCCTGGGACGCGAGAGAGTGGGGTCGTGGATGCCAAGTCGATTCGTCCAGTCTCGGGCTATCTGACGGTTTACGTGGCCCTGTTCGTGCTGGGCCGGATGGCCGTGCTGGAAGGGACCGGCCTGGCGCTGTTCTGGCCGGCCGCCGGGATCGCAGCCCTGTGGATGCTCCGCGGCACGACGGCCCGGCAGGTCGCGGTGGACGCGTCCTTGCTGCTGGCCACCGGGGTGGCGCTCTACCTCCTTCTCGGCATCGGACCGGCGCCTGCCCTGCTGCTCTCGTGGGCCAACCTGATCCAGGGTCTCGTCGTCCGCGCCTTCCTGGCCTACACGGGCGGACGGCGACTTCTCGGCCCCCAGCCCACGGCCCTCTCGACCGTGCGGGACCTGATGTACCTCGGAGCGGGATCGGTGGTCGCGGCCCTGGCCAGCGCCCCGTTCGGCGCGGTGGGGGCCTACCTCAACACCGGCGTCCGGTCTCGCGAGCTGGTGCTCTCGTTGCTGGTGCGCAACGCCTGCGGCACCTTCGTGGTCGCGGCGGCTGCGCTCGCGGTGTTCGCCGTCCTGCGGACCCGACGCGTGGCGGGACGCGAGCGCTACAGCGTCCTGACCGGGGAGCCGCGACCCCACGCGCTGCTCGAGCTGGCGATCGTCGCACTGCTCTCCACGCCGGCCACGCTGCTCGTCTTCACCCCCAGGGAGCAGTTCCCGCTGACCTTCCTGCTGATCGCCTTCTCGGCCTGGATCGGGTTCCGCTTCACCCCGGTCGTCGGAGCCGTGCACGCGCTGACCCTCGGCGTCGTGGCTGTCCTCCTCACGCTCTCGGGCACCGGCCCGTTCAGCAGTGTCGGCGGCCCGAGCACGCACGCGATCATGACCCAGATCTTCGTCACCATCACCGCCGTGATCGTGCTGATGCTCTCCGTCGGCGTGGCCGAGCGCCAGGCCCTGCAGGCTCGCGCGCTCGGCTCCGAGGCACGTGCCACGGCCCGCGCCGAGATGCTCGACGCCGTCACGGCCGCCATGGTCGACGGGCTGGTGGTCGTCGGAGCGTCCGACAACGTGGTCCTGCAGAACCCCGCCGCCGAGGCGATGACCGGGGAGACCGACGGCGAGGATGACGACGACGAGTCCTCCCCCGTGACCGGACCTCCTGACTTCCGGGCGCTCAACGGGAGTCCGTTGCGGCCCGCGGAGCGCCCGCACGTCCGCGCCCTGCGCGGCGAGGTGGTTCCCCCCACCGACCTGATGTACGTCGACCCCGAGACCGGACAGGAGTCGATCGTCTCGGTGAGCGCCGTGCCGCTGCACGGGGATGACGGCCCGACGGGACGGCTGGCGGTGCTGGTGATCCACGACGTCACCAAGGAGCGCACGCGGACGCGTGAGCTGCAGTCCTTCGCCGGTGTCGTGGCGCACGACCTGAAGAGCCCGCTGAGCGCCGTCAGCAGCTGGACCGAGATCCTCTACGACCAGCTCGATGCGAGCCCGGTGGACGCGTCGGCCGCGCGCACCAGCCTGCTGCGGATCTACACCTCGGCCAACCGCATGAACCAGCTGATCTCGGACCTGCTCGAGTACTCGCAGGCCCAGAACGCCGACCTCGACCCCCGACAGCTCTCCCTCGACAGCCTCGTCGACGACGTGACGCAGCAGCTGGTGGAGTCCTCCCCGGACGCCAGCGCGCGCATCGAGCATGCGCCCCTGGGATCGGTGCTGGCAGATCCGGTGCTGGTGCGGCAGCTGATGACCAACGTCCTGGGCAACGCCGTCAAGTACGTCGCACCGGGCACCTCGCCGCACGTGCAGATCACCTCGCGCGAGACGGGCGGCATGCTCGAGGTGCGGGTGAGCGACAACGGGATCGGCATCCCCGCCGACGCCCGAGGGCGCGTGTTCGACAGCTTCTTCAGGGCGGCCGGGGAGGGGTACGCCGGCACCGGTCTCGGGCTGGCCATCTGCGCCCGGGCCGTGGAGCGCCACGGCGGCCGCATCTCGGTGCGCCCGGGCCCCCACGGGGTCGGAACCACGTTGATCTTCACGCTCCCAGCGGGTCTCCCGGCACGGGTCAGCGCGAAGGTCTGACCACGAGCGCCGAGCCACCGCCCCGGCGTACCGGTTCGGAGACCGCGGTCAGCCGCCCCCGGGGCCCGAACTCGATCGCCGTCGCCGCTCCGATCTCGGCCTTGCTGGTGAACGCGTCGCCCTGGAGCACGAACGTGTGCCCGTAGGGCTTGAGCGCGGCCTCGTAGGCGGTGAGAAAAGCAGGCTCAGCCGTGACGGCCGTGGTGTTCCGCTGCGATGCCCGTGGTGCCGCGATCGCCTGCTCGATGCTCATGCCGCGGTCGATCCGGTCGAACAGCATCTGCAGGACGGTCGTGATGATCGTCGAGCCGCCCGGTGAGCCCAGCGCGAGGAACGGTCGGCCCTGGCGGAGCACGATCGTCGGGGACATCGACGAGCGCGGACGTTTGCCTCCCTGGATCCGGTTGGGGTCGCTCGCGTCGTAGGTCGTGGAGAAGTCGGTGAGCTCGTTGTTCAGCAGGAAGCCGCGGCCCGGCACGGTGATGCCCGACCCCCCGGTCTGCTCGATCGTGAGGGTGTACTCCACGACGTTGCCCCAGCGGTCGGTCACGGTGAGGTTGGTGGTGTTGATGTTCTCGGTGTCGGCCGCCTTCTGGCCCGAGGCCGTCGTGGCCGCACACGTTCCGTCGTAGTCCGAGGTGTCGCCTGCTGCGACGGGCTCCCCGGAGTCGTGGGCCGGGAGCTGGCAGGCACGTTCGGCCGCGAACCTGTCGGAGAGCAGGTCGCGCAGCGGGACGTGGACGTACGCCGAGTCGCCGAGGAACTTCGCACGATCGGCGAACGCCAGCTTGCTGGCCTCGAGGTAGTGGTGCAGCGCGGCTGCGTCGCTCATGCCCCGCAGCCGGTAGCGCTCGAGGATGTTCAGCGCCTCACCGACGGTCGACCCTCCGCTGGAGGAGGGGGCCATGCCGTAGACGTCGAGCCCCCGGTAGCCGACGTGCGTGGCGCCTTGCCGGACGACCCGGTAGCGCGCGAGGTCGCTGCGCTGGAGATACCCGCGGGGGACCGGCAGCTCGGCGTGGCGCCGCTTCGGTGGGTGCTGAGCGGTCCGAGCGACCTGTCGGGCCAGCGCCCCCCGGTAGAAGACCCGGACGCCGCGCCGGGCGATCAGCCGGTAGGTGTCGGCCAGGTCACGGTTGCGGAAGACCGACCCGACCGGACGGGGCTTGCCGCCGGGCAGGAACAGCCTGCGGCTGGCCGGAAAGGTCTCGAACCGCTGCCGGTTGTCCGCCGTCTGCTCGTTGAACGTCTGGTCGACCACGAAGCCCCGCCGGGCCAGTCGGGTCGCCGGCCGCAGCGCCTTGGCAAGACTGGAGGTCCCCCAGGTGCGCAGCGCCCGCTGCCACGTGGCGAGCGTGCCCGGTACGCCGACAGCGACACCGCTGGTGACCAGCTCCGGCGTGAACCTGTAGGGCTTCCCGGTGCTCGGGTCGAGAAACGCGTTCCGCGGCATCGCACGTGGCGCGGTCTCGCGACCGTCGAGGGTGCTGACCCTGCCGGTGCGTGCGTCGTAGTGGACGAAGTAGCCACCGCCACCGATGCCGGAGCTGAACGGCTCGGTGACGCCGAGCGCGGCAGCGGTCGCCACAGCGGCGTCCACCGCGTTCCCGCCGCGGCGCAGCACCTCGACGCCGATCCTCGACGCCTCCGGGTCGACCGAGGTCACCGCGCCACCGAATCCCTTGCTGGTGGGGGTCTTGACGTTGTAACGACCGCCCGGATGGTCAGCCTGCGCCGGCGAAGGGACGAGAGCGGGACCTGCGAGCCCGGTGAGCACCGCGGCTCCCCCGGCGACGAGCCTGCGACCTGCGTGCGACATGTGTCCTCCCGAGACATCGGCGCGATGGGCCCATCTAAGTCACCCGGGGCACCCGACCGCAAGGTCCGCGCGCCGGAACCTCGAGCGGGGAGGTTGTTTGCCCGGTGGCCGGCCGGGTACGCCGAAGCCATGACCGACTCGCAGGACGCCACGACCAAGCAGGGCCCGTCCGACCCCGGGGCGGAGGGCGTCGAGGCCCCCACTCCACCCGGTGGGCCGCAACGACAAGACGACCAACGACTCGACTCGGGCCGGAGCGGCGTCGCCGGCGGCCACGACGACGAGGCGTCCGGCAGCCGGGTCAACGACAAGCACGCGGAAGAAGCCGGTGGGCACACGATCCCCATCGAGCAGGAGCAGTCGCGACCGGAGCCCGCCTCGGAGGCGAGCGACCAGCACGAGAACGTGCGGGAGGAGAATGCAGAGTCCTCCCTCGACCAGCCGTCAGGAGTGTGAACGAGATGGACCAGAGCCCAGCGCAGGACCGTCGTGGCAACGCCCCGGTCACCGGGATCGAGGAGTCGGACCCGAACGCCGACAGCCCCGAGGGCCTGGCCGGCGAGATGGGGGTCAGCAGCGAGCGCAAGGGCCACGTCCGGGGGGTCGACGAAGAGGTGACCTACGGCGCGGCACCGACCCATCCCGACGACGAGGCCACCCCGGACGACGTACCCCCCGAGCAGTCGGCGTTCGACGGACGGCCCGAGGTGCAACCCGAGAACGACGTCGCGCCCCACCCTCGCAACACGCAGGGGAACCCGGGGCACGCGCGCGGCTGAGCTACTTGGGCGGCATCCGGATGCCGCCGTCGACGCGCACGGTCTCACCGTTCATGTAGGAGTTCGTGACGCACTCGATGACCATGCTGGCCAGCTCGGCCGGCACCCCGAGCCGCTTGGGGAACAGCACGCTCTCGCCCAGCTTGGCCTTGAACGCCTCCGCGGCATCGCCCTCCCCGTAGATCGGGGTGTCGATCAGGCCCGGCGCGACCGTGTTCACACGGATCCCGACCGCGGCCAGGTCCCGCGCGACCGGCAGGGTCATCCCGACCACGCCGCCCTTGGAGGCGCTGTAGGCCGCCTGGCCGATCTGCCCGTCGAAGGCGGCCACGCTGGCCATGTTGACGATGGCTCCGCGTTCGCCGGACTCGGTCGGCTCGGTGCGTGCGATCGCCGTGCCGACGAGTCGGATGCAGTCGAAGGTGCCGATCAGGTTGATCGCGATCACCTTGGAGAAGGCGGCGAGGTCCGCCGCCGAGGCGAACTCGCCGTCACGCCCGACCGTGCGCTGGGCCCAGCCGATGCCGGCGGAGTTCACCAGCACGCGCACGGGCCCCAGCCCCTCGGCCAGGGCGATGGCGGCCTCGATCTGCTCGGTCCTGGTCACGTCGACGGGAGCGAACACACCGCCGATCTCGTGGGCGAGCTCCTCGCCCTTCTCGGCGTTCAGGTCCGCGACCACGACCGCCGCGCCCTCGGCTGCGAGCTGGCGCGCGACCGCCGCGCCGATCCCTGAAGCGCCGCCCGTGACGATCGCACTGGCTCCGTTGATGTCCATGCGCGTGATCCTAGGCGTGGCCCCGGACGAGTCAGAGCCGGGTGACGCCCTCGGCCGTCAGTACGGCCGGTCCGGTCATCAGGATCCGGTCGTCCTCGGTCCAGACGATCTCCAGGGTGCCACCGGGGAGGTCGACGGTGTACGCCGTGCCGCGCGCGGCCTCGTCGGCCAGCGCAGCGGCCACCATCGCCGCGCACGCACCCGTGCCGCAGGACCGGGTCTCCCCGGATCCGCGCTCGTGCACCCTCATGGCCAGGTGCTGCTCGCCGCGCCGGGTCACGAACTCGACGTTGACGCCGTCGGGATAGGTCGCCGGGTCGTGGCCGGGGGCCTCCAGCAGGGGGCCGGCGTCGGCCAGGTCGTCGACGAACGCGACCGCGTGCGGGTTGCCCATGCTGACGTGGCGCGCCTCGAAGGTGTGCTCTCCCACGGTGACCGACGTCGTGCCCAGCACCTCGGGCCGGCCCATGTCCACGGTGATCCGGTTTCCGTCGAAGGTGAGCGACCGGGTCCCGGCGCGCGTCGCGATCGGCAGCGTGTTGCGACGGTCGACGTCGGCGTGGGTGGCGAGGAAGTGGCCCAGCACCCGGATGCCGTTGCCGCACATCTCGCTGAGGGACCCGTCGGCGTTGCGGTAGTCCATGAACCAGACGGCCTCGCCGCGTGCCGCCACGGCAGCGGGGTCGTCGGTCGCGTCGGTGCGCACGACGCGGATGACCCCGTCGGCGCCGATGCCGGAGCGTCGGTCGCACAGCTGGGCGGCCTGTCCGGCAGTCAGCTCACGCGTGCCGTTGGCGTCGGGGACCAGCACGAAGTCGTTCTCGGTGCCGTGTCCCTTGACGAAGGCGTACTCGTTCACGTCCGCGATCCTGTCATGGGTGCTCAGGCTCCGGTTCCCGCCGAGGTCGCCCCTGGGAGCGGGAGCGACGCTCTGCTCGGCCGGGCCGGCCTGTCCCGAGGGCATCGTTGCGGGTGAGGGGTCGCGCTCGTCCCGGTCCTCGGAACCGGCGTCGAGGCCGGTGAGCCGACGTACCCACTGCCAGGCGGCCACTCAGGCCGCCGTGGGGGACTGGAGTTCCATGGTGCGCTCACTCATGCGGTGACCGTACGCCGTGGCCCCGAACCCCCGACGCACGACCCGGCAACCCGATCGACCGCAACTGATCGACCCGGCAACCGTTCGACCAGGCAACCGTTCGACCAGGCCGCCCTCGTGCGTGAGGATGCTGCCATGACCCACGAGCCGCCCGCGCGCCGACGGGGGGGCCTGTTCCACTCCCACGACTTCCGGCAGCTCTTCGTCGGCGACACGATCAGCCAGTTCGGCACCCAGCTCAGCCTGCTCGCGCTCCCGGTGCTGGCGGTGCGGGTGCTCGGCGCCGACGAGCTCGAGATGGGGCTGCTCGCGACCTTCGAGTTCCTCGCCTTCCTCGTGGTCGGCCTTCCCGCTGGCGCCTGGGTCGACCGGTGGCGCAAGAAACGCGTCCTCGTCGCCGGCGACCTGCTCCGCGCCCTCGCGCTCGCCTCGCTGCCGGGCGCCTGGGCGCTCGACCTGCTCACGCTCCCCCAGATGTTCGTCGTCGCCCTGGTGATGGGTCTGTGCACGGTGTTCTTCGACGTGGCCTACCAGAGCTACCTGCCCGAGATCGTCGAACCGGAGCTGATCGGCGAGGGCAATGCCAAGCTGCAGGGGGCACAGTCGGTGGCGCTGATCGGCGGCCCCGCGCTCGCTGGCGGGCTGGTCCGCCTCGTCGGGGCACCGCTCACCATCGGGCTCGACGCCCTCAGCTTCGTCGGATCAGCCTTCTTCATCGGGCGCATCCACCACTCCGATGCCCCTCCCCCTCGCGAGCAGCGGCGGCCGCTCCTGGTCGAGATCCGTGAGGGGCTCGCGTTCGTGCTCCGGGACCCGTTGCTGTGGCGGATCACCGCGACCACCTCGGTCGGCAACTTCTTCAACTCGATGACCAGTGCACTGCTGGTGCTCTTCGTCCTGCGCGAGCTCGGTCTGGGCGCGGGCCAGCTCGGACTGGGCCTCGGGATCGGTGCCGTCGGTGCCCTGCTCGGCGCGGTCTCCGCGACGCGCATCACCGCCTGGCTCGGCGAAGGCCGGGTGATCCCGGCCTCGGCGGTGCTCTGGATCCCTGCCGGCGTGCTGATGCCCCTCGCCGGCACGGTCATCCCCCCGATGCTCGCGCTCTCCCTCTCGGGCTTCCTGGTCTCCTTCGCGGTGGTGCTCTACAACGTCACCCAGGTCAGCTTCCGACAACGGCTGTGCCCGCGCCCGCTCCTGGGCCGGATGAACGCCTCGGTCCGGTTCCTCGTGTGGGGCGTGATGCCGATCGGCAGCCTGTTCGCCGGCGCCCTGGGACAGGCCTACGGCGCCCGCACGGTCTTCTGGGTCGCCGCGGCCGGCTCCGTGCTCGCCTGCCTCCCGGTGCTGCTCTCACCGCTCCCCCGGATGCGGGACCTGCCGCGCGAGCTCGACCGGCTCAGCGCACCGCGCTGATCGCCCCGAGCGCCTTGGTCACGCGCTCCGGGTCGTGGTGGGCCACCCAGGTGATGCGCGGGTCCTTGCGGAACCAGCTGTCCTGCCGCCGTGCGAACCGGCGGGTTCGCTGGACGGTCTGCTCCCGGGCCTGTTCGGCGGTGATCTCGCCGTCGAGGAAGGCGAGGACCTGCTGGTAGCCGAGCGCGCGGTGCGCCGTACGCCCCTCACGCAGACCGCGTCCCTCGAGGGCCCGGACCTCCTCGACGAAGCCGGCGCTCCACATCTGCTCCACCCGCTGCTCGATGCGGCGGTCGAGCGTCTCGCGGTCGATGTCGACTCCGATCTGCACCGCGCGGTCGTAGTGGTAGCGCGGGGCCGGCAACGAGGAGGCGTAGGGGCGGCCGGTGATCTCGATGACCTCGAGGGCTCGGACCACGCGACGGCCGTTGCCGGGGAGCATCTGCTCCGCCGCAGCGGGGTCGATCTCGGCGAGGCGTGCGTGCATCGCCTCCCGTCCGGTCTCGGCGAGCTCCGACTCCAGACGGGCCCGGATCTCGGGGTCGGTGCCGGGAAACTCGAACTCGTCGAGGATGGCGCGCGTGTAGAGCGCGGAGCCTCCTACCAGGACGGGCACGACCCCCCGCTGGTGGCAGTCGGCGACCACGGCACGGGCCCAGCCCTGGAACTGGGCCACCGTCGCCGGATCGGTGACCTCCAGCAGGTCGAGCAGGTGGTGGGTGACGCCGCGGCGGTCCGCGGGCGGGAGCTTCGCCGTGCCCACGTCCATGCCGCGGTAGACCTGCATCGAGTCGGTGTTCACGATCTCCCCACCGAGTCGCTCGGCGAGATCCAGCGCCAGATCGCTCTTGCCCGACGCGGTCGCCCCCACGACCGCGACGACGGCACCCGCGGCCGGGGGGTTGCTCTGCTGGGTGGACACGGCCGCTAGTTTGGCAAAGGGGTCGTCGGGTACGCCGACGGCCACGAGGTCGAAGACACGAGGAGATGGCCCATGGGTTTCCTGGACGACGCGAAGAAGCGGCTCGGTGACGCGGTCGACAAGCACGGCGAGAAGATCAGCGACGGGCTCGACAAGGCCGCGCAGACGCTCGACGAGAAGACCGACGGCAAGCACCGCGACAAGATCCACGGCGGCGTGGGCAAGATCAAGGACACCCTGGAGGACCTTGACGGCAAGGTGGACGACCTGCCGTCCTCGGCCAATTCGCCGACAGCGAAGCCCACGGAGTCCCCCACCCCCACCGACCCGATGGGCAGCGCAGACGGGAGCGGTGACCCCCACCCGGTGCCGACCGACCCGTCGCCCGTGCCGCCCGAGCCGGGCGCCCACCCCAACGAGGACATCGCCTCGGGAGTGCGGCCCGGCGCCTCAGGAGGGCCTACCGGATGAGCGACAGCGAGCCCGGTCCCCGTCCCGAGCCCCAGGAGGACCCACCGCCCGACGAAGGTCCCGGTGGGCCCTCCGACATGGTCCAGCACGACGAGAACGACCTGCCCCCGGCGACGCCGGACCAGCCCCGCTCCGCCCAGGTCGAGCAGAAGAACGTGCCGGACGAGATCGAGCAGCCCGAGGAGATGGACGAGGAGGAGAAGGACGTCGACGCGGGCACCGAGGCGCCCGCCTGACCGCACCCGGGCGATGGGCTCACGCGAGCACGATCTCCCCCACCGCACGAGCCGGTCTCGCTGCCCTCAGCGGGAGCAGTCCTCGACCGGGGTGAGCGGTGCAGGGACGCCGACCGTCGGCAGGCCCAGCGCGACGCCGGTCTGCCGCGGTGCGCTCCTGCCCTCCCAGGCGTCGCCCGCGCGGGTACGGCGGACCGAGCGGACGGGCCCGTCCGCCACGAGGTGGTGCGGCGCTCCGTAGGTGATCACGACCTCGACCATGTCGCCCGGGCGTGCGTCGACCGGTGAGCCGTCCGCCAGCGTCGGGGTGAAGTGCACCAACCGGTTGTCGCGCGCCCGGCCCGACAACCGCAGGGTCGCTGAGTCCTTGCGGCCCTCGCCCGAGGCGACCATCAGCTCGACCGTGCTGCCCTCGAGGGCGCGGTTCTCCCCCCAGGCGACCTCGTCGGCGACCGCGACGAGCCGCTCGTAGCGATCCTGCACGACGGCCTTGGGGACCTGGTCGGGGAGCGTGGCCGCCGGGGTGCCCGGACGCTTGGAGTACTGGAAGGTGAACGCCCCGCTGAACCGGGCACGACGCACCACCTCGAGGGTGGCCGCGAAGTCCTCCTCGGTCTCACCGGGGAAGCCCACGATGATGTCGGTGGTGATGGCGGCCTCGGGGATCGCGGCGCGGACGCGCTCGATGATGCCGAGGAACTTCGCCTGCCGGTAGGAGCGACGCATGTCCCGCAGCACCTTGTCCGAGCCCGACTGCAGCGGCATGTGCAGCGACGGCATCACGTTGGGGGTCTCGGCCATCGCCTCGATCACGTCGTCGGTGAACTCGGCCGGGTGCGGCGAGGTGAACCGCACGCGTTCGAGGCCCTCGATGCTTCCGCAGGCACGCAGCAGCCTGGAGAAGGCCTGCCGGTCGCCGAACTCCACGCCGTAGGCGTTCACGTTCTGCCCCAGCAGGGTCACCTCGGTGACGCCCTCGGCGACGAGTGCCTCGATCTCGGCCAGGATCTCGCCGGGGCGACGGTCCTTCTCCTTGCCTCGCAGAGCCGGGACGATGCAGAACGTGCAGGTGTTGTTGCAGCCCACCGAGATCGACACCCAGGCGGCGTACGCCGACTCGCGCTTGGTGGGCAGGGTCGAGGGAAACACCTCCAGCGACTCGAGGATCTCGACCTGGGCTTCCTCGGCCACCCGCGCGCGCTCGAGCAGGACCGGCAGCGATCCGATGTTGTGGGTGCCGAAGACGACGTCGACCCACGGCGCCTTCTCGGTGATCGTCGAGCGGTCCTTCTGGGCCAGGCAGCCACCCACCGCGATCTGCATGCCCGGACGCGTCCGCTTCACCGAGGCGAGCTGGCCGAGGTTGCCGTAGAGCTTGTTGTCGGCGTTCTCGCGCACGGCGCAGGTGTTGAACACCACGACGTCGGCCCCGGCGCCTGCCGAGGCAGCGACGTAGCCGGCGTCCTCGAGCAGACCGGAGAGTCGCTCGGAGTCGTGGACGTTCATCTGGCACCCGTGGGTGCGGACCTCGTAGGTGCGGGCCGACGAGGACGCCTCGGCCGTCGCGGATGAGGTGGCGGGTGATGTCCCAGGTGATGTCATGGCCGCCCAAGCCTACGTGGACTCATGCGTCGGTGACGATCTCCCCGAGGTAGCCCTCGATCTCCTCACGTTCTGCCGCCGGACCGCCGTGCTCGGAGCCCCTGCTGGCCGCCTTCGGCTCGGTGTGGAAGGCCTCCTGGGTCGGGGGCTCGCCCTCGATCACGATCGGCTCGGGCAGGTCCTCGGGGGCCGGTGGTGCGAAGGCGGCCAGGTCTGGCCCGGGGATGTTGTCCCGCGGGTCCGGCTTCTCGGCCGCGACGGTGCCGCGCACGAGGTCGAGACCGGCCTCGGCGGTTCCCTTGACCAGTCCGGCCGCCATCGACGCGCTCCCGAGGGGATGCCGTGCGACCGAGACCGCCGTGGTGACTGCTCCGTGGGCGAGTGATCCGACCGTCTTCCTCAGCGTCATCGGTGCTCCTCCATGTCTCGCGGGTGGTCTGGGGACTCACGGGGTGGTGTGCCCGGCCCGTACCGTGACAAACGCGTGCTCCGCGTCACGTCGAGGGCCAGCGGCCCGAACGCGACCAGCAGCCAGGCGGCCGCAGGCGCGATCAGGAGCGACCACCGTGCGCTCTGCCACATCCAGGTCACGTGCACGGCCGGATCGCCTACGGCGGCCAGTCCGAGGAAGGCAACCAGGGCGAGCACCGCGGCGTGCAGCGGCGCAGGCAGGCGCAGGCAGGCCAGCAGCGGCACGCACCACAGGAAGTACCAGTAGTGCACGGCCGGGCTGAGCAGGACCGTTCCGAGCATCACCACCGCAGCCGCCGACAGGGCGTGCGCGATCGTGTCCACCCGGCGCCACAGCAGGGTCCAGGCAGCCAGCAGCACGAGGAGTGCGATGCCGAGGTTCCTCGCCAGCAGCTCCGGCTGGACGTCGCGGACCAGGTCGGCGCCCCCGTGCCCGGTGTGCAGCAGGACCCGCTGGAGCTCACGACCGAGGACCGACGTGATGGCCAGTGGCGTGTGCTCCTGAGCGGGCACGGAGAGCGCTTGGATCCAGCCGGTGCCGAGGCCGCTCAGCCAGCCGATCCCCCACAAGGTGGCACCGGTGGCGGCGGCCACGACCGCCGACCGACGAAGTCGGTCCATCGGTCGGGCACCGGTATCGAGGGAGAGCAGGACGACTCCGACCGCGACCATCCCGCCGGGCGCCTTCACGGCGGCGGCCGCCCCGGCCAGCACCGCGCCGAAGAACCACCAGTCACGGCGAGTGCTCACCAGCGCCGCCAGCATCAGGCCGGCCATGACCAGGTCGTTGTGCAGGCCGCCGATCCCGTGGGCCAGCACGAAGGGACTGGGCACCACGAGCCACGTGGCCTGGAGCGGATCACGACCGGTGCGTCGCGCCAGCACCGGCACGAGCCACGCGAGCAGCGCGAGCCCGATGACCGCGAGCACACGGTAGCTGAGCAGCATCACCCACGGGTCGTGGGTGATCCGGGAGAAGGCCGCACCCCACTCGAGCGGCAGCGCGCCGTACGGCGACGGCGTGTCGACCCAGCGCAGGCTGACGCCGGAGCTCAGCGTGGCCGGAAGGACCGCGGGCGTCCAGACGTACGGCGAGAGCCCGTGCCCGGTGAGGTAGCCGGTGGCCACATAGCTCCATCCGTCACCACTGAACAGCGGGGGCGCACAGAGCAGCGGTGCCGCCCACAACGCCGCTGACCAGCGCACGCGGACGAGGCCGTCGGCGCGGTCCCGGACCACGGAGTGCAACCCCCACCAGGCCCAGGTGAGCAGCACGAGCCCCGCGAAGGACAGGACCAGCCCCGCGGTCACGTGGTGTCGGGACGCACGCAGGGCCAGCAGACCGGGCAGGTGGTCGACCCAGGTGCCCCTCGGAATGCGGGCGTACAGCCACCCTCCAGCTGCCATCAGGATGGAGCCGGCCAGCCCCCGCACCCTGACGCTGCGCACGGCCGCAGGCTAGGTCAGCCAGCCTGCCGGGAACCTGACCGGGCCGCCCACGCACCCTGTCGTGCCGGCGGTGCCGAGCCGGCAGCAGCCTCCTGGGACGTAACGGGAACTCTGCCCACGCACCGGGACAAGTCACGGTGACAAGTGCGCAACGGTCTGCCGCACGCCTCGACTCCAACCGTGGCGGCCTCCTAGGTTGAGTAGATGACCGAGCCTGAGCAGAAGGGCGGCCTGTCCTCGTCGACAGCCAACCGCGAGCCGTTGATCGTCCTCGACGGGGTCGACAAGTGGTTCGGTGAGCTGCACGTGCTGCAGGACATCAACTTGACCGTCGGCAAGGGCGAGGTCGTCGTGGTGATCGGCCCCTCCGGCTCGGGGAAGTCCACGCTGTGCCGCGCCATCAACCGTCTCGAGACCATCGACAAGGGGTCGATCAGCCTCGACGGCAAGTACCTTCCCGAGGAGGGCAAGCAGCTCGCGGCGCTGCGTGCCGAGGTCGGGATGGTCTTCCAGAGCTTCAACCTGTTCGCCCACAAGACGATCCTCGAGAACGTCACCCTCGGTCCGATCAAGGTGCGCGGGAAGAAGAAGCAAGCCGCCGACGAGCGCGGGCGCGAGCTGCTCGACCGCGTCGGCGTCGGCCACCAGGCCGACAAGTACCCCGCCCAGCTCTCGGGAGGCCAGCAGCAGCGCGTGGCCATCGCTCGAGCGCTCGCGATGGAACCCAAGGCGATGCTCTTCGACGAGCCCACCTCGGCGCTGGACCCGGAGATGATCAAGGAGGTCCTCGACGTGATGGTCGACCTCGCCGAGGGCGGCATGACCATGATCGTCGTCACCCACGAGATGGGCTTCGCACGAACGGCCGGTGACCGTGTCGTGTTCATGGCCGACGGCGCGATCGTCGAGGAGAACACCCCCGAGGAGTTCTTCACCAACCCACAGTCGGATCGGGCCAAGGACTTCCTCGGCAAGATCCTGAAGCACTGACCACCGCATCAACCCCCGAAAGAGGAGAACAGCGATGAGACTGACCAGGACCAAGACGATTCTCGTGGGCGGTGCGCTGATGCTCGCGACAGCCTGCGGCAGCGACAGCGGCGGATCCGAGCCCAAGGTCGCTGACGCGCCCAAGTTCGAGTCCGGCACGACGATGGCCAAGCTGGCCGACGCCGGCAAGGTGACGGTGGGCACGAAGTTCGACCAGCCCGGGTTCGGCCTGCTGGGACTCGATGACAAGCCCGTGGGCTTCGACGTCGAGATCGCCAAGATCATCGCCGGCGCCATGGGCATCAAGCCCGACAACATCACCTGGAAGGAGAGCCCTTCGGCCATCCGCGAGCAGGTGATCGAGGACGGCGACGTCGACTTCGTGGTCGCGACGTACACGATCAACGACGAGCGCAAGCAGCGGATCACCTTCGCCGGGCCGTACTACCAGGCCGGCCAGCAGCTGATGGTGAAGGCCGACAACACCACGATCAAGGGACCCGACGACCTCAAGTCGAACCCCGACGCCAAGGTCTGCTCGGTCACCGGCTCGACCCCGTCGGAGCAGATCAAGCCCTACCTCGCCGACCCGAAGCAGCTGGTGCTCTTCGACGTCTACGACAAGTGCGCGGACGCCCTGCGCACCGGACAGGTCGACGTGGTCACCACCGACAACGTGATCCTGCTCGGGTTCGTCTCCAAGTCGAAGGACGACTTCAAGCTGGTGGGCGAGCAGTTCACCGAGGAGCCCTACGGCATCGGCATCAAGAAGGGCGACGTGGCCTTCTGCGAGTTCATCAACAAGACGCTGAAGGACAACGAGGCCGCCTACACCAAGGCCTGGAAGGACACCGCCGGGAAGGTCGAGGGGTCCGAGACCCCGACGCTGCCAGCGGCGGACACCTGCTCCTGAGGACTGCACGTTGATCCGAGCTGCGGCGCCGACGTGGCGCCGCAGCTCGCTCGGCCCGACAACCGCACCGAGGAGGAGAGCCCGTGGAGGGTGTCACCCAGAACCTCGACCTCTTCTGGTCGGGCTTCCTGCGATCGCTCGGCATCTGCATGTGGGGCATGGTGGGTTCGTTGGTCATCGGCACGATCATCGCCTCGTTCCGGGTCTCGCCGATCCCCTCGCTGCGCTGGTTCGGCACGGCGTGGGTGACGGTGATCCGCAACTGCCCCCTGACCGTGGTGCTGTTCTTCTTCGCCTTCGGGCTCCCCGAGATCGGCATCAACCGGTCCTTCTACTTCTTCGGCGTCGCCGGGCTGGTGATCTACACCTCGGCCTTCGTCTGTGAGGCGCTGCGGTCGGGCATCAACTCGGTGCCGGCGGGCCAGGCCGAGGCCTCCCGCGCGATCGGTCTCACCTTCAGCCAGTCCCTGAGCCAGGTGATCCTGCCGCAGGCGTTCCGCACCTCGATCCCCCCGCTGGGCAGCGTGATCATCGCCATGTTCAAGAACTCCGCGGTCGTGGGTGCCTTCGGCGTCGGCGGCGACCTGTTCAGCGTCGGCAACAACCTGACCAGCGCCCAGGGGTACGCCGCCCTCCCGGTGCTCACCGGCGTGGCCATCGGCTACCTGCTCATCACGCTGCCCTCCGGCGCGTTGCTGCTGGGCCTCGAGCGCAAGGTGGCGATCGTCCGATGAGCGCCGCTGACACCGTCCTCTACGACGTCCCCGGCCCCCGGGCCCGCCGACGGTCGACGATCGGCACGATCGTCGCCTCGGTGCTGATCCTGGCTCTGGTGGGAGTCGTGCTCAAGCGTCTCAACGACCAGGGCCAGTTCTCGATGGACCTGTGGGGTCCCTACATCGACCCGAGCAACGAGAGCTTCGTCGCGGTCTGGCGGCTGGTCTGGGACGGACTGCGCGCCACCCTGGTCGCAGCGGGCCTCGCGATCGCCTTCTCACTGGTCATCGGCACCGTGCTCGGCAGCCTCCGGCTCCTGGTGCGGCCGGTGTTCCGGGTCCCGCTCGTCGGCTTCATCGAGCTGTTCCGCGGGCTCCCGGTCATCGTCACGATCTTCTTCGTGTGGCGGGTCACCCTGCAGCTCAACATCGACGTCTCACCCCTCCCGGGCCCCAACGGGCTCTGGTACCTCGTGATCGGGCTGACCCTCTACAACTCGGTGATCATCGCCGAGATCCTCCGTGCCGGCGTGAACTCGCTGCCCAGCGGCCAGGCCGAGGCTGCCCTGGCCGTCGGGATGACACCGGTGCAGGCCATGACCTCGGTGCAGCTGCCGCAGGCGTTCCGGACCATGCTGCCGGCCCTGATCAGCCAGCTCGTCGTGGTCCTCAAGGACACCTCACTGGCAGCGATCCTGGCCCTCTACATCGAGCTCCTGCGGCGCTCGAACCTGATCGCCGCCAACCTCGAGAACCCGATCCAGGCGCTGTTCATGGCGGGCCTGATCTTCATCCTGCTCAACTACTCGCTCTCGCGCCTGGCCGTCTACGTCGAGCGGCGTCTCGGCCAGGCGGGCAGGTCGACAGGTGACGGGCACGCGGCCGATGCCGGGATCGTCGGGGTCGTCTGAGCGGCAGGGCTACGGCCTCTTCGGGGTGACCCAGAGCCTGATGGTGCCCTCGATGACGACCGTGCCGGCGGTGTCGACGCCTCGGACCCGGACCGGGACGACGGGGTCGTCCCCGGTCCACTGCTCCGGGTCGGTCTCGGCGATGCAGGTGATGTCCGTGGTGGCCTTCGCCGTGTAGCTGACCTTCATGCCCTGGGGGATCCAGCGCCGGTCACCGGGGATGGTGGCCTCGGCCAGGGCCCCCATGGCCGCCTCGAGGCCGTTGCACAGCGCGATCGCGTGCACGGTCCCGATGTGGTTGTGCACCCGGCGCCGGTTGGGGATCACGAGCTCGGCGTGGTCGGGCTCGATCACCGTGAACCGCGGCCTGATGCTCCAGAAGTACGGCGCTGCCTGGGCGAACGCGAACGAGAACAGGCGCTCCCCCACGACGGGGATCGAGTGGCTCAGCTCGTAGAGGTGCAGCACGCGGCTCATGGCGGTCGACCCTACGGCGCAGCAGCCCCGCCACGACCGCTGTGTGGGCAGGCTCACGCGCGCCTTCGCCCCGGGCCTCTCACAGTCTGGCCCTGAGCCTCCTCGCGTCATGGGGTGCGTAGCCCTTGATGTCGTTGTCGAAGTAGACGAACGCGTCCCGCCCGTCGGAGGTCCATCCGTCGAGCTTGTGGGCCCACTCGTCCAGCGCCTCGTCGGTGTAGCCGCTGGCGTAGAGCTCGGTGTCGCCGTGCAACCGGACGTAGACGATCGGCCCCACCGCCTGCTCGAACCTCGGCCAGGTGCCGGCGGAGTCGGCGACGACCAGCGACAGCCCGCATGCGGCCAGGTGCGCGACGGCCTCGTCGGCGGCGAAGCCCGCGTGGCGCGGCTCCAGCGCGTAGTGGATCGGCCGGTCCTCGACCTCGCCGCTCCACAGCTTGTCACCGGTGACCACGTCGTTGTGACGCGTGGCGAGCTCGGCGGCCTCGCTCGTGGTGCGCGGCAGCAGCGCGCAGAAGTCGGTCAGGACCTGCTCGTCGTAGGGGAAGGTCGCCGGCAGCTGCCACAGGATCGGGCCCAGCTTGCGCCCGAGCGCGAGGACCCCGGAGGCGAAGAAGTTCGCGAGCGGCACCTCGACGTCGCGCAGCCGCAGCATGTGGGTGAGGAACCGCCCGCCCTTGACCGCGAAGACGAAGTCGTCAGGGACCTCGTCGTGCCAGCGTGCCCAGCTCGTCGGCCGCTGCAGCGAGTAGAAGGAGCCGTTGATCTCGATCGAGGACAGCTGCGAGGCGGCGTACTCCAGCTCGCGTCGCTGCGGCAGTCCCACGGGGTAGAAGTCCCCACGCCACGGTGGATAGCGCCAGCCGGAGATGCCGATGCGGATCATGCTCAGGCCAGTACCCGCCGGACGTCGATGCTGCACCCGACCACGGTGTCGGTCCCACCGCCGGGCCCCGGCTCGTCGAACCACAGGCCCTGACGGGCGCCGAGCTTCTCCAGCACCCGCAGCGAGCGCGCGTTGCGATGGTCGGGGGCGGCGAACAGCTCCGGCACCTCGGCGTACGCCGGCACGACGATGTCGCGCAGGAAGACCCACAGCAGCCGGGTGCCGAGACCGCGATCCACGAACGCGCGTTCACCGATCACGTAGTCGAAGCCCACCGCGTCGCTGTGGCCACAGAGCAGGGCGTAGTCGGGGTGGTCGCTGATCCGGTAGTCCTGGCAGAAGCCCACCGACCGGCCGTTGACCTCGCCGATCCAGTAGCGCACCGGCTCCTCGCCGCGTATCCCAGGACCGTAGTGGGCAACGACCTGCTCGGGGGAACGGTGCTCGTCCCACCAGGGCGCGACGTGCGGCGCATTGACCCACCGGGTCACGTCCCCGAGGTCACCCTCGGTCATCGGGCGCAGCGCGAACCGGTGCTCGTCGTCGACGCAGAACCGCAGGGGGTCGCCGGAGAGGTCCACCGCGAGGACCGGTCCGCGTCCCGCTGCCGCACGATCGGCAGCCCCGGCCCAGGACTCCTCGGGGCGCACCTCGGTGTGCGGGAGGTCGATGCGCATGCACTCAGTCTGGGATGTCGAGGTCCTCGACGTCGAGCGCTCCGAGCTCTTCCTTGACCACCCGGAAGGCGACCGAGCTGGAGTGACCCTTGCGGGCCAGCATGCCGACGAGTCGACGCACGGCCTTGTCCCGTTCGAGGGTGCGCACAGAG
>CAWFII010000035.1:0-51513 GCA_963815825.1 uncultured Actinomycetota bacterium | reverse complement strand
AGAGGGCGACCGCAGTTCCTCCGGGGGCCGGTGCCGGACGCCGGAGCGCGCCCGGGGCCGTGCCAGAGCCCGACCGTGCGTCGCAGGGCATGAGGAAGAACCAGTCGGCCACCGAGAAGCAGGCCAACGGGAAGCGGGCCACCGAGAAGCGGGCCACCGAGAAGACCTCCGCGAACAAGCGCCTCGTCGCCCTCTCCGATCCCCAGCCCGTGACCGGCTACGCGACCGTCGGCGTCACCTGGAAGGGTGGGGTCGACTACGCCGAGGACGACCTCGCGGTGCAGGTTCGCACCGAGAAGTCGGGCCACTGGTCGGACTGGATGACGGTGAGCTACAACCCCGAGGAGGGTCCGGGAGCGGGCGCCGAGGGAACCGGATCGGCTGTTCGACCCGGCACCGACCCGCTGGTCATCGGTGCCGTGGACCAGGTCCAGATGCGCGCCGAGACCACCGACGGCACTGTCCCGCCGGACCTCGAGCTCGCGGTCATCGACCCCGGCTCCGGGACGATGACCACGGCCGCGCCGGCCATCGACACCTCCAAGCTGGGCCAGAGTGCCGATGCCCGTGCGAGCGACGGGGCGGCGCTGTCGTCGTCGTTCCTGGCCGCCGATCCTCTCTCCGGACCCGTCTCGGGCGATCCCGCTGCGCCGGAGACCCCGACACCCACCGACGACGTCTCCCTGACCGCCATGAGGCCGGCGCCGAAGCCCTACATCTACTCGCGCGCCCAGTGGGGCGCCAACGAGAAGATGCGCGACCAGTCCGCGCCGAGCTACGGCACGGTGAAGGCCGGCTTCATCCACCACACGGTGAACGCGAACAGCTACACGGCCGAGCAGGTCCCGGCCCTGCTGCGCGGCATCTACGCCTACCACACCCAGTCCAAGGGGTGGCGCGACATCGGCTACAACTACCTCGTCGACCGTTTCGGCCGGATCTGGGAAGGCCGGTACGGCGGGGTCGACAAGGCGGTCGTGGGGGCCCACACCCTCGGCTACAACGAGGTGTCCTTCGCGATGTCGGCGATCGGCAACTTCGACATCGCCAACCCGCCCCAGCAGGTCCTCGACGCCTACGCCCGGCTCTTCGCCTGGAAGCTGTCGCTGTACAACATCCGCGCCGACGCGTCGCGCCTCTACGTGAAGAACCGGTGGCTGCAGGCCATCAACGGACACCGCGACGTGGGCCAGACGGCGTGTCCGGGCAAGTACCTGTTCGCGAAGATCCCGTCCGTCCGTCTCGCTGCACAGAAGATCCAGAACTCCGCGCAGACGGGGACGCCGACGGCACCGGTCACTCCCGTGCCCGCGCCGGCTCCGCCACCGGACCCCAACGCCTACGACCCCACCCAGACCCCGCAACCGGCCACCAGCCAGCCCGCGGGCATCGTCTTCCCCAAGACGCTCAACCTCGTGGGAGACGCCAATCCCGACCTCGTGCTCGCCTCGAGGAGCGGTGTCGTCCAGGTCTTCCCGACGGGCGGGCAGACCGGTTTCCAGGCACCCGTCCGCACCCGCGGCTCGTGGTCGGCCTACGACCGGGTCACAGCCGTCGGAGACGTCACAGGTGACGGCCGGGGCGACGTCCTGGCCAGGTCGCGCGACCGGCTGACCCGCATCTTCCGGGGCGACGGCGTCGGTCACGTCAGCACGACGGGAGTGGGAGCGACATCGGCCTTCCGCAACGCGAGGACGATGACCGCGGCCGGCGACTGGAACAGGGACGGCCACAACGACGTGCTCATGACCACCTACAAGCGACGCTGGCTGTGGTTGGTGCCCGGAGCCGCGAACGGCCGCTTCGGCAAGCCGGTCGTGCTCACCCGCAACGTGCCGGCGGACTTCACGGCGACCGCAGTCGCCGGCGACCTGACCGGCGACGGCCGCTCGAACCTCGTCGGGATCAGCAGGACCGGCTTCCTCTACGTCGCAGGAGTCACGGCCAGGGGACGCGTCGGCAGCTTCAACCGCAGCTACGGCGTCGGCACGAACTACACGACGATCGTGGGTGCAGGTCGCGACATGACCGGCGATCGGTACGGCGACCTGGCGATCAGGTCGCCGCGCACCGGTCAGGTGATCATCCTCCCGGGCCGTGGAGCCGGCACCTTCGGCGCCGCCCTGGGACCGTTCCCCCAAGGCCTCGGCATGGGTCGGCTCAGTGCCGGCCAGATGCTCGGTGGTGCCAGGCCCGACCTGGTCGGCACCAGCGGCAACGACCTCCTGGTCGTCGCCAACAACGACCGCGTCAACCTCGGAGCGCCGTACGCGTCGAACCTGACCGTTCCCGACGCGACCCAGGTCCTCAACGTCGGTGACTGGAACGGTGACGGCAAGGGCGACGTGATCACGCGGCAGTCCGCCGGTGACGCCCTCGTCCTGCGCCCGGGGCTCGGCAGCGGCCGGTTCGGTGCGGGCGTGGTGATGAGCCGCGGGTGGAAGACCTTCACCAACCTGGCGGCGGTGGGCGATGTCACCGGTGACGGTGACCCGGACCTGGTCGGTCGCACCGCGGCCGGGAAGACCACCATCTTCCCGGGCGACGGCAGCACCGGTTTCAAGGCGCCTTCGATCGCGCCCAACTACATGAAGTCCTACAACCAGGTGGGCGCCGGTTCCTGGCGGCCGCAGCTGTTCCCCGGGGCCTCCTACCTCAGCTCCGAAGGCGCACTCGTGCCGTTCGGCCGCTCCGGTGCCGGCGATCTCGTGGGCTACGACTGGGTGATCGGCCCCGGTGACCTCGACGGGGACGGGCGCAACGACCTGGTGGCGCGGGACTCCGCCGGGGTGCTGTGGCTGCTGCCCGGGACCAGCGAGGGCTACGCGGGTCGCCGCGTGATCGCCGCTGGGTTCGGCGGCTACGCGCTCGGGGGGTAGTCCCGCAGCACGGCCGTGGCCCGCTCCTCGCGTCGGCGGGCGGCCCAGGTCTCCTCCGTCGGCCGGCGCAGCAGCACCAGTGAGCCACCCCGGGTCAGCGGTGCCAGGAAGGCCGGGACGCCGTGCTCGCTGGCCGGGTGCACGTCGGTCAACAGGCGCACGCCGTCCTCCTGCTGCTGGACCGCGGCGGCCGCGAGCAGCTCCGCGTGGTTGACCGGGCCGTCCGCGGTGCGCCAGCCGATCGTGTCGGGGGTCGGGGCCGTGATGGCCACGAACACGTCGCTCTGGCCGGGCCAGAGGAGCCCGTAGTCGAGGACGCCGGCGGGCAGCTCGCTGCGAGAGCGGACGGCGAAGGGGAGCAGGGCGCACGCGACCACCTGGTCGGCGTCCGGGTGCCTGGCGACCGTGTCCGGCCCGCACACCGCCACCTCGTGGCTCACCAGGGGGTCGGTGGTCACGGCCAGCCCCGCGCTCCACGCGGCGCCCAGGAAGACCGGCACCAGCCAGTGAGGGGGGAGGTCGATGAGCACGGTGTCCCCGTCGTCGAGGCCGAGCTCATCGGTGAACAGGTTCGCGGTCTTGCTGACCCAGTTGGCATAGGTGGTCACCGAGAGCTCGGCACGCTCGCCGGTCGTGTCGTCGTACGCCGTGACGAGAGGTTGTCCGGGGTCGGTCCGGAGTCGCTTCGCGATCAGCTCGGGAATCGTGCGCGGGGTGGTCACCGCGGCCACGGTAGCCGCCGTCCCACGCGAGGACACCGGTGACCTGCTGGCAGGATGCGCGTCATGACGTCTCCCGGGCATTCCCCCGCGACCGACCGGCTGTGGGCCGTCGTACCGGCCGGAGGGGCCGGGACGCGGCTGTGGCCGATGTCGCGCGCCGCGACCCCCAAGTTCCTGCTCGACCTCACGGGGAGCGGACGCACCCTGATCCAGGCCACCGCCGACCGTCTCACGCCGGTGGTCGGGGACCGGATCGTGGTGGTCACCGGCGCGGTCCACGAGCAAGCCGTCCGCAGCCAGCTCCCCGGGCTGCACCGGGTGGTCGCCGAGCCCTCACCGCGGGACTCGATGGCGGCGATCGGACTGGCTGCGGCACGGCTCGAGCTCGAGCACCCCGAGGCGCTGATCGGGTCGTTCGCGGCCGACCACGTGATCTCCGACGAGACGGCCTTCGCGGCGTGCGTGCGCGAGGCGGCCGAGGTGGCCGCCACAGGTCTGCTGGTCACGATCGGCATCGAGCCGACGCACCCGGCCACCGGGTTCGGCTACGTCCGGGCCGGCGCAGCGCTCCCGGGCTTCGCGACCGCGCGGATGGTGACGGAGTTCGTCGAGAAGCCTGACGCGGAGAGGGCCGAGGCCTACGTCCGCGGAGGCGAGCACCGCTGGAACGCCGGCATGTTCCTGGTCGGTGCCACCGTGCTTCTCGACCTGCTCGCTGAGAGCCACCCCGACCTCGCCGAGGGGCTGCGTGCGATCGCGGCCGACCCGTCCACCCTGGCGGAGCGCTGGCCCGGACTCACCCGGATCGCGATCGACCACGCCGTGGCCGAGCCCGCCGCTGCCGCCGGCCGGGTCGCCATGGTCCCCGGCTCGTTCGGCTGGGAGGACCTCGGCGACTTCGCGGCGCTGGCTGCGATGACGCCGGGGAGGGCCGATGGTGTCCGGGTGCTCGGTGACGCCGACCTCGTGCTGTGCCAGGACGCGAGTGGACTCGTGGTGCCCGCTGCCGGCCGCACGGTCGCTCTGGTGGGCATCGAGGACGTCGTGGTGGTCGACACCGGTGACGCGCTCCTGGTCACGACCAGCGCCCACGCCCAGGACGTGAAGGCGATCGTCGAGCAGCTCAAGCGCAACGGCAGGACCGACCTCGTCTGAGGGGCCTCCCTGCCCCGAGGCACCTCTGCCTCTGGCCAGGCGGCTGCCTGCTCGGGGGTTGCGGGCGCAGGCGGTTGCCGGGTCAGGCTGCTGCGGGCTCAGGCTGCTCCGGGCTCGGGCGCGTTGTCGGGCTTGTAGGTGTCGGTGAACTTCTTCACCACGGCTCCGCTGGGGCTCGCGCAGAGCTCGGTGATGCCCTGCTGCTTGTCCGGGCCGGTCCAGTGGGTCAGCGCGACGTGCTTGCCGGCCGGGAACGGGCCGCCGTCGCTCGCGGACCAGGGCGCCGCCATGAAGTAGTCCCCGGAGGAGAACTTGTCGGCGATGTTCTGGACCGTCTTGTAGGCGTCGGTGCCCGGCTTCACCGTCGAGGCGTCGTACCAGAGGATCGTGTGCCCGTGCTCGAGGCTGTGCACCATGCGCTCCACCTCGGGTCGGTCCTGGGTCGAGTAGAAGCTGCGGATCTCGGAGCCCTGCATGAAGTTGGCCCAGTGCGGCCCGTAGGAGGGCGGCGACTGGGCGTACTTGACCTTCTGCCCGATGCTGATGTGGTTGCCGTTACCGCTGGCGTCCACCTTGGCGACCGGGTCGCAACCCGCGGCCGACGCGGAGACTCCGAGCTTGTCGAGGTTCGTCCCGGCGACGGCCTTCTCGGCCCGCACGTTCTTGAGGTAGGGGATGAGTGCGGCCGCAAGCAGAGCGACGACCACGACGATGCTGCCGCCGAGGATGAGCATGCTCCGCTGCCGCTCCTTGCGGACCTGCTCCTTGCGCATCTGTTCTGCGACCGCGCGACGACTGTCGCGCTCGTGCTTCTTGACCACTCGTCCGCCTTCGATGGGGTGCGTGCGGACCGAGTCTACGGAGCCGGAGGTGAGATCGTGACGTGGTCCCCCGCGTCGTCACGGGTGTCGGTGTCGCTGTGCGGCAGCCACCCGTGCGCGTGGGCGAGGAGCCGGACCCGTTCGGCCGCTGCGACCTGGTCCCGGAGACCGGCGCCGGGAAGCAGCACCCTCACCGAGCGCCCGGTGACCGCGCAGGTGAGACCGCACGCCTCCAGGGACCGAACCAGCTCGTCCGGCTCGGCAGGCGTCCCGAAGCAGTCCAGGTCGGTGCCGCCGACCGCGGCGACGACGGCCTCGCGGGCACCGAGCGCGAACATGTCCTCGGCCCGTGGGCGCACCAGTCCTCTGGCTCCGGGACCGTGCTCTCCGACAGGGAGGACGAGCCTGCCCAGGCCGCGCACCACGGCTACCGGGAGGCCCGTGAGCTTCCCGGTGACCAGCTCCGCCGCGCCGGCCAGCTCGTCGGCTACGGCCGGAGCCGTCACCAGCAACGGGTTGCCGTAGGCATCCGTTCTGCCTGCATGGTCATCGAGGGGGTCGATCCCGGCCACGCCGACGGCCAGGTCTGTCTGCCCGGTGCGCCACGCGCGGCCCGCCGTGTCGGTGATGACCAGCGCCACGTTGATCCCGCTCCGGGCGCGCACGCTCTCGCGCAGAACCCGTGCCGAGGAGTCGGGATCGCGTGGCAGCAGCACCACGTGGCCAGGTGCCACGTTGGTGGCGTCCACCCCGGCCGCAGCCATCACGAGGCCCAGGTGGTTCTCGACGATGGCCGTGGCGCCGCGTCGCGCCACGACACGCACGGTCTCGTCGAGGACGGCCGTCTCCCGGTCGCCGGCTCTGGTCCGGCCCTCGGCCTTACTGACGATCTTGGAGGTCACCAGGACGACGTCGCCGTCCTGGAGCGACGCGGTGCACAGCAGTGCGGCCAGGTCGGTCCCCTCGACGACCTCGCCGATCCCCGGCACGGCCCAGGCACACAGCCCCTGGGACGCCACGTCGTCCGCGTCGTCCGCGTCGCCCCCGGCCCCGTGGGTCATCGGGCGAGCTCGAGGGCGGCGGCGACGATTTCCGCCGTGGCGTCGTCGTCGGTCATCCACAGCGGCACGGCGCGGCAACCCGTGCCGGCGGCCTCGATCCTGGGAACCAGCCCCTCGTCGACGCTGTCCACGAGCCAGCCGTCGAGGAGGCCACCGGTGGTCCGGGAACCGTAGTGCTCAGCCACGCCGGCGGCCGAGACCTCGACCCCGATCACGCCGAGCAGCTGCCGAGCCATTCCGTGGACGTGGTCCTGTCCGATGATGCCGGAGACACCGATCACCCGTGCCGCCGTCGCCGCGAGAGCATCGCGGACTCCCGGCACGCCCAGGATCGTGCCGACCGAGACCACCGGGTTGGACGGGGGAACGAGGACGACGTCGGCGCCGGCGATCGCCTCGAGGACCCCGGGGCCGGGCTTGGCTTCCTCGAGCCCGATCGGCACGACGGCGTGCGCGACCACCTCGGCATGGTGGCGGACCCAGTACTCCTGGAAGTGCACGGCCGCGCGGTCACCGCTGGCGGGGTCGTCGATGACCACGTGGGTCTCGACGCGGTCGTCGGTCATCGGGAGGAGCTCCACCCCGGGCTGCCAGCGTCGGCACAGGGCGGCGGTCACAGCGCTGAGCGGGTAGCCGGCGTCGAGCATCTGCGTGCGGACGAGGTGGGTGGCGATGTCGCGGTCGCCGAGGCCGAACCAGGTCGGCTCCACGCCGTACGCCGCCAGCTCCTCTTTGGCGTGCCACGTCTCCTGCCTGCGTCCCCAGCCGCGGTCGGTGTCGATGCCCTCGCCCAGGGTGTACATCACCGTGTCCAGGTCGGGGCAGACCTTGAGCCCGTGCACCCAGATGTCGTCGGCGGTGTTGGCGATCACCGTCACGGCGGACCCGGATCCGGTGCGCTCGACCAGCCGCAGCAGCCCCTGCAGGAACCGCGCACCACCGACCCCTCCGGAGAGCACCGTGACTCGTTCGGGGACCCGACCGGAGGCCCAGCCGGGTGCCCAGCCGGGTGCCCGGTGGGGTGCCCGGCGGGGGTCCATAGGGGGCCTCAGGGATGAATCAGACATGGACTCAAGTGTGGACCAGTTGGGTCCAATACCAGACTTTCGCTTGACTTAGGAGGTACGACAGGCATGTAATCACACCAATGTGATTAGCAACTCGGTCCGTAAGGATCGAAGGGTCGAATAGGGGCAAACACCGTGCGCGAACTGTATCTGCTCGAGGGTGAAGCGGAAGACGCTGGATGGCAGGAGCGCGGGCTGTGCGCTCAGACCGATCCGGAGGCGTTCTTCCCCGAGAAGGGTGGCTCGACCAGGGAGGCCAAGAAGGTGTGCCTGACCTGCGACGTGCGCCAGGACTGCCTGGAGTACGCGCTCGAGAACGACGAGCGCTTCGGGATCTGGGGCGGGCTGTCGGAGCGCGAGCGCCGCAAGCTCAAGAAGCAGGCCGTCTGAGGCTCGGCCCGGCCTCACGGCCGTCTGAGGCTCGGCCCGGCCTCACGGCCGCTGGGGCGGGAGCGGTCGCACGCGGCGCCGTGCGGTGGTCCGGGCCGGGCGCTCAGGGCTCGCTCAGGGCTCGCTCAGGGCTCGTAGTCAGGGTGCACGTCCTCGGCCGGCACTCCGAGGTAGTCCGCGAGCTGTTCGACCACCACGGTGAGCACCAGCGCCTCCAGGTCGGTCCTGCTCTCGGCGCGGTGCTCGATCGGCCGTCGGAACAGCACCAGCCGCGGCGGCGTGGACTGTGTCGCCGGCACCAGTGCGGCCAGCGGCACGCGCGGTGCGACCCAGGTCCGTGGGAGCACCGGGATGTCCTCCACGGCGAGCTCGACCGGGGCGAGCTCGTCGGTCCACCGCGACTCCACGTCGCTCATCACGTCGACGGCGACCTGGTCGAAGAGCTCGCGCGCCGTGCGATGGGCCGGGACCCGCCCGCCCGGTGCTCCGGGTCCGAACTCGGGGCCGCGCAGCCCGCGTCCGCGGCGGTCGCGAGGGCTGCCGGAGGAGAGGTCGTCCACGCCGCGAGCCTACGGGGGGCACGGCCCCCAGAGTTGTAGCGTCGCGCTGTGGGTCTCCTTCGACGTTGTTCGCGCACCGCGTGTGGTCGTCCCGCCACGACCACCCTGACCTACGTCTACGCCGACCAGACCGCCGTGGTCGGACCCCTGGCGACCTACGCCGAGCCGCACGCCTACGACCTCTGCGACCCGCACAGTGCCCGGCTCTCGGCCCCACGAGGGTGGGAGGTGCTGCGGCTCGCTCCCGACGACAACCACGGTCCCACCTCGGACGACCTGCTTGCGCTCGCCGACGCGGTCCGTGAAGCGGCCCAGCCTCGTCCCGTCGAGGTGCCCCTGCACGCGGCCGGCGCGGCCGAGGGAACCCGGCGCGGCCACCTGCGCGCGCTGCGATCAGAGGACTGACTAGGGTCGGCCCATGCCGACCCCCAACCCGAGCTCCGGCCCGACGAGCTCCGGCCCGTCCACCTGCGACCCGGACAACCTCGTCGCGATCTTCAAGGCCTATGACGTCCGCGGCACCGTGCCCGACCAGCTCGATGACGACCTGGCCCGGCGGGTCGGCAACGCCTTCGTGGGCGTGACCGAGGCCGAGCGTGTCGTGGTCGGTCATGACATGAGGGCGTCCTCGCCGGGCATGTCACGGGCCTTCGCCGAGGGAGCGGCCCAGGCCGGCGCCGACGTGACGCTGATCGGTCTGGCCTCGACCGACCAGCTCTACTTCGCCTCCGGACGGCTGGAGCAGCCGGGCGCGATGTTCACCGCGAGTCACAACCCGGCGCAGTACAACGGCATCAAGATGTGTCGGGCGTTCGCCTCGCCCATCGGCAAGGAGAGCGGCCTGCTGGAGATCCGCGACCGGGTCGCGGATGGATGGACCACGACCGTCGACCAGCCGGGGACGATCGTCGAGCAGGACGTGCTCGCCGACTACGCGACCTACCTGCTCGGGCTGGCGCCGGTGGCCGGCCGCCACCTCAAGGTCGTCGTCGATGCCGGGAACGGGATGGCAGGACTCACCGCTCCGGCCGTGCTGAGCCAGATCGACGCCGACGTGGTGGAGCTCTACTTCGAGCTCGACGGCACCTTTCCCCACCACGAGGCGAATCCCATCGAGCCGGAGAACCTCGTGGACCTCCAGGCCGCGGTGCGCGAGTCCGCCGCGGACATCGGTCTCGCCTTCGACGGCGACGCGGACCGGTGCTTCCTCGTCGACGAGCGCGGCGAGCTGGTCAACCCGAGCGTCCTGACCGCCCTGATCGCGGCCCGTGAGCTGCGCAAGGACCCGGGTGCCACGATCATCCACAACCTGATCACCTCACGAGGGGTCCCCGAGATCGTGCGCGAGCTCGGCGGTGAGCCGGTGCGTACCCGGGTCGGTCACTCCTACATCAAGGCTCGGATGGCCGAGACCGGCGCGGTGTTCGGTGGCGAGCACTCCGGGCACTTCTACTTCCGGGACTTCTGGCGAGCCGACTCCGGGATGCTCGCTGCCCTGCATGCGCTCGCGGCACTGGCCGAGGTCGACCAGCCCTTGTCGGAGGTGCTGCGGCCCTACTCGCGCCACGTCGCGAGCGGTGAGATCAACACCGAGGTGGCCGACCAGCAGGCCGTGCTCGACGAGCTGGCCGGTCGTTGGTCCGATCGCCCTGACGTCGAGGTCGACCACCTCGACGGGCTGAGCGTGAACCACCCCGACTGGTGGTTCAATGTTCGCGCGTCCAACACCGAGCCTCTGCTGCGTCTCAACGCGGAGGGCAAGGACGAACCCACCATGGCCGGGGTCCGCGACGAGATCCTGGCCGTGATCAGAAGGAGCAGAAGATGAAGCTGGACCGCCACCTCCTGGACGTGATCGTGTGCCCGGCCTGCCGCCAGTCCCTGGCCGTGGACGAGGCGGCCGAGGAGCTCGTCTGCGTGGGCTGCGGCCTGGCCTACCCGGTGCGCGACGACATCCCCGTGCTCCTGGTCGACGAGGCTCGCCGACCGGTATGACGCAGACCGGCATGAGCCCCACACCGACGTCGGTGCGACGAGCGTGACCTTCGACGACGGCCTCCTCGACGACGCGCAGGCACTCCTGCGCATCGATGTCCGGCTGCGCTACCTGGCCGAGGGCGGTGCTCGGGTCCGCAGGGAGGCGGTCTCCTCGCAGGAGGCGGTCGCCCTGGCCGTGGACCGGCTCGCCGACAGCCGCGCCCGAGCCGTCGTGGCGGCCGGTCCCGACTCCCGGCTGCTGCGAGCGGTGCTCGAACCCGTGTGCCCGGTGCCGTTCGTCGCGTGGCCCGGCCACGGCCTCCCGGGGTGGGCAGGGACCCTCGACCTGGTGGTCGTGCTCGCACCCGAGGGACGCGACCCGGCCACGGCCGGCGCCGTGGCAGAGGCTGTCCGGCGCGGCTGTCAGCTCGTGGTGGCCGCCCCCGAGGGCTCCCTGGTCGCGGAGCACGCGCAGGGCCGCTACGCCACCCTGCTTCCCACCCGGACCGGTGACCAGCTCGCCGTCGCGGTCGTGGTGCTGGACCTGCTCGACCGTGTCCACCTGGGGCCGGAGACCGACCCGGACGTGATCGCCGTCGCCCTGGACGAGGTCGCCGTCGCCTGCGGCCCGCACCGGGACCTCGCCGTGAACCCGGCCAAGATCCTCGCCATCGGGGTCGCGGAGTCCAACCCGATCTTCTGGGGCGGCACGCCGCTGGCCGCGCGGGCTGGCCGACGGATCGCCGAGTCCGTGCGCCGCGCGACCGGTCGTGCCGCGCTGGCCGCGGACGCCGAGCACCTGCTCCCCGTCCTCGCCGCCGCCACACCGGCCGACGTCTTCGCTGATCCGTTCTCCGACGAGACCCTCGCGCCTCGACCGGCCCTGGTCGTGCTGGACGACGGATCGGAGGATCCTGCCGTCCACGAGACCCGGCAGCTGCTCGAGGAGACTGCCCGTCAGCACGGCGTACGGGTCGAGACGATCTCCTCCCAGGCCGACACCCACGTCGCGCGCTACGCAGCGATGCTCTCGACCGGGATGTACGTCGCGGCCTACCTCCAGCTCGGACTCGGCGCCTGAGCGGAGCCCGCCGGACGCTACCCTCACGCCATGGCAACCGAGGGTGGCACCAAGGCGGTGGTGGCGGCACTGCTGGCCAACTCCGGCATCGCGGTGACGAAGTTCCTGGCGTTCGCGCTGACCCAGTCCTCCTCGATGCTCGCCGAGGCCATCCACTCGGTCGCCGACGCGGGCAACCAGCTGCTGCTGCTGCTGGGAGGCAGGAAGGCGCGCAAGCACGCCACTCCCGAGCATCCGTTCGGCTACGGCCGCGAGCGCTACGTCTACTCGTTCATCGTCGCCATCGTGCTCTTCAGCGTGGGTGGGCTCTTCGCCCTCTACGAGGCCTACCACAAGTGGCACGAGGTGCAGGCCAACCCGGGCGACCTCGGTCAGCTCGACGGACGCTGGTGGTGGGTGCCGCTCGTGGTGCTCGGGGTCGCGATCGGGATGGAAGGCTTCAGCTTCCGCACCGCGATCCGGGAGGCCAACAAGGACCGTGGCGAGGTCTCGTGGGTGCAGTTCATCCGCCGCGCCAAGGCCCCCGAGCTGCCGGTGATCCTGCTCGAGGACATGGCAGCCCTGATCGGCCTCACGTTCGCCCTGCTCGGTGTCGGACTCACCCTGCTCACCTCCGAGCCGATCTTCGACGTCATCGGCACCGGGCTCATCGGCGTGCTGCTGGTGGTCGTGGCCGTCGTCCTCGCCGTGGAGACCAAGAGCCTGCTGCTGGGGGAGTCCGCCACCCCGGAGGCCCAGCGGCGCATCCGTGCCGCGATCGAGGCCAGCCCGGGGATCGAGAGCGTGATCCACATGCGGACGATGCATCTCGGGCCCGAGGAGCTGCTCGTCGGGGTCAAGATCGCGGTCAGCAGGATCGGCTCCGCCGCCGACGTCGCGCGGGCGATCGACAGCGCCGAGGTGGCCATCCGGCAGTCCGAGCCGAGCGCCCGGGTGATCTACCTCGAGCCGGACCTGCGCCGGCCGGCCGACCAGGCACCGGCCGACCAGGCACCGGCCGACCAGGCACCGGCCGACCAGGCACCGGCCGACCAGGCACCGGCCGACCAGGCACCGGCCGACCAGGCACCGGCCGACCAGGCACCGGACCACGCCTGAGGCTTTCGGTAGTTGGGCGCCGCAAACCCTGCGCATACACTCAGGGTGCGCCTTTCGCACGAGATCGTGGTCAGACGCCTCCGCACGCTCGTGCGCTGACCACTGACCCCACGCAAGCAAGGACCACACCCATGGACTTCAAGGTTGCCGATCTGAGCCTGGCCGACTACGGCCGCACCGAGATCGAGCTCGCCGAGCACGAGATGCCCGGCCTGATGGCGATGCGCGAGCGCTACGGCGCGGACAAGCCCCTCGCGGGGGCGCGGGTCGCCGGCTCGCTGCACATGACCATCCAGACCGCCGTGCTCATCGAGACCCTCGTCGCGCTCGGCGCCGAGGTGCGCTGGGCCTCGTGCAACATCTTCTCCACCCAGGACCACGCAGCCGCGGCCGTGGTCGTGGGTCCCGAGGGGACGGCCGAGAACCCGCAGGGAGTGCCGGTCTTCGCCTGGAAGGGCGAGAGCCTCGAGGAGTACTGGTGGTGCACCCAGCAGATCCTCGACTGGCCCGGTGACGCGCACCCCAACATGATCCTGGACGACGGCGGCGACGCCACGATGCTGCTCCACCTCGGCGTGCAGGCGGAGAAGACCGGCACTGCGCCGGACCCGGCCACCGCGGGCAGCACCGAGCAGCGGATCGTCTTCGAGGTCCTCGGCGCCCAGCTCGAGAAGAGCCAGGAGCACTGGGGTCCGATCGCCAACTCCGTGAAGGGCGTCACCGAGGAGACGACCACCGGTGTGCACCGTCTCTACGAGATGATGAACGAGGGGTCGCTGCTGTTCCCGGCGATCAACGTCAACGACTCGGTCACCAAGTCCAAGTTCGACAACAAGTACGGCTGCCGCCACTCGCTGATCGACGGCATCAACCGAGCGACCGACGTCCTCATCGGCGGCAAGGTCGCCGTCGTGTGTGGCTACGGCGACGTCGGCAAGGGCTGCGCGGAGTCGTTGCGCGGCCAGGGTGCTCGCGTGATCGTGACCGAGATCGACCCGATCTGCGCGCTCCAGGCAGCGATGGACGGCTACCAGGTCGACACCCTCGAGAACACGCTGCCCCACGCGGACATCATCATCACCTCGACCGGCAACAAGGACGTCGTGACGCTCGACCACATGTTGGCGATGAAGCACAACGCGATCGTCGGCAACATCGGGCACTTCGACAACGAGATCGACATGGCCGGGCTCGAGGCGCCAGGTGTCGCGGAGCGCAAGAACGTCAAGCCGCAGGTCGACCTGTGGACGTTCCCCAACGGCAACGCGGTGATCATCCTCTCCGAGGGTCGCCTGATGAACCTCGGCAACGCGACCGGCCACCCGTCGTTCGTGATGTCGAACTCGTTCACCAACCAGGTGCTCGCCCAGATCGAGATCTTCACCAAGACCGAGGAGTACCCGGTGGGCGTCTACGTGCTGCCCAAGCACCTCGACGAGGAGGTGGCGCGGCTTCACCTCGGCGCGCTCGGGGTCAACCTGACCACGCTGTCCGAGGACCAGGCGGCCTACCTCGGGATCCCCGCCGGCGGTCCGTACAAGTCCGAGCACTACCGCTACTGACGGGAACACGCGTGGCGCAGCAGGAGGCCGTGGATCGTCCGCGGGTGCTCGTCGTCGATGACGACGCAGCCCTGGCGGAGATGCTGACCCTTGTGCTGCGCAACGAGGGGTTCCTCAGCCAGATCGTCACGCGCGGCGACGAGGCGATGGCGGCCTTCCACGCGTTCCGGCCCGACGTCGTGCTGCTCGACCTGATGCTTCCCGGCAAGGACGGGATCGACGTCTGCCGGGAGATCCGGGCCGAGTCGGGGGTCCCGATCGTCATGCTCACCGCACGCAGCGACACCATCGACGTGGTCGTCGGCCTCGAGTCCGGGGCCGACGACTACGTCGCCAAGCCGTTCAAGCCCAAAGAGCTCCTCGCCCGCATCCGCGCCCGCGTACGCCGCTTCGAGGTCCCCACGCCCGAGGACCTTCAGATCGGGGACCTGACCATCGACGTGGCTGGTCATGCGGTGACCCGAGAGGGGGCGCCGATCGCGCTCACTCCGCTGGAGTTCGACCTGCTGGCGTGCCTGGCCCAGAACCCGCGCAAGGTCTTCACCCGCGAGGTGCTGCTCGAGCAGGTGTGGGGCTACCGGCACGCGGCCGACACCCGCCTGGTCAACGTGCACGTCCAGCGGCTCCGCGCGAAGATCGAGGTGGACCCGGAGAACCCGACCATCGTGGTGACGGTCCGCGGTGTGGGATACAAGGCGGGCGCTGCCGATGAGCCAGTCCAGCCTGCGTGAGCTGCTGACCCGGCTGCGCAACCTCCCCGGCAGCGTCCCCAGCTTCTGGCGCAGGTCCCTACGCACCCGGGTGGTGACCGCGATCGTCGTCCTGTGCGCAGTGGTCGTCGGCTCCGTCGGCGCTCTGGTGATGCGGCAGATCAGCGGTGGGCTGGTGAAGAGCCGCGTGGAGGCCTCCGTCGCGGAGGCGCGCACCGAGACCGCGACCGCGCGCGAGCGCCTCGGGTCAGCAGGTGGGAACGACTACGACCCCGAGACCCAGCTGCGGCTCCTGGTCGAGAACCTCGTCGCCCGGGGCGAGGTCAAGGGCTTCGAGGTGGTGGTGCTGGGGCCGGTCGGCACGGGCAGCACCACCGGCGGCGTACGCACGACTCCGGCTGTGAGCCAGAGCAGCGTGCCCACCGCGCTGCGCACCTCGGTCGAGGGCAGCGAGGACGGTCTCGCGTGGACCTACACCCGGATCAGCTACACGGCCAGCCTGGACGGCACCCCAGGACGCGAGTCCCAGCCCGGCGTCGCGGTCGGGTCCACCGTCGTGCTGCCCTCCGACGGCGGCCGGTACGCGCTGTACTACCTGTTCCCGATGAAGGAGGAGCAGGCCACGCTGCTGCTGCTGCGACGGGTGCTCCTCACCGCGGGACTGCTGCTCCTCGCACTGGTGGCCGGCGTCGCGCTGCTGGTCACCCGCCAGGTCATCACTCCGGTACGTCTCGCGCGTCGCGTCGCCGAACGGATCGCGTCCGGGAGGCTGGAGGAGCGGATGCACGTGGCCGGCGAGGACGACATCGCGCGCCTGGCCACGTCGTTCAACCAGATGGCAGAGGCGCTGCAGTCCCAGATCCGCAAGCTCGTCGAGCTCTCGAGGGTGCAGCGGACGTTCGTCTCCGACGTCTCCCACGAGCTGCGGACCCCCCTGACCACCGTGCGGATGGCCGGCGACGTGCTGCACGACGCGCGCGCGAGCTTCGATCCCGTCACGGCGCGCGCGGCCGAGCTGTTGCAGACCGAGCTCGACCGGTTCGAGAACCTGCTCGCCGACCTGCTCGAGATCAGCCGGTACGACGCCGGTGCCGCGGTGCTCGACCTGGAGGACACCAACCTCGGCGACGTCGTCCATCGGGTCGTCGCGGCCACCGAGCCGATGGCCCTCCAGCGCGGTGTCACCGTGCGGATCCTCGACGAGGGTGTCTTCATGGCCGAGGCCGACGTGCGCCGCGTCGAGCGCGTCGTGCGCAACCTCGTGACCAACGCGATCGACCACGCGGACTCCAGCGGCGTGACGCTTCGGCTGGCGAGTGACGGGGAGGCCGCGGCCCTGACCGTCCGGGACCACGGGGTGGGACTGCAGCCGGGTCAGTCGGCGATGGTGTTCAACCGGTTCTGGCGAGGCGATCCCGCACGTGCCCGCACGACCGGGGGCACCGGGCTCGGTCTCGCGATCGCCCTGGAGGACGCGCGGCTCCACGGCGGGTGGTTGCAAGCCTGGGGGACGCCCGGTGGGGGTGCGCAGTTCCGGCTCACCCTGCCGCGCCGGGCGGGGGACCCGCTCACGCACAGTCCGCTGCCGCTGGTCCCCGAGGACCTGCGCGAGGCGGTGACATGAGCTCCTCGCCCCGACGCGCCGCGGTGGTGCTGATCCTGCTCGTGTCGTCGGTTCTCGCCGGCTGCACCGCCCTGCCGGAGTCGGGACCTGTCCACCGGCAGGCTGCGGACCGACCCGACCGGCCGCAGGACGCGCCGTACTTCAACCCCCCGGGGCCGGCGAAGGACGGCAGCCCGTCGGCGATCGTCTCCGGCTTCCTGGTCGCGATGCAGGCCAACCCGATGACCACCACGGTGGCGCGCACGTTCCTCTCCGAGCAGGCCAAAGCCACGTGGGCGCCGAACCGCGGCACGATCGTCTACGAGGCTGCTCCGGTGGTGACCCCGACCAGCACGGGGGCGAAGGTGCGGCTGCCCGACGTGCGCAAGCTCGACGCACGCGGAGGTCTGGTGGGCGGAGCGCCCGGGAGCTCGACGACGCTCGACATCCGCCTCGTCTCCGAGAAGGGGCAGTGGCGCGTGGACAACCCGGTGGACGCGCTGATCGTGCCCGGCTCGTTCTTCGACCGCAGCTTCGCCCGCTTCAACCTCTACTTCTACGACCAGACGGGCCGGGCGTTGCTGCCCGATCCGGTCTTCATCCCCCGAGGCGAGCAGACCGCCACCAACCTGGTCCGGGGCCTGCTCGCCGGCCCCGGCGCGGGGCTCGCCGACATCACCCGGTCGGCGCTGCCCTCGCGTACCGAGCTCGACCTCTCGGTCGTGGTCACCGAGAGAGGCGTGGCCGAGGTCCCGCTCTCGCGCGAGGTCCTGCAGGCGTCGCCGACCGAGCTCTCCCGTGCCATCGACCAGCTGGCATGGACGCTGCGTCAGGTGCCCGGCATCCAGCGGATCAGGATCACGGTGGCCGGCGCGCCGGTCCCGCTGCCTGGTGGTCGCATCGATGCTGCCGTGACGTCCGGGCCCGAGCTCGACGCCGGTGGCACCTCGCCGGCGACGCTGTGGGGCCTGAGGGGCGGCCACGTCGTCGACCTCTCCGCCGATCCGCTGCCGGTGAATGGACCCTTCGGGAAGTCCGGCTACTCGCTGAGGAGCCTCGCGGTGAGCGAGTCTGCGCACCGCGTGGCTGCGGTCTCCGGGGACGGAACCACCGTCTTCGTCGCCCCCACCGTCCAGGGATCCACCGCCGCGGAGGTGTCCCGACCGGTCGTCGGGGCCACCGACCTGCTGCGGCCGTCGTACGACATGTTCGGAGACCTCTGGCTCGTGGACCGGACCCGCAAGGGCGCCCGGGTCCTGGTCGTCCGTGACGGCCAGGTGCGTCCCTTGAGCATTCCCGGGATCACCGGCACCGACGTGGTCGCCGCGAAGGTCGCCAGGGACGGCAGTCGCCTCGCAGTCGCCTACGCCGACACTGACGGCAACGCGGTACGGGTCGTCGACATCCTGCGCACCGACGAAGGGCTGGTCTCGGGTGCAGGACGCTCCCGGGGGTTCCCGGCGGGTGTGGACGACGGGGCCCGCATCGTCGACATCGGCTGGCGGGACCCTGCCACCCTGGCCGTGCTCAGCAGGCCGTCCGACGAGACCAGCAAGGTGGACTTCGTCTCTGCCGACGGATCTCCGACCGCTCCGGGGCTGCTGGAGCCGAGCGTGTTCCGGGGCGCGGCACAGGAGATGGTGGTCGAGCCGGACTCGAGCCTGCCGATCCATCTGATCACCCCGGACCAGCGCGTCTACACCCTCGACAGCAGCGGCACCGGCAACTGGCCGCGGACGACCTCCAAGGTCGCTGCTGCGGCGTACGCCCGCTGACCGGTTCGCACACCCGGCCCCCGGCCGACCGGCCGCCGTCCACAGCTCACGATCGTCGGCGGTGGTGAGCGCCGCGGTCCGCGGGAGCATCGGTGCGTGCTGGACTGGTGGCTCGACCTGGTGCAGGGGACAGGGTGCGTGGGCTGCGGCACCCCGGGCCGTTCGCTGTGCCCGGGGTGCCTCACCGCCCTGCCGAGGACGGGGCGACCTGTGCGCCCCACCCCCTGCCCGCCCGGGCTGGTGGCCTGCTTCGCAGCGGGGGAGTACGACGACCTCCTGCGCGCGATGATCCTGGCCCACAAGGAGCACGGCACCTTCTCCCTGGCGAAACCACTGGGTCGCGCGCTCGGGGTGGCCGCAGCGGCCACCCTCGACCCGGGCAGCGTGCTGGTCCTCGTGCCGGTCCCGTCACGCGCTGCCGTGGTGCGCGCCCGCGGCCACGATCCGGTGCTCAGGATGACTCGCACGGCAGCGAGGCACCTCCGTGGCGCTGGACATCGGGTGCGCGTGACGCAGGCGCTGCAGCAGTCGGGGACGGTGCAGGACCAGTCGGGCCTCGGTGCCAGCGAACGCGCGGTCAATCTCCGGGGCTCGATGTCGGTGCGGGCCTCGGCGCGCTCCGCGCTGGCCCGCACCGGCACACCCGTGGCCGTGGTGGTGTGTGACGACGTGCTCACCACCGGGGCCACCGCGCGGGAGGCCCAGCGAGCCTTGCAGGACTCAGGCCTCGCAGTGCGGGCGGTGGCGACCGTCGCGGCGACGCGCAAACGGGTCGCCCCCCGGCCGGCCGCTGACGATCGCTGGGGTGGGCTACCGCTTTCAGGTAGTGCGGTCTAGCGTCTACCCATGGAGAACAACCGGACTAGCGCACTCAGCGCGACGGGCCGGTCGGACGGTGGTGCTTCCCGTCTCGTGCTCTGTCCACCCTGGACGGACAGGAGCCTCCGGACAGCCAGATAGCTCACGTCGATTCGTCGAACGATCCCGTCGAACATCAGGAGGTCTGTGGTGGATGTTGTGGTCAGCAGTCGGCACTGCGAAGTGTCCGAACGATTCCGGGAACATGTCGAGGAGAAGCTTGCGCGGCTCGAGAAGCACGACCATCGGATCATCCGGGTCGACGTGCTCCTGGAGAAGGAAGCACGACCCCGGGAGCCCGAGAGGGCCATTCGCGTCGAGCTGACCGCCAGGTCCCGAGGACCCATCGTGCGGGCCGAGGCCTCGGCCGAGGACAAGATGGCTGCCCTCGACCTGGCGCTGGACAAGATGGCGTCGCAGATGCGCCGCGCCGCGGACCGCCGCAAGGTGCACCGGGGGCAGCACAAGCCGGAGTCGCTGGCCGAGGCGATGGCGCGCAGCGCGCCCGCGACCGACGAGACGCCCGACGACGACGTGGTCGAGCGCAAGGTCGGCCCCGTGACGGTCACCGGCGACGGCCCGCTCGTCGTACGTGAGAAGTCGCACGCGGCGTCCCCGATGACCCTCGAGCAGGCGCTCTACGAGATGGAGCTGGTCGGACACGACTTCTACCTCTTCGTCGACAAGGAGAGCGAGAAGCCGTCGGTCGT
This sequence comes from uncultured Actinomycetota bacterium, assembly GCA_963815825.1. Taxonomy (GTDB): domain Bacteria; phylum Actinomycetota; class Actinomycetes; order Propionibacteriales; family Nocardioidaceae; genus Marmoricola. The sequence goes on along the minus strand of CAWFII010000035.1, from coordinate 31,484 downwards.
CTACCGCAGGCGCGGCTACGACTACGGCGTGATCGCGCTCGAGGTGAGCTGATCGGGCCACTCGCCCGGGGCGGCGGGTGATCACTTCGGGTCACTCGGATTCCGCCAACCGTGCACATCGGGGGGTTGCTCTGCCATAGTGGGCAAATGGTCGCAGAGGGCACGCCCACCAACGAGCCTGTGCGCGTCGTCGTGGTCGACGACCAAGAGCTCTTTCGGCGCGGGCTCACGATGCTGCTCGGGGTCGAGCCCGGCCTCGAGGTCGTCGGTGAGGCCGGGGACGGCATCAGCGCGACCGACATCGTCGTGGCCACGGTGCCCGACGTCGTGCTGCTCGACGTGCGGATGCCCAAGCGCTCCGGCCTGCAGGCCTGCATCCAGATCAAGGAGCTGGTCCCGAGCGTCAAGATCATCATGCTCACGGTCAGCGACGAGGAGGGCGACCTCTACGAGTCGGTCAAGAACGGCGCGTCCGGCTACCTGCTCAAGGACTCCTCGATCGACGAGGTGGCGCAGGCTGTGCGCGTGGTCTCGGAAGGGCAGTCCCTGATCAGTCCCTCGATGGCGGTGAAGCTGATCGACGAGTTCAAGGAGATGGCCCGCACCGACCGCGAGCAGGTGATCACGCCTCGGCTGACCGACCGTGAGCTCGAGGTGCTCCGACTGGTCGCGAAGGGCATGAACAACCGCGACGCGGCTCGGGAGCTCTTCATCAGCGAGAACACCGTGAAGAACCACGTGCGCAACATCTTGGAGAAGCTCCAGCTGCACTCCCGCATGGAGGCTGTCATGTACGCCGTGCGAGAGAAGCTCCTCGACATTCCGTGATCGACCTGACCCGAGCGCAGGCCCGTCGGGTCGCCCTGGCCGCCCAAGGGTTTCGCGATCCCCGGCACGCCACTCCCACGATGCGCACCTTCGCACGCACGCTCGCGCGCACGGGAGTGCTGCAGATCGACTCGGTGAACGTGCTGCAGCGGGCGCACTACATGCCACTGTTCTCGCGGATGGGCCCCTATGACACGGGCCTGCTGTCCCGGGCCTCGGAGCAGTCACCGCGCCGGCTCGTCGAGTACTGGGCGCACGTCGCGGCGTACATGCCGGTGGAGCTGTGGCCCTTCATGCGGGGCCGGATGGAGCGGTTCCGGGAGAACGGCCATGCGTGGTCCCAGGAGAAGGCCCCGGCAGCGCTGGTCGCGTCGCTGATGGCGGAGATCCGCTCGGACGGGGCGAAGACCTCCCGCGAGCTCGATGACGGGCTCCCGCGCCAGAAGGTGGCCTGGGGCTGGAACTGGAGCGAGACCAAGCGGGCCCTGGAGTACCTGTTCGTCTCCGGCCAGCTCGCCGCCGCCGGTCGCAACAGCGCCTTCGAACGGGTCTACGACCTCCCCGAACGGGTGCTCCCCTCGGCGGTCCTCGACCAGCCCGATCCCAGCGACCACGAGGCGTCGACCGAGCTGGTGCGCCGGGCGGCCCGCTCGCACGGTGTCGGGACCGCGCAGTGCCTGCGCGACTACTACCGGATGTCGATGGCGTCGGCGAGGGCAGCGATCGGGTCCCTGGTGGAGAGCGGTGAGCTGCTGCCCGCGCGGATCGAGGGATGGGACCGGCCGGCGTACCTGCACCGCGACGCTGCGCTTCCGCGCACGAGCGGCGCGCGGGCGTTGCTGAGCCCCTTCGATCCGCTGGTCTGGGAGCGGGAGCGCACCGAACGGCTCTTCGACTTCCACTACCGCATCGAGATCTACGTGCCCGAGCCCAAGCGCCGGTTCGGCTACTACGTGCTGCCGTTCCTCCTCGGCGACTCGATCGTCGCGCGGGTGGACCTCAAGGCCGACCGGCCCGCCGGTGTGCTCCTCGTCAAGGCGGCGTACGCCGAGCCCGGCGTCCCGGGCGAGACCGCCGCCGAGCTGGCCGCCGAGCTGCGTCACCTCGCTGGATGGTTGGGGCTCGCGGACGTCGTGGTCACCGACCGTGGTGATCTCGCCGCGGCGCTCTCCGCCGAGCTCGCGCGATGAGGCGCGGTGCAAGAATGGCGCGGTGAGCACCTCGGTCAAGCACCCCGTCTTCTCCCGCCTCTACAACCGGGTGGTCGTCCCGGCCATGTCGAAGCGGGGGGCCGACGCCCTGAGGCGCCGGACGCTGGAGGGACTGACCGGCACGGTGGTCGAGGTCGGCGTCGGCGACGGAGCCAACTTCGCCTTCTACCCCGACGAGGTCCAGCGGATCGTGGCCGTCGAGCCGGAGCCCTACCTGCGCGAGCGGGCCGCCGCCCACACCGACGAGCGGGTGGAGCTGCGGGACGCGGTCGCGGAACGGCTCCCCCTCGGGGACGGCCAGGCCGACGCCGTCGTCTTCACCATGGTGCTCTGCTCGGTCGACCAGGAGGCTGCGCTCGCCGAGGCTCGACGGGTGCTGCGTCCGACGGGCGAGCTCCGGTTCCTCGAGCACGTGCGGGCGCCGGAGCCGGGAGCGGTGCGGGTGCTGCAACGGGTGCTCGACGCCACCGTGTGGCCGCGGCTGTTCGGCGGCTGTCACACCTCGCGCGACACCGAGAGCGCCATCGAGCGGGCGGGCTTCGAGCTCGCCGAGATCGAGCGGTTCTCCTTCCCCGACGGTGCCCGGGGGCCGGAGTCGGCCGCGATCCTCGGTCGCGCCGTCCCTGCCTGACGCGGGGTCGAGCGCGGTCAACCGGAGCGGTCGGAACCCGCGCGCCCGCTGGACCGTTACGATGTTTTGAGGGCCCAGAGGTGATCTCGGCGCCCATCCACCAACTTGAGTCCACTCCAGGGAGTCGTCCGCGTGTCGCTCATCGACAAGGTCCTGCGCATCGGCGAGGGCAAGATCCTTCGCCAGCTCGAGGCCATCTCCAAGGCCGTCAACGCGATCGAGGACGACTTCGTCTCGATGTCCGACGAGGAGCTGCGCGGCCTCACCGAGGAGTTCCGGCAACGGCTTGCCGACGGCGAGTCCCTCGACGACCTGATGCCGGAGGCCTTCTCCGCCGTCCGTGAGGCCGCCAAGCGAGTGCTGGGTCAGCGCCACTTCGACGTACAGATCCAGGGCGGCGCTGCGCTGCACCTCGGCAACATCGCCGAGATGAAGACCGGTGAGGGCAAGACGCTGGTCTCGACCCTTCCCGCCTACCTCAACGCCTTGACGGGCAAGGGCGTCCACGTCGTGACCGTCAACGACTACCTCGCGCGCTACCACGCGGAGTGGATGGGCCGGATCCACCAGTTCCTCGGGCTGACCGTGGGCGTGATCCTGCCCGACATGCGCCCCGACGAGCGCCGCGAGGCCTACAACGCCGACATCACCTACGCCACGAACAACGAGCTGGGCTTCGACTACCTGCGCGACAACATGGCCAACGACATCAACGACTGCGTCCAGCGCCAGCCCTACTTCGCCGTCGTCGACGAGGTCGACTCCATCCTCATCGACGAGGCGCGCACGCCACTGATCATCTCCGGTCCCACCCAGGACGAGGTGGAGTGGTACGCCGAGTTCGCGAAGGTCGCAGCCCGGCTCACCAAGGACGTCGACTACGAGGTCGACGAGAAGAAGCGCACCATCTCGATCCTCGAGCCGGGCATCACCGTGGTCGAGGACTACCTCGGCATCGAGAACCTCTACGAGTCGGCCAACACGATGCTGATCTCGTTCCTGAACAACTCGATCAAGGCCAAGGAGCTGTTCCGCAACGACAAGGAGTACGTCGTCATCGACGACGAGGTCCTCATCGTCGACGAGCACACCGGCCGCATCCTGTCCGGACGCCGCTACAACGACGGTCTGCACCAGGCGATCGAGGCCAAGGAGGGCGTCACCGTCCGCGAGGAGTACCAGACCCTCGCCACGATCACGCTGCAGAACTACTTCCGTCTCTACGAGAAGCTCTCCGGCATGACCGGAACGGCCATGACCGAGGCCTCGGAGTTCAGCAAGATCTACAAGCTCGGGGTCGTGCCGATCCCGACGAACAAGCCGATGGCCCGCAAGGACGAGAAGGACCTCGTCTACCGCACCGAAGAGGCCAAGTTCGCCGCGGTCGTCGAGGACATCGCGACCCGCCACGAGAACGGTCAGCCGGTGCTGGTGGGCACCACGTCGGTGGAGAAGTCGGAGCTGCTCTCCGGCCTGCTCCGCAAGCGGGGGGTCCCGCACTCGGTCCTGAACGCCAAGATGCACGCCGACGAGGCCAAGGTCGTCGCCATGGCCGGGCACAAGGGCGCGGTTACGGTGGCCACCAACATGGCCGGGCGAGGCACCGACATCATGCTGGGGGGCTCGGTGGAGTTCCTCGCCGACCAGGAGCTGCGCCAGGGGGGTCTCGACCCCGTCGAGCACGCCGAGGAGTACAACGCAGCATGGCCTGCGGCGCTGGAGCGGATCACCGCTCAGGTCAAGGCCGAGCACGACGAGGTCAAGGAGGCCGGCGGACTCTACGTCCTCGGCACCGAGCGGCACGAGTCCCGCCGCATCGACAACCAGCTCCGAGGCCGCTCCGGTCGCCAGGGTGACCCGGGGGAGTCCCGGTTCTACTTGTCCCTGGGCGACGACCTGATGCGCCTGTTCAAGTCCGACTGGGTGGAGCGGGTGCTGGTCGCGCTCAAGGTCCCGGACGACGTACCGATCGAGAACAAGTCGGTGACCAAGTCGATCCAGTCCGCGCAGTCGCAGGTCGAGGCGATGAACTTCGAGTCTCGCAAGAACGTCCTGAAGTACGACGACGTGATGAGTCGTCAGCGTGAGGTCATCTACGGCGAACGGCGTGCCGTCCTCGAGGGCGCCGACCTCTCCGAACAGGTGCGCGGAATGATCGACGAGTCGGTCGCCACCTACGTCACGGCGGCCACCGAGAGCTTCCCGGAGGAGTGGGACCTCGAGGCGCTGTGGACGGCACTGAAGACGATCTACCCGGTCTCGCTGCGCTACCAGGAGCTCGAGCGCGAGGCGGGTGGCCGCGACGGCCTCGATCGCGAGACTCTGCTCGCCGACCTCCAGGCTGACGCCCAGAAGGCGTACGACGCTCGTGAGTCCGACATCGGCGGCGAGGTCATGCGTGAGCTTGAACGCCAGGTGATGCTCTCGGTGCTGGACCGGAAGTGGCGCGAGCACCTCTACGAGATGGACTACCTCCGCGAGGGGATCGGGCTGCGTGCCTACTCCCAGCGCGACCCCCTGGTGGAGTACCAGCGCGAGGGGTTCGACATGTTCAACGCCATGAAGGAAGGCATCCGCGAGGAGACCGTGGGCTTCCTGTTCAATCTCGAGGTGCAGGTCGAGGAGGACGAGGAGACCGACGAGCTGCTCGGGGCTGACGCGGTCGCCGACGGCGCTGCGGAGGCTTCGGGCCCGTCGGTGCACGTCCACGACGACCACGCGCACACGCACGCACCCCACGTCGTGGCGAAGGGCCTGCAGGCGCCCAAGGCGCCCCAGAACCTGACCTACACCGCACCCAGCGAGGACGGTGAGGTCGAGGTCCGCGGCCAGGGCCAGACGGTGAGCAATGCCGACGACCCGTTCTCCGGAGCCGGCCGCAACGCCGAGTGCCCGTGCGGCTCCGGCCTGAAGTACAAGAAGTGCCACGGGGCTCCGGGTGGCCGGCCGGGGCTGACGACGCGCGCGAAGGGCTGACCCGCTCCACCCCCTATGCTGTGGTCCGGGGTCGCGACCGGTGGAGGTAGGGCGACCATGCGCGGTGGCTACGGCTCGAGTCGACACGGCTCGCTGGCCCAGCGCAGCCAGCCCCCCAGCCAGCCGGCCAACCACCCCGGCGCCACGACCCCGGCCCGGCACTGCAGCGTCGAGGGGCAACCCAGCCTGCTCGTCGAGTGGCGTCAGCTGCCATCCGGGTGGGAGGGCCGGGTGATCAGCGTGGTGTGGTTGGACGCCGTCGGGTGGGCGACCGTGGAGCGCTGGCTGCCTGCATCGGAGATCGTGCCGGCGGGCTGATCGAGCGTCGGCCGGCCGAGGGGCTCAGCCGAATTCGAGCGCCGTGCAGCACCAGCGTTCCTCGAGCAGCTCGATGCGTGCGGCGATGGCACGTGAGCGTTCGCCGTGACGCACGTGGATGCTGATCTCGGCCGCCTCGGCGCAGGGGTAGAACACGTGCACGCTGCGGACCTGGCTGCGCAGGCGCCGTACCCGCCGGTCGCCCGGCGTGGTCTGCGCCAGCAGGGCGCAGCGTTCCTGCAGCCCGGCGTAGACACGCTCGGTGGTCCAGCGCAGCAGCTGGCTGGGGCCGCGATCCCGGCCGGTGACCTCGACCACCGCGTTGGCGAACCGGTGCGCGAAGGCCTCGAGCGCGACGCGGTCACCGGGCAGGACGCGTAGGCCGGCCGATCGCGTGGAGCGCACCGAGGTGCCGTAGTCCAGGGCCAGGGTGCCTTGCACGCTCGCGGTCGCGATGGGCCCGGTGGTGGGGCGGGACAGGTGCAGCTGCACGGTCATGGGATCTCCTCGAGTGGTGGTCGGTGCTCGGGCAGGGGGATGACGAGGCGCTGGCCGGGACGGATCAGGTCCGGGTCCGGCCCGATCACCAGCCGGTTGGTGCGGTGCACGCGGCCGACGAGACCGGCCACGTCACCCGTGGTCGCCGACGCCGGGGCGCGGTCCCGGGCCAGCTGCCACAAGGTGTCGCCCGTGCGCACCACGACGTGGGTCTGGCCGGGCCCGCGTCCTGACCCCGACGGCCGGGCGGGGACCGGGAGGGTCTCCGAACGGCCCGCTGGTCCGAGTGTGGCCGGGGCGGTGGTGTCAGAACACGTCCGGGCCGAGGCCGGCAGCTGGCCCTGGAGGGGGGCAGCGGCGAGGACGGCGCCAGCCCCGGCGAGCAGGACACGACGCCAGGCCCGCGGACAGCCGAGCCAGACGGTGGCCCGCAACCGGCCGCGAGAGCGCGTCTCGAGCACGGCGCCGGCGCACAGGAGCCCCGCCCAGCCGGCGCAACCGAGCAACAGCCAGGAGGCCAGGGAGCTGAGGAACGCGTCGAAGAGCATCCAGGGCCTCCACGATCGATTCGTTTGCGTGCGTTTGCTTCAGACAACGTTCGAATGAGTCTGGTGTCAAACGTTTGTCCACAGTCGGTTTGCCCGATGTGCCCACGGGGCATCAGGGAGGGCATGGGCTGGGAAGATTCGATGTCGGCCGTCTTCGACGACCTCGAGCAGCAGGCTGCCGGTCTGCACCTGGTCGAGCGCGACGCCGAGGTGGCCGGGCTGAGCGCTGCCGAGTACAGCCGGGTCAGCCTCGCGGCCCGGCTGCACGCGTCGGTGGGACGCGACCTACGGCTACGTCTGGTCGGCGGTCAGCAGCTGAGTGGCCGGCTGGCCAGGACCGGCGAGGACTGGTTGCTGCTGGTCGACCGGTCGGCGGAGTGGATCGTGCGGCACGACGGCCTCTGCTCGGTGCAGGGGATCTCGGGTCGTGCCGACCCCGTGGAGACGTGGTCGGTGCTGGACCGGCTGACCCTGCGCGCAGTGCTGCGGCGCCTGTCCGGCGAGGGCGAGCCCTGCCTGGTGCACTTCGTCGACGACCAGCGGGTGCACGGGCGGGTCGGCCGGGTCGGGCAGGACTTCTTCGAGCTGAAGACAGGCGTTGAGCCCGACAGCGCCGTCCACGTGGTGACCTTCGCTGCGGTCTCCGCGCTCCAGGGGGTGACGCAGTGAGCGTCCGAGGACCCCTGGAGGGTGACGCGTCACTCCTGCGCGTGCTCCTTCGCCGGGGCCCCACCCTCGACGAACGGGTGGTCGCCGACGAACCTGTCCGCATCGGCGTACGCCCGCTCGATGTAGGCCTCGAGCTCGCTGGCCTCGATGCGCCACTGGCCCCGCCCGCCGATCTTGATCGCGCGGACCTCGCCGCGTCGGACCAGGGCATAGGCCTGCGCGCCGGAGATGTTCAAGATCTCGGCGACGTCCGCCAGCTGCAGGAATCGCGGAGTTGCGCTCATGTGCCTCACTCTGCCATCGGTTGCGTCCGGTTGCTAACACCGGAGTCGCCCTGGCTGTGGAAAAGGAGGCTGTGGGAACGACGGCTGTGGGAACGAGGGCTGTGGGACCGAGCTCGCCACCGGAGATCTCCGTGGCGACCGTGACTCCGCACGGAGACCCCGCTCGCGCTCCCGGGGCGACGCGCAGCCACCGACCGGGCTGGCGCAACCCCCGGTTGCTGCTCGGGGTCGTTCTCGTCGCGACCTCGGTCCTGCTCGGTTCCCGGCTGCTCGCCTCCGCCGACGACAGCGTCGCCGTGTGGACGCTCGCCCGGGACCTCCCGTCGGGAGCAGAGCTCCATCGCGGTGACCTCGAGCGACGGCAGGTCCGGTTCCCGGACGCCGACACCGCTGACGGCTACCTCGCCGGCGCAGATGCTCCACCGGTCGCTGCCACCTTGAACCGGCCGGTCTCGGCCGGCGAGCTGCTGCCGCGGTCGGCCCTCGCCCAGGACGACCGACCGCAGCTGATCGAGGTGCCGGTCAGCGTCGCGTCCGACGATCTCCCCGCCACGGTGAGACAAGGCTCGGTCGTCGACGTCTGGGTCACCCCGAAGACGGCCACCGTGGGCAGCTCGAGGCCGAAGGCTGCCCCGGTGCTGGTCGACGTGGTGGTCGTCGCGGTGCCGCGGGTCTCGGACGGACTGGCTCCCGAGACCACGCGGCAGGTGATCGTCGGCGTGCCCGCGGACGCCGCGGACGACCTGGGCGCAGCGCTGGGTGGCATGTCCGACGGTCGGGTCGTCATCGCCCGGAAGGGGTGAGCGGGTGGCCGACAAGGTGGCGGTGCTGCTCGCAGCGGGCGCGGAGGCATGGGAGACGTCGGCGCTGCGTCTGCTGAGCAGCGGCGGCACCGTCGTGCTGAAGAGGTGCGTGGACCTCACGGACCTGCTGGCCAGCGCCGCGACGGGTCAGGCGCACGTCGCCGTGGTGGCCGGAGTGCTTCCGGGGCTCGACGCCGACGCGGTGACGCACCTGCTGGGCGACGAGGTCCGCTGCGTGGCGGTGGGCGGTGACGCGGCCAGTCTGCACCGGATGGGCGTCGTCGCGGTGGTGCCGGAGCCGGAGCTGGGCAGCCTCCCCGACGCGGTGGCCGCTGCGGGCACGCAGCAGGTCGCGGCCGACCCGGTCCGCACCCCGGAGCCCGCACCTGCGACCCGGATGGCCGGGGGGAGCGTGATCGCGGTCCACGGCCCGGCCGGGAGCCCCGGTCGTACGACGCTGGCCATCGGCCTCGCCGCCGAGCACGCCCGCCGCGGATCGGCCTCGGTCCTGGTGGACGCCGATCCCTACGGGGGAGCGGTCGCACAGCAGCTCGGCGTGCTCGACGAGGTGTCGGGCCTGCTGGCGGCTGCGCGGCTCGTCAACGCGGGCTCGCTCGACGCAGCCGGTCTCGCGCGGTGCCGCCGACGGGTGGCCGACGGGCTCGACCTGCTCACGGGTCTGCCCCGTCCCGACCGCTGGGTCGAGGCACGGCCAGGAGTGCTCGCCTCGGTGCTCGGCCTCGCCCGCGAGGTCGGTGACGTCGTCGTGGACACCGGGTTCAGCTTGGAGGCGGACACCGACCCGGGTCGAACCGCCTCGCGCAACCAGCTCACCATCGATGCCCTGGCGGCGGCGGACCAGGTCGTCGTGGTCGGCACCGCCGAGCCGACCGGGCTGGCACGGCTCGCCCGCACGCTCGTCGACCTGCGTGAGACCACCGTCGACGAGGTCCCCCTCACCGTGGTCGTGAACCGGATGCGTGACTCGCTGGGCTGGAGCCGTCGCGACGTCGTCGGGATGGTCGAGGGCTACTCGCGTCCGGCCGGGGTGCACTTCCTGCCCGAGGACCGGTCGACCACCGACCGCGCGCTGGTGGCGGGCAAGTCCGTGAGCGAGCTCGGTGACTCGGCTCTGCGGCGTGGGTTGGCTGAGGTGCACGACGCAGTGTTCACCATGACGCGGTCGTCGCCGGGAGCCGGGCTCAGAAGCCACCCATCAGCAGGTAGAGCCCGGTGGCGGTGTAGACGACCATGACCAGGAGCAGGCCCAGCTGACCCGTCACGTGGTGCCGGGGTGGCAACAGCCTGATCGCACGGTCGTGGGCTGCGATGACCCCGACGACGTGCCCCGCGACCACCGCCAGCACCTTGATGCTGGCGAGGAACCTGGGGTGGAAGGACAGCCAGTAGTTGACCGACCAGTTCGCGGTGCCGAGCAGGTTGTCGCCCTGGATCATCGGGTCGCTGAGCTGCATCAGCGTGACCTGTCCCTGCTCGACGAGATAGCTCAGGTAGTGGGCCGTCATGTAGCCGACGACGATCGGGACCACTGAGTAGGCCAGGAGGGACGGCAGGTCGCGTCGGCGTACGCCCTCGTTCTCCTCTACACCTGCCCGCTCCACCCCGGTGGACATGGCGGCAGCAGTGAAGGTGAGCCACACCGCGAGGCAGAACACGAACAACGCGACCGTGTTGGTCAGGACCGTGCCCAGCCCCAGATCCCGTACGAAGCCGAGCCACGTGACGGTGTCCTTGTAGCTGTCGAAGGCGGTCGAGCCGAACAGCACCGCCACCACGGCGACCAGACCCGGCCGAGGGACGAGCGTGGCCAGGTTGGCCAACGGGCTGCGCACGACGAGCCGGTCGCCGTCGCGTCCCCAGATCGACAGCTTCGCGAGCAGCGAGGAGTAGACCTCGAAGGGGTCGGCCCGCTCGAGCCACTCGTCCCCGAACACCGCCGCGCCGACCAGCATGATCGCGAGGTACGCCGCCAGCCAGATCCGGACCGCGCCGAGGTAGGCGCTCTGCGGGTTGACCAGCTCCTGCCACACGAACGCGAAGATCCCGGCGGCGGCCGGCCAGTAGCCGAGCCGGGCCGGATAGGCGACCAGGCCGACACCGGCCTTCCCGCCGGTGACCCTGGCCAGCAGCAGGTTGAGCGTGCGCACCGGGCTGACCGCCCGCGCCACCGGACCGAGCAGCAGGGAGGCCGGCACGAGCCCGACCCAGACGAGCACGTAGAAGGTGCCGAGGGCCGGATTGTTGACCAGGTCGGGACCGGCCACCAGGGCCCACGTCAGGTAACCGAAGAAGAGCAGCCCCAGGCCTCGCAGAGCGAGGTCGAAGGCGGGACTGTCGACGACGCGGGCGAGTGCCGGCGGCACGGGACGACCGGGGCCCACGTCCTGGTAGCGGGGGGTGCGCCAGGCCAGCGCGAGCACGCAGAACGAGACGATCAGCGCGGCGGTGGCGGCAGCGACAGCCAACGACAACGGGATCGGCAGGTCCTTCGCGCCACCGAGGCCGTGCAGGGGCACCACGATCATCGGTGGCAGCAAGGTCAGCGGACCTCGAGCTGGGCCACGAGCGTGTCCAGGGTGTGCGACTCCACGTCGACCACACCAGGCTGGTCGAGGGTCAGTGTCTCGTCGGTCGTGCCGGCGGGGTAGGTGTACTCGTGCTCCGGGGAGCTGTGCACGTGCAGCTCGCCCGGCTTGTCGGCGACGATGTGGAACGTGACCGGCTTGCCGGCCTTGACCTGGATCTTCGCTCCCTGCGGGGTGACCTTGCCGCCCTCGAAGGTGATGGTGATCGTCGTGGCGCCCGAGGAGTCGGTCTTGGCCGCGTCATCGGTTGCGGAGCTCTCCGAACCGCAGCCGGCCAGGGCCACCACGGCGACCACGGACAGGGAGCACGAGCCAAGCGCGCGGAGCATGCGATTCCTCCATCTGCTGGTACGGGTCCGCGTCGACTGCGGACCTCTGCCACAATCCCATGTGGTCCGACGTCGAGCGGAGAGGGGGTCGACCATGAGTGAGCGGCTGCGGGCCAGCGATCTCGCCCTGCTGGCGGACGAGACACCGCACACGCCCATGCACAACGCGACCCTGGAGATCTTCGATCCGGGTGACTCCGGCTTCGACTACGACGTGCTGCTCGCGCACATCGACGACCGGATCGCGTTCGTGCCGCGCTACCGCCAGCACGTCCGACGTGTCCCGGGCCGCCTGGCCAACCCTGTCTGGGTGGACGACGAGAAGTTCGACCTCGCCTACCACGTACGCCGTTCCGCCCTGCCGCGGCCGGGCACCATCGACCAGCTGCGCGAGCTCACCGCACGGATCATGTCCCGACGGCTCGACCCCGACCGGCCGCTCTGGGAGATGTACTTCGTGGAGGGGCTCGAGGACGGGCGCGTCGCGCTGCTCTCGAAGTCCCACCAGATCCTGGTCGACGGGATCTCCACGGTCGATCTCGGGCAGGTGCTCCTCGACGTGGACCCCGGCCCGAGGCAGTTGGTCCTGGAGGGGTGGAGGCCCGACGACGAGCCGACCCCGACGAGCCTCGTGGCGGGTGCGGTCCTCGAGTCCGTCCGGAACCCGCGCGTGGCCATGGCGACCATGCGCAGCAACGCCGAGGCTGTCGGTCGGACGTTCAGCAGTGCCGCGGGGCGGGCCGCGGGTCTGGCGGCCCAGCTCTCGGGACGCCGCGCCGTGCCCGAGTCGCCGTTCAACGTCGAGCCGTCGGCGCAGCGTCGTCTCGTGTGCGTGCGCACCTCGCTGAAGGACTACCGCAAGGTCCGTCGGGTGCACGGGGGCACCGTCAACGACGTCATCCTGGCCACGCTCTCCGGCGCCGTCCGCACCTGGCTGATGAGCCGCTCCGAGCCGGTGGGTGCCGGGCGCCGCCTACGTGCGCTGGTCCCGATGAGCATCATCGACGAGGAGCTCGAGCCCACCTCGCTCGGCTCGCAGGTCGTGGGTCACCTCGTCGACCTGCCGATCGGTGAGGGCTCCCCGGTCGTCCGGCTGCACCAGGTCTCCTACGCGCTGCGAGCGCACAGCGAGACCGGCAAGGCGGTGGCCGCTGACCGCATCGCCGGTGTGGCCGGGTTCGCGCCCACCACGTTCCACTCCCTCGGCTCCCGGGTCGCCTTCAAGGAGGCTCGGGGCAGCGTCAACCTGGTCATCACCAACGTCCCGGGTCCGCAGTTCCCGATGTACCTCGCCGGAGCGGAGATGGTCGAGACGTACCCGGTGCCGCCCTTGTTCCCGGGCTTCTCGCTGTCGGTGGGGGTCACCTCCTACGACGGCGCCGTCTACTACGGCATCAGTGCCGACCGCGACGCACTGCCCGACATCGACGTGCTCGGCCAGTCCGTGCGCGAGGCACTGGACGAGCTCGTGGACAGCGCCAGTGACACCCGGATGCGCGCCCCTCGTGGGCGCAAGAAGTCCGACAGGTCCCGATGAGGGGCGCCCCATGACGACCCGGGTGTACGTCCCCTCCTCGCTGACCGGGCTGGCGCGGTTCACCGAGGACGGTGGCATCGGTCCCGCACCGGTCCGCGCGCACGGGGTCACGCAGTGGCTGCGGCAGTCGTGGCCCGAGGCCGACGAGGACGAGTGGGCCTACGCCGCACTGATGGCCGCGGCCGACGACTCGGCAGCCGCCCTGGCCCCGGAGGACAGTCCGCGGCGGCTGGTCCTGGTCGCGGAGGTCGACGACGTGAGCGAGGAGGGCGAGTCGACGGTGGTCAGCGTGGACACGGCCATCGCGCTGCGCCGGCTCGACGCGATCCTTGCCGACACCGACGACGTGGACCCGACCTCCCCCGACCTGGGCGACCTCGGGTGGTTCGGCGTGCAGGAGATCCAGGACCTGCTGCGCTGATGGGCTCAGGTGCGGGCCCCGGCAGGTCCGGGCACCGGCCGAGTTCTGACACCGACCGAGTTGGTCGTGCCCCCCACGTCTGAGAGCATCACCGACATGGACGCGATCACCCAGCCCCCGGCTCCCGTCAACGAGCCGAACCTCGACTACGCCCCCGGGAGCGCCGAGCGCGCCACGGTCGAGGCCGAGCTCGCCCGGCTCGCCGCGAGACCGCTTGACCTCACGGCCACCATCGGCGGGAAGAAGAAGATGGGTGGGGGCGCCGAGATCCAGGTGGTGCAGCCACACGACCACGCCAGCGTCCTCGGCGTGCTCAAGAACTCGACGAAGCGCGACGCCCAGGCAGCCGTGCAGGCGGCGGCCGCCGCGGCTCCGGCCTGGCGAGCGATGTCCTTCGACGACCGTGCGGCGATCATCCTCAAGGCAGCCGACCTGCTCACCGGCCCCTGGCGCGCTCGGCTCAACGCGGCGACGATGCTGGGACAGTCGAAGACCGTGTGGCAGGCGGAGATCGACGCGGCCTGCGAGCTGATCGACTTCTGGCGGTTCAACGTGCACTTCGCGCGCCAGATCCTGGCCGAGCAGCCGATCGCGAACAGCCCCGGGGTCTGGAACCGCACCGACCACCGCCCTCTCGAGGGCTTCGTCTACGCGATCACGCCGTTCAACTTCACCGCGATCGCAGGCAACCTGCCGACGGCCCCGGCGCTGATGGGCAACACGGTCATCTGGAAGCCGTCGCCGACCCAGCAGTTCGCTGCGCACATCCTGATGGAGCTGCTCGAGGAGGCCGGGATGCCGCCCGGCGTCATCAACATGCTGCCCGGGGACGGGATCGAGGTCTCCGACGTGGTCCTGCACCACCCCGATCTCGCGGGCATCCACTTCACCGGCTCCACACCGACCTTCCACAAGCTGTGGGGCACGGTGGGGGAGAAGCTCTCGACCTACCGCTCCTACCCGCGGATCGTCGGTGAGACCGGCGGCAAGGACTTCATCGTCGCGCACCCCTCGGCCGACGTGGACGTGCTGCGCGTGGCGATGATGCGTGGCGCCTTCGAGTTCCAGGGTCAGAAGTGCTCGGCCGCCTCCCGTGCCTACGTCCCGCGCTCGGTGTGGAAGAGGCTCAAGGACCAGCTCGTCGCCGAGACCGAGAGCCTCACGATGGGCAACGTCACGGACCTGTCCAACTTCATGGGGGCCGTGATCGACGACCGGGCGTTCGCCAAGCACAAGAAGGCGATCGCCCGGGCCAAGCGGTCGCAGAAGCTCGACGTGATCGCCGGAGGTCAGGTGGACGACTCGGTCGGCTACTTCGTCCGCCCCACGATCGTGGAGTCGAGCGACCCGACTGACGCGATGTTCAGTGACGAGTACTTCGGCCCGATCCTGGCCGTGCACGTCTACGACGACGCCCGGTTCGAGAGCGTGGTCGACCAGATGGAGTCCTTCGCGCCGTACGCCCTGACCGGGGCGATCATCTCCCAGGACCGCTCCGCCGTGGCGTGGGCGATGGAGCGTCTGCGCTTCGCCGCGGGCAACTTCTACATCAACGACAAGCCCACGGGTGCGGTCGTGGGGCAGCAGCCGTTCGGCGGCGCGCGCGCTTCGGGAACCAACGACAAGGCAGGGGCCGCTGTCAACCTGCTGCGCTGGGTCTCGCCGCGGTCGATCAAGGAGACCTTCAACCCGCCGAAGGACCACCGCTACCCGCACATGGGCTGATCCGGCGGGAACCGGGAGGACTGCATGGTCGAGCTCGCCGCGATGTCCATCCTTGCGCCGCTCCACCTCGGGCGGCTGCACCCGGTCGAGCAGCTGCTCATCCTGGTGCTGGCCTTCGGCCCGTTCGTGCTCCTGGCGGTGACGATCTGGATCAGCAGGCGACGCAGGGAGCGGTGACCGGGCGGTCACCGGGCGGTGACCGGGGTCGACCTAGCGACGGCCCGCCAGCCAGTCGACGCCGACCTTGTGCTCGGCCCTGAGTGCCTTGCTGAGGAGGTCGGCGATCAGGCCCTCGATCTTCCCGGCCACGAGCGGGATGTTGACCTTGACGCTCAGGTTCACGGTCTCGGTGGTGCCGTCGGGATCCTCTGTCAGCAGCGCGGTGCCGGCCATCTCGCCGGGCTTGCCGGGGATGGCGAGGTGGATGTTGCCCTTCTCCGCGGAGGTCCACTCCTCGGTCTGGACGATGTTGATCTCCTCGCCGACGAACTTCTTCGCGAATCCCGGGATGCCCTGGGCGGCCTGCACCTGGTCGATCGTCACCGACATGCCGGGATCCAAGCGGTCGATCTGGACCTCGTGCCGGAGCACACCCTGGTAGTCGCACACCCGTGCCCGGAACGCGGGGTCGGCGAGCATCTCGTGCACCTGCTCGATGGTGGCACCGTCATACCGGAGCTCCTCGGAGACCTTCTTCATGGGACGCATCATGCTGCATGGCCCGAGGGCACGAACAGGCGGAGTCCGCATAGGTTGACCCCATGGAAGAAGAGAACTTCGTCTCGTTCGGTGAAGAGGGGGCGCTGCTCACCTACGGCAGCTATCTCCGGCTGCCGCAGCTGCTCGGCGCCCAGCACCTCGAGTCCGACCCGCCTGCGCACGACGAGCTGTTGTTCATCACCATCCACCAGGTCTACGAGCTGTGGTTCCAGCAGCTGCTCCACGAGGTCCAGGCCGTGCGCGACGCGCTGCTGACGACCCCGGACCCGGCCGACGGGGCTGACCGGCTGTGGTGGGCCCGGCACCTGATGAACCGGGTGCACGTGATCGAGCGCGTGCTCGTCCAGCAGATCGACGTGCTGGAGACGATGACGCCCCAGGACTTCCTAGAGTTCCGCCAGCGACTGGCTCCTGCGAGCGGGTTCCAGTCGGTGCAGTTCCGTGAGCTCGAGTTCCTCTCCGGGGCCAAGGACGCCGGCTACGTGCACCGGTTCAAGGGGTTGACCGAGACCGAGACCGCGAGCCTCGGGCGCCGGCTCGAGGAGCCGTCCTTGTGGGACGCCTTCGTCAGCCTGCTCGGGGCCCGCGGGCTGGACACCTCCTCGGACGAGCAGCTGACGGCCTCGTTGAGGACGGTGGCCCACGACCGCCCGACCCACGGGGACGTCTGGGCGATGGCCGAGGCGCTGCTCCTGCACGACGAGCTGGCCGCGGCGTGGCGGGCCCGGCACGTCGTGATGGTCGAGCGGATGATCGGCGCGAAGACCGGAACCGGCGGCTCCACCGGCTCGGCCTACCTGCGCAGTCGTCTGGAGCTGAAGTACTTCCCGCTGCTGTGGGACCTGCGCTCCGTGCTGTGAGGTCGCTGCGATTTCTCAGATCCGAGACCGACCTGCCGCACCCGGAAGTTGTAGCAGGCACGCCGCAGGCATAACGTCGCAAGGGTGACGGCGCTGGAACAGAGCAAGACCGAACTCCTCTCGACGTTGTGCACCTACGCCGAGACCAGGTCGGCCAAGGCCCCCGAGGGGGTGGACCTGCCGGCGGTGCTCAAGGCGTTCTACCGCCACGTGGCTCCCGAGGACCTGCTGGAGCGGGACACGACCGATCTCTACGGTGCCGCGATGGCTCAGCTGCGCCTCTCCGCCGAGCGACCGCAGGGAACCGCGAGCGTGCGCATCTTCACGCCGAGCGTCTCGGTGAACGGCTGGGCCGCGGGGGGACACACCGTCGTGGAGGTGGTCACCGACGACATGCCGTTCCTCGTGGACTCGGTCTCGATGGCGCTCACCGAGTCGCAGCACGACATCCACCTCGTGATCCACCCTCAGTTCGTCGTACGTCGTGACCTGAGCGGTCAGCTCCTCGAGGTCCTCGACGAGTACGCCGGGACCGGAGCGCACGACGTCTCCCGTGAGTCGTGGATGCACCTCGAGATCGACCGGGTCGCCGACGACGACCTCGGCGAGATCACCGACCAGCTGAACAAGGTGCTCACCGACGTCCGGGACGCCGTCGAGGACTGGCAGCGGATGCACGCCCAGGTCGACCGCATCGTCGAGGACCTCGAGCAGAACCCGCCGCCGCTGCCGGCCGAGGAGCTCGAGCAGGGTGCCGCGCTGCTGCGCTGGCTCGCCGACAACCACTTCACCTTCCTCGGCTACCGCGAGTACAGCCTGCAGGCCGACGGAGACGCCGAGACGCTCGTCGGGGTGCCCGGCACCGGCTTCGGGATCCTGCGCTCGGACCCTCCGGCTCCTCGCAAGCTGCCGGATGCCGTGGCCGCCCGCGCCCGCGACAAGCAGCTCCTCGTGCTCGCCAAGGCCAACTCCAAGGCGACCGTGCACCGGTCGGTCTACCTCGACTACGTCGGGGTCAAGAAGTTCGACGCGGCCGGTGAGGTGGTCGGTGAGCGCCGCTTCCTCGGGCTGTTCTCCTCAGCCGCCTACACCGAGTCCGTACGCCGGATCCCGGTGCTGCGCGAGAAGGCTGCGAAGGTCATCGACATCGTCGGACTGGAGCCGATGAGCCACGCGGGCAAGGCCCTGATGGACGTGCTCGAGACCTACCCGCGCGACGAGCTGTTCCAGACCCCGGTCGAGGACCTCGTGCCGATCGCCTCCCAGGTGATGTACACCCGCGAGCGCCGCCAGCTCAAGCTGTTCGTCCGGCGCGACATCTACGGCCGGTTCCTGTCCTGCCTGGTCTACCTGCCGCGTGACCGCTACAACACCACGGTGCGTGAGCGGATCGCCACGATCCTCAAGACCCAGCTCGGTGGGGAGAACATCGAGTACACCGCGCACGTGGGCGAGTCGTTCGCGGCGAGGCTGCACTTCGTCGTACGGCCCAACCCGGGCGAGCTGATCGCGGAGCCCGATGTCGCCGACCTCGAGCGGCGCTGCTCCGAGGCGGCCCGGTCCTGGCGCGACGACTTCACCTCGGCCGTCGTCACCACCTTCGGGGAGGAGCAGGGCAGCCGGCTCGTGCGCGCCTACGCCGACTGCTTCCCCGAGGCCTACAAGGAGGACTACCCACCGCAGACCGGTGCGGTCGACCTCGGTCGCCTGGAGCAGATCGTGGGGGACGAGGGCTTCGCGCTCTCGCTCTACGAGGACGTCGCGGCACCGCCGGGGGAGGCGCGGTTGAAGGTCTACCGGATCGGGCCGCCGCTCTCCCTCTCCGAGGTGCTTCCCATCCTGTCCACCACGGGTGTCGAGGTGGTCGACGAACGGCCCTACCAGCTCGAGGGAATGGCCCGCGAGTCCTACATCTACGACTTCGGCCTGCGCTACCACCGAACGATGCCGGACCGGGCGCGCGAGCTGTTCCAGGACACGGTCGCCGCCGTGTGGAACGGACTGAACGAGAGCGACGGGTTCAACGCCCTCGTCCTGGCCGCCGGCCTCACCTGGCGCCAGGCCACGGTTCTGCGCGCCTACGCGAAGTACATGCGCCAGGGCGGAACGCCCTTCGCGCAGGACTACATCGAGGCCGCGCTGCGTTCCAACGTCGACATCACCCGATACCTCGTGCAGCTCTTCGAGGCACGCTTCGATCCCGGACGGCCCGACCGCAGCGGCGGCACCATCGCGGCCGACAGCGAGGCCCGGCTGGCGAAGTGCGCCGACATCGAGGAGCGCATCCTGCGCGCGCTCGACGACGTGTCCAGCCTGGACCACGACCGGATCCTGCGCTCCTACCTGACCGACATCAAGGCAACCCTGCGTACCAACTTCTTCCAGTCCGGCCCGGACGGGGAGCCTCTTGCGCGGCTCGCCCTGAAGCTCGACCCGTCCGCGATCCCGGACCTGCCCGAGCCCCGGCCCCGTTTCGAGATCTTCGTCTACTCCCCCCGGGTCGAGGGCGTGCACCTCCGCTTCGGTGCGGTGGCGCGTGGCGGGCTGCGCTGGTCCGACCGACGCGACGACTTCCGCACCGAGGTGCTGGGCCTGGTCAAGGCGCAGATGGTGAAGAACACCGTGATCGTCCCGGTGGGCGCCAAGGGTGGCTTCTTCTGCAAGCACCTCCCCGACCCGGGTGATCGTGACGCATGGATGGCCGAGGGGGTGGCCTGCTACACCACGTTCATCTCTGGCCTGCTCGACGTCACCGACAACATCGCCGAGGGGCCGGACGGTCGTCAGGTGGTGCCCCCCACCGCGGTCGTGCGGCACGACTCCGACGATCCCTACCTGGTCGTGGCCGCCGACAAGGGCACTGCGACCTTCAGCGACATCGCCAACCAGGTCTCGGCCGACTACGGGTTCTGGCTCGGTGATGCCTTCGCCTCCGGCGGCTCGGTGGGCTACGACCACAAGGCCATGGGCATCACCGCCCGCGGGGCGTGGGTCTCGGTGCGCCGGCACTTCCGGGAGATGGGGGTGGACTGCCAGAACGAGGACTTCACCTGCGTCGGTGTCGGCGACATGTCCGGGGACGTCTTCGGCAACGGCCTGCTCTGCTCGGAGCACACCCGACTCGTGGCCGCCTTCGACCACCGGGACATCTTCGTCGACCCGAACCCGGACCCGGCCACGTCGTACGCCGAGCGCAGGCGACTCTTCGACCTGCCCCGGTCGTCGTGGCAGGACTACGACACCTCGTTGATCTCCGAGGGCGGCGGAGTCTGGTCCCGCAGCGCCAAGTCGATCCCGGTCAGCGCGCAGATGCGAGAGGCGCTGGGGCTGGAGGAGGACGTCCGCCGGATCACACCGGCCGAGATGATGCGCGCGATCTTGCTCGCACCGGCGGACCTGCTCTGGAACGGCGGCATCGGCACCTACGTGAAGGCGGCCTCGGAGACCCACGCCGACGCCGGGGACAAGGCGAACGACGCCATCCGCGTGGACGGCAGCGAGCTCCGGGTCAAGTGCGTGGGGGAGGGGGGCAACCTCGGCCTGACCCAGCGCGGCCGGATCGAGTACGCCGTCAACGGCGGCCGCCTGAACACCGACTTCATCGACAACTCCGCGGGGGTGGACACCTCCGACCACGAGGTCAACATCAAGATCCTCCTCGATCGCGTGGTGTCCGCTGGGGACCTCACCGGCAAGCAGCGCAACGAGCTGCTCGCCTCGATGACCAACGAGGTCGCCGAGCTGGTCCTCGCCGACAACTACGACCAGAACCTCGCGCTCGCCAACGCGGTCGCACTCGCCCCCGCGCTGCTGCACGTGCACGAGGACTGGATGCGTGCACTGGAGCGGGCGGGACTGCTCAACCGCGAGCTGGAGGCGCTGCCCGCGCGACGCGAGGTCGCTCGGCGGCTCGAGCGGCACCAGGGGCTCAGCGCGCCCGAGCTTGCGGTGCTGATGTCCTACACCAAGATCGTCCTCGCCGAGGACCTCGTGACGAGCGACCTGCCCGACGACCCGTTCTTCCGCTCCGAGCTGTTCTCCTACTTCCCCCAGCTGATGCGGCAGGGCTATCGCGGGCCGATGGAGGAGCACCAGCTGCGGCGCGAGATCGTGGTCACCCAGATCGTCAACCAGCTCGTGAACAACGCCGGCATCACCTACTTCCACCGGCTGGCGGGGGAGACGTCTGCCACGACGGCCGAGCTGACCCGGGCGAACTTCGTGGCCCGGGAGATCTTCGGCAGCGACCGGCTGCAGAACCGGATCAACTCCTTCGACAACGAGCTGGACGCCACGGTGCAGACCGGCATGCGGCTCGAGGTCCGCACCCTCGCCGAGCGCGCGTCCCGCTGGCTGCTCAACAGCCGTCGCGGCTCCGAGGACACCGAGAGCCTGGTGGACACCTTCGAGGTGGTCGTGGAGAAGGTGATGGCCGAGCTGCCCTCCGTGATGGTCGGCAGCGAGCTCACGGCCTTCGAGTCGCGGCGCGACGCACTGGTCTCCAAGGGCGTGCCGGAGGACCTGGCGGCGCGCGTGGCGGTGTGCCCACCGGCGTACATGCTGCTCGGCGTCGTCGAGACCGCAGCTCGCGACGAGCGCGACCCGATGGAGGTTGCGCGGATGCACTTCGCCGTCGGGGAGCGCCTCGGCCTGCCGCTGCTGGTCTCTCGCATCCTGGCGCTGCCGCGCACGGACCGTTGGCAGACCATGGCCCGCGCGGCTCTGCGCGACGACCTGCACGCGGTGCACGCCCAGCTCACCGCGCAGGAGCTCGCCGGCAGCCCGCCCCCGGAGAAGGACACCGCTCAGGCCGTCCGGACACTGACCGAGATCTGCTCCGACGAGGACACCGACCTGGCCCGGCTCTCGGTCGCGCTGCGGATCGTCCGCTCGCTGACGTGACGGGCCCGACTGTCTGACGGGCCTGGCTCGGCGTCCGGCTGCCTGGGCCAGGTCGGGACGGGCCCGCTAGCCTCGCCGCATGACTCAGCCCGCCACCGAGGCCCGCCGGCGCGACACGAACACGCCGCCGACCAGCCGTGTGGCCCTGATCGGGTCCGTCGCGCCGTGGTCGATGCGCCTGCCGGCATGAACCTGCTGATCACCCCCAGGGCCCTGCTCCGGCGGCACGTGCTCGCCCCGGTGGCCCGGCTCGCCGGCGCGCCCCTGCCCAGCCCGCTCGCCGGCCGGGTCGTGCTGGTGACCGGCGCGTCGTCGGGCATCGGCGAGGCGACGGCGAAGGCGGTGGCCGCCCGGGGCGCCATGGTGCTGTGCGTGGCTCGCCGTGAGGCTGAGCTGCGCCGCGTCGTCGGCGAGATCCAGGCCGCGGGGGGCTCCGCCGGTGCCTACCGCTGTGACCTCACCGACGCCTCGGCGACCGACGCGCTGGTCGCGAGGATGCTGGCCGAGCACGATCACGTGGACCTGCTCGTCAACAACGCCGGTCGCTCCATCCGCCGGTCCCTGGAGCTCTCCTACGACCGGCTGCACGACTTCGACCGGACAATGGCGATCAACTACTTCGGACCGGTCCGGCTGACGATGGGGCTGCTGCCGCGGATGCGGGAGCGCAGGTTCGGGCACGTGGTCAACATCGTCACGTGGGGAGTGCAGATCAAGGCCCCGAAGTTCTCCGCCTACATCGCCTCCAAGACCGCTCTGGACAGCTTCGCGCGGATCGCCGGCCGCGAGACGTGGCGCGACAACGTCACGTTCACCAACCTGCGCCTCGGCCTGGTGCGCACCGAGATGATCACCGCCACGGACGCCTACCGCAGGGCTCCCGCGCGCACTCCCGAGCAGGCAGCCCTGCTCGTGGTGCGTGCGCTCGAGGACCGTCCGGTGACCATCTCGGCTGCGGCTGGCAGGGTCGGCGAGGTGCTCAACCTGCTGGCGCCGCGGATGATGGACGCCGCGATGGCCACCTTGTCGGACCGCGTCCCCGACTCCCCGGCCGCGCGGGCCCACCGGCAGTGACGCACCCGACGGTCAGGAGGCGCGCTCGCGCACTCCGAGCTGCTTGGCGAAGACCACGACGTTGCTCGTGTAGGAGCTGCCGGTCCAGCCGCTGCAGGTGATCAGCACGAGCCGTACGCCGGGGCGGTCCTGGGCGAAGATGTCGACCGCGTGCTGCGCCAGCTCGTCCTTGGTCCAGGTGACGACCCGGGTGGTGCTGTAGGTCATCGTGCCGTGGGGGGTGGCCACCCTGACCAGCTGTCCCTTGCGCAGCCTGCCGAGCTGGTCCATCACACCACCACCGGTGTGCACCGTGTGCCCGGTGAGCACGGTCTGGCCCGTGGTCGATCCGGGCCGTGCGCTGCGCTGCCACCACCCGACGTCGCGCGGGTTGCGCGGTGGGTCGAGCACGGCCTCGGGGCTGACCTCGATGGGCAGGACGGGGGCCTTGATCCTCAGCGCGGGCACGATCAGCCGCACCGGCTTGGCGGGGGCTGACATCGCCCGGTAGCCGGGCGAGGCCGTGGCCGGTGACGCCTGCGAGGGCAGCACCAGGCCGATCGCGACGAGCAGCGCGGCCACCGTGAACAGGACGGTCGTGCTGCGGGCGATCCGGGCGTCCCAGTCATCGGTCGACATCGGTCGGTCCTGGTCCGTCGCCGGGTCAGCCGCGGAGGCGACGCAAGGTCAGGGCGCCGGCGCCCGCAGCGGTCAGGATGGCGAAGGTGCCGAGCACGATCGCGTTCACCCCGTCGTCGCCCCGGTCGGAGTGCTGCCCCGGCATGGTCGCGTAGCCGGCTGAGACGGCGGTGGGCAACGCAGCCGGGGCAGCCGCAGGCGCCTCGACGACTGCGACCTGGCCGCTGGGACCGCACGCCGCGTTGCCGATCTGCAGGTTCACGAGGTCGGCCCCGAGCTGCTCCTTCGCAGCGGGCAGCACTGCCAGCTCGAGTGCGCGGACCTTGATGGAGCTGTCGTGGTCGCCGAGGACCTGTCGGTTGAGCGTGACGTCGAGGACGTTCTGCTCGAGCGGAGCCAGGTTCTTCTCCAGGTCGTCGCGAACGCCCTTGACGATGTTGTCCTGGAACGCGTCGATGACCGTGTTGAGCGGCTCTCCCTGACCGTCGAGGGAGCTGTTGAGGTTGGTCCTGAGAGCTTCGGCGACGAGGTCGAGGACGTCACTGAGGTTGGTGGCCACGTGGGTGTTGGGCTTCGGGTGCGTGGGCAGGTCGAGCAGGGTGACGCCCGGCTGCGGCGCTCCCTGGGGCAGGACGAGGGCGATCCGCGCGTCCGCGAGGGTGGCGTCACCGCTCGCAGACCCGGGGGCGGCGGTGCAGCGGCCCGCCACGGCGTCGAAGCCGGCGACCAGTCCAGGGTTGCCGAACTGCGCCCGGACCTGCGCGACTGCCTGGTTGACGGCCTCGGTCAGCGGCTGCTGGACCGGCGCGAGTGCCTGCTGCTGCACCTCGTCGAGCTGGCCCAGCGCCGATCCCGGGTCGGCCACGATCAGCTTGCTGAGGTCCAGCGAGCCCAACGTCGCGGTGACGCGCTCACCTGGGGCGAGACACGAGGAGTCACCGACCTCGGCCACGGAACCGCCGGGGCCGGCCAGTCCCGCGCACGCGGCAGAGGTGCCGTCTGCGCGGGCGGTGGCCTCCTGGGCGAGCACGCCACCGTTGAAGAGGCTCTGCCCCGCGAGGATCGAGACCGGCGGGGTGGCATCGCCGCTCGTGTGCTCGGTCGTGCCGTCGTTGGTGGCGCTGACGTTCCCGGATCCGGTGCCGTTCCCGGCCACGGACAGCGTGACGGCGTTGGCGCCGGACTGCGACACGACCGCGGCGGCCATGGCTGGAGCCACGGCCATGACGGTGAGCACGGTGGCACCGATGGTGGACGCCAGGCGCAGGTGCGAGCGCATCGAGTTCCCTCCCCAGGAAAGACGCGAGCGGGGGCAGCTCGCGGTAGAGCTATGCCCCCACAACGCGACGAGGCGCGGTGAAGTTACGCGCTCGCGCGCTATGCGCCGTATGTCGTTTCTGTCTGTGACCAGCCGGTCACGGGGAGGTGCGAGAGGGCCCCATCACCGCGAACCTCACCCCCGCAGGGTCCTGGAGCAGCGCCAGGCGCCCGTACGGGGAGTCGTCGGCCGGCATCACCTGGCTGCCACCGCTGTCCACGGCCCGGGCCACGGTCGCGTCGGTGTCGGCGACCTGGACGTAGAACTGCCACGTCGACGGGGCGTCCTGCAGGAAGCCACTGGCATCCATGATCCCCGCCATTGCCGCGTCCCCCTCGCCCAGCGTCGTGTACTTGAACTCAGGGGTGTCGCTCATCGTGCTCAGCGTCCAGTCGAACGCGTCACGGTAGAAGGCCAGCGACTTCTCGTAGTCGCGGCTCAAGGTCTCGAACCACGCGGGGGCGCCGTCCTCCGCTCGAGCCGCGAACCCTTGGTGCTCGAGCGGCTGCCAGGCACCGACCGTGGCACCCGCCGGGTCGACGATGATCGCCATCTGGCCCATCGACCCCACCTGCACGGGACCGGCCACCACGTGCCCTCCGGCCGCCTCGGACTTCCGCGCCGTGGCCGCGACGTCCTCGCACTCGAGGTAGACCGACCAGGTGCTCTCGGCCCCGGTCGTGCCGTCGTTGGTCATGCAGCCGGCCATCGGCTCGCCACGGTGGCGCAGGAGCACGTAGCCGCCGTACTCCGCCTGCGGCTCGTCGGCCGTCCAGCCGAACAGGTCGCCGTAGAAGGTGGCGGCCTGGGCCGGATCAGGGGTGAACAGCTCGATCCAGCAGGGAGCGCCGGGTGTGTTCGACAGTGTCATGTCAGCTCGCCTTCTTGGCCTGCTTCTTCGCGGGGGTCTTCCTCTCGGTCTTCTTGGCCGCCTTCTTCGCTGCGGTCTTCTTGACGGCGGTCTTCTTGGCGGCCGACTTCTTCGAGGTCGCCCCGCCCTCGTCTTGCCGATCGTCCTGGTCGTCCCGGTCGCTGCTCGTCTCGCCTCGGGCCGTCTTGGCGGCATCCACGCTGCGCTGCAGCGCAGCCAGCAGGTCGACGACCTCGCCGGAGGACTTCTTGGCCTGCGGGGTGCGCTTGACCTCCCCGCCCTCGATCTTGGCCTTCACCATCTGCTCGACGGCGCCGCGGTAGTCGTCCTCGAACTCGCTCGCGTCGAAGTCGCCCGCCAGGGTCTCCACGAGCATGTTCGCCATCTTCACCTCGGCGGGCTTGGCCTCGCTGGTGTCGACGGAGCCGAAGTCAGGCTGGCGGATCTCGTCGGGCCACATCATCGTCTGCATCACGATCACGTCGTCGCGCACGCGCAGGACCGCCAACGACACCCGGTTGCGCAGGGAGACGGTCACCAGCGCCATCCGGTCGGCGGCCTCGAGCGCCTCGCGGAGCAGCGCGTAGGGCTTGGCCCCGGACTTCTCCGGCTCGAGGTAGTAGGACTTCTCGAAGAGCATCGGGTCGATCTGCTCGCTGGGCACGAACTTCTCGACACTGATCTCCCGGCTCGTGTTGGCGGGAAGCTGCTCCATGTCCTCGTCGGTGAGGATGACCATCTCGCCGTCCTCGGTCTCGTAGCCCTTGGCGATGTCGGCGTACTCCACCTCCTCGCCGTCGAGGCTGCAGACGCGCTGGTACTTGATCCGCCCCCCGTCCTTGGCGTGGACCTGCCGGAACGAGATGTCCTTGCTCTCGGTCGCGGAGTAGAGCTTCACCGGGACACTGACCAGGCCGAAGGAGACGGCACCCTTCCAGATTGCGCGCATGTCCTCAGGATGCCCGTCCACCGCCCTGCATGTAAATCGGGGTTATGGACGCTCATCAAGGCGTACGCCGCCCCCGAAGCGTCCACGACCCTGGCCAAGAAGACTGAGAGGATGAGGCCGTGCTGCCGATGCTCGCCACCAAGGGGGACCACGTCCCCACGGGACCGGACTGGACCCACGAGGTGAAGTGGGACGGGATGCGGGTGCTCGTCGACCACTCCGAGCGTCGGCTACGGATCTTTTCGCGCAACGAGAACGACGTCACGGTCTCCTTCCCCGAGCTGCACGGACTCGCCGAGGTCGGAGAGGACTTCCTGCTCGACGGCGAGGTCGTGGCCCTGGCAGAGGGAGTGCCGTCGTTCGGTGCCCTGGCTGACCGGATGCACGTGCGCGACGCGAGCAGGGCGCGGCGTCTGGCCGCGAAGAACCCGGTCACGCTGATCGCCTTCGACCTCCTCCGCCTCGACGGTGCGGACCTGTCCGGGCTGCCGCTGTCGGAGCGACGTGCGCACCTCCTGGGGCTCGGCCTCGACGACGTCGCCTGGCAGGTCCCTGCGACCTACGACGACGGGCCGATGCTGCTCGAGGCCGCCGAGCAGCAGGGGCTCGAGGGCATCGTCAGCAAACGGCTGTCCTCGCGCTACCGTCCCGGACTGCGCAGCAAGGACTGGCTGAAGTTCCCGATCCGGCCGGCTGCGTCCTTCGTCGTCGGCGGCTTCCGCCACGAGACGGGCAGCTCCCACCGGCTCGGCGCCGTGCTCGTCGGAGAGCCGACACCGACCGGCCTGCGGTTCCGCGGCCGCGTCGGGAGCGGTATCGCAGGCAAGGCAGGAGACCTGCTCGCCGAGCTGCTGAGGCCCCTCGTCGCGGAGCAGTCCCCCTTCGACGAGGTGCTGCCACGCCTGGACCGGCAGGGCACGGTGTGGGTCCGACCCGCCGTGGTCGTGGACGTCCAGTACCTCCGGCTGACCACGGACGGCCGACTCCGGCAACCGGCCTACCGCGGGGTCCGCCCCGACCTGGCCCCCGACGACCTGGCCCCGGCTGATCGGGACGGGGAGTAGCGCCGTGCCCAAGTCGTCTGCTCAACGCACCGAGGTCCGGGTCGAGGTCGAGGGACGCACCCTGACCCTGGTCAACCTCGAGAAGGTGATGTATCCGCGCACCGGCACCACCAAGGCTGAGGTGCTCAACTACTACGCGCAGGTCGCGCCGGTCATGCTGCCGCACCTCGCCGACCGGGCGGTGACAAGGATCCGCTGGCCGCACGGCACCGGAGACGCGTCCTTCTTCGAGAAGAACGTCCCGGGCGGCACCCCGTCGTGGGTGCGCACCGTGACCGTGCCGACGTCCGGATCCAGGACCGGCTCCGGCGAGGAGGGCGAGCTCACCTTCCCGGTGATCGACTCGCTCGCCACGCTCACCTGGCTGGTCAACCTGGCCTCGCTCGAGCTGCACGTGCACCAGTGGACGGTCACGGCGAGAGGTCGGGTGCGCAACCCCAACCGGTTGGTCGTCGACCTCGATCCCGGCGATCCTGCCGGCCTGGCCGAGTGCTCCCAGGTGGCGTTGCTCGTGCGCGACCGCCTGGCCGCTGACGGTCTCGACTGCGTCCCCGTCACGAGCGGCTCCAAGGGCCTGCACCTGTACGCCGGCCTCGACGGCACGCGAACCCATTCCGAGGTGCGCGACTACGCGAAGGAGATCGCCGAGGAGCTCCAAGCCGCGCACAGCACGCTGGTGGTCTCGCAGATGACCAAGGCTCGGCGCGGCGGCAAGGTGTTCCTCGACTGGTCCCAGAACACCGGCGCGAAGACCACCATCTCGCCGTACTCGCTGCGCGGGCGGGAGCTGCCCACGGTGGCCGCACCACGAACGTGGCAGGAGATCGAGGCCGGCGCTGAGGACCCGTTGGCACTCGAGCACCTGCGCTTCGAGGAGGTCCTCGAACGGGTGCAGGACCAAGGCGACCTGTTCGGCGTGCGTGAGGGCTGAGACCCCCAGGAGCAGCCAGGGTCCGGACGTGGAACGTCCGCCGCCCCCGAGACACGGCGGACAAGGAGCCTCACCTCGAGGAGGGCACGAGAACCACTATGCCCCTGATCCGGCGCGCGATTTCCCGTCCCCGGCGTGGCCCTGGTGGCGTTCGCTCGTTGGGAGGGCAGAGACGTGTCGTCTCTGCCGTCGACGCGAGGAGCAAGCGCATGATCGAGATCACCCGACGCAGACTCATCGGTGGCGCGGCCGCAGCCGGTGTGGGCGTGCTCACCGCCGGTGCCCTCGACGGTGCCGCGGAGGCCGCCACCCTGCAGGGCTCGCTGCCCTCGAGCGTCGACGTGGTGGTGGTCGGCGCCGGGATCTCCGGGCTGGTCGCTGCCCGTGAGATCGTGCAGAGCGGCCGTTCCGTGCTCGTGGTCGAAGCGCGTGACCGCGTGGGTGGGCGGGTGCTCAACCACCAGCTCCGCTCGGGCGGGGTGATCGAGTCCGGCGGCGCCTTCGTGGGGCCGACCCAGAACCACATCGTCGCGCTCGCCGACGAGCTCGGGGTGCCGACGTTCGCCGAGTACAACGACGGCCGGAGCGTCTACAGCTCCTCGGGCCCGTTGGGCCGGCAGGAGTACGTCGGGACCGTCCCTCCCGACCCGCTGATCCTGCCCGACGCGGGGACGCTGATCACCCAGCTCGACCTGTGGGCCTCCGAGATCGACGTCGCCGCGCCGTGGAAGCACCCGCGTGCCCGGGAGTGGGACTCGCTGACGCTGGGGGAGTACATCAGGAGCCACACGATCAACCCGGAGGGCATCTCCAACCTGATCAAGGCCTGGACCCAGCCAGGATTCGGCGCTGATCCCGACCAGCTCTCGCTGCTGTTCGTGCTCCACTACCTCGCCTGCTCCGGCGACGAGGACAACGCCGGCACCTTCGAGCGCAACTCCGACACCGCCAACGGAGCCCAGGAGCGTCGTTTCGTCGGCGGGTCCCAGCTGATCCCGCTCCGGCTCGCCGGCCGGCTCGGGGCGCGGGTGGCGCTCGGGGCGGCGGTCACCCGGATCGACCAGGACAGCCAGGGAGCCGTCGTACGCACCGCTCGGGGACCGGTCGCGTGCCGACGGGTCATCGTCGCCGTCCCACCAGAGCACTCGCGTGCGATCGAGTGGGCACCCGCCCTGCCCGCGCGGCACCAGGGCTTGCTCGACCGGATGAACATGGGCGACCTGATGAAGTGCGACGCGGTCTACTCCGAGCCGTTCTGGCGCCAGAAGGGCCTGAACGGCTTCGGTGTCAGTGACCACGGCGCGGTGCGGGCGGCCTTCGACAACTCCCCGGCCAACGGCAGCCCCGGCGTGCTGCTGGCCTTCGTCGGGGGCTCCACCTGGAAGCAGTACGGCCTGACCAGCCTCGCCGCCCGGCGCCAGGCGGTGCTGCAGGGCATCGCCGAGATGTTCGGTGACCAGGCCTTGCACCCGATCGAGTACGTCGAGCACGACTGGACCAAGGAGCGCTGGACCAAGGGCAGCCCCGTGGCGATCATGAGGCCTGGCACCCTGACCGGGTTCGGCCCGGCACTGCGCCAGCCGCACCTGCGCGTGCACTGGGCAGGCACGGAGACCTCGACCTACTGGACCGGCTACATGGACGGAGCGGTGCGTGCGGGCGAGCGGGCCGCTGCCGAGGTGCTGCAGCTGCTCTAGCCGCGACGGCAACCCTGCTCGCGAGTCTCGCCAGCGCCGCCGGGTGCGCCCTGCCGGTCGTCGGCTCTCATCCGCCTGACGCACCCACCATCGACCTCGCGCGTGCCGGCCGAGCGCATGGGGGAGCAGAGCAGAGGCGTGCGGTACGTGATGCGCTCCAAGCAGCTCGGTGCGTTCACCTACGAGGCGGTGCGGGTCCGGGTCGGGCACAACCTGGTCCTCGTCGAAGCGGTGTCGCCGACCAGCAAGGTGCCCCACCCGGTGGACCTCGAGGCCGCGGTCAACGTCGTGCTGCTGAACCTGTCCATGTGAGGGCTCCCGCCCGGTCGTAGCGGGGCCCTGGGGCTGTGCGGGTCGTCACCTTTGTCGGGATCGTTCGTTGAAGGGGAGATCTCGGGGCTGCGCGCTGCGCGGCCTCACTCTCCCGAAGGAGTCACCCCCATGCGGACAAACCGCAACCGGCGCACTCTCGTGGCGGTCTTCACGACCTGCGGCGCCATGGCCGGCTTCGCCCTCGCGGGCACCGCCTCCGCCGTGGTCCCCGACGTCACCTCGTCGACCACGCAGACCAGCGCCGCCGACAGTCGGACCGGCGCCCTGACCCAGCCCACCGAGCAGCAGCTCGCCTCGGTCACCTCGTTGGTCCAGCAGAGCCCGGGCTCACGGGTCACCTGGGACGCACGCTTCGGAACGCCCCGCACGATCGTCCCCGCGGCGGGCAAGACGCTGGCTGGTGCGGCGTCGGGCTCCGCGGCCGACGTCGCCAGGGCTTGGCTCGGCGAGCACCGCGACATGCTCGGACTCAGCATGGCCGACGTCGCCGCGCTGGAGGTCAGCCGCGACCACGTGCTCCCGGGCACCGGGACCCACGTGCTCCGGTTCACCCAGACCTTCGCCGGCCTGGAGGCCGGACGCGGCGGCACTCTCGGTGTCGCGGTCCGCAAGGACGGCTCGGTGCTGAGCTACACCGGCGAGACCACGCGCACCACGACGATGCTCAACGCCTTCGCCCTCTCGGCTCCCGCCGCCCTGGCCAAGGTTGCGGGCCTGCTCGCGCCCGGGGTCCAGTTCAGCCCGAAGAAGGCCGGCACCCGGG
>CAWFII010000034.1:0-147812 GCA_963815825.1 uncultured Actinomycetota bacterium | reverse complement strand
CCGGGTACGACGTCTTCGACAAGGGTCCCTTCCCCACGTCGTCGTACGTCAAGAAGGTGGCCTTCCCGACCGCCCAGGGCGCCCGCGCGGCCTACTCCGTGCTGTTCATCAAGGCCCTCGACGAGGGCTGGGAAGTCGTTGTCGACGCTGTCACCGGCAAGGAGCTCTACCGCCAGAGCACCGTGGCGCACGAGAGTGCCGGCGGCACGATCTACCCGAACTACCCCGGCGCGCCCAAGGGTGGCCAGCCCGAGCACGTCTCCTTCGGCCCGACCGAGGAGTCGCCGGGCGGCTACGTCGACCCGACCGACGCCACCGGAGCAGGGGTCACCACGTTCGGCAACAACGCCGACTCGCACGCGAACTGGTCGAACTTCCGGGCGCCGGTCGAGCCGGGCCCACGCCCGGTCGAGCCGGACGGTCAGCTCGACTACCGGTTCTCCGACTACTGGGGCACCTCGAAGTGCGAGCCGACCTCCTACCCCAAGGACCAGGAGCCGGCGACGACCAACCTGTTCTGGCACCACAACCGGATCCACGACGAGTACTACCGCCTCGGCTTCACCGAGGACGCCGGCAACTTCGAGCGCAGCAACGGCACCAACGGCGGCATCGGCGGCGACGCGATCATCGGAATGGTCCAGGCGGGTGCCGCCTCGGGTGGCTCACCGACCTACACCGGTCGCGACAACGCCTACATGCAGACGCTGCCGGACGGGATCGCGCCGTGGAGCGGCATGTTCTTGTGGGAGCCGATCAACGACGCCTTCGAGGGTCCCTGCGCCGACGGTGACTTCGACGCCGGCGTCATCCAGCACGAGTACTCCCACGGCCTGTCCTACCGCTACGTCGGCACCGAGGACGGCTCGCTCGGCTCGCACCAGTCCGGGTCGATGGGCGAGGGCTGGGGCGACTGGTACGCCTTGGACTACCTGCACCGCAACGGTCACCAGACCGACTCCGTGGTCGGTGGCTTCGTCACCGGCAACAAGAGCCGGGGCATCCGCAACTGGGCCTACTCCGAGAACCCGACCACCTTCGGCGACATCGGCTACGACCTGGTGGGACCGGAGGTGCACGCCGACGGCGAGATCTGGACCGCGACCCTGTGGCAGATGCGTCAGGCCCTGGTGGCGAAGTACGGCCAGCGGGAGGCCTCCGACATCAGCGAGCACCTCGTCACCGACGCGATGCCCCTGAGCCCGAACAACCCGTCGATGCTCGACGAGCGGACCGCGATCATGCTGGCGCTGGACAACCGCTACCACTCGCGCCCCGACGCCGGTGCCCTCTCGGACCTGGTCTACTCGGTGTTCGCCCAGCGCGGCATGGGCACCTCGGCGCACAACACCACGACCGAAGGTGACCCGACCGGAGGCAACGACACGAACGGTGTGCCTGGCTTCGAGCACCGCAACCCGGACCTGAACGGGTCCGTGACGGGCACCGTGCTCAACGCCTCCAACGGCAAGCCGGTCTCCGGCGCGCGGATCATGGTGGGCAGGTTCGAGGCACGTGCCGTCCCGGTCGCCACGACCGGTCCGTCGGGTGCGTTCCGGATCCCGGCCACCGCTGCCACCTACCCGCTCACGGTCCAGGCCCGCGGCTTCGGCAGCAAGACCTTCGAGAACGTCACGGTCAAGGCCGGCAGCACGCTTCGCAAGAACCTGGTCCTGGCTCCCAACCTGACCTCGAAGGCCAACGGCGCCACGTTGGTCACCGGTGACGCCGACAAGGCGATGGACGACACCGAGGCGAGCTCGTGGAGGACCACCAAGAACAGCAACGCGGTGATCAAGCTCGCCCAGGCCACCAAGATCAGCTCGGTCCAGGTGAGCGCCTACACCTCCAAGCGGTTCCAGGGCCTGAAGTCGTTCACGCTGCAGACCAGCACCGATGGCGTGAACTGGACGACCCAGCCGATCGGCAAGGACGCGTTCGGCTACCAGGCTCCGCGCCCGGTGGTGCCCGACCTGCACTACAAGACGTTCACCCTCGCCAACCCCGTCACGGCCGGCTACGTCCGGTTCTGGGCAGACGCACCGCAGGGTGAGACCCTCTCGGACGTCCAGGTCGGCGACATCCAGGTGTTCGGCGCGGCCAAGGACCTCAACCCGGGGCCGCCACCGCCGCCGGACGCGCCGGTCACCGACTCGTTCGTGATCGCGGTCGGCAACCCCAACAACGTCCTGGCGCCGGGAGTCACCGGCACCGAGCTGGAGAACGCCTGCATCGTGCCTCCGGTCAGCCAGGACGTGGACGGGCACGTGAGCGTGCTCAAGGGTGAGCAGGACGACGGCCAGCACGCGTTCTCGATGACCTCGGGTCCGACGAACGTCGACACCGATGTCTACATGTACGACGCCGACTGCAACCAGCTCGCCTCGTACGCCACCGAGGCGGCCGACGAGGGCGGCACGATTCCCTCCGGGACGGCGTACATCTTGACCTCGCTGTACGCCGGCGCAGCGGCCGACATCACGCTGACGATCACCGACACGCAGTAGCCGACCCGACGAGCAACCGGTTCATCGGCTGGACCCCCGACCGTTGAGGTCGGGGGTCCAGTGCTCGTTCTGTGCCCCAGGACGCTGCTGCCTCTCAGCCGTACGGGACGGTGCTGAGGTAGCGCAGACCGGAGTCGACCGCGATCGTCACCACGGTGGCGCCGGGACCGAGCCGCTCGGCCACCCTGAGGGCGGCGATCACGTTGGCGCCGGTGGAGGTTCCGGCGAACAGGCCCTCCTCGCGCGCCAGCCGCCGGGCCATCTCCTGGGCTTCGGTGCTGGCCACCTGGTCGATCGCGTCCACCTTGCCGGGATCCCAGAGCGGCGGCAGGAACCCGATGCCGATGCCCTCGATGCGATGAGCGCCGGTGGGCCGTCCCGACAGCACGGCGGACTCGGCCGGCTCGACGCCCACGATGTGCACGTCGGGGGCGTGGCTGCGGAGTGTCTCGGTCGCGCCGTGGATGGAGTGCGCGGTCCCGACGGTGTGCACGAAGGCATCCACGTCGCCGTCGGACTGTTTCCAGATCTCCTCGCCGAGGGAGTGGTACCCACGCGTGGCGTCCTGGTTGTTCAGCTGGTCGGCCCACCAGTGCCCAGGCTGCTGGCTGATCACGCCGGCGTGCGCGATCATCCGCTTGATCAGGTGCTCGGTGATCCGGCCCTGGTCACTGGGCTCGTCAGTCACCTGAGCGCCCAGCGCCTGCATCGTCTTGCGCTTCTCCTCGCTGAACGCGTCGGAGAACACGACGTGCAGGTGGTACCCGAGCGCGGCGCAGACGAACGCCAGCGAGATGCCGGTCGTCCCCGCGGTGTACTCGACGACCGTCCCGCCGGGCTCGAGCCTTCCGCTCGCTGCCGCCCCGTCGATCACGGTCACGGCCATCCGGTCCTTCATGGACCCGGTGGGGTTGGCTGACTCCATCTTGAGCAGCACGCGGCTGCCGTTGGCGGGAACGACACGAGTCAGCTCGATCATGGGCGTGGACCCGACCCCCGCCAGCACCCCTCGTGCTCGTGTTCGTCCGGCCATCGCTCCACCTCAGATCGGCCCGCGCGGTAGCGCGGTGCAGCAGGAAGGCTCATCGCAGGATCGTCCCGGGTCCGCCCGCGCGTCAACGGCGGACGTCGGCCGGCCTAGCCGAGCCCGCCGGCGATCCGGGCCGCGTCGGGGGAGCGCAGCAGCCTGACCATGGCGACCACCCCGAGCACCGGCCCGAGGGCGAGCACCGCGAAGGCCCACTGCCAGGTGTAGGCATCGCGGAGCAGCGGGATCAGCCAGATGGTGACGACGGTGAGCACGAAGCCGGCCGCGAGCTGCAACGTGACCGCCGTGCCCACGTAGCGCTGGTCGGCCACCTCGGTCACGATGGCGGAGAACTGGGCGGAGTCCGCGATCACCCAGAAGCCCCAGACGACGCCGATGGCGAGCACGACCGGCACCGGGGCGTCCCGGAAGATCCCGATCAGCACCGCGCAGGTGCCGCTGATGCTCATCGCCAGGATCGTCGACCGCGTGCGCCCCCAACGGTCCCCGAGGATCCCGCCGACCCAGCACCCGAGCGCACCGACGCCGATCACCAGGGCGGTCGCGAACGCTGCAGGGCGTCGGGGGTCACCACCGCCGTCGAGCGCGAGCCGGTCGGCGAAGAACACCGCGAACCAGGCCCACATCGCGTAGAGCTCCCACATGTGGCCGAAGTAGCCGATGTTGGCGAGCCGGACCCCGCGGTCGGCGAGGGCTTGGCGTGCCTGGCTGGGGTGGAACACCGCGGCCGGGAAGGGGAACGGCCCGTCCTTGGCGGCGTACTCGGCGACGAGCCCGCCGGCGAAGGTGAGCACCGAGGTGGTCGCGATGACGACCTGCCACTGCACGCCGCCGAGTCCGTTGACGAGGTGAGGCATGGCTGCCCCGAGGGTCAGCGCGCCGACCATCACGCCCAGGGCGGTGCCGCGGCCGCGCCGGAACCAGGTCGCCATCGCCTTGAGGGCCGGGGGATACACGGCCGCCAGGAACACCCCGGTCACGAAGCGGAGCGGCAGTGCCAGTCCCGGGCCGTCGGCGAGCAGCAGGCCGGCGTTGGCCAGCGCCGCCCCCGTGGTGCCGATCAGGATCAGCCGGCGGGGCGGCACGAGGTCAGCCAGGTTGAGCGCAGCCGAGGCCACGGCTCCGACGACGAACCCGAGCTGCACGGCGATGGTCAGGAACGCGCCCTGGCTGTTCGACAGCGACCAGTCGGCCCGCAGCTGCGGGAGCACCGCGGAGGCGGAGAACCAGGTCGACATCGCCAGCACCATGGCCAGCGCGAGCCGGCGCAGTGCCGACCATCGCTCCGGGGGGTCCGGCTGGTCGGCCGGCTGGTCGGCGGGCTGGTCGGAGGGAGCCGCCGGTGTGGTCACGCCGTCATCGTACGGAGCAGCGCGTCGGTCTCAGTTCAGCGAGAACGGCGGGTAGCGGTCGGTGAGCAGCAGGATCGCGTAGGCCTCCACCCGCAGCCCCCAGCGCGCGACGCCGACGACGTAGTCGAAGAGTCCCCGCGGGTATCGCCCGGTGAACAGGATCGCGAACCACGCGGCCACGATGGCGAGCACGGCGCCGATGGACAGCACGACCAGCACCACGAAGTGCGGGATCGCGAGCAGCCACTTCACCAGCGGCAGCCAGCGGTTCAGGTCCTTCTCGGCATCGGGGTAGTCGAGCTCGAGGTGGACGGTCTGCTCGTCCTCGGTCGAGGGGTAGTCGTCGGTGAGCAGTGCGAGATAGGCGCCGATGCGCATCCCGAACCGGGAGAGCTCCCGGGCGAAGTCGAACCACCACCGGGGATAGCGCCGGCGGAAGAGAATCATCAGCGCGGTGGCGAGGAACAACCCGGCAGTGATCCCGCCGCTGGTCGTGGTGGTCGTCTGGTCGCTCGACTCGTTGCCCACGTACTGGGTCGCCCCCGCGGTGAGCACCGCGATCACGATGGCGATCGGGATCACCAAGATGGCGCGGAACAGCACCGTCACGCGGTCGTGCTGCTCCTGGTAGTCGATCTCGAGTCGGGCCGGGTATGCCGTGGCTTGCTCGGTCATGGTGCCTCCTCGGCCCCAGCCTGGTTCCTCGGCAGCGGAGCGAACAGGGCCGATGGTCCT
Source organism: uncultured Actinomycetota bacterium (assembly GCA_963815825.1). GTDB lineage: Bacteria > Actinomycetota > Actinomycetes > Propionibacteriales > Nocardioidaceae > Marmoricola. Next base: position 142,170 of record CAWFII010000034.1, on the reverse strand, counting down.
CCCCTGTCTGGGCGTGGCGGCCGCGCCGAACCCTTGACATCCACACCGATGCCACCGATATTTGGTTTAGGGTTCAGACATTAAACCTATTGGGGGTCGCATGAAGGTGCTTGACCAGGCTGTCGAGGAGGGCGCCGAGCACGCGTTCGACTTCCTGAGCGCGCTGGTCACTGCCGCATCCGTGGTCGGCTTCGAGCAGGAGGCCCTCGAGATCTTCGGCCGGGAGATGGAGTCGATCGGTCTGGTCGTCACCCGACTTCCCTTCAGCAACGACCGGGTCACCGACCCGCGGGCCGGTGTCACTCCCCGGGCCGTGCAGCGCAGCGAGGACCGCTTCCAGATGCTCGCGGCCACGCCGGGCCAGGGTGAGCTCACGCTGCTTCTCAACGGCCACATGGACGTCGTTCCCGCGAGCACACCACAACTCTGGACAACACCTCCGTTCGAACCGCAACGTCGGGACGGCCGGATGTACGGCCGTGGCACGGCCGACATGAAGAGCGGCTTCGCGATCGGGGCGCTGGCCCTGCGGGCGGTGCAGCAGGTCCGTCCCGACCTCTTCCTGCACAGACGACTCGGGTTCTTGGCGGTGGTCGAGGAGGAGTGCACCGGCAACGGAACCCTGCGTTCGCTCACCGAGCACCAGGTGAGTGCCCCTGAGGTCGTTCTGCTCGAACCCACCGACCTCGGACTGATGCTCGGCGGGGTGGGAGTCTTGTGGGTCGACCTGACCGTGGTCGCCTCCTCCTCGCACGCCTACGAGTCCCACGCCCACACCAACGCCGTCGACCTCGGCATGCGTCTGGTGGCAGCACTGCGGCAGTGGTCCGCCGGGGTCGGAGCCTCCGAGCCCGAGCCGAGCATGGACGAGGGGGCCAGTGCCTACAACGTCAACCTCGGGCAGGTCCACTCGGGCGACTGGACCTCCAGCTCGCCTGCTCTCGCGGTCCTCAGCGTCAGGGTCGGCTTCCCGCGCGACTGGACGGTCGAGAGGGCCGAGGCCGAGGTCCGGCTCCTGATCGAGAAGACCGTCGCCGTCGATCCCGACTTCCCGGTGCAACCACGGATCGAGTGCTCCGGCCTTCGTGCGCGGGGATACCTGCTCGATGCCGAGTCCCGGCTCGTGCAGGACCTGAGCGCGGCTCACCTCGACGCCCACGGCGTCCTTCCCGAGACGTTCAGCCTCGGGAGCACCACCGACGCACGTACCTACCTCAACGACTTCGAGATCCCGGCCGTGTGCTTCGGTGCGGTGACGCGCAACATGCACGGCATCGATGAGTCCGTGGAGCTGCGCAGCATCGTCGACGGGGCTCGCACCCTCGCCCGCTTCCTGCTCATGCGGTTCAGCGAGGAGTCGGCCGTCCGATGACCGAGTCCGACACCTGGGGCAGGCCCATCGTCGCCCGCCACGTCGCCGACGACGTGCAGGACCGGCTCGTCACGGCCGTGGCGCTCGGCGTCTACGTGCCCGGGCAGCGGCTTCCGACGGAGCGGGAGCTGGCCACGATGCTGGGCGTCTCGCGCAACTCGGTGCGTGCCGCGCTCAAGGAGCTCACCGAGACCGGCTACCTCGAAGTACGTCGCGGTCGCAACGGCGGTTACTTCGTGCTGGCTGACTGGGGCCCCGGCTCAGCGGAGCACGTCCATCGTCATCTGGTGCTCAATTGGGTCGAGTTCGAGGCACTGTTCGACGCGCGCACGCTGCTCGAGCCGATGATCGCTCGTGCGGCGGCCGAACGGTGCACTCCTGAGGACACGGCTGCGATCCACGCCGCGCTCCAGGCCTATCTCGACGCGCCCGACCACGACGCGTCGCGACAGGCCGACTACGCCCTGCACCACGCGATCGCCTCCGCCACCCGCAACCCGATCCTGGTCGAGATGTCGGTGGACCTTCGAGCCCGGATCGGCCTGAACCTCGGCGCGGAGCCGTACACGAAGGACGTGCGGCGCAGGGCGATCGAGCAGCACCAGCAGCTGGTCGACGCCGTGACCACGGGACGAGCCGACGAGGCGGCCCACCTCGCCGCCGACCACTTCACCCTCTCGGAGGGTCTCATCCGCCGGCTGGTCCGCCGGGCACAGAGCCAGGAAGAGGCCGCGAGCAGGCGCACCCCCACCCCCGACCGAGACGCAGGGCAGGGTCGATGACCTCTCGTCTCGCCTTCGTCGTGCGACGTGTCCTGCTGACCGTGCCCGCCCTCTTCGTGATGAGCGTCGTCGTCTTCCTGATCGTCCGGCTGGTGCCCGGCGACCCGGTCAAGACCATGCTCGGTTTCAGGGCGACCGAGGCCAACGTGGAGCAGGTGCGCCACCAGCTGGGCCTCGACCAGCCACTGCTCACGCAGTACCTCGACTTCGTCGGCGGGATCTTCCGGGGTGACCTGGGCACCGACATCGTCAGCCACGAGTCCCTGTCCACGCTGCTGGCACAGCGGCTGCCGGTGACCTTCGAGCTGACCGGGCTGGCGATGTTGCTGGCCGTGCTGATCGGGGTGCCGCTGGGCATCCGCGCGGCGACCGGGGGTCGGTGGACCAGCCGTCTGACCGAGGGTTTCGTGGTCCTCGGCATCAGCATCCCCGACTTCTGGCTGGGCATCTTGCTGGTGCTGGTGTTCGCCGGGAACCTGTTGATCCTGCCGCCGTCTGGATTCGTGCCCTTCGACACAGATCCGGTCGAGAACCTGCGCTACATGGTCCTGCCGGTGCTGACCCTCGCGATCGGTGAGGCGGCGTACATCCTCCGCACCACCCGAAGCGCCATGACGTCGGTGCTCGACCGCCCCTTCGTCACGTTCCTCCGCGCCAAGGGCATCAGCACGCACCGGATCGTCTTCGGGCACGCACTGAGGAACGCGGCTCCGTCGATCGTGACCGTGGTGGGGATCCAGGTCGGGGTCCTGCTGGGCGGGGCGATCATCGTCGAGACGCTGTTCGCGCTGCCCGGAGTGGGCCGTCTGCTGGTCACCGCGATCACCCAGCGCAACTACCCGACCGTGCAGGTGGGCGTGCTCGCCATCGCCACGATCTTCATCGTGATCTCCCTGGTCACCGACCTGGTGGTCGGCTGGCTCGACCCGCGGGTCGCGGACGGAGCCGGGACATGACGACGAGCACCCAGGTCGTCGATCTCACCAGCCGGGGCCGGTCCAAGCCCAAGCGTGGCTCTTCCAGGGGATTCCTCGTCGCCGGCGCGATGCTGCTGGGGCTCCTCGCGGTGATCGCCGTCGCGGCACCCCTGCTCGGGCCGAACGATCCCGAGGCCGTGGTGGCCGACCAGCTGCTCACGGGCCCCAGCGCCCAGCACCTGTTCGGCTCGGACGTCCTCGGTCGCGACGTGCTCAGCCGAGTCCTCTACGGCCTCCGGGTGAGCCTGCTCGTCTCCCTCTCGGCGGTGCTCGCCTCGACCGCCGTCGCGGTGCCGCTCGGACTGGTCGCCGGCTACTTCGGCGGGCTGGCGGACACCGCGATCTCCCGCAGTCTCGACATGATCCTGGTGCTCCCGGCCATGCTTCTCGCCATCACCTTCATCGCCGTCCTCGGTCCGGGCAGCGTCGTCGCCGCCGTCGCGATCGCTGTGATCTACCTGCCGATCCTGGCCAGGGTCATGCGCACCAGCACTCTGATCGTGACGCGCAACGAGTACGTCGTCGGGGCTCGAGCGCGTGGCGCGAGCCACCTGCGGATCCTGGTGAGTCACGTCGCCCCCAACGCTCTCGGTCCGGTCATCGTCCAGGCCTCGGTGCTGGCCGCGTTCGCGCTGCAGCTCGAGGCCGGACTGAGCTTCCTGGGCCTCGGCACCCAGCCGCCCACCCCGTCGATCGGCGGGATGCTCGCCGACGGGCGCGACGTCCTCACGCAGGCGCCCTGGGTCGAGATCTTTCCCGGCCTGGCCATCGTGGCCGCGGTCCTGGCCTTCACGCTGCTCGGCGAGGGCCTGCGTCGAGCGTTCGACCCCAAGGGCGTGGCCGAGTGACCACGGGGGGCAAGGCAGCGGGGTTCGACCGGCCACCTCTGAGCTTCACCGACGTCTCGGTGCACTACGACACCGAGGACGGAGCCTCGCCGGCGGTCGACGCGGTGTCGTTGACCATCCGCCGCGGCGAGATCTTCGGCATCGTCGGCGAGAGCGGGAGCGGCAAGAGCACGCTCGCCAGCACTGTGCTGGGTCTGCTGCCGCACTCCGCCGCGGTGAGCGGGAGCGTGACCGTCAGTGGACGTGAGGTCCTCGGTCTCTCCGAGAGTGAGCTGCGCAAGGTGCGCGGCGACGAGGTCTCCATGATCTTCCAGGACGCCTCCGCCAGCCTCGACCCGACCTGGGCGGTGGGCGACCAGATCGCCGAGACACTCCGCGCCCATCGCAAGCTCAGCCGCCGGGAGGCGAAGGCCCGGGCCATCGCTTTGATGTCCGAAGTCGGGATCTCCGACGCAGCCGACCGCTACTCGGACGCGATGCACCGACTCTCCGGGGGCCAGCGCCAACGCATCGTGATCGCCGCCGCGTTGGCGAACGACCCGCAGGTGCTGATCGCGGACGAGCCGACGACCGCCCTGGACGTCACCATCCAGGCGCAGGTGCTGAAGCTGATCGAACGTCTCCGCCAGGACCACGGGACCACCGTCCTCCTCATCACCCACGACCTCGGGGTGATCGCGAGCGTCTGTGACCGGGTCGGCGTGATGTACGCCGGGAAGCTGCTCGAGGTCGGCACCACGACCGAGCTGTTCGCATCGCCGCAGCACCCCTACACCCGGGCCCTCCTCGCGGCCTCTCCCGGACGGGCCCAGCGCGGTGAGCGGCTTCCGGTGATTCCCGCGGAGTGGAGCGTCGAGAGCCTCCAGGCGGCCGAGGCCGGTGACCTCGGATGAGCGGACTGCTGAGCATCGAGCACGTCACGAAGACCTTCTCCACCGGTGGTCCCCCCTGGAACAGGCGCCAGGTGCGGGCCCTCGACGACGTGTCCCTCACGGTGCGGTCGGGCCGCACCCTCGGCCTCGTCGGTGAGTCCGGCAGCGGGAAGAGCACGCTCGGCCGGTGCATCCTCGGTCTGACAGGCGTGGACTCGGGTCAGGTGGTCTTCGAGGGCCGCGACGTGGCGTCGCTCTCCCGCAAGGAGATGCCAGGGTTTCGCCGACGCGTGCAGCCGGTGTTCCAGGATCCCTACGGAAGCCTGGACCCACGCTGGCCCGTGGGCCGCAGTGTCCGTGAGTCCCTCGACAGCTTCCGGATCGGCACGCCGGCCGACCGGGACGCGCGGGTCCTGGAGCTCTTCGAGCGGGTCGGCCTTCGGCCGACGTACGCGACGCGGATGCCGACCCAGCTCTCCGGCGGGCAGCGACAGCGGGTCGCCATCGCGGCGGCGCTGGCGAGCGAGCCGGAGCTCATCATCGCCGACGAGCCGGTCAGCGCGCTCGACGTGAGCGTCCAGGCACAGATCCTGAACCTGTTCATGGACCTGCAGCGCGACCTCGGTGTCACCGCGGTCTTCATCACCCACGACCTCGGCGTCGTCGAGCACGTGAGCAACGAGATCGCCGTCCTCCACCACGGCGTGGTCGTCGAGACAGGTGGTGTCGACGAGGTCATGAAGACCCCGAACCACACCTACACACGCACCCTGCTCGCGGCGATCCCGCATCCCGACCCGAAGAGCCGCCACGCGGCGTACGACCAACGCAACCCCGAGAAGTAGGAGAACTGCATGCCCACCGCAACTGTCAACGGCGTCACCTTGAACTATCTGCTCGAGGGCCCTGAGGACGCAGAGACCATCGTGCTCATCAACGGTCTCGCCGACGACCTGGAGTCCTGGGGCTACCAGGTCCCGGCGTTCCTCGATGCGGGCTTCCGGGTGCTGCGGTTCGACAACCGCGGCATCGGTGCCAGCGACAAGCCGGAAGGCCCCTACACCTCGCGGATGCTGGCTGACGACGCGAAGGCCCTCGTGGACTCGCTCGGCGTCACCGACTTCCACCTGATGGGGGTCTCCATGGGCGGCATGGTGGCCCAGGAGTACGCCATCAGCTACGGCTCCGACCTGCGGTCGGCGACCTTCGCCTGCACGTACGGCGTCGCCGACCCCTTCTGCCAGCAGATGTTCGGCATGTGGGCGGACCTCGCCCGGGCGGTCGACGTCAACTTCGTGATGCGGGACGTGATGCTCTGGGCCTTCACCGGTCCGTTCTTCGAGGAGCGTCCGGACGAGGCCGCGGAGTTCAACGAGGGGATGGCGTCGGCGGACCTCCCGCTCGCGCCGTACCTCTCCCAGCTGAACGTGATCCAGGAGCACGACACCGTCGACCGACTCTCCAGCATCGACGTCCCCACCCTGGTGCTCGCCGGCGAGGAGGACATCCTCATCCCGGTCCGGCTCTCGAAGCGCCTGCACGAAGCAGTTCCCGGATCCACCTGGGCGACCACGCCCGGCGGGCACGCGTGCATCTGGGAGACCCCGGAGCCGTTCAACGCCGCCTTCCTCGATTTCGCCCGATCCAACTCGCGTTAACCCACCAGAGAGCCGACACCATGACGACACAGATCAAGTCCCGAGTCCGGCGGACCGGCCGGAAGCCTCTCATCGGCGCCGCCCTGCTGACAGCATCGCTCCTGCTCGCCGGCTGCGGCAGCTCCGCGGGCTCCGAACCCAGTGCCGGTGCCACCGGCAAGATCGTCGACGGAGGTGACCTTCGCGCGGCCCTCACCGGGGAACCCGACGTCCTGGACCCGGCCACGTCGTCGATCTACACGGGGGCCCAGGTCTACGAAGGGATCTTCTCGAAGCTCGTCGACATCGACGCCGCCGGCGAGTTCGTCCCGGACCTCGCCACGGAATGGAAGCAGGACGACCCGAAGACGTGGACGTTCAAGCTCGTCGACAACGCGAAGTTCCACAACGGTGAGAAGTTCACCTCCGCCGACGTCGTCTACACCTTCAAGAGGATCGTCGACCCCAAGACCGCCAGCGCCTACGCCGGGCTGTACACGCAGATCGACTCGGTCGAGGCCGTCGACCCCACGACGGTGGTCTTCCACCTCAAGCAGGCCTTCGGTCCCTTCCTCACCAACCTCGCCGCCAACGGCCAGATCGTGAACCAGAAGGCCATCGAGTCCGGCGACCCCGCCCGCAAGCCCGTCGGTACCGGCCCGTTCGAGTTCGTCGAGTGGGTGCAGGGCGACCACCTCACCGTGAAGAAGAACCCGGACTACTTCGAGCAGGACAAGCCGCACGTCGACACGATCACCTTCAAGTTCCTCGCCAACGACCAGAGCCGGATCGACGCGCTCTCCGCAGGCGAGATCGACTGGGCCGACGCGATCCCGCTGCAGCAGGTCCCGACCCTGAGCAAGGACCCGCGCTTCACCTACGTGACGAGCAAGACTGCGGGCATCCCCGACTTCCTCGCCATGAACACCACGAAGGCGCCCTTCGACAACGTCTTGGTGCGTCAGGCGTTCGCCCTGGCCGTCGACCGCTCGGAGATCAAGAAGGTCGCCTACCTGGGCACCGGTGAGGACGGTCTGGAAGAGGTCCCGACCGGTTCGCCGTGGTACGACGACAGCAACATCTTCGCCAGCAAGCCCGACATCGAGAGGGCCAAGTCCTTGCTCGCGGACGCAGGGTTCCCCAACGGGCTCAAGGTGCAGTACCTCGGTCTGTCGCAGTACCCCGAGCTGCTCAAGACAGGTCAGGTCCTCCGCGAGCAGCTCAAGAAGATCGGCGTCGACATGACGATCAAGGCGGTGGAGGTCTCGGTCTGGTACGACCAGTTCAGCTCGAAGAACTACCAGCTGACCAGCGCCTACCAGGAACGCTCGATCGACCCGGACAACTTCTACTCCCTCGTCATCAAGTCGGGCGCCCCCGTCAACACGACCGGGTACTCAAACCCCGCTGTCGACACGCTCATCAACGAGGCAGCAGGCAGCAACGACGAGGCCGCACGGCAGAGCAGCTACAAGCAGATCCGCGGCATCGTCACCGAGCAGGCACCTCTGGTCTTCACCCACTACGAGACGATCAACTACCTGATGAACAAGAACGTGACCGGCTCCAAGATCACGCCGACGTTGAGCCTCCACCTGGCCGACGTCGGTTTCACGAAGTAGTCCCACCCTGCCCGGTGCAGAGCACCGGCATCGTCGACCGTGATCGGGACCCGGCCGCTGCGGCTGGGTCCCGCTCCGGTGGGGTCGGTCCCGACTCGCGAGCACACGACGTCGTGGAACCCGCTCGCGAGATCACAGGCTCTCTGACGCCGGAGGACGTGTCGTCGTCGCGGGGTGCCACGGCTCCCGGAGTGCGGCTGCTGCCTCGCGGGCGGCGAGAGCCATGCCCTCCGCCCGGCTGCGAGTGTCGAAGGCGGCGCGTTGCGCCGTGATCGTCGTCAGGCCGTGGAGCGCGTCGGCGGCTGCACTGACCTGACTCTCGATGGCGTCCTCCGAGGCAGACGTGGTGCGCACCATCTCCGCCGCAGCTTCCGCGACCGCGGTGGCGACGACAGCGGCGGCCCGGGTGGTACGGATGGCGGTCGCTTCGGCCGCTGCCTGCACGATCTCGGTCAGGAGCGCCGTCATCTCGACGGGATCGACGACGGGATCGGAGTCCGAGACGTTCTCGACCGCCAGGGCCGCAGCCCGCGCGACCTGCGACGCGGCCACGTCAGCTCGTATCCTGACCCTGATCGCGATACGGGCTGCTTCCCGAGCAACGGTCTGCGCCGCCTGCTCCGCAGCCTGGGCCCGGGCCTGCCTGGCACGCTCTGCCGCCTGCGCTGCCTTGGCTGCGGCGGTTGCCACGGCCGCGGCCAGCTCGATGACGCTCTCAGCCGTCACGGCGGCCTCGGATTCCACGGCGATGGCCACCGCCTCGGCGACGACTGCTGCCTTCGCCGTCGTCTCGTCGTTGCGTTCGGCAGGGTGGCTTCTCGGTTGTCGTGCACCGTCGCGCGGTGAGGGCACCGCGGGGGAGGGGTGGCCGCTGTCGCTGGAGACGCCGGACCTGATCGCCAGCACGTCTGCCCTGCGATACCGCCGGTGGCCGCCGGGAGTGCGAATGAACCCGAGCTTGCCGGTCTGGGACCAGCGGAAGACCGTCTTGCGATCCACGAACAGCATGGCCGCCACCGCATGAGGTGCCAGAAAGTCATCGACCTCGGGTGGAATCAACACGACCCACCTTCTCGAGGACGGGAAAAGCGGCCGACGGGCGTCTCGCCTGCGACCTGCACGGCGAGTGTCGTCGCATGCCGAGTGTAGTTCGGGAGTTCCAGGTTCGATGCATTTGTATGCTTCGTTCGGGTAGTTGCCCCGTTTGGCAGGCGGTGCCGCCTTTCGGGGTTTTGCCCTGGTTGCTTCCGGCCCACGAGACCTGTCACGACGCACGACGTCGGCACCGACGCTAGTGGTCGGCCGGGCGGGCGCGGCTCTACTCGGAACGGCGCGACTGCCTGAGGATCTGCTCGGCGACGGTGCGCACCCTCAGACGGCTCGAGGTGGAGCCTTGGACCAACATCTCGAACGCGGTGTCCCGGTCCACCTGGTGCTCGCTCATGAGCACTCCGATGGCTTGCTCGATCATCTCTCGAGGGTCCATCAGGTCGATGACGAACTCGTCAGCCGCCATCAGGGACCCGGTGCTCATCAGGTGAGGCGTTGTGTGACCGAGGGAGGGCGTGCAGCGCTGCTGCCGCCTCGCGCGCAGCCACCGCGACACCCGCGGCTCTCGCCTCGGCTGCGGCAGCCACTCGCCCGGCCGTCTCGGCTGTCAGGTGCTGCAACGCGTGGGCGGTGACAGCGACCTCGTGGTCATGGGCATCGTCGGCGGCAGCGGTCGTCCGCACCATGTGCGCAGCAGCCGCGGCCACGGCGGTGGCCACTTCGGTTGCGGCGCGCGAGGTGTCCTGGGCGGTTGCCCGAGCTGCCGCGGCCACGGTCTCCGCCATGAGGACTGCCTTGCTCGCGGGGCCTCGGTGCTCACCGGCGCCGATGACGTTCACGACAGCACGTTCCGCGGCCTCGGCAACCTGCGCGGCGGCGCGGTCGGCCTGCTGCTGTACCTTCGTCGCGGCCTGGCGTGCCACGTTGGCGACGGTGCGTGCAGCCTCCTCTGCGGCGAACGCGCGTGCTCCGCGGGCCCTCTCGGCGGCTTCCGCTGCCTTCTCTGACGCCGAGATGACTGCCGCGGCGATCAGTGCCACGGCTTCGGCAGCCTCGTCCGCCTCGGCCTCGAGCGCGATGGCCACAGCTTCCGCGACCACGGCCGCAGCCTCACCGCCGTTCGGTTGCCGAGGGACTGGGAGACGGGCAGCCCCGGGCCGGGCGGCGGGAACAGTGGGCGTCACGTCCACTGGTCGGACGTAGGTGCCGGCCCGGATAGCCATCACGTCGTCCGACCGGTAGCGACGGTGGCCACCAGGTGTCCGAAGGCATGCGATCTTGCCGGTCTGGGCCCACCGCGTGATCGTCTTGTGGTTCACGGAGAGCAGGCCCGCAGCCTGGCGCGGGGTGAGAAGCTCGTCGTCGCCTGGTAGCAGCGCCACGGCGTACCCCCTCGCGATCTGACCTCACGGCACTCCCGGTGCCAGCTGGCATGCTGACCACCCTGGGCTCTGGCTCCTCCGCGAGGCAAGGGTAGGCCGAGGACGTCCGGCTGGAGCCTCGCCAGCGGAAAGTAGCCCCGTCTGGGGCAGTTCTGGTGCGCCGGCCACGTGCACGGGCGGGATGGGTCGAGAGAGGTTCGGTCGCGTCCGTGCCTCCCCCTTCCCTGCCGAGCCGGGCTTGTCCGTCGCCGGGTGGCTCCGCCCGAGACACGGTCCTCGCCTTGATGTCTCGCCTCCAGGCTGCCCGGGTCTGCCTCCGATGAGCCGGGAGTGCACCAGTGAGGCCCGTGTGGTGGGACTCGTCCACAGGCTGGAAGCTCGGGGTTTCCAGCCGTGTCGTCCGCGGGTACGACAGCCTCATGTCCGTGGACATCTCGGGATCCACCTCGGTCGATCTGGTCGCCGACCTCGACGAGCAGGTGCGTGCAGCCGTACGCCGCGAAGGAGTCGACCCGCAGCTCGAGACGCTGCGGGTGCGCCGTCTTGCCGAAGAGGCCGTAGCTGCTCATGACGAGCGCAGCCTGACCGGTGTGGTCGCGCCGGTGCCCGACCCCGCCGGCGTCGTCGGCGAGCTGGTCGCCAGGGTCTCCGGGTTCGGTCCGCTGCAACGGTTCCTCGACGACCCCGAGGTCGAGGAGGTGTGGATCAACGAGCCGAGCCGGGTGTTCATCGCGCGCAACGGCCGTCACGAGCTGACCAATCTCATCCTCTCCCGCACCGAGGTGTCCGAGCTGGTCGAGCGCATGCTCAAGTCGAGCGGTCGGCGCATCGACCTGTCCCGGCCCTTCGTCGACGCGATGCTCCCGCAGGGACATCGGCTGCACGTCGTGCTCGAGGGCATCAGCCGTCAGTTCGCCGCCGTGAACATCCGCAAGTTCGTGCTCAGGGCTGCGCGCCTCGACGACCTTGTCGGGCTCGGGTCCCTGCCGGCCGTCGCAGCCCGCTTCCTCGAAGCCGCTGTCCTCGCAGGACAGAACATCGTCGTCGCCGGCGGCACGCAGGCCGGCAAGACGACCATGCTCAACTGCCTCGCTGCGGGGATCCCCGGAGGGGACCGGATCATCTCCGCCGAGGAGGTCTTCGAGCTGCGCTTCTCTCATCCCGACTGGGTGCCGATGCAGACCCGGCAGGCGGGTCTCGAGGGCACGGGGGAGGTCACCCTGCGCGACCTGGTGCGCGAGTCGCTGCGGATGCGACCGACCCGGATCATCGTCGGCGAGGTCCGTGCTGCGGAATGCCTCGATCTCCTGCTGGCGCTCAACGCGGGGCTCCCCGGGATGGCGACGATCCACGCCAACAGTGCGCGGGAGGCCCTGGTCAAGCTCTGCACCCTGCCGCTTCTGGCCGGCGAGAACATCTCCGCGCGCTTCGTCGTGCCCACCGTCGCGAGCTCGGTCGACCTCGTCGTCCACCTCGGGGTCGACCACGTGGGCGCACGACGGGTCAACGAGATCGTGGCGGTGCCGGGACGCGTCGAGAACGACATCGTCGAGACCGAGCCTGTCTTCGTCCGCTCCGGCGCCGATCTGGTGCACACCGGTGGCATGCCCTCGCGCCTCGAGTCGTTCGAGCGCGCCGGGATCGACGTACACCGCCTGCTGCGTGGTGCGTGAGATGGGCGCCGTCCTCGGGCTGCTCCTCGGCGTCGGGGTGCTCACGATCTGGTCGTCCTTCTGGCTGCCATCGCCGGCTGGCGTCAGGCGACCCTCGCGCCTCCGTCCGCTGCTCAGCAGCGCCGGTCTCGGCGACGTCAGCGCCCCGAGCTTCCTCATGGTCTGCGCGGTGAGCTCGCTGGTCGCCGTGATCACCGTCCTCGCCGCCTCGCGCACCGTCCCTGTCGCTCTCGTCTTCGGAGCCCTGGGCGCCTACCTGCCGGTGGCGGTGGTCCGGGGGCGTGCGCGACGGCGCCAGCACGACTTCGCCGAGGTGTGGCCCGAGGCAGTCGACAACCTGGCCTCTGCGGTGCGCGCCGGCATGTCCTTGCCTGAGGCTCTCAGTGCGCTCTCCGAGCGGGGACCCGAGCCGTTGCGCGACGGCTTTGCCGCCTTCGCGCGGGACTACCAGCTCAGCGGGCGGTTCACCGACGCCCTCGACCGGCTCAAGGAACGTCTCGCGGATCCCGTCGGTGACCGCGTGGTGGAGAGCCTGCGGGTGGCGCGTGAGGTCGGTGGAGGGGATCTCGGGCGGTTGCTGCGCAGCCTGTCGGCGTTCCTGCGCGAGGACGCGCGGACGCGGTCGGAGCTGCAGGCGCGGCAGGCATGGACCGTCAACGGCGCGCGGCTCGCGGTGGCCGCGCCCTGGCTGGTGCTGCTGCTGCTGTGCTTCCAGCCGGAGGTGATCCAGCGCTACTCCAGCGGCGCGGGGGTCGTGGTGCTCCTGGGGGGTGCGGTGCTCTGTGCCCTGGCCTACTGGGCCATGGTCCGCATCGGGCGGTTGCCCACGGAGCGGCGGATCCTCTCGTGACCCTCGTCGGCGCGCTGCTGGGCACGGGTCTCGGGCTCGGTGCCTGGCTGGTCGCCACGGCCGCGTTCGACGCACGTCGTACGTCGCTGGCTGTGCGGGTGCTGCCCTACGTGCGCGACCTGCCCCTCCCCGGCACCCTGCCTGCACGTGCTGCGCCGAGAAACGCCTTCGTCGGGGTGTTCGGACCGACACTCGCGGCAGCCGCTCGCGCGGTGGAGCGCCTGCTCGGCGGCTCGGCCTCGGTGGGGCGACGCCTCCAGCGGGCGGGCCTCGACATGGAGGTGGCGCAGTTCCGGGTCGAGCAGGTTCTCTGGGGTGTGGTCGCGTTCGCGATCATGGCCGTCCCGTCCGCCCTGGTGGCCGTGAGGTCGCCCGAACGGGCGGTGCCGCTGCTGATCTTCTGCCTGATCGCGTTCGCGCTCGGGGTCCTCCTGCGCGAGAACCACCTGTCCTCCCAGGTCGCGCGCCGAGAACGGCAGATCCTGCAGGAGTTCCCCACCGTCGCCGAGCTGCTGGCGCTCGCCGTCGCAGCGGGGGAGGGCCCGGTGGCAGCTCTCGACCGCGTCGTACGCCGGACGAGCGGTGAGCTCTCCGTCGAGCTCAGCCGGGTCCTCGCCCACGTCCGCACCGGCACGCCCGTCGCGCGCGCCTTCGACGAGCTGGCGGCGCGCTCGGGCCTCGCCGTGGTGTCGCGGTTCGCCGAGGGCATCGCCATCGCGGTGGAGCGCGGCACTCCGCTCGCGGAGGTGCTGCACGCGCAGGCGGGCGACGTACGTGAGGCCGGACGGCGGGCGCTGATCGAGTCCGGCGCCCGGCGCGAGGTCCTGATGATGGTCCCGGTCGTGTTCCTCGTGCTGCCCACCGTCGTCGTGTTCGCGTTCTGGCCGGGCCTGGTCGGCCTGCGCCTGGTTGTTCCCTGAGAAGACAGAGTCCGTGAGGAGACCCGAGATGAAGAAGCTGATGCGTCCCAGACGCCGCGACGAACGCGGCGACGTGCCCGGGTGGGTGCTGATCACGGTGATGACGGCGGGCCTGGTGGCGGGCCTGTGGGCCATCGCAGGGTCACAGCTCGGTGCGATGCTGCGTGCGGCACTCGCCTCCGTCTCCGGCTGAGCGCCTCCGCGACGAGGACGGGTCGGCGGTCGTCGACTTCGTGCTGGTCAGCATGGTGCTCGTGCCACTGGTCCTCGGTCTGATCCAGGTCGGGCTGGTGCTGCACGTGCGCAACACCCTCGCCGCTGCCGCCACCGAGGGTGCACGCTACGGCGCCACCATCGACAGGACACCGGCCGAGGGCGCCGCCCGCACACGAGCTCAGGTGCGCGGCGCGATCGCCGACCGATTTGCCCAGGAGATCTCTGCCGGGCGGGAGTCGGTCGACGGCGTGCCGACCGTGGTCGTGCGCGTCCGTGCGGAGGTCCCACCCCTGGGGCTGTGGGGACCTGCCGTCGCCCTCACGGTGACCGGCCACGGGGTCCAGGAGACGGTGCCGTGAGGGACCGACGTGGCGACGAGTCCGGAACGGCACTCATCGAGTTCGTGTGGTTGGCCATCGTGTTGATCGTGCCGCTGCTCTACATCGTGCTCGCTGCCTTCGACACCCAGCGCGCGGCGTACGCCGCCTCCGCCGCTGCTCGGTCCGCGGGACGCGCGTTCGTGACCGCACCCGACCAGAGGACCGGCTACGCGCGTGCCCGGGCGGCCGTGCGCCTCGCCTACCGCGACCAGCGGCTCGACGCCGTCCCGGACGTTCGGATCACCTGTCGACCCGACCCCCGGCACTGCCTGACCCCGGGATCGCTGGTCAGGGCAGAGATCCACTCGGCGGTCGACCTGCCGCTGATGCCCGCCGTGCTCGGGTCGAACACCCCACGTCTACGGGTCGACTCTCAGCACGATGCGCCCTACGGCACCTTCCGGGAGGCCCGGCCGTGACGGGACGCGAGGAGCAGGGCTCGGTCACGCCGTTGATCATCGGCTTCGCGGTGGTCGTGGCGCTCCTGGTGGGGGCGGTGGTGGACGCGTCCGCGGCGTACCTGCGACGGCAGGGCCTGAACTCCGTCGCCGACTCCGCGGCGCTCGCGGCGACGGACGGCCTTCAGGGCGAGGCGGTCTACACCCACGGGCTCGGCCGGCGAGCCCGGATCGACCCGGTGGCCGCGCGCCGCTACGTCGCCGACTACGTCGCCGGCAGTGGGCTCGAGCGACGGTTCCCGGGGCTCGACTACTCGGTGACGACCACGGCCGACACCGTGGTCGTCCGCGTGAGCACGCGGATGGACCTGCCGCTGCACGTGCCCGGGGTCGGCACCGACATACCCGTCACCGGCACGGCTGCGTCGGTCGTCGTGGTCTCGGACTGAGCCGGGACCTCAGACCACGCACAGGCAGAACGGATGCCTGGCCGGGTCGAGGAAGACCCGGAACGTCTCACCGGGCTGGTGCTCGTGCTTGGTCGCACCGAGCGCCAGCACCTCCCTCTCGCCGACGTCGAGGTCCGGGACCATGACGTCGAGATGCATCTGCTGGGGCAGCTCCTGGCGCGGCCAGGCAGGGGAGGCATATCCCTCGACCCTCTGGAAGGAGATGCACTGCGCACCGTCCCCCGAGCGGATGTCCGCCCAGTCGGGGGAGGTCGCGACCTCCCAGTCGAGGATGGTGCCGTAGAAGTTGGCGAGGGCGCCCGGGTCGGGGCAGTCGATGACGACACTGGGAAATCGCGCGATGGCCATGCCGGACCCGTACCCACGACCGCTGAGCCGTCACGAAGGCGCGAGGGTCCAGGTCACGTCCGTCGGTGGAAGCAGATCCTGCCGGTGTGGCCACGCGTCGCGACGTAGCGCTCGTCGTGCATGCGCCGAAGGTGGTGGCCGCAGAGCAGGCGGGTGCTCGGCGTCGGTTGGGCCGCCCGACGACCACGGCAGGACGTGGTGCACGTGGCAGGGGCCGGGTGGTCGGTCGCACCCCTCGGCGGTCCTCCGCCTCCAGCACCTGTCCCTCGAACCGGTCAGCCACCTCGGGTGCGATCACCTCGAGGATCCGTCCGCCCAGGACCCTCAGCGCCCGGGCGTCGTGCACGAGCGCGAGGTCGACCAGGTGCTGCTCGGCCCGAGTCTCCACCGCGACCCAGTCCGCGGTGGTGCAGGCCACGTGGTCGGTCGCACCGATGCGTTCGGCCCCCGCCGGCACCCGCAGTCGCAGTGCGGCGAGCTGAGCCTCGGCGCGAGCGAGGTCGACCAAGGCCGTGCGGAGGTCGGCCGGACCCATCGACCGCACCGGGCGCGCAGCCACCGCGGAGAGCCTGTCGCACACGCGTCCGGCGAAGTCGGTGACCGGGTGGCTCCGGTCGGGAAGCTCGCCGACCACCGCAGACGAGCCTCGGTCGACCGGCGCCGGCATCGGGTCCAGGGCTCTTCGACGGCACGCGGCCAGGCGCCGTAACCTGACTCCTTGTGGCCACCGACTTCGAATCCGAGATCAAGCAGCTCCAGGCGACGATGAAGACCATCGGGTCCGTCCTGGACCTCGACGAGATGCGCCGGGAGATCGCCGACCTCGGCGAGCAGGTCGCCGCGCCCGACCTGTGGAACGACCAGACCAACGCACAACGCGTCACCGGGCGGCTCTCCATCCTGCAGCACGACCTCGACCGCTACACCGAGTTCGAGAACCGTCTCGACGACCTCGGCGTGATGGTGGAGCTCGCCGCCGAGGAAGGTGACAGCGCGGCCGCCGCGGAGACCGAGGCAGAGCTGGCGAAGCTGAAGAAGCTCGTCGAGCAGCTCGAGGTGCGCACCCTGCTCTCCGGTGAGTACGACGCCCGCGAGGCGATCATCTCGATCCGGTCGGGAGCCGGAGGTGTCGACGCTGCCGACTTCGCCGAGATGCTGATGCGGATGTACATCCGCTGGGCCGAGCGCAACAACTACCCCGTCGAGGTCTACGACACCTCCTACGCCGAGGAGGCGGGGCTGAAGTCGGCCACGTTCGCGGTGCACGCGCCCTACGCCTACGGCACGCTGAGTGTCGAGGCGGGCACCCACCGCCTGGTCCGGATCAGCCCCTTCGACAACCAGGGCCGGCGTCAGACGAGCTTCGCCGCGGTCGAGGTGGTGCCGGTGCTGGAGCAGACCGACGTCATCGAGATCGCCGACGAGGACATCCGGGTCGACGTCTACCGCTCCGGCGGCCCCGGTGGGCAGTCGGTGAACACCACCGACTCCGCCGTACGCCTGACCCACCTCCCCACGGGCACGGTGGTCTCCTGCCAGAACGAGAAGAGCCAGCTGCAGAACAAGGCGAGCGCGATGGTCGTGCTGAAGGCCAAGCTGCTGGCGCTGAAGAAGGCCGAGGAGAAGGCGCACCTCGACGAGATGCGCGGGGACGTCCAGGCGAGCTGGGGTGACCAGATGCGCAACTACGTGCTGAACCCCTACCAGATGGTCAAGGACCTGCGCACCGACTACGAGGTGGGCAACCCGCAAGCGGTCTTCGACGGCGACATCGAAGGCTTCCTCGAGGCCGGCATCCGCTGGCGGGTCGGTGCCGAGGTCCAGGCCTGAGCTCGGTTCGTGACATCGGGCCCGACTCATGGGGCCCTGGTTGCGGCGCCTAGCTGCCGACGGCCTTCTCGAGCTCGGCCTTGCTCATCGACGAACGGCCCTCGATGTTCTTCTTCTTCGCCTCGGCGTAGAGCTGGGCCTTGGTCCGCCCTCCCGAGCCGGAGTGTGAGCGCAGCCCACCTCGGCGTCCCGAGGAGATGTCGTCGGTCGAGGTCTTGCTCTTCTCCCTGGCCTCGCCGGAGCGTGCCCGCTCCTTGTTGACCGTGCGGGCCGCGATCTCCTCCGCGGTGTCCTCGCTGCGGCCCTGGTCCTCGAGGCCCTCCTTGATGTGCTCGTACTGTCGTTCGCGCTTGGCGCTCCAGGCCTTCGGCATCGTGGCTCCCTTCGATCGGCTCACTGAAGCCGTACCCACCGGGCGGGTCCGCTGAACACTCCGGTCCGGTGGATCTCGCGAGGTTCAGCGGGCTTCCGGGCCGCGGCCCGCGCCGCTTCCCGGGCCGTCTCCCGCGCCTTCTCCCGGCTTGAGGAACCACGCGAACCGCTTCGTCATCCAAGGCAGCAGGCCGTAGACCATGATCGGAGTGGCCACCAGCGTCGTGATCATCGTGCGTATGCCGAGGTTGATCTCGATCCCGGTCGCGAGCACCGCCAGCCCGAGCACCAGGCTCAGCGGGAAGAACGTCAGCCAGATCACGATCGCCTGCTTCCAGCGCGGCGGCGCGGCGGGCGCGGGGCGCAGGTCCTGCACGTCGTGGGTGGCCGGCTCGTCGAACCACCCCTCGATGCCGGTACGCCGCTCCAGCAGCGACTCCCCGACCAGTCCCTGGGCCGAGCCGAGCCACCATGACCGCTGGGAGGAGGACTCCCACCCGTCGAGCGAGGCGCGGTCAGCGAACCGGTAGAGCATGTGCCACTCGTCGGAGTCGGCGGCAGGACGCACCCATCCGGTCCCGAGGAAGCCGGGGAATCGCTCGGCCAGCGACGACCCCGCGCGGACCCACGCAAGCATCTGGGCCGAGTGCTCCGGGGCGACGTGCCGAAGGATCGACACGGTCACCGGGCCGCTCTCGGGACCTGTCTCAGGGCCCGTCTCAGGGCCTGTCTGGGGGCTTGTCTCGGGGCTTGTCTCGGGTCCGGTCACGAAACCATTCTCGGGCCCGGGACCGGGGCGGGTCGACGGGGCAGGCTCACAGCGTGGGGTCTGTCGAGACCCGGACGAGGAGCTTGCCGAAGTTCCTGCCCGTGAGCAGGCCGCGGAACGCCTCGGGTGCGGCGTGGAGACCGTCCACGACGTCCTCCCGGTAGCGCACCGAGCCGTCGGCGACCCAGCCCGACATCTCGCGCACGAAGTCGCGCCCGTGCGAGGCTGTGAACTCGTCCTGGATGAAGCCGCGCACGGTGAGGCTTCGCCGCAGCACCAGGCCCATGAAGCCGGGGAGCCGGTCTGGTCCCGCAGGTGCGGCCGTCGCGTTGTAGTCGGCGACGAGCCCGCACACCGGGACCCGGCCGTAGCGGTTCATCCGCTTGAACACCTCGCGTGCCACGGTCCCGCCGACGTTCTCGAAGTAGACGTCGATCCCGTCGGGCACCGCCGCAGCGAGGTCGTCGGCGAACGTGGGGGAGCGGTGGTCCAGGGCGACGTCGAAGCCGAACTCGTCGAGCAGTGCCTGCCGCTTCGTCGCTCCGCCCGCGATCCCGACGGCGCGGGCACCCCTGACCTTGGCGATCTGGCCGACGGCCGAACCGACCGGACCGGTGGCGGCAGCGACGACCACCGTCTCCCCGGGCTGCGGTCGTCCGATCTCGAGGAGGCCGGCGTACGCCGTGAAGCCCGGCATCCCGAGGACCCCGAGCGCCGTGGACACCGGCACGAGCGACGGGTCCAGCTTGCGCAGCCCCCGACCGTCCGAGACCTCGTGGGTCTGCCAGCCGCTGTAGGAGAGCACCACGTCGCCGGGCTCGTAGCCGGGGTTGCGTGACTCCTCGACCACGCACACGGTGCTGCCGACGAGCAGCGCGCCCACCTCGACGGGGTCGGCGTAGGACGGGGCCGAGCTCATGCGACCACGCATGTAGGGATCCAGGGACAGGTAGACGACCCGCAGCAGCACCTGCCCGTCGTCGAGGTCGCCGAGCTCGTGCTCGACGAACTCGAACGAGTCGTCCCCGGGCTCGCCGTCGGGGCGACGGGCCAGTCGGACCTGCGTGGTGACGGTCACCGGACCGCCTTCTCGGCATTCACGAGGCCGTAGCCGTCCACGGGGCTGAATCCCTGACCGAGACGGTTGCCCAGCATGCCGAAGATCCTACGACCGTCGGTGCGCTCGGCTACGAAGGCGAGGCCGGTCGGGACGCGGATGCCGTTGGGCAGGAAGACCCCGCCGCCGAGCTCGTCGGCGCCGTTGCCCTCGTTGGAGCCGCCGAAGCCGGAGATCGCCAGGTCACGGTCCACACCGAAGCTCAACCCCTGTCCACGCTCGAGCAGGTTCTTGAACCGCAGCGTCATCCGGCGGTACTGGCCTTTCGCCGACTCGCCCCCACCGGGCACCGAGAACGCTGCAGCGACCTTGCTCGGCTGCAGACCTCCTGACGTGGAGCCGATCGTGAACGGGAAGCCCGCGTCGCGATGGCTCGGTCCGTCGCCGAGCGGGCGGGGGTCGAACACGATGCCGTCAGACAGCGGGGGGTGACGGGTGCCCGGTGCGGTCGGGCTCGCGGTCTCTCCGTAGAACGTCACCGACCTCAGCGGCACCTTGCCGGAGTAGCTCAGCGTGAAGAAGTCGGGATCCGTCATCGCAGCGGGGGCCGGCGTCGCGCCCGACTCGTAGCCCTGGCCTCCCCGGGCACGGACCGTGAGGCCGCCCGCACTGCCGCTCGAGTACGCCGGGTCCAGGTCGTGGTCGAAGGTCGAGCGGATCAGCTGGTCGCGGAGGGCGCTCGGGGTGTAGGACGTCGCTGCGCCCCCCTTCTGCAGCATCAGGGCCGCGATCGCGGCCACGTGGGGCGCCGCGGCGCTCGTGCCACCGAAGTTCGGCTGCTGGTCGGTGTCGCGTGGGTCGTCGGCGACGAAGAAGGTCGTGTTCACGCGATCGGCGCCGGACACCTGCGGCACCCGGCGGACCTGCGGCGTCGGGTAGCGGTCGCCCGCCGAGTCGAAGTAGATCGGCAGGTCACCGCCCGGCGAGGTGTAGAACTCCGGCAGGAAGGGCCGGAAGGGGTCGTAGGCACCCACCGCAGTCGCTCCCTTGGCGGTGGCGTGCCCGAAGACGGCGGGGGAGAGCGGGTCGGAGAACTCGGTGAAGTACGCCGAGCCGCCGAGCACGTTGCGCAGCCGGGTGGCGCCGACGGGGCCCTTGCCGGACCTGGACACGACGAGCTGGAGGTCACCGGGTCCGTCGAGACCCGCGAGCTCGATGGGCCTGCCGGAGAGGGTGTTCGCGTCCGCCAGGGCGCCGAGGAAGCTGCCGCCGGCGTCGAAGATCAGCACGTTGAAGTCGGTGGAGACCTTGGAGGGGGCCAGCAGTGGACGAACCTTCAGGGTGAAGTCGCCGGTCTCGCCCTTGAAGCCGGTGACCGTGGCTGTGTAGGTGCCCGGCTGGGTCAGCTTCACGGCCAGGGTCTCGGGGGAGGTCCCGGTGTCGACCTCGCCGAGGTTCGTGCCGTCGGGTGCCTCGACGGACAGCACGAGGTCGGTGCTGCCCGACGGGATGCCGTCGGCGCGGAACTCGACTGTGCTGCCGATCTGAGCGGCGGTCGGTGTGAACGTGACCGTGGGGTCGGGATCGGCGTCGGTGATCTCGCCCGTCTGCTCGAGGACCGGGTCGCCGTACTTCGCGCCGTCGAGGTCGACGGGGTCGTCCCACTGCAGGTTGATCAGACCCCCGCCGGCTCCCACGCTCACGTCCTGGGCGACATCGGTGCCCGCGCCCGGGTCCATGTCCTGCAACCCGCCGTCGTAGAGCGCCGGATCGACCTCGCTGAAGTCGAGGTCGGTCCCCTCGAGGGCCTTGGCCGCGGGAACCAGCCTGACCTTCGAGTTCCACGACTGTGCGTTGCCCGCGTTGCCCGCCGAGCTGAAGTAGTGGACTCCCTGGGCGGCCACGTCGTCCACGGCGTCGGAGATGATGCCGTCGCTGAACATCGGCTCGTCGTAGTAGACGACGTCGTCGACGATCACGTCAGCGCGACACCCGCCCTTCTTGCTGGCCAGCCTGCGGATGTTGTCGGCGAAGCTGACCGCTCCGTTGAAGGCAGTGGCGAAGCACAGCGTGCTGGCCGGAGCCACGTCGTGCGCGATCTGCAGCATGGCCCGACCCTCGTCGCTCGCCGCGGCCGGGTCCCCGATCTCGTCGAGCACCCTGACCGGCTTGCGGTAGGCCCGGTTGCCCCTGCCCGGCAGGTCGCCCGACTTCACGTCATCGGCTGCATGGATGGTGAGCGGGTCGCCGAAGACGTCGGTCGTGGCTGCGTCGTAGGAGTCGGACAGGGCACCCAGGGTGATGCCTCTCCCGTCGATCCCGCGCTCGTGGACCTTGTCCACACGCTGCAGCGCGACACCCTGGCTGGTCGCGGCACCGACGTTGGCCTTGGGCCTGATCGACTGCGCGATCGTGCCCGTTCCCTCCAACGACGCGAGTGCGTTGACCGACGAGAGGGGCACGAAGCCCTCCATGGTGCCGCTGGTGCGGTCGACCGCTTGTACGTCGAGCCCTTCGGCCTCAGCCTGCCGGCGGAAGGCGGCCCGGTCGATGCCCGCCTGAGGGGTGAGCTGGATCAGCACGTTGCCGCGCTGGTCGCGGATGCTCACTCGGTCCTGGTCGATCGAGACGCCGGACCGGGGCGCCATCGACCGGCGCGGGGTGCGCTCGGCCAGCAACCTGCCCAGCCCGTTGCCTAGGGCCTGGTTGACGCCGTCCTTGACCGGGGCCGGGCTGGCCGCACTGGTCGAGGTCATCGGTGTGAGCGTGGCTGTGCCCGCCACCACCACTGCTGCGGCGAGGCCAGTGGCCATCTGTCGTCTGGTCATTCCCGAGAACCCTCTCGTCACAGGCGCCCCGATGGCACCACAGCGAGACTAACCTCACGAACCGGGCGCAAGCGGGAATGACGACCTCACAGACCGGACACATCGCCTCATCGCGACGTTCAGCGGGTGGTGTCCAGCGCGTTCGCGACCTCGACGCACCACTGGTCGGTGCGCTGCCGGAGGTCCGTCGGCTGCGTCGAGGTGGCGGAGAGCTCGCAGGTCAGCCAGGTCTGGCCGAACAGCCCGGCGTGCCGCACTCGTTGTCCACCCGCGGTGGCGCACACCTGGGTGATCGACGGCGTCCCGAAGGCTGGCCCCGCGACCACGCGGCAGCCCTCCGTCTTCCGTGCATCGGCGATCACCTGTCGGGCGAAGGCTCCGCTGATCGGGCGGGCGAAGACCCACGCCCGGGCGGTCAGATCCGTGCCCGTCCAGGCGCAGCCGATCTCGTGCACCACGTCCTTGCCGATGCCGACGAGCTCCTGCTCGTCGCCGTTGCCGTAGGCGTCCGCCGACACCGCCTTGCCGCCGAGGGCGTCCGTGACTGCCGACTTGGGCACCAGCGGACAGAACTCGATCCGTGGGACCTGCATGGCAGCCGCCTCCAGGCGGGCGATCGGCGTGGGTGCGGCGTCCGGGGCGGCCGGCTTCTCGCCACCGCAACCGGTCGCCAGGGCGCCGAGGACGAGGACGGCGATCAGGCGACGGGCCGACGAATCCAGCATGCGCTACACCGTAGGGGTGCTCACCTATGCTCGACCAGCGTGATCAGGTTCGAGAACGTCTCCGCCTCCTACCCCGGCCATCCCAAGCCGGCGTTGAAGGACGTCACCGCCGAGATCGCGAAGGGCGAGTTCGTGTTCCTGGTCGGGGAGTCCGGCTCCGGGAAGTCGACGTTCCTGCGGATCGTGCTCCGTGAGACCCGCACGACCCAGGGCAAGGTCTTCGTGATCGACAAGGAGCTCAACCGGATGAAGAGCTTCAGGGTGCCCGCGTTGCGTCGCCAGATCGGCACGGTGTTCCAGGACTTCCGGTTGCTGCCCAACAAGACCGTCTCGGAGAACGTCGCGTTCGCCCTGCAGGTGATCGGCAAACCGCGGGCGCTGATCAACAAGGTGGTCCCGGAGACCCTCGAGCTCGTCGGCCTCGAGGGCAAGGGCCGCCGGATGCCCGACGAGCTGTCCGGCGGCGAGCAGCAGCGCGTCGCCATCGCGCGGGCCTTCGTCAACCGCCCCCTCATCCTGATCGCCGACGAGCCGACCGGGAACCTCGATCCGAACACCAGCGTCGGCATCATGAAGCTGCTGGACCGGATCAACCGGACCGGGACGACCGTGGTGATGGCGACCCACGACGCCGGGATCGTCGACCAGATGCGCAAGCGCGTCATCGAGCTGGCCGACGGGTGCGTCGTACGCGACCAGTCCCGCGGTGTCTACGGCTACCAGCACTGAAGGGTTGTCCACTCCATGCAGCTGAGGTACGTCTTTTCCGAGACCGGGTCCGGTCTGCGGCGCAACGTCTCCATGTCGATCGCGCTGATCGTGACGATCTTCGTCTCGCTGACGCTGGTGGGGATGGGACTGCTGCTCAACGCCCAGGCCGACAAGGCCCAGCGCTTCTGGGGCGACAAGCTGCAGATCACCGTGTTCATGTGCAACCAGAACAGCAAGGCCGCGAACTGCACCGGGGACGTCACGGACGAGCAGCGCAGCGCGATCCGCGAGGTGATCGCGAAGAACCCCGAGGTCGCCTCGTACTACCGGCAGACCAAGGCCCAGGCGTTCGAGACCTGGAAGAAGGTCTACATCTCCAAGGACAAGTCGGAGCAGGAGATCTACTCCACGGTCAAGGCCGACGACATGCAGGAGTCCTTCTGGGTCAAGCTCAAGGACCCCAACAGGTTCCGTGGGGTCGAGAGCGAGCTGTCCGGCACCCCGGGGGTCGCCGCCGTACGCGACCTGCGCCAGGTGCTCAAGCCGATCTACTTCTGGATCGAGGTGATGAAGTGGGGTGCGATAGCGGTGGCGGCCTTCCTCCTCGTCGCCGCGATCCTGCAGGTGGCCAACACCATCCGGCTCGCCGCTTTCGCCCGGCGCAAGGAGATCGGCATCATGCGCCTGGTGGGCGCCTCGACGCTCTACATCTCGCTGCCGTTCCTGATGGAGACCCTCGTTGCCGCCATGGTCGGCATCGGCCTGGCGGCAGGGACGCTGATGGCGTT
This sequence comes from uncultured Actinomycetota bacterium, assembly GCA_963815825.1. GTDB lineage: Bacteria > Actinomycetota > Actinomycetes > Propionibacteriales > Nocardioidaceae > Marmoricola. The sequence continues at coordinate 117,293 of CAWFII010000034.1, read as the reverse complement.
CATGTACGTCGTGATCTACGGCAGGCTCCGACCTGCCTCGAACATCGTCGAGTGGGTCGACTGGCGCGACTCCTACACCGCCGTCGCGGGCATTGCGCTCCTCGGCGTCGCGCTCACGCTCGTCCCGACACTCGTGATGACGCGCAAATACCTCAAAGTGTGAGCGCGCTGGTCTAACGTCGGGACGTTCACTTCCCCAAGTTCGGACAGGCACCACGTGCGTTCCTTCCCCAGAACACTGTGCGCCGGCCTCTCGGTCACCCTGCTCCTCGTCGGTGCGGTGGTCCCCTTCGCCGCGGCCGACGAGCTGCACAAGAAGAAGCGTCAGCTGCACGGCCAGGTCCGCTCGGCCCTCGGCGATCTCGAGGACTCGAGTGCCTCGCTCCGCGCCGCTGGGCGCCGCCTCACGGCCGCCCGGGCCGCGCTCGCGGCCGCGCAGGGGCGGCTCGCCACGGCTCAGAAGGAGCTCGACGCCGCCGCGCAGGCAGACGCTCTCGCTCAGGAGCGCCTCCAGGCCGCTGAGCACGAGCTCGCGGTCACGCGGGTCGCCCTCGACACCGCCCGCCGACGCGTGAGCGAGCAGCGGTCCGCCATCGGTCAGCTGGCCGCCAGCTACTACGCCAACGGCGACCCCGCCCTGATGGGGCTGGTGGTGATGCTCAACTCGCAGGATCCCGAAGAGGTCACCAGCCAGATGAACACCGTCGGCTCGCTGATGAGCCGCCAGACGACGATGCTCGTGGAGCTGCGCGGTGCTCGGGCGCGGATGGTCGAGCAGGAGGTCGTGGTCGAGAAGGCGAAGTCCGCCGTCGCCGCGCAGCGGCTGGCGGCGCGCGCCAACCTGGTGCGCAAGGAGGGCCTCGAGCGGTCGGCGACGTCCGCCCGCGCGGAGGTCGCGACCCAGGTGACCCGCGGACAGGCGGCGCAGCGCGCGGCTGCCCGGGCGCACCGGGCAGACCTGGTCCAGCTGCGCGCGGCGAAGAAGCAGGAGGAACGGATCCGCCAGCTGATCCTCGAGCGCGCCCGACGCCAGAAGGGCGGCTACCAGGGCGACGCGGGGGGCTTCCTCTACCGTCCGGTGCCGGGCTACGTCACCTCGCCGTACGGCTACCGCAGGCACCCGATCTTCGGCTACTGGGGCCTCCACGACGGCACCGACTTCCACGCTCCCTGTGGTACGCCGGAGCGCGCGGCCGGCTCGGGCACGGTGATCTCCCGGACCTGGTCGGACGTCTACGGCAACCGCCTCTACCTCGACCTCGGCCGGGTCAACGGCAAGAACATGACCGTGGTCTACAACCACCTGGCCTCCTACTCGGCCGGCACCGGTGAGCGCGTCTCGCGCGGCGAGGTCATCGGGATCGCCGGAACCACCGGCTGGTCCACCGCCTGCCACCTGCACTTCACCGTGCTGCTCGACGGCAGCCCGGTGGATCCCATGCGCTACCTGTAGCGGCCCCCAGGTTTCCCCGGTCGGCCGGGGAAACCGGTGCTGGATGGGTGCTGCAACGCCCCACAACGTCAGGGATCACCCACCCACCTCACCCGCTTTGTCCGGTGCTGCTTCCGTCTGGCTGTGCTGACAGGATGGGGCCTATGGTCAAGGAGAAGGGGCAGAAGCTCATCGCGCAGAACCGCAAGGCTCGCTATGACTTCCACATCGACGACACCTTCGAGGCGGGTCTCGTGCTGGTCGGCACCGAGGTGAAGTCGCTCCGGGCCGGCCGAGCCACTCTGGTCGACGGATTCGCTGAGGTCGACGGTCGCGAGGTTTTCCTGCACGGCGTGCACATCCCGGAGTACACCGAGGGCACCTGGACCAACCACGAGCCGAGGCGCGTCCGCAAGCTGCTGCTGAACCGTCACGAGATCGACAAGCTCGAGAGCAAGGTCAACGAGAAGGGGTTCACGCTGATCCCGCTGTCCCTCTACTTCAAGGACGGCAGGGCCAAGGTGGAGATCGCCCTGGCGCGGGGCAAGAAGACCTACGACAAGCGGCACGCCCTGGCGGCGAAACAGGCCGATCGCGAGAAGCAGCAGGCGCTCGGGCGCAACCTCAAGGGCATGGACGGATAGTTCGCGGTCCTTCGCAAATCCCCTTGTGGCGGGCGATGTCGTGGTTGCATGGGAGAAATCACGACAAGCTGGAGGTCCCCCGGATGCGACTGCGCGCCCCTGCCCTGCTCCTCACGGCGCTGCTGGCCGGCAGCCTCCAGGGGCCGGCCGTGGCCAGCACCGGAGGCACCGAGGACGGTAGTGGGCACCCGAACGTCGCCTTCTTGATGGCGTACGCCGACGGGGTGCGGTTCCGCTGCAGCGGCGTCCTGATCTCGGAGAGCGTGGTGCTCACAGCCGGCCACTGCACCGATGACGTGACGGGCGAGGTGCTGGTCAGCTTCGCCTCGACGATCGACGAGGAGGCGCCGTTCGACGTCCCGCCCGCGTCCGACCTGGCAGCGGGCTACACCTCCGCAGACCTCGACGCCGCCGGATACCGGCACGGCATCGCCGAGACGCACCCGCAGTCCTCGCACCTCACCGACGTGAAGAACTGGAACGACGTCGGCGTGGTCCGGCTCTCCGCGCAGGTCGAGGGCATCACCCCGGCACCGGTCGCGCCGGTGGGCACCCTCGATCAGGTCAAGCAGAGCCAGCTCTCCAAGACGCTGTTCAGGTCGGTGGGCTACGGCCAGGAGGTGCGCAAGCCGGCCGACGGCAAGGGCAAGCCGACGCCGATGGACTATCCCGTGATCCGGCGCTACGTCGAGATGCCCGGACAGAAGCTGACGCCGCAGATCCTGCAGACCAGCGCCAACCCGAACGACAAGCGGGGCACCGGCGGCACCTGCTTCGGCGACTCCGGAGGCCCGGTCTTCCTCGGCGACGTCGTCGTCGGGCTGACCAGCTTCGGCACCAACGACAACTGCACGGGCCTGACGGCGAGCCAGCGGGTGGACATCCCGGGCGTGGCCGACTGGCTCGCATCCCGTTCCTAGGATGTCCGACGCTCTGGAGCCAGAGGTCACGACGTTCTGGCAGGACCTCGGGCTTCCGGGACTCTTCGACGTGCACGTGCACTTCCTGCCGCCCAACGTGCAGGCCAAGGTCTACGCGCAGTTCGACCAGGCCGGCCCCAAGATCGGCCGGGCGTGGCCGATCCGCTACCGCGGCGGCCACCAGGAGCGGGTGGAGCTGCTCCGCTCCTTCGGCGTACGTCGCTTCTCGGCGCTGCCCTACGCCCACCGACCCGGGATCGCGGCCTACCTCAACGAGTGGGCGCGCGGGTTCGCCGACGACGTGCCGGAGTGCCTGTGGTCCGCCACGTTCTACCCCGAGCCCGAGGCTGCCTCCTACGTCGGCGACCTGATCGACGCCGGCGTGGAGGTGTTCAAGCTGCACACGCAGGTGGGGGAGTTCCGTCTCGACGACCCGTTGCTCGACGAGGCCTTCGGGCTGATCGAGGACGCCGGGACCCCGACGGTCATCCACGTCGGCTCCGGACCCGTGGGCAACGACTTCACCGGTCCCGAGCACCTCGAGCGGCTGCTCCGGAGGCACCCCCGGCTGACCGCGGTCGTCGCGCACATGGGCGCCCCGGAGTACGCCGAGTTCCTCACGCTGGCCGAGGCCCACCCGAACGTCCGTCTCGACACCACGATGGTGTTCACGGAGTTCTTCGACGTCGAGGCGCCCTACCCCGATGACCTGCTGCCGCGGCTGGCCGACCTCGGCGACCGGGTGCTGCTCGGCACTGACTTCCCGACGATCCCGTACCCCTACGCCGAGCAGCTGCGCGGGCTGGTGCGTCTGCGCAATCGGCACTCCGGTCTCGACGACGACTGGCTTCGACGCGTCTGCTGGCACAACGGCGTGGGGCTCTTCGGCCTCACCTAGCCGACCTTCGGCCCTGTTGGCGCCGATCTCCGCCGGACTGGACTGCTTGCACGCACCCCGCAGCGAGCCCGTCCCTCGGTCGGTGGACTCTGGCCTGCGCGCTGGCGGAGGCCACCGGGCTAGGGACGGCCGCAGGCGCTGCCCGGGGCGTCCGGGCTCTCGCCGACCGCCCCGACTGGACGGGTGGCACCACCGTGGCGCTGCTGCTCGTGGTCGCCGGGGGACTGGTGGAGGGGGTTGCTCTCGGCGCCGGGAGTGCTGGCGGGCGGGGCGGCGATCGGCCTCGTCATGGGTCCGCTCCTGGGCGGGGCGCAGGCACTGGTGCTTCGCGCGGTTGTGCGGTACCCGTGGCGCTGGGTCCTCGCGAACACCGTTGCCTGGCCACTGGTGATGGTGGTGATCTTCTACGGTGCGACCCGACCGGGGGCCGACTGGTCCGCCTCGGCAGTCGTCCTGCTGGGTGCCGGGACAGGGGCGGCGGCTGCCGGCGCGGTGCTGGGGTTCCTGACGTGGTGGTGGCTGCCGGCAGTGGACGGCGTGCAGGCGAGCGCGAAGCGGGGCCTGGGGAATGGGGGTGAGTTGCTCGGCGTTGACCCGTAGACTGATGAAGTCACAACTCAAGAGGGGCTGATTGGTTTCGACTGGGGACGTTAGTCCCAGGAGAAGCGGGTCGAGAAGCCAACGTCATCTCGTAAACGTTCGTTGGAAACTACAAGTGCCGAATCTAATCGCACTGACTTCGCTCTCGCTGCCTGAGCAGTGATCGAAGGGTCAGACCGGGCATCTGTCCTCGTCCCGGATCCTGGCCTCATCTAGAGGACTTGCTGATCAACTCCTGTCAGGAGGGTTGATCGGGACTTCATCCTGACTGGGCCCGTCGGCACACTGTTCGTGGGAGTGCCGGGGCCGAGAAAAGCGACATCACGAACTGCACCCGGAGAAGACCTGGTACGGCGCCACAGGACGCGGGTTCGATTCCCGCCAGCTCCACCACGGGGTCATCGCACACTGAGCGGCGATCCGCAGCACCACCCCGAACAGCCCTCTGGGACGTGAGCCGCTCCGACACCGTCGGGGCGGCTCCCGTGCTGTCCGGTCACCCCCCACCGGTCTCTCGGCCGGGAGGCAGTCTCGATCACGGGCTCCACCGGAAGACGACCGTCGCGGCGTGAAGGGGCCGAGGTCGCCGAGCTCGGCGGATGCCTCGGCGAGGACCTGCTCGAGCAGCTCGAACCATCCGCGCAGCAACTGGGTCACCCGGCGCCGATCGCGGGATCGGACCAGCCCGCGGCGATCATCTCTTGCAGCATCCGGACGCAGCCGGGGTCGAGGAGGCCAGCACGAGCCGGAGTGCCCGTGGGCGCTGCAGCTGGCGGCGCAGCACGGCGACCGCGTGCTCGGGTCGGTCTTCATCGTCCCGGCGCTGCCCCTCACCGACGGTCACGCCGTGCGCCTCGTCGACGGTGATCCTGCGTCCCCGCCCGTCCTCCCGGGTGCCGTTCGTCGAGCGGGACCCCGACGAGCACTGGGCGAAGTACGACGCGAGCTACCGGCAGGGCCACCCCAAGGACTTCCTGTGGTTCTTCTTCGGCAGGTGCTTCCCCGAGCCGCACTCGACCAAGCAGGTCGAGGACTGCGTCGGCTGGTGGCTCGACACTCATTGAGCAAAGATGACGCCCGAGCACGTCGTGCTCGACGGGGCCGGCCACATCCCGCTGGCCCGGCATCCCGTGCGGGTGAACCTAATGATCCGAGACTTCGCGCTGGATGCGGCGCAGCCGAGCCGGAGCTGACCCACGTGCTGCTGACCGGACCGGAAGGCGTGGGAAGCGAGGCCGCGCGAGTCAGGTCTCGGGCTGTGTCTGGCCGGCGTGGACCAGCGTCGCCCGGATCTCGGCATGGCGTTGCAGGAAGGCACGCTCGTCGTACTTCTTGCGGCGCAGCCAGCCGGTGACCTCGTCGTTGCACTTGCTGGCGTTGCACGACCTGCAGGCGGGTGGGATGTTCTCGAGGGTGTAGCGGCCACCACGCGAGATCGGCAGCACGCAGTCGCGCTGGAGGGGCGCGTCCCTCACCCCGCAGTAGGCGCAGCCACCCCAGGCCAGCTTGAGGGCGCTCCACTGCTCGTCGCTGAGGTCGTGCTCCACTCGGTCCATCCGGCGCTTGCGCTTCCGGGCGTACCTGGCCTTGCGACTGGGGTTCACGGCCATGGGGCCCACGCTAGGGGTTGTGCTGCTCCAGGACGGGGAGGCTGCGCCCGACGAAAGGTCGACGAAGGCTCGAGGAGCCGAAGGCGTCGGGCGTGGTCGGGGCCACCATCTCTTCCTATGCTGGACAGGTGGTCCACCAGCTCAGCCGCACCGACGCTCGCAGGATCGCTGTCCGTGCGCAGCTGCTGACGAAGGATCGCCCGGCTGGCGTGCTCGAGACCGTGCGCCGGCTCTCGCTGGTGCAGCTCGACCCGACGCGCGCGATCGCGCCCAGCGCAGAGCTGGTCGTGTGGAGCCGGCTGGGCTCGGCGTACTCAGCGACGCAGCTGTGGGAAGCGGTCGACCAGCAACAGCTGATCGAGCTCCGCGGGACGTTGCGGCCCGCCGAGGACCTCGCCCTCTACCGCGCCGAGATGGCGGAGTGGCCGGGCAGCGACCCGGTGTCGGGCTGGAAGCAGCTCCAGAGCGACTGGGTGAGGTCCAACAACGCATGCCGAGAGGACATTCTCGAGCGGTTGCGCGCCGACGGACCGCTGCGCAAGACAGACCTGCCGGACACGTGCGTCCAGCCCTGGGCCTCGACCGGCTGGAACAACGACAAGAACGTCACGATGATGCTCGACTTCCTCGTGCAGCGGGGGGAGGTCGCCGTGGCCGGGGGAACGGGTCGCGACCGGCTGTGGGATCTCGCCTCGCGGGTCTACCCGAACGAGGCGGTGGTCCCGCCGGCAGAGGCGCGCCGGCTGCGCGACGAGCGTCGCCTGGGGGCGCTCGGGATCTCCCGTCCCAAGGGACCCGAGTGTCCGGTCGAGCCGCTGGACGTGGGCGAGGCGGGCGAGCCTGCCGAGGTCGAGGGACTGCGCGGCGTCTGGAGGGTCGACCCCGCTCAGCTCGGCCTGCCCTTCGAGGGCAGGGCCGCGCTGCTGTCCCCGTTCGACCGGCTGCTGCACGACCGCAAGCGGATGCGGGACCTCTTCGACTTCGAGTACGCCCTGGAGATGTACAAGCCCGCCGCCCGCCGCAAGTGGGGCTACTACGCCTTGCCCATCCTGTTCGGGGATCGCTTGGTCGGAAAGCTCGATGCTCGAGCCGACCGTGCGGCCGGGGTGCTCGTGGTCGCTGCCGTGCACCAGGACGTGGCGTTCGCTCCGGAGGTCTCCGCGGCGCTCGACGCCGAGATCAGTGATCTCGCCCGATGGCTCGACCTGGAGCCGGTGCGCGTCGGCTGACCGGAGCCCTAGCCTGCGCTTCCGGCTGCGCGCAAGGTCGCACTTCCACTGGTCTGGTTGGGTTGATGCCGCTGTGTGCGGGTAAGACACCTGCGTGCTCTGATGCCATCAAGAGACCCCTGACCGAGGAGATGAGCGTGCGCGTCCCCCGCCCCCGTCAGCTGCTGGCCGTGCTGGCCGGAGTCTGCGGCAGCGCCGTGCTCGTGGCCACGCCGGGCAACGCTGACGTGAGCTGTGCGGACCTCGGCAGCCAGGTCGTCGCGCAGTCCTACCTGCAGGCCAAGCCGGGAGACCCTGACCGCCTGGACGGTGACGGGGACGGCCGGCCGTGCGAGGCAATGGCCTACACCCAGCACACGGACTGGAGCCTGGTCGGGCTCGGTGGCCTCATCGGCGTCGCCCTCGCCGGCAACTGGGTCGTCGGCCGACGTCAGCGGGGCCGCGCGACCGGTGTCTCTCACGATCGGTCCGCGGCGTCGGCACTGCCGCTGGCCCGCCCCGGACAGAAGGCCAGCCTGATCGCCGCGGCACCCGCCGGGTCGCTCGCCGACCTCGCCAGGGCCCTGCGGTTGGTTCCCTCCACCGAGCGGATGGCGCTGGTCGGTGAGCATGCCCGCGAGCACGGTTCAGCCCCGCAGGAGGTGCTCGACGCGCTCGCCGCTGATCCCGCCGACCTGGAGCTCCAGAGGTGGGCCCTCGCGGGCTTCGGCAGCTCCTCGTCGGTGCGGTTGATGCGCTGCTCCTGCGTGGACGGTCTCCGGAACTTCACGTTGCAGGTGAGCCCCGAGGGCACTCGCTCCTGGTCGTGCGCGACCTGCCGGACCGCGGCGCCCCAACGGGCCTGAACGTGCTGCGGGCCCCGCGAACAGCTGCGGTGAGACGATCCCCCGATGCCGACGTCAACGCCTGACTGCCTGTTCTGCGCGATCGCTACCGGAGGCAGGGACGCGGCTGTGGTGTGGCGCGACGACCACTTCGTCGCGTTCCTCGACATCCGGCCGCTGTTCAAGGGGCACGTGCTCCTCGTGCCTCGGGTCCACGTCGTGACGCTTCCCGACCTCCCCGCCGAGCTCCGCGACCCGTTCCTGGCGGCCGCCCAGCGCCTGGCGAGCGCGATGGTCGACGCGCTGGGGGCCGAGGGGTCCTTCGTCGCGATCAACAACACGGTCTCCCAGTCGGTGCCGCACCTGCACTGCCACGTCGTACCCCGCACCAAGGGGGACGGTCTGCGCGGCTTCTTCTGGCCCCGGACGACCTACGCCGACGCCACCGACCGAGACCTGTGGGCAGCCCGGATCCGGGCCGCCCTCGAGCCTGGTTAGGCTGGCTGGCGGCCCCGACGGGCCACTGGAGCAGGCATCGACGAGAGGACAGGGCCACATGGGTCGCTATGACGGACGAGTAGCAGTCGTCACCGGATCCGCGCGCGGGATCGGTGCCGCCACCGCCAAGCGCTTCGCCGAGGAAGGTGCCTCGGTCGCAGTGCTCGACCTCGACGAGGGACAGGCCCAGGCGACCGCTGACGGACTGGGCGGGCAGGCCAAGGCACTCGGGGTCGGCTGCGACGTCAGCGACGCAGCCTCCGTGGACGCGGCCGTCGGGCGGGTGCTCGAGGAGCTCGGCGGGCTGCACGTGCTCGTCAACAACGCCGGCATCACGAGGGACAACCTGCTCTTCAAGCTGACCGAGGACGACTGGGACTCGGTGATGAACGTCCACCTCAAGGGCGCCTTCTTGATGAGCAAGGCCGCGCAGAAGACGTTCGTCGCGCAGAAGTACGGCAAGATCCTCAACCTCTCCAGCGTCTCGGCGAACGGCAACCGCGGCCAGGCCAACTACTCGGCTGCCAAGGCCGGGGTGCAAGGATTCACGCGCACCCTCGCGCTCGAGCTCGGTGGCTTCGGGGTCAACGTCAACGCCATCGCGCCGGGATTCATCGCCACCGAGATGACCGACGACACGGCACGTCGGCTCAAGCTCGACGTGGAGGAGTTCCGCAAGCTGAACGCGGAGGCCAACCCGGTCAAGCGGGTCGGCTACCCCGAGGACATCGCGGCCGCCGCGGCGTTCCTGTGCAGCGACGAGGCGTCCTACATCACCGGGCAGACCCTCTACGTCGACGGCGGCGCCAAGATCTGACGACGCACGATTTAGCACCAACACGGGCGGGCCCTGCCGGGAAGGCGGGGCCCGCTTTGTCATGCTGGCGGCATGCACTCACGCGTCGGCAGCCGCCGCGGATCGAGCAACCGGTCCACCCGACTTCTCGCCGCGCTCACGGCGTTCCTGCTCAGTGTCACGCTCGCCGCGTGCGGCGGCGGTGACAAGGCCAGCGCGAAGAAGCCGGACTCCCAGCCGATCGAGGGAGGGGCCAGGCTCGCAGCGCTGTGGCCACTGACCGGTGAGCCGGTCACCGGCGCCACCCCACGCCGGCCCGTGCTGGTCACCAAGATCGACAACACCGCCAGCAGCCAGCCCCAGCTCGGGCTGAACAAGGCCGACCTGGTCACCGAGGAGCTGGTCGAGGGCGGGATCACCCGCCTGGCCGTGTTCTTCTACCAGTCCCTCCCCGGTGTGGCGGGCCCGGTGCGGTCCATGCGCGCCTCGGACATCGGCATCGTCAAGCCCGCCCATGCAGTGCTCGTGGCCAGCGGGGCGGCGCCGCCGACCATCGGCCGGCTCAAGGCGGCCAAGGTCACGTACTTCACCGAGGGCGGCCCCGGCTACTTCCGCGAGAGCAGCCGTCGCTCGCCGTACAACCTGATGGTGAAGATGCCCGACCTGGCCAAGGTCGTACGCAAGAAGGCGGTCGTGCCCGCGAGCTATCTTCCCTGGGGCACGGAGCAGGACTTCACCGGCAGCCAGCCGGCCACCAGCGTCCAGGCGGTCTTCAGCCGTTCGCACACGACCTCCTGGAAGTACAGCAAGGGCTCCTACGAGAACGCCAACAGCTTCGCGGCCAAGGACCAGCAGTTCGTGCCCGACAGCCTGCTGGTCGTCCGGGTGCGCGTCCGCGACGCCGGCTACCTGGACCCTGCCGGCAACCGAGTTCCCGAGACCATCTACTCGGGCAAGGGCAAGATGATGCTCTTCCACAAGGGCCAGATGGTTCGCGGCACCTGGAGCAAGGAGTCCAACCAGACGCCGATCGTCCTGAGGACCGCGGCGGGTCCGCTGAAGGTCCCGGCCGGACACGTGTGGGTAGAGCTCGTCCCCAACGACCAGTCCGGCGGAAAGGTCACCTTCGCCCGGTGAGTCGACGGTGAGTGTGGACGGTGAGCGTTGACGGTGAGCGTCGGCCGATCGTCGACGAAGGGCGGGGGAGTGGTCGGACCGGCTAGCTGCGCTCGGCCGCGGGGTCGGTGAGCACGATGCCCTGGTCGGACAGAGTGCGCAGACCCTCGAGGATGAACAGGATGGCCACCTCGATGCGGGCCACCGCCTGTCGCGGGTCCTGGGCGGTGGTGACGCTCTCACCGGCCGCGGACATGGCGCCGAAGAAGATGCGGCTGAACGTCTGCTTCATCGCGTCGTCGAGCTCGTAGGTGGAGGCCTCGAGGACCGAGCCCACGATGTCCTGGACGATCCCGTAGCTGGAGCGCTCCTCCTGCTCCCGGAACCGTGCGTAGCCCATGATCGCCGGACCGTCCTGGATCACCACTCGCTGGTAGACGGGTTCCTGGACGACGGCCAGGAACGCCCGCAGCCCGGCACGCGCCTTCTCCCAGGGGTCGTCCGCGTCGCGCAGGGCCGCCTTGATCGTCTGGGCGGCGTCGTCCTCGACCTTGGCGAAGACCGCTTCGAAGACCCCCTGCTTGCCGCTGAAGTGGTGGTACAGCGCGCCCTTGGTGACCCGGGCGCCCGCGACGATCGCATCCAGGCTGGTCCCGCCGTACCCGTGCTCACCGAACTGCGTGGTGGCCACCTCGACCAGCGCACGCTTGGTGGATGCGGAGTACTGGGCGCGTCGCGACCCGCTGGCCACCTTGGGAAGCCCGGTGCGGAGTCTCTCGGTGTGCGAGCGGGTCATTCCACGCAGTGTAGGACGCGGCTGTGGGTCAGATCACGACGCTCGGAGTTGGGGAGGAGGAGGATATGGACATACTCTCAGTACGTACTTCCGGTATGTGAAACCTCGAGAAGGGTGAAGAACATGAGCTGGAACACCTTCCACCGGCGCGGGGAGATCCTTCGCGCCGTCGTGGACACCGCCGATGACCGCCGTGACGGAGCGCTGCCCATGGACGTCCCCGGTGTCGCCGAGAGCTTCACCGACGAGCTCGACCTGATCGGGGCGCTCCAGCTGAAGTGGAGCGCCCGACTCGCGGTGAACATCGAACGCCACCTGCACCACGAGCCGGCGGACCTCGAGTCGGCCGTGACCACCGCCTGGTGCGCCACCGCCGAGCAGCTGCCCGGCGTGCGTGCTGTGATCGACCACCACCGCGAGCACCCCCGAGACGCCCGGATGGACCGCGCCCTGCGGCGCGCACGGCAGCGGGAGCGGGCTCACCTCGCTGCCGCTGCCGGCCAGTCGGCGCAGGCGGGCACCCGGGTGGAGACCCTCGCCCGCCAGTGCCTGCAGACGCGTGCGCAGACGCGCCCGGAGCCGCGTGCGGAGACGCGCCCCGAGACCCGGACACCTGCACAGGCGGAGGGAGCGCCTCCTGCCGGCGCATCCTTCGCAGACAGGCTGCGGGCAGCCGTCGCCGCCTGACACCGAGCTGACGATCCCCGGGCCGCCGGTGCGCATGCTCGCGCGCCTTCCCTCCCTGGGCCCGGGGGTTCGTCATGTCCGCGGGCTCGCGGCGAGTTACGATGCCTCGGTGAGCAGCCAACAGCAACCGGGTTTCGGGACGGGCGTCCTGGAGGACACGCGCACCGAGGAACGCACGCACCCCGTTGACAACGGTGACCACGAACGCCTGTCCCACTACGTCCCCAAGGACAAGTTGATGGACGCCATGGTGAACGGCACCCCAGTCGTCGCTTTGTGTGGCAAGGTCTGGATCCCGAGCCGTGACCCGCAGAGGTTTCCGGTCTGCCCCGAGTGCAAGGAAGTCTGGGAGAGCATGCGCGAAGGCAACAACGAGTGAAGGTCGTCCATCGAGCGGTCGTGACACTGACCGCGCTAGCAGTGTCGTGCGCGCCCGTGGTCCTCGTCGTTCCGGCCGCCACGGCCGCAGCCGCCGGTGTCCGGGCCGCCTCGTCGGTGCCGTGCGTGAAGCCGGCGAGCACCCAGGCGCGAAGCGGCCGAGAGGCGCCGGAGTGGCGGACCAACAACGACATGCCCGAGGTGCAGCAGCAGGACCTCGAGGCACTGCCTGCCTCCGAGACGCGCAAGGGCGTGGTCGCGCGAGAGGTCGAACCGGTGCTGCCGAGCACCGTGGTCATTCCCGTCTACGTGCACGTGATCAAGGGCAAGCATCGCCATGAGCGGCCGCGCATCGGCAAGCGCCGGGTGCAGCGACTGATCACGATCCTGAACAACGGGATGGCAGGGCGGCAGAGCTCGCTCAGCGTGCCCACGCGCTACCGGTTCACGCTTCGCAAGATCGACTACCGCAAGCGCGACGGCTGGTACCACGCCTTCTTCAACGGTCCTCGCGACACCAGGATGAAGCGCAAGCTCCACCGCGGCAACGCGCGCACCCTGAACCTCTACATCAACGGTGGCGGCCCCAGGAACAACCCGGTCCTCGGCTGGGCTCGGTTCCCGTGGCAGTACACCTCCAACCGCTATCTCGACGGTGTCTCCGTGAACAACGCGGCGATCCCCGGCGGCAGAGCGCGCGGCTACAACTCGGGTGACACGCTCATCCACGAGACCGGCCACTGGCTCGGCCTGCTGCACACCTTCGAGGGCGGCTGCGAAGGCTCGGGCGACCTGGTCTCGGACACGCCCGCCGAGGACGAGCCCAGCTTCTACTGCCAGACCACGCGCGACACCTGCCCGGCGCCCGGACTGGACCCCGTGCACAACTTCATGGACTACTCCCTGGACTCGTGCATGTACATGTTCACCGCTGGACAGGTGCGCCGCATGGACACCGCGTTCGAGAGATGGCGGTACTGAGCACCGGTGGCTGACGGACACGATCCGCCCGTTCCGCTCGACCTCCCACCCGCCTATCCGGACCGTGCCGCCTGGGGCACGGCGACGAAGCTGCGCGCGTGGCAGACGGCCGCGCTGACGGCGTACTTCGAGAGCAGCCCGCGAGACTTCCTGGCTGTGGCCACACCTGGCGCCGGAAAGACGACCTTCGCCCTGACGGTGGCCGCCGAGCTGCTGGCGCGCCGCGTCGTGGAGCGGATCACGGTGGTGGCGCCGACGGAGCACCTGAAGACCCAGTGGGCCCAGGCTGCTGCGAAGGTCGGCATCGCGCTGGACCCGGCGTACTCGGGCCGCAAGGGTCGGGCGAGCAGCGACTTCGTGGGGATCGCCCTCACCTACGCCGGTGTGGCGGCGAACCCGCTGGCGCTCAGGATCCGCACGGAGCGGTTCAACACGCTGGTGATCCTCGACGAGGTGCACCACGCAGGTGACGCGCTCTCCTGGGGTGAAGCGGTCCGCGAGGCGTTCGAGCCCGCGCGCCGTCGGCTCGCGCTGACCGGCACGCCGTTCCGCTCCGACATCAACCCGATCCCGTTCGTCACCTACGCACCCGACGCCGACGGGGTGCCGCGCTCGGCTGCGGACTTCACCTACGGCTACGCGCACGCTCTGGCCGACCACGTCGTCCGGCCGGTGCTGTTCATGGCCTACAGCGGGACCCTGCAGTGGCGTACGCGCGCGGGCGACGAGATCGCGGCCCGGCTCGGGGAGCCGCTCACCAAGGACCTGAATGCTCAGGCGCTGCGCACCGCATTGGATCCCAAGGGCGCGTGGATCCCGTCGGTCCTCGAGGCCGCCGACCGCAGGCTCTCCGAGGTCCGCAGGCACGTGCCTGACGCCGGGGGACTGGTGATCGCCACCGACCAGGACTCGGCCCGCGCCTACGCCCAGGTCCTCGCCCGGGTCGCGGGAGAGAAGCCCACCGTCGTCCTCTCCGACGAGAAGGCGGCGTCGAAGAAGATCGCGACGTTCGCCGAGGGCGAGTCCCGCTGGATGGTCGCGGTGCGGATGGTCTCCGAAGGCGTGGACATCCCGCGCCTGGCCGTGGGGGTCTACGCCACGACCACGTCGACGCCCTTGTTCTTCGCCCAGGCCATCGGCCGGTTCGTCCGGGCACGCAAGCGCGGGGAGACGGCGTCGATCTTCGTGCCCTCGGTGCCGCTGCTGCTGGGGCACGCCGCTGCCATGGAGCTCGAGCGCGACCACGTGCTCCAGCGCAAGGTCAGCGACGAGGGTGACCTGTTCGCGGCCGAGGACGCGTTGATGCAGGCGGCCCAGCAGGCGGAAGGTGCCTCCGCCGACGAGGCGCTGGTGCCCTTCGAGGCGCTCGGCTCCCAGGCGACCTTCGACCGGGTGCTCTACGACGGCGCAGAGTTCGGCCACGCCGGTGAGGTGCACGTGGGTTCCGAGGAGGAGATGGACTTCCTCGGGATCCCGGGCCTGCTGGAGGCCGACCAGGTCCGTGAGCTGCTCCAGCACCGGCAGAGTGAGCGGGCGCGACGGCGCTCGAGCGTCGCGGAGGCCGACCCGCCTCGCGAGCTGCCCACCCATGAGCAGCTGGCAGTGAGGCGGCGTGAGCTCAACGGGCTGGTGGCCGCGTGGTACCACCGCACCGGCGCGCCCCACGGGGTCACCCACGCCGCTCTGCGCAAGGAGTGCGGCGGTCCCGCAGCGGCCGCCGCCAGCGCCGAGCAGCTGGACCAGCGCATCAACCTGCTCCGGGTCTGGGCCACCCGGAAGAGCACCTGACCCACACCCCGTGACGTGGCAGCGGCCTAGCCCACCGATGCCGGCCGAGCTCCCCAGGGTGGCGCGATGGCGACCATCGGGATGACTCTGGACAGCGGTTGTTCCCAGTCGTCCTCGGAGGTGTGGCCATGCGTAGGAAGTCTCTCCTCGGATCGGTGGCGTTCTCGTTGGCCGGAGTACTGGCGCTGTCGGCGCCCGCGTCGGCGATCCCACCGCAGACCGAACCGTTCGTGATGAGTGGCTCCTGGCTGGACCCGAGCTGCGTCGACCCGATCCGTGCCGACTGGACCGCCAACGAGGTCTTTCGCACGTTCCTGTCCTCCAGCGGTGAGCCGATCCGGCTCCAGGTCACGGGCCGGGCGACCACGACGTTCACCGACCTGGTGAACGGCCGCACCTACTCGCCCCCCAGCTCGGGGCCGGGCACGTACGACCTGCGCACCGGCGCCCTGGTGCTGCGGGGTGGCAACGCAGCCGTGGTCGACCAGCAAGGTCGACTGGTCTCGACGCGGGGGCGAGTCGTGCTCGATGCCGACAACAACATGATCAGCCTCGTGGGGCGCGCGGTGGACGTGTGCTCCCGGCTCGGCACGTTCCCGCAGGGCTGATTCTCAGGCGTCAAGGAGGGGCAGCACCCGGTAGGGGACCTGCTGGGCCAGCGCGATCACCGTCGAGGACCGCTCGATGCCCTCGTCCGAGAGCACCGCGTCGATGACGCGTTGCAGGTCGTCGTTCGAGCGCGCCACGACCCGGCACCACAGGTCGCCGGAGCCGGTGATGGTGAAGGCCTCGAGCACCTCGGGGATCGAGGCGAGATGGTGGGCGACCGTCTGGTGCCCTCGTGCCTGGCTGATCTCGAGGGTCAGGAACGCGGTGACGGGATATCCCAGGGCCTCCGGGTCGAGGTCGGGGCCCCAGCCGGTGATCACGCCGGTCTCGGCGAGCTTGCTCATCCTGGCCTGCACCGTCCCCCGGGCCACCCCGAGGCGTCGGGAGGCCTCGAGAATGCCGACACGCGGCTCCTTGGCGAACAGTCGGATCAAGGTGGTGTCCAGATCGTCCACGTGAGCCTCCAGGCGTGTACAAGATGTGCAGTTGCCAGGGACAGTGTTGCGCAGATTGTCTTCCACGGCGATCCTTGAGCCATGACTTCGCTGACCCCCGAAGAGATGCGCGCCGACCTGACCCTCGACCAGCTCAAGCAGCTGGTCGGCCTCGTGGAGTACGACGAGACAGCCGACCCGTTCCCGGTGACGGGGATGGACTCGGTCGGCTTCGTCGTCGGCAACGCCACCCAGACCGCGACCTTCTACCAGCTCGCGCTCGGAATGGAGCTCGAGGCCTATCGCGGCCCCGAGACCGGCACCCGCGACTCCAAGTCCTACGTGCTCCGTTCCGGCAGTGCCCGGTTCGTGTTCACCGGGGGAGTCACTCCGGACAGCCCGGTGCTGGAGCACCACCGCCATCACGGTGACGGCGTGGTCGACCTGGCCCTCGAGGTGCCCGACGTGGACAAGTGCATCGAGCACGCGCGCGCCATGGGCGCCACCGTGCTGGTGGAGCCCCACGACCAGTCCGACGAGCACGGCACGGTTCGGATGGCTGCGATCGCGACGTACGGCGAGACCCGGCACACGCTGATCGACCGGAGCGGCTACTCCGGTCCCCACCTCCCGGGCTACGTCGCGCGGACCACGCAGGTGACCCGCCGCGACGGCCACCCGAAGCGGCTCTTCCAGGCCGTCGACCACTGCGTCGGCAACGTCGAGCTGGGTCGGATGGACGAGTGGGTCACCTTCTACAACAAGGTGATGGGCTTCACGAACATGGCCGAGTTCATCGGCGACGACATCGCCACCGACTACTCCGCGCTGATGAGCAAGGTCGTCGCGAGCGGAAACCACCGGGTGAAGTTCCCGCTCAACGAGCCGGCCGTCGCGAAGAAGAAGTCGCAGATCGACGAGTACCTCGAGTTCTACGACGGCGCCGGCTGCCAGCACATCGCCCTCGCCACGAACGACATCCTGCGTTCGGTCGACATCCTGCGCGAGAACGGGATCCAGTTCCTCGACACCCCGGACTCCTACTACGACGACCCCGCGCTCCGCGAGCGGATCGGGAAGGTGCGGGTGCCGATCGAGGAGCTGAAGAAGCGCAAGATCCTGGTCGACCGCGACGATGACGGCTACCTGCTGCAGATCTTCACCAAGCCCATGGGCGACCGGCCCACCGTGTTCTTCGAGTTCATCGAGCGGCACGGGTCGCTGGGATTCGGCAAGGGCAACTTCAAGGCCCTCTTCGAGGCGATCGAGCGCGAGCAGGACGCCCGCGGCAACCTTTGACGTCGGGCAACCGCTGAGTCGGGCACGACCGTGGGCAGGACGAGGGCGCTGACGGCGTAGGTGGCGGGTGTGGGTGTCTGGATGGGCATGCGAATGTGGCGCGCGGGGCGTGAGTGGTGTTCAGGAGTCCCGCCAGTGACATTCGCATGTTCGGCGACGCCACCTGCCCCTCCCACCCAACCGCCGACCGCGCGAGGTCGGTCCCGGGCAACAGGTGGCGCACTTCTGCGGGTTTGCCCACTGGACGGCCCCGCGGTGCAGGCGCACGATGGAGAGGGCGCTCCGGCGCCGCTCTCGGGGCAGGGAGCCGGGTCGTTTCGGCGTCGGTGGCCCGGCGCGCACCCCGTCGCCGACCATCCGGCGCGTCGTGCACGTCGAGGGAGATCGAGATGACCGAAAACGCGAACGCCACCCTGGTACGCCGTGGTTTCACCGCATTCAGCAACGGTGACATGGCCACCCTGACCGAGATCATCGCGCGTGACGCGGTACAGCACACGCCGGGGAACAGCGTCGTCTCCGGTGACCACAAGGGGCGGGACGCGATCCTGGCCTTCTACGGCCAGCTCGTCGAGCTCACGGACGCGACGATCCAGGTCGACCTCGAGCAGGTCTTCGCCAAGGGGGACCAGGTGGTGACCGTCTTCCGCCAGACCGCCCAGCGCAACGGCAAGACGATGGACACCCGGCACTCGCTCGTCTTCCAGGTGCTCGACGGCAAGGCGGTCGACCTCGACGACTTCCCCGAGGACGAAGAGGCCGACGACGCCTTCTGGGCCTGAGCGACTCGTCAGCCGGCGTCGCCGAGGGCGACGAGCTCACCCTCGTCGGCGCTGTGCTCGGGTGGCAGGTGCGTGACCTCGACGTGGCGGCGCCCCACGACGAGGATCGCCACCCCGACGAACACCGCGATGGATCCCATCCAGAACGGTGCGTGCATCGACACGTTCTCGCCGAGCTTCCCGGCGGCGTACGGCGCCACGGCGCCGCCGGCGAACCGGACGAAGCTGTAGGCGGCGGACGCGACCGGGCGCTCGACCGGGGCCGAGCCCATCACCGCCTCGGTGATCACGGTGTTGTTCACCCCCAGGAACGCGCCCGCGACCACCACGCCGACGACCAGTGCTGCCTTGGAGTCGGTGAGGAGGGCCATCATCGCGAGGTCGAGACCGAAGAGGGTCAGGGAGGCGAGCACGGTCGGCACGGAACCGAAGCGGCGCTGCAGCACCGGAGCGACCCACACCGAGGTGATCGCCAGCAGGATCCCCCAGCCGAAGAAGACGAAGCCGACCTGCATGGCGGTCATGTCCAGCGGGAACGGCGTGAACGCGAGCAGGGTGAAGAAGCCCATGTTGTAGAACAGCGCAGTCAGCGCGAGCGTCAGCAGGCCGGGGTGGCGCAGCGCCCGGAAGGGGTCCCCGAGCGAGGTACGCCGCGAGGCCGGCGGCGTCGACGGGAGCAGGAACGCCGTCGCCAGCAGCGCGACAGTCATCAGCACGGCCACGCCGAAGAACGGCGCGCGCCACGCGATCGACCCGAGCTGGCCACCCACCAGCGGCCCCATGGCGATCCCCAGCCCCAGGGCGGCCTCGAAGAGGATGACGGCCTGGGCGACCGATCCTCGAGACGAGACCACGATGGTGGACAGGGCGGTGGCGATGAAGAGTGCGTTGCCCAGGCCCCACCCGGCCCGGAACCCGACGATGGCGCCGATCGAGTTCGACGCACCTGCGAGCCCCGAGAAGACGATGATCAACGCGAGCCCGAGGAGCAGCGTGCGCTTGGCGCCGATCCTGGAGGAGACGACGCCGGTGATCAGCATCGCCACGCCCATCACTGCCATGTAGCTGGTGAACAGCAGCGACACCTGGCTGGGGGAGGCGCCGAGCTCGTCGGCGATGGGCTTGAGGATGGGGTCGACCAGGCCGATGCCCATGAACGCGATCACGCACGCGAACGCGACTGCCCAGACGGCCCGTGGCTGCTTCAGCATGTTCTTCCTTCGACGAGGTCGGTCAGCACGGCCACGGTGGTGGCGAGCTCGGCGGTGGTGCGGCCCGAGGCGGCGATCCGCTCGGCCACCAGGGTGGCGTTGCGCCGACGGACGGCGGTGAGCATGCGACGACCGTCGGCGGTCATCGAGATCACGGTCGACCGGGCGTCGTCCGGATGCGGCTCGCGCTGCACCCAGCCCTTGGCGACGAGTCCGTTGACGAGCCCGGTCATGGTGGGCTGGGTGCACCGGTCGGCCTCGGTCAGCGCGCTGACCGTGCTGGGTCCGAGCTCGTCGAGCAGGCTCATCAAGCGGGTGCTCGCGGCCGGCAGGTCGGCCGAGTGGCGACGCGCCTCCCGCACGAGGCGCGCGCTGAGCACGACGAGGTCGCTGCTGAGCTGGCGGACGGTTTGGTTGCTCACGTCCACCACTTTAGATAGGACGCCTATGCAAAGTCCAGTCAGGGGGTGGCGGGGCGGATCGTTCCGACCACCTCGCCGAGCGCGATGCGGCCACCCAGCGCACCCGGGGCGGTCGCGCGCAGGGTGACGGTGTCGCCGTCCTCGAGGAAGGTCCGACCCGCGGCACCGAACGGTTCGCTGCCACCCCAGCTCAGCTCGAGCAGCGACCCGCGCTGGTCGGGTCGGTCGCCGCTGATGGTGCCGCTGCCGAACAGGTCGCCGGTGCGCAACGATGCCCCGTTGACCGTCATGTGGGCGAGCATCTGGGCGGGCGACCAGTACATCGCGGCGTACGGCGGACGGCTCACCACCTCACCGCCGAGCTCGACCTCGAAGGCGATGTCGTAGCCGGCCGGCTCCTCCACCTGCAGGTAGCCCAGAGGCAAGGGGTCCTGACCGGGGAGCGCCACTCGCGCCGGCTCCAGCGCGGCGAGCGGGGTCACCCAGGCGCTGATCGAGGTCGCGAAGGACTTCCCGAGGAAGGGGCCGAGCGGCACGTACTCCCACGCCTGGATGTCGCGCGCCGACCAGTCGTTGAGCGGGGTCACGCCGAAGACGTGCTCGGCGAAGGCGGAGGTCGGCACCTGGTCGCCGAGGCGGGTCGGTGTGCCCACCACGAACCCGAGCTCGGCCTCGATGTCGAGCCGTCGGCTGGGCCCGTAGGTGGGCGCGTCCTCCGTCGGAGCCTTCCGCTGGCCGCGAGGCCGGCGCACCTCGGTGCCAGAGACCACGACGGTCCCGGCCCGGCCGTGGTAGCCGACGGGCAGGTGCCGCCAGTTGGGCAGCAGTGCCGCACCGTCGGGTCGGAAGATCCTTCCCACGTTGGTGGCGTGCTGGATCGAGCAGTAGAAGTCGACGTAGTCGGCGACCTCGAAGGGACGATGCATCGTCACGTCGTCGATCGCGACGAGAAGGGGCTGCACCCGCTCGCGGTGCACCTCGGCGTCCAGGACCTCCTGGAGCCACGCCCGCGCGACCTGCCAGGCGGCGCTGCCCAGGGACATAAACGGGTTCAGGGACGGGTGCGCCCAGGCCGAGGCCAGGTCGGGTCCGCTGCCGGGATCGCCTCCGAGCGCGGCTGCTGCAGAGGCGTCGAGGACCAGGTCGCCGATCCGCACCCCGACCCTGGGTGCTGAGCCGTCGGTCGAGAACACGCCGTACGGCAAGTTGTCCAGGTCGTACGACGACCCGGTCGCGCCCTCGACCCAGCTCATGCCCGGCCTCCGAGGAGCCCGAGGTCGACCAGGTCCTCGTGCGCCTCGAGCACGCTGCAGGACCCGAACGAGGTGAACCACCGGCGGGTACGAGCCGCCACGTCGGGGTCCTCCAGCAACCGGGCCGCGATCGAGGCGCCGTCGGTCTCCTCGAGCACTCGGGACACGTCCTCGGGGCTGCCCCCGTCGAGCGAGGCACGGGTCGCGAGCAGGACGTTGAGGAACCCGTGATGGGCGAACCCGGTCTCCTCGTCGCGGTGCCGCACCGCCTGGTGCAGGCCGGCCGTGCACTTGAACGCGAGCTCGCGGTCCAGAGCGGCCTCGACGCAGGTGGCGAGCGCCTCGGCGCCGGGGAAGAGGTCCTCGGTCAGTCCTCCGGTGCGGAACTTCAGCGAGATCTCGCGCGCGGCGAGCTCGTCGAGAGCCGCGAGCCAGCCGTGCGACGGAGGCCCCTGCAGCATGGGTGGTTCGGCGTAGACCGTGACGTTGTCGAGCATCTCGCCGAGTCCGTCGACGACGTGGACGAGGCGCTGTGCGTTGTGCGCCAGGTCCTCCTCGTCGCGCAGCGCGAACTCCACTGCGCGCAGGGTCACTCCTTCGGTCCTGCCGACCCAGGTCACCGCTGGCTCGACGGCACCGGCGCCCCCGGTCACGACGAGGTTCACCTCGAGGGAGGCGGTGCCGCCTCCCTGGGCCGGACCCGACGAGACCGCCGTGGCCAGGTCGGCGACCAACAGGTCGCTGACGACGAAGCCGCCGACCAGGTCGGCGTACTCACTGGTGGCGTGTGCGCGGTGCTCCTCGACGGCCTCGTCGAGCGCGGTCCTCGCCGGCGGGAAGACAGCGGCGTCGTCGACGAAGGCTTTCAGGAACTCCGGCACGTGCGTCACAGTTGCCACGCTAGATCACGGCAGGGGAAGGTGGCGGGGTGGCTTACTACCGATCAGTCGGCGCCGTCCCGCGCACCCGACACACGGCCTTCCGCAACGACCAGGGCGCTCTGCGCCACGAGGAGCTGATGGGGGAGGAGGGCTTCTCGTCCGACTCCTCGTTGCTCTACCACGAGGGTGTCCCCTCCGCCGTGGTGGACAGCCGGGTCTGGGAGCTGCCCGACCAGGGCACGACCCCGAACCACCCGCTCAAGCCGAGGCACCTCAAGCTGCACGACCTCGCGGTCGGGGGGGACGCCGTGACCGGGCGCCGGCTCGTGATGGGCAACGCTGATGTCCGGATCGGCTATGCGGTCACCGACGCTCCCTCGCCCTACTACCGCAACGCCGTCGGTGACGAGTGCGTCTACGTCGAGTCCGGCTCCGGGACCGTGGAGACGGTCTTCGGGCTGCTCACCTACCGCAGCGGCGACTACGTGGTCATCCCGCGGGCGACGACCCACCGGTGGCTTCCCGGCGACGTGGCCGGCGAGGTCTCCCGGCTCTACGCGATCGAGGCGAACAGCCACATCTCGCCGCCCAAGCGCTACCTGTCGCGGTTCGGGCAGCTGCTCGAGCACGCACCGTACTGCGAGCGGGACCTGCACGGCCCGGGCGAGCCACTGGTGCTGGAGGGCACCGACGTCGAGGTGTTCGTCAAGCACCGCGGTGGTGCCGGGGTCGTGGGCTCGCGACTGACCTACGCGACCCACCCGCTCGACGTCGTGGGGTGGGACGGTTGCCTGTACCCCTACACGTTCAACGTCGAGGACTTCATGCCGATCACGGGCAAGATCCACCAGCCGCCCCCCGTGCACCAGGTCTTCGAAGGTGCCAACTTCGTGATCTGCAACTTCTGCCCGCGCAAGGTCGACTACCACGAGCAGTCGATCCCGGTGCCGTACTACCACTCCAACGTCGACTCCGACGAGGTGATGTTCTACGTGGGTGGCGACTACGAGGCCCGCAAGGGATCGGGGATCGGCATCGGCTCGATCTCCCTGCACCCGGGCGGGCATGCGCACGGCCCGCAGCCCAGCGCGATCGAGGCCTCGATCGGGGTGGAGTACTTCGACGAGCTCGCGGTCATGGTCGACACCTTCCGTCCGCTCGAGCTGGGCGAGGCGGGGCGCGAGGTCGAGGACCCGGCGTACGCCTGGACCTGGGCGGGGCGCGGCCCCGACGCGGCAGGGCCCGACGGTGGCCCCGCGATCTACTCCAACAGCTAGGGATCCGACGTGCCGACCTTTCTCGCCTTCCTGCGTGCCGTCAACGTGGGCAAGCGCAGCTACCCGATGGCCGAGCTGCGCGAGGCACTCTCGTCCGCGGGCTTCGAGGACGTCGAGACCCACATCCAGACCGGCAACGTCCGGTTCCGCACCGGGCTGCGCTCCCGGTCGAAGGTGGTGAGCCTGCTGGAGCAGACGATGCTCGCTGACCGGGGCTTCGAGGTCCCCGTGGTGCTGATGACCCCGACCGAGCTCGTCGAGGTGTACGCCGAGGCACAGTCCTTCGGAGCGGACAAGGAGCTCAGCGGGCACTACCTGAGCCTGCTGGTCGGCAAGCCGGCCGCTGAGGGGAGCCGGGCGCTCGAAGCGCGTTCGGGCGACGGCGAGGAGGTGCGGGTGGGAGCCCGGGCCGTGCACCTCATGCTCTCGTCGAAGAAGTTCCACGAGGCCGCCACCGGCAACGCGGAAGTCGAGCTTGCACTCGGCCCCGCCACCACCCGTAGTCTTACCGTCGTTTCGAAGCTGGCCGAGAAATGGGGACCATGAACCAGCAGCAGTGGTGGCGTGACGCCGTCATCTACCAGATCTACCCGCGCTCCTGGGCGGACTCCGACGGCGACGGCATCGGCGACCTGCCGGGCATCACCGCACGCCTTCCGCACCTCGCAGAGCTGGGGGTCGATGCCCTCTGGCTCTCGCCGTTCTACACCTCCCCGCAGAACGACGCCGGGTACGACGTGGCGGACTACCGGGACGTCGATCCGGTCTTCGGATCGCTCTCGGACGCGGACGTGCTGATCTCCCGGGCCCACGAGCTCGGCCTGCGCGTCGTCGTCGACATCGTCCCCAACCACTCCTCGAGCGAGCACCCGTGGTTCCAGGAGGCGCTCGCCAGCGAGCCCGGCAGCGCGGCCCGTGGGCGCTACGTCTTCCGTGAGGGCAAGGGTGCGGACGGGAGCGAGCCCCCGAACAACTGGGAGAGCAACTTCGGCGGGCCTGCCTGGTCGCGCGTGACCGAGGCCGACGGCTCGCCGGGGCAGTGGTACCTGCACCTGTTCGACGTGACCCAGCCGGACTTCGACTGGACCAATCCCGAGGTCGGCGACGAGATGGAGTCGGTGATCCGGTTCTGGCTCGACCGCGGCGTCGACGGCTTCCGCATCGACGTGGCCCACGGGCTGGTCAAGGTGCCAGGTCTGCCGGACCATCCCACGGACCACGACCAGCACCTCCGCCCGACCTCGGAGGTGCCCTTCTGGGACCAGCCGGGCGTGCACGACATCTACCGGCGCTGGCGCACGATCACCGACTCCTACGCCGTCGAGGGCGAGGACGCGGACCGGATCCTGTGCGCGGAGGCGTGGGTGACCCCCGCCGAGGCCATGGCGCGCTACGTCCGCCCCGACGAGCTGCACCAGGCGTTCAACTTCGGGTTCCTGGTGAGCCCGTGGCTGGCCGGCGAGCTGCGACAGAGCATCATCGACTCGCTGGAGGCGGTCGAGGCGGTGGGAGCTCCGCAGACGTGGGTGCTCTCCAACCACGACGTGGTCCGCCACGTGTCCCGCCTCGGCTACGAGCCCGTTCCCGGCCCGCTCCGTACGCCGGGCATCGGCGCCGAGGCTCCCCAGCCCGACGAGGCGCTCGGTCTCAGGCGGGGTCGTGCAGCGACCAGCCTGATGCTGGCGCTGCCGGGCTCGGCCTATCTCTACCAGGGCGAGGAGCTGGGCCTGCCCGAGGCGACCCAGCTGCCCGACGAGGTGCGCCAAGATCCCACGTGGGAGAAGTCGGGGCACACCGTGCGAGGTCGCGACGGGTGCCGGGTCCCGGTGCCGTGGCAGGCGGACGCTCCGTCGTTCGGCTTCGGGCCGACGACGAAGACGTGGCTGCCGCAGCCCGAGGTCTACGGCGAGCTGGCGGTCGACCGACAGGCAGGGGTCCAGGGCTCGACGCTGGAGCTCTACCGGGAGCTGCTGCGTCTCCGGCGCGAGCACCGTCTGGGCCGCGGAACGCTGAGCTGGGTCGACGAGGGCGAGGACGTCCTGTCCTTCGACGTCAGCACCCGAGACGGTGGCGCGGTCCGCGTGATGACCAACCTGGGGGCGCAGCCGGCGCCGGTCCCGGAGGGGTCGGAGGTGCTCGTCTGCAGCGCCGAGGTCGATCTGTCGGACGGGCTGCCCGTCGACGTCACCGTGTGGCTCCGCCAGAGCGTCACGCCCTGACCGAACCACCGGGGTTCGACCTGCGCCGGGCCTTGGCCGCCGCCTGGTCCGCGATCGCCTTCAGCACGTCGCGGTTCCAGTCATGCTCGCGGATGAGTCGGTAGCGTTCCTTGGCCACCCGGATGTAGGCGTCTGCACCGGTCTCGTGCGACCCACGCACCTCGGCGTCGTCGATGAGCTCGAGCACGGGGCTGTACTCCTCGTCGAACCAGCGCTGGGCCATGGTGGCCTTGTCGAAGTAGGCGCCCTCGAGGTGCATCAGGCGGCACGCCCACGCCTCCACCATCTCGGCCAGCCGGTGGTAGTCGGTCGGGTCGGTGCAGTTGATCTCCGCCCGCCGCTCCCCGGTCAGAGGCACCCGGTTCAGGAAGCGCAGACCCCAGTTCTTGCCGTCGAGATCACGACGGCCGCCGATGCCGTCGGTGGAGATCACCGTGTCGATCTCGGTGATGTCGGCCTCGATCTCGGTGGCACCGAGAGCCCTGGCGACCGAGACCCGATGGTGCCCGTCCCGGACGAAGTAGAGGTTGCCGAGCTTGTAGACCTCGATCGGCGGCAGGTACTCACCGAGGCGGCTCTTCTCAGCCAGGGCCTGCCACCGTTGCCGGCTGCGGTCGGAGGTCGGCCGGAAGCGGCGGTCGAAGTCGCGCACCTTGTCGACCGACCCGACCACGTGGTCGAGCGGGATCATCGAGATGCCGAGGGGACGCTCACCTCGACGGCCGAGCGCGTCCAGCACCGCGTCGAAGGAGAGCGTCTCGTTGTAGTCCTGGGAGTCCTGGCGGATCGACTTGGCCAACCGGGACAGCGTCTGGTGCCTCCGCACGCGCTGGAAGTCGCTCTCGGCGTCCATCCTGGGGGTCGACATGGCTCCATTGTCCCCCCGTGGCTCCGTCAGGCGTCCACGGAGACCGCGGTCTTCGGCGTGATCTCCAGCACCCGCCAGGGGATCACGTTGCACACCGTGGTCGGGCCGAGAGTCCGGTCGGGCATCGTCTGCCCGTAGGGATGGATGTGGCCGTGCAGGTGCCAGGTCGGTTCGAGGCGCTCGAGCACCGTGTGCAGCGCCCTGATGCCCTGGTGCGGCCGGTCTTCCGCGTCGCCGAGGCCCAGTGGTGGGGCATGGGTGAGCAGGACGTCGACGGGCCCGACCCGGCGTGCCCGCCGGAGCAGTCGCCTCACGCGGGAGTCGTACTGCTGCTGGGTGTACTGGTGGGGTCCGTCGTTGTAGCGGACGCAGCCGCCGAGGCCGGCCACCCGCAGCCCGGCGACCTCGATGACGTCCCCGTCGACGCAGGTGGCTCCGTGGGGCCGCGGACCGTCGCAGTGCGCGTCCTCGGCGGCGAACCGGCCGAACCACCGGCGACGGGGCGCGACCTCGAGGTCGTGGTTCCCCGGCACGAACACGACGGGGGCGTCCACGCAGGAGGCGACGTACTCGATGTAGTGCCACGGGAGGTCGCCGGCCGACAGCACGAGGTCGGGGGCCAGGTCGCGCAGCGTGTGCGGGAGCAGGTTCGAGGCTTCCTCGTCCGCGATCACCAGCACCCGCACCATCCTGCGAGCCTAGCGGCCGAGGGTGACGAGTGTCACCTGACGTTGACAGCAAAACTGTCAACGTCTTGGATCAGGTTCATGAGCCACCTAGAGGTGCGGTACCAGGACGCGGCCCTGTGGCTGACGCTGAACCGTCCCGAGCAGCTCAACGCACTCACCGCGGCCATGGTGGTGGAGGTGGTCGAGCACCTGCGCGCTGCGGTCGAGCGTGACGACGTCCGGGTCGTGGTGCTCACCGGCACCGGCGGCATGTTCTGTGCCGGAGCGGACCTCGGCGGGACCGATGCGCAGGAGCGGTACGACGGTGCCTCGGTCGATGCCGCCAACCAGGTGATCCGGGCGGTGATGGAGCTCGACAAGCCGGTGGTCTGCGGCCTGAACGGCGTCGCTGCGGGGGTGGGCATGTCGATCGCGCTGGCCTGCGACCTCGTGGTCGCCACCGAGTCGGCAGCACTCACGCTTGCGTTCACCAGGATCGGGCTGATGCCCGACGGTGGCGCCACGGCGACCGTGGCCGCCTCCGTCGGGCGCGCCCGTGCCATGCGACTGGCGCTGCTGTCCGACCGGCTCTCCGCGCGGGAGGCCTACGCAGCCGGTCTGGTCTCGCACCTCTTCGCCGACGAGGAGTACGCCGAGGGGATGGACCAGGTGGTGCAGCGGCTCGCGGCCGGGGCGCCGCTGGCCCTCGCAGCGACGAAGCGAGCCGTCAACGCAGCGACCTTGGGCGGTCTCGAGGACTCGTTCGACCGCGAGCGGTCCGGCCAGTCGCTCCTGCTGCGCACCCAGGACGTGGCCGAAGGGATGCGGGCCTTCTCGGAGAGGCGCCGACCGGACTTCACCGGACGCTGACCCGGCGGCGCGACCGGGAGTCAGCAGCCGGTCGACGCGGCGCGCTCCCTGATCCACCCGTCGAAGAGCACGGCGTGCTCGCGGTGGGAGGCGCTGACGTGCTCGAGCGCGTACGCCAGGTGGTCGTCGACCTCGGCGCTCGGCCCGAGGTCGGAGAGGAGCAGTGCCTCGACCTGGGCGAACCACGCGTCCCCGGCCTGTCGCTCCAGCAGCCCCAGCTGGCCGGAGCGGACCTGGTCGAGCATCGCCCTGCGGTCCAGGAGGCGCTCGAGGATCGGCCAACCGTGAGCGTCCAGCTGCCGCAGCATGTCGGTGGCGACGCCGGGTGCCTCGTCGTCGTGGTGGATCTCCCACCAGCCGTCGATGGGCTCTGGCGTGCCGGTCGGGTGGAGGCGCTCCCGGTAGAGCCCGTAGGTCTCGCCCACCTGCTTCGGCGACCGACCGTCGCGCGCGGCCAGCCACGACAGCCACGGCTCGGGCGCCACGGACACGTTGAGGACGCAGTGCAGGGCGTCGGCCCTGCTGTACTGCGAGGACTGCACGTTCACGACGGCCCAGTCACCCAGCTCGCTGCACCGGCGCCAGCTCGGTGCCGTGCCCTGGAACCCGTGCGCCCGCGCTGCCGGGCCCACCACGTCTCGCAGGGCGGCCTTCAGGGCCGCCTGCACGGTCATGGGGCCACCGTGGGCATCTCAGGCGACGGTGATCCCGGCCCGGCGCATCTCGGCCAGGGCGGTCTCCGTGGTCTCGGGAGCCACGCCTGCGCAGAGGTCGAGGAGCAGCCGGGTGGTGAACCCGCGTGCGACCGCGTCGAGGGCGGTGGCCCGGACACAGTGGTCGGTGGCGATCCCGCACACGTCGACGCGTTCCACGTCGCGGCCGCGCAGCCAGTCCTCCAGCGGCGTGCCGTCGGGGGCCGCGCCCTCGAACCCCGAGTAGGCCGCGGCGTGCTCGCCCTTGAGGAAGACCGCGTGGAAGGGCTGCGGGTCGAGGTTGGGGTGGAACGCCTCGCCGTCCGTGCCGACCTTGCAGTGCTCCGGCCAGGTGTCGACGAAGTCGGGTGTCGCCGACCAGTGGGCGCCGGGGTCCACGTGGTGGTCCTTGGTGGCCACGACCACGTCGTACCCCGGGGCCAGTGGGTCCTGTCGCGTCCAGTGGTGGAGCAGGACGGCGATGTCGCTGGCGACCCGGGCGCCACCGGCGACGGGCAGCGAGCCGCCCTCGCAGAAGTCGTTCTGCACGTCGACGACGATCAGCGCATGCTTCATGGGCGCGATCCTATTCGTAGCCCTCGAAGACGGTCTCGATCACCGGTTCGCCGCGGGAGAGCTGACGTGACCCCAGGGGCAGCTCCGTGCGTGAGCGCAGGTGCCGTTCCCGCGCCGCCTCGAGGGGCTCACGACCGACCACCTCGCCGCCCGTGACGAGCGGGACGAGCAGGGACCGGTCGTCGCCGTCGTTGTGTGCCGGTTTGCCGACCCCGATGACCTCGGCCTGAGCCACCCCCTGGGGGGACAGGCGGCGCAGTGCGTACTTGCGTCCCGCGATGGAGATCTTGTCCTTGCTGCGCTTCGCGACACCGACGAGCGTGCCGTTCTCGTCCTCGCGGGCCACCAGCTTGTAGACGAAGCCGCAGGTGGGATGGCCGCTGCCCGTGACCAGCTGGGTGCCGACGCCGTAGCCGTCGACCGGCGCCGAGGCCAGGGCCGCGATCGAGAACTCGTCGAGGTCGGAGGTCACCACGATCCGAGTGTGCCGCGCCCCGAGCTCGTCGAGCTGGGCGCGCACCTGCTCGGCGAGAAGACCGAGGTCGCCCGAGTCGAGCCTCACCGCGCCGAGGTCGGGCCCGGCGACCTCGACGGCGAGCCGGACCGCCTCGGCGATGTCGTAGGTGTCCACCAGCAGCGTGGTGTCCCGGCCCAGCGACTGGACCTGCGCGCGGAAAGCCTCGGCCTCGGTGTCGTGCAGCAGCGTGAACGAGTGCGCGCTGGTGCCGGCGGAAGGCACGCCGTAGAGCTGGCGGGCCCGGAGGTTGGAGCTGGCCGTGAACCCGGCGACGTAGGCCGCACGGGCGCAGGCGACCGCCGAGTCCTCGTGGGTGCGCCGCGAGCCCATCTCGATGCAGGGCCGGTCGCCGGCGACCCACGTCATCCGCGACGCGGCGGAGGCGATCGCGGCGTCGTGGTTGTAGATCGAGAGCAGCACCGTCTCGAGCAGGACCGCCTCCGCGAACGACGACTCCACGACCAGCAGCGGGGAGTACGGGAAGTAGGTCTCACCCTCCGGGTAGCCCCAGATGTCGCCGCTGAAGCGGTAGTCGCCGAGCCAGCTGAGGGTCGCGTCGTCCACGATCCCCTGGTCGCCGAGAAAGTCGAGCTCGGCTCGACCGAACCGGAAGGACTCGATCGCGTCCAGCGCCCGTCCCACACCGGCCACGACGCCGTAGCGCCGTCCGGGCGGCAACCGCCGCGGGAAGAGCTCGAAGACCGATCGGCGGTGCGCTGCTCCCGACCTGATCGCGGACTGGAGCATCGTCAGCTCGTAGTGGTCGGTCAGCAGCGCTGTCGACGTCACGGGGGTGGTCACCGGCTCACCCTAGTGAGTCTGTGCACAATGTCGTTGTGTCCACATCCCCGGTCGAGCTCGACGATCCCGAGGTCGACGACGTCACCCAGCTCGCCACCCCGTGGGTGACGATCGTCTGGAACGACCCGGTCAACCTGATGTCCTACGTCACCTTCGTCTTCCGCACCTACTTCGGCTACGGGAAGAAGAAGGCCGAGAAGCTGATGATGGAGGTGCACGTCGACGGCCGCTCGGTGGTCTCCACCGGCACTCGAGAAGCGATGGAGCGTGACGTGCAGGCGATGCACGAGTACGGGCTGTGGGCCACCATGCAGAGGTCGGACGCGCCGTGAGCGGGTTCAAGCGTCACCGTCGCAGTGGCGCGTGCGTCGCCACGTTCACGGCCTTCGAGGCCGACCTCCTGCGCTCCCTGGCCAGCCAGCTGATCGAGCTGCTGCGCAACGAGTCGGCCACGGTGGGGATCCAGCAGGACCCGCTGGAGGCGCTGCTCGACTTCTCCGGACCGACGACCGCTCCGGAGGACCCCGTGCTGGCGCGACTGTTCCCGACGGCGTACCCGGACGACGAGGCAGCTGCGGGCGACTTCCGCCGGTTCACCGAGAGCACCCTGCGCGACGGCAAGGCCGGCGCCGCCGCGGCGATCATCGACACCCTCGAGGAGTCCGGGCTCTCGGAGGAGCCCACCGACGGCACCTTCATCGACGTCGAGCTCCAGGGGCCGGCGGCGATCACCTGGATGCGCTCCTTCACCGACATGCGCCTGGCCATCGCCACCCGTCTGGGCGTCGAGGAGGGCGACGAGGAGTACTGGGCGTCCCTGCCCGTCGACGACCCGCGCGCCCAGGTGCACGACATCTACAACTGGCTGGGCTACCTGCAGGAGACCCTGGTCCACGCCGCCACGTGACCCTCTGCGGTCCGGGGCTCCCGGCACCCGGAGCACCACCGCGGATCGACGCCCTGGCAGTCACTAGGCTGGGGGAGTGCTGAGCCTCTCCCGGACGATCCACGACGCCATCGTCGCCCATGCCAAGCGCGACCACCCTGTCGAGGCGTGCGGGATCGTCGCGGGGCCGGAGGGCAGCGACCGCGCCGAGCGGGTGGTCGAGATGATCAACGCGGCCGGGTCCCCGACCTTCTACGAGTTCGACTCCGGTGAGCTGCTGGCGCTGTACAAGCAGATGTGGGCCGCCGACGAGGAGCCCGTGGTGATCTACCACTCGCACACGGCGACCGAGGCCTACCCCAGCCGCACCGACATCGGCCTCGCCAGCGAGCCCGGAGCCCACTACGTGCTGGTGAGCACACGCGAGCACGGGAATAGTGAGGGCCCTGTGGAGTTCAGGTCCTACAGAATCATCGACGGCGAGGTGACCGAGGAAGACGTCGCGGTCACCGAGCCCCCGACGAACGAGAGCGAGTGAGAGCCATGGCCATCGAGGTCCGGATCCCGACCATCCTGCGCACCTACACCGGGGGTGAGAAGTCGGTGGAGGCGACCGGAGCGACGCTGAACGAGCTCATCTCCGACCTCGACAACAGCCACCCCGGCCTTGCCGACCGTCTGCTCGAGACCAAGGACGGCCAGCGTGACCTGCGTCGCTTCGTGAACCTCTACGTCAACGACGAGGACGTGCGGTTCACCGGCGGCCTCGGCACCGAGCTCTCCGACGGCGACCAGGTCGTCGTCCTGCCCGCGGTCGCGGGCGGCGCGTCCTGACTCCGAGGACCCTGCCCGGATGACTCGGTACGACAACCTCCTCGACTCGGTCGGCGGCACCCCGTTGATCGGGCTGCCGAGGCTGTCCCCGTCCGCCGACGTGCGGTTGTGGGCCAAGTTGGAGGACCGCAACCCGACCGGTTCCATCAAGGACCGTCCGGCGTTGCGGATGATCGAGCAGGCGGAGAAGGACGGGACCCTGCGTCCCGGGTGCACGATCCTGGAGCCCACCAGCGGCAACACCGGCATCTCACTGGCGATGGCAGCCAAGCTCAAGGGCTATCGGCTGGTCTGCGTGATGCCGGAGAACACCTCCGAGGAGCGCCGTCAGCTGCTGCGGATGTGGGGCGCGGAGATCGTCGCCTCGCCCGCGGCCGGCGGCTCGAACGAGGCGGTCCGCAAGGCGAAGATCATCGCGGAGGAGCACCCCGACTGGGTGATGCTCTACCAGTACGGGAACCACGCCAACGCCACCTCCCACGAGGAGGGCACCGGACCCGAGCTCCTCGCCGACCTGCCCGAGATCACGCACTTCGTCGCAGGACTCGGAACGACTGGGACCCTGATGGGGGTGAGCCGGTTCTTCCGGGTGCACAAGCCCGAGGTGAGGATCGTCGCTGCCGAGCCGCGCTACGGCGAGCTCGTCTACGGCCTGCGCAACATGGACGAGGGCTTCGTGCCCGAGCTGTACGACGAGTCGCTGATCGACTCCCGGTTCTCGGTGGGCCCCCGAGACGCCGTACGCCGGGTCCGGGAGCTGCTCGAGGCCGAGGGCATCTTCGCGGGCGTCTCCACCGGAGCGATCCTGCACGCCGCGCTGGGCCAGGCCGCCAAGGCGGTGCGGGCCGGCGAGCGCGCCGACATCGCCTTCGTGGTCTGCGACGGTGGTTGGAAGTATCTGTCCACGGGCGCCTACGAGGGCACGGTCGACGAGGCCGAGGAGCGCCTCGAGGGCCAGCTCTGGGCCTGAAGGAGCACCGATGATCCCCCTCCAGCTGGCGCTGGCAGCGCTGTGCCTGATCAGTGCGCTGTGGCTCGTGGTGCTCCTCGTCCGCGACCGCACCCCGGGCCGCCCGCTGCTGAACCTCCTGGCCCTCGTCGAGGTGGGCCTGGTCGCCCACATGGTGCTCGGCATCGTCGACGTGGCCGGCTCCCCGCGCGACGTCGCGGTCGCGGAGTACGTCGGCTACCTCGTCGGCACGCTGCTGCTGATCCCCGCTGGTGTGGTCTGGTCCTCGGGTGAGCGCACGCGCGGCGGCACCGGGGTGCTGCTGGTGGCGGTCCTCCTGGTGCCGTTCATGTTCGTGCGCCTCGCAGACATCTGGGCCGCCGGTGCCTGAGCCGCGCCGGACCGGTCTCGGGCGCGGTCTCGGGCGCGTCCTCGTGTTCGTCTACGGCGTCTTCGCGTTCGCGGCCACCGGCCGGTCGACCCTGCAGCTGGCCACCCAGGCCTCGGAGGCGCCGCTGCCCTACGCGTTGAGCGCCGTGGCAGCCGTCGTCTACGTCGTGGCGACCTTCGCGCTCGCCACCGGACGTCGCGCCCTGGCCCTGTGGACCGTCGGCACCGAGCTGGTCGGCGTGCTGGCGGTGGGGGTCACCAGCCTGTTGTTGCCGCAGGACTATCCCGACGCGACCGTGTGGTCCGACTTCGGCGCCGGCTACGGCTACGTCCCGATGGTGCTGCCCCTGCTGGGACTGTGGTGGCTGCTCCGTGGGCAGCCCCGACACGTGACCTGAGTCGCTATTCGCTGCTGATCGGGTGGTGGGCGTCTAGCCTGCTCTCTGTGCACGACGCGCCTATCGGGATCTTCGACTCGGGCTTCGGTGGGCTCACCGTCGCCCGGTCAGTCATGGACCAGCTGCCTCACGAGGCGGTGGTCTACCTCGGCGACACCGCACGACAGCCGTACGGCCCCAAGCCCATCGCGGAGGTGCGCGAGTACGCCCTCGAGTGCCTGGACCACCTCGTCGAGCAGGGGGTAAAGGCTCTGGTGATCGCCTGCAACTCGGCGAGCGCGGCCATGCTGCGAGACGCACGGGAGCGCTACGACGTGCCGGTGGTCGAGGTGATCCTCCCGGCCACCCGCAGAGCCGTCGCCGCCACGCGCAGCGGCCGGATCGGGGTGATCTGCACGCGCGCCACGGCCGAGTCGCTGGCCTACGACGACGCGTTCGCCGCCGCGCCCCACGTCGACCTGTCCACGCGCGCCTGCCCGCGCTTCGTGGAGTTCGTGGAGCGAGGAGTCACCGGGGGGCCGGACCTGCTGGCGGCCGCGCACGAGTACCTCGACCCGCTGGTCGAGGCCGGGATCGACACCCTGATCCTCGGATGCACCCACTATCCCCTCCTGACCGGGGTCATCTCGATGGTCGTGGGTGACGAAGTCACGCTGGTGAGCAGCGCCGAGGAGTGCGCCAAGGACGTCTACCGGATGCTCGTGCTGCACGGCATCGAGCGCGACCCCCACGGCGAGCCGGCCGAGCCGCCGCTCCACCGGTTCCTGACAACGGGCCAGCCCGAGGAGTTCGCCTCGACGGGCCGACGGTTCCTGGGACCGGAGCTCGACGGCGTGACCCAGTTCGCGGGTGGCGCCTGGGTCGTAGGGGCAGGATGATCACCACACCGCACCCACCTACGACGCACTCGGGACCGCGCATGAGACTCAAGGTCATCGGCTGCTCGGGCTCCTACCCCGGACCTCAGTCACCCGCCAGCTGCTACCTGCTCGAGGCCGAGCACCAGGGCCGCACCTGGAGGGTGCTGCTCGACCTGGGCAACGGCGCCCTCGGGACGCTGCAGAAGCACGCCGACGCCAGCACCATCGACGCGGTCTTCCTCTCGCACCTGCACGCGGACCACTGCCTCGACCTGTGCGGCTACTACGTGATGCGCAAGTACCACCCCGATGGTGCGCTCCCGCGGATCCCGGTGTGGGGCCCGGCCGACTCGGCGCGCCGGCTGGCCAAGGCCTACGACCTCGACGAGGACCCCGGAATGAACGAGGAGTTCGAGTTCATCCCCTATCCCGACGAGCCGGTGAGCTTCGGCCCGTTCACCGTCACCGTCCGTCGGGTGGTGCATCCGGTGACGGCGTACGCGCTGCGCGTCGAGGCGGGTGGTCGCACCCTGGCCTACTCCGGGGACAGCGGCGTCTGCCAGGGCCTCGAGGACACCGCCCGGGCGGCCGACCTGTTCCTGTGCGAGGCGTCGTTCCTGGAGGGTGCCGCCAACCCGCCAGATCTCCACCTCACCGGGGCCGAGGCGGGACGGACCGCCACGGCTGCGGAGTCGAAGCGGCTGCTGCTCACCCACATCCCGCCGTGGCACGACCCGGAGAAGGTGCTGGCCGAGGCTGGTGGGACCTTCGACGGACCGGTGGGGCTCGCGGCCTCCGGCGCCGTCTACGACGTCTGAGCGCTCACCGGCTGCGCAGGTAGTCCGCGCCCACCGAGCGCAGTCGGTCATGGACGCCGTCGTAGGCGACCGCGCCGGTCAGCACCTGCTTCGGCAGCTTCGCGACCATCGTGTAGTTGGTGTCCACCACGTTGCCCGCCGGCGCCAGCCCTGCCTGGCTGACCAGCTGCAGCGCATCGAGGTCGTCGAGCCCGAGCAGTGACCCGGTCCATCCGACGAGGTCGTGCTGGCTCATCCGGAACGCGTCCTCCAGAGGTCGGGCCGAGCCGGTCGTCAGCAGATACTCGTCGTTCTCCAGCCGCGGGGACGCCGGGGCCCCGCCCTTGACGAGGTCGACGACCACCACGGTCCGCATCGCGGCCTCCACGGCGGTGCCGCAGACCTCGCCCTCGCCCTGCCGCGCATGTCCGTCGCCGATCGAGAGCATCCCGCCGTCGACGTTCACCCCGAAGTACGCCGTGGTCCCGGCCCGCAGCTCCGGGGTGTCCATGTTCCCCCCGTGAGCGGCCGGGGTGATGCTCATGATGACCTCGTTCGCCGCCGGGGCGACGCCGACCGTGCCGTGCATCGGGTCGAGGGGGAGCTCCACCGCGTAGTCGCTGTTGCGCGCCTCGAAGCGACAGGTGCCGGCCGCGACGTCGAGGTCGTAGACCCAGACCCGTTCCTCCAGGGCAGGGTGCAGCATCGCGGTGCTGTGCGTGGTGGTGAGCGCACCGAAGTGCGGGAAGGTGGTCGAGACCGCCCAGTCGCGTGCCGGTTCGATCGCGGCGAAGTGCACGACGAGGGTGTCGCCGGGCTCGGCCCCCTCGACGGCGATCGGGCCCGTCACCGGGTTCAGGAACGGGAACGTGCACACCTGGCTCGGCAGGTCGCCGGTCCCACGGACGTTGCCCGCGAAGCAGTCCTCGGTGCTGAGCTCCACGATCGTTCCCGGTGCGACGGTGAGCAGCGGGGCGCGCCCCCCGAAGGCGTAGGCGTACTGCTCCGGTGTGGGGTGCAGGGACCGGACGTCCGGCCCGCTCATCGCTGCTCGGCGTTCTGGGTCAGGGGCAGCTGCGGACGCCGTCCGGTGACCATGAAGGCGACCAGGATGACCGCACCGATCCCCAGCCAGACGAAGCCGAGCTCCTGGGCGGCGACGTTCGCGTTCACCACGACGAAGGCCAGGATCACGAAGCCCACCGAGGGCGCGACGAGGTGGCGCCACCAGTCGCGGCTGCCGTTGCGCACCACGTAGTGCACGACCACCGAGACGTGCAGCACCAGGAACGCGGTCAGGGCGCCGAAGTTGACCAGCGTGCTCAGCAGGGTGATCCCGTCGTCGCGCGAGGCCATGTAGAGCCCCAGCAGCAGCGAGATCACCGCGACCAGCAAGGTGGCGTTGACCGGCACACCCTTCTTCGCGTGCACCTTGGCGAGGAAGGCGGGCAGCTGCTTGTCACGAGCCATCGCGAAGAGCAGCCGTGACGTGGCGGCCTGAGCCACCAGGGAGTTCGCGAATCCCCACGCGATCGCCGTGGCCAGGGCAGTGAGAGTCGAGAGCCACGCCCCGCCGGCAACGGCCGCCGAGTCGTAGAAGGCCGTGCCGGCCGCGTCGCCCTGCGCGATCAGCGTGCCGGGATCGGGCACCAGCAGGGCGGCGATCCAGGTCTGCACGATGAACAGGACCCCGGCGAGCAGCAGCGCCGCGACCATGGAGCGACCCAGGGCCCGGGTGGAGTCCTTGTTCTCCTCGGCGAGCATCGAGATGCCGTCGAAGCCCAGGAAGCTGAGCACGGCGATCGAGACCGCGCCGAGCACGAGCGGCAGCGAGAACGTGTCCGCGTTGTAGAGGGGGGTGAGGTCGAACCCACGACCCTTGCCCTGCATCAGCGCCACCAGCCCGATGACGATGAAGATGGCGAGCACGATCAGCTCACCGATCAGCATCACCTTGTTGACCTTCGCGGTCATCTCGATGCCCATGTAGTTCACGACCGTGTTCAGCACCACGAACCCGACCAGCCACACCCAGACCGGGATCGAGGAGACCAGCGAGTTCATCGCGATGCTGGCGATCAGGTAGAGCAGGCCGGGCACGAGGACGTAGTCGAGCAGGATCATCCAGCCGGACAGGAACCCGACCGGTGCGGCGATGCCGCGTCCCGCGTAGGTGTACACCGAGCCCGCCATCGGGAACGCCCGGGACATCTGGGAGTAGGAGAGGGCGGTGAACATCATCGCGACCATGCCGATCGCGTACGTCAGCGCGACCATGCCCCCCGAGCCCTGGAACACGCCGCCGAAGATGCCGAACGGCGCGATGGGCACCATGAACACCAGGCCGTAGACCAGCAGGTCGCCGAAGCTCAGCGACCGGTGCAGCTCCTGCTTGTAGCCGTAGCTCTCGATGTTCTCCGTCGACGGGGACTGGCTCATGGGGATCCTCGCTTCTCCGGCGCCTCGCTCCGGTGCCTGTGCGGCCGGTCGGTGCCGGCCCAGCGAGATAGTAGGGCCAAATACTTCCAGATGAAAGTATCAACCCGCGCTGGACACCACGGCGAAGTCGAACCCGTCGGCGCGCGCCAGGTGCACCCGCTGCGCGCGGGACTCCTCGAGGAGCCGGCGCGCCGCGGCTGCCATCGCGTCCGGCCGAAGGGCACCGCGTCGTGCCAGTGCCAGGACGAGATGGAGCCCGTCGTAGACGCCCTCGGCGTAGCAGTCCAGGACCGGCGCCTGAGGACCCAGCAGGGCTGCGTGCCGCTGGGCGAGGTCGAGATGAGCGTCGTCGGTCAGCGAGGTGAACGACGACATCGCGGCGTACAGCATCCCGGTGCGGTCCCCCTCGGAGGCGAGCAGCCCGTTCTCCTCCAGGGCGCCGGAGAGGCGGACCAGCCGCAGGTCGAGGCCGGACCGGCGCAGCGCCCGGTTGAAGTCGGCGAGGTCGCGCCCGACCAGGCTCAGCAGCACCGCGTCGGCGCCGGAGCGTCGGAGATCCTCGAGCAACCGGTCCAGAACGGTGTCGAGGCCGCCGAGGGGCACCCGCTGCTCCATGACGACGCGGGCACCGGCGCGGCTGATCAGCCGATCGGCGCTGCGGTGCACCGCCACGGGCCAGATGTAGTCGTTGCCGATCAGCGCCCAGCGGCGCAGGTCGTGGTGGGTGGTCAGCCACTCGATCGCCCCGTGGAGCTGGCGGGCCGGGTCGGCGCCGAGGCAGACCACCCCTCGTCGGCGCGGACCCCCTTCGTGCGGCGGCGTGAAGACGTACGGCGTCCGCCCCGCGACCGTGGCCTCCACCGCTCGGTGGACGTCGCTGGTGTGGAACCCGACGAGGGCGTCGAGCACTCCGGCGTCGCTGAGCCGGCCGACCTCGGCAGCCACCTCGGCGGGTGGGCGGCCGCCGTCCACGAGCACCAGGTCGACGTAGGCGCCGAGGACCCCACCGGCGACGTTGACCTCGTGGGCGGCGAGCAGTGCTGCGTCCACCGCGGAGGGTCCGACCATCCCCAGCGCGCCGGACTGGGGGACCACCAGGCCGACGCGAAGCCGTCCCGCGGTGCGGGACGCGAGCTCCGCCTCCAGCGGGTCGGTCAGTCTGGCCTCGATGTGCATCGGCACGAGTATGCTCCAGCGAACCCGCGCCGGAGGAGGATGGGATGGCTGATCAGCGCGTCGGAGCGACGCCTTCCCTGGTCGACCTGCTCACCGTGCTGCAGCGGCAGGCGACCCGTGGCCTCTCCGCGGCGCTCGCCGAGGACGGGGCCACGGTGGACCAGTGGCGCGTCCTGCGTGCCCTGGCCGACGGGGAGAACCACACGATGGGAGGTCTCGCCGAGGCGCTGCAGATCGCGCCTGCGAGCCTGACCCGGCTGATGGACGGCCTCGCCGACGCGAGCCTGGTCTACCGCCGTCAGCCCACCGCCGACCGACGCCGGGTGACGGTGCACCTGGCGCGGCAGGGCCGGGCACGGCTCGACCGGCTCGAGGCCCTGGCGGCCGCCCACGAGGACGCGCTCCGGGCCGACCAGGGCTGGATCCAGGCGCAGCACCAGCTGAGTCGTGTGCTGGCCCGCGACGCTGGTTCGTCCATGATGGACCCATGATCACGCTCGAGCACGTGACCAAGCGTTATGGCTCGTTCACCGCGGTCGACGACATCTCCTTCGTCGCGCAGTCCGGCAAGGTGACCGGGTTCCTCGGACCCAACGGGGCCGGCAAGTCCACCAGCATGCGCGTGATGGTCGGGCTGACCCCGCAGAACGGCGGAGTCGCCCTCATCGGAGGTCACCGGTACGCCGACATCCCCAACCCCTCCCGCCACGTCGGGGTGCTCCTCGACGCCTCGGCGCAGCACGGCGGTCGCACCGGTCGCGAGGTGCTGCGACTCAGTGCCGACACGATGGGCATGGGTCGCGAGCGGGTGGAGCAGATGCTCGAGCTGGTCGGCCTCTCGGGCGTGGAGGCGAAGCGCCGGGTGCGCAACTACTCGCTCGGGATGCGTCAGCGACTCGGCATCGCCAACGCCCTGATGGGCGACCCGTCGGTCCTGATCCTCGACGAGCCCGTGAACGGGCTCGACCCGGCCGGCATCCACTGGATGCGTGGACTCCTCCGCAACTTCGCCAGCCGCGGGGGCACGGTGCTGCTCTCCTCCCACCTGCTGCACGAGGTCGAGATGATCGCCGACGAGATGGTGCTCATCGGTCGCGGCAAGATCGTGGCCCGGGGCACCAAGGACGAGCTGCTGAACACGCGTGGCACCTACGTGCGACCCGAGGACCCGGCAGCGCTCGAGCACGTCCTGCGCTCCGCCGGCATCACGGCGACGGCCTCGGGTGACGGTGGCTTCCGGGCCGAGGCGGAGCCGATCGAGATCGGGCGAGCCGCTGCCGCCGGTGGTGTCGTCCTCGCCGAGCTCAAACGTGCGGAGGGCGCCGGGCTCGAGGAGATGTTCCTCCAGCTCACCTCCGAGGACGCCCGGGACGACCTGAGCACCCGAGGAGTGAACGCATGAGCGCCGCTTCCGCCTCCGCCGCCGGCGTCCTGGACGTCTCCGGCACCGCGCGGATCCCGTTCGGCACGCTGACCCGAGTCGAGCTGCGCAAGAGCTATGACACGCGGGCGGGACTCTGGCTGCTCGGCATCACGACGGCCCTGGTCACGATCGCGGTCGTGCTCGTCCTGGTCGTCGTGGTCGTGCAGGACCAACCCATCTCGCTGGGCGACTTCGTGGCGACCACGGTCTACTCCTCGTCGTTCCTGCTGCCGGTGCTCGGAGTCCTGCTGGTCACCAGCGAGTGGGGCCAGCGCACGGCCATGGTCACGTTCACCCTGGAGCCGCACCGGGGCAGGGTCGTCGCGGCCAAGATGGTGGCCGGTCTCCTGCTGGCCGGCTCGGTGGCCCTGATCGCCACCGTCGCCGCGCTCGTCGCGAACCTGCTCTACGCCGTGCTGCAGGGCTCGCCGGACTGGCATTTCGGCTTCCTCGCATTCCTCGGCTTCCTCGCGTCGCAGGCCATCGCGATGCTCACCGGGTTCGCCTTCGCGGCGCTGCTCCTGAACACCCCGGCCGCGATCGTCCTCTACTTCGCCTACGCCATGGTCCTGCCGGGAATCTTCGCCGTCGCCGCGACCTTCGTCGGGTGGTTCGCCGACCTGCAGCCGTGGATCGACTTCAGCTCGGCGCAGGCCCCCATGGTCGCGGGGGAGATGCACGGTGACGACTGGTCGCACCTGCTGGTCTCGGGCCTCATCTGGTTCGTCGTCCCCCTGGCACTGGGGCTGTGGCGGATCCTGCGGGCCGAGGTCAAGTAGCCCCTGACCGGACGTCGGAGGACGTCGGTAGGGTCGCGGCCATGACTTCCCTACGTGCCGACGGCCGCGCCGACGACGAGCTCCGCCCGGTCAGGATCACCCGCCACTGGCAGGACCACCCGGCCGGCTCGGTGCTGGTCGAGTTCGGTCGCACCAGGGTGCTGTGCGCGGCCTCGGCGTCGGTCGGCGTGCCGCGCTGGCGCAAGGACTCCGGCCTGGGCTGGGTCACCGCTGAGTACGCCATGCTGCCCTCGGCCACCAACACCCGCTCGGACCGGGAGTCGGTGAAGGGCCGCATCGGCGGTCGGACGCACGAGATCTCCCGTCTGGTCGGGCGGTCGTTGCGCGCGGTGATCGACTACAAGGCGCTGGGCGAGAACACCATCGTGCTCGACTGCGACGTGCTCCAGGCCGACGGCGGCACCCGCACGGCCGCCATCACGGGCGCCTACGTCGCCCTGGCCGACGCCGTCGCCCACCTGCGGGGCGAGGGGGCGCTCAAGGGCGACCCGCTGACCGGGTCGGTGGCCGCGATCTCGGTGGGGATCATCGACGGAGTCCCGCGGCTGGACCTGCCCTACGAGGAGGACGTGCGCGCCGAGACCGACATGAACGTCGTGATGACAGGCGCGGGGAAGTTCGTCGAGGTCCAGGGAACCGCAGAGGGTGCTGCGTTCGATCGCGCCGAGCTCGACGCCCTGCTCGGCCTCGCCGAGAAGGGCTGTGCCGACCTGACCCGTGCGCAGCAGTCGGCCCTCGACGGTGGGTGAGCCTGCCCCGGCCAGACAGGTCCTCCTCGCATCCCGCAACGCCAAGAAGATCGCGGAGATGCGCCGGATCCTCGACGAGGTGCTCACCTCGATGGGGGGTCCGGGGATCGAGGTGCTCGGGCTCGACGACGTCGCGTCGTACGACGAGCCGGTGGAGGACCAGCCGAGCTTCGAGGGCAACGCCCTGCTCAAGGCGCATGCCGCTCTGCGGGCGACCGGGCTGCCCTCGCTCGCTGATGACAGCGGCCTCTGCGTGGATGCTCTCAACGGCATGCCGGGAGTGCTCTCCGCCCGGTGGTCGGGCCGGCCGAAGGACGACGACCGCAACAACGCTCTGCTGCTCGAGCAGCTCGCCGACGTGCCCGACCGGCGCCGGGGCGCCCAGTTCCGCTGCGCCGTTGCGTTCGCTCACCCCGACGGCGCGCAGAAGGTGACCGCGGCCGAGATGCCGGGCCGCGTGATCCGCGACCTGCGGGGCCAGGGTGGCTTCGGGTACGACGTCCTCTTCGTCCCCGACGAGCAGGAGGGAGCCCTGACCTCAGCAGAGCTGA
The DNA here is from genome assembly GCA_963815825.1 of uncultured Actinomycetota bacterium. Classification (GTDB taxonomy): domain Bacteria; phylum Actinomycetota; class Actinomycetes; order Propionibacteriales; family Nocardioidaceae; genus Marmoricola. Next base: position 74,465 of record CAWFII010000034.1, on the reverse strand, counting down.
CGCCCGAGGCGAAGGACCTGATCTCCCACCGGGGCCGCTCGCTGCGTGCGATCGCCCCGGTGGTGGTGGACCTCCTCGGCGGACCCTGACCGCGAACAGGTGCTCCGGTGCCGAAGGGGGGACTTGAACCCCCACGCCCGAAGGCACAGGTACCTAAAACCTGCGTGTCTGCCAATTCCACCACTTCGGCCTGTTGCACGCTGAGTCTAGGAAGTGGCTCAGTCGGTGCTGAGACCGAGGTCGCGACGGAGCTTGGCGACGTGGCCCTTGGCCTTGACGTTGTACTGCGCCAACGCGATCCGGCCGTCCTCGTCGACCACGAACGTCGAGCGGATCACGCCCTGCACCACCTTGCCGTAGAGCGACTTCTCGCCGAAGGCTGCGTAGGCGTTCATCACCGACCTGTCCTCGTCCGCGGCCAGCGTGATCGAGAGCGAGTCGCGCTCGCGGAACTTCGCCAGCTTGGTGGGGGAGTCGGGAGAGATCCCGACGACCGTGTAGCCGGCTCCCTGCAGCGACTCCAGGGAGTCGGAGAAGTCGCAGGCCTCGGTCGTGCAGCCCGGCGTCATCGCGTTGGGGTAGAAGTACACGATGACCCTGCGACCGCGCAGGTCGGAGAGGCTCACGAACTCGCCGGAGTCGGTCGGCAGGGTGAAGTCGGGTGCGACGTCGCCGGGGGAGAGGCGGCCGTTCGGGCCAGGAGTCTCGTCGGGAGTCTCGTCGGGAGTCTCGTCGGGGGTCTGGTCGGTCTCGCTCACGGGGCGCGCTCCTCTTCGTCGGGTGACCTACGTGCGATGTGTCCGCAACACCTCAGATGGCCTGCACGTTCCCGACAGCCGCCTGGACGCCCTGACCTCGCTGGCGACGGGGGCCGTCGCTGTCGGTGGTCCGGCGCCGGCCCTGCGGAGCGCGCCGAGAACTCCACGACCGTACCGCGCCGTCGGCAGGGCTCGTCGCGACCTTCGTGCGCGCCGGACAGCGACGAGCCTCCCGTGGGGGCAGGGACCTGCGGTCCCCGTCTCCGAGCTGGTGCGCCGCCACCTCTCGAGCTGGCCGTCGGGTTCGATCCGGCGGCCATCCCGGGCATTGGTAACCTTCCTGCCTGATCACCCCGCTGAAGGAGCCAAGGACTGTGTCCGACCAGGTGTCGTCCCTCGAGAACGAGATCGAGCAGACTCGCGAGCGCCTTGGCGCCACGATCGACGAGCTCGTCTACCGTGCCAGCCCCAAGACGATCGTGCGGCGTGAGATCGCCTCCGTGAAGGCCTACTTCGTCGACCCCAGTGGTGCGCCGCGGCAGGACAACATCCTCAAGGTCGCGGGCGGTGTCGTCGGGGTGGTGGCCCTCTTCGCGGTGGTGCGCAAGCTCGTCAGCTGACCGCCGGGAGGCCGGACCCCCGCGCTATCGCTGACCGACCTGCCGGACCTCGGACCCCAGCCGGTCCCGGCTGCTCGGTCCCGGGTCGTTGAGGACTCCCTGGCACACGGTCGTGGGCACCGAGAACACGAACGTCGTGCCGACACCGGGGGCCGACTCGAAGTCGATCTGGCCGTGGTGCGCCTCGGCGATGGACCGGACGATGTGCAGCCCCAGGCCGGTCCCCTGGATCGCGGCCTCGGTGGCGAGCGAGGATCGGAAGAACCGCTGGAACATGTTGGGCTGCTCCTCCAGCGGGATGCCCATGCCGGTGTCCCGGACCGTCAGCCTCGCGACGCCGCCGCTCGAGCTCAGCGTCACGTTCACCACGCCGCCGGCCTCCGTGAACTTCACCGCGTTGCCGACCAGGTTGAGCGTCAGTCTCTCGAGATAGGCCGGATCGCCCTCGAGCAGCACCGGCTCGGGTGGGAGCGCCACCCGGAGCGCCACGCGCCCCTTGTGCGCCGCGTGCGAGACCTCGTCGGTGGCCACGCGGACGGCCGCGCGCAGGTCGGTCTCGATGCGGTCCAGGGCCAGGCTGCCCTCCTCCACGCGCGCCAGCGTGAGCAGGTCCTCCACGAGATGCAGCAGGCGCTCGCCGTTGCGGTCGATCCGTTCCACGAGCTGCTGCTGCTCGGCGGTGAGGTTTCCGGGGAGGTCCTCGGCCAGGAGCTCGGTGTAGCCCACGATGCTGGTCAGCGGCGTACGCAGCTCGTGACTGACGGCCGCGACGAACTCGCTCTTGACGCGGTCGAGCTCGAGCATCTGGTGGTTGGTCTCGCGCTCCTTGTCGAGCGCGAAGACGAGAGCCTGCTCGGCAGCCCGCCGGTCGGTCACGTCGCGGACCACGCTGAGATAGCTCAGTGGTCGCCCGTCGGGATCGCGTACGGCGGTCACGCTGAGCGAGACCGTGAGCCGGCTTCCGTCGCGTCGTACGTAGGTCCAGTCGCGGGTCTCCTGCTCGCTGCCCTGACCGACGCCGTGGGTCACGGCCTCGTAGCCGGGGGAGGTCCCGAGGTCACGGGCGCGTGCCGCCAGCTCGGTGACCTCGTGGAACGGCACGGGGGTGATCCGACCGACGACGTCCTCGCCGGAGTACCCGAGGAGCTGCTCGGCGCCCGGGCTGAACCAGGTGATCAGGCCGTCGAGGTCGGTCGCGATGAACGCCGTCCCGCTGGCCGAGTCCAGCAGCTGCCCGAGCTGGAGCTCGTTCTCGCGGATCTTGCGCAACGAGTCCCGTAGGTGCGCCACGGCCACGGAGAAGGCGGCGACCGTGACGGCACTCACGGCGACGAAGGCCTGCGAGCTCGCCGCGATGGACAGCACCGACGACTGGGCGGTCACGTCACCGAAGGGAGCACGACCGATGGCGGTGAGCAGAGCCATGCCGATGGCCAGGGCGAGCATCTCGATGTGAGCCCACCGCGCGGAGAAGCGCGCTGCGGCCCAGATCAGCAGTGGAAGCAGCAGGAACGCCACCGGTTCGGACCTGCTGGCGCTCAGGCACGCGAACGCTCCCAGGGCCAGCAGTGCGAGGTGGCTGACGATCTCGATGGCGCGGATCTTGACCTGGTAGGCGGGGTGGCGCATGAAGAGCGGCAGCGCCACGGTCTGGGCGCCGAGATGGGTCACGGTGATCCACAGCATCGGGCGCCACAGCTCGTCACCGCCACCGAGCCCGATCGTCATGGCCGTGATGGTCCCGGCCGCGCTGCTCGCCACGGTGATGCTCGTCAGCCACCGTCGGTAGTCCACCCACGAGCGCAGCTGTGGTCGCTCCGGGGAGTACAGCGTGAGCCAGCGCACCACGAGCAGCGCCTCGACCGCGTTGGCCACCCCGAACCCGAAGGAGAAGATCAGGTCGCGCCCGGCGATCAGGCAGGCGGCCCCGAACAGCACGGCGACGAAACCGGCCAGCGCGCGCGCGTGCCTGGGCGGCGCGAGGATCAGCAGGATGGTCGTCAGGGCCGTGGCGGGCCAGGCTCTCGCCACGAGCTCCGGGTCCGGGGTCGTGCGCAGGGAGTGCACGGCAAGGAGGAGCGCAGACGTCGCCAGTACCGCTGCCAGCATGGCGTTGGGTCGCGTGCCTCGCAAGAGTGGTCCTTCTCGTGGGAACCCGGTGGTCGTTCCAGGGCGGGTGCTCCGCAGCCTGTCCAGTCGACGGTAGGGCAAGACCGAGTCATTACGGACCCAAACGGGTGATTTCAGGAGGGCTCGGACAGGGCCTCAGGATCCTGATCGCGGGGTGGGAACCAGGCGTCGCCGCGGGTCGGTGAACGTCACGGTGAACAGCGAGCCGTGCCCGGGAGTGGACCGGGCACTGATCCGGGCTCCGTGGCGCTGGGCGATGCTGCGGGCGATGGAGAGTCCGAGTCCGCTGCCCTTGACGGCCTCGGTCTGGGCGTAGGTCGAGCGGAAGAACCGGTTGAACAGCAGTGCCTGCTCCTCGGGGGGGATGCCTACCCCGGTGTCCTGCACCTCGATGGAGCACCGGTCGTCCCCGGAGCGAACCCGCAGCACGATGGTGCCCCCGTCGGGGGTGAACTTGACGGCGTTGGTGGTCAGGTTGGAGACCATCCGCTCGAGGTGCGCCTCGTCACCGAGCACGACGACCGGCTCGCTCGGCAGCTCCACGTCGAGGTGCAGGCTCCGCTGGGTCAGGTCGGGCTGGACCCTGGCCCCGGAGCGTCGGATCACGTCGCGCAGGTCGACCGGCTCCTGGACCAGCTCGACCTCGAGCGACTCGACGCTGGAGAGGGTCAGCAGGTCGTCGATCAGCTCGAGCAGGCGGTAGCTGTTGGAGGAGATCCTGCCGAGCGCCTCCTCCTGGGGATCGGTGGGGACGCCGTACGCGCCCTCCCGGAGGAGCTCGAGGTAGCCGACGATGTTCGTGATGGGGGTGCGAAGCTCGTGGCTCACGCTGGAGACGAAGGCATCCTTGGTGCGGTCGATCTCGGTGAGGTGGGCCACCGCCCGACGCTCAGCGCCCAGCGCGGTCTCGAGGGCTTGGTTGGTCCGCACCCGCTCGGTGATGTCCTCGGCCGTGATCAGGTAGGCGACGACGTGTCCTTGGTGATCGTTGATGGGCCCCACCGACATCGACATCGTCCGCACCTCGCCGTCCTTGCGGACGCACGTCCAGTCGCGCGGTTCGTTGTCGGCGCGCGTGACCGCCAGGCCCGCGCAGAACACCTCGGGACGTCGCCCCACCACCTCGGCCTCGGTGTAGCCGAGCATGGCCTCGGCCCCAGGATTGAACAGCGTGATCCTGCCCTGGTCGTCGGTCTCGATGATGGCCATGGCGGCAGCGCCCCGCACGATGCGCCGCAACCGCTCCCGCTCGTTGGCCGCCTGGATGGCGCTGTGCCGCTGGCGGCGTACGGCCATCGCGAACGGCAGGCAGACCATGGCGCAGCCGAGCAGGAACATCTGCTGGGGGATCACCGCGAGCTCGGGCGGGCGGCTGCGCACCACCTCCAGCGCCAGGAACGGTCCGCCGCGCAGTGCCACCAGGGTGTTCGCCACCACGCCGACGGTCACCAGCAGCCACAGCGCCTCCCGCATCGGGGCCCGCAGCGCGGTCCAGCCCAGCAGTGGCAGGACGAAGAACGTGAGCGCGGGCAGGTGGATCGGGACGAACGCCAGCAGGGTGACGGTCACGGTCAGCGTCCATCTGACGACGCGTTCGGTCGAGCTGCCGACACCGCGATGGTGGGAGCTCTCCAGGAAGAAGGCGAGCAGGATCAGCTGCGATGCAAGGTGGCTGGCGAAGACCGCGAGCAGGATCATCCACGGCGTGCCGTAGTCGTTGGTCCACGCCGTCGTGGCGAAGAGCACCGCCCCCGTGGCGGCGCCCGCGAGCCCCGCCAGGGTGTAGTGGCCCAGGTCGCGGTCGTCGTCGAGACGCCGCCGACCACCGTGAGGCACCCACAGCAGGTGCCGGGTGACCAGGCCCTCCAGGACGATGCCCAGCGCGTATCCAGCGGCGACCAGCCCGGAGTAGCCGGCCAGGTGGATGGTGCCGAACGCGAGCACCGCGACGGACGCGACGGCCCAGCGGAGCCTTCGACGCTGGACGACGAGGAAGAGGCCTGAGGCGAGACCGACGGGCCACATGCCGGCGGCGTGCGTCAGCGGTGGTGAGGAGGCGACGGCCAGGTAGCCAAGGACCCCCATGAGCAGCAGCAGTACGCCGAACGGTCGCGCCTGGGTCACCTCGGTCACTGCTCCTCAACCGGGCTAGGGGTCGATTTCGCATTTCACTAGACCAGTTAACGAGCGTCGGCGTGGAAAGTTGTCAGATTTCGTGGTCTTTCGCGCACGAGTCGGCGCCGGGAATCGCCCGATTCCCGGCGCCGGGGTCAGCTCAGGCCTGGTGGCGGCCTGTGTGTGGCCCCTCGGAGTCAGGAGGAACGCCGTCGGCCCGCGCCGTCTCGGCCTGCGCCGTCTCGCGCCGCACGGTCTCGGGCGGAGTCGTCTCGGGACCCGAAGGCACCGGGTTGGCCGGCTCGCGGGTGCCGGCGACGGAGTCGTCGTGGACGCCGTCCGTGACGGGGTCGTGGGGGGCGCCGGCGGCGGCCGGCTCGTGGGTGACGCCGTCGGTGCCGGGTCGGTAGTCGGGTGCGTGGTGGTCGACGTCGGGGTCCAGGCGGTCGGCCTCGCGCAGCGAGTCCTCGGTCCGGGCACGCGTCATGTCGTAGGAGGTGCGTTCGTCGGACGCCCGTACCTCCAGCTTGTCGGCCACGGCTCTCGCGCGCTCGGCCTCGGCGCGCGCCTCGCGCGCACGCGCCTCCTGCTCCTCCTGGGCGGCGGCTGTCGTCGCCGCCTCGGAGCGCAGCTCGCTCGCCCGCTCACGCGCCGCTTCGTCCTTCTTGCGCTTCGCCGCGGTCCAGACCAACGCTGCCACCACGAGGGCGGCCAGGACGATCAGGATGATGATGATCCACTTCATGAGTGCTCCCAGGTCGTGGCACTCGCGGGGCGCGGGCACCTCCGTCTACTTCCGGGCCAGTACCCGGTGCCCTGCGGGGGCAAACCAGGTCGCCCAGCTGCTCGTTGCGGGGTCACCGCACCCGTGCGAAACTAATACTGACCGATCGGTCTGTAAATGTCGGAGGAGCCCCATGACCGCAGCGCTGATGGCCGAGTTCGAGGAGACCATCGGGCGGCACGACCGGATCGAGCCCCGTGACTGGATGCCGGAGAAGTACCGCCGCACCCTGGTGCGACAGATCGCCCAGCACGCCCACTCCGAGATCATCGGCATGCAACCGGAAGGCAACTGGATCACCCGCGCCCCCTCGCTGCGCCGGAAGGCGATCCTGCTCGCCAAGGTCCAGGACGAGGCCGGTCACGGGCTCTACCTCTACTCCGCCTGCGAGACGCTCGGCACCTCACGCCGTGAGCTGACCGAGATGCTGCTGGCGGGCAAGCAGAAGTACTCCTCGATCTTCAACTACCCCACGCTCTCCTACGCCGACGTCGGCACGATCGGCTGGCTGGTGGACGGTGCCGCCATCTGCAACCAGGTGCCGCTGTGCCGGACGTCCTACGGTCCCTACGGCCGGTCGATGGTGCGGATCTGCAAGGAGGAGTCCTTCCACCAGCGTCAGGGCTTCGAGCTGCTGGCCACGATGATGCGCGGCACCGATGAGCAGCGCGCGATGGTGCAGGAGTCGGTGGACCGGTTCTGGTGGCCCGCCCTGATGATGTTCGGCCCTCCCGACGCGGAGTCCCCGAACACCGAGCAGTCCATGGCCTGGGGGATCAAGCGCGACACCAACGACGAGCTCCGCCAGAAGTTCGTCGACATGACCGTCCCGCAGGCGAAGGCGCTCGGGGTGCGTCTGCCCGACCCCCGGCTCGCCTGGAACGAGGAGAAGCAGGGTCACGACTTCGGCCAGCCCGACTGGGAGGAGTTCGCCGCGGTGGTGAGAGGCGCCGGTCCGTGCAACGCCCAGCGCATCGCCCACCGCCGCAAGGCACATGACGACGGCGCCTGGGTCCGTGAGGCCGCCATGGCGTTCGCCGCCCGCTCCGACGGGGGAGCCACCCGATGAGTGCGATCCGGGACGAGTGGCCGCTCTACGAGATCTTCGTGCGCGGAAAGCGTGGCCTGAACCATGTCCACGTCGGCTCGCTGCACGCCGCGGACGACGAGATGGCCCTTCGGCACGCTCGCGACGTCTACACCCGGCGCAACGAGGGCGTGAGCATCTGGGCAGTGCGGTCCGACGCCGTCGCAGCCTCGAGTCCCGACGAGAAGGACCCGCTGTTCAAGCCGAGCGGCGACAAGGTCTACCGCCACCCGACGTTCTACGACATCCCCGACGACGTGCCCCACATGTGATGGCGATGACCCCTGACCCGACCGGACCCGCCGAGCACTTCCACGACTCGGCCTACGACGGACTGCTGGACCACCACACCGTCATGGACGACTCGCAGTGGGCTTTCGGGACGGACTTCGAGGACCCGCTCGCCGGTGTGGACACGACGGTGCCGGAGGGGGTCGACCACGGCGACCTCGCGGCGTACTGCCTGATGCTCGGCGACGACGCGCTGATCCTCTCCCACCGGCTCTCCGAGTGGTGCAGCCACGCACCGGACCTCGAGGAGGACATCGCGCTGGCCAACATCGCCCTCGACCTCCTCGGCCAGGCTCGGCTGCTGCTCGCGCGTGCCGCGGCGGCCGACCCGGCCGTGGTGCCGGTCGTGCCCGAGGGATCTCCGGTCCCGCCCGAGGACGCGCTGGCCTTCTTCCGCAGCGATGCTCAGCTGCGCAACGTTCGCCTCGTCGAGGCAGCCAACGGTGACTTCGCGGTGACGATCGCGCGGCTCCTGCTCTTCTCCGCCTGGCGGCTCGCGCTGCTGCACCGGCTGACCCGGTCGCGTGACCACGTCCTCGCCGCGGTCGCGGCGAAGGGTGTCAAGGAGGTGACCTACCACCGCGACTACGCGGGCCGGTGGTTCCTCACGCTGGCGCAGGGGACCTCGGTGTCGCGCGAGCGCCTCCTCGATGCCGTCGACCTGGTGTGGCGGAGCTACGACGAGCTGTTCGTGGCGACGGCAGCAGAGTCCTCGGTCGCGGACGCCGGGGTGGGCGTGGACCCTGCGAGCGTCGCCGAGGAGGTCGAGGCGCTGCTGGCCGAGGTGTTCTCCGCCAGCGAGGTCGAGCGTCCCGTACTGCCGCAGGTGGGGCCGGTCTCCGGCGGAAGGGGCCGCGACGGGCGGCACACCGAGGAGCTCTCCCACCTGCTCGCCGAGATGCAGTCGGTGGCGCGCGCCCACCCGATGGGTCGGTGGTAGGACGTGGTCGAGCACGCGACCCTGACCGACGCCGTCGAGACCCGCGCTCGCGCGGTCGCCGGCTCGGTGCGCGATCCGGAGATGCCGATGCTCACGCTGGAGGATCTCGGGGTGCTGCGTGAGGTGTCGCTGGAGGGCGACACGGTCGTGGTGACCATCACGCCCACCTACTCCGGTTGTCCGGCGATGGCCACGATGCGCGACGATCTCCGGCACCGCCTCGCCGAGGCGGGGTTCGGGGCCGAGGTGCGCGTCAGCCTGTCGCCCGCCTGGTCGAGCGACTGGATCACCGCCCGGGGACGGGCGGCGCTGTCCGCGCACGGGATCTCCCCACCTCTCGCGGCACCGGGCTCCACCGGACCGGTTCCCATCTCGCTGGTGGCGAGCCCTCGTGCGGTGAGCTGCCCCCGCTGCCGCAGCTCGAGCGTGGAGCTGACCTCGGAGTTCGGTCCGACCGCGTGCAAGGCGATCTACCGCTGCCGCGCGTGCCTGGAGCCGTTCGAGCACGTGAAGGAGATCTGATGGTCGCGAGCCCCCCGGAGACCCGGGCCCAGCGGGCGGCGTTCCACCTCCTCACCGTCGCCTCGGTCGAGAGGCTGTGCGAGGACGCCGTCGCGGTCACCTTCGAGGTGCCGGACGACCTGCGCGCGACCTACGACTTCGAGGCGGGTCAGTCGCTGACCCTGCGTCGGATCATCGACGGTGAGGACCACCGTCGCGACTACTCGATCTGCGCTCCGGTGGGGCAGCGGCCGCGGGTCGGCGTACGCCTCATTCCCGGAGGGACCTTCTCGCAGTGGCTGGTCAACGATCTCCGACCCGGGGACGAGGTCGAGGTGCAGCCACCGCGGGGCAGCTTCCGGGCCTCGGCGGACGGAGGTCGACACCTGTGCATCGCCGCCGGGTCGGGGATCACGCCGATGCTGTCGATCGCCTCGACGGTCCTGACGCACGCCGAGTCCCGGGTGACGCTGCTCTACGGCAACCGGACGACTGCGTCGGTGATGTTCGCCGAGGAGCTCTCGGACCTGAAGAACCGCTACGGCCCCCGGCTCGACCTGGTGCACGTGCTGTCCCGCGAGCCGCGCGACGTGGAGCTCTTCTCCGGCCGCCTGGAGGCCGAGCGGCTTCGTCGCCTGATCACCGCCCTGGTGCCCATCGACGCGGTCGACCACGTGTGGCTGTGTGGTCCGTTCGGGATGATCGCCGACGCCCGTGCGGTCCTCGACGAGCTCGCGGTGCCGGCTGAACGGGTTCACTTCGAGCTCTTCTACGTCGACGAGCCGCCCCCCGAGATCCACCGGCCGGAGGCCGTCGTCGCTGGAGCGACGAGCAACGTCACCGTCGTGCTCGACGGCCGGAGCACGACCTCGGCGATGCCGCAGGACCAGTCCATCCTCGACTCCGCGCAGCGGACGCGCGCCGATCTGCCGTTCGCCTGCAAGGGCGGCGTGTGCGGCACCTGCCGCGCCCACCTGAGCTCGGGCGAGGTGGACATGCGCCGCAACTACGCCCTCGGTGCGGACGAGGTCGCGCGTGGGTTCGTGCTCACCTGCCAGAGCCTTCCCGTCTCGGAGGACGTCACCGTGGACTTCGACGCATGAGCGAGGAGGTCGCACGTGTGAGCGCCCGCACCATGTGGGCGCGCGACGCCGCCAGCCGGATGCTCGGCATGACCATCGACGCGACCTCGCCCGGGGCGGCCACGGTGTCGATGACGGTTCGCGAGGACATGATCAACGGCTGGGACCTGTGCCACGGAGGTCTGGTCGCGGCGCTCGCCGACAGCGCCTTCGCGGTCGCCTGCAACTCGCACGGAACCGTGACGGTCGCCGCCGGCTTCGACGTGACCTTTCTGGAGCCGGCGCGCCTCGGTGACCGGTTGGTCGCCGATGCGCGTGAACGGGCGCTGCGCGGTCGCTCCGGGGTGTACGACGTGACCGTCAGCCGGGCATCGGACCGGACGGTGGTCGCCGAGTTCCGGGGGCGCAGCCGCTCGACGGGCCGGTCCAACCCGGGCCTCGGACCCGAGGTGGCGCCCTAGCTAGCGCGGCGCCAGGCCCTCGAAGGCGAGGTCGGTGATCGACCTCGACAGGTCCGCGGCGGTCACCGGACCGTCCGGCCGGTACCACTCGACCAGGGAGTTCACCAGCCCGAAGACCAGTCGGCTGATCAGCTCGGGAGCGATGTCGGCTCGCACCGAGCCCTCGTCGACAGCGGCCCGCACGAGGCCGGCGAGCTTGTCGTCGATCACCCGTCGACGCTGCAGGGCCGCGAGCTCGATCTCGCTGTTCCCGCGCACCCGCAGCAGCAGCGTGACGGCCGGCAGGTGGCCGACCAGGATCTCCACCGACCGCAGCACGGCCGTGCGCAACCGGTCCGAGGCGCCGGTCCCCGGTTCCTCGCCCGCCGCGCCCGCCGCACCGCCGGCCGCGCCGTCGATCGCGCCCTCGAGCGCGTCCAGCGCTTCGTCGAGCGCGGCCGCGAGCAGCGCCTCCTTGCCGGAGACGTGGTGGTAGATCGCCGACTTGGTCAGCCCGAGCTCTCGCGCGAGGTCGCCCATGCTGGTCGCCTCGTAGCCCTGCCGGTTGAACACCTCGACGGCCCGGCGCAGCACCGTGGGTCCGTCGTACCCGGGTCGGCCACGTCTCGGCGTGGCCGCTGGGGTGACTCGCTCCGCCATGGCCGCATCCTGCCATGCGGTCCCGGAGGCCAGGATGTACGCATTTGTGGGCATGTGGTGCTTGTTCTGGAAGACGGGCGGAGCTGTCCTAGTCCGGCCCTGGGGTGACCGGCCCTCTTCCGGCGTACCGACCTTCCCGGCACTCGATTGTTTGGTACAACTGCTCAGGTCCTCGCAGAGCCGAGGCGTCTGCGTCGGCTCGGCACCGATGCATCGAGGAGGGGTCGTGCGACGCATGTCCAGGGCAGCGGTCATGCTCCTGCTCGCCGCCCTGCTGATGGTCACCGGCACGACACCGCCGACCGCCGCGGACACGCCATCGCCGGCCCCCACCGTCCCGCCCTCCTTCAGGCTTCTCGACTACCCGACAGGGCAGGCTGCGTACAACCTGACCAACTTCGCCTGGGTTGGGGAGGGTGGCCTGCTCACGAGCGGCAAGGACGGCACCGTCACGTTCGTGCCTCCCGGCGGTGCTCCTCGTCAGCTGGCTCGGGTGCCGTCGGTGCGTGCGGTGGGTGACCACGGCATGCTCGGGCTGGCGCCGGCGCACGACTACGCCACCAGCGGTCGGGTGTTCGTGTCCTACGCCAAGGGGTCCGCGTCGGGCGGCTTCGGCATGGTCGAGGAGTGGAAGGCATCCCCGCCCGGTGACCCGACGTCGTTCACGCGCACCCGGACGATCGTGGACGGAAGTGCCACCGACCCGCAGCTGACGCAGTCGGGTGACTACCACGCCATCGACACGGTGGAGGTCGGTCTGGACAACACGCTGTTCGTCAGCATCGGAGACAACGCAGGGGTCCGCGGGGAGCCCCTCGCCCTCCGCGCCCAGGACCTCGACCAGCCCTACGGCAAGCTGCTGCACATCACGGAGACCGGGCAGGGGGTCTCCTCCAACCCGTACTACTCCTCCGCCTTCCCGGGCTCGTGGCGCAGCATGGTCTACGCCTCCGGCTTCCGGAACCCGTTCCGGTTCTCGGTCGACCCCCGGTCCGGGATGATCCACCTCGGCGACGTGGGCTGGAACACCACGGAGGAGGTCGACACGCTCGCGCCCGGGGACAACGCCGGCTGGCCGTGCTACGAGGGTGCCACGCACGTGTCGACGTACTCGTCGGACAGTGCCTGCCAGGCTCTGTACGCGGCTGGATCGGCGCGACTCCCTGTCTCGACCTACGCGCATGCCGGCGCGGGCGCTGCTGTCACCTGGGGGGTGCTCTACACCGGGACGTCCTACCCGGCGCAGTACCGGGGCTCCTACTTCTTCGGCGACTACGCGCGCGGGGAGCTGTGGACCCTGGCCACCGACACGGCCGGACGACTCACCAGGGCGCCCGAGACCGATGGGTTCGCGACCGGGATCGGCGGGCCGGTGGCCTTCCGGGCGGGCCCGAACGGAGACGTGACGTACGCCGACATCCTCACCGGCACTGTGCGGCGGCTTGTCTACGCACCCGGGAACCGGCCGCCGGTCGCCGCGGCCAGGACGACGACCGACGCCCTCACCCGCACCGTCAGCTTCTCCGCCAGCGACTCCTACGACCTGGACGGGGACCCACTCACCTACACCTGGGACTTCGGCGACGGTGCCGCCGGGACGGGGGAGACGACCGCGCACACGTACGCGAGCTCTGCGCCAGTCCAGGTCACGTTGACCGTCAAGGACTCGCTGGGGGCCACGAGCAAGCCGCTGTCGGTGACGGTCTATCCCGCCAACCACACCCCGCAGCTGACCCTGAGCTCGCCGTCCGGTCGGAGCTACGCGGTGGGTGACACCGTGAGCCTCACCGCCACCGGGTCGGACCTCGAGGACGGCCCGTTGGTGGTCTCCTGGGACACGGCCCTGGAGCACTGCCCGTTCGCCGGAAGCTGCCACCGCCATCCCGACGCGTCGGCAACCGGGTCGACGTACAGCCGACAGTTCACCGACCACGGCGCGGACACCACGATGCTGGTGACCGCGAGCGTCACGGACTCGAAGGGAGCGAGCGCCACTGCCACCTACGAGGCGGTCCCACGGGTGCGACGTCTGGCAGTCGTCAGCCCGGTGGCGGTGCTGGTCGACGGGGTGACCGCGGCCTCCGCACAGGTCGTGGTGGGCTCCACCGTGCGTCTCCAGGCGCCGACCACCTCTGCCTACTGGCGATTCCAGCGCTGGAGCGACGGGGGAGCTGCGACGCACTCCTTTGCCATGTCCGACGCCCCCACCACCCTCACGGCCCAGTACCAGACAGAGATCGCTGCGCGGTACGCCGCGCTCGGAGGCGGCGCGTCGTGGCTCGGTGCCCCCACGAGCCCGGAGTACGACGTCAACGGGGGCCGTGCCCGCAACTTCGCGGGTGGGCGGCTCTACTGGAGCCCGACCGCGGGCGTCCATGGGGTGCGGGGGGTCGTCCTGGCCAGGTACCTGGCGTCGGGCGGGCCGGCCACCCTGGGACTCCCCACCTCGGACGAGTACGGCGTCCCAGGAGGACGAGCCGAGTCCTTCGCCCGTAGCCGGATCTACTGGAGCGCAGGCACGGGTGCCCACGTGATGTTCGGCGCGATCCTGGGCAAGTACCTCTCGGCGGGCGGCCCCGCTGCCCTCGGCTTCCCGGTCTCGGAGGAGACCGGGGTCCCGGGGGGACGGGCCAGCTACCTGACCCGGGGGCGCATCTACTGGTCCGGCCGCACCGGCGCGCACGCCCTGACTGGTTCGGTGCTCGCGAAGTACCTCTCGGCCCGGGGGCCCGCCGGGTACGGCCTGCCCTGGACCGACACCGTGGGAGTGCGCGGGGGGTCCTACGCGCACTTCTCCTACGCGCGGAGCATCTTCTCCTCCGCGCGTCATGGCACCCATCTCGTCTACGGGCCGATCAGGCAGCGATACGCGGCCAAGGGCTACCAGAGGTCCTGCCTCGGCTTCCCGCGCAGCGACCAGTACGCGGTCCGGGGTGGCGTTCGCAACCTGTTCGCCGGAGGAAGCATCACCTACAGCACCAGCACCCACGTCGCCCGGGCGAAGTGCAGGCGCCGCTAGGGATTGCCTAGGAAGTGCCGGGCTGGGCCTCGCGCCGCGCCCAGCGTCCCCGGGTCTGGCTGATGTGGGCGTGCATCACGTCGTGCACCGCGATCGGGTCACGGCTCGCGATCGCGTCGACGATGGTGAGGTGCTCACGGGCGACCTCGGTCAGCTCGCCGGAGGCGAGCAGTGAGCTGAGACCGAGCAGGCGGGTGTGCGCCCGCAGGTCCGAGACCAGGTCGGTGATACGGGGATTCTCCGCGTAGGAGAGCAGCTCGAGGTGGAAGACGCGATCGGCCTCGGTGTAGGCCACCAGATCGCCGTCAGCCGCCCCGCGCACGATCACCTCGGCCAGAGCGCGAAGGCGAGGGAGGTCCTCCTCGGGGATCACGTGGGTGACGTCGCGTACGACGGGTGGCTCGATCAGCAGTCTCAGGGCGGTGATGTCGTCGAGGTCCTGGTCGCTGATCTCGGTGACCCGGAACCCCTTGTTCGGGACCACCTCGACCAGGCCCTCCCGGACCAGGTCGAGCATGGCCTCTCGCACCGGGGTCGCTGAGACGCGGAAGCGTGCCCCGAGCGAGGGTGCGGAGTAGATCGCTCCGGTCTCCATCTCTCCGGAGATGATCGCCGCCCTCAGTGCGCGGGAGACCTGCTCTCGAAGGTTCATCTTGTCCATCGGGGTGATGCTGGAGGCGCCCATGCGCTCGTCCCTTCCAGGGTCGCTGCTCATTCATGGTCCGGTTCGGCTGCACCTGCTGCGAGGTCCTCGAGCGAGACGGGCGCGCACAGTGACTGCTTGGCGACCGGGCGCAGGTCGCCCGCGGCCAGAGCACGTCCGCCCGACGTGGCGGCCAGCTTCGCAGTGGCGAATCCGCAGACCCGGCCCTGGCACCAGCCCATGCCCGGCCGAGCCAGGAGCTTCACGCCGCGCGCGTCCTCGGCACCCAGGAAGTCGATGGCGTCGCGCACGGTGCCGTAGGTCACCTCCTCGCAGCGACACACGGTCGTGTCCGCGGTGAGCCAGTCCTGCCACTGCCGCGGGATGGGGTGCGCCTCGTGCATGGCGGTGGCGAAGGCACGCAGCCGGCCGATCCTGCGCTGCAGCACCGAGACGGCGCCGGCAGGAGCCGGTCGGCCGTGCTCGGCGGCAGCGACGAGTCCCGCCAGACGGCCCTCGGCCACGGCCAGGAGCGCACCCCCGACGCCGGTGGCCTCGCCGGCAACCAGGATGCCCGGCACCGAGCTGTGCTGTCGATCGTCCACGACGGCCACGAGCGACTCGTCGACGTCGACGCGCGTCTCGGCACCGACCGCACTGATCAGCTCCAGCGAGGGGGTGAAGCCCCAGCCGAGTGCGACCAGGTCGACCTCGAGGCGCTCGTGACGCCCGGTGGCGCGGCCCTGCGCGTCGAGGCGCGAGAGCGTGACGCCGGTGACGGCGTCGGTCCCGTCGATGGAGGTGACCGCTGTCCGGGAACGGTAGGGGATCCGGTGCCGGGTGAAGGCCACGGCGTACCCGAGCGCCTCGACCGCCTTCGATGGAACCCCGGCGGCCGCGCGCGCGTGCCGCGCCCAGCCGGCGAGGTGGTTGGCCTCGCACACCGCCACCACCTCGGCCCCGGCGTCCGCGAGGCCGGTGGCCACGGGCAGCAGGAAAGGACCCGTGCCCGCCACCACCGCGCGTCGCCCGGCCAGGGTGCGGTGGCCCTTGAGCAGCGCCTGGACTCCGCCCGCGGCCATCACTCCGGGCAGGTCCCACCCGGGCACGGGCAGCTGCCGGTCGTAGCCCCCGGGGCACAGCACCAGCGTCGGTGCGCTGACCGTCCGCGGCAGGATGCCGTCACCGGCCGTGGTGACCGGCGTGAGGTGCAGCACTCGAGCCACCGGGGACGGGTCCCCGGACGCGGCGGCAGGGCCCGAGTCGATGAACCAGACCTGGGCGTCCGGGAGGTAGGTGATCACGCCGGAGCCGACCAGGGCCCGGAACCGCGAGCGCAGGTCGTCGAAGATCCGCCAGTCGTGGTGGCCCTGCGACTCCTCGCCGAGCGGGTTCCGCTCGTCCGGGTGGCGCCAGTACTGGCCGCCGGGCTGGCTGCCGGCGTCGACGAGGACGGCGCGGACGCCTCGCTCGGCTGCGGTGACGACCGCCGCGAGACCAGCCGGGCCCGCCCCCACCACCGCGACGTCGAAGGTGGCGGTCGCGTGCCGGCGCTCAGGCACGGGGATCCTCGCTCGTGAGGCGCAGGCCGTCGACGGCAGGGACGAGGCAGGCTCGCTGGTGCGAGGACTCCTCGACGGTGATCAGGCAGTCGTAGCAGATCCCGATGCCGCAGAAGAGCCCCCGCGGGCGACCGTTGACGCGGGTCGTCCGCCAGGACCGGATGCCCGCACCGAGCAGGGCGGCGCCCACCGACTGGCCCGGAAGGGCGGTGATCCGGTCGCCGTCGAAGGTCATCGAGACGGTGCGTCCCGGCTGGGGGTCGCGCTCAGTGCTGGCCACTGGGGACCTCCGAGAAGCGGTGGGGGGCGAACGGGGCGAGCGAGAGGTCCGGGGTGCGCCCTGTCATCGACTGCGCGATGAGCTTGGCGGTGCCGACCGAGAGCCCGATCCCGGCCCCCTCGTGCCCACAGGCGTGCCAGAGTCCCGGGGCGCGGGGATCCGGGCCGATGACCGGCAGGTGATCGGGACAGTAGGGCCGGAACCCGAGGTAGCACCGCATCACCTTCGCCTTCGCGAGGGAGGGGAACAGCGCCAGGCCCTGGGCGGCGACGGCGCGGACCACCGGGAGCGAGACGGTCCGGTCGAACCCGACGCGCTCGCGCGAGGACCCGATCAGGATGGTCCCGGCCCTCGTGGCCTCGACCACCGTGGAGACCTGTAGCCCCTCGTCGGAGGACAGGGTCGAGGCGACGTACTCGCCGGCGTAGACCTTGCGGTGCACCGTGGGCGGCATCGGCTCGGTGACCAGGATGAATCCCCTGCGAGGCAGGATCGGCAGCTCGACACCGGCGAGCCTGCCGATCTCGCCGGCCCAGGTGCCGGCCGCGTTGACGACCTGCGCGCAGGAGATGGATCCCCGGCTCGTCCGTACGGCGGTGACGGCGGCCCCGTCGCCCGGGCCGGACCTGTCGAAGCCGGTGACCGTGGTGTCCGTGGAGACGACGGCGCCCAGCTCCCTGGCCATCCGCAGGAGGTGCGCCGTGAGCAGCATCGGCTGCACCTGCGCGTCCTGGGGGTAGTACGCCGCACCCGCGAGATCTGGCCGGATGTGCGGCTCGAAGTCGTGGATCTCGTCCGCAGGGACGTCGACGACCTCGATGCCGGCCCGGCGCTGCCGGACCCCGAGCTCGAGGAGCGCGCGGGACCCCTCGTCGGTCCGGGCGACCACGAGTCCTCCCTTGGACTCGAACTCCCACAGCGCGCCGAGCTCGTCGAGGTCGTCGCTCCAGACCGAGCGGGAGTAGAGCGCCAGGTCGAGCTCCGGGCCGGCCTCCTTGTCCGAGACCAGCAGGTTGCCCTCGCAGGCACTGGTGGTGCCGCCGGCGACCTGTCCGCGCTCGACCACGTGCACCGAGAGCCCCTCGCGGGCGAGGAAGTAGGCGCAGGCAGCACCGAGCGCGCCGGCACCGATGACGACGGCGTCGGTGGACCTGGTCACGGGTGCTCCCTGGGGGTCGAACGGCTCAGAGAAGGAAACCTGCGGGGAACGGGTCGGTGGGGTCGAGCATGTAGTTCGCGGTGCCGGTCACCCATGCCCGCCCGGTGATCGTCGGAACCACTCCGGTGAGCCCGCCTCCGAGGTCGAGCTCCTCGACGAGCCGACCGACGAACGTCGAGCCGATGTAGGACTCGTTGACGAAGTCGGTGTGCAACGGCAGCTCGCCGCGCGCGTGCAGCTGCGCCATCCGGGCACTGGTCCCGGTGCCGCACGGGGAGCGGTCGAACCAGCCCGGGTGGATGGCCATGGCGTGGCGTGAGTGCCGGGCCGTCGACCCCGGAGCCTTGAGGTAGACGTGGGAACAGCCCGCGATGTCGGGGCGACCGGGGTGGCGCGGCATGGCCTGGTCGTTGATCGCCGCCATGATCCCCAGACCGGCGTCGAGGAGGCTCTGCTTGGCCTCCCGTTCGAAGGGCAGGCCCAGGCTCTCGAGGTCGACGATGGCGTAGAAGTTGCCGCCGAAGGCAATGTCGTAGTCGACGAGCCCGAGCCCCGGGACCTCGACCTGCTGGTCCAGCGCGAGGCTGAAGGAGGGCACGTTGCGCAACGTGACCGACTCGGCGTGACCGTCCTCGACGGCCACCTCGGCGACCACGAGACCGGCGGGGGTGTCCAGGCGGATGGTGGTGACCGGCTCGGTCACCGGGACCATCCCGGTCTCCACCAGCACCGTGGCGGTGCCGATGGTCCCGTGCCCGCACATCGGCAGCAGGCCGGAGACCTCGATGAACAGCACGCCGAAGTCGGCGTCGGGCCGCGTGGAGGGCTGCAGGATGCTGCCGCTCATCGAAGCGTGCCCGCGGGGCTCGTACATGAGCAGGGTGCGCAGTGCGTCGTTGTTCTCCATGAACCAGAGCCGGCGCTCGGCCATGGTCGCGCCGGGGAAGACGCCGACGCCGCCCGTGATCACGCGCGTCGGCATGCCCTCGGTGTGCGAGTCGACGGCGGTGATGTTGCGCACGCTCCTCATCGGCACCCCTGTGTCGCGTCGGCACCGACCACGCCGTCGACCCGGCGGGGTCCGGGGGCCTCCTCGCGCAGCTCCGCGGGCAGCAGCTCGTCGGGAAAGCCCTGGAAGGCGACCGGCCGGATGAACCGGCTCAGCGCGGCCGTGCCGACCGAGGTGGTGCCCGGTGCCGTGGTGGCGGGGTACGGGCCGCCGTGGTGCTGGGCGTAGGAGACGGTGACCCCGGTGGGCCACTGGTTCCACAGCACCCTGCCGGCCTTCGTGGCCAGCACGGGAACGAGCTCGTGCAGGATCTCCTCCTCCGCCTCGCCCACCACCGTCGCCGTGAGCTGGCCGTCGAGCCGTTCCGCGACCTCCAGCATCTGGGCCTCGTCGTCGTAGGTCGCCACGACGACCGTGGGTCCGAAGCACTCGGTGAACACGGTGTCGAAGTCGGCCAGCAGTGCCGCTGCGGTGAGCGTGAGCACACTCGGTCCGGGCGGGTCTGAGAGTGGATCGCTGCCCTCGGCGAGCACGTCGACGTCCTGGTGCTCACGCAGCGCACGGCTCGACTCGAGGTATCCCTCGGTGATCCGTGGGTTGAGCAGCGCCGTCGGATCGGGAAGCTCTGCTGATCGCAGCGTCGAGACCAGGGCGCCGCCAGCGGGGGCGAGCACGACGCCGGGCTTGGTGCAGAACTGGCCGGCCCCCAGGGTGAAGGAACCCATCAGCCCCTCCGCCACGTCGGCGCCACGTGCCGTGTCGGCGGCGCTGGTCACGAAGACCGGGTTGACGCTGCCGAGCTCGCCGTAGAAGGGGATGGGCTCGGGGCGGCTGGTGGCGATGTCGAAGAGGGCGCGGCCACCGGGGATGGAGCCGGTGAAGGCGGCCGCCTTGACGAGGGGGTGCTGGAGGGCGGCGACCCCGGCGTCGACGCCGTAGACGGTCTGAAAGAGGCCGTCGACGGCGCCGGCCGCACGCAGCGCCTCGGTCACGACCTCGGTGGTCGCGGCCGAGAGGCGCTGGTGGCCGGGGTGGGCCTTGAGCACGACCGAGCAGCCCGCCGCGAGGGCGGCAGCGCTGTCGCCGCCCATCACGCTGAACGCGAACGGGAAGTTCGAGGCGGCGAACACCAGCACGGGCCCGAGAGGGATCTGCGTCCGACGGACGTCGGGACGAGGACCCATCGGCCAGTCGGCGTCGGCGTGGTCGACGCGTACGTCGAGGTAGCCACCCTCCGCGACGGCCTCCGCGAGCAGGCGCAGCTGGAACGTCGTACGGGTGAGCTCGCCGCGCAGCCGCGGCTCGGGCAGGTTGGTCTCCGACTGGGCCAGCGGCACCAACGTGTCGGCTGCCTCGTCGAGCGCCCCGGCGATGCGGGTGAGCACGGCTGCGCGGTCAGCCCGCGGCTGCGCCGACCACGTGCGGTGGGCGCGGGCCGAGGCCTCGACCAGCGCGTCGATCTTGCTGACGTCGGTGTCCTCGGCTGCCGGGGGCTGAGGTGTCTGGGAAGTCATGGTGGTGTCGTCGTCCGTCCGGATAGGGAGCATGCTCAGTCTGCGCTGGGTTGCCAGCGTGATGGTGGCCGGGCTGCGGCCAGGTGTCGATCGGCCCGACCACCACCTCGATCCGGGCTGGTCAGCGGTAGCCCTTGGTCAGCGCGGCCTCGGTGTCTCGCGTCACGCGGGCAGTGGTCTCGGCGGAGAGGGGACCTCTGGGAGGACGACACACGCCACCCTTGCGGCCGGCGACGTCCATGGAGAGCTTGATCGCCTGGACGAACTCGGTCTTGGAGTCCCAGCGCAGCAGCGAGTGGAGGTCGCGGTAGATCGGGAGCGCCTTCTCCAGGTCCGCGGGGTTCCCCGAGGTGGCCAGGTCGTAGAGCTCCAGGGTCGAGACGGGCAGGGCGTTCGGGTAGCCGGCGACCCAGCCCACCGCCCCCATCAGGCCCAGCTCGAGCAGCACGTCGTCGGTGCCGATGAGCAGGTCGAGGTCGGGCGCGAGCTCGTTGATCTCGTAGGCCCGGCGGACGTCACCGGTGAACTCCTTCACAGCCACGATCAGACCCTCGGAGTGCAGCTCGGCCAGCAGGTCCGGGGTGAGGTCGACCTTGGTGTCGAAGGGGTTGTTGTAGGCCACGATCGGCACCCCCACCTTGGCGGCCTCGCGGTAGTGGCCCAGCACGGACTCCCGGTCGGCTCGGTAGACGTTGGGCGGGAGCATCAGCACGGACTGGGCCCCGGAGTCGGCGGCCTGCTCGATCCAGCGGCAGGTCTCCAGCGCGCCGTAGGCGGCAACACCGGGCATCACGCCGAAGCCCTCCGGCGCGGCCTCGCGGACCGTCTCCACCACGCGGGCACGTTCCTCGGTCGTCAGGGTCTGGTACTCACCGAGGGACCCGTTGGGCGTCGCGCCGTGCATCCCGTTCTCGGCGAGCCAGGCGATGTGCTCGGCATAGCTGTCGTAGTCGACGCTCAGGTCGTCGTGAAAGGGCAGTGCTGTGGCGACGTAGACGCCGCGCCAGGGCTTGTCGGTCGAGATCATCGGGGTCTCCCATGAGTGGGTCGGAGGAGCGAGGGGCGTTGCGAGTATCATGTGACATTGCACTGTGAAAAGGCAAGCCCGGGCGCGGGTGCGGCCGCTGGACTTGGGGCTAATCGTGGGCCAGCGGAAGGTTCACGGCGAAAGTGGAGCCCAGGAGATGTTCGGAGACCACGGAGATGTCGCCCCCGTGGCTCTGCACGATCGAGTCGACGATGGTCAGCCCCAAGCCCGCGCCCTGGATAGCGTGCTCCTGGGCGGTCGTGGACCGGAAGAACTTGGTGAACAGGCTGCGCTGCTCGGCTCGAGGAATGCCGAGGCCGTTGTCGCTGACGGTGAGCTGTGCCGTACCCGACACCTCGTTCAGGGTGCAGCCGACCCAGCCACCGTCCTTGGTGAATTTCAGCGCGTTGCTCACCAGGTTCGTGACAAGCGACTCGAGGGCCGCGGCGTCGCCGCGCACGATGAGCGGTTCCGGTGGGATCTCGAAGCTGACCTCGAGGGATCTCACCGCGATGGCGCGCTCGAGTGCGTACTGCGCCGCCAGGACCACCTTGCCGAGGTCCACGTCGGTGTGCTCGTGACTGGTTTCTCCGGACTCGAGTCCAGTGACGGTCAGCAGGTCGTTGGCCAACGTGGTCAGCCGTTCGCTGTTGCGCCCGATGGCGTCGACGAACGTCTCCTGATCCCGGGTCAACGGTCCCCCCTGCCCGTCCTGCAGCAGCTCGACGAAGCCAGCGATGCTCGTCATCGGCGTGCGCAGCTCATGGGAAACCATCGCCACGAAGTCGGTCTTGGCCGTGCGCGCCTCGGCGTTGAGCAGATAGGCCGTAGCGACGTCTGCCAAGGTCTGGGCTGTGAGCATGTCTTGGTCACTGATCCCACCGGCCGTGGTTCGGTAGAGGTCGAGAGCGCCCAGGCAGCGGTCGTCGTTGCGCAAAGGAAAGGTGAAGACCGCGACCAGCCCCTCTGTGCGTGCGCGCCGGGCGAACCTCGGAAAGCGGTGGTCCTCGGTCAGGTCCGGGACTGAGACGGCGGCATTGGTGCGGTAGGCGGCCAGGCACGGGCCTTCGCCGAGCTCAGTCTGCAGCTGCTCGTAACGTACCGCCGACTCGTCAGAACCCGCGATCAGGAGAGGGTGATGGGTGGGTGAGATCAAGGAGACACCGGCTGCATCGATCGGCAAGATGTCCACGGTCCGCTGCACGAGGTGGTCCAGGATCCCCTCGATCGGGAAATCGGTGACCAGCGTTCGGGCGAACTCACTCAGCACGATGGCCAGGGTGTCTTCGGATTCCATGGTCGACCCACTCAGAAGGGCCGCGGGGTCTGGGCGGATGATGACGGCCAGCGGAAGACGCTCTGCCGGGGGCCGAATGACTTGAGCACGTAGGCGCGATCCTACTCCTCAGGTCGCTCCGGGCGGGCCATGAAACGACGACCGCATGCGGCAACCGACCCACGCGGCGTCCATGGTCTGCACTGAGCGCCACCGACTCACGCAACCCCGCCGGAGGAGTCAGGACCCATCTGAGACAGGAGTGGCTCTGACCTACGTCCCCGTAGGTCAGAGCCATCTTCAGTGCGCCAGCAGGGACTTGAACCCCGAACCCGCTGATTAAGAGTCAGCTGCTCTGCCAATTGAGCTACTGGCGCGTGAAGCGACTGAACCTTAGCAAGCGGACTGCATGCCCTCCAAAACGGGGGCTCGGCGCCCTCAGGCGACGTCGAGGGGCGTCAGTGCGTGGATCGCGGGGGCGGCCGCGAGCTCGCTCCCGAGCACGCTGAGCGCGCCCTGGATGTGCTCGCTGGCGAGATGGGTGTCGAGGTCGGAAGGGTCGCTCCATGCCTCCACCGTGACGAAGGTGCCCGGTGCCGAGGCGGACTCCGAGAGGTCGTAGGACAGGCATCCCTCCTCAGCGCGGGTGGGGGCGACCAGTCCCTGCATCGCCTCGCGGACGGTGTGCTCCGAGCCGGGCTTGGCGGTGATGACGGCGACGACGCTGACGCTCATGGGACCTCCGGTGTGTAGGTCCTGGGAGGTTAGCCCCGGGGTCATGAGCGACCGGGAACATTGAAGGTTCAACTAGTGTTCTGGAGGCATACTCGACACCAAGCCGGAGGTTCGCAATGCCTGCTCTGACCGTGGACGACCTGACCGTCCTGGACCGCCTCGCTGCTCCTGGGCTCGGTGACACCGTGCGCCCGGTCAAGCAGCTGATCGAGGCGCCGAAGGGCTACGAGGGCGAGGGCTTCCCCGTCCGGCGTGCCTTCGCGGGCGTCGACCTCCGCGACCTCGACCCGTTCGTGCACCTGGACCAGATGGGCGAGGTGGAGTACGCCCCCGGTGAGCCGAAGGGCACCCCGTGGCACCCGCACCGCGGGTTCGAGACCGTGACCTACATGATCGACGGCGTCATGGACCACCAGGACAGCCAGGGCGGTGGCGGCTCGATCACCGACGGCGACACCCAGTGGATGACGGCCGGCTCCGGCCTGCTCCACATCGAGACACCCCCCGAGTGGCTGGTGCAGAGCGGCGGTCTCTTCCACGGCGTGCAGCTGTGGGTCAACCTGCCCCGCGAGGCCAAGTGGAACCCGCCCGCCTACCAGGACATCCGCAGCTCCCAGGTCGGGCTCGCCACGACGGCCGACGCCGGCGCCCTGGTGCGGGTCATCGCCGGTGAGGTAGGTGCCACGAAGGGTCCTGGGTCGACGTACACCCCGATGACGATGGTGCACGCCACCATCGAGGCCGGAGCACGTCTCGACCTCCCGTGGTCGGTCGACTACAACGCGCTGGTCTACGTGCTCTCCGGCCACGGCGCCGTCGGGGACGAGCAGGTGCCCGTGCAGACGGGCAACCTCGCGGTGCTCGACGCCGGGGACTTCGTGACCGTACGCGCGGCCGGCCGTCAGGAGAGCCGCACGCCGGCGCTGGACGTGCTCGTCATCGGTGGACGGCCGATCCGCGAGCCGGTGGCCTGGGCGGGACCGTTCGTGATGAACACCAAGGCCGAGGTGATGACCGCCTTCGAGGACTTCCAGAAGGGCCGACTCGGCTCCGTCCCGAGCGTGCACGGGGCACCGACCACCCCGCTCACCTCCGGCAGCTGAGCCGGAGCCGAGCTCCGGGGTCGACTCGGGGAGCCGGACTCGACTCCAGAGTGCCGCACACACAGAGAACCGCAGGCCGGGGATTCCCGACCTGCGGTTCTCACTTGGGGTGAGTAACGGGACTTGAACCCGCGACATCCGCCACCACAAGGCGGCGCTCTACCAGCTGAGCTATACCCACCAGGGGATCTTGCGAGGCAAGAGTGTAGCGGTTCCTCAGCCGTGCTCCGAAACCGGGCGCAGACCGGTCAGCGAGCCCTGGTGACGGGCCGCGACCGCCCTGGCCGACGCGGAGTCAGGACCGGGGGAGCGCACGAACACTGCTTCGCGGTAGTAGCGCAGCTCCTCGATGCTCTCCCTGATGTCTGCGAGGGCACGGTGGTTGCCACCCTTCGCCGGAGCGTTGTAGTAGGCGCGGGGGAACCACCGTCGGGAGAGCTCCTTGATCGAGGACACGTCGACGATGCGGTAGTGCAGGTACTGCTCGAGCTCAGGGGTGTCGCGGGCGAGGAACATCCGGTCGGTCGCGACGGTGTTGCCGGCCAGCGGCGGACGACTGCCCTCGGGGCAGTGCTCCTTGACGTAGGCGAGCACCTGGGCCTCGGCGTCCTCCAGTGTGGTGCCGGCATCGAGCTCCTCCAGCAGGCCGGAGCTGACGTGCATGTTGCGCACGAACTCCACCATCTGGTCCAGCGCCTCCGGAGGGGGCTTGACCACGATGTCGATCCCGTCCCCGAGAACATTGAGGTCGAAGTCGGTGACGAGGGCCGCGATCTCGATCAGGGCGTCTGCCGTGAGGTCGAGGCCGGTCATCTCGCAGTCGATCCAGACGAGTCGGTCATTCACGAGACGAGACCCTACCCGGACCTGCTGCGGCGTACGTGGTGACGATCACCGCCCAGCGGGCTCCTAGGGTGGGCGTATGCCCTCGGCCCCCGCTGGTTCGTCCTCCACGGACGGTGACGGGCGTTCGGACGGCAACACCCGCCTGCTGATCGCGCTCGGCGTGCTGGGCGCCGTCTCGGTCATGATCGCCGCGCTGGTCATCTTCTCCGGTGGCGGCTCCTCGGCCCCGGCGAGGGACCCGGTGGCACAGGTGCGCGCCGACGGTGCGGCCCTGGTCGTGGGCCGCAGCGACGCGCCGCTGCGAGTGGTGGTCGAGGAGAGCTACGGCAGCCCGGCCAGCCGTGAGTTCGAGCTGGCGTCGCGTGACTTCCTGCGCATCGAGGCAGCGCGCGGACAGCTCTCCGTCGAGTACCGCCCGGTCCCGGTCCAGGGCGACGACTTCGCCGGCCGCGCGCTCGCCGCGTGGGGCGCGGTGCTCGTCTCGGGCAAGCCCGCACAGGCGCTCGCGTTCCACGACGTGCTCTTCGACCAACAGCCACAGCGGGGCCAGCCCACCGCGGAGCTGGTCGCGCTGGCCCGCCGGGCCGGCATCAGCGACGCTGACGTGCTCGACGAGGTGGCCTCGCCCGACCCCGCTTTCGCCCAGTCCGTGCTCAGCTCAGTCGGCCCGGTCGACGTGGCCGACGGGCCAGTGGTCACGCTCGGTCGCACGCCGGTGACGGCCACCTCGCCGACTGCTCTGGCGGACAAGCTGCAACGGTTGGTGCTCGAGGACGGGGCTGGGTCGTGAGCCTCGCGACAGAGCAACGCTCCACCGCCGTGCGCACGCTGCCGTGGGCCGGACTCCTGGCGCGCCTGGTCGTCGGTGGTGTCTGGATCTGGGCGGGCGTGCTGAAGCTCCCGGACCCCGAGGGCAGCGTCACGGCGGTGCGTGCCTACCAGCTGCTCCCGCCGGAGCTCGCCGACGTCGTCGGGCGCCTGCTGCCCACGCTCGAGATCGTGGTCGGGGCGTGCCTGGTGCTCGGGCTCCTCACGCGTGGTGTCGGGCTGCTGTCGGCCCTGATGCAGGCTGCGTTCATCGCCGGTATCGCCTCGGTGTGGGCGCGTGGGATCGCGATCAACTGCGGGTGTTTCGGCGACGGCGGTCCGGACCCTGATGCCTTCGACAAGTATCCCTGGGAGATAGCCCGAGACTCGGGCTTGCTGCTGGCCTCGCTGCTGCTGGTCTGGCTGCGGCGGACGCCGCTGGCGCTGGAGAACGTCCTGCTCCCCCAACCGACGACGGAGGACCGTGATGTCGAAGAAGGATCGTGAGCTCGATCGGGCCGCACGGGCCGCAGCCATCCAGAAGAAGCAGTCCGACCGGGAACGCAACCGCCGAATCTGGATCGTCGCGGTGATCGTGCTCGTACTCGGTGGACTCGTCGCCGTCGGGTTCCTGCTGACCGGCGGGAAGTCCGGCACAGATGAGAAGTCCGGGGCGACACCGAAGGCCACGGCGAGCGGCCAGGCGCTCGTGGTCGGCGACAACCCCGACGCCAAGGTCAAGGTGGTCGTCTACGAGGACTTCCTGTGCCCCTACTGCCGCGAGTTCGAGTCGGCCTCCCGCAGCTCGCTGCGCACGGACGCGGCTGAAGGGAGGGTCCTTGTCGAGTACCGTCCGTTCCACCTGCTGCCCGACCCGTACTCCTCCGCCGCGCTGACGGCCTGGGGCGCCGTCCTGCAGAAGGGGACGCCGGCCCAGGCCCTGGCCTTCCATGACCTGCTTTACGACAACCAGCCCTACGAGGCTGCCCCCGACAAGCCAGGTGTCGAACAGTTCGCCACGTGGGCCGCCGAGGCGGGGGTCAAGGACCAGCAGGTGCTGGACGCGCTCGGCACGCCCGACCCCGCGTTCGTGGATGCTGCCGATGCCACCGCGCAGGAGGCGGGCGTGAAGGGCACTCCCACCGTCGTCGTCAACGGCGACGTGCTGGCGGGGTCTTCGATCGCTGACATGGTCAAGAGGCTCGAGCAGATCATCGCGACCAGCTGATGGAGGTCGAGCGCGTCCAGCGGTGGGTGATGTCGGCGCTGGTGCTCACGGTGTCGTTCATCTTCGCCGGGGGCATGGCACTGCTCAGCGCGACCTCGTCGCAGGCAGGCGCCCGGCCGGGACTGCTGGTGCTCTCCGTGGTCGTGGCGTCGCTCGGCATCCTCGGCGTCCGGGTGATCCACTCCCGGGCCCTCCTCACGCCGTGGCTGCTCGCGGCGGTGCTTCCGGGCGTGCTCGGCTGGCTGGTCACGCGTTGAGGTCACGTCCTGACATGCTGGGGGCCATGTCAGACCTCGCCGGTTTCATCGCCCGCCTGCCCAAGGCCGAGCTGCACGTGCACCAGGTCGGCTCGGCCTCGCCGCGCATCGTCGCCGAGCTGGCCGAGCGCCACCCGGGCGTCGTGCCCGGCGATCCGGAACTGCTCGCCGACTTCTTCGCCTTCCGCGACTTCGACCACTTCATCGAGGTGTACCTCGCGGTGGTCGACCTGATCCGCACGCCCGAGGACGTGCGCATGGTGACCTACGAGATCGCCCGCGAGATGGCCCAGGGGCAACAGGTGCGGTACGCCGAGCTGACCTGCACGCCGTTCACCTCCGTGGCGGCAGGGGTGCCGATCGAGGGCTACACCGAGGCGATCGAGGACGCCCGCACGGCGGCCGAGCGCGACTTCGGGATCGTGCTGCGCTGGATCTTCGACATCCCGGGCGAGAGCGGTCTGCCTGCCGCGGACGCGACTCTGGGCTTCGCGCTCGACCACGCCCCCGAGGGGCTGATCGGCTTCGGTCTGGGCGGGCCGGAGGTCGGCGTACCGAGGCCGCAGTTCAAGCCGCACTTCGACGCCGCCCGTGCTGCGGGGCTGCGCAGCCTCCCGCACGCGGGGGAGACCACCGGGCCGGGAACCGTCTGGGACGCACTGCGCGTCCTGGGCGCCGAGCGGATCGGGCACGGGACCTCCTCGGTGCAGGACCCCGAGCTGCTGGCGCACCTGGCCGCCACCGGCATCCCTCTCGAGGTGTGTCCCTCGTCCAACGTCGCCACGCGCGCGGTCGCCTCGCTCGAGGAGCATCCCTTGCGTGCCCTCGTGGACGCAGGCGTGGTCGTGACGATCAACAGCGACGACCCGCCCATGTTCGGCACCACGTTGAACCGGGAGTACGAGATCGCCGCGGACCTCCTCGGCGTCGGCGAGGCCGGCGTGGCCGACCTCGCCCGCGCCGCCGTCCGCTCCTCGTTCGCGCCCGATGAGGTGAAGAGGCGGATCCTGGGGGAGATCGACGGGGTCGCTGGTTTCCCCGGCTGACCGGGGAAGCACGCGCTTGTCGGCCGAAGGATCGCCCGACAACGTCAGGGATCGGCCCTCAACCCGCTCCGGTTTGTCCACCGGCCGCATCGGTGGGACACGTCGAAGGCCCTGCGGTCTCATACACCGCAGGGCCACCTCCTTTGTATGACGATCCGAGCGTTGTCCCGGCCGCGACACGCGTCGGTCGTGAGGAGGATCACGACGTGACGCCGCGACCCGGGCCGGACCGTAGTCTCGGGCGTATGAGCGACCGCCCCGCACCCCTCACCCAGTGGCACGACGTCGTCGCCTCCCGGGACCCGGCCATGCTGACGGACCTCCTCGACGACGACTGTGTCTTCCGGTCACCTGCGGTGCACACCCCGCAACAGGGGAAGGCGCTCACGACGGCGTACCTCGCCGCTGCGATGACCGTCCTCGGCCCCATCCTGAGGTACCAGCACGAGTGGTGGGACGACGACTCCGCGGTGCTCGAGTTCGTCGCCGACCTCGACGGGCTCGCCGTGCACGGGATCGACATGATGCGGTGGGGGAGTGACGGCCGCATCACTGAGTTCACCGTGATGGCGCGACCGTTCAAGGGACTGACCCAGCTGATGACGCTGATGGCTCCCGAGCTCGCGGCGCACCTGACCTGAGCGCGTTAGAGGCGGTTCCGGCCCGCTCGCGCGGACGCCGCCACGATCAGTTGACGAGAGTGCCCCTGGCAGGAGTCGAACCTGCGACCTAGAGATTAGAAGGCTCTTGCTCTATCCAGCTGAGCTACAGGGGCAGTGGACCTGTCCGCCTCGCGGCGCGCGCCCGAGTCTCCCCGAGCCGATCCCAGGCACAGTATGCCCGAGCGTGTCCCGGTGGCCGGACACGTGGGGCCGTGCCGGCGTGCGTAGGAAGACACGCGCACCGAGGCCGACGGTTCCGCTGTCCGCGATGCGTATCCTCACTGCATGGAGCCGGCGGTGCAGGTGGGTCTCCCTGCACAGCGGAGCCCTGTCGAGGCCGATGCCCCGCGCGAGAGCGTCGCCGTGGCCGGCAGCTGCCTGACCCGCGACAACTTCAACTCCCGGTTCAACCCCGGTCACCATCAGCACTACGAGGTGCGTGCGAGCAACAACCAGGGCTCGATGATCGCGTTGATGTCTCCTCCGATCCACACCACGTTCGAGCCGTTGCGTGCGATGAACGACTACGACCGCTGGAACATCCGCGCCGACCTGAGTCGGGAGTTCCTGCCCCGCCTCGCCGAGGTGCAGCCAGACCTGCTGCTCGTCGACTTTCAGGGCGACGTCCGCTTCGGAGTGGCGCAGCTCAGCGACGGGCGCTACTTCACCGACCACCGGTGGAAGACCAGGCACACCGACTTCTACGCCCACCTGGAGGAGTCCGGGACCCTTCGCCTCGTCAAGCCCGAGGACGACCAGGACGCCTACTTCGAGCTGTGGACCGAGGCGATGGGCAGGTTCGCGGCGTACGTCGCGCAGACGTGCCCGACCACGCACGTCGTCGTCCACCGCGGCCACCACGCCAAGCGGATCGCGGTGCCGGGCAGGCCCCGCCCCGTCCCGCTGCACCGGCGCGAGCGGTTCCGTGGCGTCGACCTCCTGGCAGCCGACGCGTGGTGGGCCCGACTGGACGACTACGCGATCGAGCAGTTCGGCTGGGACCACATCGACCTGCGTGACGTCAACGCCCCGACGTACCGGAGGCATCCGTGGGGCGCCTACTACGGCCACTACACCCCCGACTACTACCACCGCTTCATGGGCGAGCTCACCAAGATCTCGCTCCGACGCCAGCTCGGGGCGGAGACGATGAGGCGCGTCGAGCTCGTGGAGCGCGGTGCCGTGGCGCCGTGGGAGCGTCGGCTGCACGAAGCGCGAGCGGTGGCGCAGGCGCGCCGGGCCAAGCTCGACGTCGTGCGCCAACGGGTGGCGGAGCTGGAGGGGCTGGGTCTCGTCGCCAGCCTGCGATTCGCCGCCGGCCAGGCGCTGCGGCGGCGACAGACGACGTCCGGCTCGACCCGCGCAGGCTGAACCCGGCGCGTCAGCGCCTCAGTGCATCCATCCACGACTCGATCTCGTCCGGATCGCGGGGCAGTGCCGCGGACAGGTTGCGCCCGCCGTCGGCGGTGACGACGACGTCGTCCTCGATCCGGATGCCGATGCCGCGCAGCTCCTCGGGCACGAGCAGGTCGTCCTCCTGGAAGTAGAGGCCCGGCTCGACGGTCAGCACCATCCCCTCCTGGAGGTCGCCGCCCGGGTAGCTGGCGGTGTCGACCGCCGCGCAGTCGTGGACGTCCAGCCCGAGCATGTGGCTGGTGCCGTGCAACGTCCACCTGGCGTAGACCCGGCTGTCGGGGGACAGCGCCTCCTCCGCGGAGACCGGGAGGAGGCCCAGGTCCTCCAGCCCGTGCGCCAGCACCGTCATGGCTGCGTTGTGCGGAGCCCTGAACGCGGCGCCGGGGCGTACGGCGTCCAGGCCGGCCTGCTGGGCGGCGAGCACGAGTGAGTAGAGATCTCGCTGGAGGGGTGTGAACGTCCCGTCGACCGGGAGGGTGCGCGTCACGTCGGCGGTGTACAGCGAGGACGCCTCGGCGCCCATGTCGAGCAGCAGCAGGTCCCCGGGGGTGACCGGACCGGAGTTGTCCGTCCAGTGCAGCGTGGTCGCGTGCCGACCGCCGCCGACGATCGAGTCGTAGCCGAGGTCGTTGCCCATCGTGCGGGCCCGCCGGAAGAACGTTCCCTCGATCCAGCGCTCGCCGTACTCCAGCACTCGGTCCCATTCACGGACGGAGTCCTCGAACCCGAGGGTGGTGATGTCGCACGCCCCCTGGAGCTCGGCGACCTCCCAGTCGTCCTTGATGAGCCGCAGCTCCGAGAGCACCCGTGCGAACTCGTCGTCGCGCCCGTCGTCGCCGGACACCTGCCCGTCAACGCGGCTGTCGACGCCGCGCAGGACCCGCGTCTTGGCCGCGCCGGAGAGCCGCGAGGGCAGGTCGTCGATGTGTTTGGTCTGCACGCCGAGCGAGCGCGAGATCTCCTCCAAGGAGGGTCGTCGACCCACCCAGAGCTCGCCGTACTGCCGGTCCCGGAAGAACTCGTCGGTGTCGCGTGAGCTGCGTGGCCTGGCGTAGAGGATCTGTTCGCCGCCCTCGATCACCAGCACGGCGTCACTGGTCTGGTTGCCGCTGAGATAGGTGTGCGCCGTCTCGGCGCGGAACCGGTAGTCGGTGTCGTTGGCGCGCACCTTGAAGCCACCCGACGGGATCACGAGGCGCTCTCCGGGGAACTGCTCGCTCAGGCGCTCCCGTCGGGATCGCGCCCATGGGGTGATCGGATGGGTCGGGACGTCGAGCTCGCGTTCTCCCCAACCGGTGCGCATGAAAGCTGCGTAGGCCTCGGGCACGGCGGGGTCATGGCTCTCGGTGTGGGAGTCGGTCACGGTGACACTCTACGACCGGTGGATCGTTACGCTACCCGCATGCAGAGACGCCGCAGCTCGGCCGCCTTCACCATCGTCGTGACCATGGTGATGCTGGTCGGCGCGCTGGGCATGGGGGTGGTCCTGCTCCTCTCCGGAGCCCCGGGCGCACTGGTCGTCGGGATCGTGCTCGCCGCGCTCCCGCTGGCGCCGCTGATCTGGACCTACCTGTGGCTGGACCGCTATGAACCGGAGCCGCGGTCGCTGCTGGCCCTGGGCCTGGGCTGGGGTGCCTTCGTCGCCACGTCCGGCGCCCTGCTGCTGCAGATCTTCGACAGCGTCATCTTCTCGGCCACCGACACCTTCACCGCGGTGGTCGTCGCACCCATCACCGAGGAGGCGGCCAAGGGGCTGTTCATCCTGCTGCTGCTCTTCTACCGCCGGCACGAGCTCGACGGCATCCTCGACGGCCTGGTGTACGCCGGGATGGTCGGCATCGGCTTCGCGTTCACCGAGAACATTCTCTACCTGACCTCGGCCTACATGGGTCAGGACGGCCAGGCCGGAGGCCTCGGTGGTGCTGTCGGTCTGTTCGTCGTGCGCTGCGTGTTCAGCCCGTTCGCGCACCCGTTCTTCACCGCGTTCACCGGGATCGGCATCGGCATCGCCGTCACGGCGCGCAGCAAGCCCGTGCGCGTGCTCGCCCCGTTGCTCGGCTATCTCGTCGCGGTCGGCGCCCACGCCGCGTGGAACGGTTCCCTGAGTCTCGACGACGGGCGGAACGCGTTCACCACCTACTTCTTCTTGATGGTGCCCGCGTTCCTGCTGCTGGCCGCTTTCGCCGTGTGGTCGAGACGTCGGGAGGGAGGGGTGCTCACGACGGCGCTCGGCGACTGTGCGCAGCGCGGGTTCCTCGACCCCGCCGAGATCCCGTGGCTGGCCCGCATTCCCGCCCGGCGGTTCGCGCGCAGGTACGCCGAGAGGGTCGGCGGCAAGGCCGCTCGGCGCACGATGGTCGCCTACCAGAACGAGGCCGTCGAGCTCGGCTTCCTGCACAGCCGTTACCTGCGCGGCGTCCCTCCTCCCGACTTCGCGGTCCTCGGGCAGGACCACGTCGAGCGGATGCGGGCCCTGCGCCCCGGCCTGCTCTGGCCGCAGCCGACCGGGGACCGACGGCCGGTGCAGATGCCGGCGGTGTCCGGCCGACCACCCGCCGGCCCCGGGACCGGGGCGCCGACGTGACCCACTCAGGACATCCATCGGGGGAGTCCTCCGGGCGGCCGCAGCCCAGCGTGGAGGCCTCCGCCAAGATGCTGACCACCTTGACCGCGCTCCGTGAGGCGCTGCAACGCGCCCGGCTGCCGTTGCAGGTCCCCGGCGTCGAGGACCAGCGCGCCAACCGGGCGGAGATGATCGACCAGCTCGAGGACTACGTGCTGCCTCGGCTCGTGCAGATCGACGCACCCCTGCTCGCCGTGGTGGGCGGGTCCACGGGCGCCGGCAAGTCGACGCTGGTCAACTCGCTGGTCCGGGAGCGGGTCAGCGAGCCCGGCGTACTCCGCCCCACCACCCGGTCGCCGGTGCTGGTGCACCACCCGGACGACGTGGCTTGGTTCGACCAGCAGCGCATCCTGCCCGAGCTCGAGCGGACCACCCGGGCGACCGCCGACCCCGGTGCGCTGCAGCTGGTGGCCTCGTCGGCGATCCCCCAGGGACTGGCCCTCCTGGACGCCCCCGACATCGACTCCGTCGAGGAGCGCAACCGCAGCCTGGCGGCCCAGCTGCTGGCCGCGGCCGACCTGTGGCTGTTCGTCACCTCGGCTGCGCGGTACGCCGACCAGGTGCCGTGGGGGTTCCTCAAGCAGGCCGCGGATCGCAGCGCAGCCGTGGCGATCGTGCTCGACCGCACGGTGGCGGAGGCGATCCCCGAGGTCAGCAGCCACTTGGCGCGGATGCTCACCGAGCGCGGGCTCAAGGACTCGCCGCTCTTCACCGTGGCCGAGTCACCCCTCGACGACGACGGCCTGCTCGCAGCCGCCTCCGTCAGCGACATCCTGGGCTGGCTGGGTGAGCTCGGCGCGGACGTCGAGGCGCGCAACGGCGTGGTCCGGCAGACTCTCGACGGAGCCGTGCGATCGATCGCGCGGCGGACCTACGACCTCGCGGACGCCTCCCGGGAGCAGGCCGAGATGCAAGCCCGGCTCAAGCGCGACGTCGACGCCTCCTACGACCGCGCGCTCGCCGACATCGACAAGGGCTCGGCCGACGGCACCCTGCTGAGGGGAGAGGTGCTGGCGCGCTGGCAGGAGTTCGTGGGCACCGGTGAGCTGCTCCGCAACCTCGAGTCCAAGGTGAGCTGGTTGCGCGACCGGATCACCAACGCGGTCAAGGGCAAGCCGCAGCAGGCGGAGCGGGTGACCGTCGCCGTGGAGTCCGGCCTGCAGACCCTCCTCCTCGAGCACGCGGAGGCCGCCGCCGAGCGCACCGACGCCTCCTGGAGGTCGGTCGCCGCGGGGTCGAGCGTGCTGGAACAGGGAGGCCCTGACCTCTCGCGCGCCTCGCGGGACTTCCGGGTGCGCGCCGAGCGGATGGTGCGAGAGTGGCAGTCCGGCGTGCTCGACCTGGTGAGGAGCGAAGGCGCGGACAAGCGCACCACCGCGCGGTTCCTGGCCTACGGGTTCAACGGGCTCTCGGTGGCGCTGATGGTGGTGGTGTTCGCCTCGACCGGTGGGGTGACCGGGGCCGAGGTCGGCATCGCCGGTGGCTCCGCCGTGGTGGGTCAGAAGCTGCTCGAGGCGGTCTTCGGTGACCAGGCCGTCCGCCGGCTCGCGCTGAACGCGCGCCGGGACCTGGCCGTGCGCGTGGCCGAGCTGATGGATCAGGAAAGGCAGCGATTCGTGGAGCGGCTCGACACTCTGGAGCTGGCTCCGGACTCCTCCGAGGAGCTGCGGAGGCTGGCCCGCGCCGTCGACGACCTGCGCTTCGCCACCGCGCGGAGGCGTGCGTGAACGGGCTGGTGGCCGGCGCCCTCAAGGCCTCCGGGAAGATCTTCGGCCGGGGCGCGCCCCTCGATGCGCGGGTGCGCGGCCTCGAGCAGGCCGTCGAGTCCGCCCGCGGACGTCTGGACGAGAGCGTCGTGTCGTCGGCCGCCATGGTCGTCGATCGCGCTGGAGCGCGGTTGCGTCTCTCCGCCGACCACACGGTCGTCGCCCTGGCCGGAGCGACCGGATCGGGGAAGTCCTCGACGTTCAACGCCCTGACCGGTCTGGAGCTGGCCGCGGTCGGCGTACGCCGTCCGACCACGTCGTGGGCCACAGCCTGCATCTGGGGCGGCACCGCAGCGGACGGGCTCCTCGACTGGCTCGACATCCCGCCGCGTCATCGGGTGCTGCGGGACTCGACGCTCGACCGTGCGCAGGCACAGGAGCTCGACGGTCTGGTGCTGCTGGACCTGCCCGACCACGACTCGACCGAGGTGAGCCACCACCTCGAGGTGGACCGCCTGATCGCGATGACGGACCTGATGGTCTGGGTGCTCGACCCGCAGAAGTACGCCGACGCGGCGATCCACGACCGCTTCCTCAAGCCACTCGCCACGCACCGAGACGTGATGGTGGTGGTGCTGAACCACATCGACGAGGTGCCTGAGGACCGGCGCGCGAGCATGCTCGACGACGTCAGGCGCCTCCTCGTCGTCGACGGGCTCGAGGGAGTCCCCGTGCTGGGCGCGTCGGCCCGGACGGGCGAGGGCATCGAAGCGCTGCGCAAGGTCATCAGGACCCGGGTGGCGGACAAGGCCTCCGTGCGTGCCCGACTGGCGGGTGACATCTCCGCCGCCGCGGCGCAGCTGTCCGAGCACACCGGGAACGCCGAGCCGCGAGAGCTCGGGCCGCGGGACCAGCGCGAGCTCGTGGACGCGCTCGCTGACGCTGCCGGGGTGCCGGTGGTGGTGGCTGCCGTGCAACGAGCGTCGGCGGTCCGCGCCCGTCAGGCGACGGGATGGCCGCTGACCAAGTGGGTCTCCCGGCTCCGGCCCGACCCGCTCCGCAGGCTGCACCTCGACCGTGGCTCGTCGGGCAAGGACCTGGTCGCAGCCGCTCGGTCCTCCATGCCGGTCACCGACCAGGTGCAGCAGGCGCGGGTCGAGACCACGGTGCGCGACCTGTGTGACGAGGTCTCCGTCGGACTCGCCCAGCCCTGGGCCAGGTCGGTGCGGCGCGCGTCGACCTCCCGGTTCGCCGACCTCGGTGACCGACTCGACCAGGTCGTCACCACGACCGACCTCGGCGTCTCCGGCACTCCGCTGTGGTGCCGCGGGGTCCGGGTGCTCCAGTGGGTGCTGTTCCTGGTCGCGCTCACCGGCGGTCTGTGGCTCGCCGCGCTGGCCGGATCGGCGTACCTCCAGCTGGCGACGCCTGGGACGCCGGACTACCGAGGCTTCCCGATCCCCACCTTGCTGCTCGTCCTCGGCGTGACGGCTGGGATCGGGCTCGCCCTGCTGTCTCGGGCGTTCATCTCGGTCGGGTCGAAGTCGCGCGCCAGGCGGGCCGACAAGCGGCTGCGGGCTGCTGTGGCCACGGTGGCCGAGGAGCTGGTGATCTCGCCTGTCTCGGCCGAGCTCGCCGCTCACCGGCAGACGTGGGAAGGCCTGCGCGCGGCCCGCGGCTGACCACTTCCCGTCCACAGTGGCGGCGGGCAGCTGGGTTGTCCCCAGTCCGTGTTCGGGGCCTCGCGCCGGACCCGGGTCGAGGTTGGACTGTCTCCACGGACAACGAGGAGGCAGCACATGAACGAGTCGTATGTGACCCTGCAGGGCTGGGTCGGCGCTGACGTGGACCTGCGCGACGTGGGCGAGACCCAGTGTGCGTCGTTCCGGGTCGGTTCCACACCTCGCTACAACCGCGGTGGGACCTGGGTGGACGGGCAGACGTCCTGGTACACCGTGAACTGCTGGCGAGCCCTCGGCAGGAACGTCGCAGACTCGATCAGGCGGGGCGACGCCGTGGTGGTGCACGGTCGCGTCCGGGTGGACGTGTGGGAGCGGGAGGGTCAGCCGAACTCGATCTCGTGGATCGTCGACGCCACCTTCGTGGGCCACGATCTCACCAAGGGCACCAGCGCCTTCGAGAAGACGGTGCGCGCCGCGTCGCGGGACCCGCGCGAGGACGACGCGGTGCGCGAGATGGTGCACGCCTACGACTCCGACGGTCCTCAGCTCGACGCGGCGGGGGAGCCGGTGACCCCAGCCGCCTGAGACGAGGACCGGGCCGAATCGGCTCGCGGCCCTTCGCCCCGTAGGCTTGCGGATCATGGCTGAATACGTCTTCACCCTCCGCAATGTCCGCAAGGCTCACGGCGACAAGGTCGTCCTCGACAACGTCACGCTGTCGTTCCTGCACGGCGCCAAGATCGGCGTCGTGGGCCCCAACGGCACCGGCAAGTCGACCCTGCTGAAGATCATGGCGGGACTCGAGCACGCCAACAACGGCGACGCGATCATCGATCCCGACGCGACCGTGGGCATGCTCCAGCAGGAGCCCCCGCTCACCGAGGGCCGGACCGTGCTGGAGAACGTCGAGGAAGCCGTCGGTGAGATCAAGGGCAAGCTCGACCGCTACAACGCGATCTCCGAGGAGCTCGCGGACCCCGACGCGGACTACGACACCCTCCTCGGCGAGATGGGCGACCTGCAGACCGATCTCGACCACGCCAGCGCCTGGGACCTCGACAGCCGGCTGGACCAGGCGATGGACGCCCTGCGTTGCCCGCCCCCCGACGAGCTGGTCGACCACCTCTCAGGCGGTGAGCGTCGGCGCGTGGCGCTGTGCAAGCTGCTGCTCCAGCAGCCGGCGCTGCTGCTGCTCGACGAGCCCACCAACCACCTCGACGCCGAGTCGGTGCAGTGGCTCGAGGGTCACCTTGCGTCGTACCCCGGCGCGGTGCTGGCCGTCACCCACGACCGGTACTTCCTCGACAACGTCGCCAGCTGGATCCTCGAGCTCGACCGGGGCAAGGCGCACCCCTACGAGGGCAACTACTCGACCTACCTCGAGACCAAGAAGGACCGCCTCAAGATCGAGGGGCAGAAGGACGCCAAGCGCGCCAAGATGCTGGAGCGCGAGCTCGAGTGGGTGCGCTCGAACGCCAAGGCGCGGCAGACCAAGAGCCGCTCGCGCCTGGCTCGCTACGAGGAGATGGCCGCCGAGGCCGACCGGATGCGCAAGATCGACACCTCCGAGATCAACATCCCGGCGGGACCTCGGCTGGGCGACATCGTGCTCGAGGCACATGACCTCACCAAGGGCTTCGACGACCGCGTGCTCATCAACGACCTCTCCTTCTCGCTGCCTCGCGCAGGCATCGTCGGCGTCATCGGCCCCAACGGCGTCGGCAAGACGACACTGTTCCGGATGATCACCGGACAGGAGTCGCCTGACGAAGGCGAGCTCAAGGTCGGTGCCACGGTGAAGATCTCCTACGTCGACCAGAGCCGCGGTGGACTGGATCCGACCAAGAACGTCTGGGAGGTCGTCTCCGACGGGCTCGACTTCATCAAGGTCGCGAACTTCGAGATGAACTCGCGCGCCTACGTCGCGTCGTTCGGCTTCAAGGGGCCCGACCAGCAGAAGAAGGCCAACGTGCTCTCCGGCGGAGAGCGTAACCGGCTCAACCTGGCGCTCACCTTGAAGATGGGCGGCAACATGCTGCTGCTCGACGAGCCGACCAACGACCTCGACGTCGAGACGCTCTCCTCGCTGGAAGACGCTCTGCTCGACTATCCCGGGTGCGCCGTGGTCACCTCGCACGACCGGTGGTTCCTCGACCGGGTGGCGACACACATCCTGGCTTGGGAGGGCGACGACGAGGACTCCGGCAAGTGGTTCTGGTTCGAGGGCAACTTCGACTCCTACGAGGAGAACAAGATCGAGCGCCTCGGCGCCGACGCCGCTCGACCGCACCGCGTGACGCACCGCCGCCTGACCCGGGAGTGACCGAGGCTGGCTCCTGCTGCCTCGTTCCGGGCTGGCGCGGACCGATGACCGACCCCACCAGGGCGGTCTGTCGGGGTCGGTCAGGTGTCAGCGGATGTCGGCGTTCTCGGGCATGCCCTGC
Organism: uncultured Actinomycetota bacterium; assembly: GCA_963815825.1. Classification (GTDB taxonomy): domain Bacteria; phylum Actinomycetota; class Actinomycetes; order Propionibacteriales; family Nocardioidaceae; genus Marmoricola. Next base: position 35,013 of record CAWFII010000034.1, on the reverse strand, counting down.
AACAAGCGGTCGCTGACCTCGTTGAAGATCCGCCCGAGCGCCGCGAAGTCTTCACGCGAGGCGACGTCGACGAGGTGGGTGCGGACGCCGCGCACGTGCGTGGGTGCCGCCTCGACGAGCTTGCGGTGCCCGATCTCGGTCATCACGGCCTCCACCCCACGCCGGTCGGACTCGGCGGCGTGACGGCGGACGAGCTGGGCCGACTCCATCCGCGCGACGGTGTGCGTGACCCGACTTCGGGAGTGCGACATGGCGTCAGCGAGCGTTGCCATCCGCATCCGTCCGCCCCCGGCCTCGGAGAGACGCACCAGGATCTCGTACTCGCTGAACGAGATCTGGTGCTCCTCGCGCAGCTCGCGGTCGAGCTGGTGCTGCAGCAGCTCGGTTCCCATGATGTAGGCGCGCCACGAGGCCTGCTGCTCTGCGTCGAGCCATTGGATTTCGCTCGGTGAACCCATGGGCGGAGTGTATGGGCGCGCGCCTGCGGAACGGTGCAGGGCTCGGGAATAGCTGAGAGGTGCAGATAGTTGAACGTTCTATTAGGTGGTGCGAGCCAGACGCACCACTTCCGATCCGGAGGACTCAACACACATGACCACCACGACTGACTTCAGCACCGACATCGTCGCCGGCACCTGGACCATCGACCCCGCCCACTCGGAGGTCGGCTTCACCGTGCGTCACCTGATGAGCAAGGTGCGCGGCCAGTTCACCAAGTTCGATGGCATCCTCACCACGGGTACCACGCTCGAGGAGACCCGCGCCGAGGCGACCATCGACCTGAACTCGGTCGACACCCGCGACGCCCAGCGCGACGGGCACCTGCGATCCGCGGACTTCTTCGACGTCGAGAACAACGGCCCGATGACCTTCCGGACCACCTCGTTCGACGGTGAGACCGCCAGCGGCGAGCTCACCATCAAGGGAGTCACCCGTCCGGTCGAGCTCGACGTCGAGTTCCTGGGCGCCGGCACCGACCCCTGGGGCAACGAGCGCCTCGGCTTCGAGGCCAACACCACGATCAACCGCCGCGACTTCGGCGTCACCTTCAACATCCCCCTCGACGGCGGCAAAGTCATGGTCGGCGACAAGGTGAACATCCACCTCGCCGTGGAGGCCGTGCTCGACACCACCCCCCCAGCCTGACCACCACCCTCCCCCCACCCCCCCGACACGTCGCATCTGAAAGTCCCAGGACCCGCGACACGTCGCATCTGAAAGCCCCAGGACCCGCGACACGTCGCATCTGAAAGTCCCAGGACCGGTGAGACGTCGCATCTGAAAGGCAACTGTCTTTCAGATGCGACGTCTCGGCGGTGTTTCGGCTTTCAGATGCGACGTCTCGCGGTGTTCGGGGGAGGGGAGATGAGGCGCGGGGTCAGGCGATGCGTTCCAGGATCATCGCCATGCCCTGGCCGCCGCCGACGCACATCGTGATCAGGCCGGTCGACTTGTCGTGCCACTTCAGCGAGTTGAGCATCGTGTTCTGCAGGCGGGCGCCGGTCATGCCGAAGGGGTGTCCCACGGCGATCGAGCCACCGTTGACGTTGAGGCGGTCGATGTCGATGCCGAGGTCCTGGTACGACGGGACGACCTGCGCCGCGAACGCCTCGTTGATCTCGACGAGGTCGATGTCGCCGATGCTCATGTTGGCGCGCTCGAGCGCCTGCCTGGTCGCCTCGACCGGCCCCAGGCCCATGATCTCGGGGGAGAGGCCGGTGACGCCGGTGGAGACGATCCGCGCAAGCGGGGTCACGCCGAGCTCCCGGGCCCTGGTGTCCGACATCACGATCACGGCTGCGGCGCCGTCGTTGAGGGGGCAGCAGTTGCCTGCGGTGACCACCCCGTCGGGACGGAACACCGGCTTGAGGTCGGCCATCGCCTCGTAGGTGACTCCCGCGCGCGGCCCGTCGTCAGCGGTGACCTCGGTGCCGTCGGGAGCGGTGACCGGAGTGATCTCGTTGGCCCAGAAGCCGTCGGCGATGGCCTTCTCCGCCAGGTTCTGGCTGCGGACAGCGAACTCGTCGAGCTCCACGCGGTCGAGACCACGCAGGCGAGCGACGTTCTCCGCCGTCTGGCCCATGGCGATGTAGATGTCGGGCAGCTTCGCGTCCTCGCGCGGGTCGTGCCAGTCCTGTCCGCCCTGCGCCATCTCCTCGGTCCGAGCACTGGCCTCGTCGAAGCGGGGGTTCCGGGTGCCGGGGATGTGGTCGGAGGTGCCCTTGGCGAATCGCGAGACCGTCTCCACCCCCGCGGAGATGAACGCGTCACCCTCGCCGGCCTTGATGGCGTGGAACGCCATCCGTGAGGTCTGCACCGAGGAGGAGCAGTAGCGGGTGATCGTCGTACCGGGGATCTCGAGGCCGAGCAGCGCCGACACCACGCGCCCCATGTTGTTGCCCGACTCGCCGCCGGGCAGGCCGCAGCCGAGCATCAGGTCGTCGATGGTGGTGGGGTCGAGCTCGGGCACCTTGTCGAGCGCGGCCTGGATGATCAGGGCGCTCAGGTCGTCGGGACGGAAGTCCTTGAGCGAGCCCTTGTTGGCGCGGCCGATGGGGGAGCGGGCCGCAGAAACGATCACTGCCTCGGGCATCTGGTCTCCAGGGGGTCGTGGGTGAGTGACGCAGCGTGGCGCCGTGTGCAAAGCACGAACCAGCCTAGTCCTCGGGCCTGTCGACCTGCCGGGGAGCACCCGAGCCGCCTGTTGAGAGGATCTGCGGGTGCCGCACACCTATCAGTGCCCGCTGCGCTGGGCCGACATGGACCTGCTGGGCCACGTCAACAACGTGACCTATCTCGACTACGTCACCGAGGCGCGGGAGGCACTCTTCGCCGGGCATCCGGTGGCGAGGGCGGCGGTGACCCGTCATCGGGTGGAGTTCGCGAAACCGCTGGTCTTCCGACGCCAGCCGGTGCTGGTGGACACCTGGGTCACCGACACCGCCGACGGGCACGTCGCTCTCGCCCACGAGGTGTACGACGCGGACGACTCTGCCCGGACGACGTACCTGCGGGCCACCACCGAGCTCGCCCACGACCTCACCGGAGTCGAGCGCAGCCTCGCGGAGCAGACGCGCGGGCCGGCACTCCAGTGGCGAGCGACGAGCGACGAGGTCCGGGGGAGGGGTGACGTGTTCCCCCTGGTCGTACGCCGCTCCGACCTCGACGAGCACGGCCAGGCACGCGCAGGGGTGTTCTTCGAGTACGTCCAGGAAGCCCGGATCCGCTACCTGATGAACCTGCACACCCGCGGCGAGCGCTGGAGCCAGCACGTCGTGGCACGGACCGACGTCGACTACGTGGCTCCGCTGCGCTACCGCCGGGAGTCCTACGAGGTGCACTCGTGGGTGGCACACCTGGGTCGCAGGTCCTTCACGATCCGCTCGGAGGTGCGCGACGGGGAGAGCGTGCTCGCGCGGGCCGCCGTGGTGATGGTCACCTTCGACCTCGAGACCCAGGCGGGCGTCGAGATGGCCGACGCGCAACGGGCCCGGCTGGAGCGCGAGCTCGGCTCCTAGCCGACGTCCTCCATCGTGTTGATCATGAACTGGGCGGCGTGGGTGACGTAGTCCCAGAACTGCGCAGCCTGCTCGGGGGTCAGGTCGGCCTCGTCAAGGGCCGCCTGGAAGTGGGTGAGCCAGTGGTCGCGGGCGGTCGGAGTCACCGCGAAGGGAGCGTGTCGCATCCGGAGACGAGGGTGCCCACGCTGGTCGGAGTAGGTCGTCGGGCCGCCCCAGTACTGCTCGAGGAACATCGCGAACCGGTCCTCGGCGGCGGTCAGGTCGGCCTCGGGGTACATCGGCCGCAGCACCTCGTCCTCGGCGACGCCCTCGTAGAAGCGCTTGACGATGCCCCGGATGGTCGGGCTGCCGCCGATCTCGTCGTAGAAGGTGCTCATCGCCTCATTGTCGCAACCTGTCCTCAGCGCAGGGCGGTCAGGTAGCGCTGGGCGGTCGCTATGTTGCTGCGTCGGGCCTCCCAGGTGATGCCCACGACCAGCAGGGCCAGACCCACCCCACCGAGCGAGATCCAGCGGGGAACGGCCTCGGCCACCGGCCCGAGGTGTCGTACGGCGAGGACGGCCGTCGTCAGAGCACCCAGGACGAACGGCGCCGCCAGCCGCTGCTGGACGCCCGCCGCCAGGACGAGCACGCCGCCCGCGCCGATGAGGGCGCCTCGCAGCGAGACCGGCTCGTCGAGCGCGATCAGCAGGCTCGGCAGCAGCGCGAGCACCAGGCCGCTCCCGAGGACGTTGAAGCTGTTCGCGTCGGCGTCGCGGCGCAGCCGGTACGCCCCGGCCGCGACGAGCAGGGCGGCGGCGGGCAGCGTGTAGAGCTCGGGCATGCCGACCCCCGCCTCGTACCGGAGAAGCGTGGCGCCGCCGAGCACCACGGTGCCCGCCCAGCTGAGCAGCGCGCGGTCGCGGTGGGTGACCGAGACGAGGCAGACCGCCGAGCCCGCGATCGTCAGCACCATCGCCGCGGACTCCTGGTCGGTGGTGGAGATCGTCGCGATCACGGCCAGGGCGACCGACGAGAGCTCGAGGGTCACCCGGGTCGAGGCGTGCCGAGCCAGGGGGGCGACGAGCACGGCCACCAGCCCGGCGTACACCGCGAGAGTGACGGACCGCACGTCAGCTTCGGCGCCCCAGGTCTGGCCCCAGGCGAGGAGGGCCCAGCCGCCGGCAAAGGTGGACAGGGAGCCGGCGATGCCCGCCGAGAGCGGAGCCCCGGCATGCTCGCGCAGGACCGCGACGCCGCCGAGGACCACGAGGAGCGTGGTGGTCGTGAGCGCGAGCAGGAGGTCGGCGGCCGATGCGGCGTACAACGTCACGAGGGCGAGGTACGCCGTGGCCAGGCTGCCCAGCAACCCGGCCGGAGCGCGGTCCCGGGACCACCACGCGGCAGCACCCGCTGTCGCCGTCGCCAGCGCCCCGGCGAGGACACCGGCCCACAGGGCAGGCTCGAGCTCGAGCACGAGCACCAGGGCACCGAGCGCGACCACCGCCGGCGCGACAGCGCCCAGTGCCTGGACGGCCGCCTCACGCCGCGCGGACCCGAGGTGCCGGTGCAGTCCCGCTGCCGCCAGCACCAGGGCGAACGCCGCCACCAGGTTGGACCACGAGGCCGCGTTGTCGTCGGGTGCGACCAGGAACAGGGCCGGGTCCATCCGACCGTCGGTCCGGAGAGTGGAGAGCACCTGCCACGGACCGAACGCGAGCCACAGGGACAAGGCAGCGATGCCCACCACGACCAGGGCCGCGGCACCTCGGGCCCAGGCCCGAGGAGCCAGTGCGGAGACCATGGACAGGACGAGCAGGGTGCCGCAGGCGACCAGCAGGTCCCGGGTGGGGGTGCCGACGGTCTGGGGGCCGTTTCCCAGGAGGACGAGCGGCACGAGGGCCAGCCCCGCGACCACCGGCCGCACCCTGTCGGGCACCCCCGGGGCGTGCACGACGACCGCGGCCAGCAGCGCCGCCGCGAGGAGCGGCCAGCCGCGCACGTCGGACCACCAGGTGGCCAGGGTGCCCGAGTCGAGAGCCCGCTCCCAGCCCACGCCCAGCAGCACCAGCCAGGTGGCAGCAGCCAGGGTGCCCAGCCCGTACGCCGCGAGCGGCACCAGCCGGCGCAGGAGCACGAAGGCCGCCCCCAGCAGCGGGACCGCCACCGTGCTCGCCACCGCGCTGTTCTCAGCCGCCCACACGTTGGTCGCGCAGACGACGAGTGCCCCGATGACCGCGACCGCTTGCACGCCGTCGAGGCGGGACACCGGCTGGCGTCGCGCCCACACGCCCACCCCGGTGCCCAGGACGAGCAAGGTGCCACCGACGAGGGCCCCGGTCCCGCGCCAGCCGAGCGCATCGAGCCCGAAGAGGCCGGCTGACCGGGCAGCGACGAGGTCGAGGACGAGCATCCCGGAGACGATCAGCCAGAAGGTCTCCGCAGCCCCGCGCAGGGACTTGCGGGTCAGCACCACGGCGACTGCCGCGAGGGCCGCGGTCACGGCGAGCAGCACCAGCGTGCGGCCCGTCAGACCGAGCAGGCCCCACGTCACGGCGACGAAGACGGCGGCGGCGACCAGCAGGCACAGCGCGCCGAGGCTCAGCAGCACGACCGGGACCGACGCGGCCGGGAGCCATCGGTGCCTGGCCGCAGGCGGACCCGTCTGGGCTGGGGGCGCCGGAACGGACACGTCGTGCGCAACCGGACCCCGTGCCGGCTGCATCGGCGCCGAGGCGGCCCGAAGCTGTTCGACGATCCCGTCAGCGCGGACCATGGCGTGCCACAGCTGCAGCGCCAACGGGCCGGAGACCCGCAGACCGCACGCCGTGCAGGTGGCGCTGGAGTCGAGCAGTCCCCGGCAGTCAGGGCAGATGGTGGTGTCGACGAGTCGGCTCATGCACTGATGGTCGCCTGCGGGTGCCGTCGCCCGCGTCAGGCGCGCGACTCAGTGCCTCTGAGTAGTCCTACTCAGAGGCTGGCACCCCGGCCCGGCTGGTGCCGCCCTCGTTGTGCCAGACCACGCGCTGCGGAAGCGGCATCACGATGCCCTCGTGGTCGAACCTGGACTTGATCCGCTCGCGCATCTCGCGGGCCACGTTCCACTGCTCCATCGGCGCGGTCTTGAGGGCCACGCGCACGACCACCGCGTCGGGGCCGAGGTTCTGCACGCCCCACACGGAGGGCTCCTCGATGATGATGTGCTTGTAGTCCTCGTCCTCCCAGAGGCTGTGCGCCACGTCCGTCAGCACCTCGCGCACGCGCGCCAGGTCCTCGTCATAGCTCACCCCGATGTCCAGGACCGTGCGTGCCCAGTTCTGGCTCTGGTTGCCGACGCGGAGGATCTCGCCGTTCCGGACGTACCAGACCGTGCCGTCGACGTCGCGGACCCGGGTGACTCGCAGGCCGACGTTCTCCACCGTGCCGACGGCCTCGCCGAGGTCGACGACGTCTCCGACGCCGTACTGGTCCTCGACCATCATCATCACGCCCGAGAGGAAGTCCTTGACCATGTTCTGGGCCCCGAAACCGATCGCCAGGCCCAGGACACCGGCACTGGCGAGGATCGGAGCGATGTTGAGACCGACCTCGGAGAGCACCATCACGAAGGCGATGCCGAAGACCACCGCGGTGGTGATGCTCTTCAGCAGCGTCCCGAGGCTCTTGGCCCGCTGGGCGCGGCGGTTGAAGGTGTGCCGCGATCCGACGGCGGGAGCGGCCTCGGCGCGGGCGACGACGCGGTCGGTCGCCTTGGCGGCCAGCCACCGGAGCAGCACGGCGACCAGGAGGATCACCAGGATCGCCAGCGGCTTGCCGATCAGCCACGTCGCGCCACGAGCCAGCGTCTCGTTGCCCGTCCACTCGTAGACGGCGGCGCAGGTCCAGCTGTCGCTCTGCCGGCAGATGCTGGGCATGTCGAACAAGGCGGCTGGAGCAGGTGTCGGGAGAAGCATGTCTGCGAGGCTACGAGGGACGGGCGAGACCGACCAGCCGAGACTGGCTATCCTTGGTGTGTGTTCACTCACGATGCCGCCCACCGCCTCCGCCGAGCACTGCTGACCTCCTCGGTGGCCTGCTCCCTCGTGCTGGGAGCCGCCCTGGTCAGCCCGGCCGCCGCCGACGCCCCCGCGGGATGGGACAGCGCCCCGCCGGTGTCGGCGCTGGACATGCTGCTCGTCCTGGTGATCATCCCGCTGGGGCTGGCTGCCGTGCTCACCATGCTGACCGTCCTGCCGTCGCTGGCGGGCAAGAAGGGCTACGAACCGGGACAGGCGTGGCGCGGCGAGGCCGAGTGGTTCGGCGGCCCGGCCAAGGCAGTGGGCTCGGACGCGGAGATGTCGCCGGAACAGATCGAGAGCCGCTCCAAGGACACCGGGGGCACCAGTGCCAGCTGGTGACACGTTCTCCTCAGCGCAGCAGGCCGAGATCGATCGGGCGATCCGCGCCGCCGAGACGTCCTGCCGCTTCGAGTTCTCGGTCTTCGTCGGTGCCGTCGACGGAGACGTCCACGCGCACGCCCGCAGGCTGCACGCCTCGTTGTCCTCGCCCGAGCGGAGCATCCTGATCCTGGTGGACCCAGCCGCACGGGCCCTCGAGGTCGTCACCGGCGCCGTCGTGCGCCGCTCGCTCAGCGACGACGCCGTCCGGCTCGCCGCAGCCGGCATGCAGTCGTCCTTCGTCGGCGGTGACCTCGTCGGCGGCATCAAGCACGGTGTCTGCCAGCTCTCCGAGAGCGCCCGGCAGCCCCACACCCTGCACGCCTGAGCCGGCCCGCTCGGACAGGCGGCGACGCCAGGCCTCAGCCCCGGCCGGCATCCTTCTGCTGGCCGGCCAGGTAGCGCTCCACGTCGGCCGCTCCTTCGCGCACGTAACGCTTGGCCGCGGGGTTGGCCGGGGAGTCGTGCAGCCAGTCGCTCACCTGCTCGAGGAGCTCCGGGGAGGCCAGTGGCCGCGGGAACATGGACTCCAGCGCCGTCGAGGCACGCTGGGTGCCCTTCTCCTCCCAGAGCGTGTCAGCGACCTCGAGGTACTTCGCCGCGTAGGGCTGCAGGAACTCGTCCTGGCCGTGCTGCATGAAGGCCTGGACCACGCTGCGCTGGGTCTCGTTGGGAACGTCGTCGCGCACCATCGCGATGTCCCAGGCCTCGGCCTTCGCCTCCGCGGTGGGGCGGCACGCGCGGGCAGCAGCGGCCCGTTCCTGGCCCGAGATCGTGTTGTCCCGCGCCAGCTCGGTCGCGATCCGGTCGCTGTCGGCGCGTCCGGCGCGAGCCAGGCCCGTGAGGATCGACCAGCGGAGGTCGGTGTCGACCTCCAGGCCCTCGATCACCGAGGAGCCGTCGAGCAGAGCCTCCAGCTCGGCGAGGGCGTCGTCGCTGTGTGCGGCGCCGGCGAAGGCACGGACGAAGGTGAGCTGGTGGTCGCTGCCCGGTGCGGCCTCGTGCAGCAGCCGCCGGACGCCGCGCTCCCAGGTGCGTCGCAGCTCGCTGCGGTGGGCCGGTGCGGAGAAGTTGTGCACCGCCTGGGCGGCATACCCCGGAATGCGCGAGGAGCCGAAGGCGTCGGTCTCGGCTGCGATGTTGCCGAGCACGAGGGTGACGAAGTCGGTGGCGCTGAGCTCGGCGTCGCGGGTCATGTCCCAGGCGGCGCTCCAGCACAGCGCCCGCGGCAGCGAGTCGTCGAGGCGGGAGAGCCCGCCGATCACAGTGGCCAGCGAGCGCTCGTCGAGCCGGATCTTCGCGTAGGTGAGGTCGCCGTCGTTGAGCAGGAGCAGGTCGGGCTGTGAGGTGCCGACGAGCTGCTCGATCGTCGTCGACTCACCGTCGATGTCCGTCTCGACCGTCGTACGGCGGACCAGACGGTCGTCCCCGGCCCCGTTGGTCTCGAGGTCGTAGAGGCCGATGGCGATCCGGTGCCGCCTCAGGGTCGGGTTCTCGACCGCGGCACTCTGCAGCACCGAGAACGAGCTGTAGCAGCCGGACTCGTCGACCTCGAACTGCGGCGTCAGCGTGTTGACACCACTGGTCTGCAGCCATTCCTTGGCCCACGAGTCGAGCTCGCGGCCAGACGACTCCTCGAGCGCGCTGAGCAGGTCGCTGAACTCGGAGTTCCCGAACGCGTGCCGCTGGAAGTAGGACCGCAGCCCGACCAGGAAGTTGTCGAGCCCGACCCAGGCCACCAGCTGCTTGAGGACCGAGGCGCCCTTGGCGTAGGTGATCCCGTCGAAGTTGACCTCCACGGCCTGCAGGTCGTAGTTGTCCGCGGCGATCGGGTGGGTGCTCGGCAGCTGGTCCTGGCGCAGCGCCCAGTTCTTGCGCGCGTTGGCGAACCCGGTCCAGGACTCGACGAACTCCGTCGCCTCGACGGCGGCGTGGTAGCAGGCCCACTCCGCGAAGGACTCGTTGAGCCACAGGTCGTCCCACCAGCGCATCGTCACGAGGTCGCCGAACCACATGTGCGCCATCTCGTGCAGGATCACCGAGCAGCGGAATTCGTAGAACGAGGCGTCCTGGCGGCTGCGGGGGAGGTACTCGTCGCGGAGCGTCACGGCGCCCGCGTTCTCCATCGCGCCCATGTTGTACTCCGGCACGTAGAGCTGGTCGTACTTGTGGAACGGGTAGGGGTAGCCGAAGGCGTCCTCGAAGAACGCGAAGCCCTGACGGGTGAGCTTGACCAGCTCGTCGGTGTCCATGTGCGCCACCAGCGACTGGCGGCAGTAGTGCCCGAGCGGGATGTCCCCGTGCTCGCCCTGGTAGGTGTCGAACTCCGCGTGGTACTCACCGGCGATGACCGCGGTGATGTAGGTCGACATCCGCTCGGTCGGGGGGAACTTCCAGACGGCCTTCCCGCCGCCGAGCGCCTCCGGCTCCGGGGTGGGTGCGTTGGAGACGACCACCCAGCTCTCGGGCGCGGTCACGTGGAAGGTGAACACGCCCTTGAGGTCGGGCTGCTCGAACGTGGTGTAGACCCGACGGGCGTCGGGGACCTCGAACTGCGTGTAGGTGTAGACCCGGTCGTCGACCGGGTCCACGAAGCGGTGCAGGCCCTCGCCGGTGCGCGAGTAGGGGCAGTCCGCGCTGACGACGAGCTCGTTGCGCGCCTGGAGGTCCGGCAGCCGGACCCGGTTGTCGGCGTAGACCTCGGCAGGATCCAGGACGGTGCCGTTGAGGCTGATCCGATGGATCGTGGCGCCGATGAGGTCGGCGAACGTCTCGGCGCCGGGCTCGCTGCACGCGAACGCGATCGTGGTGGTGCTCGAGAAGGACTTCTCGCTGGTGGTCAGGTCGAGCTCCACGGTGTAGGAGTCGACGCTGAGCAGCCGGGCGCGGGTCTGCGCCTCGTCGCGAGTGAGGTTGGTTCCAGGCATGCGAGGAATCATCGCATCCGGGACGCCGCTTCCCCCAACCCGTGGGCAGGTCGGAGCGCCGGGGAATGGTCCGAGTGTGGATGACGTTTCAACTACATGACCTCATCTCGCGCAGACTTCTGGTTCGATCCGCTCTGTCCCTTCGCCTGGATCACGTCCCGCTGGATCCTCGACGTCGAGAAGGTCCGGGACGTCGACGTGCAGTGGCACGTGATGAGCCTGGCCTACCTCAACCAGGACAAGGACATCTCCGAGGAGTACCGCGAGCTGCTCGAGCCGGCCTGGGGCCCGGTCCGGGTGCTGATCGCCGCCGAGCAGAAGTACGGCAGCGAGGTCCTGCTGCCGCTGTACACCGCGATGGGCACCAGGATCCACGTGGGACAGGAGGAGATCTCGCGGTCGCTGGTCGAGTCGTCCCTCCTGGAGGTCGGTCTCGCTGTGGAGCTCGCCGACGCGATGGAGGACACCTTCCTCGACGAGGCGGTGAGCACCTCGCACCACGAGGGCATGGACGCCGTCGGGGACGAGGTGGGCACGCCCACCATCCACATCGACGGAGTCGCGTTCTTCGGCCCGGTGATCACCAAGGCTCCGGTCGGCGAGGAGGCCGGCAAGCTCTGGGACGGCTGCGTCGCCGTCGCGTCGTACCCCTTCTTCTTCGAGCTCAAGCGAAGCCGGACCGCTCAGCTCGACTTCAGCTGAGCGGGTGTCCCGCGGGTCGGGTGCAGGTCAGGCGTGAGCCTCGGCGACTGTGCGCTGCACCGCCTCCCGCTTGCGCTGGACCACGTCGCGGAACCTGACGTGGACACCGTCCAGCAGGTCGGCGAACATGGCGTCGAGCCGTGCCGGGACCTGGATGCCGTCGGCCCCCCAGTGCGCGATCTCGTCGACCGCGAGGTCCATCAGGTCCTGGTAGGTCCACTCGGCCGTCACCACCCTGGCGACGCCGTCCTCGTCGTGCTCGACGCCGTACGGGTCGGGCTCCGATCCGAGTCTCCGCAGCAGGTCGTGCAGCTGGTCGATCACCTGGACCGCGGTCGTCGGGTCGTTGATCCCCGGTGAGAGGGCGCGCTCGGCCACGTCGACGAGCTGGCGGAGTCCGTAGGCGAGGTCCTGCTGCAACGAGCGCTCGGGCGCGAGCTCGAGGCCGCGGTCGATGACGCTCTCCCAGTCGTCGGGCTGCTCGCCGATCGATCCGTCCCCGGTCCTGCCGACACCGTGGACGAGTGCGAGCGGCGCGCCCTCGGGCACGAACGTCCCGAGGCGGTGCAGCACCTCGATGCGCACGTCGTACTTCTCCGCGGACCGTCGCAGGGTCACGTGGTCGACGACGTCGAGGATGCCGCTCCGGACCGCCCGGACGACGAGCTCGGTGCCGAGCGGCTCGAGGTCGGGGGCCCGGTCGGAGAGCTCGTTGCGACGCTCGGCGCTGCGCCGCATCACCGACCGCGTCTCGCCTGCGATCTGGGTGATGACCGCGCCGACCGAGATGGACAACGTGATGTGGTGGATGAACCACAAGAACATCGCCACCGAGCCGAGGACGAGCAGGAACGCGATGGTGATCGCCAGCTGCGGCACGATGCCGCTGCTGGCAGAGTCCCCGTCGATCACCGAGCGCAGCACGGTCAGGGCATAGAGGAACGAGGCGGCGAAGACGCCGAGGGCGTTCTGTGGGACCCGGTCGTCCAGGAAGGTCCGCAGCACGCGGGGGCTGAACTGGCTGCTCGCCAGCTGCAGCACGACGATCGTGATGGAGAAGACGAGGCCGGTCACCGAGATCATCGCTCCCGCGATCGTCGAGAGCAGCGACCGGGCACCGCTGCTGCCGCCCTGGAAGAGCAGCGGCATCCATCGCGGGTTGGTCTTCTCCAGCTCGGGGACCAGCAGCCCAGCCAGGACCGCTCCGAGACACCACAGCGAGGGCACCACCCAGAACGGGCTCAGTGCCGCGCGGGTCCACCTGCGTAGGCGTCCGTCGTGCCCGGCCGAGGTCGGGGCGGGGACCGGGGTGCGCTTCGGATCGGTTGGGGTCACCGGTCTTTTCTACAGTGCGCGAGCCCGGCCCGGTCGGCGGTCGAGGGCCCTGACGGCCCTGACGGGCCGTCTCACTAGGATCCACCCCATGACCCGCGTCCTGTCCGCCGTCGCCTGGCCCTACGCCAACGGCCCGCGCCACATCGGTCACGTGGCCGGTTTCGGCGTGCCCTCCGACGTGTTCAGCCGCTACATGCGGATGGCGGGCCACGAGGTGCTGATGGTCTCCGGCACCGACGAGCACGGCACCCCGATCCTGATCGCGGCCGACGAGGCCGGCGTCACCCCCCAGCAGCTCGCCGACCAGAACCACCGGCTGATCGCCGAGGACCTCGCGGCGCTCGGGGTCTCCTACGACCTCTACACGCGCACGACCACGCGCAACCACACGGCCGTGGTGCAGGAGCTGTTCACCGGCGTCCACGACAACGGCTACTTCCTCGAGAAGACCACCGCCGGCGCGATCAGCCCCTCGACCGGACGCACCCTCCCGGACCGCTACATCGAGGGCACCTGCCCGATCTGCGGCTACGAGCACGCGCGCGGCGACCAGTGCGACAACTGCGGCAACCAGCTCGACCCGGCCGACCTGGTCGGCCCGCGCTCGCGGATCAACGGCGAGGTGCCGGAGTTCGTGGAGACCCAGCACTTCTTCCTCGACCTGCCCGCGCTCGCCGAGGCGCTGGGCGCCTGGCTCGACGAGCGCGCCGCCAGCGGCACCTGGCGACCCAACGTGATCCGGTTCAGCCAGAACATCCTCGAGGACATCCGTCCACGCGCCATGACCCGCGACATCGACTGGGGCATCCCGGTGCCGCTCGAGGGCTGGGTCGACGACCCCACCAAGCGTCTCTACGTCTGGTTCGACGCGGTCATCGGCTATCTCTCCGCGAGCATCGAGTGGGCCCGACGGGAAGCCGAGACCGGAGGAGACCCCGAGGCGTGGCGAGAGTGGTGGAACCCCGCGGCCGACGGTGCGGATCCCGCGCTGTCCTACTACTTCATGGGCAAGGACAACATCACCTTCCACAGCCAGATCTGGCCGGCTGAGCTGCTCGCCTACGCCGGGAAGGGCGATCGCGGCGGCAAGCCAGGGCGCTTCGGCGAGCTCAACCTGCCCACCGAGGTGGTCTCCTCGGAGTTCCTGACCATGGAGGGCAAGAAGTTCTCCTCCTCCCAGAGGGTGGTCATCTACGTGCGCGACCTGCTCAGCCGCTACCAGCCGGACGCGTTCCGCTACTTCGTCGCGGCCGCCGGACCGGAGAACCAGGACTCCGACTTCACCTGGGCCGAGTTCGTACGCCGTACCAACGACGAGCTGGTCGCCGGTTGGGGCAACCTCGTCAACCGGACCGCCAACATGATCGCCAAGAGCTTCGGGGAGATCCCGCCCGCCGGTGAGCTGACCCCGGCGGACCAGGCCCTGCTGGACCACGTCGAGACCGCCTTCGACACCGTGGGTGACCTGATCGCCCGTCACCGGCAGAAGCAGGCCATCGGCGAGGCGATGCGCACGGTCGCGGAGGTGAACAAGTACGTCTCCGACACCGAGCCGTGGAAGCTCAAGGGCGACGAGGAGCGCGCACGCCTGGGCACGGTCCTGCATGTCGTCGCCCAGTGCGTCGCGGACCTCAACACGATCCTCTCTCCCTTCCTGCCGTTCTCCGCCAACGCGGTCGACGCGGTGCTCGGCGGGGACGGCGACGTGCAGCCGATGCCGGAGCTGCGCGAGGTCGAGGACCTGGACGGGGGAGCGGGCTACCCGATCCTCACCGGCGACTACAGCGCCGTGCCCCGGTGGGAGCGCCGCGTGATCCGGCCGGGCACCGCGATCGTGAAGCCGACCCCGGTCTTCACCAAGCTCGATCCGTCGGTGGTCGAGGACGAGCTGGCGAGGCTCACCTCCCCATGACGGCCGCGATGTACCTGCCCCGGTTCTTCGTCAAGCAGAAGCTGACGATGATGGTGAACCGCTACGAGATCACCGAGGCCAACCCGGACGGTTCGATCGGGGGGCTGATGGCCGTGGCGCAGCAGAAGCGGATGGCCTTCAAGGAACAGGTGACCTTCTACCGCGACGACGGGCGCACCGAGCCGGTGTTCTCCTTCCAGGCGCGACAGGTGCTCGACCTCGGAGCCGGCTACGACGTACGCGACGCCGCCGGAGCGCCGATCGGCACGTTCCGCAAGGACTTCGGCCAGAGCCTGCTCCGCACGACCTTCCACCTGAGTGCACCCGACCTCGAGGCGACCGGGCGGGAGCGCAACGTCGCGGTGGCGATCCTGCGACGCTTCGTCGAGTTCCCGTTCACGTTTCACTTCGACTTCCTGGACCAGACGACCGGGGAGGTCGTGATGACCTCGGAACGGCAGATGTCCCTGCGCGACCGGTACGTCGTCACGGTCCCCGACGACCGCATCGACTTCCGGCTGGCCGCCTCGATGGCCGTCGGGCTCGACGCGCTCCTCGGTCGCTGACCGGTGCTGCACCCGCAGGCTCGCCAGGCCGTCGAGGCGGCTGCCGGTGACCCGGCGGTCTGGGACCAGGACATCGATGCGGCCCGTCTCGCAGCCCGCGAGGAAGCGGCGGGAGCGCCCCGCGAGCACGTCTGCGAAGTCGTGGACGTCGACGTCCGCGGGGTGCGGTGCCGGCTCTACCGTCCCGAGGGTGCCGCACCCGGACTCCTGGTCCACCTGCACGGAGGTGGCTTCGTCTTCCACGACGTGGACGTCCACGACGGGGCTGCGCGCCGGGTGGCGAACCGCTGCGGCATCGCCGTGCTCAGCGTCGACTACCGCCGTCCACCTGAGCACCGGTTCCCGGCGGCGCCGGACGACGTGGACACGGTGCTCGCCTGGGTGGCGGCCGAAGGTGCCGCGCACGGGGTGGGCGGACCTGTCTTCCTGCACGGCGACAGCGCAGGAGGCAACCTCGCGCTCGTCGGGGCGCTGCGCAACCCGGGAGCGACGGCGGGCGTCGTGCTGATCTACCCGTTCCTGGACCCGACCGCGTCGTTCGACTCCTACGCCACCGCGACGGACGGCTTCGACCCGCGCGAGGCCGCCTGGTACTGGCAGCAGTACGCCGCGACGCCCGACGACCTCGCCCACCCCGACCTCGCACCGCTCGGGCCGGGCCGGCTCGGTCAGGAGCGCTTCGCGAGCCTGCCTCCCACGCTCGTGGTCACAGCCGGTGAGGACCCGCTGCGCGACGAGGGGGAGCACCTCGCCCTGCTGCTCGCACAGGCAGGGGTCGAGGTGACCGCGACCCGTTACCTCGGGCAGGTGCACGGTTTCTGGCGCCACCCGGACGTCTTCACGCCCGCGGAGCCGCTGCTCCGGCAGGTGGCCGGCTTCGTCCAGCACCTGCTGGCGCGTTGACCTCCGCGCCGTGAGCCTCGGCGACGTCCTCGAGACAGTTCGGCAGAGCGCCGTCGGGACCCAGCCGGCGCCCTCCACGGGAGTGGTCCTCGTGACCGGGGTGTTGGCGCTGCTGCTGATGTCACCACGGGCATGGCCGCGGACCCGCCACCTGCTCACCATCGCCCACGAGGGGTCCCACGGGGTGGTCGCCCTGCTGAGCGGTCGCAGGCTCGCCGGCATCAGGCTGCACTCCGACACCTCCGGGCTGACCCTCTCGCGCGGTCGCCCGACCGGGCTCGGGATGGTGCTGACCGCGGCCGCCGGCTACCTCGGACCGGGCCTGATGGGGCTCGGTGCGGCGTACCTGCTGCAGGCCGGCCACGCCGTCGGCGTGCTGTGGCTGACGCTGCTGCTGCTGGCGGCCCTGCTGCTCCAGATCCGCAACATCTACGGTCTCTACGCCGTGCTCGTGGTCGGCGTCGGGGTCTTCGCCTTCTCGTGGTGGGCCAGCGCGCCGGTCCAGGTGATCGTCGCGCACGTCGGCACCTGGTTCGTGCTGCTCGCGGCACCCCGGGCGGTCGTGGAGCTCCAGGTCCAGCGCCGACGTGGCCGCGGCCGCACCTCCGACGCGGATGTCCTGGCCAGGCTCACGAGGGTGCCGGGCCTGGTGTGGGTCGGCCTCTTCCTGGTCGGAAACCTCGCCACCCTGCTGGTCGGGGCCGGCTGGTTGGTCGCCGCCTCCCGGTGAGCCACAGGTGAGCCCGCAGACCTCGTGGGTGGGTCTGCCAGAATCTCCGGATGCGCGTCCACCTGGGTTCTGACCATGCCGGCCTCGACCTCAAGGACCACCTGGTCGGGTGGTTGCGCGAGCAGGGCCACGAGCCCGTGGACCACGGGCCCTTCCGGTTCGACCCTCTCGACGACTATCCGGTGTTCTGCCTCCGTGCCGCTCGGGGAGTCGTGGAGGACCCGGGCAGCCTCGGGGTGGTCATCGGCGGCTCCGGCAACGGTGAGCAGATCGCCGCGAACAAGGTCCCGGGAGTGCGTGCCGCGCTCGCGTGGAGCGACGCCACCGCGGCGCTGGCCCGAGAGCACAACGACGCGAACGTCCTCTCCGTGGGCGGTCGGATGCACCCGGTAGAGGAGATGACGCGCTTCGTCCACGTCTTCTTGACGACCGACTTCACCGGCGCGGAGCGCCACGTACGCCGGATCGCGATGCTCGCCGACTTCGAGTCCACCGGGGAGCTCCCTGCGCTGCCGGACTCCGCGCTCGGCCACGATGCCTGAGGGACACACCCTGCGCCGGCTCGCCGACGACCTGGAGGCCGGCTTCGCGGGCCGTCCGGCGAGGGTGAGCAGCCCTCAGGGCAGGTTCGCCACCGACGCCGGGGTCCTCGACGGGGCGCTGGTGGTCGGTGCCGAGTCGGCGGGCAAGCACCTGTTCGTGGAGTTCGTGGGGGAGCGCTTCATCCACGTCCATCTCGGCCTGATCGGCAAGTTCGACGTACGACCGCTGCACCCACCCGGCCCCGCTCCCGCTCCCGTGGGGCAGGTGCGGCTCCGGCTGGAGAACGACACGACGTACGCCGACCTCCGCGGCGCCATCCAGTGCGACCTGGTCGGCCGGGCCCGCCGCGACGAGGTGTTGGCCGGGCTGGGGCCGGACCCGCTCCGCCAGGACGCCGACCCGGCCGCGGCCTGGCGCCGGATCAGCCGCAGCAACCGCTCGATCGGGGACCTGCTCATGGACCAGTCGGTGCTCGCCGGGGTCGGGAACGTCTATCGCGCCGAGGTCCTCTTCCGGCACCGGATGCATCCGCTGCGCCCCGGCCGGACCCTGCGCAGGAAGCAGTTCGACGAGATCTGGGAAGACCTCGTCCGGCTGATGGGGGCCGGCGTGCAGACCGGGCGCATCGACACCGTCCGACCCGAGCACACTGCCGAGACGATGGGACGCCCCCCACGCGAGGACGACCACGGAGGAGAGGTCTACGTCTACCGGCGCACCGGAGCGCCCTGCCTGGTCTGCGGCGCGGCCGTGCGCACGCAGGAGCTCGTCGGCCGCAATCTGTTCTGGTGTCCGCGTTGTCAACCCGTGTTCCGCTCGCGCGCCGTAGGCTAGACGGCCAAGGGCACGAAACAGGCGACTCGTACGATTTCGGGCCAAGGCGAGAAGGGGAGCGACGTTGTCGAACTCTCACGCACGCCCTTGGGGCGGGATCTCCTTGCGCATACGTCGCGAGATGTCGGTCTCGGACCGGCCCGCGCTGGTGTTCCTGGTGCTGTTCACGGTCGCTGCCACGCTGGCGTCGATGGTCTATCCGGACTTCGTCCCAGGGACCGTGCTGCTGCTGCCGATGTTCGTCGCCAGCCTGTGGCTCGGCCCACGGAGCCTGCCCTGGTTCATCGTCTTCGCGTGTGCCTGCTTCGCCGTGGTCCTGATCAACATGCCCAGCGTGAGCGTGCGCACGATCGGCCGGGCGGCGGTGACCTTCACGATCGCGCTGCTGATCATGGCGACCTCGTTCCGTCGCAGCCGGCTGGGCGTCTCCGGTCCGCTGGGTGAGTCCATGTTCGTCGACCTGCGCGACCGCATCTCCCAGCAGGGCAACCTGCCGGAGCTCCCGTCCGGATGGTTGGTCGAGTCGGTGATGAAGTCGGCCGGGGGCACCTCCTTCGCCGGAGACTTCGTCGTGGCCCGCCGCTCGGAGTCCCACTGGCTCGACCTGGTGGTGGTCGACGTGTCCGGCAAGGGGGTGGAGGCGGGATCCCGGTCCCTGTTCCTCTCCGGCGCCTTCAACGGGATCGTCTCGGCGCTGCCGGGCGACCGGTTCCTCCCGGCGGCCAACGACTACCTCCTGGGCCAGAACTGGGAGGAGGGTTTCGCCACCGCCATCCACCTCCACCTCGACCTGACCACAGGCGACTTCGAGCTGCGCAAGGCCGGGCACCCGCCCGCCGTCCTGCTGCACGCCGGGTCGGGTCGCTGGCACGTGCTCCACTCCGACGGGCCGGCGCTGGGACTGATGCCGGACGCCGAGTTCGACTGCGTCAGGGGCACCCTCGAGCACGGCGACGGACTGCTGCTGTTCACCGACGGACTCGTCGAGACGGCCCAGCGAGACATCTCGCTGGGCATCGACAAGCTGGCCGGCCTGGGGGAGCGGTTGCTCCAGCGCGGCTTCGACGGAGGCGCCCGGATCCTCATCGACGCGATGGTTCAGACCAACGACGACCGGGCCCTCGTGCTGGTCCACCGACGGGACTGAACTGCCGGTTCGTTGAGGGCGCCCGCGCTGTGGCACGATGGTCCCCGCCCTCGATGGGGCGCGCGGATGTAGCTCAATGGTAGAGCCTCAGTCTTCCAAACTGACTACGCGGGTTCGATTCCCGTCATCCGCTCTCAGGAGCCCGGAGCGGGCTCTTGGCGGGGCGTAGCGTAGTGGCTAGCGCGCCTGCTTTGGGAGCAGGAGACCGCAGGTTCGAGTCCTGTCGCCCCGACCGCACGACCCGACCTGCTGCACCCCCAAGACCATCAAGGAGAAACCCTGTGAAGAGCGCCGTCGAGACGCTGAGCCCGACCCGGGCCAAGATCACCGTCGAGGTGCCCTTCGAGGAGCTCAAGCCGAGCCTCGACGCGGCGTACCAGTCCATCGCCAAGCAGATCAACATCCCCGGCTTCCGCAAGGGCAAGGTGCCGCCGCCGGTCATCGACCGCCAGGTCGGCCGCAGCGCGGTCCTCGACGAGGCGATCAACGACGCCCTGCCGAAGCTCTACGTGCAGGCCCTGCAGGACAACGACCTCCAGCCGCTCGCCCAGCCTGAGATCGACGTCACCAAGCTCGAGGACAACTCGCTCTTCGAGTTCACCGCCGAGGTCGACGTGCGCCCCAGCATCGACGTGCCCGCCTACGACAGCCTCAGCGTGCAGGTCGACGAGGTCGCCGTCTCCGACGACGACGTGGACGAGCAGGTCCAGGAGCTGCGCGAGCGGTTCGCGACCCTCAAGGACGTCGAGCGTCCCGCCGCCGACGGCGACGTGGTGACGATCGACCTCAAGGCGACCCGCGACGGTGAGGCTGTCGAGGGCGGCGAGGTCAGTGGCTACTCCTACAAGGTCGGTTCCGGTGACATGCTCGAGGGCATCGACGAGGCCCTGGTCGGTCTCAGTGCAGGTGAGGAGACGTCGTTCACCTCCGCCCTGCTCGGCGGCGAGCTGTCCGGCGAGGACGTCGAGGTGGCCGTCTCCCTGAGTGCGGTCAAGGAGCAGGAGCTCCCGGAGCTCGACGACGAGTTCGCCCAGACCGCCTCGGAGTTCGACACGATCGACGAGCTGCGTGCCGACGTGGCCACCCGCCTCGAGCGCGGCAAGCGACTCGAGCAGGCGGCTGCCGCACGCGACGCGGTGCTCGAGCAGCTGCTCGACGCCGCCGAGATCCCGCTCCCCGAGGGTGTGGTCGCCGAGGAGCTCGCCGGGCGTCGTCAGGAGATCGAGCAGCAGCTCTCGTACGCCGGCATGACCATGGAGCAGTACCTCGACAACGAGAAGCAGACGATCGACGAGTTCGAGGCCGAGCTCGAGAAGCGCGTTCGCGACGCGATGGCCTCGCAGTTCCTGCTCGACGAGATCGCGCGGGCCGAAGAGATCGGGGTCGAGCAGGACGAGCTGTCCCAGCACCTGTTCCGCCGGGCCCAGCAGTCGGGCCAGAACCCGGACGAGTTCGTCAAGCACATGGTCGAGCACAACCACATCCCCGAGATGGTCTCCGAGGTCGTGCGCGGCAAGGCGCTCGCCCGGATCGTCGAGGGTGCGACCGTGACCGACGCCTCGGGCAACGTGGTGGACCTGAAGAACCTGCGTCCTGACGGCAGCCTGGGTGACCCCGAGGCCGAGGCGGCTCCCGAGTCCGCATCCGATTCCGCGCCCGAGGCGGGCGAGGCGGGCGAGGCGCCGGACGAGGCCTGACCTCCGCGGCGTGGTCCGTTGTCCGCTCGACGCTTTCAGTGAACACTTGTGCACTGTGAGTGTGTGTGAGGCGACGGTGCTCGACGCGGCGGCCCTGGCGGCCGACTACGTCGACGACCTGCTCGTCGGCTGCGTGCGAGACGTCCACGGGGCCCTCGCCGGTCGGGTCCACCGGGTGGGGGACCTCGTCGCCGGTGGGACGACCCTGCCCCACCGGGTCCACGACGGCGTCTCCAGGGTCGTCTACTCCGGGATCAGCGCGGGCCTCAAGGTCTCGGCCAAGGGGCTGCGGGCGGCCGGACGGGCGGGCATCTCGCCGGGCATCGAGACCAGTGCGCGCGGCAGATCGGTCGTCGCGACGGTCAACGGGCTGATCGGCGACCGGCTCCGGGAGGCAGGGTCCGACCTCGTCTTCGACATGGGCGTCCGGGTCGAGGGCCGGGACGTCCCGGTGACGCGTGAGGGGATCGCTGCCGCCTTCCCCGACGCGACCGACACCCTGGTGGTCTTCGTGCACGGGCTGATCGAGAACGACGAGTCCTGGAACCGGGCGATTCGGCCCAGGCGCGAGGTCCCGCAGAGGCACAGCTACGGGGAGCGGCTGCGCGCCGACGGCTGGACCCCCGTCCTGGTCCGGGTCAACACGGGCTTCCCGATCGCGGAGAACGGTGTCGCGATGGCGGCCCTGCTCGACCAGCTGGTCGCCTGCTGGCCCGTCGGCGTACGCCGGGTCGCGCTCGTCGGCCACTCCATGGGTGGTCTGGTCCTCAGGGCCGCGTGCGCGGTGACCACGGACAGCGAGTCGCCCTGGACCGACCTGGTCACCGACGTCATCTGCCTGGGGACCCCACACCTCGGCGCCCCGTTGGAGCAGGTGGTCGACAAGGGGGTGCGCCTTCTCGGCGCCCTTCCCGAGGCGGCGCCGCTCGGCCGGATCCTGGAGTATCGCTCGGTCGGCATCCTCGACCTGCGCCACGGACTGGCCCAGGACGTGCAGAACCTGCCCAACGCGCGCTACCGGTTGGTGGCCGCCACGCTGACGCGTTCACCGCACTCGGTCACCGCGCGCACCGTGGGTGACTACCTGGTGCCCTACGCCTCCGCGCTGGGTCGGCGGCGTGGCGGCGAGGAGATGTTTCCCGGGGCGGAGACGTTGCACGTCCCGGGGGCTGACCACTTCGACCTGCTCAACCACGACGACGTCTACGCTGCGATCCGCGAGTGGTTGCGTGACCGCTCCGACCCGCCGACGAAGGAAGAGAGCCCCCGACCATGAGCGTTCCCGCACCGATCTCGGCGAGCGTGGAGATCAAGGCCGGCTCGGAGGAGGTGTGGGCGGTGGTCTCCGACCTCGTCCGGATGCCGGAGTTCAGCCCGGAGCTGCGCAAGGCGTTCGTCGTCGGAGGTCCGGGGCTGGGCGCGAACATTCTCGGGCTCAACCGACGCGGAGCGGTGTTCTGGCCGACCACGTCGAAGGTGGTCCGGTGGGAGCCCGGCCGAGCGGTCGCCTGGCGGACCCGGGAGAGCGGAGCCACCTGGGTCTACGAGCTGGAGCCCACGGCTGCGGGGACGACCACGGTCACGGGACGACGGGTGCTTGCCCGGTTCACGTTCGGCACCACCGTGCTCGGGCCGGTCATCGGAGGTGCCCAGGGTCACGACGCCGAGCTCGCCGACGGGATCCGCACCACCCTGGAGCGGATGCGCGACGCGGTCGAGGCCGGCTGAGCCACGGCCCTGACTCTGCTGTGGGCGAACACGGCCGTTTCCCCATGGATTTGTCGCTGCTGCCGTCTAGGGTCGGTCCCGTGACTGAGAACTCCATGCACGGCCCGACCTCTCCGCGGATGGACGGCGGCGGAGGCTCCTACGGCCTCGATGACCACATCTACCAGCGTCTGCTGCGCGAGCGCATCGTCTTCCTCGGTTCGGAGGTCCGCGACCAGAACGCCAACGCCATCTGCGCGCAGCTGCTGCTGCTCAGCGCCGAGGACCCCGAGGCGGACATCTTCTTGCACATCAACAGCCCCGGTGGCTCGGTCGACGCCGGCATGGCGATCTACGACACGATGAACTACATCCCCAACGACGTGGCCACGGTCGGCATGGGCCTGGCCGCCTCCATGGGGCAGTTCCTGCTGTGCGCCGGAGCGAAGGGCAAGCGCTACGCCCTCCCGCACGCCCGCATCATGATGCACCAGCCCTCCGGCGGGATGGGTGGCTCCGCCTCGGACATCAAGATCCAGGCCCAGCAGTCGCTGCACATCAAGAAGGTGCTGTTCGAGCTGATCAGCAAGCACACCGGCCAGCCCCTGGAGCAGGTCGAGAACGACGCGGACCGTGACCGCTGGTTCACCGCCGCCCAGGCCAAGGACTACGGCTTCATCGACCACGTCGTCACCAGCGCTCGCGAGGCGGCCGACGAGGGCCGCCCGGCCCGCACCAAGTGACCTCCCGCTGCGAGCAGAATCGAGAGCATTGATGAACTACTACATCCCCCAGTGGGAAGAGCGCACCTCCTACGGGGTCCGGCGCATCGACCCCTACGCCAAGCTGTTCGAGGACCGGATCATCTTCCTCGGCACCCCGATCAGTGACGACATCGCCAACGCGGTGATGGCCCAGCTGCTCTGCCTGGAGTCGATGGATCCCTCGCGCGACATCCAGATCTACATCAACAGCCCGGGTGGATCGTTCACCGCGATGACCGCCATCTACGACACGATGCAGTTCATCCAGCCCGACGTACAGACCGTCTGCCTGGGCCAGGCCGCCTCGGCGGCTGCGGTGCTGCTCGCGGCAGGAGCGCCGGGCAAGCGGCTGGCGCTCCCGAACAGCCGGATCCTGATCCACCAGCCCTACACCGAGGGCACCTACGGGCAGTCCTCGGACATCGAGATCCAGGCCAACGAGATCCTGCGGATGCGTGAGCTGCTCGAGAAGCTGATCGCCGAGCACTCCGGCAAGACGCCGGAGGAGGTCAACCTCGACATCGAGCGCGACAAGATCCTCACCTCGGAGGCGGCGCTGGAGTACGGCCTGATCGACTCCATCCTGGAGTCGCGCAAGGCAGTCGCCGTCGGAGCAGCGACCGGCCGGTAACGACCAGGTCGTCGTGTCCTCCCGCGAGGATCGTGATCTCGGAGTACCGTCGTAGCACTTCTCGAGAACAGCTTTGAGGTCGGACCGGGAGTCTGATCCGGATGATGGGAGACGCCGCCAGTGGCTCGGATCGGTGACGGAGGAGACCTGCTGAAGTGCTCGTTCTGCGGAAAGAGCCAGAAGCAGGTCAAGAAGTTGATCGCCGGTCCTGGCGTCTACATCTGCGACGAGTGCATCGACCTGTGCAACGAGATCATCGAGGAGGAGCTCAACGAGACCGCCGAGGTCGGCCTCGAGGAGCTGCCCAAGCCCCGTGAGATCTTCGAGTTCCTCAACTCCTACGTGATCGGGCAGGAGACGGCGAAGAAGTCCCTCGCGGTAGCCGTGTACAACCACTACAAGCGGGTGCAGTCCGGCGTCACCGTCGCCACGAGCAAGCACTCCAAGGAGGACGTGGTCGAGGTCGCGAAGTCCAACATCTTGGTGATCGGACCGACCGGATGTGGCAAGACCTACCTCGCTCAGACCCTCGCCCGGATGCTCAACGTCCCGTTCGCCATCGCCGACGCCACCGCGCTGACCGAGGCCGGCTATGTCGGCGAGGACGTCGAGAACATCCTGCTGAAGCTGATCCAGGCTGCGGACTACGACGTCAAGAAGGCCGAGACCGGCATCATCTACATCGACGAGATCGACAAGGTCGCCCGCAAGGCCGAGAACCCGTCGATCACCCGTGACGTCTCCGGCGAAGGGGTCCAGCAGGCCCTGCTCAAGATCCTCGAGGGGACCACGGCATCGGTGCCACCTCAGGGGGGCCGCAAGCACCCCCACCAGGAGTTCATCCAGATCGACACCACCAACATCCTGTTCGTGGTCGGGGGCGCGTTCGCCGGTCTCGAGCACATCGTCGAGCAGCGCGTGGGCAAGAAGACCCTGGGCTTCACCGCCGAGATGCGCAGCTCCAACGAGACCGAGTCCGACGCGATGTTCGCCCAGGTGCGTCCCGAGGACCTCGTGAAGTTCGGTCTGATCCCGGAGTTCATCGGTCGGCTGCCGCTGATCGCGAGCGTGAACAAGCTCGACCAGGCGGCGCTGGTGCAGATCCTCACCGAGCCGCGCAACGCCCTGATCAAGCAGTACCAGAAGCTCTTCGAGATCGACGGCGTGGAGCTCGAGTTCACCGACGATGCCGTCGAGGCGATCGCCGACAAGGCGATGGAGCGTGGCACGGGCGCCCGTGGCCTGCGAGCCATCATCGAGGAGGTGCTCCTCAACGTGATGTACGACGTGCCCTCGCGTGAGGACATCGGCAAGGTCGTGGTCACCGGGGAAGTGGTCTCCGACAACGTGAACCCGACGCTCGTCCCCCGTGAGGCCGAGCCCAAGAAGAAGAAGTCCGCCTGAGTTCTAGACCAGTGGGGTCGCTAACTAGACCACTACCTCGTCGAGGGTGATTTGCCCGTATTCTCGCGGTACTGATCTCGCGCGTGTCAGAACACGCGTCGCCAAGGGAATTCGATGTTGTCTGCAGAGCACCGGCGGCCCCTCGCCGCGTTCGTGCTGGTCGTCGCGGCGGCCGGAACCGTCCTGGCCAACGGCCTGAGCGTCCCGGCGCTCGAGGTGCAGGTCGGCGCGGGCGCCGCGCCGGTGATTCCCACCCGCACCGCCCCGGACCTGGTGCTCGGGCATTCCCTGCGCAACCTTCCCCAGGACCCCCCGTCCTCGGTTCCCGACACGCCGCGGGAGGTGTCGGCCGTGCCGGTCGTGACGGTGCGCCTGGACGCCGGCGGGTCGATCACGGTCTCGTCGTCTCCGGCGTCGTCTCCGGCGTCGACGCCGGTGCCGACCACTGCGGCAGTCCGAGCCGTGCCACCCCGGTCGTCCGCGGTCCCCGCCACGCGTCCGGTCCCGGCGTCACCGTCGGTCCCGGCGCCGGAGCAGGCTCTCGGCCTCGACGAGGATCGCAAGCGAGCCCGGCCCCGGAACAGGCCCAGGAACAGGCCCCGAAACCGGCCCGGAACCCGTCAGCGTGCCGGTCGTCGTGCCGGTCGAGGACCGGGTCAAGCATCGGGCGAAGGAAGCGACCAGCGAGCCGGCCGCGCGGAAGTCGCTGCGTCCGGCCGTCGGGTCGCTCACCGGCCAGGCGCAGCACGGCCACGCCGAGCACGCACGGACCCGCCAGGAGCGCACCGTCCACCCCCAGCCTCAGCACACGGACCCGCCCACGCACACGGACCCGCCCGAGCACCCGGGCCAGCTCAAGCACCCGGGCCAGCTCAAGTCGGGCAAGCCCCAGCACGCGGGCCAGCTCGACGCCGGGCAGCCCGCACGTGGCAGGAGTGGAGCCGCGCAGCACGCGAGTGCCCCGACGTCCTCAGACCGGGGCGGTTCCGGCGGGGGCCACTCGCGCCACGACCGCTGACGGCACGCTCACCGCTTCGGCGGCGGATCTCCGAGCACGACCTCGACGTCGACCTCGCGCTCGTCGTCCAGCACGAGGTCCAGCTCGCCGGTGATCGAGCCGACGGCCCGCAGGTCGCGCTCGGCGCTGCGGATGGCGTCCAGGGCGCGTGCCGGTCCGGTGATCCGCGCTCGCTCCACCGGGGTGCGCATGCCGACCTTGGCCGTGGACTTCGCACCGCGGACCCCTGCCAGGACCGCGGCGACCGCGTCCAGGGCCGTCGGGTCGGCGGCTGCCGCAGCACCGAGGTCGGTGCTGGTCGGCCACGCCTGCCGGTGCACCGAGCCGGACTGCCACCAGGACCAGACCTCTTCGGTGGCGTAGGGCAGGAACGGCGCGAACAGCCGCAGCTGCACGTGCAGCGCGGTGGCCAGCGTCGCCTTGGCCGACTCGGTGGCGCCCGCGTGGCCCGGGTCGCCGTCGTCGCCGTACGCACGCTCCTTGACCAGCTCGACGAAGTCGTCGCAGAAGTCCCAGAAGAACCTCTCGGTCTGCTCGAGCGCGGTGGTGTAGTCGTACGCCGCGAAGGCGCGTGTCGCCTCCTCGACGGTGCCGGCCAGCTTCCCCAGCAGCGCCAGGTCCACGGGCTCGCTGACCCGCCTCGGGTCCGCGTGGGTGGCACCCACGCTGCCGAGGACGAACTTCGAGACGTTGAGGACCTTCATCGCGAGCCTGCGACCGACCTTCATCTGGGTCTCGTCGAAGGGGGAGTCCAGTCCCGGACGGGCCATGGCGGCGCGCCAGCGGACGGCGTCGGCCCCGAACTTCTCGAGGATGTCGGTCGGCACCACGACGTTGCCCTTGGACTTCGACATCTTCTTGCGGTCGGGGTCGAGGATGAACCCGGACACCAGGGCGTGCGACCAGGGGGCCGCCTCGTTCTCGAAGTTCGCCCGGACCACCCGGGCGAACAGCCAGGTGCGGATGATGTCGTGGGCCTGGGTGCACAGGTCCATCGGGAAGACCCGCTCGAACAGGTCGGGGTCCTCCTCCCAGCCGCCGGCGATCTGTGGCGTCAGCGAGGACGTCGCCCAGGTGTCCATCACGTCCGGATCGCCGATGAACCCGCCGGGCTTGCCGCGCTGGTCCTCGCCGTAGCCCGACGGTGCCGTGGTCGAGGGGTCGACCGGCAGCTCGTCCTCACGCGGAAGCAGCGGGTGCTGGTAGTCGGGCTCGCCCTCGGCGTCGAGGGCGTACCAGACCGGGAACGGGATGCCGAAGAACCGCTGCCGGGAGACCAGCCAGTCGCCGTTGAGCCCCCCGACCCAGTTGTCGTAGCGGTGCTTCATGTGTGCCGGGATCCACTGGACCTCGGCGCCCCGGTCGAGCATCTCGGCGCGCAGCCCGGCGTCGCGCCCGCCGTTGGTGATGTACCACTGCCGCGTGGCGACGATCTCGAGCGGCTTGTCGCCCTTCTCGTAGAAGTTGGCCATCCGCTGGGTGGGTGTCGGCTCGCCGTCGAGGTCGCCGCTCGTGCGCAGCTTGGCGACCATCTCCTCGCGGGCACTGAAGGTGGTCTTTCCCTTGAGGTCCTCGTACGCCGCAGCGGCGGGTGCGCTGGAGAGCCAGTCGGGAGTCTCCCGCGAGAGCCTGCCGTCACGACCGATCAGCGTGCGCACGGGCAGCTGCAGCTCGCGCCACCACGTGACGTCGGTGAGGTCGCCGAAGGTGCAGCACATGGCGATGCCCGCACCCTTGTCGGGCTCGGCCGCCGGGTGGGCGAGCACGGGGATCTCCACACCGAAGACCGGCGAGGTGACGGTCGTGCCGAACAGCGCCTGGTAGCGCTCGTCGTCCGGATGGGCGATGAGTGCGACGACCGAGGGGATCAGCTCGGGCCGCGTCGTCTCGATGTGCACCGGACCTGCGCCGCCGTGGAAGGCCACCCGGTGGTAGGCGCCGGCGTACTCCCTGGCCTCGAGCTCGGCCTGGGCCACCGCGGTCTGGAAGGTCACGTCCCACAGGGTCGGGGCCTCCTGGAGGTAGGCCTCCCCGCGGGCGAAGTTGCGCAGGAACGCGCGCTGGCTGACCTTCTGCGCCTTCGGACCGATGGTGGTGTAGTGCTGCTTCCAGTCCACCGAGAGCCCGAGCCTGCGCCACAGGTCCTCGAAGACCTGCTCGTCCTGCTCGACGAGACGCTCGCACAGCTCGACGAAGTTCGGGCGACTGATCGGGACCTGGCGCTTGGGGTCGGGCTTCTCCGGCGGCGTGTAGTCGTCGTCGTAGGGCAGCGAGGGGTCGCAGCGCACGCCGAAGTAGTTCTGGACCCGTCGCTCGGTGGGCAGCCCGTTGTCGTCCCAGCCCATCGGGTAGAACACGGTCTTGCCCTGCATCCGCTGGAACCGGGCGATCAGGTCGGTGTGGGTGTAGGAGAAGACGTGTCCGACGTGGAGCGAGCCGGACACCGTCGGCGGTGGAGTGTCGATCGAGTAGACCTCGCTGCGCGGCCGGGTGCGGTCGAACGCGTAGGTGTCGTCGGCCTTCCAGCGGGCCGACCAGGTGGCCTCCAGGCCCTCGAGCGCCGCT
This sequence comes from uncultured Actinomycetota bacterium, assembly GCA_963815825.1. Lineage (GTDB taxonomy): Bacteria > Actinomycetota > Actinomycetes > Propionibacteriales > Nocardioidaceae > Marmoricola. Next base: position 5,692 of record CAWFII010000034.1, on the reverse strand, counting down.
CGGTCCGGTACGACGGCCGCGGGTGCTGCGGTCGTCTCACTGGACACGTCGTTCGGGGGGGACTCAGTCATGCGCCGAATCCTACGGAGGCCCGGGCTCGGCCCCGGGGACGGGGACGGCACGGGGTTCCCCACTGGCACCGGGAGCCGTGCGCGGGACCTAGACTCGCCCCGATGGACGAGACCCCGGATTTCCCCGCCACGAACACCGCTCCTGACCCTGGGGGAGACCCCGATGTCGACCCCGGTGTCGACCCTGGTGTCGACCTGCCGCGCCTGGCCGAGACCTACGTCGAGGTCGAGGACGCGCTGCTGAGCCGGTGGCCCGAGACGAAGCTCGAGCCCTCCCTCGATCGCATCGAGGCGTTCATGGAGCTCCTCGGGGATCCCCAGCGCACCTACCCGGTCATCCACCTCACCGGGACGAACGGCAAGACCTCGACCGCTCGCATGGTCGAGACGATGGTCGCGACCCTCGGGCTACGCGTCGGCAGGTTCAGCAGCCCGCACCTGGAGTCGATGACCGAGCGGATCAGCCTCGACGGCGAGCCGATCAGCGAGGAGGCCTTCGTCACCGCGTTCAACGACGTGGCGCCCTACACGCACCTCGTCGACAGCGAACAGGACCATCCGCTCTCCTTCTTCGAGACCGTGGTGGCCATGGCCTACGCCGCGTTCGCGGACGCACCGGTCGATGCTGCCGTCGTCGAGGTCGGGATGGGTGGCACCTGGGACGCGACCAACGTCGTCGACGCCGCGGTCGCGGTGCTGACCCCGATCGCCGTGGACCACGCCAGTTACCTCGGCGCGACCCCGGCGCTGATCGCCGTGGAGAAGGTCGGGATCATCAAGCCCGGTGCCACCGTCGTCAGCGCCGCCCAGACCCCGGAGGTCGAGCAGGTCATCCTCGAGCGGTGCGCTGAGGTGGGCGCCACCCTCGTCCGCGAGGGGACGGACTTCGGTGTGACCAGCAGGGTCCCTGCCGTCGGAGGTCAGATGATCGGCCTGCAGGGCCTGCGCGGCAGCTACGACGAGGTCTTCCTCCCGCTCTACGGCGCCCACCAGGCGCAGAACGCCGCGATGGCGCTGGCTGCGGTGGAGGCGTTCCTCGGTGGGGACGACGCGCTCCAGGCCGACCTGGTCCGGGAGGCCTTCGCGGAGGTCACCTCGCCCGGTCGCCTGGAGATCATCCGTCGCTCGCCCACGATCGTCCTCGACGCCGCGCACAACCCGCACGGCGCCTCGGCCGTGGTGGCTGCGCTGGAGGACTCGTTCATGTTCTCGCCGCTGATCGGGGTGATCAGCGTGATGGCGGACAAGGACTACGAGGGACTCCTCGCCGAGCTCGAGCCGGTGCTGGCCCATGTCGTGTGCACGCAGAACTCCACGGCACGTTCGATGCCCGCCTCCGACCTCGCCGAGGTCGCGCTCGGCATCTACGGCCACGACCGGGTGAGCCACACCACGTCGCTGGCCGACGCGATCGACCAGGCCGCGGCGCTGGCTGAGGCCGGGGGAGCGCTCGGGGAGGCGATCGGGTCCGGCGGGGTCCTGGTGACCGGATCGGTCGTGACCGTCGGCGAGGCACGCGCGATGCTGCGCTCGCGTCGTACGGGTGGAGAGGGCTGATGCAGCGCAGGCTCTGCTCGGCGATCCTGTCGCTGGAGGCGATCGCCTTCGGACTCAGCACACCCGTGCTGATCTCTGTCGCCGGGGTCCGCACGGCCACCGCGCTGTGGATCGGGCTCGGCCTGACGCTCGCCTGCATCCTCGTCGCCGGGCTGCTGCGCTTCGAGTGGGCGTACTGGCTCGGCTGGGGGATCCAGCTGGCCGCGGTGGCACTCGGGCTCCAGGTCCCCACGATGTACGTCCTCGGCACGATCTTCCTCGCCCTCTGGGCGACCGCCTACTTCCTGGGACGCAAGATCGAGGTCGAGCGTGCCGAGTGGACGGCCCGCGGCGAGTTCCCCGGGCAGCCCGAGAACAACCCCCAGAACAGCCCCGAGGGCAGGACCGCCGGCGAGGCGCCCTAGCGGGCCGCACTAGGGTGTTCGCCATGTCTGATGCCCTGCCGCAGCGCACCCTGGTCCTGCTCAAGCCCGACGCCGTGCGTCGCGGGCTCGTGGGCACCATCTTGTCCCGGTTCGAGGCCAAGGGCCTCACCCTCGTGGCCCTGGAGCAGCGTCACATCGACGCCGACCAGGCCGACGCCCACTATTCCGAGCACGTCGAGCGCGACTTCTACCCGCCGTTGCGGACCTTCGTCACCAGTGGGCCCCTGGTGGCAGCGGTGCTCGAGGGCGACGAGGCCGTCGAGGTCGTGCGCGGCCTCAACGGCGCCACCGACGGACGCAAGGCAGCCCCCGGCACCATCCGCGGCGATCTCGCCCTGTCCAACAGGGAGAACCTCGTGCACGGCTCGGACAGCCCGGAGTCCGCTGCCCGTGAGATCGCGCTCTGGTTCCCGGGCATCTCCTAGCGCGCACCGCGGACCCGGGCTCCTGGTCGGGAGAGCCGAGGAGGGCTTCGCGGGGCCGGGACCGAACCTGCACCCGGTGGATGGGCGAGCGCCTGCGTGTCGTCACGGCAAGAGGACCTCGCGCTCTTACGCTTCGGTGACGGGTGAGGCGCGTGGTGCGCACCACCTCTTCCCCCCACCACTGCACTCGCGAGGCGGAACGGATGGCCAACAGTCTCATCGGCCGTGACATGGCGGTCGACCTGGGCACGGCGAACACGCTCGTCTACGTCCGCGGCAAGGGTGTCCTCGTCGACGAGCCCTCCGTCGTGGCGATGAACGCGCAGACCCACGAGATCCTCGCCGTCGGCCACGAGGCCAAGCGGATGATCGGTCGTACGCCGGACGGCATCACCGCGATCCGGCCGCTCAAGGACGGGGTCATCGCCGACCTCGACGCGACCGAGGAGATGCTGCGCCACTTCATCCAGCAGGTGCACAAGCGTCGCTACTTCGCCAAGCCGCGGATGATCATCTGCGTGCCGAGCGGGGTGACCGCGGTGGAGCAGCGCGCGGTCAAGGAAGCCGGCTACCAGGCCGGGGGACGCCGGGTCTACATCATCGAGGAGCCGATGGCCGCGGCCATCGGCGCGGGTCTGCCGGTGCACGAGGCCACCGGGAACATGGTCGTCGACATCGGCGGCGGCACCACCGAGGTGGCCGTGATCTCGCTCGGCGGCCTGGTCACGACGCTCTCGGTCCGCACCGCGGGTGACGAGCTCGACCAGGCGATCGTCACCTGGATGAAGAAGGAGCACTCCCTGATGCTGGGGGAGCGCACGGCCGAGGAGATCAAGATGACGCTCGGCTCGGCGTTCCCGCTGCCGCAGGAGCGTCAGGCAGAGGTCCGCGGCCGCGACATGGTCTCCGGCCTGCCCCGGACCGTGACCGTCTCCACCACCGAGATCCGCAAGGCGCTGGAGGAGCAGCTCCACGCCATCGTCGACGCCGTGCGCACCACGCTGGACCAGACGCCCCCCGAGCTGGCGGGCGACATCATGGACCGGGGCATCGTCCTGACCGGTGGTGGAGCGCTGCTCCTCGGCCTGGACGAACGCATCCGGCACGAGACCGGGATGCCGGTGCACATCGCGCACAACCCGCTCACCTCCGTGGCGCTCGGCGCCGGCAAGTGCGTCGAGGAGTTCGAGGCGCTCCAGCAGGTCCTCGTCTCGGACCACAGGCGGTAGCGCCGGTGTCCAGCAAGCGTCCGCGGCCCCGTGCACGGATGGGCAACGTGCGAGGCCCTTCCCTGGGGCGTCCGGTGATCGACGACGGGCGCACCGGCTTCGGCCGCGAGCGAGGCGGATCCTCCCGGGTCGTCATCGGGCTGCTCGTCGCCGCCTCCCTGGGGGTCATCACGATCGACGCCGCCAGCGGGGAGCACTCACCCGTCGACCCGGCACGCGCTGCGGTGGGCAACGTCCTGGGACCCGTCGAGGCCACGACGGCCACCGTGGTGCGTCCCTTCCGTCAGACGCTGGGCTACTTCAGCTCCAACGACTCGCTGCGCGCCGACGTGGCCGAGCTCACCGCGCAGAACTCCAAGCTGCGCTCCGAGGTCGAGCAGGTGCCGCTGGACCGCAACCGGCTCGCCGAGCTCGACGGTCTCACGCGCACCGCCAACCAGACCGGCTACGCCCTCGTGGCCGCCCGCGTCGTGGGGATGGGTGCGATGCAGTCCTTCTCACGCACGGTGACCATCGATGCCGGCACCTCCTCGGGGATCCGCAAGGACATGACCGTGCTCAACAACGACGGACTGGTGGGTCGGGTGATCAGCGCGACCCGCACCACCGCCAACGTGCTGCTCATCCTCGACACCGACTCCGTCGTGGGCGGACGGCTGGGCTCGAACAACGAGATCGGCTTCCTGCGCGGCCGCGGGGTCACCGGCAACCGGGGTCGTCTGGACCTCGACCTCGTCGACAACTCGGTCACGCCGGCCAAGGGCGACGTCGTGGTGACCTGGGGCAGCCGAGAACGGGGTGCCCGACGTCGCGGGCATCCCGATCGGCACGGTCGAGTCGGCCTACTCCAACCCGCGCGAGCTGGCCAAGCACGCCGTGATCGACCCCTACGTGGACTTCACCTCGCTCGACGTGGTCGGGGTCGTCGACCCGCAGGACGAAGGGCGACCGGCTCGTGATCAACGGCATGGAGAGACCCGATGAACATCTCGCGCACCGGGCCGTCGGGCTGGTCATCGTGCTGTCCGTGACCCTCCAGGTGGCGGTCTTCAGCCTGTTCTCGGTCAACGGGGTGGTCCCGAACCTCGCGCTGGTGGTGGTCGTCGCGGCAGCGATCGCGCGCGGCCCGCAGTTCGGCGCCGTGGTCGGCTTCGTCGCCGGGATGCTGCTCGACCTCGCGCCCCCTGCGGACCACGTGGCCGGTCGGTGGGCCTTGGCCTTCGGCTGATCGCGATCCTCGCGGGGCGGGTGCGCGCCGACGCGCGACGCAGCCGCTGGCCGCGCTGGCCACGGTCGCGGTGTGCTCCTTCGTCGCGACCTTGGTCTTCGCGCTCAGTGCGGTGGTCCTCGGCGACCACGCTGTGCCCGGCGAGATGCTGCAGGTCATCGGCATCGCGCTGCTGTGGGACGTCGTGGTCGCGCCGCTGTCCTTCCCGGCTGATGGCGCTGTTCGAGCGGACCCGCCCGGCTGACTGGCCCACGGAGATGGCCGAGTCCGATCCGACCCACGCCTCGGAGAAGAGCCGGCTCCGCCTGCTCGTCGTCCAGGCGTTGGTGCTCTCGCTGTTCCTGCCCCTGTTCGCGCGCCTGTGGTACCTGCAGGTCCTCACCGGCGAGGGCGACCAGGCATAGGTGCTGCCGACAGTCGGTCCGCGACGTGGTCGTGCAACCTGCGCGCGGACTGATCGTCGACGACATGGGCCGCCCCCTGGTCGCTAACTGGAGCAACTGGGCGGTCAGCATCGACCGACGCCGCCGGCAAGCTGTCCGCGGAGACCCGCGCGGCCACGCTGAAGAAGCTCGCGAGGGTGACCGACGTGCCGCTCGCCGAGATCGAGGCCCGGATGCTGCTCTGCGGCCAGGCGGGTGCTCAGCGGGGAAGCTGCTGGAACGGTTCGCCCTACCAGCCGGTGCCGGTGGCCCGGGACGTGCCGCAGAAGCTCGCGGTGAAGGTGCTCGAGCAGGCCGAGGACTACCCCGCGGTG
>CAWFII010000033.1:0-43792 GCA_963815825.1 uncultured Actinomycetota bacterium | reverse complement strand
ACAGCGGGCAGGGCGCGGGTGGGTTTCGCGTCGTCAGCACCCACCGGCGCGTGACCCCGGCTCACGGTGGGCATCGCCCGCGCGAGGTGACGTGCACGCCAGTGGCGCCGGGTGCCGGTCGAGGCGTACGTCGGGTCTGAGCCTGCCGCTGACGGGGCGCCGACGGGCCACTGACGAGCCACCGACGGGGCCCTGACCTGTCCGGTGCGACGCCTCAGCCGAGGTGGGGCCTGACCTCGGCGGCCGCGTCCTCGCCGTAGGCGTCCGCCAGCCGGTCGAGGAACTGCGCGTGGGTGAAGGAGTACTCCTGGGTGCCGACCTGCTCGACGACGTAGGCGGCCAGCACACAGCCGACCTGGGCCGCGCGCTCGTGGGGCAGCTCCCACTCGAGCGCGGCGAGGAAGCCGGACCGGAAGGCGTCCCCGACTCCTGTCGGCTCCACGGCCTTGACGCCCGCCACGGCGGGGACGTGGATGTCCGAGTGGTCGGTGCTCACGATGCGCACCCCGTCAGGTCCCAACGTGATGACCTGGGTGCCCACCGCCGCGACGATCTCAGCGGCTGACCATCCCGTCTTGGACTCGATCAGGTGCGACTCGTACTCGTTGGAGAACAGGTAGGCGGCGCCGTCGACGAGCTCGCGGATCATCTCGCCCTCTCCGAAGGCGAGCTGCTGGCTGGGGTCGGCCACGAAGCGGTAGCCGCGCTGGCGGCACTCCTGGGTGTGCCGGACCATCCCCTCGGGGTCGTCCGGCCCGATCAGCACGAAGGTCGGCTCCCCCACACGCGCGACGATCGGGCCGAGCTCGATCAGTCTCGCCTCGCTCATCGCGCCGGGGTAGAAGCTGGCGAACTGCGCCATGCTCGCGTCGGTGGTGCACACGAACCGAGCCGTGTGCAGGTCCTCGGAGATGCGCACGGAGCCGGTGTCGACCCCGTGGCGCTCGAGCCAGGAGCGGTAGTCGGCGAAGTCCTCGCCTGCGGCGCCCACGAGCACCGGGCGCACGCCCAGGCGGCTCAGACCGAAGGCGATGTTGCCGGCGCACCCGCCGCGGCGGATCTCCAGGTCGTCGACGAGGAAGGAGACCGAGAGCTTGTCCAGCTGCTCGACCACGAGGGAGTCGGAGAACCTGCCTCCGAAGGTCATCAGGTGGTCGGTGGCGATGGATCCGGCGATGAGCAGCGACATAGGTCCTCGATGGTGGCGGCCGGGCGGAGTCCGTGCAAGACACGAACACTACCGAGAGGTACGAATGCGTGTACCCGCTGGTAGCCCTTAGCGTCGAGACATGAGCTACGAGCGCCTCGCCTACGACGACCAGGACTCCGCCCACCAGATGCACCACGACTGCACCGCGTGCGCGACGAGCATGGATCTCCCGGGCCGACGCATCGAGGAGCGCGCGGTCACGATGCCGGCGCCCTCGCTGGAGTTCGAGACCTACCCGCGCGAGGTGCGCAAGCCCCGTATCGAGGTCAGCGAGGCGGCCGCGCACCTGGCCTCGCGGCTGCACCTCCACCTGGACTGAGACCCTCGGCAACGCACACGTGGCGGCGTCCCCGGTGTCCGGGGGCGCCGCCACGTGTCATGTCGGTGCGGGTACGGCTCGGGTCGACGCGAGCGTCGACACCGGGACCTCAGTGGAAGGAGTCTCCACAGGCGCACGAGCCGCCCGCGTTGGGGTTGTCGATGGTGAAGCCCTGCTTCTCGATGGTGTCGACGAAGTCGATCGTCGCGCCGTTGAGGTAGGGGACGCTCATCCGGTCGACCACCACGTTGACGCCGTCGAAGTTGGTGACGATGTCACCGTCGAGGGTGCGCTCGTCGAAGAACAGCTGGTAGCGGAGGCCGGAGCACCCGCCGGGCTGGACGGCGATGCGCAGCTGGAGGTCGTCGCGACCCTCCTGCGTCAGCAGGCTCTTGACCTTGGCCGCTGCGGCGTCGCTGACGTTGATGCCGTCGGTGCGGAGATCCTGGGCAGTTTCGACCTGCTCGGTCATGGGTGCACTCCATTGCTGATCGGGGTGTTCTTGCTACTGCTCAATGGTCGCACACCAGCGGTTATTCCGCGCATCGACGGCGGGCGGTCCGGGCGCGGCGGCGCGGTCAGCGGGACCAGGTGCGAGCCGTCCGCGTGGCGAGTGCTGCCAGCGCCTCGGCAGGCTCGCCGAGCGCTCGCTCCTCGCCCACCAGGTCCACCACCGAGTACGCCGACTCCACACCCAGCGCGCGCATCTCGCGCGAGCCGACGAGCACCTGACCCGCGAGGGCGATGCACGGCACGAGGTTCTGCGCGGCCACCGCTGCCACCCCGTAGGGCACCTTTCCCGACCGGGAGGAGAAGTCGAAGGAACCCTCGCCGGTGACCACGAGGTCGGCGGCGCCGATCTTGGCGCCCAGCCCGACCGCCTCCGCGACGAGGCTCACCCCTGGGCGCTGGGTGCCCCCCAGGAGCATCAGGGCGAACCCCAGCCCCCCGGCCGCGCCGGTGCCCTTCTGGGAGGCGAGCTTGCGATCGGTGGTCTCGGCGAGCTGCTGCAGCCACCCGTCGACGCTCACCAGCCGCTCCTCGGCCAGGCCCAGCTGCTCGCCGTAGGCCTTGGTGGCCCCGGTCAGGCCCAGCAGGGGGTTCTCGACGTCGCTGGCGAGGACGAGCTCCACCCCTGCGACCCGCTTCCTCGCGGGCTCCAGGTCCACGGAGGTGAGGTCTCGCAGCCCCCTCGGCCCTTGGTCGAGCGGTCCACCCTGAGACGTGGCACCCAGAGCCGCGAGCAGACCCGCTCCCCCGTCGTTGGTCGCCGAGCCGCCCGATCCGACCACCACCCGGTCGGCGCCACCGGTGACCGCGAGGTCGACCAGCTCACCGACCCCTCGCGAGCTGGCGCGCTCGGGGTCACGCAGCTCCGGCTCGGTCAGGTGCAGCCCGACGGCCTGCGCACTCTCCACGTAGGCCGTCCGCTCGACCCGCAGGATGGCGGCGGGGACCTGTCCGCCGTAGGGATCGGCGACCGTGACGGCGTGCAGCCGTCCCCCCAGCGCGGAGTGCAGCACGTCGAGGAATCCAGGGCCACCGTCGGACATGGGCACCTGCACCAGCGCGTCGCCGGGTGCGCGCCGCGCCCACCCCGTCGCCATCGCCGAGGCTGCCTCCCGGGCGGTCAGGGTGCCGGCGAACTCGTCCGGGGCGAAGACCACGTGCATGGGCTCATCCTGCCGTGCCCTCGTCTGCGCAGCCGGGTCAGGGCGTGCCGATCCCCCAGATGGGCATCCAGCGCGAGGTGTCCTCCTCGAAGGGCAGGTCCGCCCCCACCGCGTCGCGGATCTGACGCTCGCGCAGCGTGTCCCGGCTGCTCGGCCCGGTCGGGCTGAACGGGTAGAAGGTGCCCTGCTTGTAGAGGTAGACCAGGTAGGCGGTCGAGCCGGAGTCGTCGCGGAAGCCGACGGTGGAGCAGAGCAGCCCGGTGCCGAAGCCCTGCAGCTCCAGCGACGTGTTGACCGCGTGCAGGTCCGTGACGAGCGAGCTGGTGTCATCGGGAGCCGTGTGCACGGTCAGCCAGGTGTAGCCGTACTCGTCGACCCGACTCTCGGTCGACGGCCCGCCGTCGGTCCCGACCAGTGCCAGGGCGTCGCGCTGGGTGTTGACCGCCGCCTGTCCTTCCGCCGCCCGGAAGCACACGGACCCCACCCCGGTGGGGTGCAGGCCCATCGACGCCTCGAGCGTCAGCGCCGCTGCCGGCAGGGAGAACAACGCGTCGAGGTTGGCTTTGCGCGGCCTCGACTGGCCGCGCAGGGCGTCCCACAGTCCCATCAGGTGTCCAGGTCCTTCGCTGCTCTAGAGCGACTGGCCCAGGCTGGCCGCGATCCGGGCCAGCTGGTCGAGCCGCTGCTCCAGCGGTGGGTGCGTGGCGGTCAGCGTGCCCACCGAGAGCCCGCGCACCGCAGGGGCGATGAAGAACGCGTTCATCGGCTGCGCGGCGCGCAGGTCACGCTCGGGCACGGCGTTCATCTGTCCACTGATCTTGGTGAGCGCCGAGGCGAGGTCCGAGGGCCGCATCGTGAGGTAGGCGCCGGCCCGGTCCGCCGCGAGCTCGCGGTAGCGCGAGAGCAGCCGCAGCAGCACGAAGCTCATCGCGTAGACGACCAGGCTGACGAGGAGGACCACGACGAAGCCGATCGCGCCGCCCCCGTTGTTGTTGCTGTTGCGAGACCGACCGAGGCCGAATCCGCCGAACTGTGCCCCCCGGGTGAGCATCCCCGCCAGGATGCCGGCCGAGGAGGCCACGGTCATCACGAGCACGTCGCGGTGGGCGACGTGGGAGAGCTCGTGGGCGAGCACCGCCTCGAGCTCCTGCGCCGTCAGGGTGCGCAGGATGCCGGTCGTCACGCAGACCGCCGAGCGGTTCGGTGAGCGGCCGGTGGCGAAGGCGTTGGGCAGGTCGGTGTCGGCGATGGCCACCCGCGGCTTCGGCATGTCGGCCATCGCGCAGAGGCGGTCGATCATGCCGTGCAGCTCAGGGGCCTCCTCGGGAGTGACCACGCGTGCCCGCATGGCGCGCAGAGCCGACTTGTCGGAGTTCCACCACTGGAAGACCGCCACCCCGATGCCGGCCAGGCCGATCAGGATGGCGTAGTTGGGGAAGGCGGACATCAATGCGACCACCAGGGCCACGAAGAGACCGCCCAGGAGGAACATCACCGCGGTCATCCGCAGGGTCAGCCCGGTGTCGGGAACGAAGCGGGTGCGTGCCATCAGGTCCTCATCGCATTCAACCCGGGATCAGCCCGTCGTCCTCGAGCAGCTCGCGGACCTCCTCGATGGTGGCGTCCGCGGGGGGCAGGATCAGGTCGGAGTCGTCGAGGAAGTCGTCCGCCACCGGCGTGCCGGAGCGGCGTACGCCGTCGAGCAGCGCCGCGAGCGAGCTGGCGAACGCCGCCTCGTCCCCCGCCTCGACCGCGGACTCCACCGCCTGGTCGAGCGCGTTGAGCGCGTCCAACCGGTCGTCGGGCACCTCGAGCTGGCCCTCGCCCATGATGCGCACGATCATGACTGCTGTCCTTCGTCCACCGCAGACTCCTCGACCTGGGCCGACTGTTGTGCCGAGCCTTGGGACGGGCCGTCCGGGCCGTCGATCGCTTGCGGGGTGCTGCCCTTGAGCGCAGCGAGCTCGGACTCGACGTCGGACTGGGAGCTCATCTGCTCCAGCTCCCGGCTGATGTCGTCACCGCGGTTGACCGAGCTCGCGTCGTCGAGCGCCCCGGAGGCGATCAGCTCGTCGATGGCTCCGGCTCGTGCCTGCATCGCCTGGGTCTTGTCCTCGGCACGCTGGACGGCCAGACCGACGTCACCCATCTCCTCGGAGATCCCGGAGAAGGCCTCACCGATACGGGTCTGCGCCTCGGCGGCGGTGTACGTCGCCTTGATGGTCTCCTTGCGGGTGCGGAAGGACTCGACCTTGGCCTGGAGACGCTGCGAGGCGAGGGTGAGCTTCTCCTCCTCGCCCTGCAGCTGTGCGTGCTGGGCGTTCAGGTCGTTGATCTGGCCGGTCAACGCGGACTTGCGGGTCAGCGCCTCGCGCGCCAGGTCCTCGCGGCCCATCGACAGCGCCTTCTGCGCCTGCTCGGTGAGCTTGTCGGACTGGGTCTGCAGCTGGTTGCGCTGGAGCTCGATGCGTTTGCGACTGGTGGCGACGTCCGCGACGCCGCGTCGCACCTTCGTCAGCATCTCGAGCTGGCGCTGGTAGCTGTAGTCGAGGGTCTCGCGCGGGTCCTCGGCTGCGTCGAGCGCGCGGTTGGCCTTGGCCCGGAAGATCATGCTGATCCGCTTCATCATGCTCATGGCGATCAACTTACCCGCCCGGGCCCAGCGGAACGAGGGCATCCGTCACGCAGGCGAGGTGCCCACGCCGGGTAGGCTGAGCACTCGCGCGGCTACGTCTGCGACCGCGCGTCCCGATCCACTCCCGCGCTCGATTCCCCGCTCCGGAAGGCCCCGTGTTCCGCCGTACCAGCAAAGTCGACGCCCAGCCCGCCGCCCTCGAGCCGAAGGGCCCCGGGGCGAAGGGGCGCCCCACCCCCACCCGCAGGGAGGCCGAGGCGGCACGCCGCGAGCGCGCCAAGGCAGGGATGGACAAGAAAGCCGCCCAGAAGCTGCTGCGCCAGCGCCGTGCGGAGTCGAACGCGAAGATGCGCCAGGGCCTCAAGACCGGGGACGAGCGCTTCCTGCCCGCCAAGGACCAGGGCCCGATGAAGAAGTTCATCCGCAACTTCGTCGACGCGCGGCTCTCCGTCGCGGAGTTCCTGCTCCCCCTGCTCGTGGTGACCATGATCCTGGGCTACACGCCCAGCGACCAGCTGAGGGCCTTCGGCAGCACCATGCTGTCCACCACCATGCTGGTCACCGCGCTGGACACCACCTTCCTGCTGTTCCGGCTCAAGCGCGCGCTGCGGGCCGAGTTCCCCGACGAGAGCCTCAAGGGCACCACGTTCTACACGGTCCTGCGGGTGCTGCAGCTGCGCTGGCTGCGGATGCCCAAGCCGACGGTCAAGGTCGGCGGCGCCCCCCGTCAGCCGCGCGCCGGGCGGGGCTGAGGCCCACCGGCCTCGATCACCGGCCTCGATCACCGGCCTCGATCACCCGGCCTCGATCACCCGGCCTCGATCACCCGGCCTCGACCGGGCGGGCCTCGATCACCCGGCCTCGACCGGGCGGGGCTCGACCGGGCGGGGCTCGAGCGGGCGGGCTCAGCCGGCCTCGAGCGACATCGGCCCGTAGACCTCTCGGTCGCCCTCGAACAGCGTCACCGCGGAGACCCCGTCCTCGGAGAGGTCGGGGTAGGCCTCGCCCAACCAGGTCTCGGCGTCGCTCCGGGTCGGGAACTCGGTGCGCTCCGCGGCGAGGACGCGTCCGTCGGCGTCGAGCAGCTGCCACCACCACGGCACCTGGTCGGGCTTGCGGACCGAGCTGCCGAAGGCGGGTTCGGGAGTGTTCGTCACGACGGGCCTCTCTTCGTACGTCGACTGCGGGGGTCAGGAGTTGCGGAGATCGGTGTCCACGAAGGGTGGCCTGGTCACCACGAAGACCTCAGGCCGTCCCCGCACGTCGACCAGCACCTCGGCGCCGAGCTCGATCTGGCTGTTGATCAGCGCCAGGGCGACGCCCTTGCGCAAGGTGGGTGAGAACGTGCCGGAGGTGACGTACCCGACCGGCAGGTCCTGCGTGACGCGGACGCTCATCTGAGGCCGGGCGATTCCCCGGCCTCGGGCGACGAGGCCGCGCAAGGTGATCCTGGCACCGGCCTCCTTCTCGGCGACGAGCTTCTCCTTGCCCCAGAAGGTGGGCTTCGACCAGCCGACGGCCCATCCCAGGCGCGCCTGGTTCGGCGTGACGTCCAGGCTGATGTCCTGGCCGTGCAACGGATAGCCCATCTCGGTCCGGAGCGTGTCGCGGGCCCCCAGGCCGCACGGCACGAGGCCGTCGCGCTGCCCGGCGGCGACCAGGGCGTCCCACAGCGCGGGAGCCACAGAGCTGGGCGCGATCAGCTCGTAGCCGCGCTCCCCGGTGTAGCCGGTCCGGCAGACGGTCACGTCCTCGCCCTCGAACCGCGCCTCGACGAAGGACATGTAGTCGTGCCCGACCGGGAACCCGATCTCGATCAGGACGTCGTCGGACCGGGTGCCCTGGATCGCGAGGACCGCGTGCGTCTCGTGCTGGTCGGTGATCGTGAGTCCGTCGGGCTGGTCCGCGACCAGCCTGCGCCTGATCTCCGCGGAGTTGGCGGCGTTCGGCACGAGCAGCACGTGGTCGTCGCTGCGGTAGTAGGCGATGAGGTCGTCGACGATGCCACCGGTGGTCTCGTCGCACGCGAGGGTGTACTGGGCCCGCCCCGGTCCGATCCGTCCGAGGTCGTTGCTCAGGCAGCGGTTCAGGTACGCCGCGGCTCCGTCGCCCTGCACGGCGATCTTGCCGAGGTGACTGACGTCGAAGAGCCCGACCGAGTCGCGCACCGCCGCGTGCTCCTTGAGCACGCCCGTCGGGTACTCCAGCGGCATCTCCCAGCCGCCGAAGCCCGCGAACTTGGCCCCGGCGGCGACATGGCGATCGTGGAGCGGCGACTGCGTGAGGGACATGTCTGGAAAGTTACCGCAGCCCTACCGGCCCGGCGCGGTCGTCCTCGCGCGGGGCCTAGCATGACCCCTCGTGACGACGTACACGCTGCGCAAGGGAAGCCCCGCCAAGACCCGTACCGACCTGGTGGTGATCGGCGTGACCCGCACCTCCAAGGGCGGCCTCGAGGCCTGCCAGGGCTCGGAGGACGTGGCGGAGGCCTACGGCCGCCGGTTCAAGCCGCTCCTGTCCTCGATGGGCTTTCGCGGGGAAGCGGGTGAGGTGCTGCGTCTGCCCACGGCCGGAACCATCAGGGCAGGGCAGCTCCTCGTCGTCGGTCTCGGAGCACGCGACCAGCTGAACCTGGAGGGCGTACGCCGTGCGGCCGGTCTCGCCGCGCGCAGCATCGGGAACGCGGCGTCCGTGACCCTCGCCCTGCCCGCCCACGACGCCGACCACGTGCGCGCGGTGGCCGAGGGATTCGTCTCGGGCGGCTACACGTTCAAGCGCTACAAGTCGAAGTCGGACGAGGCCGGCCTGGCCGACGTGTCCATCCTCAGCGAGGGCGCCCGTCAGCAGGACGCGATCGCCGCGATGGACGCCGCCCAGGTGGTCGGCAACCTGGTCAACCGGGCGCGCGACTGGGTGAACACACCGCCGAACGACCTCACCCCCGAGCTCTTCGCCGACGGTGTCGTGGCGCTGGCCAAGGAGCTGACCGGGCGCGCGAAGAAGCCCAAGGTCACCGTCGAGGTGCTCGACGTCGAAGAGCTCCAGGCCCTCGGCTGCGGGGGCATCCTCGGCGTCGGACTCGGCTCGGCCAACGGCCCGCGCCTGGTCAGGCTCCGCTGGCAGCCCGCCGGTGCCCGAGCGAGCGTCGCGTTCGTCGGCAAGGGGATCACCTACGACTCGGGCGGCCTGACGATCAAGCCCGGCGCATCGATGTCGACGATGAAGTACGACATGGGTGGCGCCGCCGCTGTCATCGCGGCGACGTTCGCCATCGCCGAGCTGGGCCTCCCGGTCGCGGTAACGACCTACGCCCCGATGGCCGAGAACATGGTCTCGGGCACGGCGATGCGCCCCGGTGACGTGCTGACCATGTATGACGGCAAGACCGTCGAGGTGACCAACACCGACGCCGAGGGTCGCCTGGTCCTCGCTGACGGGCTCGCGATGGCCGCGGAGGACAGCCACGACGCGATCATCGACGTCGCCACGCTGACCGGCCCGTGCGTGGTGGCGCTCGGCGAGAAGGTGGCCGGGCTGTTCGGTGACGACCAGACGACTGCAGCCCTCACCGCAGCCGCCGAGACCAGTGGCGAGCTGCTGTGGCGTCTTCCGATCCCCGACGAGAGCCGGGAGGCGGTGCGCACCGAGAGTGCGATCGCCGACGTGCTGCAGCACAACTGGGTGCGGTGGGGGTCCGCCCTGTTCGCCGCGGCCTTCCTCGGGGAGTTCGTCGGCGAGACTCCCTGGGCACACCTCGACATCGCCGGACCAGCCTGGAACAGCGGCGGGCCCTGGGGTCACGTGCCGGCCGGGGCCACCGGTTTCGCGATCCCCACCCTCGTGGCCTACGCAGCCGCTCTCGCCGACGAGCCGACACCCGGACCGGGCGCGGACGCCTAGTCGGTGTCCGGCGCGCCGTCGAGGTCTCGGCGCAGCTGCCGCTTCTGGCGTTCCCTCTCGCGGCGGTTGTAGTCGCGCATCCGCGCCGGAATGCCCACCAGCCCCGCGTCATAGCTCGGCACGGCGTTCTTGTTCGAGAAGTCGTGCGCCCAGCGCACCGACGGCACCCGTCGTCGGGTCCACTCCCCGTCGTGGGCGACGAGGAGCAGCGTCACGTCGGTGACCGTGGTCCTGGGCTCGACGAACCCCTCGACACCGCGGTGGGTCCGGACGAACTCGAGCAGGTGCTGTTGGTCCGCGTCGTCCGACGCCCGGGTGGTGCCACCACCACCCACGCCACCACCGTGACGACCACCGCGCCGGAAACGATCGAGCAGACCCATGCCCCAAGTGTGCTGCATGGGTGGTCCCGGCACCGGTGAACCCGGTCTGTTTCGGGCGCGCCCCCACCGGGTGATTGGATGAAGCCCGGGAAGCAAGGGAGGAGGCAGACGTGCCGGAGGACAACGAGTTCGACATCGTGATCCTGGGAGCAGGATCAGGTGGCTACGCCTGCGCTCTGCGCGCCGCCCAGCTCGGACTGAACGTGGCGCTGGTGGAGAAGGACAAGCTCGGAGGGACCTGCCTGCACGTCGGCTGCATCCCGACCAAGGCGCTGCTCCACGCTGCCGAGGTCGCCGACTCGGCGCGCGAGTCGGAGAGGTTCGGTGTGCTCGCCAGCCTGGACGGGATCGACATGCCGGGGGTCAACGCCTACAAGGACGGCGTGGTGAACCGGTTGTTCAAGGGACTCGCCGGCCTCGTCAAGGGCCGCGGCATCACCCTTGTCGAGGGCGCGGGCAGGCTCACCGGCCCCCGCACCGTCGAGGTCGACGGAACGGCGTACGTCGGCACCTCGGTCGTCCTGGCCTCGGGCTCCTACGCGCGCACCCTTCCGGGTCTCGAGCTCGACGGAGCACGCGTGATCACCTCCGAGGAGGCACTGAGGCTCGACGCCGTGCCCTCGTCCGTGATCGTCCTCGGTGGCGGTGTGATCGGTTGCGAGTTCGCCAGCGTGTGGCGGTCGTTCGGCGCTGAGGTCACGATCATCGAGGCGCTGCCACACCTGGTCCCAGCCGAGGACGAGCAGTCCTCCAAGGCTCTGGAGCGCGCCTTCCGCAAGCGCAAGATCGGGTTCTCGCTCGGCACGAGGTTCGAGTCGGTCACGACCACCGACAGCGGCGTGAACGTCACCGTGGAGGGCGGCAAGTCCTTCGAGGCCGACCTGCTGCTCGTCGCTGTGGGTCGTGGCCCGGTGACCGACGGCCTGGGCTACGACGAGCAGGGCGTGCACATGGAGCGCGGCTTCGTGCTCACCGACGAGCGCTGCCGCACGAACCTCGACGGCGTCTACGCCGTCGGTGACATCGTTCCCGGCCTGCAGCTGGCCCACCGGGGCTTCCAGCAGGGTGTCTTCGTCGCCGAGCAGATCGCCGGGCTCGCACCCGAGCCCATCAACGAGTCCGGCATCCCGAGGGTGACCTACTGCGATCCCGAGGTCGCCTCCGTCGGGCTGACCGAGGCTCAGGCGCGAGCGCTGCACGGCGACGACGGCGTCCAGGTCCTCACCTACGACCTCGGCGGCAACGGCAAGAGCCAGATCCTCGCCACCCAGGGATTCGTCAAGCTCGTACGCCGCACCGACGGCCCCGTCCTCGGCGTGCACATGGTCGGCGCCCGTGTCGGCGAGCTCATCGGCGAGGCCCAGCTGATCTGCAACTGGGACGCGCATCCCGAGGACGTCGCTCCGCTGGTGCACGCCCACCCCACCCAGAACGAGGCCCTGGGCGAGGCTCACCTCGCGCTGGCCGGCAAACCGTTGCACGCGCACACCTGACCTGCTGGACTCTCCCCCTAGCCTTGTCCGAACGACGGCGAAACGAATGAGCGAAGGAAACTGATGTCGACACCCGTGAAGCTCCCCGAACTCGGCGAGTCAGTCACCGAAGGAACCATCACCCGCTGGCTCAAGCAGGTGGGGGACACCGTCGAGGTCGACGAGCCCTTGCTCGAGGTCTCCACCGACAAGGTCGACACCGAGATCCCCTCCCCCGTGGCGGGCACCCTCCTGGAGATCAAGGCCGAGGAGGACGAGACCGTCGACGTCGGCGCGGAGCTCTGTGTGATCGGTGACGAGGGCGAGGGTGGCGGATCGAGCGACTCCTCCGAGTCCGAGGCCGCCGACTCCGAGGACGAGGACGGGGCCTCCGAGTCCGAGGCCTCCGAGGACGAGGCCGCGGGCGACGACGGCGCCGAGGAGGCGCCCGACGACGAGCCTGCTGACGACAGCGGCGAGGACGACGAGCCCGAGGAGAAGCCTGCGGCCAAGACGAGCGGCGGCGGCGGCACCCCCGTGACGCTTCCCGAGCTGGGCGAGTCGGTGACCGAGGGCACGATCACCCGCTGGCTGAAGTCGGTGGGCGACCAGGTCGAGGTGGACGAGCCCCTGGTCGAGGTCTCCACCGACAAGGTCGACACCGAGATCCCCTCACCGGTCGCGGGCACGCTCCAGCAGATCAAGGCCGAGGAGGACGAGACCGTCGAGGTGGGCGCGGAGCTGTGTGTCATCGGCGACGGAGCAGCCCCCGAGGACTCAGCAGACTCGGACGACTCCGCTGGGTCCGCCGACGACGCGGAGCCGGAGCCCGAGCCCGAGCCTGAACCGGAGAAGAAGGCAGAGCCGAAGGCAGAGGCCAAGGCAGAGCCCGAGGCAGAGGCCAAGGCAGAGCCCAAGGCAGAGCCCGAGCCCCAGGCAACGGAGAAGCCGAAGGAGGAGCCCGCCAAGCCGGCCGCGTCGTCGAGTGGATCAGACCGGGCATCAGACCGGGCATCAGACCGGGCATCAGATGGGGCATCCGAGGGTGGCGGCAGCTACGTCACCCCCCTGGTCCGCAAGATGGCGACCGAGCACGGCGTCGACCTGGCCAGCATCAAGGGCACCGGCGTGGGGGGCCGGATCCGCAAGCAAGACGTGCTCGCTGCTGCTGAGGCCGGCAAGGCC
This sequence comes from uncultured Actinomycetota bacterium, assembly GCA_963815825.1. Lineage (GTDB taxonomy): Bacteria > Actinomycetota > Actinomycetes > Propionibacteriales > Nocardioidaceae > Marmoricola. Next base: position 31,015 of record CAWFII010000033.1, on the reverse strand, counting down.
GAGACGCCACCGGCCGCCGAGAAGCCCGCTGCCGGCGCACCGGCCGCCTCGAGCCCGAGCCCGAGCCCGCTCCGGGGCAAGACCGAGCCGATGAGCCGGCTCCGCAAGGTCATCGCCAAGCGGATGGTGGAGTCGCTCCAGGTCTCCGCCCAGCTGACCACGGTCGTGGAGGTGGACGTCACCGCGATCTCGCGGCTGCGCAACGCCGCCAAGGCCGAGTTCCTGGCCCGGGAGGGGGTGAAGCTCTCCTTCATGCCGTTCTTCGCCAAGGCGGCGATCGACGCCCTCAAGACGCACCCGTCGCTGAACGCCGCGATCGACACCGAGAAGGGTGAGATCACCTACTTCGACCACGAGAACATCGCGATCGCGGTCGACACGGAGAAGGGACTGCTCACGCCCGTCGTCAAGGAGGCGGGCGACCTGTCGATCTCCGGGCTGGCCAAGAAGATCGCCGACCTGGCCGAGCGGACCCGGGCCAACAAGATCGGTCCGGACGAGCTCTCCGGCGGCACCTTCACGCTGACCAACACCGGCAGCAGGGGCGCGCTGTTCGACACCCCGATCATCAACCAGCCGCAGGTCGCCATTCTCGGCACCGGCTCGGTGGTCAAGCGCGCCGTGGTCATCGACGACGCCAACCTCGGGGAGACGATCGCGGTGCGCCAGATGGTCTACCTGGCGCTGACCTACGACCACCGTCTGGTCGACGGCGCCGACGCCGCGAGGTTCCTCAGCGACGTCAAGGCACGCCTCGAGGCTGGGAAGTTCGAGGTCTAGGCCATGCAGGCCGCTGCGGTCGACGCGCTTCTCGCGCAGGCTCGCAGCGGCCTGGACCGGGTGCTGGCCTCGGACCTGCAGGCCGAGGTCGCGTCCGGTGCCCTGGTCGTCGACATCCGACCCGGCGAGCAACGCAGCCGCGACGGAGAGCTGCTGGGCGCGCTCGTGGTCGACCGCAACGTCCTGGAGTGGCGGCTCGACCCGTCCTCGCCGTACCGGATCCCCGAGGCCGACGCAGAGCGGCGGGTGATCCTGGTCTGCAACGAGGGGTTCCAGTCGAGCCTGGCCGCCGCGACGCTGCAGCAGCTCGGCGTACGCCGCGCCACCGACCTCGTCGGCGGCTACCAGTCGCTGATGGCCCCTGACCAGCGCCCTGCAGGATCTTCCTAGGGGTCCGAGCGCTGCCCTATCGTGCCCGGATGGGGACACCAACGGCCGGGCAGGATCCCGGGGCCTGGCGTGGGGTCGACGAGGGATGGGGGCGCAAGGCGCCGGAGTTCGCCACGCTCAGCGAACCCTCCAACGTGCGCGAGTACGTCGGGATGCATCATCGGTTGGGCATCGACGCGGGTGACCGGGTGCTCGATCTCGCCTGCGGCTCCGGGCTGGCCCTCGAGCTGGCCGCCCTGCGCGGTGCCGCCGTCGCCGGCATCGACGCCTCCGCGCGCCTGGTCGCGATCGCCCGGGACCGCGTGCCGGACGCAGACGTCCGGGTCGGGGACATGCTCGCCCTCCCGTGGACCGACGACAGCTTCGAGGTGGTGACGAGCTTCCGTGGCATCTGGGGCACCACGCCGGAGGCGCTGGCCGAGGCCCTCCGGGTGCTGGTGCCGGGCGGCCGGATCGGGTTCACCGTGTGGGGCCACATCAAGAAGTCGCCCGGCGCGTGGGCGCTCTCCCCGTTCCGCCTGGCCAGCGCGCCGAAGGTGGAGAACCAGGCCGCCATGGTCGCGCTGGGCCGCCCGGGCGTGGGTGAGGGGCTGTTGGCGAGCTACGGGTTCATCGACGTCGAGCGGGTCGTGGTGCCGTTCGCGTTCGAGTTCGCCGACCCGGCGACCTACGCCCGCACGCTGGCCGCCACCGGACCCGCCTTCGAGGCGATCCAGGCCGTCGGTGAGGAGGAGTTCCTCCGCTGGGCCACCGAGATGGCCCAGGGGCAGGTGCGCGAGGGGCTCCCCCTGCGGGCCGAGATCGACGTGGTCGGCTATCTGGCGCGCAAGCCCGCGGCCCCCACCGACGACAGCGGCCCCGCCGGCGTCTGGCGCGGGGCAGGCTTCCTCGGTCCTGCCGCGAAGACCCCCGCGGCGCAAGCGCTGCACCGGGAGGACCTCGAAGAGCTCGGCTACGTCATGAACTCCACCCGGCTCTGGTCCCACCTGCCTGCCGAGGTCGACGCGCTCTTCGAGCTGATGGGGCGGGCGAAGTCCCTGGCGTCGCTGACGATGCGCGAGCGCGGCATCCTCGTCACGGCCGCGGCCTCCGCGATGGGCGACTCCTACTGCTCGCTGGCGTGGGGCCAGAAGCTCGCCGGCGTCGCCGACGAGACGGTGGCACGCGACGTGCTCACCGGGACCGACGCCGCCATCACTCCCGCCGAGCGGGCGCTCGCGACCTGGGCGCGACGGGTGACCGTGGAGCCCAACGCCACGACGGCCGACGACCTGGCGCCCCTGCGCGAGGCGGGGTACGACGACACGCAGATCGCCGCCATCACGTTGTTCGTCGCGCTGCGGGTCGCGTTCTCCACCGTGAACGACGCGCTCGGCGCACGCCCGGACGTCGGGCTGGTGGAGTCCGTCCCGCCGCAGGTGCGCGACGCCGTCACCTGGGGCAGGCCTCCCGAGAGGTGAGCGTCACATGTGGATCATGTGGCCGGCGAGACCCTCGACGGCTTCCTTCACCGCCTCGGAGAGCGTCGGGTGGGCGAAGACGTTGCGCGCGACCTCGTCGGCCGTCAGGTCCCACTTCTGCGCCAGCGTCAGTGCCGGGAGGAGCTCGGTCACGTCGGGTCCGATCAGGTGCGCGCCGATGATCTCGTTGTGCCGGGCGTCGGCGACGATCTTCACGAAGCCGGAGGTGTCCCCGAGCCCCTTGGCCTTGCCGTTGGCCGAGAACGGGAACTTGGCGACCTTGACGTCGTACCCCTTCTCCTTGGCCTGGGCCTCGGAGTAGCCGAACGAGGCGATCTGGGGCTGGCAGTACGTCGCCCGCGGGATCATGTCGAAGTCGATCTCGATCGTGTCGTGGTCCGCGATGGTCTCCGCCGTGACGATCCCCATGGCCTCGGCCGTGTGCGCGAGCATCAGCTTGCCGGTGACGTCGCCGATCGCCCAGACGCCCTCGACGTTGGTGCGGCCGCGCTCGTCGACGGCGATGGCGCCGCGGTCGGTGGTCTTCACGCCGGTCTTGTCGAGCCCGTAGCCCTCGAGCCGCGGCGCGAAGCCGATCGCCTGGAGGACCTTGTCGGTCTCGATGACCTCTTCCTTGCCGTCCTTGCTGACGGTGACCTTGACCTTGCCGCCGGTGTCCTCGATCTTCTCGACCTTGGTCTTGAGCAGGACCTTCACGCCGAGGTTCTTGTAGTGCTTCGCCAGCTCCTTGGAGATCTCGGCGTCCTCGGTCGGCACCATCCGGTCGAGGAACTCCACGATCGTGACGTCCACGCCGAAGTTGGCCATCACGTAGGCGAACTCGACGCCGATGGCACCGGACCCCGCGATGACTATCGAGCCGGGGAGCTGGTCGGTGAGGATCTGCTCCTCGTAGGTGACCACGTTCTCGGACAGCTCGGTGCCCGGCACGAGCCGGGTGGTCGCGCCGGTGGCGATGATGACGTGGTCGGCCGTGACCGTCCGGGACTTCCCGTCGTCGCCCTCGACCTCGATGGTCCTGGCGTCGGTGAAGGTGCCCCAGCCGTCGATCTCCTCGATCTTGTTCTTCTTCATCAAGAAGTGCACGCCCTTGACGATCGAGTCCGAGACCTCGCGGCTGCGCGCGTGCGTCGACGTGAAGTCCATCGAGGCGTCGCCCGTGATGCCGAACTTGTCCTTCTCGTGGGTCAGGATGTGGGAGAGCTCGGCGTTGCGCAGCAGTGCCTTGGAGGGAATGCAGCCCACGTTGAGGCAGACACCTCCCCAGTACTTCTTCTCGACCACACCGACCTTGAGGCCGAGCTGGGAGGCGCGGATGGCGGCGACGTAGCCACCAGGGCCCGCACCGAGGACAAGGACATCGAAATCGCTCACGGGAGCGAGCCTATTCCTACCGGGTCCGGACCCCGCAACGGCAGGGCGCTCACCCCCCTCGTGGCACGGTTGCCGCATGCGCTTCCTGATCGCCGGGTCCTCCGGCTTCCTCGGCACCCGTCTCCGCGAGCAGCTCCTCGGCCGCGGCCACGAGGTGACGGCCCTGGTCCGACGTCCTCCCGGTGCGGGGGAGGTCCGCTGGGACCCGTACACCGCGGGCCTGGGCACCGAGGTCGTCGACCAGCACGACGTGGTGGTCAACCTGGCCGGCTCCCCCATGCTCGGCAACCCGCACTCGGAGAAGTGGGCGCGCGCCCTGATGGAGAGCCGGGTCACCACGACCCGGGTCCTGGCCGAGGCGATCGCGGCCAGTGGGACCAAGCCGACGTTCCTGGCCGGCAACGGGATCAGCTTCTACGGCGATCACGGCAACGAAGCCCTGACCGAGACTTCCGAGACCCGCGGTGACGCCCTGCTGACCAGGGTCGCCCGAGCCTGGCAGGCCGCGACCGAGCCGGCCACCGATGCCGGAGCCAGGGTCTGCGTGCTGCGCACTGCTCCTGTCTTCGACCGGCGGCTGCAGCCGTTGAAGGGAATGCGGCTGCTCTTCAAGGCGGGGCTCGGTGGTGCCCTCGGCGACGGCCGGCAGTACCTGCCCATGATCTCGGCCCGCGACTGGGTCGACGCCACCATCCACCTGGCCGAGACCGACGGACTCGCGGGCCCCTTCAACCTGTGCTGCGAACACTCCCCCACGAACGCGGAGTTCACACGCGAGCTCGCGCGCCAGGTGCACCGGCCCGCGGTCGCCCGCGTCCCGGGCTTCCTGCTCCGCTCGGTCGCCGATGATCTCGGCGACCTCGTGCTCGACTCGGTCAACGGATCCCCGGCGGCCCTGCTGGCGAGCGGGTTCTCCTTCGCCGATCCCGACGTCAGGGCCGTGCTGCGCGAGGGTCTCGACCCGAGCCGCTGACGGCAGCAACCCGCCAGCCGCCCTGTCCCCGGCGGAGCTCGATCGTCCTGCTGACCGGGGGGCTGCTGGGCAACGCCGTGGCGCGGCCGTGCCCCCGCAGCACCCCTCCGGCGATCCGGTCGGAGACCTCGAGCGTGAGGACCCACGCGTCGCTTCGTCGGACAGTGGCAGCGAAGACCTGGGTCACCAGGCGACGTACGACGAGTCCGCGCGCGCGATAGGCACGCAGGAGCCGCACGTCGGCCTCGCCCGCCGCCGACCCCCGCACGTAGAGCGAGTGCAGCGCCTGGGGGTCGGAGCCTGCCCAGGCGCGGGCGCGGGACGCGTCCCAGGTGTGCAGCACGTCCAGTGCCTGCACGAGCTCGGTGCGCCGGCTCGCGCCGGGCTCGACCACCTCCGCGTGCGCAGGTGTGCCGGGCGCGGTGGTCAGGGACATCAGCAGGGGCAGGACCGCGAGCAACCTCATGGCCCCAGCCTGCCGCCGTCGAGCGCCCTCGGTGGAGTTGTCCACAGCCCAGGGTGCGGGGTTAGCCTCGGGGGGTGAACGCACTGGTCTTCGAGGAGCTCACGGACGCGCCGGTCGACTACGTCGAGGCCTGGGAACGGCAGCGCGTGGTGCATGCGGGCGTCGTCGCCGGCGGTCCCGGCACCGTCCTGCTGCTGGAGCACTCCCCCGTCTACACCGCGGGCAAGCGCACCGAGCCCCATGAGCGTCCCTCCGACGGCACCCCGGTGATCGAGGTCGACCGGGGCGGCAAGATCACCTTCCACGGACCGGGGCAGCTCGTCGGCTACCCGATCGTGATGCTGCCCGACCACGTGCTCGTCGTGGACTACGTGCGCCGTCTCGAGGAGGCGCTGATCGGGGTGTGCACCGACCTCGGTGTCACCACGGCCCGGATCCCCGGCCGCAGCGGCGTCTGGCTGCGGGCCGACGACCGAGGGCCCGAGCGCAAGATCGCGGCGATCGGCATCCGGGTGAGCCGCGGCGTCACCATGCACGGGTTCGCGCTCAACTGCGACGTCGACCTCGCGTGGTACGACCGGTTCGTGCCGTGCGGCATCGCCGATGCGGGGGTGACCACGCTCTCCGCCGAGCTCGGTCGTGACGTCACGGTCGCGGAGGCCCTCCCCCTCGTCGAGCGGCACCTGGGCGAGCTGCTCGGCTGGGCGCCGTACGACGCGACGCCCGACTACGAGCCCCGTCCCGAGCCCGGCCGAGCCCCCCGGCTGATCGACCCGGCCGCCGCGCTGCGCTGAGCAGTCATCAGTCGCCGCGCGGGTGGGACGGCACCACCGGATCGGCTGGTTCTGAGACTCTCCTCACGCAGTCCCGCGCGGGCGGCGTGTCGCGGCGGATCTGTCTGCCGGGCTGCGTCATGTTTGCTGTCATGAGGCTGATCAGTCGTGTCTGAGCTGGTCATCGAGACCTCGGGACTGCGCAAGGTCTACCGGTCGGTCGGACGGCGTACCGTCGCCGTCGACGGCCTGGACCTCGCCGTGCGCCGTGGCGGCGTGCACGGTTTCCTCGGCCCGAACGGATCGGGCAAGACGACGACCCTGCGGATGCTGCTCGGTCTGGCCCGCGCGACCAAGGGCGAGATGCGGCTCTTCGGTCTCCAGGTCCCGGCGCAGCTTCCCCAGGTGATGGATCGCATCGGGGCCGTCGTGGAGGAGCCTCGTTTCGTGCCGAGCTTCTCCGGGCGCAAGAACCTGCACCTGCTGGCCCGGTCCGTCGGGCTGCCGAGGTCCTCGGTCGACTCGGCGCTGAACCAGGTGGGTCTGGCCGACCGGGCCCGCGACCACTACCGGGCGTACTCGCTGGGCATGAAGCAGCGCCTCGCGATCGCCGCCGCACTGCTCAAGAGCCCGGACCTGCTCATCCTCGACGAGCCCACCAACGGGCTCGATCCCTCGGGGATCCAAGCCATCCGCGAGATGATCCGTGAGCTCGGCGAGTCGGGGGTCACCGTGCTGTTGAGCTCGCACATCCTCGCCGAGGTGCAGCAGGTCTGCCACTCGGTCTCGATCGTCGGAGACGGCCGCCTGCTCGCCTCCGGCAACGTCGAGGACCTGCTCGGGGAGCACGTCTCGCGCACCCGCGTCCGCGTCTCCGACCCGTCGGGCGCCCAGCACTTCCTCGAGGCGGCCGGGTACGTCGTCTCCCGCGAGCCCGACCACCTCGTCGTCGAGGGACACGCGCACCCCGAGCAGATCAGCCGGCTGCTGGCGGACAAGGGCCTCTACGTGCAGGAGCTGACCGCCATCCGACCGACGCTCGAGTCGTTCTTCCTCGAGCTGACCAAGGGCTCGGGTCCCGACCGCGCCGTGGGCGGCTCCGGGCAGCAGGGGGTGTCGTTCTGATGCGGCTGCTCGCGGTCGAGCTGAGCCGGTTCCGGTCCCGGCGGGCCATCGTGCTGCTGGCGGTGGCCGCCCTCCTCGTCGCCGTGGCCCTGGTCGGCGCCACCGCCTGGAACACGAGGCCGCTCACGACGGTCGACCGTTCCGACGCGGCCGCACAGGCCGACCTCGAGGGGCAGCGCTCCGAGCTGCAGCAGGAGGTCGCAGCCTGCAGGGTCGACCCCCACGGCTACCTCGGCCCCCAGGCGACGGCCGAGGACTGCGCCAGCATGCTGGTGCCGGGCGCGGAGAGCTACTACCCGCGCAAGCCGCTGGATCTCGGGACCGCGCTGCGTCAGGAGGGTCTCAGCCTGGCCCTGATCGTGGCCGGGCTGATGGTCATCGCAGGTGCCACGTTCGGTGGAGCCGACTGGGCCTCGGGGTCCCTGACCAACCAGCTGGTCTTCGAGCCCCGCCGCACGCGCCTCTGGCTCGCCAAGGCAGCAGCGGTGGCCCTCGGCAGTGGTTTGATCACGCTCCTCGCGCTCGGCACCTACTGGCTCGGACTCGGGATCGTCGCGCAGGCCCGTGACATCGGCGTCGCGTCCTCCGACGTCACCGACACCGTCTGGCACGTCCTGCGCGGGGTGGCGCTCGGCACCGGTGCGGGGGTGGGAGCCTTCGCGCTGACCATGGTCTTCCGGCACACGGTGGCCACGCTGGCACTGCTCTTCGTCTACAGCGTCGGCGGCGAGATCGCGGTCAACATGCTCCCTGTCGAAGGGGCGGGCCGGTGGTCCGTCGGCAACAACGCCCTGGGCTGGCTCTCACCCCACCACCGCTACTTCGACGCGTCGATCAGCTGTGGTATCGGCGAACGCTGCAGCTCCATGCAGGTGATGACCCACCTCGAGGCCGGGACCTTCCTCGCGATCCTGCTCCTGGTCTCCGCGCTCGTCTCCCTGGCGTGGTTCAAGCGCCGCGACGTGTGACCCCCCAGCGAAGTCGGTCAGCGAGGTCGGCCGGCGACGGCGGCCGGTCCCGTTCTGGTTCGGCTCGACGAGGCTCGCGACGTACAGTGGCACGCGTGACTCAAGCGCCTGAACAAGCCGCCCCAGCCGCCTCGGACACCTCCTCCCCCGGCACCTCCTCCCCCGGCTCGCCCTCGGGCAGGGCCGTGCCGGAGGGCCGCAAGCTGCTGCGTCTGGAGGTGCGCAACTCGGAGACCCCGATCGAGCGCAAGCCCGAGTGGATCAAGACCCGGGCCAAGATGGGCCCGCAGTACACCGAGCTCAAGGCCCTGGTGAAGTCCGAGGGTCTGCACACGGTGTGCCAGGAGGCGGGTTGCCCCAACATCTACGAGTGCTGGGAGGACCGCGAGGCCACCTTCCTCATCGGTGGTGACCAGTGCACCCGGCGCTGCGACTTCTGCCAGATCGACACCGGCAAGCCCCAGCCGCTGGACCGTGACGAGCCGCGACGGGTCGCGGAGTCGGTGCAGACGATGGGCCTGCGCTACGCCACGATCACCGGTGTGGCGCGCGACGACCTGCCCGACGGCGGCGCGTGGCTCTACGCCGAGACGGTGCGCGCGATCCACGAGCTCAACCCCGACACCGGGGTGGAGAACCTGATCCCCGACTTCAACGGCGAGCCCGACCTGCTGCGGGAGGTCTTCGAGAGCCGTCCCGAGGTGCTGGCCCACAACGTGGAGACGGTTCCGCGGATCTTCAAGCGGATCCGTCCTGCGTTCCGCTACGACCGCTCGCTCGACGTGATCACCCAGGCTCGTGACTTCGGCCTGGTCACCAAGTCCAACCTGATCCTCGGCATGGGTGAGACCCGTGCGGAGATCCACCAGGCGCTGGTCGACCTGCACGCCGCCGGGTGTGAGCTGATCACGATCACCCAGTACCTGCGGCCCTCGCCGCGCCACCACCCCGTGGAGCGCTGGGTCAAGCCCGAGGAGTTCGTGGAGATGGCGACCGAGGCCGAGGAGATCGGGTTCGCCGGCGTCCTCTCCGGGCCGCTGGTGCGCTCGTCGTACCGCGCGGGCCGGCTCTACAGGCAGGCCATGGACGCTCGCGAGGCTGTGGGCTCCGCCTCGACGCGCTGACGCGGGCGTTCGGCACGCATCTCGAGCAGGGCCAGACCGGCAGCCACGAGGAGCAGCACGACACCGGCGTAGCGCTGGTCTGACCCGGGGTCGCCCCACTCCAGGCCCAGCCCCGAGAACCAGTCCTCGGCGAAGATGTGGCGGGTGGCCAGGACGGCCCCGCCGAACAGTGCCAGCACCATCGCGACCGCGCGTCCGGAGGCTCTCGCGCGGATCGGGGCGGATGCCACCACGAACGGCCACCGCACCGAGGCAGCACCCACCACGAGGCCAGCCCCGCTGACGAGCTGGTGCACGGTCGAGCTACGCAGGGAGAGACCGAGCAAGGGGGTCGCATAGCTCGTGCCCAGGAGCAGGGCCACCAGCACGGCCGAGTTGACCGGCTCCGACGTCAGCGCGAGGATCCTCGCGGTGCGAGGCGATCGCCACGTGAGCTGGTCCGTGCCCGGAACGGCCCCGAGCGCGCGCGCCAGCAGGCGGGGCACGACGACGACGCAGAGCATCAGCTGCAGCACGTGCGCGCTGAGCATGGCGTTCTGGTAGAGGGCGGGACCACCGAGAAAGGCCCAGAGCAGCACCAGCAGGCCGATCCCGAACCAGGCCGCGGAGGATCGCGCAGCAGTGTCGCGCAGCCGGGTGTGACGCCACAGGTACGCGAAGTAGGCCGCGGCGACGGCGCCGACGAGCGTGACCACGAGCGCGTTCGGCCGCCACTCCCCCAACAGGTGCCAGGAATCGGGGCGGGCCAGGCCACGTTCGACGCTCGCTCCTGGGTGGGGTGAAGCCACGTACCCGGGGCGAGGCGGTGCAGCGGTGCGGGCGAGCGCCGCGGCGATGCCGATCGCCATCCCCATCAGCAGGACTTCCCCAGCGGCGAGCCGAGCGAAGGCACGCCTACGACCGGCGAGGAGTGCCGGGACGGTGCGCCCCCGGTGCCACCAACCCGCGAGTCCCAGGGCTGTGAGCACGGCGATCTTGGCACCGACCAGGGCGCCGTAGGTTGACTGCCACGCCCTGGGGTCGGCCCCCAGCCGGGTGCTCGCGCCCACCATCCCGCTCAGTGCGACGACGACGAAGCAGACCAGGGCGACCGAGGAGAACCGACGGACGCTGATGGCGAGCGCTACCACCGGGCTGTGGCGCAGGTGGACCAGACCCAGCAGGCCTCCCACCCAGATGGTGGCGGCCAGCACGTGGAGCACGATGCTCTGAGCGGCCAGGTAGTGGTTGCTGGCGGTGGCCGCGTGTCCGGTGAGCGTCAGCGGGAGAAGTGCGAGGAGGGCTGGGACGAGCAGCCATCGCCTCGACCACGGTGTTCGGACAGTGCGAGCGTGCAGCGCGACCAGCACCACGAGAGGCAGGCTCAGCATCAGCGAACGACCCTCAGCCAGCGCGGGGATGTAGCTCCACACCCTGCCCGAGAGCCAGTCGCGGTAGGAGATCCCCAGCAGCTGGGCACTGCCGGCGAACATCAGCACCAGGGTCGACAGGATCCAGCCCCCGGCCCACAGTCCGCAGCTTCGCATCAGCCGACGGCTGTCCCCGTGCCCCGCCCCCTCCTCGCCGGCACCGGACGGGAGGAGCCAGCCCGCGGTCAGCAAGCAGCCGATGACGCCCACGGCCGAGAGTCGCATCAGCGCCCGAGACAAGATCACCGTCCAGGCGATGGCAGACCCGGCGTCGGGGAGCCCGACCGGTACCGGGCGCGGAGCCTGTCCGCTGAGGACCAGGGCGAGGACGACGCTGGCAGCGGCCACCGCGAGCAGGGCCACATCGATCTGCGAGCGTCCGCCGACGGACCGGATCCGCTTCTGCCCGGGAGACAGGCCCTGGTTCGAGGTCTGGATCGTGCCCCTCATGAAGGTCTCACCGGGTCGCGCCGGCGCGCGGCACGGCGCGCGAGTGGCAGGGACGCACACAGGCCCCCGAGCGCGAGGCCCAGTGCAACCCACGACAGTGCGCCCCCCGCGGCCGAAGCACCGTCCAGAGGCTGGCGGAACGCCGGCGACAGGCGAACCGTCCGGTTCGAGCTGCGGCCCCCCGCCTGTGGGCTGGCCGACGACGCGCTGCCAGCAGCGGTCGCGTTGGCCGCGCCTTCGGGACTGACAGCGAACCGGACACTCCCGGTCTCGGGATGATCGTCACCAGCTGCGACGCGGTAGGCGATGACGTAGGCACCGGCACGGGTCGGTCTGCGGACCTGGACGGTGACCCGGGTACCGAGCCGCCGTGGTGCCCCTGTCACCAGGTTGCGCCCGTCCGGTCCGATCACAGCGACCTGCAGGACGCGCGCCCCTGGCGGCTCGTCGAAGTCCAGGGAAACCTGCTCCACCGGCACCCTGAGCGTGGTCCCGGACGTGGGCGAGCTGCCCACGAGCTCAGCGTGGGCGGCGGCGGGGCCGGCTGGGCCGGCCAGCACTCCTGCGATGCTCATCCCCACGACTCCGGCGACCCAGCGGACGTAGCGAGTTCGCTCACTCACCGCAGACCTCCGGCATGCCCGGGCGGCCAGAGAATCATCGTGATCCGTCCTTCGACCAGTGAGATCGGGACGCCACCGTAGTCGCGAGAGTCGCGCGAGTTGCGGCGGTTGTCCCCGAACACGAGGACCTGGCCCTCCGCCACGCGCCGGGGGCCGTAGTACACGCTGTCGATTGCTCCCGGCTCGACGTAGGGCTCGGGGACCCGGTCGTCGTCGACGAACAGGTGGCCGTCGCGAATCGCCACCGTCTCGCCGGCCAGGCCCACGATCCGTTTGATGCTCAGGGTGCCGGTGTCGGGGGCGCGAAAGAGCACGACGTCTCCTCGCTGCCAGTGGCGGAAGACCTGGGCGGTCTTGTCGACGAGCACGTGCTCGCCTGGATGCAACGTCGTGGCCATGCTCGATGTCGGGATCCGCACGGGTTCCGCCACGAAGGTGCGCACGAGTAGCAGCACGGCGACACCTGCCAGTGCCGCGGCAGCGCATGCGCCCCACCGGCCGGAGCGACGAACATCGGAGGCGCCCAGGTTCCCAGGGGGGGTGGGGACTTCCCGGACGTATCCGTCTTCCGTTGAGCCGGTGGGGCGCATGACGTCTCAGATCGACCAGGCGGCAGCTGCCGTGATCGGGTCGTAGGGCGACTCGTGGTCAGGGTCACCGACGCTGAACTGCATCATCATGTCGTGGTCCTCGTGGACCAGGTTGTGGCAATGCATCATGTAGCGGCCGCGTGGACTCGGCCACCCATCCCCCGCGGGAGGTCCGCTGAAGCGCATCGCGACCCTCACGGTCTCGTTCTCGCCCACGTAGACCACGTCCTTGGGACCCTTCTCGTGCGGCAGGACCTTCGAGGCACTGCCGTTGCGCGAGAGCACCTGGAAGTCGACGAGGTGGATGTGCACCGGGTGGAACCAGCCACCGGAGGTGTTCGTGAGCTCCCAGATCTCCACCGCGTCCAGGTCCGGCTCGGCCATGCAGTGCGTGTAGCCGCTGTCGATGACCTCCTTCCAGGTCTCGCCGTTGATCGTCCAGTGGCCGCTGGTCCGAACGAAGTCGAACCGGCGGAGCGGCACCTTCTGGGCCAGCAGGGCCGACTCCTTGAAGGTCATGCACTCCGGTGCCTCGACCCTGTCGCGCCAGTCAGAGGGGACACTGTTGCTCTCGGTGTCGAGGACCGACTCCGTGGGCCCGACGACGAACTGCATGGCCTGCTTCACACCGTCGTAGTTGATGTTGTTGGCCGGCAACAGGTTCTTCAACGTGAGCCTCGTAGGGGCCTTACCTGGCTTCTGGGCGTAGGGCGCGAAGTCGATGACCACCTCGTAGCGCTCAGCCATCCCGTGCCGGAAGCTCGCGACCGTCTGCGGCTGGGGCACCAAGCCGGCGTCGGTTCCGATCACCGTCATCGGAACCGCGCTCCGTCCGTCGCTGACCTGCCAGGTGTAGGACCTCGACACGGAGGAGTTGAGGAACCGGAACCGGTACTTGCGCGGCTCGACTTCCATGTAGGGCCACGGGACGCCGTTCATCAAGATCACGTCGCCGTAGATGCCGGACTCGCTGTTGTCGTCGTAGACCAGACCCCCGTCCTGGCCGAACATGGCGTCCTTGATGATCAGCGGCACGTCGTAGCGCCCCTGCGGAATGCCCAACGCCTGCTCACGCTCATCGTGGAGGATGTACATCGCGGCCAGCCCGTTGTAGGCGTTCTGCGACGTGTGGTGCACCCCGTGGTCGTGGTACCAGAGCGTCCGAGCTTCCTGGCAGTTCGGGTAGAAGTACTGCTTGATCTGCCCGGGAAAGGTGATGTCGGAGGCATAACCGTCGTACTGCGGCAACGACGCGGAGCCGTGCAGGTGGGTCGAGGTCGAACGCTGCAGCGGGTCACTGGTGTACCGCGACGGCATCCGGGCTCCATCGAAGGGGGCAGCCGGGGGCAGGTGCAGCAGATTGGTCTGGTTCACGACCACAGGGCTTCCGTGCTGCACCCTGAAGGTCGGCCCCGGGATGCTCCCGTTGTAGCCGAAGACCGGGGTCTTGTAGCCGGGCAGGATCTCGGCGACACCGAAGGTCTGGGCTATGTCGTAGCGTGGATATGAGCGGGTCACCCCGTCGAAGCATCGGATGGCCTGGCTCCCCACGGGTGTGATCACCGGTGGGACCGCGAACTTCTGCGTGAAGTACGCCGGCAGCTTGCTGCTCGCCAACCGGTCGCTGGATCCCGACGTGAACGCCAGTCGCTCCAGGGGAAGCGCCGCGGCTGCCCCTCCGATGACGGCGAACTTGAGCATGTTGCGGCGGCTGATGGACCTGGAGGTGGTTCCTCCGGGCGTGGCGGGCATGGCACGGGGGGGCTTGGGCATGTGGACTCCTCGGATCTTGGGACCGGGGACGAGCACCAAGCTCATCCCTCGTCCCGAGTCACCCAGCGTGCAGTTGCTTGCTTGGGCCAACCTTGGCCAAGCACCCCAAGGTCTGCCCAAGGTCGGGCGGCCACCCTGGCTCGATCGAACACGGCCGTCGGTCGGCCGCACACGTCGACGGGGGAAGTCATGGAGTCACGTGCACGTCGTACCTCCGCTCGGACCACGGCTCTCCTCACGCTCCTCGGGGTGCTGTGGGTGCGAGTGGTGGCGCAGTCCGTCAGCGCGGTCGTACCAGGCCCCGAGGGGTTGCCGCTTCTGCTCGCTGCACTGCGGGACGCTGCGCTCGTCGTGCCGGTTGCTCTCGCAGGGGTGGCCCTCCTCGACGCGACGTGCCTGCGGGCCCAGCACGCCCGCGAGCCGGCGGTGCGGGGTGCGGCGGCACCCCAGGCCACCCGCCCGTCGACGGCGGTGGTGGCGGCCCTCTCGGTCGCCCTGACCTCACCGGTCCAGACCGCGCTCATGGGCGAGCCCCGCCTCGACGGCCGCCCGCTGATGGTGGGGGTCCTCCTGGACTTCGCAACTGCGCTCGGACTCTGCCTGCCGCTCGCACTGCTGCTGTGCCAGCGCGACGTGGCGCTCGGTCTCACGGTTCGACTGCGCAGCGTGCGCGCCGTCGGGATGCGAGCGGTCACGGCGGCGCTGATGGGACTCTCGGTGGTCCCGCTGGTCCTGACCGCACCTCCCACCGCCGCTGCTGGCAGCTCCTCTGGGGTGTGCTCCACCGCAACGCGAACAGTCAGCTACGACGTCGTCGCGATGGAGGTGGACCTCCCGGTGAACGGATGGGGCGACCACATCCCGGATGGGGTCATCTACGCACTGTCGAATGCGGATGCCAGCCCCAACGCCACACAGATCAGGGCCGAGCCGAGGCTGGCCACGCCTCTGGTCCTGCGCGCGGCCGTGGGCGACTGCATCGTCGTGCACTTCCGCAACGACGTCGCTGGGCGTCGCGTCGGCATGCACGTGGACGGTGTGGCCAAGGCCGTGACCGGGGCGGATGCGAGCGACGGCGCACGGATCGGCCGCAACAGCGACTCCACCGTGGCCGCGGGCGGGACCCGCACGTACACCTGGTTCGCACAGCGCGTCGGGGAGTTCCCGATCAACGACTACGGATCGGGAACCCATTTCGGTCTCGACGAGCCGAGTGCGGACACCACCAGCCACGGCCTGTACGGCGGGCTTGTCGTCCTCCCCGTGGGTTACAGCTGGCACCAGCCCACCACCGGGCGCGACCTGCTCGCTGCGGACGGAGCCGGAAGCTTCCACGGCCTCGGCGCACCGGTTTTCGCCGACGCGCGCGGACCCCAGGCATGGGACGACTATCGCGATCTGGCTCTGCTCTTCATGGACGAGCCCGAGGGCATCGTGGACCGCACGGGGCAGACACCCCGGTTCCCGTCGACGGGAGTCACGGACGTCTCATTCGGGTTCAACTACCGCACCGAGCCCATTCGGAACCGTCTGAGGGCCGTCGACGAGCACCGTGACGGCAAGGTGGTCACGCTGCCCAACGGGACCGTCATCCTCCCGCAGGACCACTGGTGCGACGGATGGACCAACGACCAGGACGCCGCGACGAACCGGTCCCGGCTGGGCAAGGACCACGGGCTGTCGGGCTGCCTGGGCGAGGAATCACACCTCCAGTCCTGGCCGTTCGGGGACGAGGGCAAGCTGACACAGGCCGTGGACGAGACCGACGTCCTCGACCTGCACGGTGCCACCGGCGGCTCCTTCACCTTGACCCTCAAGGACCCCACTCTCTATCCGGTGCTGAAGGCTTCCGGACAGGCCGTCGACGTGAGCCGACCACGGTTCCGGGGCGAGGCCACCACGACCGACCCGATCCCGTACGGGGCGTCGGCGGACGACGTCCGCGCGGCACTGATGGCTCTCAAGCCGCTGCCGATGGCCGAGCTCGTGGAGGACGACATCGGTGTCTCCGGCGGCCCTGACCGATACCGGATCACCTTCAGTCAGCACTTCGCGGGACGTGACGTCGAGGTCAACGTGGATGGCTCCTCCTTGACCGCGGCAAGCGGGTCAGACCTCACCGACGCCCCCGCCTCGATCAGCGACGCGAGCGCTGACGGAGGTCAGCGAGGCCACATCACCGTGCTGAGCGACGCCCTCATCCCCCACGCCTACCGGGGCGATCCCATCCGGATGCACCTCATCCACCCGGGCATCAAGGAGACGCACCCCTTCCACCAGCACACCAATCGCTGGCGTCAGGAACCCAACGACGAGGCGTCGACGGTGCTCGACGTGCAGTCCGTCGGGCCGGGACAGTCGATGGAGCTGGCCTTCGACGGAGGAGCGGGCGAGGCCATCGCGGCGGACCCCGACAACCCCGGTGCAGGCCCCAAGTCGGTCGACCAGTGGGTTCGCGCAGGTCGACCTGACCTCGCCGCCCTGGCCGTGACGCATGCCAGCAACGGGGACCAGATCTTCCACTGCCATCTCTACCCGCACTTCGCCCAGGGTTTCTGGGGCGCCTTGAGGGTCTTCGACAGGCAACGCCCGGTCGACACCTCCCGATGGCCCGACGGCGTGCCGCGCACCTACCCCGACGCCACCCCGATGGAGTCTCTCGCTCTGCTGCCCGATTTCGACCTCACGGGTGTCTCCCCGAAGGGTGACGAGGTCTCGGTGACACCGATGCCGGACCTGCACCACCCCGGGTATCCCCTGATGCTCAAGGGCGAGTACGGGCAGCGCGCCTACCGGGCCCCCGGTGCCGTGGTCGCGGACCGCTACGGATCTGCAGCCCTCAACTGGCGCCGGCCCGGCGACACTGTTCGCGACTATGACAGTGCGACCACCACGGACCTCGAGCGAGCCAACATGGTCACCCGGTCCGGCCAGGACGGGCAGCGGCACGCCGTCCCCGGGTCGTTCTTCATCGATCCGTGCCCACCCGGCGCCCCGGAACGCGAGTACCACCCCACTGCCATCGACGCCACGATCGTCTACAACAAGGCCGGCTGGAACGATCCCGGCGGCAAGCTGTACGTCGAGGCGCCACCGTCGGACCCGAAGGACCTCACCACGTCCATCGACGTGGCAGCACGCATCCGCAAGCAGATCATCGGCGGCAGTGTCCAGCCCGAGCCCTACAACATCCGCTCCCGGCTCGGGGAGTGCGTGAACATGCGCACCACGAACGCCACCAATCTCGACAACAACCGCGCGGTGCCACTCGACGTGCACGAGGGCCAGATCGACGCCTCGGGCCAGGTGACCGGAGGGACCGCCTTCCACGCACCGACCCTGATGAGCGAGCTGAGCACGCACGTCCACCTCGTGCGCTTCGACGAGCTGGCCACCGACGGCACGTCGGTCGGGTGGAACTACGTCCAGGCACCGATGGTCGGCCAGACCTGGAACTACCGATGGTTCGTGGACAAGGCCCTGCGCACGGTCTACTTCCACGACCACCAGTACCCGAACACCCATCAGCAGCACGGCTTGTGGGCCGCCATGAACGTGGAGCCGCAGAACGCGCAGTTCACCGACCCGCGCACCGGGAAGTGGCTCACGCCTGCGTACTGCGACAGCCTGGCGCTCCCCGCACCCACGACTCGTCCGGACCCGACCGACCCGGCCTGCTACGGAGTCGGCTCGGTCTCCGACATCCGGGTCGCGGACCCTGCGAGCCCCGGCTCGTACTCGGCGAGCTTCCGCGAGTTCACGGTGAACTACTCCGATTTCGTGCCGCTTCATGATGCGGCCGGCAAGCCGGTCAATCCCCCCGCGACGGCGGACGACTTCGCAGTCGACCAAGGAGGCATGGCGATCAACTACCGCAACGAACCGTTCCCCACGCGGATCAACAGCGGCTCGACGGGGGCCAAGGCTGACCCGGCGTACGTCTACTCTTCAGCCGTCCACGGAGACCCGTCCACACCGATCTTCCGCGCCTACGAGCGGGATCCTGTCGTGTTCCGCTTCATCGGGGGAGCCCACGAGGAGGGACACAACTTCACCCTGTCCGGACATCGGTGGCTGCACGAGTCCGACGACCCCAACTCGAGCCTCTACGACTCCCAGTTCGTGATGATCTCAGAGTTCTTCAACTTCGAGGTCAGCGGTACACATGTCATCAAGAAGGGAAGCAGGGCAGCCGGCGTCAAGAAGGCCCGGCAGTCCAGCGAGATCGAGTCCGGCGGCAGCTTGATCGTGCCCGGCGGAGCCGGCGCACCGGGTGACTACCTCTACGGCTCCCAGCCCCTCAACGACCTGTGGATGGGCATGTGGGGGATCATGCGGGTTCCGGCGAGAAGGGTGGCCGACCTGCAGCCACTGCCGACCAACCCGGCGCCGAGGACGGGCAAGGCGGGCGAGGAGTGGCCTGCACTCCGTCCCCAGCAGCCCATCGCGGCATCGAAGTCGGTGGCCTCTCCCTGTCCGGCCTCGTCCCCGCGTCGAAGCTATGACATCAGCCTCGTCAAGCAGAAGATCGTCTACAACGGCGCAGGCGACAACGACCCCAACGGCGTCGCCTACGTGCTGAACAAGGACCTGGACAAGAACGGGAGGCCGAAGGCCGGCACCCATGTCAAACCGCTCTTCATCCGGGCGAACGAGGGTGACTGCTTGAGCATCAAGCTCACCAACCGACTGCCCCAGGACGGTCTCACCGTCGGCGACGGCGACCCGCTCAACCCCGTGGAGAGGAGCGGGTCACGCGGAACCTCCTCGGTGGTCAACATGCTCAACGGTGCCAAGCAGTCGGTCGTCCCCGAGTGGCGGCCCGGCAACCGTGCCTCGCTGCACGTGTCGGGGCTGGTCAAGCAGTTCACCACCACGTCGTCAGGGGCTGCCATCGGTTACAACTACGACAGCACGGTGGCCCCAGGGAAGTCGATCGAGTACCGCTACTTCGTGGACACGAGCAGGGTCGGCGTGGCGAACTTCTCCGACTACGGAAACCTCCGCGCGAGCCGCCACCACGGCGCCTGGGGCGGGCTCGTCGTGGAGCCGAAGGGGGCGAGCTACCTCGACCCGTTGAGCCTGGGTCCGGTCTCCGAGGGCGAGCAGGCGGTGATCAAGTATCGCGACGACGCCGGTGTCCCCCGGGCCTTCCGGGAGTTCGCGGTCGACTTCCAGGACGGGCTGAACCTGATGGACTCCTCCGGCGCGCCCGTCAAGGACGCAGCGCCGCCGGACGCGCCCGGCGACCCTGCGGCGGACCCCGAGGACGAGGGGGAGGTAGGGATCAACTACCGCAACGAGCCGTTCGCCAACAGGCTCCGCGACGGCCGCGACGTCTCCTCTGTCCTCAGCTCCGACGACGGCGACCCTGCCACCCCCGTGTTCCGCGCCTACGCGAACGACCCCGTCGTGATGCGGATCCTGAACAGCTCCGACCTCCCGCGGGTGCACACCTTCGGCATGACGGGTCACAGCTGGCGCTACGAACCCTACGACCCGCAGAGCAACGTGGTCACTGGGCAAGGCGGGCTCAACACCTCGCGCGTCTTCAACGCGGGGATCTGTGCCGGAAGCAACCTGCCGTTGGACTGGAGCTCCTCAGCGACGCCTTGCGCGGGCGACGGTCGCGCCGGTGACTACCTCTACAACGACCGCAACTTCTTCCACATGCTGGGTGGTGGGATCTGGGGCCTGCTGCGCGTTCACGACGCCAAGCAGCCCGATCTCGCGCCCCTGCCGAAGGGCTGAGACCGCCATGACGACCTCCACCACCATCGCTCGTCCGACAGCGAGCTTGCACACGAACAGCTCGCGCCGCGCTTCCATCGAGATCCCGACCGGCTCGGTCCGTCGACTCGGCACGGCTCTGGTCTACCTGCTCGCCGCGACGGGTGCCGTCCTCGCGGTGGTCACCCTCGTCGCGGGTCTCGGCCGACCGACGGCGGCCAGCGTCGGGGAGCAGGTCAGGACCTCGTTCGGCTCTGTGACGATCACGCGCACGAACCTGGCCTTCGTTCCGCAGACCCAGGGCGTGCCCACGATGGCGAA
The DNA here is from genome assembly GCA_963815825.1 of uncultured Actinomycetota bacterium. Classification (GTDB taxonomy): domain Bacteria; phylum Actinomycetota; class Actinomycetes; order Propionibacteriales; family Nocardioidaceae; genus Marmoricola. Next base: position 10,665 of record CAWFII010000033.1, on the reverse strand, counting down.
GATGAATGGCACCGAGGGCACCCAGCAGCTCCAGGTGTGGGTCCGCCTGACGAACACCAGCCACGACCAAGCGGCCTACTCCTGGCGTCAGTTCGCGTTGCAGGACACAGCTGGTCACCGCCTGCGTCCGCAGGGAGCTTCACTGGGGGCCGCGACCTTGCCTGCGGGTTCGAGCGTCGACGCCCAGGTCTGGTTCGACCTCGACGGACAGTCGAAGAGCCTGTCTCGCCGGCTGGTCTTCCTCGATGCCGACGGCCGGTCCCACCCGATCGAGCTGAACACCTCGGGACCGACCCTGGCTGGGCACGAGGGCGACGAGGATGCGCATGCCCATCACCACTGACAAGGGGCGACGAGAGACAGCTGCCGTGCGGTACGCGGTCGCTGCATCGATGTTCGTTGCCGCCGCTGTGCACGGCACGGTGATCCGTGAGCACTACGAGCTCTGGCCGCTCGCCGGTCTCTTCTTTCTGGGCCTCGAGGTCGGGGAGGCTCTCCTGGCGCTCCTGGTCGTCCAGCACTGGGACCGGGTCGTGGCGACCGCCGCCCTGCTTGCCAATGCGATCACCGTGGCCACGTGGTCCGTGTCCCGGTGGATCGGCATTCCGTTCGGACCCGAGGACTTCCAGCATCCCGAGGCGGTCGGGGCGGCCGACCTGTTGTGCACGGGGCTGGAGCTCGCCTGCGTGGCATTGCTGCTCCCCTGGGTGACGAGCGCTCGGATGTGGTCCGAAGCGACGCGCTCCAGCTCACCAGATGCGCGAGAACGCAGCCGCCGGTGACATCGGACGCGCGCCTGCGTGCACGGCGCGAATGCCGGCGAGGACCTCCGCCGGGCTGCTTTCCTTGAGCAGGTAGCCGTCCGCGCCACCGGCCAGCGCCCGGCGGACGACGTGGGGACGGCCGTCGGTGGTGAAGGCGATCAGTCGGCACCCAGGCCGCGTCGCGCGAATCTCGGCCATCGCGGACAGGCCGTCGAGACGGGGCATCGAGAGGTCCATGAGGACCACGTCCGGGGCGAGCTCCAGGGCCAGGTTGACTGCCTCGAGGCCGTCCGCCGCGAGACCGACGACGTCGAGGTCCGGTTCCGCCGAGATCAGCATCTCGAGCCCGATCCGGACGATCTCGTGGTCGTCCGCGATCAGCACATGGATCACCATCATCGCCCTTCGTCGGTCCGACCGTTGAGATCGGCCGTCACCATCGTGGCTGGCGGTTCTTGGGTATTCCTGGGGCTACTGCGGGATAGCAAGCGGCGGGAAGGCGGCGACGAGCACGGTGCCACCTCCCGGATCGGGCGCGACGGTGAGCACTCCCCCGAAGTCGACGAGGGTGTCCTGGAGCAGCGTGAGCCCGAGATGGCCATCCTCGACGGGCCGGTCCGTGCTGAGGCCCACGCCGTCGTCAGCCACCACGACCCGCACCAGCGACCCGTCGCGGCGCAGCTCCACCCGCGCATGCTCAGCGTTCGCGTGCTTGTGCACGTTGCGGAGACCCTCGCGGATCACCCGGTAGGCCAGTCTCCTGGTCTCCAGGTTGACGAAGTGGTCGTCGGGTATGCGGACCTCGACCTGGGTCCCCTGCTCGCGCAGGCTCTGCGCCAGGTCCTCGACGGCTCGGCGGAAGCCGTCGGGTTCCGCGAGGTCGGGAGGATAGATCTCCGTCAGCATCGATCTCAGTGCGGCGACATCGGTCTGGAGCGTGCCCGACACGCGCTCGATGACTGCGCGAGCCTGGGCCGCCTGTGGGTCATCGGGCAGGTACGTCGCCACCAGCGGAAGAGCGAAGCTGAGTCCCGCCAGATCCTGGATCACACCGTCGTGCAGGTCCTGCGCCAGGTGTCTGCGCTCCTGCTCGACCACCTGGAGGTTGTGTCGCAGCATCCGGCTCCGCTCCTCCTCACCTTTCTCCACCCGTCGCGCCAGTGAGACCGCCAACGGGAGGATCGCGATCTCGAAGAGCAGCAGTCCGCCGATGCTGAGGGGCAAGATCTGCGTGACGAGGCGCCGCTCGTAGGTCCGCATCCGGTCAGTTGTCATGTAGGCCTCGAACACGAACGGTTGGCCATCCGAGTCGATGGCCCCGGCGTACACCTCGAGCAGCTCGCTCTCGCCGCGCTCCAGAGCATTCTCCGCGTCGCTGAGGTCGGAGAGGTTCGCCGTGACCTCGCTGGAGCCGAAGAGCTCCTCGACGTCGGCATCCAGCGGATAGCTCCGGCCCACCAGTGCTTTCTCGTCGGACCAGACCACGGTTCCGTCCTGGCTCCAGAGCTTGACGTGGCTCAACGTGCCGTCCCGCATCCGCGCCCGCATCGCCCGCTCGAGCTCTTGAGAGGCACCGGGATCCCCTGCCCGCACGCGCCGATCGACCAGCGGGCCGGCGATCGAGTCGGCGATGGTGGCCCCCCGGAGGCGAGCGTCCTCCAGCGCACCCTCCTTGGCGATCTGCCCGCCGATGAGGACGGTCGCCACACCGAGGAGGAGCATCGCGAGAAGGCTCCACCCGGTGAAGCGCAGGACGGCGCGACGCACCACACCTGATCCCGGCCCAGTCCTGCCCGGCCTACTGCGGTTCACCGTCACCCACGAGCCCGAGGCGCTTCGCGATCGCCACCGCTTCCAGCTGTGAGTGCGCGTCCAGCTTGGTGAACAGGCCTCGGACGTATCCCCGGCACGTGCTCACGGAGATGCCCAGGGTTTGGGCGATCGATCCGACGTAGACACCTTCGGCGAGCAGGTCCAGCACCTCGTGCTCGCGGACGGTGAGTCCTGGGACTGGTGTCTCCGGTTGACGACGCGACTCTATGAGCGTCTTCAACAGCGTCGGGTGCACGACGAAGCCGTCGCGTCGAGCCGTCCGCAGGGCACTCAGCATCTCGACCAGGGAACCGTCCTTGGGCAAGAGGCAACAAGCGCCTGCGGCCGCAGCACGCTCCAGCAGAGGCTGGCTCGCATGTGCGGTCAGCACGACCACGCGAGTCTCCGGAAGAAGCTCAGTGAGCGCCGCCGTCGCTTCGATCCCGTCGCCCGTTCCGACGCGCACGTCCATGATGACGACGTCCGGCTTCAACGCGATCGCCAACGCGAGCCCCTTCTCGATGTCGTGGGCCGCGCCCACGCACTCGAGGTCCGGTTCGCCCGAGAGCGCGAAAGACAGGAGGTCGGCGAAGGTGCGGTGGTCATCGACCACCAGCACGCTGGTGCGTTGGCCGGAGGACTCCCCCTGGCCCTGCTCATTCATTTTCCGAGCACCGATCCCCCCTGCTTGAGGTCGGAAGGATGCTACCTACAACTGCCTCGTCGACGCGGGTACCAGGTGGAAGTGGTTTAGCCCACAGCAAGCACCTTCACCGCCACGTAAGACAACCCGCTGTCTCCCCGTGTCGGCTCCACTCCTGGGATGGAGTTCAGAGTCTGGCGCAGCAGCCACAGCAGCGTCCGCAGCTCGCTGGCTCCCTGCGCGTTGTCGGGATTGACTGGAGCCTCGTCACGGAGAATGTCGAGGTAGAGCGCCTGGGTCGACCCACCAGGCTCGACGGCGAGCTCTTCGATGACGGCGCTACGCAGGTCGTGGTAGCAACGCAGCGCCTCCCCGCGACGCGCACCCGCCCACAGCGCCCGCATCAGCTGGCGACAGGCGTCCTCGTCGATGCGGTCCAGCTCGACAGCCCGCCGTGCCATCGTGATCGCCGCGTCGATCTCCTGGACCGCAGATGCCTGCTTCGAAGCGTGCACGCAGGCCGCGACGAACTCATGGGTGATGGCCTCCCGTTCACGCACCGCCCAGTCGGCATAGGGCTCGCTGGACAGGAGCGGCTTGTCGGCGAGCTCGAGGGCGGCGAGGGTGTAACGCACCGAGGAGAGCGGCGTGGCGAACGAGGCACGAGCCAACATCGAGCGCACCTCGTGCAGGTCGACCGACGCCTGCCTCGGGTCGAGCAGGTAGCCGTTCTTGGTGGTCGTGATGGCGGCCGTGCGCCCCGCGGTGCAGAGGAGTCGTCGGCGCAGCAGGCTCACGTAGCTCTCCAGCGTGCCGACCCAGGAGCGCGGCATGTCGCTGCCCCACAGCAGCTCGGCCAAGCGGTCCTTGGGAACGGGCGTCCCGTTGGCCACGGCGAGGATCTCCAGGATCTGTCGCGGCTTGGCTCCCCCCAGGTCCGTCAGGGCGGGGCCCTGTGTGTCATGGGTGGCGGTGGTCGTGCCGAACAGGCTTACTTGGAGCATGGTCTCTCCCCCTTGGGCTGCGCCGCCGAGCGGAGACGACGCTAGGACAAGAGTGGCGTCTGAGACGGCCGGCCGGCAGACCATGTTGCAGGGGTTGGTGACCCTCAAAATTGATTGTCGATTCGCGCCGTCCCAGTTCACCTGATCCCCCTCTGCACCCAACGCGCCCGGACGTCGAGCAGGAAGCCGCTGCCGGCACCCGCAACGGGTGCCGGCAGCTGTGTGGCGCTTCGCTGCTAGTTCACCGTGGCCGTCACTCGAAGCGCAGGGTTGTTGCTTGCGTCGCTGACGAAACCGACGGAACCGGTGTAGGTCCCCGCGGTGGCCTGAGGCCGTAGGCTCACCGAGATGCTGCAGCTCCGTCCGGGCGCCACCGCGACGGCACACGTCCCCAGTGCGACGGCGAAGCTGGTCGGATTGTCGAGGGTCGTCCCCGTGATGTTGAGTGGCGCACTGCCGGTGTTCGTGAGCGTCAGCTGCTTCGTCGCGGTGCGGCCCGCCCGCACCTTGCCCAGGTCCAGGGTGTTCGACTTCAAGGAGATGACGGAGCTGATCCCGGTGCCGGCGACCGCGACCGTCGGAGCGATTCCCGGATCGTTGCTCGGCACCGTCATGGTCGCAGTCCGCGAACCCGTCGCGGCAGGTGTGAACACGACCGAGATGACGCAGCTGCCCGCCGCTGGGACACTGGCACACCCTGTAGCGACGGTCGCCCGATAGTCAGCGGACGCCAGCCCCGCAAAGGTCGGCGGCAGCACGTTCAGTGGGGCGGTCCCGGTGTTCCTCACCGTGACGGTGCTGGCGGGCGAGCTGGTGCCCACGCGTTGCGGCGCGAACGTGAGCGCCGTCGGGTCGACGACCGCTCGGGGACCCCCGGACAACACGCCGTGACCGGTCAGGTTCGCGGTCCCGAGCACCGCCCCGTTACCTCCGAGGACTCGAACAGCGGCGGCGTATCCCTGGGCCGAGCTCGGAGTGAACGAGACCTCGACCGTGCACGTGGCGTCGGTCGTGACGGTGGCCCCGGCGCATGATCCGCCCGTGGCGGAGAAGGCGGCGGCTCCACTACCCACGACATCAGCTCCTGAGATGCTCGCGGGCGTGCTCCCCGTGTTGGAGAAGGTGACCGTCCGGGTCGTGGACGAACCGGTCGGACGATCGCCGTACGACACGGGTGTGCCGAGCATGCCCGAAGAGAGCTTTCCGGAGACCATGAACTTGGCCGTGCGAGCAACGGAGCTCCCGTCGGGCCCAGTGATGTCGAAGTAGTTGACGGGCTCCCCTTCCACGGCGAAAGTGCCGCCGACGATCGGGTGGAAGCTGACCCCGTCACCGAGGTACCCCGTCGGCGCCGCAGCACCGACACCAGGAGCCCATCGGACGAAGCCGCCGAGGTTGCGGCTCGCGAGCGCGTCAGCGAAGTTGCACGGGGCAGCGCCACAGCCGACATCGGTCGTCCCTACGTTGCGGGCAACACCACCGAGGTCATTGGTGGTCGCGGTGAGTGGACCGTACGGCGTGGTGAACGTGTACACCGTGTTCGGGCAGAGCCCTGAGGACACGTTGAACCGGATCCGGCCGAACGTCGTCTGCTGACCGGTCTCGGCCACACCGTTGGCGAAGCTGCCCTCGAGCGCGAGCCGCAGCATGGCAGTGCCGGGGCTGGTGCCCTCACACCCAGGCGTCGCAACCGGCTCGGAGTCGGCAAGTGCGTAGAAGAACTCCGGCGGGTAGTTGCCCGGAAAGGACATCGGCTGCCCAGGATCGAACCCGGGACCGCCGAGCACCACGCAGCGCGGGTCGCCCACGTCGAGGCAAGGCTGCAACCGGACGCCGTTGCCGTCCTGGTACCACGCCGGGAAGGCGTCATCGGGGCGCTGCTGGTCGGCCACCCTTGGTGCACCGCTGAACCCCTGCCCTGACAGGTCGATCGTGAGCGAGGCAGGCTTCGCGTTCGGGGAGGTGACCTGCAGGACGGCGTGGCGTGGCCCACTGGCGGCCGGGGTGTGGCCGAGCTTGATCGAGCAGGTCCCGTCCACCGGCACCTCGGTGGTGCACGTGTTCTCGACGATCCTGAAATCGGTCGAGTCCGCACCTGTCAGGCTGGGGGGATCGACGGTCAGGGGCGCCGTACCTCCCTTGTTGCTGACCCGCAGTGTCTGTGGCGTGGATGGCCGCCCGACCAGGAGCTGTTCGAAGCCGAGCGCCGTCGCGTCCGCCGACATGGCTGCCTGGCCCGATCCGGCGAGCCCGACCCCCGTCAAGGACACGCTCATCGGGTTGTTCAGGCCGGTGTGGTCGACGCGGAGCGTCGCTGTCCGGTCACCCACAGCCGAGGGCGAGAACCCGACCTCTGCAGTGCACGAGGCCGTCGGGACGAGCGTCGTCCCGGTGCACTCGTCCGCTGCGGTGTCGAGGGCGAAGTCGCCGACGTCAGGACCCACGAGGCCCAGTGTGTTGACCTTCAACGGGTCGACCCCCTCGTTGCGCAGGGTGACTCGCTGCGTCGCGCGCTGCCCCTCCCCCACCGATCCGAAGCTGTGGCTGGGAGGATCCGCGACCAGTGGTCCGGCGAGCTTGCCCATCACCGTGAACATGTCTGTCTGCCCGATGAGGGTGCCGCCCTGGTAGATCTTGAAGTAGTTGGCTGGCGCGCTCTGCCCAGCCGGCACGAACTGCGACCCGACGACACGGTGCAGGGTCTGCGAGTCCCCGAGGTAGCCAGCGGGTGCGGCGGGGCCGTTCGCGGAGTCCCACTGCAGGAAGCCGCCGAGGACGCGACTCCTCACGGCGGCGCCGAAATCGCACGGGTTGGCAGCCGTGGCGACGAGGCAACCCACGTCCTCGGTGCCGGCCGTGCGCTTGATCATGCCGCTGGCGTCCGCGGTGAACGTGTCCACGCCGTACGGGTGCACGAACGTGTACGCCGTGCCTGGGCACAGGCCACTGGTCGCGTTGATGCGGATGCGCCCGAAGGTGATCTGGTCCCCCGCCGTCGGCTCGGCGCCGCTGAAGGCTCCTTCGACGCCCATCCGGATCATCGCCTTGCCAGGCGCGCTCCCCTGGCAGCCCGGCGTCTGGATGATGTCGCTGTCCACCACGCTGTAGAAGAACTCGTCGGGAAAGTTGTCGGGAAAGCTCAAGGGAGCCTGGCCGGCGAACGTCCCGCCCGGCAGGACCACGCAGTTGGGGTCGGTCGGGTCGATGCACTGGGCCAGACGGATGCCCTTCTCGTCCTGGTACCAGTCAGGGAAGCCGTCGAAGCCGCTGGCGGTCGGGGACACCTTGGCCACGCCACCGAAGCCCGTGCCGGACAGGTCGACGAGGGACGGCCCGGCAGGGTCGTTGGAGGCGATGGCCAGGCGCGCGCTGGAAGCCTGGACACGCGTGGGAGAAAAGGCCAAGGACACCTTGCAGCTGGCGCCCGGCGCGACCGGGTGGGCCGTGCAGCCGTCGAAGGACACCGCGAACTCACCCGAGTCTGACCCGGTCAGGGTCGCCGAGCTCACCTCGAGCGGTGCCGTGCCTGTGTTCGTGACGGCCACGTCACGATCAGGGCTCTGCACGCCCAGTCGCTGGTTGCCGTAGTCGAGCGAGGATGGCGTGACCGAGGCCCTGGCCACGTCGGACGAAGCCTTCCCGGTGCCAGCCAGGCGCACACCGAGGGTGGGGCCGACACCGCTGTGACCGACCTGGAGCGATGCGGTCCTGACTCCGGCCGTGGCTGGCTCGAACCGCACAGCCAGCTGGCAGGTCGCGTCCCTGGCCAGGGGCACTCCGACGCACTTGTCGTCGGTGACTGCGAAGGACGAGGCATCGGCCCCCGAGACCGAGGCGGCTTTCGGTGTGATGGTCGAATCACCGATGTTGGTCACGGTCAGCTGCCGCGCGCCGCTCTGCGTCCCGGCGTCCTGCCCGCCGAAGTCCAGCGACGCTGGGTCCGACGACAGCGGGCCGGCGATCTTGCCGGAGACGGTGAAGAGGTTGGTCTGCAAAGGGGTCGAGAGCTTGGGGCCGGAGATGCGGAAGTAGTTCGCAGGCGAGCTCTCGCCCGGGGCAACGTACGACGCGCCGGTGATGCGGTGCGCCGTGACCGCGTCACCCAGGTACCCGGTCGGCGCCACGGGCGCGCTCGCATCCCATCGCAGGAAGTTCTTCACCACGGGGCTGGACAGGGCAAGCCGGAAGTCACAGGTTGCCGGTGCGACCGGGGCGCAGCCGACGTCCGTCGTGCCCTGGTTCTTGGCCAGAGCGCCGTTGCCGTCGGTGGTGAAGGAGATCTGGCCGAAGGGATAGGTCGCTGTGTAGCTCGAGTTGGCGCAGAGTCCCCCGGTGACGTTGAGACGCACGCGACCGAAGGTCATCTGCTGCCCGGGGACCGGAGACCCTCCTGTGAAGGCACCCTCCAATGCGAGCCGCACGGACACGGTGCCGCGCTTGGTGCCCGAGCAGCCGTTGGTGGGGATCTTCTGCGAATCCGCGAGGGCATAGAAGAACTCGCTCGGGAAGTTGGAGGGGAAGAGCTGGGGACGGGCGGGGTCGTAGGTCGCGTCGCCGGCCACGACGCAGCTGGCGTCGGCGGGGTCCAGGCACGGTGCCAGTCGGGTGCCACCAGTGTCCTGGTACCAGAGCGGAAAGCCGTTGGTGGGATCTGTCGTGGCGACGTCCGCGCTCACGGCCGCAACTGTCTGCGCCGGAGCGAGCAACGGTGCCGTCGCGGCCACCAGCGTCACCAGGAGCAGACAGACGACTGCACGCCTGGGACGACGACGGGCGCGAGAGAACCACCCAGGCACGTGACGGGGGCTCGAAAATCGAGTTCGCATGGCCATCGGCTGCTCCTTGCTCGTGGGATGCCCAGGTCGGCACCACACAAGGACGCCACGCGGACCTTGGGACAACCTCGGGCCGCGTCGGCGGTCATCGTCTGAGAGACTGACCTCTCCCCGGCACCACCACTCTTCCCACCCGTCGTAGACAGGCAGAGGCAGCACGCATGGCCAAGAAGCCCAAGAAGGCGAAGCCCCCGAAGGACCCCAACAAGGTCGGTCGGATCAAGCAGATCCGGCAGAGCTACACGATGACGAAGCAGTCCGATCCGCGGATCGGGCTGATCCTGGCAGGCGTCTACCTGCTCGGCGCCCTGGCCGGCTTCGCCGTGATGCTGCTGATCTTCCAGACACTGGGCTTCGCCATCGCCTTCGGTCTCCTGGTCGGTCTGCTCGCCACCCTGATCGTGTTCGGTCGCCGCGCCCAGGCAGCGGCGATCAGCCAGATCGAGGGCAAGCCGGGTGCTGCCGCCGCGGCCCTCGGCATGCTCAAGCGAGGCTGGAAGACCGAGCCCGCCATCGCGGTCACCCGGCAGCAGGACGTGGTCACCCGCGTGGTGGGTCCCCCCGGGATCGTGCTGATCGGCGAGGGCAACGTCAACCGGCTGCGCCCGCTGCTGACCTCCGAGCGACGCAAGCACGAGCGCGTCGCGAGCGAGACCCCGATCCACGAGATCGTGGTCGGCCGCGACCCGGGCCAGGTGCCCTTGGGCAAGCTCACCAAGCACGTGACCAAGCTGGGTCGCGAGCTCAAGCCGGCCCAGATGACCGACGTACTGGCTCGCATCAGGGCACTGGACGCCAACCGGTCGGCGATACCGATGCCGAAGGGCCCGATGCCCACGTCGATGAAGGGCATGCGCGGTCAGCAGCGCGGCCGCTGAGGCCTAGGTCGTGGGCAGCGCGGCGAGGTCGCGCGCGGCGGGTCGCCTGACCGTGACGGGCTCCCCCCACCGGGAGAACCGGGTGTCCATCGTGACGTCGGCGATGACGACTGAGATGCGTCTGACCAGGTCCCGGTCGTCGAGCCACATGTCGTAGGACAGCGAGTCGGGAAGGACAGCCCTCTGGGCACGGCTGAGCTGGGCTCGCATGACCGCGGTGTCGACGGTGATCTGGTAGTGCTCCACCGTCTCCCCGTCGAGCACGCCCTTGCCCACTCGACGCACCGCGCTGACGGCCGGACCGCCGGCCCCGCTCCTCCCCCGCGATCCCATGCTCTCGAGCGCAGCCAGTGGGTCCATCTGCTCGGATGTGCTGGCGAGACTGCGGGCCAGCGGGGACGACGTGTCCCGAGGGTCGATGGCTGCGAACTTCCCGGGAGGCACCAGGCCGGGCACCTGGACGAAGAGCCTGCCTGCGACGTAGCGAGCCAGCACCTTGCGCCCGTCCGGCATCTTCATGGTGGAGGACGACTGGACACCATGCCGACCGTAGGAGAAGGCACCTCTGACCGAGAGCTCCACGTCCCCGGACATCGTCGTCGTGACGTGCGCCGAACCTGCGCTCCTGGCGGCCTCCATCATGGCCCCGACGATCTCGCCCTTCCCCAGCGCAGGCCCGTCGTACTGCACGGTGCCGACCGCCGTGCTGGCGAACCCGGGCCGGTCGCC
>CAWFII010000032.1:0-28121 GCA_963815825.1 uncultured Actinomycetota bacterium | reverse complement strand
GCGACCACGGGAGTCGTCGTCCTCGGATCTGGAGCCGGCCTCGACCGGTTGGTCGTGCAGCACCAGGCCGCGACCCTTGCAGTGCTCGCAGTCGGTGCTGAAGGCCTCGACCAGGCCCGTGCCGATGCGCTTGCGGGTCATCTGCACCAGTCCGAGCGAGGTGACCTCGGCCACCTGGTGGCGGGTCCGGTCCCGCCCGAGGCACTCCACGAGACGTCGCAGCACGAGGTCGCGGTTGGACTCGAGCACCATGTCGATGAAGTCGATGACGATGATGCCGCCGATGTCGCGCAGGCGGAGCTGACGCACCATCTCCTCGGCGGCCTCGAGGTTGTTCTTGGTCACCGTCTCCTCGAGGTTGCCCCCCGATCCGGTGAACTTGCCGGTGTTCACGTCGACGACGGTCATCGCCTCGGTGCGGTCGATCACCAGGGAGCCACCAGAGGGCAGCCACACCTTGCGGTCCAGGCCCTTGGCGATCTGCTCGTCGACGCGATAGCTGGCGAACAGGTCCTTCGGGCCGCCGTTGGCGCCGGGCTCGAACCGCTCGAGACGGTCCTGGAGGTCCGGTGCCACGTGCGAGACGTAGTTCGAGACGAGGTCCCAGGCGTCGTCACCCTGGACGACCAGCTTGGCGAAGTCCTCGGTGAACAGGTCACGGACGACCTTGAGGGTCAGGTCCGGCTCGCCGTACAGCAGCTGGGGAGACTTGCCGCTCTTGACCTTCTCCTCGATGTCGTTCCAGCGCGCGGTCAGCCGCTCGACGTCGAGGGTCAGCTCCTCCTCGGAGGCGCCTTCGGCGGCGGTGCGCACGATGACGCCGGCGCTGTCCGGGACGATCTGCTTGAGCAGGGTCTTGAGACGGTTGCGCTCGGTGTCGGGGAGCTTGCGCGAGATGCCGGAGGTGTTCCCGTCCGGGACGTAGACCAGGAAACGACCGGGGAGACTCACCTGCCCGGTCAACCGGGCGCCCTTGTGGCCGACCGGGTCCTTGCTGACCTGCACCAGGATCGTCTGCCCCGAGGACAGCACCGACTCGATCTTGCGCTGCTGGCCGTCCTTGTGGCCGACCGCGGCCCAGTTGACCTCGCCCGCGTAGAGGACGGCGTTTCGCCCCTTGCCGATGTCGATGAAGGCAGCCTCCATCGACGGCAGCACGTTCTGCACCCGGCCGAGGTAGACGTTCCCGATCAGGGAGGTCTGCGACTCCCGTGCGACGTAGTGCTCGACGAGCACCTTGTCCTCGAGGACGCCGATCTGGGTCAGGTCGTCCTTCTGGCGGATGACCATGACGCGGTCCACCGACTCACGCCTGGCGAGGAACTCGGCCTCGCTGACGATCGGCGCCCGACGACGGCCGGCCTCGCGACCTTCCCGGCGCCGCTGCTTCTTCGCCTCGAGCCGGGTCGAGCCGCCGATGCTGGTGATCTCGTCCTCAGGGTTGCGCTGCCTGCGGGCCCGGGTGACGGTGTTGTCGGGATCGCCCGCGCCGTCACCGTCCTCGCCGGGACGTCGACGACGTCGCCTGCGGCGCGAGCCGTTCCCGGAGCCGTCGGAGCCGTCGGAGCCCTCGGAGTCGTCGGTGTCCTCCGAGTCGTCGGACTCGTCGTCGTCGCCCTCGGAGGTGTTGTTGTCGGAGGTGTTGCCGTCGGACGGCTTGCGACGACGACGACCACCGCGGCGACGGCGACGACGAGCGCCGCCCTCACCCTCGCTGCTGTCGTCGTCCTCGGTGTCCTCCGAGTCGCCGTCCTCGGAGGTCTGGTCCTCGGAGTCGGTCTCCGAAGCGCCGCCGCGACGGCCCCCGCGCGACCCACGCCGGCCGCCCTGCTGGTCAGTGGCCTCCCCCTCGGAGGAGGTCGGGTCGCTCGAGCCTTCGTCGTCCCCGGCTCGGACCTCAGCAGCGTCCACGGCGTCGTCGGCGGGCTTGGCAGCCGACTTCTTCGCGGCGCGCTTGCGTGCCGGCGCCTTGGTGGGCTCGGGCGCCTTGAAGAGCACCATCGGCGCCGCGGGAGCCGGGGCGTCCTCGGTGGTCCCCTCGGTGGTCCCCTCGGTGGCTTCTTCGACGGCCCCACCAGCGGAGTCCAGGGACTCAGGTGCGGCGGTCTTGGCAGCCGCCCGCTTGCGCGGGGTGGACTTCTTCTTGGGCTTCTCCGCAGGCGCGTCCACGGCCACGTCTACACCGTCCAGGACCGGGTCCTGGGGGGAATCCCCGGACGCCTCCTGGGATGGCGTGTCGCCGGGCGGGGCCTTGGTGGCCTTCTTGGCCGCGGTCTTCTTCGCAGCCTTCTTGGCCGGAGCCTTGGCGGCCTTCTTGGCTGCCGTCTTCCTGACCGGCGCGGCATCCGCCTCGCCGGGCGTGTCGCCGGGCGTGTCGGCCTGGCCCTGGTCAGCGACCTCGGCAGGGACGGACCCTGCTTGGTCGACGGGGGAGGTGGTTTCTTCGTGATCGAGCACTGGTGAGCTCCTCGTGCACGTCGTCCGGACGAGGTCCTCGCGACGGTGCGGGTCGGGAGTACGGCGCGGTGAGGATCCACTGCGGCCTACTCCAAAAGCCTTCGGACGGCGGCGACATCCTCCGCGCCATCGCGTCGAAAGGATCTCCCTCGGGCACCAACCGCGGTCGCAGGGCACTCACGTCAGAGAATCTGTCACCTTCACTGACCAGCCGCGTCGCGGTCGGGTGTCAACGGATCACCCACCGTGCCGCCTTCTCGGTCCAGCGGTCCTTGGGCCAGTCGCTGCTGAAGGGCGGCGGTGACACTCAGACCGGATGTCTCGTGAAGGGCGGCGAGAACGTCGTCGGGTCTCACGGACGGCGAGCCGTGACGCAAGACCACGTCGAGTATCGCACACGAGGACTCTCCGACCGGCGGATCTGCGAGTCCCAGCGACGCGATCGCTGCGCGCGCGTCGAAACGACGTAGCCCCTTCTTGGTCATCCGCTCGACCATCACCTCATCGGTCCCGAGCAGCATCTCGACCGCCCCGCGAGCCTCCCCGGGCGTGGTCTCCGGCAACGTGATGCGCCACCACGAGGCCTCGAGCTGGTCGGCGAGCGAGCCACCGGCACTGGCCACCACCTCGATCACGTCGAGGCCCTCCGGCAACGCCGCGTCGAGGTCGGCGTGGACGGCCGCGGGGTCGACCACCTCGGCGAGCCCGATCTCGAGATACTCCGCCTCGCTGGCCGAGCCGGTGGGCGCGGCGCCTGCGTAGGAGATGCGCGGATGCGGGTTGAAGCCCGAGGAGTAGGCCATCGGGATGCGGGCCCGGAAGACCGCACGCTCGAAGGCGCGGCTGAAGTCCCGGTGGCTGGAGAACCGCAGCCGGCCGCGCTTGGCGTAACGGATCCGCAGCCGCTGCACCGGGGGTGCCTGCTGCTCCGGCTGGTTGCGTTTGTCGGGGCTGGGCACCCGCAGACCCTACCGAGCCGCCTTCATCAGGTCCGACGGGTAGACGGTCGTGACCCGGTGACCCTCCAGCCACGTGGACAACCGCTCGGCCGCTGCAGCGAAGGCACCCACCGCATCGGAGCCCACGTCGTGGAGCAGCTCGACCGAGACGACGCCGTCGGGGTCCTGGACCCAGCACCCCACGACCCGACCGTCCCACCAGGCGGTCGTCCCGGCGTTCCCGTTGCTGTCGAAGAGATGCCCGGCGTCCTTCTGGGCGAGGTAGAAGCTGCGCTGCTTCCAGCCCATCGTGGTCGCGTCGAGCACCGGCAGCAGGGCCGCCCACGGCTCCGGAGCGGGAGGCTGCTCGAGGTCGTCGGGCAGGAGGTATCCCTCACCCTCCTCGAGCGCCACCGTCACGGCGCCCAGCTCGGAGAGCGCGCGGCGTACGACGGTCTTGGTGGCTCCGAGCCACCACACCAGGTCGGCCTCGGTGCCGGGACCGAAGGTGCGCAACCAGTGCTCGACCAGGCTGCGGTAGCCCGCCGCCGGGTCGGTGCGGGTCGGCTCCTCCCCGAGCCAATCCTCGGTGAGGGTCCACTGCGGCCGCGAGACGTGCCAGCCCCCACCGTTGACACCACGCAGCACCCGCCCGCGTGCCCCGAGCACCGTCATCAGCCGGGACGCGACCGGGAAGCTCCCCCCGTAGGTCTTGCCGGGGGCCACCTCCAGGCGCTGCCCGAGGGTGGGGATCCGCTCCCGGAGCCCGGCGGTCGTGCAGGGCCCGTCCTCGGCCAGGCTCTCGAGCACCTCGGCGCACCTCTGGGAGACCCACGCCTCCCCGTCCCGCGCGAACCCCGCGCTCTCCACCTCCTTGGCCAGCCTGGTCTGCTGCTGCTCGGCCACCCGGGCCGAGGCGCTCCCCCAGGCCGCGGGCAGCAGCGCACGTGGGAACGCGAAGAGGGTCCGACGCATGGCGAGCTGCTTGACCACGGTGCGGTCGCTGTAGAGCGCACGGTCGACGTCGTCCATCGAGACCTCCGCCCGGGCGAAGACGGAGAGGTAGACGCTCGCAGGCTCGGTGGCGTGCAGGCAGGTCATCTGCTCGACCGCGCCGACGACCGACCCGCCCCGGCGGGCGATCCCGTGGCGCGCGGCCAGCCGCGCACGGCGCTGCACGTCGGTCACCTCGAGCACGCCTCGATCCTTGCAGGTCACACCGACGACGCCCCGCCCCCCGTCAGTGGACCACCACGGTCTCGGGCAGGATTCGGGGGTGACTCCCACCTCCGGATCTCGTGCCCAGCGCGCCCTGGTGGTGCTGGGGATCGTGGTGCTGGCGTTCAACCTGCGCCCGTCCGCGGTCAGCGTCGGCCCGGTCCTCGGGGAGATCCGCAGCGGACTGGGCATGTCGGCCAGCCAGACGGGCGTGCTGACGTCGCTGCCGGTGCTCGCGTTCGCCGGCTTCGGCGCCCTCGCCCCCCGGCTCGCGCGGCTGGTGGGACTGCACCGGCTCACGCTCGCCTCGCTCCTGTGCGTGGTGGGCGGCCTCGCCGGACGCGCGCAGGTGTCCTCGGTGCCGGTCTTCCTCGCGCTCTCCCTGCTGGCCCTCGCCGGGATGGCCACGGCCAACGTGCTGCTGCCGTCCTTGGTGAAGCTGCACTTCCCCGAGCGGATCGGGCTGATGACATCGGTCTACTCGACCGCCCTGGCCCTGGGGCTGACCGCGGCGTCGGTCCTGACCGTGCCGATCAGCGACGCCGGGGACGGCTGGCGCACCGGCCTGTTCGCGTGGTCGCTGACCGCCATGGTGGCCGTGCTCCCCTGGCTCGCGCTGGTCGGCCACGACCGCCGGCCCGAGGAGGTCCAAGGGCACATCGGCCTGCGCGACGTGGCGCGCACCCGCCTCGGATGGCTGATCGCGCTGTTCTTCGGACTCCAGTCGTTGCAGGCCTACGCCGTCTTCGGCTGGTTCGCCCAGATCTACCGCGACGCCGGCTTCTCACCGGGCACTGCCGGAGTGCTGCTGGGCGTGATCACGGGCGTGACCATCCCCCTCTCCCTGCTGATCCCGGCGCTGGTGGCGAGGTCGCACGACCAGACCAGGCTGATGTACGCCGTGATGGCCTGCTACCCGCTCGGCTACCTGGGCCTGATCCTGGCCCCGCGCTCCGGGGCGGTGCTGTGGGCGGTCCTCGTCGGCATCGGCACCACCACCTTCCCGCTGATCCTCACCCTGATCGGGCTGCGGGCGCGCACCTCTGCGGGGACCGCCGCGCTCTCGGGTTTCGCCCAGGGCATCGGCTACCTGCTGGCCGGGGTGGGTCCCTTCGGGATGGGCGTGCTGCACGACCTCACCGGCGGGTGGACCGTCCCGCTCCTGGTCCTGCTGGTGCTGATCGTCCCGCAGCTGGCGGTCGGCCTGGCGGTGTCGCGCCCGGCGTACGTCGAGGACGAGCTCGACGCCGCCCGGCGCAACACCCTCCGGCGCGATCGCACCTGACCGGTGCCCCTGCGCGGTCCTCGCGCCGAGGTGGGTCAGCGTGGGAAGCGGTAGATGCCTCCGGGGCTCGGGGTGCCGGGTCCGAAGATGTCAGCCAGCTGGCCGACGTACAGCTTGTGCCGCGTCGCCTCCACGGACACGGGCCGCTCGATCGAGACGGCCGTGACCACCCGGCCGCGTCGGATGGTGGCGACCCTGTTGTTGAACAGCTCCGCGACGTAGACCTTGCCCCCCGCAAGAGCGAGGTTGGTGGCCCCCAGGAAGCCCGTCGCCCGGCGCTGCACCCCACCGTGCTTGCCGACCCGGTAGACCGACCCCCGCGCCCCGAGCTCGGGACCCTCGGCGCCTCCCGGGAGGGTCGAGACCCACAGGTTGCCGCGTCGATCGCGCTCGACGTCGGTCGGCACCGGCTCGAAGCCGTAGGTGACGCCGGCCAGGCACGGCTCGTGCAGCGCGCCCGCTTCCGAGGCGGTGATCTTGTGGACCTGCGGCGGAAGCACCGCCCGGGTGGAGATGCGCCCGCGCTTGTTCACCTGCAGGATCGCGTTGGCGGCGGCGTCGGCCACGGCCCACGCGCCGCGCGGCAGCGCCACGACCTGGTAGGGATGCGCGTCGAGCACTCCGTGGTAGGTCGCGTCGTCCACGTGGAAGGCCCGCTTGGCGGCGTCCTCGGCGCACGGGCTGCCTCCGGCGAGGATGCCGTAGGTGTTGCGGCGGTCGGGGTTCACCCGGTTCTCGTAGGCGCCGAGGTTGGCGACGACCGGGCGTCGCCCCGGACGACGGATGGTCAGCAACGCACCGGCGGCGCTGCTGCTGACATAGGCCATCTTCGAGTGGGAGAGCTCCACGCCGGCGATCTCACCGTCGCTCACTGTGGCAAGGGTCTTCGGCCCTCGCCTGGTGAGCTTGCGGACGTACCCGTTGGTCCCGTCGCTGTCCGAGTAGTAGACCGTCCCGCGATGGAGGGCGAGCTGGAAGGGCATGAACGCAGTGGTGTCCAGCGCGCGCGCCGACGAGGGCGTGGGCGTCGCCTTCGCCATCGCGGGGCCGGTCGTGGTCGTCGCCACCACGACCAGGGCCGTGGCGACGGCGGCCGCCGCGGTGGTGGTGCTCCTGACAGATCGCATCTGTTGTCTCCCCAAGGACTTCACCGGCCGCGACCTCGCCACGACCGTCCGATGGTCCCGGTGACCTCCGGTCCCAGGGACGCTAGCGAGCGGTGGCCGCGTGGTCTGCGTTGGTCCGTAATGTCGGTCATCTGGTCTATGCCACTAATCCGGGACTAGCCTCGAGCCATGCCGGACACCACGCACGTTCCCGGACTCGTGCTCATCGACCACGAGTTCGAGCTGCCGCTCGACCATGACCAGCCGGGGGGCCCGACGATCCAGGTCTACGCCCGCGAGGTGGCCGCGCCGGACGGCCGCGACCGCCCGTTCCTGGTCTACCTCCAGGGCGGCCCCGGGCACGAGGCCGCGCGTCCGACCGGACGCCCCGTCGGACCGGCCTGGCTGGAGCGGGCACTGCGTGACTTCCGGGTGCTGATGCTCGACCAGCGGGGCACCGGGCGCTCCACGCCGTACGCCGCGCCAGGGCCGGACGCCGCGGCCGACGCGGAGTACCTCACGCACTTCCGGGCCGACTCGATCGTCCGGGACGCCGAGGCGATCCGAGAGCGGCTCGGCCTCGAGCAGTGGTCCGTGCTCGGCCAGTCCTTCGGCGGCTTCTGCTCCCTGCACTACCTGAGCACGGCCGCCGACAGCCTGCGCGAGGTGTTCTTCACCGGCGGTCTGCCCCCGGTGGGCCGAGCACCGGACGAGGTGTACGCAGCGACGTTCGACCAGATGCGTCGGCTGAACGCCGCCTACCACCGGCGCTACCCGCACGACCAGGACCGGCTCGAGGTGATCCTCGACCTCTGCGCCCGGGGCGAGGTGGTCCGCCCCGTCGGCGAGCCGGTCTCGCCGCGGCTGCTGCGGACGATCGGCAACCACCTCGGCATGGACGGCGGCGCCGAGCAGGTCCACTTCCTGCTGGAACGTGATCCCCGGTCCCCCGCGTTCACCTACGACCTCGCCGCGATGCTCCCCTACAACGGGCGCAACCCGTTGTACGCCGTGATCCACGAGTCCAGCTATGCCGACGGTCACCCGACCCGCTGGTCGGCCGACCGGGTTCGTCCCGACGACTTCGGCGACGACTCGACGCTGCTCACCGGCGAGCACCTGTTTCCCTGGCACTTCGAGGACTGTGCCGACCTGGCGCCCTACCGTGAGGTCGCGAACCTGCTCGCCGACCAGGAATGGCCGCGGCTCTACGACGCCGACGTGCTCCAGAGGGTCGAGGTGCCCTGTGCCGCAGCGATCTACGCCGAGGACCCCTTCGTCGACCCGACGTTCTCCGGCCAGACCGCAGACCTCCTGCCCGGCATGCGTCGCTGGCTCACCGACGAGTACCTGCACAACGGTGTGCGCAGCGGTGGCGGCCATGTCCTGGACCGATTGATCGGCCTGGCACGCGGCACCCTGTGAGGCAGGGGACTACGCGGCCCCGGTGGTTCAGACCACGCTGAGCGGCAGCAGGCTCTGACCGGTCGGGCCGATCTGGATGTCGGTCCCCATCTCCGGGCAGACACCGCAGTCGTAGCACGGGGTCCAGCGACAGTCCTCGACGTCGACCGAGTCGGGGTCGAGGGCGTCCTCCCAGTCCTGCCAGAGCCAGTCCTTGTCGAGCCCGGAGTCGAGGTGGTCCCAGGGCAGCACCTCGGCGTAGCCACGCTCGCGCGTGGTGAACCAGTCGAGGTCCACTCCGGTGCCGGCCAGGCCGCTCTCGGCCGCGGCCCGCCACCCCTCGTAGGAGAAGTGCTCGCTCCAGCCGTCGAACCGGGCGCCGTCGCGCCATACCTGCTCGATGACCCGACCGACGCGACGATCCCCCCGGGAGAGCAGGCCCTCGATGATCCCCGGCTTGCCGTCGTGGTAGCGGAAGCCGATCGCCCGGCCGAACTTGCGGTCCGAGCGCACCTCCTCGCGCAGCTTGCGCAGCCGTTCGTCGGTGGTCTCGACGTCGAGCTGGGAGGCCCACTGGAACGGAGTGTGCGGCTTGGGCACGAAGCCGCCGATCGACACGGTGCAGCGGATGTCGTTGTGCCCCGCCACCTCACGCCCCTTGGCGATCACCTTCTTGGCCAGGTCGGCGATCGCGAGCACGTCCTCGTCGGTCTCGGTGGGCAGCCCGCACATGAAGTAGAGCTTCACCTGGCGCCAGCCGTGGGAGTACGCCGCCGCGACCGTGCGGATGAGGTCCTCCTCGGTGACCATCTTGTTGATCACCTTGCGCATCCGCTCGGAACCACCCTCGGGGGCGAACGTCAGGCCGGAGCGACGACCGTTGCGGGAGAACTCGTTGGCGAGGGTGATGTTGAAGGCGTCCACCCGCGTGCTCGGCAGCGACAGCGAGACGTTGGTGCCCTCGTAGCGGTCGGCGAGCCCCTTGGCGATCTCCCCGATCTCGGAGTGGTCGGCACTGGAGAGCGACAGCAGACCGACTTCCTCGAAGCCGGACTTGCGGATGCCGTTCTCGACCATGGACGCCACTGTCGTGATGGAGCGCTCACGGACCGGGCGGGTGATCATGCCTGCCTGGCAGAACCGGCACCCACGGGTGCAGCCGCGGAAGATCTCGACGCTGAACCGCTCGTGGACCGTCTCGGCGAGCGGGACGATCGGATTGCGCGGGTAGGGCCACGCGTCGAGGTCCATCAGCGTGTGCTTGCGGACGCGGTCCGGGACGCCGGGACGGTTGGGTACGACGCCGAGCAGGTTGCCCTCGGCGTCGTAGTCGACGTCGTAGAACTTCGGGACGTAGACGCCCCCGCTGGCCGCCAGCCGGAGCAGCAGACCGTTCCGGCCGCCGGGCCGCCCCTCGGCCTTCCACTCCCGGACGACCTCGGTGATCGCCAGCACGATCTCCTCACCGTCGCCGAGCACGACCGCGTCGAGGAAGTCAGCCACCGGCTCGGGGTTGAAGGCCGAGTGCCCTCCGGCGAGGACCACAGGGTCGTCCTCGGTCCGGTCGACCGCGTGCAGCGGGATGCCCGCGAGGTCGAGCGCGGTCAGCATGTTCGTGTAGCCCAGCTCGGTGGAGAACGAGAGGCCAAAGATGTCGAAATCACCCACCGGTCGGTGACCATCCACCGTGAACTGGGGGATACCCTGCTCGCGCATCACGGTTTCCATGTCGGGCCACACCGAGTACGTGCGCTCGGCGAGGACCCCGTCGCGCTCGTTCAGGACCTCGTACAGAATCTGTACGCCCTGGTTGGGCAGTCCCACCTCGTACGCGTCCGGATACATCAGGGCCCAGCGGACCTCGGTCTGCGCCCACGGCTTGGAAACGGAGTTGAGCTCGCCGCCGACGTACTGGATCGGCTTCTGGACCCGAGCAAGATGAGGCTCGAGCTCAGCGAAGACGGATTCACCTGGTGGGACGGGCATGCGTGAACCTTCCACTGAATGGGGAAACAACAGCGTACGTGCTCGCCCAGGCGGGTATCGAACCCGAGATCGGAGGGGAACCGGGGGTGGCGGAGTATGCCCTGGCCTGGCGGCCGTCACGGCGCCTCTCCATCCGAGCGACGTGGGCCCTGTGGCTGGTGTGCCTGGCGTGGATTCCTGGGACCCTCGCGATGCAGTACGCCTCCAGCATCCGGGTGGACTCGGTCAGCTCCATCCACGCCGGGAGCCTGATCACGTTCCTGTGGTTCGTGCTGGCCTGGCTCTGGCCCCAACGGGTGCTGCGCCAACAGATCGTCGCGCTCACGATCGTGCTCGCCGTGGGCGTCCACGTGGTGACCAACGTCGCCCTCGGCGAGACGTGGACCGTCGCCGCGCGGGTCGCGGTGGCCACGGTGGTCCAGGCCGTGGCGACCCTCGCCTTCTACCGCTGGCGCATCGGCGACGACAACCTGACCCCGCACCGACCGAGCGACGTCGTGGATCTCGCGCTCGCGAGCATTCTCGGCGCCCTCGTGTCCATCCCCTTCGGACCGGCGCCCGCGGTGTCGGTCACCAGCACCCCCTACCTGCTGTTCTGGTGGACCGCCCTGAGCGCCGCGTACGTGTTCGTGGGCAGCAGCTGCATCATGCTGCTGGTCCAGCGGCGACCGCGCACGGAGGCGATCGCCACCCGGTTGACCGATGTCTACGCCCAGCTCCTGGTGACCGGAGTGTGCATCGGTCTCGTCTTCACCTTCGACGACCTGCCGCTGACCTGGATCGTGCTGCTGCCGGCGATCTGGGCGGGGCTCAGCATGGGTCCGTGGACATCGGCCGCCTACAGCCTGACGGGCACCCTGGCGGTGGTGATCGCGCAAGAGCTCCCGGCGACCAACCGCGCCTACAGCGTCTCGGCCACGACCGACATCCTGCTGCTCGACAGCCTGATGACCGCCTTCGTCTTCGTCGTGCTGCTGCTCTCCCTGGTCCGTGACCAGCGGGCGCACCTGGCCGGCGAGGTCGTGCGGCGCCGCCAGGAGGCGCTGGACCAGGCGGGCCTGCTCGGCACCGTGTTCGAGTCCATCAACGAGGCGCTGGTGCTGATGGACACCGACGGCGTCGTACAGCTGCACAACGCGGCCGCCGTGCAGATCCTGGGGCGCGAGCGACTCACGGCCGAGCCCGGGCGCTGGCTGAGCCGGATGTCGGAGCGACCCTCGTTCACCTACTCCTACAACCGCGACGGCACCGAGGACGGCATGCGGATCCTCGCGGTGCAGCTGGCTCCGGTCCAGTACGCCGGCTCGGACAGCGTCGTGGCGATCGTCCGGGACGTGACCACCGAGCAGCGGCGGATCGAGGAGCTGGCCAGCTTCGCCGCCGTCGCGGCCCACGACCTGAAGAGCCCGTTGGCAGCCGTGCAGGGATGGATCGAGGTCGCCGAGGACGCTCTCGAGTGCGATCCGCACATGGCCCTCGAGGCACTGGAGCGTGGCCGGCACGCCACCGATCGGATGTCCCGCGAGATCGAGGACTGGCTCACCTACAACGTGGCCCGCGAAGGTGTCGTGCAGCCCGAGGCCATCGCGCTGCAGCCCTGTCTGGACGCCATCGCTGCCAGCTATCCCGGTGTGGACATCGTGGTCAGGACCCCGGACACCGTGATGGTCGACCCGACGCTGCTCCGACACCTGCTGGCCAACCTGATCGCCAACGCCGTCAAGTACACCCATCCCGGCGAACGGCCCTCGATCGCCGTGCGGAGCTTCTCCGGGGGCGACAAGGGATGGGTGCGGCTCTACGTCGTCGATGCCGGGATCGGGATCCCCGAGGGTGAGGAGAAGGCCATCTTCGAGCCCTTCCGCCGAGCCTCGACCGTCCAGGGCACCTACGAGGGATCCGGGCTCGGCCTCGCCCTCTGCAAGCGCATCGTCCGGCGCCACGGCGGGCTGATCAGCGCGCAGCGCAACGAGGGTCCCGGGACCACGATCACGGTGACACTCCCCCGCGGCTGACCTCACGCTCCGCTCCCCCACCGGAGCCGGTCGGCTCCACCGGTCCAATCGGACCAATGCCGGGACGCACCCTGACGCGCGTCCCT
Source organism: uncultured Actinomycetota bacterium (assembly GCA_963815825.1). Taxonomy (GTDB): domain Bacteria; phylum Actinomycetota; class Actinomycetes; order Propionibacteriales; family Nocardioidaceae; genus Marmoricola. The sequence continues at coordinate 15,626 of CAWFII010000032.1, read as the reverse complement.
AGAATCGAGGCCTCGAAACGAGGCATATGCGACATGTCATGAGACACCAGAGCGAAACGCCTCTCCGCCGTGGGCTGGAGGGGTCTGCCGGAGCGCCCTTGCGTCGGGTGGCCCCCTTCTTCGCCTTCGCGCTCGGCTGCTACCTCGTCTCCCCCTATCTCGGGCTGGGCAGCCGCGAGGTGGACCCGCGCATCGCCGAGGTCTGGCTCACCGGTGGCGTCGGGTTCGTGCTGCTCACCACAGTCTGGTCGGGCAGCCGACGCGTCCTCGCGGCCACGCTGGCAGCCATGGTCGTCGTCTTCGCGGTGACCGCCGTGGCCATGGGCTATCCGCCCGCGCCCGCCGCCTGGCTCGTCCTCGCCGGGGTCGCCCAGCCCGTGCTGATGGTGTGGCTCTACCGCCGTTGGCTGCCGCACCCGGGATGGGCGCCCGAGACCCCCCAGGAGGTCGCAGCGCTGCTGTTCGCCGCGGTCGGTTCGTCGGTCGCACTGGGCCTGGTCGGTGGGTTTCCGGACCTGAGCCCCATGGACCTGCCCTCGAAGGTGCTGGTGTGGTGGGTCATCCGCAACACCGTGTTCTGCTTCGTCGGCGGCGTGACCTGCATGGTGCTCTTCTACGGGGCCAGGTCCACGATCCTGCCGAAGAGCTCGTGGCTGAACCGGGTGGGGCTGCTGGCCACCGCGCTGCTGTGCGTCTACGGGACCTATCTCGACCCGTCCCTGCCGCTGTCCTGGCTGTTGCTGCTGCCCAGCGTCTGGGGTGGGATGACCCTCACCGTCCGGGGTGCGGGCTTCCTCGCCATCACGGTGGCGCTGCTGGCGGCGGCCATGACCTACCTGCCGCAGAACCAGTTCGGCTACAGCGGCCTGCTGCCGGCCTCATCCATCGTCGACCTGCTGGTGATCGCGAGCACGGCGTTCTGCCTCCTGCTCACGCTGATGCGCGAGCAACGAGGTGCGCTGATCAACGAGCTCGACCGCAAGGGCGCCGAGTCGGAGTCACAGCGCAGCTTGCTGACCACGGTCTTCGAGTCGATGAGCGACGGCGTCGTGGTCGTCGACGACGACGTGGTCTCGATGTACAACAGTGCAGCGCGCCAGCTGCTGGGCCAGCCGATCCCGGCCGAGGCCCCCACGAGCTGGGCCGAGACCTTCCGTCTCAGCGACGCCGACGGCGTGCCGCTGACCGACCAGGCACTGGTCGAGGCCCTGGGGGTCGACCAAGCAGCTCCGCGCTCCTCCCGATCTCTCGAGGTCCGGGTCGGAAGCGCGAGCGTCCCACGGTTCCTGGCCATCTCCTCCCAGGTGATCGGCACGCCCGAGGACCACTCGACCGTGGTGCTGCTGCACGACATCACCGCCCAGCGGGCCAGGCTTCGTGAGCTCACGAACTTCGCAGGGATGGTCGCCCACGACCTGCGCGGCCCTCTGACCGTGCTGGACGGGTGGCTCGAGGTCGTCCAGGGGGACGACGAGGTCGGGTGCGACGTACGCCCCGGCGAGCTCGTGGTCGAGGACGCGGTGACGAAGGCACGTGATGCGAGCAGGCGGATGCGTCAGGTCATCGAGGACTGGCTGAACTACACCGTGGTCCAGAACGGCCAGCTGTGCCCCGAGGCGATCAAGCTCGAGACGGTCGCCAGGGAGATCGTGGAGAGCCGCCGGGCGCACTGGGCCGACGGCGACGAGCCGCGGTTCACCCTGGACCTCGCGCACAGCGTCGAGGCCGATCCAGGGCTGCTGCGCCAGCTTCTGGACAACCTGGTCGGGAACTCGTTGAAGTACACCGCGGCGAACCAGGCTCCGTGGGTGCACATCTCCTCCACGGAGGACGCCGAGCCGGGGTGGGTGCGGATCGACGTCGTCGACCGCGGGATCGGTATTCCCGTGGGCGAGGAGGAGCTGATCTTCGACGAGTTCCACCGTGGCCCGGAAGAGGGCCGCTCGGCCGGGACCGGCCTCGGTCTGGCGCTCACGCGACGCATCGTGGTCCTGCACGGTGGAGCGCTCTCGGCGCGGCGCAACCCCGAGGGGGGCTCCACCTTCAGCTTCACCTTGCCCGAGGCCTGATCCCGCGGGCGGAAGCGCTGCCTCGCATGGCGATGTTCTGCAGCAGTCCGATCGCCATCATCGAGGCGAACATCGACGAGCCGCCGTAGGAGACGAGCGGCAGCGGGACACCGGTGACCGGCATGATGCCCAGGCACATCCCGATGTTCTGGAAGGTCTGGAACGCGAACCAGCAGGCGATGCCGGCGGCGGCGACCCTCCCGAACATGTCATCGGCCTGGCTGGAGATGTGCAGTGCGCGCCACAGCAGCACGGCGAAGAGCAGGATCAGCACCCCCGCACCGATGAGCCCGAGCTCCTCTCCCGCGACCGTGAAGATGAAGTCGGTGTGCTGCTCGGGCACGAACCGGGACCGGGTCTGCGAACCGTCGAAGAGCCCGCGCCCGAACAGCCCGCCGTTCCCGATGGCGATCCGGGCCTGGGTGGTGTTGTAGCCGGCTCCGCGGGGGTCGAGACCGGGGTTGGTGAACGCCATGAACCGGTTGACCTGGTACTGCTTGAGCAGCCCGAGCGAGACGGCCGTGAACGCCACGGTGGCACCCCCGACGAACAGCGAGACCAGCCACCGGCGTGGCACACCCGCGACGGCCAGGACCCCGAAGACCGTGGCCGAGAGCACCAGCATCGTGCCGAGGTCCGGCTGCAGGATGATCAGCACCGCCGGGATGCCGGCGATCACCCCCATCAGTGCGACGTCGACCATGCCCACGTGGCGACGACGCGAGTTCTCGGTGCGCTCGGCGATGATCATCGCCATCGCGATCACCACGGCGAGCTTGGCGAACTCCGCGGGCTGGATCGAGAGACCGCCCAGCATCAGCCAGGACCGCGAGCCGTTGATCGTCGTCCCCATCACCAGCACGAGCATCAGCCCGATGATCGAGGCGACGTAGACGAGCGGGGTGACGATGCGGACCCAACGGTGGTCGGTGGCCATCACGGCGGAGGCGAGCACCAGCCCGATCAGGATGTTGACCAGATGCTTGTGCAGGTACGCCGTGGAGTCGCCCTGGGTGAGCACCTCGTTGCTCGAGGTCGCCGACCACACCAGCAGGGTGCCCATGGTCAGGATCAGAGCCGCGGCGCCCAGCAACGGCCAGTCCAGACGGGGCACGACCATGCGCGTGCGACTCACGGCCAGGCGGCCCATGGGCAGGACGGTCATCGCGCGCTCACCTTCTCGCAGCGGTCGAGGACGGCGGCAGGATCGACCCGTCGCGGGCGAACGTGGGGAGATCCGCGGGCGGCGTGGTGCCCGGGATCGCGGCCTTGGACGGCGAGACCTTCATCCCGTTGATGCCGTAGAGCTGCTCCCAGATCTTGCGGACGGCCGGACCGGAGGTGCCCGAGCCGGTGCCACCCTGGGTGATCACCATCACCACGACGTAGTCCTTGGTGTAGGTGGCCACCCACGAGGTGCTCTGCTTGCCGTAGACCTCAGCGGACCCGGTCTTGCCGCGAATGGCCACCTTGTCGAGCGGGAACCCGCCGAACTTCCAGGCGAGCGTTCCCTCGCGAGGGGTCCCCTGGAGCGCCTTGTCGACGTAGCGCAGCGCGGACTGCTTGCTGGTGACCCGGCGCACGATCTTGGGCTTGATCTCCCGGATCAGCTTGCCCGCCGGGCTCACCACGGCCTTGGCCACCCGCGGAGCCATCAGCTTCCCACCGTTGGACAGGGCACCGTAGGCACGCGCCAGCTGCAGGGGCGTGACCATCGTGTCGCCCTGCCCGATCACGAAGTTCACCGCGTCGCCCGCCCGGTAGTTGAACCCCTCCAGGCAGAACTCGTGGGCGAAGACGTGCAGGAAGTCGCGCTTGCCCGAGGTGTTCTGGCGGTCCACCTTGCAGTAGTAGCCCTTCATCGCCTTCCAGTAGGCGGCCTTCCACTTGCGGTCGGCGATCCGTCCGCTGGCCTCTCCCGTGACGTCGCCCCCGGTCACCGACCCGAACCCGAAGTCCTGTGCCGTGGTCACGAGCGGGTCCTTGGCCTTGACGTTGGCCGGGTCGCTGCCGTACTTCTGCCAGAAGGAGAGCCCGACGCGGTAGAAGAACGTGTCGCACGAGAGCTCCAGCGCCCGAGCGAAGTCGATGTAGCCGTAGGCGGCGGACTCGTAGTTCTTGAACAGGCGGTTGCCGACCTGCAGGCCCGAGGAGCAGTCCAGCCGGGTGTTCTCGGAGAAGCCGTTGTTGAGCGCGCCGATGGTCATGAACGGCTTCCAGGTCGACCCTGGTGCGAACTGGCCCTGCGTCGCGCGGGACAGCAGCGGCGTCCCTGCCTTCTCCGAGTACAGCCGCTTGAGCTGCTTGGCCGAGATGCCTCCGGACCAGACCTCCGGGTCATAGGTCGGCTGGCTCGCCATCGCCACGATCCGCCCGGTCTTCGCCTCCATCACCACGGCGGCACCGCTCTCGGCGCGGTAGTTGCGTCCGGTCACCTTGTCGAAGGTCCCCCGCGCGGTCAGCATCGCCGAGTGCAGCTGCTTCTCGACGTTGGCCTGCACCTTCGAGTCGATCGAGGTCACCAGTGTGTCCCCCGGTGTCGAGTCGATCTCGCCCGAGTCCCCCAGCACGCGCCCCATCGAGTCGACCGCGACCTTCTTGTACCCGGGCTTGCCCCGCAACCACGCGTCGTAGGCCTTCTCGACACCGGCTCGCCCGACCACCGAGGCTCCGTTGACCGACTTGTCATCGTCCTTGTCCGCCTCGTCGAGCTCGCCCTTGGTGATCGGGCTGAGGTAGCCGAGCACGTGCGCGCCGTTGACGCCGTACGGCGAGGGATAGGCGCGCACGCTCTCCTGCTGAGCCAGCACCGCGGGGTAGTCCTCGGCCTGCTCGAGCACCTTCACCGCGAGCTTCTGCGGCACGTCCCGGGCCACCGGCACCGGCTGGTAGGGCGAACCGTTCCAGCAGCTTCCCCGCTGAGCACCCGCCTGGCCGCAGAGCAGCATCCGGGCCTCGATCTCGGCGAGCGGCACGTCGGTCACCCTCGCGAGCTTCTTCAGCGTGGCCGCGCGGGTCTCCGCGGGCAGCTTGCCGAGCAGCGTGCGGTCGATGCTGACCACCCAGCTGCTCCGGTTGGCGACCAGGGGGCGGCCCATGTCGTCGACGATCAGTCCGCGCGCAGGTTGCACGACCACGTCGCGGACCGACTGCTGGGCGGCCTGTGCCTGGTAGCCCTCGCCGGTGAGGACCTGCAGGTACCACAGGCGCGCGAACAGGGTCAGGAACAGCGAGAGCACCAACGCCTGGACGACGAGCAGGCGGAGCCGGCTCTTCTCCGAGGCGTTGGGTCGGATCAGGACTGCGGCCATCTCAGTAGGCCAGTTCGGCCGGGCGGGTCCGCTCGAACAGCGCCATCAGCCCGGGAAGGAGCAGCGGCGCGACCACGACGTCCCACAGCAGCGCGATGCCGATGACCTGCAGCATCTCACCGGGCGGCCGGGCGTGGTCGCCGAGGACCACCGCACTGAGCGCGAAGACCGAGGTCGCGACGAAGGAGCACACCGCGACCGTGGCCAGCGCGGCCAGCGGGCTGCGTCGCGCGTCGGCGCGCACCCGCCCCGCGAGGATCGCGATCAGCACGAAGGCCAAGGCCCACCGACCGGCCACGTGGTCCGCAGGGGGCGCGAGGTCGAGCAGCATCCCGGCGACGAAGCCGACCACGGCGCCGAACTGCGGGCCGCGCGCGATCGCTGCCGCGACGACCACCACCAGCGCGAGGTTCGGGACCACCCCGTTGACCGAGAACAGGCTGAAGACCGCCACCTGGAGGGTCACGGACAGCACGATGACCAGCCCGACGAGCCCGGTGCGCGAGATGTTCATCGGGTCTCTCCCATGCCGTTGATCACGAGCCGGTCGCCCTTCGTCCTGCGGGGTACGACGACCCCGACCACGTCGAGCGAGGTGAAGTCCACGTAGGGGTCGATCACGGCGTGCTTGGCCAGCTCGCGCGGGTTGGAGTAGGCCGACTCGACCGTGCCGATCGGGATGCCCGCGACGTAGGGCACCCCGTTCTGGCTGCCCCAGGTCACCACGACGTCGCCCTTGGCCGGCGTGACCGAGTTGTCGACGAGGTCGAGGTCCAGACGACCCCGGTTGCCGGTGACCCCGCGGCCGCGCAGGAAGCCGATCTCGTTGTTGGAGCCCAGCCGTCCGCCCACGACGGAGTCGGTGTCGAGGATGAGCAGCACGTTGGCGGTGGTGCGGGTCGCGCTGATCACCCGACCCACCAGTCCGTCGTTGTTGAGCACGGTCATGTCCTTGCGGATCCCCGAGGAGGTGCCGGCATCGATGGTCACCGTGCGTGAGAAGGACTGCATCGCACCCATCCCCACGACGCGGGCGGCCACGAGGGCGTAGCCGGTCTGGTTGGCGGTGCGCGTGAGACCGTCGAGCTCGGCGAGCCGGTTGCGGTCCAGCGGCACCTGCTCGACCTCGGAGCGCAGCTTGGAGTTCTGCGCGGTGAGCTCGGCCACGTCGGCGCGCAGCGAGTCGTTGGAGCTGAAGTAGCCCAGCGTCTGACGGAAGGGACGCACCACGGTGGCCGTCGTGGCCTCGACGGGTCCCAGGACGTTGCCCACCGCAGCGCGTGCCGGGTCGACGGGTGAGTGCTCCCCGCTGGCGGCGTCGATCGTGATGACCCCCAGGGAGGCGGCGACGAGCAGCCCGATGACGACCCGGGAGGATCCGCCTCGCTCGCGGCCGAAGCCGGTGCGCCCGTCGTCGATCACCGGACGCCCCAGGGAAGGGCCTCGCACGTTGCCCATCCGTGCACGGGGCCGCGGACGCTTGCTGGACACCGGCGCTACCGCCTGTGGTCCGAGACGAGGACCTGCTGGAGCGCCTCGAACTCCTCGACGCACTTGCCGGCGCCGAGCGCCACGGAGGTGAGCGGGTTGTGCGCGATGTGCACCGGCATCCCGGTCTCGTGCCGGATGCGTTCGTCCAGGCCGAGGAGCAGCGCTCCACCACCGGTCAGGACGATGCCCCGGTCCATGATGTCGCCCGCCAGCTCGGGGGGCGTCTGGTCCAGCGTGGTGCGCACGGCGTCGACGATGGCGTGGAGCTGCTCCTCCAGCGCCTTGCGGATCTCGGTGGTGGAGACGGTCACGGTCCGGGGCAGGCCGGAGACCATGTCGCGGCCGCGGACCTCTGCCTGACGCTCCTGCGGCAGCGGGAACGCCGAGCCGAGCGTCATCTTGATCTCCTCGGCCGTGCGCTCCCCCAGCATCAGGGAGTGCTCCTTCTTCATCCAGGTGACGATCGCCTGGTCGAGCTCGTCACCCGCGGTGCGGACCGAGAGCGTCGTGACCAGGCCGCCGAGCGAGATCACGGCCACCTCGGTGGTGCCGCCGCCGATGTCGACGACCATGTTCCCGGTGGCCTCGTGCACCGGCAGACCCGCGCCGATGGCCGCGGCCATCGGCTCCTCGATGATGTAGACCCGGCGTCCCCCGGCCTGGTAGCCGGCTTCCTTGACCGCGCGCTGCTCCACCGCGGTCACCCCGCTCGGCACGCAGATGATCATCCGCGGCTTGGCGAAGTAGCGACGCTTGTGCACCTGCTGGATGAAGTGGCGCAGCATCTCCTCGGTCGCGTCGAGGTCGGCGATGACCCCGTCCTTGAGCGGCCGGATCGCGGTGATGCCGTCCGGCGTACGACCGATCATCCGCTTGGCCTCGTGGCCGACGGCGAGGATCTCGTGGGTCTGCGCGTTCATCGCCACGACGGAGGGCTCGTCGACGAGGACACCCTTGCCGCGGACGTAGACGAGCGTGTTCGCCGTGCCCAGGTCGACCGCCATGTCACGGCCGATGAGACTGTTGGCCATCCGTTCCGCCTCGCGAGTGCAGTGGTGGGGGGAAGAGGTGGTGCGCACCACGCGCCTCACCCGTCACCGAAGCGTAAGAGCGCGAGGTCCTCTTGCCGTGACGACACGCAGGCGCTCGCCCATCCACCGGGTGCAGGTTCGGTCCCGGCCCCGCGAAGCCCTCCTCGGCTCTCCCGACCAGGAGCCCGGGTCCGCGGTGCGCGCTAGGAGATGCCCGGGAACCAGAGCGCGATCTCACGGGCAGCGGACTCCGGGCTGTCCGAGCCGTGCACGAGGTTCTCCCTGTTGGACAGGGCGAGATCGCCGCGGATGGTGCCGGGGGCTGCCTTGCGTCCGTCGGTGGCGCCGTTGAGGCCGCGCACGACCTCGACGGCCTCGTCGCCCTCGAGCACCGCTGCCACCAGGGGCCCACTGGTGACGAAGGTCCGCAACGGCGGGTAGAAGTCGCGCTCGACGTGCTCGGAATAGTGGGCGTCGGCCTGGTCGGCGTCGATGTGACGCTGCTCCAGGGCCACGAGGGTGAGGCCCTTGGCCTCGAACCGGGACAAGATGGTGCCCACGAGCCCGCGACGCACGGCGTCGGGCTTGAGCAGGACCAGGGTGCGCTGCGGCAGGGCATCAGACATGGCGAACACCCTAGTGCGGCCCGCTAGGGCGCCTCGCCGGCGGTCCTGCCCTCGGGGCTGTTCTGGGGGTTGTTCTCGGGCTGCCCGGGGAACTCGCCGCGGGCCGTCCACTCGGCACGCTCGACCTCGATCTTGCGTCCCAGGAAGTAGGCGGTCGCCCAGAGGGCGAGGAAGATCGTGCCGAGGACGTACATCGTGGGGACCTGGAGCCCGAGTGCCACCGCGGCCAGCTGGATCCCCCAGCCGAGCCAGTACGCCCACTCGAAGCGCAGCAGCCCGGCGACGAGGATGCAGGCGAGCGTCAGGCCGAGCCCGATCCACAGCGCGGTGGCCGTGCGGACCCCGGCGACAGAGATCAGCACGGGTGTGCTGAGTCCGAAGGCGATCGCCTCCAGCGACAGGATCGCCGAGCAGAGCCTGCGCTGCATCAGCCCTCTCCACCCGTACGACGCGAGCGCAGCATCGCGCGTGCCTCGCCGACGGTCACGACCGATCCGGTCACCAGGACCCCGCCGGACCCGATCGCCTCCCCGAGCGCTCCCCCGGCCTCAGCCAGCGCCGCGGCCTGGTCGATCGCGTCGGCCAGCGACGTGGTGTGGCTCACCCGGTCGTGGCCGTAGATGCCGAGCGCGACCTCGGCGAGGTCGGAGGCGGTCATCGAACGTGCCGTGGAGTTCTGCGTGCACACGACATGGGCCAGCACCGGCTCGAGCTCGGCGAGGAGTCCCTCGTAGTCCTTGTCCGCCATCACGCTGATCACCCCGATCAGCGGCGAGAACATGAACGAGTCCTCCAGCGCAGCCACCACGGCCGAGGCGCCGTGCGGGTTGTGCGCGGCGTCGAGGACGATCGTGGGCGAGCGACGGATGATCTCCAGGCGACCGGGCGAGGTGACCTCCGCGAAGGCCTCCCGGACCAGGTCGGCCTGGAGCGCGTCGTCCCCACCGAGGAACGCCTCCACCGCAGCCAGCGCCATCGCGGCGTTCTGCGCCTGGTGGGCGCCGTAGAGCGGGAGGAAGACCTCGTCGTAGCTGCCGCGCAGGCCCTGCAGGCCGATCATCTGACCTCCGACGGCAGGAACCCTGCTGGTCACACCGAAGTCCGTCCCCTCGCGGACGAGGGTGGCGCCCACCTCAGCGCACCGCTCGAGGATGACCTGCTCGACCTCCGGGGTCTGGGCGGCGCTGACGACGGTGGCACCGGGCTTGATGATCCCGACCTTCTCCACGGCGATCAGCGCCGGGGTCGCGCCGAGGTAGCTGGCGTGGTCCACGGCGATCGGGGTCAGCACCGCGACCGCGGCGTCGACGACGTTGGTCGCGTCCCAGGTGCCACCCATCCCGACCTCGACGACGGCAGCGTCGACCGGCGCGTCCGCGAACGCGGCGTACGCCATGGCCACGATGGTCTCGAAGAAGGACAGCGGATGGTCCTGCTCGCTGTCGACCAGGTGCGTGTACGGCGCCACGTCGTTGAACGCGGTGACGAACGCCTCCTCGCTGATCGGCTCGCCGTCGAGGCTGATCCGCTCGGTCATCGACTCCAGGTGCGGGCTGGAGAACCGGCCCACGCGTAGACCGATGGTCGCGACCAGGGTCTCGACCATGCGAGCGGTCGAGCTCTTGCCGTTCGTGCCGGTGAGATGGATGACCGGGTAGGTGCGCTGGGGGTCCCCGAGGAGCTCCATAAACGCCTCGATGCGATCGAGCGAGGGCTCGAGCTTCGTCTCGGGCCACCGGCTCAGCAGCGCATCCTCGACCTCGGCGTAGGTCGTGGCCAGGCGCGGCAGGTCGACAGCTCGCACCTCGACATCGGGGTCTCCCGCAGGGTCGGGAGCGGCGTTCGTGGCGGGGAAATCCGGGGTCTCATCCATCGGGGCGAGTCTAGGTCCCGGCCACGGCTCCCGGTGCCAGCGGGGAACCCGGCGCCGTCCCCGTCCCCGAGCAGAGCCCGGCGTCCGTAGGATTCGGCGCATGACTGAGTCCCTCCCGACCGACGTGTCCAGTGAGACGACCGCAGCACCCGCGGCCGTCGTACCGGACCGGGCGGCGCTCGAGGGCCTGGAGGCCACGTGGTCCGCCCGCTGGAAGGCCGACGACACCTATGCGTTCGACCGCACCCGGCCGCGCAGCGAGGTCTACTCGATCGACACTCCCCCGCCGACGGTGTCCGGCTCGCTCCACGTCGGACACGTCTTCTCCTACACCCACACCGACCTGATCGCCCGGTTCCAGCGGATGCAGGGCAAGACCGTGTTCTACCCGATGGGCTGGGACGACAACGGGCTTCCCACCGAGCGACGGGTGCAGAACTACTTCGGCGTGCGCTGCGATCCCTCGCTGCCCTACGACGACGGCTACACGCCTCCGGAGAAGCCCGATCCCAAGCGCCAGGTCCCGATCAGCCGCCCGAACTTCGTCGAGCTGTGCGAGCGCCTCGTCGAGCAGGACGAGCAGGTCTTCGAGGACCTGTGGCGCACGCTCGGGCTCTCGGTGGACTGGACGCAGCACTACACCACCATCGGTCCGAAGGCACAGAAGGTCAGCCAGCGCGCGTTCCTGCGCAACTTCGCCCGTGGGGAGGCGTACCTCCAAGACGCTCCGACCCTGTGGGACGTGACCTTCCAGACCGCCGTGGCCCAGGCCGAGCTCGAGGCCAGGGAGTACGCCGGCGCCTACCACCGCGTGGCCTTCCACGGCAGCGCCGGTCCGGTGCACATCGAGACGACGCGGCCCGAGCTGATCCCCTCGGTCGTCGCGCTGATCGCCCATCCCGACGACGAGCGCTACCAGCAGCTGTTCGGCACGACGGTCACCTCACCGGTCTTCGGTGTGGAGATCCCCGTGCTCGCGCACCCGGCGGCCGAGCCCGACAAGGGCGCCGGCATCGCCATGTGCTGCACCTTCGGCGACCTCACCGATGTCACCTGGTGGCGCGAGCTGCAGCTGCCCGTGCGGACCCTGATCGGTCGTGACGGCAGGCTCTCGCGGGAGACTCCCGACTGGCTCTCCAGCGCACCGGCCGCTGCGGCGTACGAGGACCTCAAGGGCAAGACCACCTTCAGCGCCCGTGAGGAGATGGTCGCCAAGCTGCGTGAGAGCGGCGACCTCGACGGCGAGCCGACACCCACCCAGCGGATGGCGAACTTCTACGAGAAGGGCGACAAGCCGCTCGAGATCGTCGCCACGCGGCAGTGGTACATCACCAACGGCGGCCGCGACGCCGGGCTGCGCGCCGAGATGCTCGACCGTGGCGCCGAGATCGAGTGGATCCCGGCACACATGAAGCATCGCTACGACAACTGGGTCGGGGGGCTCAACGGCGACTGGCTCGTCTCCCGCCAGCGGTTCTTCGGCATTCCCTTCCCGGTCTGGTACGCCCTCGACGCGGAGGGTGAGCCCGACTACCAGCACCCCCTGCTTCCGCGTGAGGACGAGCTGCCGGTCGACCCCTCGACCAAGGCACCGTCGGGCTACAGCGAGGACCAGCGCGGCAAGCCCGGCGGGTTCATCGGCGACCCGGACGTGATGGACACCTGGGCGACGTCCTCGCTGACGCCGCAGATCGCGGGCGGCTGGGAGGAGGACCCCGACCTGTTCGAGCGGGTCTTCCCGATGGACCTGTGCACGCAGGCCCACGACATCATCCGCACCTGGCTGTTCGCCCGGGTGGTACGGGCGAACTTCGAGAACGAGGCGGCGCCCTGGTCGCACGCCCTGGTGTCCGGGTTCATCCTCGACCCCGACCGCAAGAAGATGTCGAAGTCCAAGGGCAACGTCGTCGTCCCGACCGACATCCTCGAGAAGTTCGGGGCCGACGCCGTCCGCTGGCGCGCGGCGATGGCCCGCCCGGGACTGGACTCCCCCTTCGACGAGACCCAGATGAAGGTCGGTCGCCGGCTGGCGATGAAGGTCCTCAACGTCTCCAAGTTCGTCCTCGGCAGCGTGGGCGCCACCAGCGCGGACCCGAGGCGGGTCAGCGAGCCAGTGGACCTGGCGCTGCTGGGGAAGCTGGCCCGCACCCTCGAGGAGGCGACACGCGCCTTCGCGGCGTACGACTACACCACCGCGCTCGAGCAGACCGAGAAGTTCTTCTGGGACTTCTGCGACGACTTCGTCGAGCTGGTCAAGGAGCGTGCGTACGGCGACGACGGCGACCCGGGCCGACGCGGGCGGCCACCGAGTCGGCCAAGGCGACGCTGGCCACCGCGCTGCACGTGCAGCTGCGGCTGTTCGCGCCGTTCCTGCCCTACGCCACCGAAGAGGTCTGGTCCTGGTGGCAGTCCGGCTCGGTGCACCGGCAGGCGTGGCCGACCAGCACCGACCTCGGTGCTGCGGCAGCCGCCGACCCGACGGCCCTGGACGCGGTCGCCGCGGTCCTGGCAGGGGTCCGCGGTGCGAAGTCCACGGCCAAGGTCGGCATGCGCACCCCGGTGGAGCGAGCGCGGATCACCGGACCGGCACGCGCCCTGGACGCCATCCGCAGCGCCGAGCGCGACCTGCGGGCCGTCGGCTCGATCACCGGCGAGCTGGACCTCGTGCTGGACGACGAGCGCGAGGTCGACGTCGAGGTCGTGCTCGGAGATCCGCCGCCGAAGCGGTGAGCGTGCCGTCAGCGGTCGTGGCGCGAGTGGCCCCCGCCGGAACCGCCCCGGTCTGAGGACGTCGGGGCACTCGCGTGCTGCGCGGCTCCACTCCTGCCACGTGCGGGCTGCCCGGCGTCGAGCTGGCCCGCGTGCTGGGGCTTGCCCGACTTGAGCTGGCCCGGGTGCTTGAGCTGGCCCGGGTGCTCGGGCGGGTCCGTGTGCGTGGGCGGGTCCGTGTGCTGAGGCTGGGGGTGGACGGTGCGCTCCTGGCGGGTCCGTGCGTGCTCGGCGTGGCCGTGCTGCGCCTGGCCGGTGAGCGACCCGACGGCCGGACGCAGCGACTTCCGCGCGGCCGGCTCGCTGGTCGCTTCCTTCGCCCGATGCTTGACCCGGTCCTCGACCGGCACGACGACCGGCACGCTGACGGGTTCCGGGCCGGTTTCGGGGCCTGTTCCTGGGCCTGTTCCGGGACGGGGCTCCTTGCGATCCTCGTCGAGGCCGAGAGCCTGCTCCGGCGCCGGGACCGACGGTGACGCCGGGACCGGACGCGTGGCGGGGACCGCGGACGACCGGGGTGGCACGGCTCGGACTGCCGCAGTGGTCGGCACCGGCGTCGACGCCGGAGACGACGCCGGAGACGACGAGACCGTGATCGACCCGCCGGCGTCCAGGCGCACCGTCACGACCGGCACGGCCGACACCTCCCGCGGCGTGTCGGGAACCGAGGACGGGGGGTCCTGGGGAAGGTTGCGCAGGGAATGCCCGAGCACCAGGTCCGGGGCGGTGCGGGTGGGAATCACCGGCGCGGCGCCCGCGCCGACCTGCACCTCGAGCGCCGGGACGCTCAGGCCGTTGGCCAGGACGGTTCCGGCCGCCGCGACGACCAGCACGAACGCGGCGAGGGGCCGCCGGTGCTCTGCAGACAACATCGAATTCCCTTGGCGACGCGTGTTCTGACACGCGCGAGATCAGTACCGCGAGAATACGGGCAAATCACCCTCGACGAGGTAGTGGTCTAGTTAGCGACCCCACTGGTCTAGAACTCAGGCGGACTTCTTCTTCTTGGGCTCGGCCTCACGGGGGACGAGCGTCGGGTTCACGTTGTCGGAGACCACTTCCCCGGTGACCACGACCTTGCCGATGTCCTCACGCGAGGGCACGTCGTACATCACGTTGAGGAGCACCTCCTCGATGATGGCTCGCAGGCCACGGGCGCCCGTGCCACGCTCCATCGCCTTGTCGGCGATCGCCTCGACGGCATCGTCGGTGAACTCGAGCTCCACGCCGTCGATCTCGAAGAGCTTCTGGTACTGCTTGATCAGGGCGTTGCGCGGCTCGGTGAGGATCTGCACCAGCGCCGCCTGGTCGAGCTTGTTCACGCTCGCGATCAGCGGCAGCCGACCGATGAACTCCGGGATCAGACCGAACTTCACGAGGTCCTCGGGACGCACCTGGGCGAACATCGCGTCGGACTCGGTCTCGTTGGAGCTGCGCATCTCGGCGGTGAAGCCCAGGGTCTTCTTGCCCACGCGCTGCTCGACGATGTGCTCGAGACCGGCGAACGCGCCCCCGACCACGAACAGGATGTTGGTGGTGTCGATCTGGATGAACTCCTGGTGGGGGTGTTTGCGGCCCCCCTGAGGTGGCACCGATGCCGTGGTCCCCTCGAGGATCTTGAGCAGGGCCTGCTGGACCCCTTCGCCGGAGACGTCACGGGTGATCGACGGGTTCTCGGCCTTGCGGGCGACCTTGTCGATCTCGTCGATGTAGATGATGCCGGTCTCGGCCTTCTTGACGTCGTAGTCCGCAGCCTGGATCAGCTTCAGCAGGATGTTCTCGACGTCCTCGCCGACATAGCCGGCCTCGGTCAGCGCGGTGGCGTCGGCGATGGCGAACGGGACGTTGAGCATCCGGGCGAGGGTCTGAGCGAGGTAGGTCTTGCCACATCCGGTCGGTCCGATCACCAAGATGTTGGACTTCGCGACCTCGACCACGTCCTCCTTGGAGTGCTTGCTCGTGGCGACGGTGACGCCGGACTGCACCCGCTTGTAGTGGTTGTACACGGCTACCGCGAGGGACTTCTTCGCCGTCTCCTGCCCGATCACGTAGGAGTTGAGGAACTCGAAGATCTCACGGGGCTTGGGCAGCTCCTCGAGGCCGACCTCGGCGGTCTCGTTGAGCTCCTCCTCGATGATCTCGTTGCACAGGTCGATGCACTCGTCGCAGATGTAGACGCCAGGACCGGCGATCAACTTCTTGACCTGCTTCTGGCACTCTCCGCAGAACGAGCACTTCAGCAGGTCTCCTCCGTCACCGATCCGAGCCACTGGCGGCGTCTCCCATCATCCGGATCAGACTCCCGGTCCGACCTCAAAGCTGTTCTCGAGAAGTGCTACGACGGTACTCCGAGATCACGATCCTCGCGGGAGGACACGACGACCTGGTCGTTACCGGCCGGTCGCTGCTCCGACGGCGACTGCCTTGCGCGACTCCAGGATGGAGTCGATCAGGCC
>CAWFII010000031.1:0-48635 GCA_963815825.1 uncultured Actinomycetota bacterium | reverse complement strand
GAACGCCCGCCGCTGAACGCCGTCGCGTCCTCCGCGACCCGGGAGTAGGCGCCGTCGAGCCGGTAGAACAGGATGAGCGACAACGGGGACGTCTTGTTCGGAAGGTGCTCGGTGACGATGTCGATGACGTCGTCGGACAGCGTCTCGACGTAGCAGCCCTTGTCATAGCAGTGGAAGCCCCAGGCGTTCGCCTCGTCGAGCATCTTCTGCAGCTCGACGTAGGGCATGGGGGAGGCGAAGTCGAAGAGGCCAGGTACGCCGCCCAGCGCGTCGAGAACCTCGGCGTGGCTCTCGGCAGAGCCAAAGCCGACGACGATGGCCGCGAAGCCCGGCTGCAGCTGGTGCTGCTCCGGGACGAACGGCGCAGGCGGGGCGTTGAGCCCACCGAGCAACACGTTGACATCGTCGGGGAGCGTGCTGATGACGTCGCGAGCATGGCGGAGCGCGTCAGCACCTTGGTCGAGCGACCAGAAGCGCATGCCGAAGTGGACCGTCGGCCCCACCTCGTGCAGGGCGAACTCGAACTCCGTGACCACGCCGAAGTTGCCGCCTCCCCCGCGGATCGCCCAGAAGAGGTCTGCGTTCTCGGACGGGGATGCCACCCGGGTCTCGCCGTCGGCCGTCACGACCCGAGCCGACAGGAGGTTGTCGATGGAGAGTCCTCCCCTCCGGGTCAGCCAGCCCATGCCGCCGCCCAGGGTCAGGCCACCCACGCCCGTGTGGCTCACGAGCCCGGCGGGAACAGCGAGGCCGTGAGCCTGCGTGGCGGCGTCGACGTCGCTGAGCAGCGCGCCTCCGGCAACCCTGGCGCGTCGGGTCCCGGGGTCGACGTGGACCTGGTTCATCTGGCTGAGGTCGATGACGATGCCGTCGTCGACGACCGAGGCCCCCGACATGCTGTGGGCCCCGCCGCGCACGGCGACCTCGAGCCGTTGGTCGGTGGCGAATCGGACCGCTTCCGCGACGTCGGCCTCGTCGACGCAACGTGCGACCGCCAGGGGACGGCGGTCGATGTCTCCGTTCCAGACCCGGCGTCGCTCGTCGTACTCGCTGTCGGCGGCCTCGACGACGTCGCCGCGGATGCGGCTTCGGAGGCTCGAGATCGGGCTCTCGGTCGCTTGCGACATGGTGAGCTCCTGTCGGAAAACGCGGGGGACCGCGGCTGGTTCCGAGACTGGCCATCCACTCTAGGCATCGGTCCTGATCCGGGGAATAGCCCAGGGCGATGACCGAGGCCCCGTGCGGCCGCGGCGGCGAGCTCGGGCTCGAGCACGCGGAACCGACCTGGTCCTCCGTGCCGCTCTGGTCTAGAGAGGGGGCTGAGAACCCCGGGAGCGGCGGGCGGTGGCGTACGCGGGCTCTCGGAGCCGTCGGACCCAGTCGTAGGTCTCCAGACCGGGAGGTGGGTTCCTGACCGGTTCGAAGGACACCGGCACGTCCGCCTCGTCGACCGGGTCCGTGTGGAGGATCAGCTCGGCGAACCGATGCCACCCGTCCGAGCGGGTGGCCCACGCCAGCTCGACCGACGTCTCGTCGTGGAACACGGCGGCGAGGATCACCGGGCCGGCGGGTGCTCGGTAGGGCAGCAACGTGGTCATGGGTCTCCGGTACGGCGCCCGTGCAGCGGTCAGCGTGTAGCGGGTGAGCCTTCCGAGCCCGGTCGAGGCGAACAGGAGATCGCCGTGGCCGCCGCCTTCGGTCGGCACGCGTATCGCCAGGCCGAAGATGTCGGGAAGGGGAGCCGGCAGCCCGACGGCTCGGGACTGCCTGACGAGCACGTCGTCCTCACCCGTCTGGTCGAGCCACGCCGCACCGGTCCTGTCCTCGGTGCCGAACCGGCGCAGCGTGCCGCGGACGACGGAGCCCCGAGGGTGCAGTGGCTTGGCCGCAGGTCGTGCGGCGAGCATCCCGGTGGCGGCGCTCAGCACCTGTCCACCGGCGGACGCGGCGGCGCGGACAGCGGAGTCAAGAGCGCTCATGTGCCACCGGTACCCGATCACAGCACCGCGAAGCCCCCTCGACACCTGGCGACCCGCACGTGCGATGGGGCTAGTGCGCGCTGTCGCTCGCGGACGGCGGGCTGCCGAGGACGTCCAGGTCGACCCCGCTCTCCGGTAGCGCGACCACCGGCTCGACGATGCCCTCGAACCCGTTGGTCGCGCTCGCGAACGCGGCGAGGTTCGCCGGCTCGTACCCACCCTCCTGGAAGTGGGTGACGGCGCTGCTCGCGACCCGCACGGACAGGGCGCGCTCGCTGGTGAGGCGACGCAGGCCGCCGCTGAACGCGCTGGGCCGCCTCTCACCGCCCATCCTCAGCTTCGCCCCGAGGATCAGATTGTCGACCTTGTACATCCGGTTGAGCGGGTTGTGCCGGATGGGGTCAGACCCGCTGTTGACGTAGTGGGTCAGCAACGGCACGTCGAAGACGAGGCCGGCATGGTGGGCCTCGCGTGCCATCCACAGCAGCGAGGTGTCCGACAGCCCGGTCTCGCGGTAGCCGCCTCCGACGTCGGAGTGCGCGCCTTCGAACCACACCTGCTTGACCCGCGCGTCCTCGGTGGGAGCACCCGTGGGCTCCTCGGCGGCCTCCCAGAACGTGGGTGCGAACTTCACCCGGGTCTCGTCCACAGCCAGCGCATGCCGGGCGCGCAGCACCTGGGTGCTCAGCTGGATGTCGTGGAACCGAGGCGCGTGCCGCATGAAGCCGGGTACGCCGAGGGCGCCGACCGTGTCGAAGACACCGAGGAAGCTCACCTTGGCCGGATGGCAGTGGTCGTGCTTGAACTCGTCGACACTCGCCCCGAAGGCGCCTTCAGGGGCGTCGGTGCGCGCGTACAGGTGCACCGCCGCGGGGAGTCTCTCCTCGACGAGGGCCAGCTTGGTCAGCAGCCCTACGCGCCCGACCATGCCCGCGACCGAGCGCGCGGTGTAGGCGCCGCGGCTGAAGCCGAGGATGAAGATCTCGTCGCCGGGTTCGTAGTTCTGGGCGAGGAACCGGTAGCAGGCGATCACGTTGTGGAACAGCCCGAACCCGAACGCGCCGCCCAAGAGCCTGTCGGCCGCGTAGCTGCCGGCGCCGACGCCGCTGACGTAGTAGACGAGCTGGTGGGCGCCGCCGGTCGCGCCGGGGTCGCTCTGCACCGTGCGCGCCATCTTCTCGACGTTGGTGATGGTCTGGCTGTCCGGCTTGTTCCAGGTCCCGTCGCAGCAGACCACTAGGCGCTTCATGTCCTCGATGCTCGCAAACCTCGAGCCGTCACGCACGACCCAAGTGGGCCATGGGTCGGCTCCACCCCCCGGTCAGCGCCAGAACGACAAGGACCACGTGAGCCGAGGTCGAGGCCTCCTCCCGGTGGCCGAGCACCCGCGGACCGGTCCTACAGCTGGATCCCGCGGGTCAGGGCGCCGTCGACGACGAGGTTGGTGCCGCTGATCCGGCCTGCGACGGGGCTGGCCAGGAACACCACCGGTGCTGCGATCTCCTGCGGAGTCCCCATGTGGCCCGTGGGGTTGAGCTCCACCGCGGTCTTGAAGAAGTCCGGGTCGCCACCCTCGATGGACTCCCAGACGCCGCCCTCGAAGTAGGTGTTGCCGGGCGAGACGGTGTTGGCCCGGATCCCCTGCGGCGCCAGCTGCATCGCCAGGCCGTGGATGTAGCCGATGATCGCGGTCTTCGCCGTCCCGTAGGGTCCGGAAGCGAAGTCGGACTCACGTCCGGACACGCTGGAGACCGCGATGATCGAGGCGGCCTGGCTCCGCTCCAGGTGCGGCATCGCCGCCTTGACCAGTCGGACGGTGTGCATCAGGTCCACGTTGAGGCTGAGCTCCCAGTTCTCCTCCGTGTCCGGGATCGCCAGCGCGCTGACGTTGGCCACCACGACGTCGAGGCCACCGAAGGAGTCGGCCGACTGGTCGACCCAGGCAGCCAAGGCCGCCCCGTCGGCGACGTCGACCGTGGAGCCGGTGACGTTGCCACGGTCGCTCAACGACTCCTGAGTGGCAGTCACCTCCTCGGAGCTGCGAGCGCAGAAGCCCACCACAGCCCCCTCGTCGAGAAAGGCCTCGACCACGGCGCGCCCGATGCCACGGGTGCCGCCGGTGACGAGGACGCGGGTTCCGGTGAGCTGCAGATCCATGACGCTGCCTTTCGAGGAGGGGGTGGTGCCGGTCAGAGGGTTCCGAGGGAACGCGCGCGTGCGCGCATCTCGGCGTGGATGCCGCCGAAGGCCTCCGCGGGAGGAAGCAGAGCCTTGGCCGCTTTCACCACCACGCTGTAGTTGGCGTCGACGACGTTGGCCACCGGGACCTGCGCGATCTGCGAGCACAGCTGGTAGGCGTCCATCACGTGCAGGCCGCACAGCTCGCTCACCCAGTGCACGAGCTCGGCGTTGCCGATGCGCCAGGAGTCCTCCATCGGCCGGCTCGACCCGATCGCCATGAAGTGGGTGTCGGTCTCGATGCGTGGCCATCCCGGGGCGTTGCCCTTGACGAGGTCGACGATCAGGGTGGTGGTCATCGCCCCCTCGACGGCTGTGCCGCAGGCCTCGCCCTCGCCCTGGCGGTAGTGCCCGTCACCGACCGAGAACATCGCCCCTTCGACGTTGACCCCGAGGTACGCCGTGGAGCCGGCCCGCATCTCGGGGCTGTCCATGTTGCCGCCGAACCGCTCGGGCACCAGCGACGAACGCACCTCGCCTCCGGCGGGCGCGACGCCGACGGTGCCGAGCATCGGCTCCACCGGGAGCTCGACTCGGTGGTCGCTGTGCCGGGCGGCGAAGGAGACGGTGTTGCGGTCGCGGTCGAGCTCATAGATCCAGGTGGTGTCCGGCAGCGCGTCCTGGAGATTGACGGTGCGGTCGGTGCCGGTCATCCCCCCGAAGAACGGGATCGCCGCAGAAGCGGCCCAGTCCCGCGCCGGAACGAGGTCGACGAGGTGGAGCACCAAGGTGTCCCCGGGCTCGGCGCCCTCGACGTAGAACGGACCCGTCTGCGGGTTGACGAAGCGCAGGTCGACCTTGGCGCTCGAGAGGTCCTCGACGCTGCGCAGCGCCCCGCCGAAGGCGTCGTCGGACCACAGTCGCAGCGCCGTACCGGGTCGGACCCGCATCTGGGGAGCCACGCCACCGAACGTGTAGGCGTACTGCTCGCGGGTGGGCGTGAACTCGATCAGCTCCATCGTCGGAAACTACCTCAGACCTGCCGCAGGCGAACATGGTCGCGACCGAGGTCGCCGACCCTCGAGACGCCGAGCAGGGCGAGGGTGGAGGCGACTTCCTGCTGCAGGATGTCGGCGGCACGCTGCACCCCCCGCTCGCCACCTGCCATCAGTCCGTAGAGGTAGGCGCGGCCGACGAGAGCCGCCCTGGCCCCGAGAGCGACCGAGGCGACGATGTCGCTCCCGGAGAGGATGCCGCCGTCGACGTAGACCTCGGCCCTGCCGCCGACGGCGTCCACGACCGAGGGCAGCACCTCCAGCGGGACCGGCGCCCGGTCCAGCTGGCGTCCGCCATGGTTGGACACCACCAACGCGTCCGCACCGGCGTCGACCACCGCCTGCGCGTCGGCGACGGTCTGGATGCCCTTGACGACCAGCGGTCCGTCCCATTCCTCTCGCAGCCAGGCGAGGTCGGCCATCGAGGCCGCTGGGTCGAACACCGTGCCGACCAGCTCGGCGACGGTCCCCTCGAAACGGTGCAGCGAGGCGAACTCGAGCTGCTCAGTGGTGAGCAGGTCCCACCACCACGCCGGGTGCAGGGAACCCTCCGCGAAGGTCCTCAGCGAGAGCGTCGGAGGGATCGTCAGGCCGTTGCGCACGTCACGCAGGCGGGGGCCGGCCACAGGCGTGTCGACGGTCAGCACGAGCGCCTCGTAGCCTGCCGCCCGGGCCCGCTCCACGAAGTCGCGGCTGGCCCCACGGTCACGCCACAGGTACAGCTGGAACCACCGACGGGCGTCGGGAGCGGCGGCTGCGAGCTTCTCGATCGACGTCGTGCCCATCGTGGACAGGGCGTAGGGGACACCCGTGCGCTCCGCCACGCGACCGACCGCTGACTCGCCTTCGGTGTGCATCATCCGGGTGAACCCCGTGGGGGCGAAGGCCCACGGTGCCGTCGAGTGCCTGCCGAGGATGGTCGTGGACGTGTCCACCGCCGAGACGTCCTGCAGGACGCGAGGTGAGAACTCGACCCGCGCGTAGGCCTCTCGAGAGCGCGAGAGGCTGAGCTCCTCACCGGCCGCGCCGTCGGTGTAGTCGAAGACCGCGCGGGGCGCGCGCCGCCGGGCCAGTCGGCGCAGGTCGGCGATGGAGGCCGACCTGGCCAGGCGCCGGTCCGTGGCGTCGAGCGGGACCCGCGCGGGACGCAGGACCTCCCGCAGCTCGGACCACCGGGGTCGGTGTCGGGTCGTCATCTGGCGTCGGGCTCCACCTCGTCCTGTCGGATCAGGCCTGCGGTCCGAGCGAGTCGGCATCCTCTGCGTCGACCGTGCCGGGCCGGCTGCTCTTGAGCTCCACGAAGACGACGTGCGTCGGGGTGTCGCCGATGTTCTCACCGTGGTGCTCCTGGGCGGGCAGCCAGCCGACCGAGCCTGACACCATCTCGACCTCGCGTTGCATGTCTCCCGAGACCAGGCGCCTGCGGAAGTCGCTCAACGTGTACATGACGCTGTCGGGATGCTGGTGCGGTGTGGTGCGGTCGCCCGGTTGGTCGGTGTAGTCGAGAACGCGCACCTGGTCGTTCTCGAAGATCACCTTGTAGTGCTCGGGGTTGCTGATGACGGGGTCGAGGCTCATCGCAGCAGAATGGCAGAACTCGAGCGTCCGTGACAGTGGGCAGATCCCTGCCCGAGGTGGCACGATCGCGGGGGTGAGCAGCGATCCCGGCACCGCGCAGCGACTGCGCGACCTCGCCCTGCTACGCCGTGTGCGTGACCGGATCGACCGGGAGTATGCGCAGCCGCTGGACGTCGAGGCGCTGGCGGCCGGTGTGCATCTCTCGGCCGGTCACCTCAGCCGTCAGTTCCGGCTCGCCTACGGCGAGTCGCCGTACTCCTACCTGATGACGCGGCGCATCGAGCGCGCGATGGCGCTGCTGCGCCGGGGCGACCTGAGCGTCACCGAGGTCTGCTTCGAGATCGGCTGCGCGTCGCTGGGCACCTTCAGCACGCGCTTCACCGAGCTGGTCGGCGTGCCTCCCAGCGTCTACCGGCGCCGTGAGGCGCACGACGAGACGGGGATGGCGCCGTGCGTCGCGAAACAGGTGTCCAGACCGATCAGGAATCGAGAAGCACGCGTGGCGAGCCACCACTAGCGTGACCGGCATGGACATCACCATTCACGCGAGCTTCCTGCCGCACGACGACCCGGAGGCCTCCGTGGCGTTCTACCGCGACACCCTCGGCTTCGAGGTCCGCAACGACGTCGGCTCCGGCGCCATGCGCTGGATCACCATCGGTCCGGCCGACCAGCCCGACACCTCCATCGTGCTGAACCCTCCGCAGGCCAACCCCGGGCTCACCGATGACGAGCGGCGCACCATCGCCGAGATGATGGCCAAGGGGACCTACGCCGCCCTCCTCCTGGCCACCGAGGACCTCGACGGGACCTTCGAGCGGCTGCAGGCCGGAGACGTCGAGATCGTGCAGGAGCCCACCGAGCAGCCCTACGGCATCCGCGACTGCGCGGTGCGCGACCCGGCGGGCAACCTCATCCGGATCCAGGACCTCGGCTGAGATGGTCAGTACGCGCCCGCAGCTGGCGGCCCGATGGCGAGGCTCGATCACCAGGCTCGATCAACAGGCTCGATCAACAGGCTCGATCAACAGGAACGGGAGATCCACACTCATGAAGACGATGACCTGCCGACAGCTCGGCGGACCGTGCGACGTGCAGCACCGCGCCGGCACCGCCGACGAGGTGATCAAGGCGCAGGACAAGCACCTCAAGGACGCGGTCGCCGGCGGTGACGCGTCGCACGAGGAGGCGCTGAAGCAGATGAAGGGCCGCTGGAAGAACCCGCTCAAGGGGATGGGCTGGTACAAGGACACCAAGCGGACGTTCGCTGCCCTGCCCGACGACTGAGCGAGGAGCCTCCACCGGCATGGCCACGAGCAAGGACACCGACCCGCCACCGACGCACCCCGCGGACAGCCATGACCTGATCTGCGTGCACGGCGCCCGTGTCAACAACCTCAAGGACATCCACGTCGAGATCCCGAAGCGGCGGCTGACGGCCTTCACCGGCGTCTCCGGCTCCGGCAAGAGCTCGCTGGTCTTCGGCACCATCGCAGCCGAGTCGCAGCGGATGATCAACGAGACCTACAGCACCTTCGTCCAGGGCTTCATGCCCACGCAGGCCCGACCCGACGTCGACGTGCTCGACGGCTTGACGACGGCGATCATCGTGGGCCAGGAGCGGATGGGGGCCGACCCGCGATCCACCGTAGGCACCGCCACCGACGCCAACGCGATGCTGCGCATCCTGTTCAGCCGGCTCGGCCACCCCCACGTCGGCCCTCCCACGGCGTTCTCGTTCAACGTCCCCACGCGCAGGGCGAGCGGGGTGATGAGCACCGAGAAGGGCGACCGGGTCGAGAAGAGTGTCGTGCGCGACGCGGTCTACCTCGGCGGCATGTGTCCGCGCTGCGAGGGCATGGGTGCGGTCAAGGACTTCGACCTGACGGCGCTGTACGACGAGACGAAGTCGCTCGACGAGGGTGCGCTCACCATCCCCGGCTTCAGCATGGACGGGTGGTACGGCCGCATCTTCCGTGGCTCCGGGTACTTCGACATGGACAAGCAGATCGGCAAGTTCACGAAGAAGGAGCTGCAGGACCTCCTCTACAGGGAGCCGACCAAGATCAAGGTCGACGGCATCAACCTCACCTACGAGGGAGTGATCCCCAAGATCTCGAAGTCGATGCTCTCCAAGGACGTCGAGGCGATGCAGCCACACATCCGCGCCTTCGTGGAACGCGCGGTGACGTTCACGACCTGCCCCGAGTGCGGGGGCACCCGGCTCACCAAGGAGGTGCTGTCCTCCCGCATCGACGGCAAGAACATCGCGGACGCCTGCGCGATGCAGATCAGCGAGCTCGCCGACTGGGTCCGCGTTCTCGAGGAGCCGTCGGTGGCACCGCTGCTGAAGGCGCTCGGGGAGACCCTCGACTCGTTCGTCGCGATCGGGCTGGGTTATCTGAGCCTGGATCGCCCGGCCGGAACGCTGTCCGGTGGTGAGGCGCAACGCACCAAGATGATCCGCCACCTCGGGTCCTCCCTCACCGACGTCACCTACGTCTTCGACGAGCCGACCATCGGGCTGCACCCGCACGACGTCGAGCGGATGAACGTGCTGCTGCTGCAGCTGCGCGACAAGGGCAACACCGTGCTGGTGGTGGAGCACAAGCCAGAGGTCATCGCGATCGCCGACCACGTCATCGACCTCGGCCCGCGAGCCGGGTCCGAGGGTGGCGAGGTGGTCTTCGAGGGAGGTGTGGAGGCGCTGCGCGAGAGCGGCACGATCACCGGGCGGCACCTCGGCGACCGCGCCCGGCTCAAGGACGAGACCCGGAAGCCGGTCGGTGCGCTGGAGGTCCGGAACGCTGACCTGAACAACCTCCGCGACGTGGACGTCGACATCCCGTTGGGGGCCCTGGTGGTGCTCACCGGCGTTGCCGGCTCGGGCAAGAGCTCGTTGGTCAACGACTCGATCGCCGGTCGCGACGGCGTGGTGACCGTCGACCAGGCTGCCATCCGGGGCTCGCGGCGGAGCAACCCGGCGACGTACACGGGACTGCTCGACCCGATCAGGAAGGCGTTCGCCAAGGCGAACGGCGTCAAGCCGGCGCTGTTCAGCGCGAACTCCGAGGGGGCCTGTCCCGGCTGCAACGGTGCTGGGGTCATCTACAGCGACCTGGCGATCATGGCGGGTGCGGCCACCACCTGCGAGATGTGCGAGGGGCGGCGGTTCCTGGCGGAGGTGCTGGACTACAAGCTGGGAGGGACCGACGACGGCTTGGACATCAGCGAGGTGCTCGCCATGTCGGTCGCCGAGGCCGAGCAGTTCCTCGGTGCCGGGGAGACCCGGCTCCCGGCCGCGCACAAGATCCTGCAGCGGCTGGTGGACGTGGGGCTCGGCTACCTCCGCCTGGGACAGCCGCTGCCCACGCTGTCCGGCGGCGAGCGGCAGCGGCTCAAGCTGGCCACGCAGATGGGGGAGAAGGGGGACGTCTACGTCCTGGACGAGCCGACCAGCGGCCTGCACCTCGCCGACGTCGAGCAGCTGCTGGGCCTCCTCGACCGGCTCGTCGACGCAGGCACGTCGGTCATCGTCATCGAGCACCACCAGGCGGTGATGGCGCACGCGGACTGGATCATCGACCTGGGGCCCGGAGCCGGGCACGAGGGCGGTCGAGTCGTGTTCGAAGGCACGCCTGCCGAGCTGGTCGCCGCCCGCTCCACTCTCACCGGCGAGCACCTCGCGGCGTACGTCGGTCCCTGATCGCGACTGCACCGTGAGCGGCCGGACCCCTCAAACCAGACGAACTGGGCTAGTTCGGGGCCAGGTGCGACTGACCCACCCTTTCTCGTCACGGCCGGACCGGTCTACTCTCCCGGGATGAACGCGGTCGCTCGACACCAAGTCACCGTCTCGGGCCGGCCGGACGGGCGAGCGATGGTCTTCGCCCACGGGTTCGGGTGCGACCAGCACATGTGGCGCTACGTGGCTCCCGTCTTCGAGGACGAGTTCCGGGTGATCACCTACGACCAGGCGGGCTGTGGCTCCGCTGCGCCCGAGGCCTACGACCCGGATCGGCACTCGTCGCTGCACGGGTACGCCGCTGACCTGGTCGAGGTCTGTCACGAGCTGGGGGTGACCGACGGGGTCTTCGTGGGCCACTCCGTCTCGGCCATGATCGGGTTGCTGGCCGACCTCGAGGACGACGACCTCTTCGCCAAGATGGTGATGGTGGGTCCGTCGCCGCGCTACATCGACGCCGAGGACTACGTGGGCGGCTTCAGCGCGGCCGACATCGACGAGCTCCTGGACTCGCTCGAGAGCAACTACCTGGGCTG
This sequence comes from uncultured Actinomycetota bacterium, assembly GCA_963815825.1. Taxonomy (GTDB): domain Bacteria; phylum Actinomycetota; class Actinomycetes; order Propionibacteriales; family Nocardioidaceae; genus Marmoricola. The sequence continues at coordinate 37,564 of CAWFII010000031.1, read as the reverse complement.
GTCGAGTGCCATGGCGCCGGTGATCATGGGCAACGACGACAGGCCGGCCCTCGGGGAGGAGCTCGCCGGCAGCTTCTGCCGGGCCGATCCCGCCATCGCCCGCCGGTTCGCGGAGGTGACCTTCCGCTCCGACAACCGCGCCGACCTGCCCCGGGTGCAGACCCCCACCCTTGTCCTGCAGTGCCAACGAGACGTCATCGCACCCGTCAGCGTGGGCCGTTACATCGCGGAGACGATGCCCCACGCCGAGTTCGCCCTGCTCGACGCCACCGGTCACTGCCCCAACCTGAGTGCCCCTGAGGCGACCATCGCCGCGATGACTCCCTTCGTCCGCAGCTCGGTGGCCGCAGGGCCGTGAACACGAACGCCGAGCACTACGCCGCGCTGCTCGACGGCGAGACCCAGCGCATGTACGACAGCGCGCCCTGCGGTTTCCTGACGACCTCGCTCGACGGCCTGGTGACCACGGCCAACGCCACCTTCTGGGCACTGACGTCCTACGAGCCGGACGAGATCGTCGGGCTGCGTACCTTCGCGGACCTGCTCTCTCCCGGTGGGAGGATCTACCACGAGACGCACTACGACCCGATGCTGCACATGCACGGCCGGGTGCGGGAGGTCGCCTTCGACCTGGTCCGATCCGACGGCACCCGGCTTCCGGTGCTGGTGAACGCGGTGCTCGAGCACGACGTCTCAGGAGCGCCGACCTGCGTGCGGATCGCTGTCTTCGAGGCCACCCACCGACGGGAGTACGAACGCGAGCTCCTGCGGGCCAAGGAGCGTGCGGAGCAGTCCGAGCGTCGGGCGATGGAGCTGTCCCGCACCTTGCAGTCCACGCTGATCCCCCCTGCGCCTCCGACGATCCCGGGGCTCGAGGTGTCCGCGGCCTACCGTCCTGCAGGTGACGGCGAGGAGGTCGGCGGTGACTTCTACGACGTCTTCCAGGTGAACCAGGACGACTGGGTGATCACGCTGGGCGACGTGTGCGGCAAGGGCGTCGCGGCTGCCGTCGTGACGGCCCTGGTCCGGCACACCATCAGAGCGCTCGCCGTTCAGCTCGACAGCCCGCGCGAGATCCTCACGGCACTCAACGAGGTGCTGCTGGCGCAGGGCGCCGACCGGTTCACCACGGTCGTCGTCTTCCGGCTGCACCGAGCCGGACCCCGGTGGTCGCTGACGCTGGCCTGCGGTGGGCACCCGCTGCCGCTCGTGCTGGCAGCGACGGGCGAGCTCCGTCAGGTGGGCCTGCCCGGGTCACTCATCGGCATCCTGCCGGAGGTCGCACTCGCCGACGACGAGCTCTGGATGGAGCCGGGGGACCTCCTGGTCGTGAACACCGACGGAGTGACCGAGTCCCGCAGGCAAGGCGGTGAGTTCTTCGGGGAGCACCGCTTGCGTCAGGTGGTGCTGGAGGCGGCCTCGACGGCGCACCCCGCGCAGCACGTCCTCGACGAGGCGCTCGGTTTCCAGGGAGGTCGGGCCCGCGACGACATCGCAGTCCTGTCGATTCGCGTGCCCGTCCCGGCGCACGTGCCGGTCCCGGTCCAGCTCACGCCGGGGGACGGGCGGGCCCGCGGTCGCGGAGCACCTGATCGGCCACGTGGGGCGGATACACCACTGAGTGCGCGAGGTCGCTGAGCTTGAGGTTGTTGTTGCGTGCGTAGGCACGCAGCACGTCGAAGGTCTGATCCATGGGCAGCTCGCCCCGCTCGGCGAGGATGCCCTTGGCCTGCTCGATGACGATCCGCGTGTTCAAGGCCCGCTGGAGGTTCTCCGCGAGGAGCGAGGTGCGGTGGATCGATCGCTGCTGCAGGATCCCGATCGTGGCGATGTCGGCCAGCGCCTTGGCGATGACTCTGGCTTCCTCGTCGAGGGCGTCCGGGTTCGACCCGAAGAGGTTCAGTCCCCCGATCGTTGCCTCGCGCAGGCGCAGCGGGAAGGCGTAGACGGAGTTGAACCCGACCGCGATCGCCTGTTCGGCGAAGGTCGGCCACCTGTCCCGAGAGAGGTCGATGTCCGGAACGACGATGCTCACCCCGGACTGGGCAGCCTCGAAGCACGGGCCTTCGCGGGTCTGCACCTGGAGCAGCTCGAGCAGCCGGGCCTCGTCGCTGGAGGAGGCGACGCGCTGCAGGTTCCCCTGGGCGTCGTTGAGCATCAGCCCTGCTTCGTCGACCTCCAGCACGTCCAGGCAGGTGCCCATCAGGCCGTCGAGCACCTCGACGACGTCGTAGTCGTCGACCAGGGTGTCCGCCAGGCGCACGAATCTCTCGGCGAGGCTGGCCTGCCGCCGGAGTTGCTTCTCGCCGCTCATGTGTCCTCCTTCGAGAGTCGCCGATGACGCTCCACGATGTCGTCGGCCAGTTCATCCACGGTCCTGCCTTCGGCGAAGGCGATACCGCGCATGCGCAGCAGCGCCTCGTCGATCGTCGCCTCGAGCTGGACGGTGACCATGCCTGCGGCCTGGTGCACGCGCATGGGGTCGCGGTGCACGTCGGCGTCACCGACCCGGCCGCCATCGCTCGCCAGGGGCTGGGCGGCGAGGGAGAGCGCAACCGCGTCAGCCGTCGCCCAGCCGGCGGAGACCTCGGTGCGATCGAGATCACCCGACTCGGTCCGATAGAGACTGAACGCTCCGACGCTGGCGGTCCCGAGAAGCAGCGGGAACGCGAACGCCGCGTGGATCCCGATCGCGAGCGCCTCGGCGGCAAAGGTCGGCCATCGATCGACGAACCGATCGCCTGTGTCGCTCAGGTCGGGAACGAGCACCGCGGCCCCGGACCCAGATGCCGCCACCCCGGGGCCTTCACCGAGCGTCTGCTGCAGCTCCTCGACGGACCTCGCCCGGGGGTCCGTGGCGTGGACGGTCACACCGTGGCTGCCGCCGGCGGTCGCCATGGTCACCCCACAGCAGGAGACGCGCGTCGCGGAGACGGCGGAGTCGCACAGCCGAGCCAGCTCGGCCTGCCTGTGCGTCATCACGGCCTGCTCACGTGCGCGGTCGGCGAGCTCGACGTGCGGATGCGTTCCTGCACCACTCGAACTCCGATCGCACCGGGGGTCGGTCCACCGGTCGACCGTGGGGTGCGGTTCGGTGGCCCCTTTGTCTGAAGCCTCGGTCCTGAGACCTTGTCGCAAGCCTAGTCGCCGAGGGGGCGGTCCGCCATGCGTCAGAGCAAGTGGTCTCCCGCTGTAGCGTCGCCCCCGTGAGCCCGCAGCAGCCCGTCGATCCGGTGGTCGACCGGGCCGGGCGAGGCGAGTGGACCGAGCCGGGTGCCTTCCAGGTCGCTCCCGGGGTGCACCGGCTGCCGCTCCCGCTGCCGATGGACGGGCTTCGTGCGGTGAACGTCTACGTGATCGAGACCGACGACGGTCTCGTCATGGTCGACGGGGGATGGGCGATCCCCGAGTCGCGCAAGGTCTTCGACGCCAGTCTTGCCCAGCTCGGCTACACCGTTCGCGACATCCGACGCTTCCTCGTCACCCACATGCACCGTGACCACTACACGCAGGCCTCCGTGCTGGGACGTGAGGTGGGTGCGTCGGTGTCCCTGGGGATCGGGGACAGGGCGACGATGGACCTGCTGCACAGTGACCACCTCGGCGAGGACCCCGACCTCGCCCGGCTCCGTGCCGCAGGGGCCGAGGAGCTGGCCGAGGGCTGGCGCCGGATGATGCCTGCACCGCCGCCGTCGATGGACGACTACGGCATGCCCGACGAATGGCTGGACCGGGACCTGGTCATCGACGTGGGCACCCGACAGCTGGACGCCGTGGCGACTCCGGGTCACACGCAGGGGCACTACGTGTTCGCCGACGTGGCGGCCGGTCTGCTCTTCGCCGGGGACCACGTGCTGTCCACGATCACGCCGTCCATCGGGTTCGAGCCCGCCTACGTCCAGCAGCCGCTGCGGGACTACCTGGCCTCGCTCGTCAAGGTGCGTGCCCTTCCCGACATGGTGCTCCTGCCGGCACACGGTCCGGTGGTCGAGTCCGCGCACCGTCGGATCGACGAGCTCGTCGCGCACCACGACGTGCGGCTCGACCAGTCGCTGAAGGCCGTCGAGTCGGGTGCGGCCACGGCGTGGGAGGTCGCAGGAGAGCTGCCGTGGACCCGTTCCGAGCGCAGGCGTGCGGAGCTCGGACCGTTCGACGCGGTGCTGGCGGCCTTCGAGACCCTGGCGCATCTCGAGCTGCTCGCGCTCCAGGGTCGGGTCGAGCGGATCCCGGGCGAGCCCGTCCGGTTCGAGGCCGTCGCGCAGCCGTGAGTCGGGGCCTGGTCTCGACCGGGCTGTGCAGGGGCGCCGTCCGGGTGCACGATCGAGGGGTCCCTGCAAGGAGATCCCCGTGCTCACCACCGCCCTGCCCCACCTGGCCGACGACACGACCTGCCTGACCGACGGTGGCGTCGAGACCACCCTGGTCTTCCTGGACGGGCTCGCTCTGCCCGAGTTCGCCGCCTTCCCGCTGCTGGACTCCGAGGAGGGGCGGGCTCACCTCGGCCGCTACTTCGCGCCCTACCTGGACGTCGCCGCACGCTCCGGGTCCGTCTTCCTGCTCGGCACCCCGACCTGGCGCGCAAACCGGGCCTGGGGCGCGGTCCTGGGCTACGACGAGCAGGCGCTCGCCGATCTCAACCATCGTGCGGTCGAGCTCGTCGCGTCCGTGGGTGCGGCGCGACCCGACGTCCCCACGGTGCTCGACGGGGTGGTCGGCCCACGTGGCGACGGCTACGTGGTCGGAGGGGCGATGGGCTCCGACGAGTCCGCCGACTACCACTCGCTCCAGGCGCGCGCGTTCGCGAGCGCCGGCGCGCAGATGATGACCGGCCTGACCATGACGTACGCCGACGAGGCGATCGGCCTCGTGCAGGCTGGGCGGTCAGCTGCGCTCCCCACGGTGGTGTCGTTCACCGTGGAGACCGACGGACGGTTGCCCTCGGGCCAGCCGCTGGGCGAGGCCGTTGACGAGGTCGACGCCCGCACCGACCGGGGCGCGGCGTACTTCATGGTCAACTGCGCCCATCCCGCGCACTTCGCCGGCGTCCTCGAGAGCGGTGGCGGGTGGGTGAAGCGGGTCCGCGGGATCCGTGCCAACGCCTCGCGGATGAGCCACGCCGAGCTCGACGAGGCGCCGGAGCTCGACCGAGGCGACGAGGCCGAGCTCGCCTCGGAGTACGCCCGACTGTGGCGGGCGCTGCCGGACCTGCGCGTGGCCGGTGGTTGTTGCGGCACGGACCACGCGCACGTCGCGGCGATCGCCGCTGAGCTCTCCCGCAGCTAGGTCCCGACCCGGCCGGCGCCGGCCCCCACACCTGCGCGGAGCGTGTCGCCCGCTAGGCTGCACACGTCCGACAGGGGAGCGCCCGGGAACACGTTTCGGGGGCGCTGAGAGTGCGACGAGTCGCAGACCCTTGAACCTGCCCCGGTTAGTACCGGCGAAGGAAGTCGAAGGAGACCTTCTCGATGCCACAGCACCCACCAGCACCGTGTCCGACCTCTGCCCGTCCCACGACCCGATCCGCACGCGGGCGCACCTTCTGGATCGCGCTCTGCTCGGTGCTCTCCATGGCGGGCTTGGCGGGTTGCGGCTCGGGCAGCTCCGCCGGGGCCGACGACCCCGCCGAGCCGAAGACCCTGGTCGTGGCCACCCACGACTCGTGGGCGATGTCGAAGGACGTGCTGGCCGAGTTCAAGAAGAAGACCGGCATCACGGTCAAGGCCCAGCCGCAGGGCGACGCCGGGGCCCTGACGAACAAGCTCGTGCTGACCAAGGGCTCACCGCTGGCTGACGGCGTCTACGGCATCGACAACACCTTCGCCTCCAGGGCGGTCGACGAGGGCGTGCTGTCGTCGTACTCATCAACGGCGCTGCCGAAGTCGGGCGAGGCGTTCCGGCTCCCCGGGGCCGGCGCGGACCAGCTGACGCCGATCGACTACGGCGACGTGTGCGTGAACGTCGACGACGACTGGTTCGCTGCGAAGAAGCTGGCGGCACCCACGACGCTCGACGACCTCACCAAGCCCGCCTACAAGGGGCTTTTCGTCACGCCTGGTGCTACGACGTCCTCGCCCGGCCTCGCCTTCCTGCTCGCGACGATCGCCGCCAAGGGCGATGCGTGGAAGAGCTACTGGAGCGACCTGATGGCCAACGACACCAAGATCACAGCCGGTTGGTCGGATGCCTACGAGGTCGACTTCACCGCCGGAGGCGGCACGGGCGACCGACCGATCGTGACGTCGTACTCTTCGTCGCCGCCGTTCACGGTGCCTGACGGTGCGTCGCAGCCGACGACCCACGCGCTGCTGGACACCTGCTTCCGTCAGGTGGAGTACGCCGGGGTGCTGAAGGGCTCCAAGAACCCCAAGGGGATGCAGGAGTTCATCGACTTCATGCTCGGTCGCACGTTCCAGGCAGCTCTGCCCGACAACATGTACGTCTACCCGGTGGACTCCACGGTGCAGCTTCCTGCGGACTGGGCGAAGTTCGCTCCGGTCGCCCCGAAGCCCTACGTCGTGTCCGCGAGCGAGATCGACCGGTCGCGCGCGACGTGGCTGCGTGAGTGGCGGGACATCACCAGTCAGTGAGGCCACCGTGGCGCGGCAGGCTGGGAACCGTTGCCCTGGCAGCGTTCCCGCTGGCTGCGCTCGTGGCGTTCTTCCTCTACCCCGTCGGCGGGATGCTGGCCCGCGGGTTCTGGCCCGACGGCTCGTTCGCGCCGGGCCAGGTGCTCTCCGTGCTCGGGCGTCCTCGCGTGCACCGGGTGCTGTGGTTCACCGTCTGGTCTGCCGGGGCCGCGACCCTGGTCGCGGTCGTCGCCGGGCTCCCGGTGGCCTTCGTGCTGCATCGGCTCCGGTTCCCCGGCCGCGACCTCCTGAGTGCTCTGGTGGTGGTCCCGTTCGTGCTGCCGACGGTCGTGGTGGGGGTCGCCTTCCGTCAGCTGATAGCGCCCTCGGGTCCGCTCGGGGCGTTCGGCCTCGACGGGACGGCGGCGGCCATCGTCGCAGCCCTGGTGTTCTTCAACATCAGCGTCGTGGTGCGCACCGTCGGGGCGTTCTGGGAGGCGATCGACCGTCGGCGCGAGGAAGCGGCGGCCGCGCTCGGTGCGAGTCCCTGGCAGGTGTTCCGCACGGTGACCCTGCCGGCGCTGCTTCCCGGGATCGTGTCGGCGGCCAGCGTGGTCTTCCTCTTCTGCGCCACCGCCTTCGGGGTGGTCCTCACGATGGGCGGCCTGCGCTACGCCAACGTCGAGACCGAGATCTACCTGCTCACCACCCAGGAGCTCGACCTGACCGGGGCCGCTGCCCTGTCGGTGCTGCAGGTGCTCGTGATCACCGGGTTGCTCGCGCTCGCCGCTCGCGTACGGCGTTCAGCGGCCCCTGTCGACCGCACGACCCGGCTGCTGCCACGACCCCGGCGCCGCCATCTCCCGGTCCTGGTCTGGAGTGCCGGGGTCGTGGTGTTCCTGGCTGCCCCCATCGCGTCACTGGTGACCGCCTCCCTGCGCACCGGCGAGGGCTGGGGCCTGCAGAACTACCGGTCCTTGGGCACCACCGGTGAGCGCAACGCGCTCCTCGTCCCCGCCACCGAGGGCCTGACCAACTCGCTCACGATCGCGCTGCTCGCGAGCGTCCTCGCCCTGGTCCTCGGGTCGACGGTCGCCTTCCTGGTCTCGCGTCCCGCCGGCGGTCGCTCCCTCGGAGTCCTCGACGGGTTGTTCATGCTGCCGCTCGGGGTCTCCGCCGTCACCGTCGGCTTCGGCTTCCTGATCACCCTCGACCGTCCTCCCCTGGACCTCCGCAGCTCGGCCCTGCTCATCCCGATCGCGCAGGCGATGGTCGCGCTGCCGCTGGTCGTACGCACGGTCGTGCCGGTGCTCCGCTCGATCGACGACCGGCAGCGACAAGCGGCCGCCTCCCTGGGGGCACCGCCCCTGCGCGTCTTCCTCACCGTCGACCTCCCGGTGGCCTGGCGGGCGCTGCTGGCCGCGGCAGGGTTCGCCTTCGCGGTGTCGCTCGGCGAGTTCGGCGCCACGAGCTTCCTCGCCCGGGACGACCGACCGACGCTGCCGGTGGTCATCTACCGCCTCATCGGGCATCCGGGAGCGGAGAACTTCGGGATGGCCATGGCCGCCTCGGTGCTGCTGGCCACCACCACCGCGGCGGTGATGTTCGCGGTGCAGCGTCTGCGGGTCGGTTCGATGGGAGCCTTCTGAGATGGCGTCGTCGACCTCGAGCAGCGGCCTGCACGTCAGCGACCTGACGGTGCGGTTCGGCGTCGCCCTGGCGGTCGACCGGGTCGACCTGGAGGTGCCCGCGGGCTCGGTCGTCGCGGTGCTCGGCCCGTCCGGCTGCGGCAAGTCCACGCTCCTTCGGACCGTGGCCGGTCTGGAGGTCCCCGCGACGGGCTCGGTGTCCTTCGACGGACGCGACCTCGCCGGCGTGCCGACCCACAAGCGTGGGTTCGCGCTGATGTTCCAGGACGGCCAGCTCTTCGAGCACCTCGACGTCGCGGCCAACATCGCCTACCCGCTGCGGCTCCGGCACGCCCCGGCGCACCGTGACCGGGCGGCGCAGCACCGACGTGTGGCGGAGCTGCTCGAGCTCGTGGGTCTGGGTGGCTACGCCGCCCGCGCCCCGGCGACCCTCTCGGGCGGCGAGCGTCAGCGGGTCGCGCTCGCCCGGGCGCTGGCGGTCGCACCCCGACTGCTGCTGCTCGACGAGCCGTTGAGTGCGCTCGACCGGGGCCTGCGCGAGCGGCTGGCGGTCGAGCTGCACGACATCCTGCGCACGGCCGGGGCCACCGCGATGCTGGTGACCCACGACCAGGAGGAGGCCTTCGCCGTCGCCGACCGGATGGCCGTGATGCGCGAGGGTCGTATCGTCCAGGGGGGAACCCTCGACGAGGTGTGGCGGCGACCCGCCGACGCCTGGACCGCCCAGTTCCTGGGCTACCCGACCGTGCTCGTCGGGGACCGGGCGCGTCGGCTGCGGGAGCTGGCAGCACCACAGCAGCACTGGGAGGCCGTCGCCCTGCGCAGGTCTGCGCTCCGGGTGGATCCTGCCGGCCCGCTGCGTGCCCGGGTGGAGGAGGCGCGGGTCACGCCGGACCAGATCCGGGTCCAGCTCGACGTCGAGGGGGCAGGCTCGCTACCCGGCGTGGCGGACCCCGGGAGCGACGTACGGGTCGGGGCGCAGGTGCGCGTGTCGATCGACACCGCACGGATCGCGGCGGTCCCTGCTGAGCAGTAGACACCGAACCCTAGACTGCGCCATGTGAGGCGGGCCTATGCAGCAATGGTGACGATCGCCGTCGTCATGGGTTCGCTGGCCTTCATCACGGGCAGGGCGGTGGACTACCCGCTGCGGGACCCCGACGGGTTCCTGGGCCCGGCGTGGGTGCGGCTCCCGATGCTCTGCATCGGCGCCTTCGTCGCCGACATCCTCCCGAGGACCCTGTGGCGCACGCGGGGGCGGATCAGACTGTTCAGGTCCGAGGCGCGGGTGCTGATCCGCGAGCACTGGACGCGCGACCGCATCACACTGGTGATCCTGGGCCTGGTCTGCTTCTACGTGACCTACGTGAGCTACCGCAACCTGAAGAACTTCCTGCCGTTCGTGCGCGTGGGCAAGACCAGGCAGGGCGACTACGAGCTGCACCAGTTCGACCATTGGCTGCTCTTCGGGCACGACCCCGCGCTGCTCCTGCACGGCCTGCTCGGCACCACGGTCTCCGCCCACGCGCTGTCGTGGGTCTACCTGATCTTCCTGCCGATGGTGCCCATCTCGGTCACCATCTGGCTGGTCTGGTCGCGCAACGTGAGCTTCGGGTACTGGTTCGTCACTGCTCAGTGCATCGCCTGGACCCTGGGCACCGCCAGCTACTACATGATCCCCACGCTCGGACCGAACTTCGCGTTCCCCTGGCTCTACAGCAACCTCGACACCACGGGCGTCTCGGCACTGCAGGACGCGCTGTACTACGGCAGGTACTCCGTGCGGTTCGATCCGTTCGCCAACGGGGTGCAGTCCGTGGCCGGGTTCGCCTCTCTGCACGTCGCCATCACGCTGACGATGGCGCTCATCGGGCAGTACACCGTCCGGCACCGATTCATCAAGGTGCTCCTCTGGGTCTACATGGGCATCACGGTGCTGTCCACGACGTACTTCGGCTGGCACTACATCGCCGACGACATCGCGGGAGCGCTGATCGCCTTCATCGCCTTCTACATCGGCGGCATCGCCACCGGACAGAAGTTCGACGAGCACGGTCGACACTCGCACCCGACCACCACGACGAGCGACGTGCCCGTGGATGAGCAGCACTCGCAAGGAATGACATCGGTGTAGTTGTCAAGGCGACACGCGGATTACATTCCTGTAATTATGTGAAACCTGTTCTTTGTGAGGTCAGTGAGCACTAACGTCGGTTTTGTCTCCCTAGGACATGTGGTGAGACTCCCGACGAAAGGCTCATCAAGTGCTACCCGCTGCACGCCTGGCCATGGCTGCCGCCACGTCCGTGGTCGTGACGCTCACGCTGACCGGGGCCTTTCCCGGGGTCGCGAACGCCGACCCCGAGCCGCACCAGGGCGGTGCGAGCGCCGGGACCGGTGAGATGCCCAGCCAGGCCGAGGTCAACCGGGCGAAGGCCGCCGTCGCGAACAAGAAGCAGAGCGTCGCCCAGCTGGAGGGGGCCCTTGCAGGGGCGACCGCGAGACTGCACGCGGCGTCGGTCGCCGCCGAGGCTGCCGCGGAGAGCTACAACGGGGCGATGTGGCAGCTTTCGGAGGCGCGTCTGGCGCACACGAAGGCGCAGGCCCAGGAGCAGCAGGCCAGGCTCGACGTCGACCGGCAACGCTCCGGCATCGTCATGCTGGTCACCGACAGCTACCAGAACGGCACCGAGCTCAACACCGCCACGGCGATGATGAGCGACGAGGGTCCCAAGGGCATGATGAACCGGTACGGCGTGGTGGCCAGCGCGGGTGACTCGATGCAGGCCCGCTACGACGCCTTCCGCACCGCCTCCGCCCGGGCACAGGTCTACGCCGCCAAGACGGCCCGAGCCGAGAAGCACCAGAGCGAGCTCGCCGCCGAGGCGAAGGACCTCGCACTCGTCGCCGGCCGAGCAGCCGCTGCGGCGGGTGCCGCAGCCAATGAGATCGCCGTCCAGAAACAGCTGCTGGTCGTGGCCCTGGCGAAGGCCGAGAACATCTCGGTCGAGCTGGCCACCCGCCGGCACGACGCGCTCGAGCGCATCGCGCGAGAGAAGGCCGCAGCTGCTGCTGCGGCCGAGCAGGCGGCCGAGCAGGCAGCGCTGCAGCGGGCGGCCGACACGGCCAAGAAGAAGGCGGCTCAGGCCAAGCCGGTCAGACCGAAGCTCGACGTCGACGCTCGCGACAGCAACGACCATGCGGACCTGACCCTGCCGGTGATGGCACCGCCGATCGTCGCGGGCGCCGCTCCGAACCAGACGGTCGCAGTGCAGCGGGCCATCGCCTACGCCAAGCAGCAGGTGGGCCTGCCCTACCAGTGGGCCGCGAGCGGTCCCGCCAGCTTCGACTGCTCCGGGCTGACCATGCAGGCATGGGCCAGAGGGGGGAAGCTGCTGCCGCACTACTCGGTCGCGCAGTTCTACCAGAGCACCCGGGTCTCGATGATCGACGCACGACCGGGTGACCTGCTCTTCTGGAGCAACAACGGCAGCCCGAGCGGCATCCACCACGTCGCGCTGTACCTCGGGGGTGGCCAGTTCCTCGAGGCTCCCTACACCGGCGCCAACGTGCGCTACAACTCGATCTACAACTGGTACCCGGACTTCGTCGCTCGTCCCTGAGCCGCACCGACCCGATGGCGGGTGCCTGCCGGATGCGGCAGAGTGCCCTCATGGTCCATCCCGACGTCGACGTCCCTGCCCTCGCAGCCCTGCTGGACGGCAAGTACGCCGACATCCGGGAGATGACCCGCAAGCACCTCGCCGAGCACGCGGGGGTGCTGGACGATGCGATCGTCCTTCCTGACGCGGAGTTCCGCGAGCGTGTCCTCGAGCTGGTGCGCACCATGGCGAAGACGGGGGCGACCAGCCTCGGGTTCCCCATCGAGTACGGCGGCGGTGGCGACATCGGGGCCTCGGTGGCGGGCTTCGAGACCATGGCGTTCGGGGACCTGTCGGTCCTGGTGAAGGTCGGGGTCCAGTTCGGGCTGTTCGGTGGCGCGATCCTGCAGCTCGGCTCGAAGCACCACCACGACGCCTACATCGCCGACCTGGTGAGCGGCGACCTGCTGGGCTGCTTCGCGATGACCGAGACCGGCCACGGCTCCAACGTGCAGGCGCTGGGCACCTACGCCACCTACGACGCCGATGCCCGCGAGTTCGTCCTCACCACTCCCGATGACGCGTCCCGCAAGGACTACATCGGCAATGCCGCAGCCCACGCGAGCATGGCGGTGGTGTTCGCGCAGCTGCACATCGACGGCACCTCCGAGGGGGTGCACGCGTTCGTCGTGCCGATCCGGGACGGGGAGGGACGGCCACGGGCGGGGGTCCGGATCGAGGACGACGGTCCCAAGATCGGTCTCAACGGGGTGGACAACGGGCGGCTGTGGTTCGACGCGGTCAGGGTGCCACGGTCCAACATGCTCGATCGGTACGCCGAGGTCACCGAGGACGGGCGCTACCTCTCCGAGATCGAGAACGCCGATCGCCGCTTCTTCACCATGCTCGGCACCCTCATCCAGGGTCGGGTGAGCGTCGGGGGAGCCGGTATCAGCGCGAGCAAGGTGGCGTTGGCGGTCGCGATCAAGTACGGGAACGTGCGCCGGCAGTTCGGACCGCCGGACTCCGACGAGGAAGAGCTCCTTCTCGACTACGGGATGCACCAGCGCCGGTTGCTGCCGCTGCTCGCCAAGACCTACGCGCTGCACTTCAGCCAGGAGATCCTGGTGCACGAGCTGCACAACGTGCTCTCCACGACCACGGCCCCCGACCGTCAGCGCCGTGCCCTGGAGTCGCGGGCCGCCGGGACCAAGGCCCTGGCCACCTGGCACGCCAGCCGGACCATCCAGGAGTGCCGCGAGGCCTGTGGTGGGGCGGGCTACCTGATGGCCAACCGTCTTGGCGCACTGCGCGCGGACACCGACGTGTTCACCACCTTCGAGGGTGACAACCACATCCTGCTGCAGCTCGTGGCGAAGGGGCTGCTCACCGACTACTCCTCCTCCTTCGGAGAGCTCGACCAGCTCGGCCTGGTCCGTTTCGTGGCCAACCTCGCCGTCGAGACCGTGGTCGAGCGCACCTCCGCCCACCAGCTGCTCGAGCGGATCAAGGACGTGCTGCCCGGCGGCAGCGACGACCGCTGGGACCAGGAGGCCGGCCTGCTCGACCCCGAGTACCAGCTCGCGATGCTGCGCTGGCGCGAGGAGCACACCCTGTCCGGGGTCGCGCGGCGGCTCAAGCGGGGGATGGACCGTGGGATGAACGCCGTCGAGGTGTTCAGCCAGGTCCAGGACCACGTCATCGCCGCCGGCCGGGCCCACGTGGAGCGGCTGGTCCTCGAAGCGTTCATCGACAAGACCGCGGCGATGGCTGACGGGGACAACAAGGTCGCCCTGAACCTGCTCTGCGACCTCTACGCCCTGTCCACCATCGAGGCCGACCGCGGCTGGTGGATGGAGCACGGCCGACTCTCGAGCGCGCGTTCGAAGGCCATCAGCCGCGAGGTCTCGTCCCTCTGCCGGTCCGTGCGCCCCCTGGCGGAGGATCTCGTGGATGCCTTCGGCATCCCGCGCGAGATGCTCCGGACCGAGATGCTGGACGGCCCGGGCGTGCCGGTGGCCACCAGCGATGAGCAGACGGGGCCGGCCTGATGCTGCACCGGCTCCGGATCCCTGGCCTCGCGGGCTGGGCGGAGGACCCGCTCTGGAGCAGGTTCTACGACTGGACCGTCCAGCACCCGGAGCCGGGCGCCATGCTCTGGCGGGCCGGCATCGGCAGCGACCTGCGTCGGCTCTACGCCGCAGCGGCCGAGATCGGTCGCCAGCCTGCCGGCTCCTCGGTGCTCGACGTGCCGTGCGGCGGCGGGGTGGCGCTGCGAGGGCTCCGGCCAGGCCAGGGCGTGCGCTACGTCGCCGCCGACATCTCCCAGCAGATGCTCGCCCGGACGATGGCAGCGGCGCGTGCACGCCAGGTGGCCGCACAGGTCGAGACCGTGCTGGCCGACGTCGCAGACCTGCCGTTCCCCGACGGCGAGTTCGACCTGGTCGTCTCGTTCACCGGGCTGCACTGCTTCCCGGACCCCCACCGCGCCCTTCGTGAGATGGCGAGGGTGCTCCACCCGGGAGGCGTGCTGACCGGCAGTGCGCTGCTCAACGACACGGGCATGCGCTACCTCCCGCTGCGCCGGGCCGGCCGTCTGACCGGACTGCTCGGGCCGGGCGCAACCGGTGCCGAGGTGCGCAGCTGGCTCGCCGAGGCGGGCTTCGCCGACGTCGCCCTCAAGCTCTCCGGGGCGATCGGCTACTTCCGGGCGACGATGGGCTGAGCCGTCTCAGTGCTGGGAGCCGTGGTCCTTGGCGCGCTGGAAGGAAGCGGTGACCTCGGCCTCCGCCTCGTGGCGACCGACCCAGTTGGCTCCCTCGACGGACTTCCCGGGCTCGAGGTCCTTGTAGACCTCGAAGAAGTGCTGGATCTCGAGACGGTCGTACTTGGAGACGTGGTTGATGTCGCGCAGGTGCTCGAGTCGCGGGTCGTGGGTCGGCACGCAGAGGACCTTGTCGTCACCGCCGGCCTCGTCGGTCATCCGGAACATCCCGATCGCGCGGCACGCGATCAGGCACCCGGGGAAGGTCGGCTGCTGCAGGATGACGAGTGCGTCGAGCGGGTCGCCGTCCTGGCCGAGGGTGTTCTCGATGTAGCCGTAGTCGGCGGGGTAGGCGGTCGAGGTGAACAGCATCCGGTCGAGCCGGATCCGACCGGACTCGTGGTCGACCTCGTACTTGTTGCGCTCACCTTTGGGGATCTCCACCAGTACGTCGAACTCCACAGTGCTTCCTTCCGCCAGACACCTGGGCGCCCACCTCTGGGCGCAACGGGGCTAGTCTCGCGCACATCGACGCGATCGGCACATCGGAGGGAGCTGGAGCGGCCTTGGGTGACAAACGCCACTGGTCGGTGCGATTCCTGGCCGAGATCCTGGTCCTGGTCCTGCTCGTGGCGGCCGTTGCCAGCCTGCAGTTCCAGCTGGGTGAGCGCTGGTTCGGCTGGCGAGCCGCCGACCCGGCGACCGAGCCCGCCGGCGTACTGCCCCCGAAGGGCCTGCACCTGCCGGCGACACGGGCCGCACCGGCCGTGGCGCCGGCGGACGCCGCCGTCGGGGTGAGTGCCGGACGGGTGGCAGCCACCGTCAGACCGCTGCTGCGCAAGCGGGTGCTCGGGAGCCACGTCGCAGTGCTGGTCACCGACCTGTCGACCGGTCGCGACGTCTTCCGCCACGGTGCGCGGCTGGTCACCCCGGCCTCGACCGCCAAGCTGGTCACCTCGACCGCCGCGCTGGAGACCCTCGGGCCGATGGCCCGCTTCCGCACGACGGTGCGGTGGGTGCCGAGCACGCGTCGGCTCGTGCTGGTCGGTGGAGGGGACCCGTTCCTGGCGAGCTCCCCGCGGCTCGCCGGGGCCAGCTATCCCCAGCGCGCCGACGTGGTGAGCCTTGCCCGTCAGGCAGTGCTGAAGCTGCGGACGATGAAGGTCAAGCGGGTCTGGCTCGACTACGACGACTCCTACTTCACCGGTCCCGCGGTCAACCCCGCCTGGCCCTCCACCTACGTGCCCGAGGGAGTGGTCCCTCCGATCAGCGCGCTGTGGGTCGACGAGGGCAGGTCCGAGAGCGGCAGCGGGTTCGTCGACGATCCTGCGGTCGGGGCCGCCGACGCCTTCGCGGACGCCTTGCGAGGCAACGGCCTCAAGGTGGCGCCCGAGATCACCCGGGGGCGCGCGCCGGAGGGCGCCATCGACGTCGCGTCGGCCTCCAGCGCGCCGCTCGGGGAGATCGTCGAGCGCACGCTCGCGGTCAGCGACAACCAGGCCGCCGAGGTGCTGGCACGTCACGTGGGCCTGGCCGAGCGGCAGGAGGGCTCCTTCCTGGCGGGGACTGCGGCCGTGCTCGAGGTCGTGGACCGGCTCGGCGTCCCCGTGGCCGGTGCCGTGCTGCACGACGGCAGCGGACTCGCCCGCAGCAACCGGCTGACCAGCGACACCCTCGCCGGTGTGCTGCGCCTCGCGGAGAGCCCGGACCATCCAGAGCTGCGGCAGGTGTTCACGGGGCTGCCCGTGGCGGGCTTCACCGGCTCGCTGCAGTACCGCTTCGACAAGGGGCCGGCACAGGCGCGGGGACGGGTCCGGGCCAAGACCGGCACGCTGACGGGCGTGCACGCCCTGGCCGGCGTGGCCGACGGCGGGAGCGGCGCACGGATGGCGTTCGTGGTGGTCGCGGACACCGTCCCGGCGTCCCAGGACTTCAAGGCGCAGGTGCTGATCGACCGCATCGCAGGAGCGCTTGGCGCGTGCACGTGCGGCGTAGGGTCGGCTCCATGAGCGAGCACAGGTCGTCGGGCCGGCCGGGGATGATCGACTGGGACCTCGCCGTGCGCGTCGGTTCCCGCCTGGTGGGCGAGGGTCCCCAGGTCACTCGCCCCGAAGCCCTCGAAGCCGTGGAGGAGCTGCGGTCCGGGGCGGAGCGCTCGACTCCGCTGGTCCGGGAGTTCACCGGGTTGGAGGCCAGCGAGCGCACGGCTCCCGTGCTGGTGGTGGACCGACCTGGGTGGGTGCAGGCCAACGCCGACGGCTTCGCCTCGGTGATCGCGCCGCTGGTCGAGAAGCTGCAGGCCAAGAAGGGGCCACCCTCCCCCCTGACCGAGGCGATCGGCTCGCGCATCACCGGCGTCGAGCTCGGCGCCATGCTGGGCTTTCTCGGCTCGAAGGTCCTCGGCCAGTTCGACCCGTTCCACGAGAAGCCGGGTGAGCAGGGTCGGCTCCTCCTGGTCGCACCGAACATCGTGCACACCGAGCGGGAGCTGGACGCCGACCCGCACGACTTCCGGCTCTGGGTCTGCCTGCACGAGGAGACCCACCGGGTGCAGTTCACCGCTGTGCCCTGGATGACCGACCACCTCCGGTCGGAGATGAGCAACATCATCGGGGCCGTGCAGACCGATCCCGCGGCACTGCTCGGAGACGCCGCCCGCAAGATCGCGGACCTGGTCTCCGGCAAGGCCGACGGCAATCTGCTCGAGCTGTTCTCCACCCCGGAGCAGAAGGCCGTGATCGAGCGCGTCACGGGGGTGATGAGCCTCCTCGAGGGGCACGCCGACGTGGTGATGGACGGCGTCGGACCCGAGGTCATCGCGTCGGTGGCCGACATCCGGCGCAAGTTCACCGAACGGCGCAAGGGAGTCGGGGCGCTCGACCGGTTGCTGCGTCGCCTGCTCGGGCTGGACCAGAAGATGGCGCAGTACCGCGACGGTGCCGTCTTCGTGCGGGCAGCAGTCGACAAGGTCGGCATGGACGGGTTCAACGCCGTCTGGGCCGAGCCGGCCAACCTGCCGACCAAGAAGGAGATCCTCGACCCGTCGTTGTGGGTCGCCCGCGTCCACGGCTGAGCGTCATGTCGCTGCACCCCTCGGTCGCCGCCGTGCGTCTCGCCGTACGCCGCTCGCTGGCCGACCTCGAGCCCGGGGACACGGTCGTCGTGGCCTGCTCCGGTGGGGCCGACTCCCTGGCGCTCCTCTCCGCGACGGTGTTCGAGGCGGCCCGACCGTCCTGGCTGGTCGTGGGCGCCACGGTCGACCACGGCCTCCAGGAGGGCTCGGCCGCGCGCGCCGACCGGGTCGTCGCGCAGATGCGGCACCTCGGGGTCGACGAGTCGGTGACGGCCCGGGTGCGCGTCGAGGCGCCCGGGATCGGCCCCGAGGCAGCCGCCCGCGAGGCGCGGTACGCCGTGCTCGGCGAGATCGCCGAGCGGTTCTCCGCTCGTGCCGTCCTCCTCGGCCACACGCTGGACGACCAGGCCGAGACCGTGCTGCTGGGGCTCGCCCGGGGGTCGGGGGGACGGGCGCTGCAGGGGATGAGGCGCGCCTTCGAGGTCTATCGGCGGCCGCTGCTCGACGTGTCGCGGGCCGACACCGAGACGGCCTGCCTGGTCGAGGACATCGCGTTCTGGAGCGACCCGCACAACAGCCAGGAGCGCTTCTCCCGTGTGCGGGTGCGCACGAAGGTGCTGCCGGTGCTGGAGAAGGAGCTGGGGCCGGGCGTCGCCGCGGCGCTGGCGCGTACGGCCGACCTGGTGCGCGCGGACGTCGCCTATCTCGACGAGGCCGCGGCGTCAGCCCTCGAGTCGGCGCGCAGCCAGGAAGGCGTCTCGACCCTGGTGCTGGCGACGCTCGCCGACGCGATCCGCACCCGGGTGCTCCGGCTGGCGGCGCTGGAGGCGGGCGCCCGGGCCGCTGAGCTGTTCCACACCCACGTGGCTGAGCTCGACCGGCTCGTCACCGGTTGGCACGGTCAGCGGTGGGTGGAGCTGCCCGGACACGTCCGTGCCCGCCGGACCGACGACGTCCTGGTCTTCGAGCGCACCTGACGGGGTCTCAGCCGAGCAGGGCGGCGGCGAGCAGCCGCAGGGTCTGCTCGCGGGCAGGGGCAGCATCGGCAGCGGTCCCGAGAAAGGCTCCCGCGACGGGGTGGACCATCACCTCGTCCACCTCGTACGTCGCAGCCAGCTCGGTGATCTCCGCGGCGGCCCGCACGGGGGAGCCGACCACCCAGCGGCCACGCATGGCCTCGAGCAGACCGCGGTGCGCCTCCGGCACGGGATCCTTCTCGGCCTCCTCGACGAGTCGCTGCGGGCGGAGCTGTTGACCGGTCCGCAGCGCCACCATCGCCTCGAGCTGCGGCAGTGCCAGCCGGTCAGCCTCCTCCTGGCTCTGCGCGACCGAGACGTTCACCGTCAGGAACGTGCGCGGCTCCGCGAGCACCTCCGAGGGCCGGAAGTGCGTGCGGTAGAGCTCGAGCGCCTCCGCGGTGCCCTGCCCGGAGAAGTGGTGGGCGAAGACGTAGGGGAGCCCGCGCTCGGCCGCCAGGCGGGCCGAGTAGTCCGAGGAGCCGAGCAGCCACACCGGTGGGGCCGAGACGGCGTGCGGGGTGGCGTGCAGCGCGTGCGTCCGACCGCCGACCTGCAGACCTGCCCCGCCGGGGCTCATCATCGAGACGACGTTGTCGACGTAGGAGGGGAACCGGGCCACCGCGTCCTCGTCCACGCCGCCGGCGCCGTGGCGCAGGGCGAAGCTCGTGACCGGGTCGGACCCGGGTGCGCGGCCGATGCCGAGGTCGATCCGGCCGGGGTGCGCGGCCTCGAGGAGGGCGAACTGCTCGGCGACCACGAGCGGTGCGTGGTTGGGCAGCATCACCCCACCGGAGCCCACCCGGATCCGCTCGGTGGCGGCGGCCACCATCGCGATCAGCAGCGGCGGGTTCGTGGCCGCCACGGCCGGCATGTTGTGGTGCTCGGCCAGCCAGTAGCGGTGGTAGCCGGTCTCGTCAGCCACCTGGGCCAGCCGTCGGGTGGCGGCGAGCGCGTTGCCGGTCGTCTGGTCGCTGCGTACGGGCACGAGGTCGAGAACGGAGAGGTGCATGTCGTGCCAACGTCACGGAGGCCCCGAGACTTCCCGGGGAGCACCGCCGACCACGCGGCCACAGTTCTGTGGCAGGCTTCCGCCATGGACGCAGCGGACGTCGACGGTGACCTGGTCAACATCTTGTTCACCGAGGAGCAGATCCTCCAGCGGCTCGGTGAGCTCGCCAAGGACATAGAGCGTGACTACGAGGGCGAGGACCTCCTGATCGTCGGCGTGCTCCGGGGCGCCGTGATGGTGATGGCCGACCTCGCCCGCTCGTTCAACCGTCACGTCGACATGGACTGGATGGCGGTCTCCTCCTACGGCTCCGGGACCAAGAGCTCGGGCGTCGTACGCATCCTCAAGGACCTCGACACCGACATCAGCGGCAGGCACGTGCTGATCGTCGACGAGATCATCGACACCGGGCTGACCCTGATGTGGCTCACCTCGAACCTGGAGTCGCGCAACCCGGCGTCGGTCGAGATCTGCACGCTGCTGCGCAAGCCCGACGCCCAGAAGATGAACATCGATCCGAAGTACGTCGGCTGGGACATCCCCAACGAGTTCGTCGTGGGCTACGGCCTCGACTACAACGAGCTGTACCGCAACCTCAGGGACGTCGGCACCCTCGCTCCGCACGTCTATTCCTGAGGCCGTTCAGGACGCGTGGACCCACCTGAGAGGATTGCGCGGTGAAGCGAATCGTGCGTAGTCCATGGCTGTGGATCCCCGTGGCCGTGGTCGGTGTCCTCCTGGCCCTGCAGTACCTCGTGCCCAACGGGGGCTACACCGAGATCGAGACCTCCAAGATGGTCAGCGAGATCAACTCCGGTGCCGTCAAGGAGATCACCTTCGTCGACGGCGGGGACCAGCAGATCCGGGCCACGCTGGACGACGGCAAGAAGGTGATGGCCACGTGGGTGGCCGGCCAGCAGATCCGTCTGGTCCGGCAGGTGCAGGCCCAGGTCGACAAGGGCACGATCGAGAAGTTCAACGTCAAGAACCCCAAGCCGAGCCTGCTCGGTCAGATCCTCGGGACCGTGCTCCCCTTCGTGCTGATCATCGCCCTCTTCCTGTTCCTGATGAACCAGGTGCAGGGCGGCGGCGGCAGGGTGATGCAGTTCTCGAAGTCGAAGGCCAAGCTGATCAGCAAGGACATGCCCAAGACGACCTTCGCCGACGTCGCCGGCTGCGAGGAGGCCATCGAGGAGCTCGGGGAGATCAAGGAGTTCCTCCAGGAGCCTGCGAAGTTCCAGGCCGTGGGAGCCAAGATCCCCAAGGGGGTGCTGCTCTACGGCCAGCCCGGAACCGGCAAGACGCTGCTCGCCCGGGCCGTCGCCGGTGAGGCCGGTGTCCCGTTCTACTCGATCTCCGGCTCGGACTTCGTCGAGATGTTCGTCGGCGTCGGCGCCTCCCGGGTGCGTGACCTGTTCGAGCAGGCCAAGGAGAACGCCCCCGCCATCGTCTTCATCGACGAGATCGACGCCGTCGGCCGGCACCGGGGCGCAGGCATGGGCGGTGGCCACGACGAGCGCGAGCAGACGCTCAACCAGCTGCTCGTGGAGATGGACGGCTTCGACGTCCGCGGGGGCGTCATCCTGATCGCCGCCACCAACCGTCCCGACATCCTCGACCCGGCCCTGCTGCGACCAGGCCGGTTCGACCGGCAGATCAGCGTCGACGCGCCCGACCTCAACGGTCGCAGCATGATCCTCAAGGTCCACGCCCGCGGCAAGCCGATGGCCCCCGACGTGGACCTGCTCTCCGTGGCACGGCGGACGCCGGGCTTCACCGGTGCCGACCTGGCCAACGTGCTCAACGAGGCCGCCCTGCTCACCGCTCGTCAGAACGGCAAGCTGGTCGACAACGCCGCGCTGGACGAGGCGATCGACCGGGTCATCGCCGGCCCCCAGAAGCGCACCCGCCTGATGAGCGAGAAGGAGCGGATGATCACGGCGTACCACGAGGGCGGCCACGCCCTCGTCGCGGCGGCGCTCCCCGGCACCGACCCCGTCCACAAGGTCACGATCCTTCCGCGTGGGCGGGCCCTGGGCTACACGATGGTGCTGCCCGACGAGGACAAGTACTCCCAGACGCGGTCGGAGATGCTCGACAAGATGGCCTACATGATGGGCGGCCGGGCAGCGGAGGAGATGGTCTTCCACGACCCCACCACCGGTGCCGGCAACGACATCGAGAAGGCCACCTCGCTGGCCCGGGCCATGGTCACGCAGTACGGCATGACCGAGCGCCTCGGGGCGATCAAGCTCGGCGAGACCGAGGGAGAGCCGTTCCTGGGCCGCGACATGGGCCACGCGCGCAACTACTCCGAGGACGTCGCCGCGATCGTCGACGACGAGACCAAGAAGCTGCTGGCCGCCGCCCACCAGGAGGCGTTCGACATCCTCGAGGAGAACCGTGACGTCCTCGACTCGCTGGTGCTGGCGCTGATGGAGAAGGAGACGCTCGACAAGGAGCAGATCGCGACCCTCTTCGAGCCGTTGCGCCGCCGCGCCCGTCGGCCCGCCTGGACCGGATCTCCTGACCGCAACCCCTCCAACATCCCGCCCGTGGTCATCCCGGAGAAGGTGCGGATCGCCGCTGCGGAGGGCGCGAAGTCGGACAGCGACACCGAGGGGGCGGTCGTCATCACACCTCCGGGAGCAGGTGGCGACCTGCACGGCGGGCCGACGCTGGGTGGTACGCCGCCCACCCCGCCGGGTCCGTCCCAGGGCTCATGACGGGCGTGGACCCGATGGGGGCGACCAGGGGAGCCGTCGCGGAGTTCGATCACGATCGCGCGGCCGCCGCGGTCCGCGAGCTCCTGATCGCCATCGGTGAGGATCCCGAGCGCGAGGGGTTGCGCGAGACCCCGGACCGCGTCGCACGCGCGTACGCCGAGCTGACCCAGGGTCTGCACCAGACCCCCGAGCAGGTGCTCAGCACGACCTTCGACATCGGGCACGACGAGATGGTGCTGGTCCGCGACATCGAGCTGTGGTCGATGTGCGAGCACCACCTCGTGCCGTTCACCGGTGTCGCGCACGTGGGCTACATCCCCAACGAGAACGGCAAGATCACCGGCCTGTCCAAGCTGGCCCGGCTGGTCGACGTCTTCGCCAAGCGCCCGCAGGTGCAGGAGCGGCTCACCACCCAGATCGCGGACGCCATGGTCGACATCCTCGACGCACGCGGCGTGATCGTGGTCATCGACGCCGAGCACCTGTGCATGACCATGCGCGGAGTGCGCAAGGCGGGGGCGCGCACGATCACCTCCGCTGTCCGCGGCATCATGCACCGCCCGGCCACCCGGGCCGAGGCGATGTCGCTGATCAACGCCTCGAGGTGACCCGAGGTGACCCGAGCTGACCCGGAGATGACCCGCCGGCGCTGGTCCGCGGGGCTGCCGCGGCTCTCCCGACCCCTGGTGATGGGCGTCGTCAACGTCACCCCGGACTCGTTCTCCGACGGTGGCCGGTTCGACACCACGGACGCGGCCATCGCCCACGCTCGGGCGTTGCACGAGCAGGGTGCGGACCTGCTCGACATCGGGGGTGAGTCCACCCGCCCCGGAGCCACCCGTCCGCTGGTCGCCGACGAGCTCGACCGGGTGGTCCCGGTGATCCGTGCGCTCGCGGGCGAGGGATCGCGGTGTCCGTCGACACGATGCGCGCAGAGGTGGCCCGCGCGGCCCTCGAGGCCGGTGCGGTGCTGGTCAACGACGTCTCCGGTGGCCTGGCGGACCCACGGATCCTCGAGGTCGTGGCCGAGCACGGTGCGGCGTACGTCGCGATGCACTGGCGGGCTCACTCCGAGGTGATGGGCCGGTTCGCGTCCTACGAGGACGTGCTGATCGAGGTCCGCGACGAGCTCTCGCGCCGTCTCGAGGCCGCCACGAAGGCCGGCATCGACCCGGACCGGCTGGTGGTCGACCCCGGACTGGGATTCGCCAAGACCGCGGACCACAACTGGCTCCTGCTGCGGCGGCTTGCCCGAGCTGGATTCGCTCGGAGTGCCCCTGCTCGTCGGCTCGAGCCGCAAGTCCTTCCTCGGCTCGCTCCTCGCCGATGACGGCAGGTGCCCCGCGGCCGGTGCTGGACCGCGAGGACGCGAACGTCGCGCTGACGACTCATCGCTGCGATCCAGGGTGTCTGGGGGGTCCGCGTGCACGAGGTCAGGGCCAGCGTGGACGCCATCAGGGTCGTCTCCCGGTGGCGTGGTGATGCGTGAGCCTGGCGTCGTCGGCGCGCGTTTGCGCAGGTCAGCGCGGTAGGCGGGACGGGCGTTCGGATGGGCCGGAGAGCCGCCGGTAGGGTCAGTCCACCATGACCGACCAGCTTCCCCACCTCGCTGAGAGCCGACTCGTCGAGGATCGTCTCGCCGTGCGCGGCATCGCCGTGCGCGGACATCACGGCGTCTTCGACTTCGAACGCCGTGACGGTCAGGAGTTCGTCATCGACCTCGTGCTGACGGTCGACACCCGTGCGGCCGCGCAGAGTGACGACTTGCAGGACACGGTCGACTACGGAACCCTCGTCGACGAGGTCCGAGCGGCCGTCGAGAACGATCCTGTCGACCTGATCGAGACCTTGGCGCAGAGAATCGCAGACGTGACCCTGCGCCGCGCTCAGGTCGAAGCCGTTGAAGTGACCGTGCACAAGCCGCACGCCCCGATCCCGACGACCTTCGAGGACGTCACCCTGACCATCACCCGGAGCCGCACATGACCGAGTCCCCGAACCCCAACATCGTCGACGCCGACAGCCTCACCGGTGAGATGCACCCGATACGACGGGGCGTCATCTCGATCGGGTCCAACCTCGGTGAACGGCGCAGCAACCTCCAAGGGGCGCTGGACGCTCTCTCGGACACGCCCGACGTCTGGGTCACCGCGGTCTCACCGGTCTACGAGACGGACCCCGTGGACGCCCCCGAGGGCTCGAAGGACTTCCTCAACGCCGTGGTCTGCCTGGACACCACCCTGTCCGCACGCACCCTGCTGGAACGCGCGCTGGCCATCGAGACGGCCTACGGGCGCGAGCGTGGCGGGGAGCGCAACGCGCCCCGCACCCTCGACGTGGACCTGATCGTGCTGGGTGACCGGCGGGCCGACGACGACGACCTCGTGCTGCCGCACCCGCGTGCCGGCGAACGAGCCTTCGTGCTGGTGCCGTGGCTCGACGTGGAGCCCGACGCCGAGATCCCCGGCGTGGGCGAGATCGCCGACCTGGTGGAGAAGACCGGTCGCGAGGGTGTGCGGCTGCGCGAGGACATCGAGCTCGAGGTCGGCTGAGCCCGTGCTCCCGCCTGGTGGCGCCACGGTGAGGCAGCCCGGTGCCGGTGCCTGACCGGGACACCGAGCGCGAGCCTCCGCAAGGACGGATCAGACCGACCGGACCGGCGCCGCTCGTCCTCGGCGGCGTGCTCGGCCTGGTGGTCGGATGGGCGACGCGCTCGGTCTCTCTGCGCATGGGGTACGCCGAGCCGGACATCTCCCTGGTCACCGTCGCCCTGCTGTTCTTCGCAGCAGCGATCATCGGTGGTGCGGCGTACCTCACCCGCCGGACGGTGCAGCGTCATCGTGGCTCGCTGGCCCATCACCAGGCCGTGAACCGGTTGGTGCTCGGCAAGGCGTGCGCGCTCGTGGGGGCGCTGCTGACAGGCGGCTATCTCGGCTACGCGCTCGCCCAGCTCGGGGTGGGTGACCCTGGCTCGGTGAACCGGCTGTGGCGCTCCCTGCTCGCCGCTGCGGGGGCGCTCGCCGTTGCCTCCTCCGCGCTGCTCCTGGAGCTCGCGTGTCGCGTTCCTCGCGACCCCGACTAGGGACCTAGGCTGCGTGGCATGGCAGCCTCACGCACCTCCGTGAGCCGGCGTGGTCGCAGTCTCCGCGTGAGCCTCGCCGTGGGCTTCCTCTCGGTGGCCACCGCAGCCGTGCTGCTGTCGATGCCCGGCCAGTCCGCGCTGCGGCTCAGCATCGCTGCGGTGACCGCGCTCGCGCTGTCGTGGGCGGGCCTGCGGATGATGTGGACCGAGGTGCTGCAGACCCGGCACCAGAGCGCCGCGGACCGGGCCACCGCGGCTGCTGCCTACCGCAACCTGTTCAGCGTGCGTGCCGCCGAGCACGGCGAGTTCACCACAGCGATGACCGAACGGCTCGCCCAGGCCCACCTGGCGCTTCGCGAGCTGGAGGGCCTGCTCACCCAGCACGAGACCCGTGCCCAGCGGGCCGAGAGCCGGCTGGCCGAGGCCACCGGACGGGTCGCCGCCCTCGAGCGGACCCTGGCCGAGGTCGAGGCCGACCGTGCCGTCGGGGACCTCGTGGCCTGGGACCAGCAGACCGGGCAGAAGGCGGCTCGCACGTCGGTCGAGGACCTGTCCGGGCTCAAGCAGGCCTAGAGGGGCGCTGGACCGCCCCGACGTGGGCGGGCAGTGCGTCCACGAGCTCCTCGGCGAGGAGCAGGTCGGAGGTCAGGTCCCGGTCGTGCATGTCGGGGACCCCGCCGTCGCGCTCGTCCAGGTAGGCCATGGCGTCCGCCAGGGCCGGCGGGTGCACCCCCTGCATCCGCAGGCATCTCAGCGAGGCGATCAGCTCGGCCGCCAGCACCGCCCGGTAGCGCGAGACGGACTCCAGGGCCTGCCGCGCGGCCAGCGTCGCGAACGAGGCATCCTCCTCGACACCTCGCGACAGCGTGACTGCCTGGATCCCCGCAGGGGTGGCGAGTGCTCGCAGCTCAGCCAGGGCCGAGGCCGCGCTGTACTCGACGATCATCACCCCGGATGCCGCGGGCGTCCCGTCGCCCAGGAAGGGGTGCAGCCCGGTGTACGCCGGCTCGGCGAGCATGGTCAGCCGAGCCAGGCTCAGCTGGGCCGACTGGGCCAGGGCCAGGACCAGCGAGTCGAGGGACTGCACGAGGTAGGCGGCGTGGAAGGCGCCGTGGTGGGCGACGCCGAGCGAGGCCGAGACGATCGGGTTCTCCGAGGGGCTGTTGGCCATCGTGACGACGACCTGCTCGGCGAAGGACACCCGGTCCATGAGGGCGCCGTGCACCTGGGGGAAGGTCCGCAGGCTGAAGGGGTCCTGGATCCGGGCCGCCGGCACGTCGCCCCCGATCAGCTCGCGCATCGTGCGGCACACCCAACGTGAGCCCGGGAACGGCGTGGCCACCTCGACGGCGGGACTGAACGCCTCGGCGTTGCCGCGCACGGCGGCGAAGGCCATCGCCGCGACCACGACCGTGCTGCGGGCGAGTCGGTCGAGGGCGGCCACCGCGAGCGCCGCGTCCGCGAGGACGGCGGCGTTGCTCGACATGAAGGTGAGCGCGTCGCCGGCGCCGAACGGGGTGGTGCCGGGGACCGCGGGAGTGCTCGGGACCTCGCCGCAGAGCACGAGCGCCGTGGTCGCGAGCGCGGCGAGGTCAGCGGTACCGACGCTGCCGCCCTCGCGCACGGGCGGGAGGGCGTCCGCCGCGAGCATGCCTGCCAGGGCGTCGAGCACCCGGGGGTCGATGCCGTTGCCGTCGGTGGCGAGCTGGTTGAGCCGCACCACGAGCATGGCGCGGACGCGTTCGGCCGTGCGCAGCTGCCCCGAGCTGGTGGCGTGGGAGCGCAGCAGCTGGAGTGCCATGGAGTCGGGCTCGGGCAGCACCAGGTCGCGATTGGCACCCACTCCCGTGGAGCGACCGTAGATGGGTCGTTCCTCGGCCACGGCGTTGGCGAACGCGTGGGAGGCCGCGACCCGTTCCCGGGCCGACGGTTCCAGCCGCACCGGAGCCTCCCGGCACGCCACCTCCAGGATCTCGTCCAGCGACAGATGGAGTCCGTCGATGTCAGGCAATGGGATCTCCTCGGGCCGGCCTGCACTAGTGTCGTCGAGCGGATGTGCGTTTGCGCACAGTGAAACACTCCAGGTTGGACCGCTCGCCCGAGCCCAGCGCCCACGAGGGGGCACCTCATGACGACGAACGTCACGACGGACACCTACACGTGCGCGGGGTGGGACTCCACGGGTCGACCGCCGAACACCGACGACCAGGAGGGCCGCGGATGATTCGCTTCGACCGTGCGACCAAGAGATATCCCGACGGCACCGTGGCGGTCGACGAGCTGGAGCTCGAGGCTCCTTCGGGCAAGATCACCGTGCTCGTGGGACCGTCCGGGTGCGGCAAGACCACGTCGCTGCGGATGATCAACCGCATGATCGAGCCGACCTCCGGCACGATCTGGTTCGACGACATGGACACCGCGAGCATGCCGGCCCACGAGCTGCGCCGTCAGATCGGCTACGTGATCCAGCACGCCGGCCTGTTCCCGCACCGCACCGTCGTCGACAACATCGCTACGGTGCCCTTCCTGCTGGGCACGGACAAGAAGCAGGCCCGGGCCCGAGCCATGGAGCTGCTGGAACGGGTGGGGCTGGACCCGGCTTTCGCCCGCCGCTACCCCGCCCAGCTCTCCGGTGGGCAGCAGCAGCGGGTCGGGGTGGCCCGCGCCCTGGCCGCCGATCCTCCCGTGATGTTGATGGACGAGCCGTTCTCGGCCGTCGACCCCGTGGTCCGTGACCAGCTCCAGGACGAGTTCCTGCGCCTGCAGGGTGACCTCGGCAAGACGATCGTGTTCGTCACCCACGACATCGACGAGGCGATCAAGCTCGGCGACCAGGTCGCTGTGCTGCGCGTCGGCGGCACCCTGGCGCAGCTCGCGGAGCCGAGGGACCTGCTGGCCCACCCGGTGGACGCGTTCGTCGCCGGGTTCGTGGGTCGCGACCGGGGGTACCGCGCGCTCGGGTTCGCGACCAGCGGGTCGTTGCCCACCCACGACGAACCGACGCTGACCTTCGGTGACGCCGTCCCCGCCGGGTCCGGCCTGACCCTCGTGGTGAGCGCCGACGGTGAGCCGCAGGGCTGGATCGCGGGTGGTGCCGGGACGGTGTCGGAGGAGAATCTGCAGCGCGGAGGCACCCTGGCCACCCAGGGAGGCACCCTGCGTGCCGCGCTGGACGCCTGCCTCTCCTCGCCGAGCGGGCGGGGAGTGGTGGTGGACGAGGCGGGCAGGCTGCTCGGTTCGCTGACGGCCCGGGAGGCACTGGACCTGATCGAGGGACCGGGCACCCCCTGATGAGCATCGTCATTCCCCTCGCCTCGTCCAGCTCGTCGCCCTGGCACTTCTTCGGCTACTTCCTCGACCATCGTTCGCAGGTGCTGGGCTGGCTGTGGGACCACACCTGGCTCTCGGTCGTGCCGGTCCTGGTGGGACTCCTCTTCGCGCTGCCGCTGGGTTGGCTGGCCCGGCGCTACCAGTGGGCCTACCCGCCGATGATGTCCATCACCGGGCTGCTCTACACGATCCCCTCGATCGCGCTGTTCGTCCTGGTGCCACCGCTGCTGGGGCTCGACCCGCTCAGCCCGCTGCAGGTGCCGATCGCGCTGAGTCTCTACTCGATCGCCCTGCTCGTACGGGTGGTGGCCGACGGCCTGGCCGCCGTACCCGGAGACACCGTGCAGGCGGCGACCGCCCTCGGCTACCGGCCGCTGGGGCGGTTCTTCCGCGTGGAGCTGCCGATCGCGGTGCCGGTGATCACTGCCGGGCTGCGGGTGGCGATCGTGGCCAACGTCAGCATCGTCACGGTGGCCGGCACCATCGGCTTCGACAATCTGGGCCTGCTCTTCGACCAGGGGTTCAAGCTGTCCACGGACACCCCCTACTACCCCCCGATCGTTCTCGGGATCGTGCTCTGCGTGCTGCTGGCCCTGGTGCTGGACGGGCTGGTGCTGCTGCTGAACCGCTGGCTGACCCCGTGGCGGCGGGCGGTGCGGGCATGATCGGCGACGTCTTCGGCTGGCTCTCCGACCCCGCCCACTGGGAGAGCACCGCGTTCGACACCGGCATCCTGGCCCAGGTGGGCGCTCACATCGGGTTCTGCTCCATCGCCCTGGCGATCACGCTCGTGCTGGCGCTGCCGGTCGGTCTCTGGATCGGGCACACCGGCAAGGGGACCTGGCTGGTGACTGCCGCGAACGCCGTACGCGCGCTGCCGACCGTGGGCGTGCTGGTGCTGCTGGTGGTGATCATCGCGCCGCACTTCTACGGCCGCACGAACTCCGGCTACCTGATCCCGACCGAGATCGTGCTCGTGCTCCTGGCGATCCCGCCGGTCCTGTCCAACACCTACGCGGGGGTGCAGAACGTCGAGCCCAGCGTCCGCGACGCCGCGTTCGGGATGGGGATGACCGGACGCCAGGTGCTGCTCCGCGTGGAGCTCCCCAACGCGATGCCGCTGATCTTCAGCGGCTTCCGGTCCGCCACGCTCCAGGTGATCGCGACCGCCACCATCGCCTCCTACGTCACGCTCGGCGGGCTCGGCCGGTTCATCTACGACGGCCTGGCCCAGCAGGACTACCCGCAGATGATCAGCGGCGGTCTCCTCGTGGCCGCGCTGGCGCTCGTCTCGGACCTGTTGCTCGCGCTGCTGCAGCGCTACACCGTCTCCCGCGGCATCACCGGCCGCGCCGGGCGAGAGAAGGGAGCCGACTCGCGCGTCGCCGTCGTCAACGAAGAGCTCGCCACGGCGAGCTGAGACCCACCACCTTCCGTACTGTCGTACCCGACCGGTAGAACTGACCTTCACCGTCACACCAGGAGAGAACATGAAGACCAAGCTGATCGCATTCGCCTCGGTGGCGACCGCCCTCGCCATGGGGCTCACGGGTTGCGGCTCGAGCTCGTCGTCCGACAGCAGCAGCAAGAGCGGCGGCACCATCGCGTCGCAGATGCGCTTCGGCGGACCGCCCGAGTTCAAGACCCGGCCCGACGGCATCCCCGGACTGAAGAAGACCTACGGCGTCTCCTTCGGCAAGTACGTCGTCACCGACGTCGGTGGTCCAGTGACGGTGAACGCGCTCAAGCGCGGCCAGGTCGACGCGGTCGACCTCTTCACCACCGACCCCTCGATCGCCGCCAACGACTTCGTGATCCTGGAGGACCCGGAGAGCCTCTTCGCAGCGCAGAACGTCGTGCCGCTGATCAACAAGGCCAAGGCGACCGACGGCGTCAAGCAGGTGATCAACGGGGTCCAGGGCAAGCTCACCACCGAGGTTCTCGGCGGCCTGCTCAGCAAGGTGGTCAACGACAAGACCGATCCGGCCGAGGTGGCCAAAGGCTTCCTCACCGAGAACGGCATGGACGCCAGCGGCGACCAGGCCAAGGGCCAGTCGCTGACCGTGGGGTCGGCGAACTTCCCGGAGAACGTCATCCTCGCCGAGATCTACGCCCAGGCCCTCGAGGCACAGGGCGCCACCGTGCAGACCAAGCTGAACATCGGGGCCCGTCCGAAGTACTTCCCCGCCCTGCAGTCCGGCTCGATCGACCTGTTCCCCGAGTACACGGGCTCGATCATGGCCTTCATCGACAAGAACTCCACCGCGACCAGCCCGGACGACGTCTACGCCGCGCTGACCAAGGCGCTTCCCTCCAGCCTGGTCGCCCTCGACAAGGCCGAGGCCCAGGACAGCGACGCCATCGTGGTCACCGCTGAGACGGCGAAGAAGTTCAACCTGAAGACGATCGGCGACCTGGCCAAGAAGAGCTGATCGGTGCCATGAGCTGATCCGTCCAGGTCGAGGCGCACCGGCCCCGCCGGCGCGCCTCGACCGGGTGCGTCCTGCTCACTCCTGGAGCAGGTCGAGCAGGTAGCCCCCGTAGCCGCTCTTGACCAACGGTTCCGCCCGTTCCCGGAGCTCCTCGTCGCTGAGGAACCCCATGCGCCAGGCGACCTCCTCGGGGGCCCCGATCTTGAGCCCTTCACGGTGCTCGACGGTGCTCACGTAGTTGGCTGCGGCGAGCAGCGAGTCGAAGGTCCCGGTGTCGAGCCAGGCCGTGCCGCGAGGCAGCACCTGGACCTGGAGCCGGTTCTGCTCGAGATAGATGCGGTTGACGTCGGTGATCTCCAGCTCCCCACGCGGTGAGGGCTTGAGCGCCTTGGAGATCTCCACCACGTCGTTGCTGTAGAAGTACAGCCCCGGCACGGCGTACCTGCTGCGGGGCCGCTCCGGCTTCTCCTCCAGGCTCACGGCGAGCCCTTCGCTGTCGAACTCCACCACGCCGTAGGCCGTCGGGTCGGCGACCCGGTAGCCGAAGACGGCGCCGCCGTCGACGTCGGCGAACCGTCGCAGCTGGGTGCCGAGCCCGCTCCCGTGGAAGATGTTGTCGCCCAGGACCAGCGCGACCGAGGAGTCGCCGATGTGCTGGTCGCCGAGGATGAACGCCTGCGCGAGACCGTCCGGACTGGGCTGCTCGACGTGCGAGATGTTGACGCCGAACTGGGAGCCGTCCCCCAGGAGGCGCTGGAAGCCTGCTGCGTCGTGTGGGGTCGTGATCACCAGGATGTCCCGGATCCCGGCGAGCATCAGCGTCGACAGCGGGTAGTAGATCATCGGCTTGTCGTAGACGGGCAGCAGCTGCTTGCTCGGTCCGAGGGTGATCGGGTGGAGACGAGAGCCGGCGCCGCCGGCGAGGATGATTCCGCGCATGGCATGCCATGCTAGGGCCTGGCGCTGCACCACTCCGGCTGCGGCCGCGACCGCCGCCTAGGGAACGGCACCGGTGGGCGCCGGAGCCGTGTCGACGGCGTGCTCGGCGGAGCCCGTGGCGTGGGTGAGCGAGTCGTGGGCGACGAAGTAGGCGGGGCGGCCCTGGAGCTGCGAGTACATGCGGCCGACGTACTCCCCGAGTATCCCGAGGCAGAGCAGCTGGGTCGCCCCCATGGCGACGACGATCACCACCGTCGAGGCCCACCCTGCCGTGGGGTTGCCCACGATCTTGTTGACCACGACGTAGGCCCCGAACAGGAGCGCAGCGAGCGCTCCGCCCATCCCCAACCCGGTCGCGACGCGCAGCGGAGTCGTGGAGAAACCGGTGAAGGAGTCGATCGAGAGAGTCAGCATCTTCCTCAGCGAGTACTTCGAGACCCCTGCGGAGCGCTCGTCGCGCTTGTAGTCGAGGCTTGCCGAGGGGAATCCCAGAGCCGGCACCACGAAACGCAGCACCCGGTTGTTCTCCGGCAGCTGGTTGACCGCGTCCACGGTGGCCCGCGACATCAGCCGGAAGTCCCCGGCATGGGTGGCGGCCTCGGTCCCGGTGGCGCGGCGGATGAGCTCGTAGAACAGCCCTGCGCTCCACCGCTTGAACCACGAGTCGCTGGTGCGGTCGTTCCGCACGCCGTAGACGACGTCGACCTCGTCGTTCAGAGCGGTCCGGAGCATGGCCGGGATCAGCTCCGGGGGATCCTGCAGGTCCGCGTCGATGGTCACCACGTAGGCACCGCGGGCCCGCGCCAACCCGGCCGAGATGGCCGCCTGGTGGCCGGAGTTGGCACGAAGCCGCACGGACCGGAGCTCGGGCCAGGTCCGGAGCTCCTTCTGGATCAGCGCGGCGGTCAGGTCGCTCGACCCGTCGTCGACGGCGACGACCTCGTAGGAGCAGCCGATGGAGTCGAGGACCGGACGCAGCCGGGCGACGAGGAGGGGGAGGGCCTGCTCCTCGTTGAACATCGGGACCACCACCGAGAGCTGCAAACCCATGGCCGACATCCTATGTCGCCGGGGCCGGAGGAGCCCGCAGCGTCGGTAGTGTCTGGCCGGGGTCCGGTCCGGTCCGGCGCCGGACCGGTTCGGGCCCGATGGGTGGTGAAGGGTGGTCGTGGCGTGCAGCGGTTCGGAACCCTGATCCTGCGCCTGACCGGCATCTTCGCAGTGGTGGTCCCCGTGGCCGTGGTGGTGAGCCCACGCCAGCCCACCATCGCCTACGCCCGCGGACACGTCCTGTTCTGGCTCGCCGTGGTCACGGTGGTCCTCGTCGTCATCGCGCGCCTGGGCTGGTTCCGTCGCCTCGCGCACCGCGCAGGTCGCGCGCCCATGCTCGGACTGCTGATCGCCGGCGTCGGAAGTGTGCTCGCGACCGGGCTGGCGCTCTCCCTGCGCTACGAGTTCGGCTGGGACGCACGGGTCGTCGCCGGCATCTCCCGGCAGCTCTCTCTCGGGCAGGAGGTCACCGCCTACCAGCTCGGATATCTCTCGCGGTACCCGAACAACCTCCCTCTGCTCGCGCTCGACAACCTGTGCGACGCGGTGGGCCGGACCGTGGGCCTGGACTACCTCACCGTCTTCATCGTCCTGAACGGTCTGTGCCTCGCGGTCACCCTGCAGGCCACCTACTGGTTGGTCTCGATGCTGCGTTCGCGCGAGGCAGCCGTGGCCGCCCAGCTGCTGGTGCTGTTCCTCGTCGGGCTCTCGCCGTGGATGACGGTGGCGTACACCGACGTCGTCGCGACTCCGTTCGTGGTGGGGGGCACCGCTCTCGTCGTCGGCAGCACCCGGCGCAGCTCCGTCGCTGGACGAGCAGTGCTGGTGGTGCTGGCCGCCCTCTGCCTGCTCGTCGCCTACGAGATCAAGGCGACCCCCGTGGTCAGCGTCGTCGCGATCGGGGTCACGTCGATCCTCGCGATGTCCTCCGCGATCGGCGTCGGGGCGGAGGCGCGCCGCGGCGGCGGGGCTCGTGGGCGGTCTGGGTCTGTTCCTGGCAGGCACGGTCGTCGCCGGCCACGTGATCCCACCGATGGCAGGGGTGCCCGCCGCGCAGATCGACAGCTCCCGCGCCGCACCGGCGCTGTTGTACGTCTACATGGGGACCACCCAGCACTCGGTTGCGGGTCACCCCCGCTTCGGGGCCTACGACGGTGACATCGTCCGTGACACCTCGGCGATGACCACTGAGCAGGCCAAGACCTACGCGGCGAGCGGACTGCAGACCCGTCTCGGCGAGCTCGGCGTCGGGGGCTACCTGCGCCTCCTCTGGGACAAGTCCGTCTGGAACTGGGGCGACGCGATGTTCTGGGCCTGGAGCGAAGGCATCGACGGTGCGGAACCGAGGATCGCCCAGGGAAGGCTCACCGACTTCGCCGCGAGCTGGAACCGTCCCGACGGGTCTCCCTACGGTGACCGTGCGGCTCTCTCCGAGGCGATCTGGCTCGCGCTGCTCCTGACCACCGGCCTCCGCCTCCTGCGCGCCAGGTGGCGGT
Organism: uncultured Actinomycetota bacterium; assembly: GCA_963815825.1. Lineage (GTDB taxonomy): Bacteria > Actinomycetota > Actinomycetes > Propionibacteriales > Nocardioidaceae > Marmoricola. The sequence continues at coordinate 2,827 of CAWFII010000031.1, read as the reverse complement.
GGGAGCTCGGCCTGCTCGCTCTCTCGGTCCTCGGCATCGCGGCGTTCACGCTGCTCTTCCAGGGACGGTCCCGATACCTCTTCGTCTACGTGCCGGTCGTGATCTCGCTGGCCTGCGTGCTTCCGGCCGTCCTGGCGGACCGTTCGGCCCTGTGGTCGAGGGTCCGGCGATGAGGTCGGGCGCCCGACTCCCCGCCTCCGGTACGGCTAGCCTAGGCGCCATGCCTTCCCACTTCCTGGTCACCGGTGGCGCAGGGTTCATCGGCTCGAACTTCGTGCGTCACGTCCTCGAGAACGGCGCCGCGAGTGTGGTCGTGCTCGACAAGCTCACCTATGCCGGTGACCGACGCACGCTCGAGGGCCTCCCGTCCGACCGCCTCGAGTTCGTCGAGGGTGACGTGGCCGATGCGGCGCTGGTGCAGCGCCTGGCCTCGCGGCTGGCGGCGGACGACGGCGTCCTGGTGCACTTCGCCGCGGAGTCGCACAACGACAACTCCCTCAGCGATCCGTCGCCGTTCCTGCACACCAACGTCATGGGGACCTTCACGCTGCTGGAGGCGGTGCGAGCACACGACCTCCGCTTCCACCACATCTCGACCGACGAGGTCTACGGCGACCTCGACCTCGACGACCCCGAGCGGTTCACCGAGTCCACCCCCTACAACCCGTCGAGCCCCTACTCCGCGACCAAGGCGGCGTCCGACCTGCTCGTCCGGGCGTGGGTGCGCTCCTTCGGCGTACGAGCGACCATCAGCAACTGCTCCAACAACTACGGGCCCTACCAGCACATCGAGAAGTTCATCCCGCGCCAGGTCACCAACCTGCTCGACGGCATCCGACCCCGGCTCTACGGCGCCGGACTCAACGTGCGCGACTGGATCCACGTGGAGGACCACAGCTCTGCGGTCCTGCGGATCATCGAGCGAGGAGAGCTGGGTCAGACCTACCTGATCGGCGCCGACGGGGAGCGCAACAACCTGGAGGTCGTGCAGACTCTGCTGCGGTTGATGGGTCGCGACGAGGACGACTTCGACCACGTCACCGATCGCAGCGGCCACGACATGCGCTACGCCATCGACTCCTCCAGGCTGCGCGAGGAGCTCGCGTGGACGCCGCGCTTCACCGACTTCGAGAGCGGACTGGCTCGCACCATCGACTGGTACCGGGAGCACGAGGACTGGTGGCGCCCCCGCAAGTCCGAGACCGAGGCCAAGTACGCCGTGACCGGTCAGTGACGATGGTCGAGCCCCGCGTCGAGGAGACCGACGTCCCCGGCCTCCTGGTGGTGCACCAGCCCCTGCACGGCGACAACCGTGGCTGGTTCAAGGAGAACTGGCAGCGGGAGAAGATGGTGGGTCTCGGCCTGCCCGACTTCGGCCCGGTGCAGAACAACGTGTCCTTCAACGACCGGCGCGGAACCACCCGGGGCATCCATGCCGAGCCCTGGGACAAGCTGGTCTCCGTCCTCACCGGGCGCATCTTCGGTGCGTGGGTCGACCTGCGGGACGGAGAGTCGTTCGGACGGGTGTTCACCCTCGAGGTCGGCCCGGAGACCTCGGTGTTCGTGCCTCGCGGGGTCGGCAACTCCTACCAGACGCTCGCGGACGCGACGGCGTACTCCTACCTGGTCAACGACCACTGGTCGCAGTCGGCGCGTGACTCCTACACCTTCGTCAACCTCGGGGACCCCACGCTCGGGATCGAGTGGCCGATCCCGCTCGACGAGGCGGAGCTGTCGGAGGCTGACCGGGCACACCCACGGCTCGCCGACGTCGAACCGTTCCCGGCCAAGCGGCCGCTCATTCTCGGTGCCGGGGGCCAGGTGGGCCACGAGCTGGGATGCTCCTCCCCGGTGCGACCGCCCTCGGCCGTGCTGACCTCGACCTGATGGGCGACGACCTCGAGCACGCGTTGGACTGGGCGACCCACGACGTCGTCTACAACGCCGCCGCCTACACGGCGGTCGACGAGGCCGAGACCGACGACGGGCGCCGGCGGGCCTGGAGGACCAATGTCGCCGGTGTGGCCCGGCTGGCGGAGATCGCCAGGCGACACCGGTCGACCCTCGTGCACGTCTCCTCCGACTACGTCTTCGACGGCGTTGCGGAGACCCACGACGAGGTCGAGCACGTGTCACCGCTGGGCGTCTACGGACAGACCAAGGCGGCCGGAGACGCCCTGGTCGCCTCCGTCCCGAACCACTACATCCTGCGGACGAGCTGGGTCATCGGGCGCGGCGGCAACTTCGTCTCGACGATGGCAGGACTGGCCGAGAGGGGTGTCAGCCCATCCGTCGTGGACGACCAGGTGGGACGCCTGACCTTCGCCGGGGACATCGCCCGGGCGGCGCGACACCTCGTGACCAGCGGTGCCACGCCAGGCACCTACAACCTCAGCTGCACCGGACCGGCAGGGTCGTGGGCCGACATCGCTGCCTCGGTCTTCGAGAGGCTGGGGCGAGACCCGGAGGACGTCACCCGGGTCAGCACCGAGGAGTACGCACGCGGCAAGGAGGTGGCACCCCGGCCCAGGCACAGCACTCTCGAGCTGGCGAAGATCGAGCAGACCGGTTTCGTGCCTGCCGACATGGGTGCCGCCCTGGGGGCTACCTGGCGGACTACCGGCGTCCACGGCCGGCGAGCGCGCGGATGGGCGAGCCACGCGACAGCCTGGGTTCCATGGCGCGACGAGCGTCTCGGCTAGCCTGAGGCGGCTGTCGAAGGTCCTCAGCTCCGGGAGAGCAACTTGATGCGTGTCCACGTCCTCGTACTCTGCGATCAGCTGGACGAGCTCGCCCGCACCTCTGGTGCCCTCGACGCACAACGTCT
>CAWFII010000030.1:0-114748 GCA_963815825.1 uncultured Actinomycetota bacterium | reverse complement strand
CGGTATCTTGACGTGAAGATAAATCCGCCCGTCGCAACCTTTTCCCAGGAGTCGCACGTGACCGAGTCGAAGATCATCTACACCCAGACCGACGAGGCACCGTTGCTGGCGACGTACTCGTTCCTACCGGTCATCGAGGCCTTCGCCGGCAAGGCCGGCGTCGGCGTGGAGACACGGGACATCTCGCTGGCCGCCCGGATCCTGGCGAGCTTCGGCGACCGGCTGACGGAGGACCAGCGGGTCGCGGACGACCTGGCCGAGCTCGGGGAGCTGGCCACGACGCCCGAGGCCAACATCGTCAAGCTGCCCAACATCAGCGCCTCCATCCCTCAGCTGAAGGCTGCGATCGCCGAGCTGCAGGCACAGGGCTTCGACCTCCCTGACTTCCCGGACAACCCCCAGTCCGACGAGGACCGGGACGCGCGCTCGCGCTACGACAAGGTCAAGGGCAGCGCCGTGAACCCGGTGCTGCGCGAGGGCAACTCGGACCGACGCGCTCCCGAGTCGGTGAAGACCTACGCCCGCAAGCACCCGCACTCGATGGGTGCCTGGAGTCCTGACTCGAGGACGAACGTCGCCCACATGAGCGGCAACGACTTCCGCGCCAACGAGAAGTCGGTGGTGATCGAGTCGGAGGGCACGCTGCGCATCGAGCTGGTCACGGCCGAGGGCACCGAGGTCCTCAAGGACTCCGTGCTGGTCGAGGCCGGCGAGGTCGTGGACGGCACCTTCATGAACACCGCAGCCCTGCAGGCCTTCCTCAAGGAGCAGATCGCGCAGGCCAAGGCCGACGGCGTGCTGTTCTCGATCCACCTCAAGGCCACGATGATGAAGGTCTCCGACCCGATCATCTTCGGCCACGCCGTACAGGCCTTCTTCCCGAAGCTGTTCGCCGAGCAGGGCGACGTGCTCCTCGAGGCCGGCCTCGACCCCAGCAACGGGCTGGCCGCCATCCTCTCCGGCGCCGAGAAGCTCGGTGGTGAGAAGGGCCGGGCCATCGCCGAGGCCGTGAAGCAGGGGCTCGAGGAGGGTCCCGAGCTCGCGATGGTGGACGACCGCAAGGGGATCACCAACCTGCACGTGCCGAGCGACGTGATCGTCGACGCCAGCATGCCCGCGATGATCCGCACGTCGGGCCACATGTGGGACACCAAGGGCGAGGAGGCCGACACCCTGGCCGTGATCCCCGACAGCAGCTACGCCGGGATCTACCAGGTCGTCATCGACGACTGCCGTGAGCACGGGGCCTACGACCCGGCCACGATGGGCTCGGTGGCCAACGTCGGCCTGATGGCCCGCGCGGCTGAGGAGTACGGCAGCCACGACAAGACCTTCGAGATCTCGACCGCCGGCACCGTCCGCGTCGTGGACCAGGACGACAACGTGCTGATGGAGCACGAGGTGGCACCCGGCGACATCTGGCGCGCCTGCCAGGCCAAGGACGTGCCGATCCGTGACTGGGTCAAGCTCGCTGTGACGCGGGCCCGCGCGACCGGCTCGCCTACGGTGTTCTGGCTCGACGAGAGCAGGGCGCACGACGCCAACCTGATCGCCAAGGTCGAGGAGTACCTCCCCCAGGCCGACCTCGTCGGGGACGCCGAGGGGCTCGACATCTCGATCATGAAGCCCGAGGACGCCATCAAGTTCTCGATCGACCGCATCCGCCAGGGTGAGGACACCATCTCGGTGACCGGCAACGTGCTCCGTGACTACCTCACCGACCTGTTCCCGATCCTCGAGCTGGGGACCAGCGCGAAGATGCTCTCGGTCGTGCCGCTGATCAACGGCGGGGGACTCTTCGAGACCGGCGCCGGGGGCTCGGCACCCAAGCACGTGCAGCAGCTGGTCAAGGAGAACTACCTGCGCTGGGACAGCCTCGGCGAGTTCCTGGCGCTGGCCGAGAGCTTCGGCAAGTACGCCGACACCACCGGCAACGCTCACTCGAAGGTGCTCGGCGAGACCCTCGACAGGGCCACCGGCACCTTCCTCGACGAGAACAAGTCCCCCGGTCGCAAGCTCGGCACGATCGACAACCGGGGCAGCCACTTCTTCCTGGCGCTCTACTGGGCGCAGGAGATCGCGAAGCAGACCGACGACGCGACCCTGGCCGAGGCGTTCGCACCCCTGGCCGACCAGCTCGCGGAGGCCCAGGACCGCATCGCCGAGGAGCTGATCGGCGTGCAGGGCTCGCCGGCGGATGTCGGCGGCTACTACCGCCCGGACCCGGAGAAGGCGTCCGCGGTGATGCGGCCGTCGAAGACGTTCAACGACCTGATCGCCGCGCTGGCCTGAACGTGCTGACGGGCCCCTGAGACCCAGGTAACACCAGGTCGTGGCGCCGTCCGGGAATCCGGGCGGCGTCACCGCGTTGAGGGAGGGTGACCACGACCGACGCAGCGATGACGGACGCCACGGGGGCAGTCCTGTCCGGGCGCGCCCGCCGGCTCGAGTCGGCTCGGCGCGGCTCGCCGCTCCAGATCGGCTTCGCGCTGGTTGCGCTGGCCATGGGCGGCTTCGCCATCGGCACCACCGAGTTCGTCTCGATGGGACTGCTGCCGCAGCTCGCGGCCGGAGTGGATGTCACCATCCCCACGGCGGGCTACGTGATCTCGGCGTACGCCGTCGGGGTGGTGGTGGGCGCCCCGTTGATCGCCGTCTTCGGTGCGCGGCTGCCCCGTCGCGAGCTCCTGATCGGCCTGATGGTGGTGTTCCTGCTCGGCAACGCGGCGAGTGCGCTCGCCACCGGGTTCACCTCGCTGACCCTGGCCCGGTTCTTCGCCGGGGTCCCGCACGGGGCGTACTTCGGGGTCGCCTCGCTCGTCGCGGCCGACCTGGTCCCACCGGAGCGCCGGGGCCGTGCGGTGAGTCGGGTGATGCTCGGGCTGGCCGTGGCCAACATCGCGGGCGTCCCCGCGGCCACCTGGCTGGGTCAGCACGCAGGCTGGCGCTCGGCGTACTGGCTGGTGACGGTGCTCGCTGCGATCACCGCGGCGCTGGTGCTGTGGCTGGTGCCGCGCGTGGCTGCGAACAGGAGTGCGACCGGGCGCAACGAGCTGCGCGCGTTCAAGAACCCACAGGTGCTGCTGACGCTGCTCGTGGGCGCGATCGGCTTCGGTGGGATGTTCGCGATGTACACCTACATCGCCCCCACGGTCACCGACGTCGCCGGGCTCGCAGAGGGACGCGTGCCGGTGTACCTGCTCGTCTTCGGGGCCGGCATGGTCGTGGGTACGCCGCTGGGCGGACGCCTTGCCGACTGGTCGATCTTCCGCTCGCTGATCGTGTCCTCGGTGGCGATGGCGCTGACCCTGGTGCTGTTCAGCTGGACCTCGCAGTTCTTCGTCGCAGGCCTGCTCACTGCCTTCGCCCTGAGCACCGTCAGCTCGGTGCTGGTGGTGAACCTCCAGATGCGCCTGATGCAGGTGGCGGGCGACGCGCAGACGATCGGTGCCGCGATGAACCACGCCTCGCTCAACGTGGCCAACGCGCTCGGCGCCTATCTGGGTGGGGTGGTGGTGGCCGCCGGCTTCGGGTACCCCGCCACCAGCCTCGTCGGGGCCGCACTCTCCGCCGCGGGCCTGGTGGTGCTGCTGTTCTCGGCCGCACTCCACCGCCGCACCACCGCCCCACCGCCGACCCGTCGCATCTGAAAGCCCAGACCCCGCCGACCCGTCGCATCTGAAAGCCCAGACCCCGCCGACCCGTCGCATCTGAAAGCCCAGACTGCGTCGACGCGTCGTACTTGAAAGAGGCGCGGCTTTCAGATGAGACGTCTGGGCGGGCTGGAGGCTTTCAGATGAGACGTGTCGGCGGGCTGGAGGCTTTCAGATGAGACGTGTCGCGAAATCGGTCGCGAGGTGGTCGTACAGGATGGTGTCGACGTAGCTGCCGTCGCCGAGGAGGCTGCTGCTGCGCTCGATCCCGATACGACGGAACCCGGCCCCTTCGACGATGCGCTGGGAGGCGAGGTTCACGACCGCCACGTCCGCCCGCAACCGACGCAGCCCCAGGCCACCGTCCTCGGCGTCGACGAACGCGTGACGCACCGCCAACCGGCAGGCCTCGCCCGCGACCCCGCGACCGCGCGCCTCGGGGTGGGTCCAGTAGCCGATCTCGGCCTGCTGATCGTGGTGTACGACGTAGAGAGACACCCAGCCGAGCAGCTCGTCGGTGCGTGGGTCGGCGACGGTCCACAGGACCGCCCCACCGCGCGCCGTCTCCTCGCGCAGCCCGAGCTGGCGCAGGCGCACGGTCGCCTGGTCGTGCGGCGCGTTCTCGCGCATGCTCCTGCTGTACTTCGTGATCTCCGGGTCGTTGGCCGCCTCGACCAGGCGAGGGACGTCGGCGTCGGTGGTCGCCCGCAGCACCACGCGCTCACCGACGATCGTGGGCTCGTCGAACCACGGCGCACGAGGCGTCATCTTCTCGCCGCGAAGCAGCGTGCCCACCCAGGCGTCGACCAGCCGGTCGCCTGCAGGCAGCCACTCGCGCACGGTGCCGTCGTAGCTGAACCCCAGTCTCCAGGCCAGTCGTCGCGAGGCCCAGTTGCCGCGACGTGCCAGCCAGGTCACGGTGCCCAGCTCGCGCTCCGCGAAGCCCCAGTCGAGCAGCAGCCGCAGGGCGGCCTCCATCACGCCTCGTCCACGCGCCCAGGGGTGCGCCCCGTAGGCGATCTCGGCCCTTCCGTCGCCCTTGTTGCGCAGCGAGACCGCACCTGCGAACCGGGCGACGTCGCCGGGGTCGCGTGCCTCCACCACGAAGCCCCATTCCTGATCGGTGTCCCACCCTCCCGGGATGATGTGCCGCAGGTAGGTGCGCGCGTCGTCGCGCGTGTAGGGATCCGGGACGGACGTCCACTGCCGGCTCAACGGGTCCTGGCACTGCTCGACCGATCCCTGTACGTCGTCCTCGCAGGGGGCTCGCAAGGTCACCGCACCGTCGCTGAGCGTGGGGATGTGCGTCATGGCGGTCATTGTGACCGGTCGCGGGGGAGCGGGCCTGCCCGAGTCCGCCTGCTCGTGTCGCCTGCCCGTGTCCGCCCGCCCGTGTCCGTGCTGGAACAATGACCGCCATGTCCCAGCAGACCCCGGCTGACCTTCCCGCGCGCCCGCGCGTCCTGTCCGGCATCCAGCCGACCAGCGACTCGTTCCACTTCGGCAACTACCTGGGCGCGACCCGGCAGTGGGTCGACCTGCAGGAGAGCCACCAGCCGTTCTTCTTCATCGCCGACATGCACGCGCTCGAGCCGGGCCCGGAGCCGAAGAAGCTGCACGACCGCACCCTGGTCGCCGCGGCGCAGCTGATCGCGATGGGCATCGACCCCGAACGGTCCTCGATCTTCGTCCAGTCGCACATGCCCGAGCACGCCGAGCTGGCCTGGGTGCTGAACTGCCTGACCGGCTTCGGCGAGGCGCGACGGATGACCCAGTTCAAGGACAAGTCAGCCAAGGACGGGGAGGGGGCGGCCTCCGTGGGCCTGTTCACCTACCCGGTGCTGATGGCCGCGGACGTGCTGCTCTACCGGCCGGAGTACGTCCCGGTGGGCGAGGACCAGCGCCAGCACCTCGAGCTGACCCGTGACCTCGCCCAGCGGTTCAACCACCGCTACAAGAAGACCTTCCGCCTCCCGGAGCCCTACATCCTCAAGGCGACCGCGAAGATCATGGACCTGCAGAACCCGGCGATCAAGATGTCGAAGTCGAACTCCAGCGTCGGCGGCATCGTGGAGATGCTCGACGAGCCCAAGGTCTCGGCGAAGAAGATCCGCTCGGCGGTCACCGACTCCGGGTCCGAGATCCGCTTCGACCCCGAGGAGAAGCCCGGCATCGCCAACCTGCTGACGATCTACTCGGCGCTGGCCGACCGCAGCATCGAGGACCTCGTCACGTCGTACGACGGGCAGGGGTACGGCGCTCTGAAGGGCGACCTGGCCGACGTGGTGGTCGACTTCGTGACGCCCTTCCGCAACCGGACCCTGGAGCTCCTCGACGATCGTGCCGAGCTCCAGCGAGTGCTGCGGGCCGGCGCCGAGACCGCCGGGGCGGTGGCTCGGCGGACCCTGGCCGACGTCTACGAGCGTGTCGGGTTCGTGGCCCGTTAGTCTCTGCCCGTGCCCACCATCGGAGTCTCCGTCGCGGTGCCCGAGCCGTGGGGCGACCAGCTCCAGCAGTACCGCATCGGGGTGGGCGACGAGTCAGCGCGTCACATCCCGACGCACATCACCCTGCTGCCGCCCCATGACGTGCCCGAGGAGGCGCTGCCGCGCGTGATCGAGCACCTCGACGAGGTGGCCGCGACCGGTGAGCCGTTCCGGGTGCACCTGCGCGGGACAGGCACGTTCGCGCCGGTCTCGCCGGTGGTCTTCGTCGGCGTCGTCGAGGGCATCAGCCAGTGCGAGCAGCTGGCCGCCGGGGTGCTCGAGGGCCCCTTGGCGATCGACCGGCAGTTCCCCTACCACCCCCACGTCACCGTGGCCCATCACCTGCGGGCAGAGCAGCTGCGCCAGGCGTTCAGGGACCTCCAGGACTTCGACGCGGCCTTCGAGGTCACCGAGCTGTGGATGTACCTGCACGACGACGCCTCGGGCTGGAAGCCGGCCCGAGCCTTCCCTCTGGGGAGCCCGCGTCACCCTCCGCCGGGGGCGAACATCCTCACGTCGTAGCTGGTGGCGTACGTCGAGCTCCCGAGCTTGATGCCGCTGACCTGGACCCGGTAGGTGCCGGACCTGGCCTCGCTCGGGGGGATCTGCCACACGAGTGTCGGCTGGCCGTAGCCGCTCTCGACCCGGTTCTTGGCCGCGCTGATCGGCTTGCCGTCGCGGTAGACGCGCACCGTGGCGTTGCCGAAGCTGGCGCCGCGACTGCCCGAGGAAAGCGACCAGCGGCCACCGGGCTCGAGCGTGTTCGGGAAGTAGCCCGCGCTCGGCCACCCCACCCACGTGGGGTTGGGCCGGCTGGAGGAGGACGGTCCGATCACACTCATCGCGTTGGCGGTCCGGGTGGAACCGGTCCCCATCACGGTGGCGAACGGGTTGAGCAGCCAGCGACGGTGTCCTGCGGCGGCATTGCTCGACCCGGGGTCGGTCGTGTAGAGGCGGACCAGTCCGGCCGAGGTCAGCTCGGGATAGGCGAGGGCCAGGTTCGAGCGGCCGGCGTTGGCCGCGCCGGCGCTGGTGTAGCACTTCCAGCTGGACGGCGGGGAGTGACTCAGCGCCCGGTTCGCCGACATCATCAGCGCGGAGAGCTGGGAGCGGTTGTTCAGCTCGGTCGAGAACGTCACCGGCGCGAGCCCGGCCAGCGACCGGACGAAGTTGACGGCTCGTAGCGTCGCGGCCCGGGACTCCGCGGAGCTGGTCCCCGCCTGGCACCTGCTCTCGTCGCCGGTGAAGCCGGTGGGAACGGCGAGCCCGGAGGCGAAGCTGCTGCGGTAGGCGCTGTCGACTGCTGTCCGGTCGGCGGTGTCGACGGCACCGGCGTAGCGCCCGCTCGTCGGGACCATCACCCCACGGGTACGAGGCCTGGGGACGTGGTGCCTGTGCCGGTGCTTGTGCTTGCGCATCCGGTGCTTGTGACGGTGCTTGTGGGCGTGCCGCTTGCCGGCGAGCACGTCGTGGGTGGACGCGACGGAGCTGGACGCCGACGTGCTCGGACGATCAGGCCGGACGGTGGATCCGGTGCCGGCGAGCGTGGGGACGGCACCTGTGCCGAACATCGTGAGGGCGGCGACGCCCGCGGCGACGAGTGCTCGCGCGGGACGGGTCTCCATATTCGGAGACGATATAGGCTAAATGTCCGTTAGACACCAGTTTGCAAGAACGGCAGGACTCTCAGTGACCGTGCCGGATTGCCGTCCTCAGGTCCTTGTTCAGCTGGGAGATGACGTCGAGCGGGATGCCCTTGGGGCACGCTGCCGTGCACTCGCCGATGTTGGTGCAGCCGCCGAAGCCCTCGTGGTCGTGCTGCGCGACCATGTTCACGACCCGCGTGTCGCGCTCCGCCTGCCCCTGCGGGAGCTCGCCGAGGTGGGTGATCTTCGCGCCGACGAACAGCGAGGCCGACCCGTTGGGGCAGGCGGCGACGCACGCACCGCAGCCGATGCAGGTCGCCACGTCGAAGGCGCGGTCGGCGTTGTCCTTGGGCACGGGAGTGGCGTGCGCGTCCGGTGCGGCTCCGGTGTTGACCGAGATGTAGCCACCCTGCTGGATGATGCGGTCGAAGGCGCGTCGGTCGACGCAGAGGTCCTTGAGCACCGGGAACGCGTCAGCACGCCAGGGCTCGATGGTGATCGTCTCGCCGTCGGTGAACGAGCGCATGTGCAGCTGGCAGGTCGTGGTCACCTGCGGGCCGTGCGCCTCGCCGTTGATCATCAGCCCGCACATGCCGCAGATGCCCTCACGGCAGTCGGAGTCGAACGCGATCGGCTCCTCACCCTCGCCGTTGAGCCGCTCGTTGAGCACGTCGAGCATCTCGAGGAAGGACATGTCCTCCGAGATCTCGTCGACCTCGTAGGTGTGCATGGCACCCGCGGTGGCCGCGTCGGGCTGGCGCCAGATCTTCAGGGTCAGCTTCATGTTCAGTGCACCAACCTGGTAGCGATCGGGGCCCCCGCGGCGGTGTTCGCCGGAGGAGCAGAGCGGGGGAGGGAAGGACGTCGTGGGGTGGTCACTTGTAGCTCCGCTGCTTCATCTCGACGAACTCATAGGTCAGGTTCTCCTTGTGCAGGACCGGCTTCTCGTCCTGCCCGGCCCACTCCCACGCGGAGACGTAGGCGTACTGGTCGTCGTGCCGGAGCGCCTCACCCTCCTCGGTCTGGGACTCGGCGCGGAAGTGACCACCGCACGACTCACGGCGGTCCAGCGCGTCGATGCACATCAGCTCGCCGAGCTCGAAGAAGTCGGCGACACGGCCCGCTCGCTCGAGGGACTGGTTCAGGCTGTCCGGGCTCCCGAGCACCTTGACGTTGCGCCAGAAGTCGTCGCGCAGCGTCCGGATCAGGTCGATGGCCTTCTTCAGGCCGTCCTCGGACCGCTCCATGCCGCAGTACTCCCACATGATGTTGCCGAGCTCACGGTGGTAGGAGTCCACGCTGCGGGTGCCGTTGTTGTTCATGAAGTGGTCGATCCGCGACTGCACCGACTGCTGCGCCTCGACGACGGCTGGGTGGTCCTCGGGGATCTTGTCGAACGGGCCGTCGGCGAGGTAGTCCCGGATCGTGTTCGAGAGCACGAAGTAGCCGTCAGCGAGGCCCTGCATCAGCGCGGACGCGCCGAGGCGGTTGGCGCCGTGGTCGGAGAAGTTGGCCTCCCCGGTCACGAACAGGCCCGGGATCGTCGACTGCAGGTCGTAGTCGACCCAGAGGCCACCCATCACGTAGTGCACCGCCGGGTAGATCCGCATCGGCACGGCGTAGGGGTCCTCGCCGGTGATCTGGGCGTACATGTCGAAGAGGTTGCCGTACTTGTCCTCGATCGCCTTGCGACCGAGGCGCTCGATGGCCTCGGCGAAGTCGAGGTAGACACCGCGGCGTACGCCGTCGACCTCGGGGCCGACGCCGCGTCCCTCGTCGCACATGTTCTTGGCCTGCCGCGAGGCGATGTCCCGGGGGACCAGGTTGCCGAACGAGGGGTAGATCCGCTCGAGGTAGTAGTCGCGGTCCTCCTCGGGGATGTCCTGGGGGTTCTTGTCCGCGTCCTTCGCGTCCTTGGGCACCCAGATCCGGCCGTCGTTGCGCAGCGACTCGCTCATCAAGGTGAGCTTGGACTGGTGCGTGCCCGACACCGGGATGCAGGTGGGGTGGATCTGGGTGTAGCAGGGGTTGGCCATGTAGGCGCCCTTGCGGTGGGCACGCCAGGTCGCGGTGACGTTGCAGCCCATCGCGTTGGTGGACAGGAAGAACACGTTGCCGTAGCCACCGCTGGCCAGGACCACCACGTCGGCGAAGTAGGTCTCGAGCTCGCCGGTGACCAGGTCGCGCACGATGATCCCGCGCGCTCGGCCGTCCACGACGATCAGCTCCACCATCTCGTGGCGGGTGTAGGTCTTCACGGTGCCGGCGGCCACCTGGCGCTCGAGGGCCTGGTAGGCGCCGATGAGGAGCTGCTGACCGGTCTGGCCCCGGGCGTAGAAGGTGCGCGAGACCTGTACGCCGCCGAAGGAGCGGTTGTCGAGCAGGCCGCCGTACTCCCGGGCGAACGGCACCCCCTGGGCCACGCACTGGTCGATGATGTTCCGGCTGACCTGGGCGAGGCGGTAGACGTTGGACTCGCGGGAGCGGTAGTCACCGCCCTTGATGGTGTCGTAGAAGAGCCGGTAGACCGAGTCTCCGTCTCCCTTGTAGTTCTTGGCGGCGTTGATGCCTCCCTGCGCGGCGATCGAGTGCGCGCGGCGTGGGGAGTCCTGGTAGCAGAACGACTTCACCACGTAGCCGGCCTCGCCCAGCGTGGCGGCAGCCGAGGCTCCGGCCAGCCCGGTGCCGACGACGATGACCGAGAGGCGTCGACGGTTGGCGGGGTTCGCGATCCTGGCCTCGAACTGCCGGGTGTCCCAGCGCTCGTCGATCGGGCCACCCGGTGCCTTGGTGTCCCGGATCGGCTCGCCGGGCGTGTAGTAGCCGGCGGCGTCGTCGGTCTCCTGCTCGCTGTCCATCTGGTGCGAGGGGTCGGCGGTGGTGGTGGTGTCGGGCATGTCTGTCATGAGCTGGGCTGACCCCTTACTTGGTGATGACGCCGGCCAGGACGAAGATCGGGACTAGGGAGAACCCGCCGGCGATGACGACGGCGAGGCCGAGGCCGAACGTCTTCGCGCGAGTGCGGGAGTGCTCGTTGTTGGTGAGACCGAGCGTCTGCAACGAGCTCCACATGCCGTGGTGCAGGTGGGCTCCGAGCATGGCCATGGCGACCAGGTAGATCAGGGTCAGCCACCAGGTGCTGAACGAGTCGACGAGCAGGTTGTAGGGGTCGCCGGTCGAGCCACCGGTGACGTTGACCTTGCCGATGGTGAAGTTCAGCAGGTGCCAGACGATGAACAGCAGCAGCGTCACGCCGCCCCAACGCATCAGGTGGGAGGCCCAGGTGGAGTGACGGTTCTTCTTCATGACGTACTTGGTCGTCCGGGCGCGCTTGGCCCGACGCCACAGCGCCACCGCGCAGGCGACGTGCACGAGCAGCGAGACGATGAGCGTCGCGCGGATGACCCAGAGGAGGCCGCTGCGGGGAAGCATCGGCTCGCCGATCGTGCGCAGGTGCTCGGCGTACTCGTTGTAGGCGTCGTGGCCGGCGAAGGCCTTGAGGTTGCCGTACATGTGCAGGAGCACGAAGCCGACGAACACGATGCCGCTGACGGCCATGAGGATCTTCAGCGCGATGGTCGAACGGGTCGACCTGCTGTTCTTGACGAGAGTCGCAGTTGCCACAACGGTCACCGTACTGCCCGGCCACCCTGACCCGGTCGCCCGGGCGTGTGAGATATCCCCGGACCGGGGACGCCGTGCTCTAGGTCTCACTTGGGCGTCGGACGGTCCGATCAGGGCGCGCCCTCTTCCACTTTCTCCGCCGTTGTGGCAAGAGTGGTCTCCATCACTCGAGGGATTTCACGTGCTGCGGAGGTGGCGATGGCGTCGACGGACGCAGGAGTACGGGGTCCGGCTCGGGCGGACATCGAGGCCAGGACGCTGCGCACCGACCGCTGGTGGCTCTACCCGCTGACCACCTTCGTGGTGTTCAGCGCGTTCGTCGTCTACGCCACGATCCGGGCCTTCCAGGGCGCTCACTACTACGCCGCGCCCTACCTCTCCCCGTTCTACTCGCCCTGCCTGGGCGACTGCGTGGAGGGCAGCTCCGACTTCGGACAGCCGTTCGCGTGGTGGCCGCTGTCCGCAGCGCTGATCATTCTCATCTTCCCGCTGGGCTTCCGGATGACCTGCTACTACTACCGCAAGGCCTACTACCGCTCCTTCTGGCTCAGCCCGCCCGCCTGCGGTGTCGCGGAGCCGCACGCGAGCTACAGCGGCGAGACCCGGCTGCCCCTGATCCTGAACAACCTGCACCGATGGTTCTGGTACGCCGCGGTGCTGGTCGCGCTGATCCTCACCTACGACACCGTGCTCACGTTCCGCAACGAGGCGGGGGAGTGGGGCCACATGGGGCTCGGCACCCTGGTCTTCATCGCGAACGTCTACCTGATCTGGATGTACACGCTGTCCTGCCACTCGTGCCGGCACGCGGTCGGTGGACGGTTGCGGCACTTCAGCAAGCACCCGGTCCGCTACCGGATGTGGACCTGGGTCTCCAGGCACAACGCCCACCACGCCCGCTACGCGTGGCTGTCCCTGTTCTCCGTCGCCATCGCCGACCTCTACGTCGTGCTGCTCTCCACCGGCGCCTTCTCCGACCCGAGGTTCTTCTGATGAGTGAGGCCGTCGGCGAAGACCGGCACCCGATGACGGGCAACCGGATGTCGGCCGAGGAGTCCCGCGGGACGCACGGCATCGAGCAGCACAGCTACGACGTGGTCGTGGTCGGCGCGGGTGGTGCCGGTCTGCGGGCGGCCATCGCCGCCCACGACGCGGGCGCCCGCACGGCGATCGTGTGCAAGTCGCTGCTCGGCAAGGCGCACACCGTGATGGCCGAGGGTGGCATCGCGGCCTCCATGGGCAACGTCTACCCCGATGACAACTGGAAGGTGCACTTCCGCGACACCATGCGTGGCGGGAAGATGCTCAACAACTGGCGGATGGCGCAGCTGCACGCGCAGGAGGCGCCCGAGCGCGTCCAGGAGCTCGAGGACTGGGGAGCTCTCTTCGACCGCACCGAGGACGGGTTGATCTCCCAGCGCGACTTCGGCGGGCACCGCTACGCGCGGCTCGCCCATGTCGGTGACCGCACCGGCCTGGAGATGATCCGCACGCTGCAGCAGCGGGCCGTCGCCCTGGGCATCGACGTGTTCATGGAGTGCACGGTCACCGAGCTGCTCAAGGACGCCACACCCGGCGGCCAGGGGCGGATCGCCGGTGCCTTCGGCTACTGGCGCGAGACCGGACGGTTCGTGGTCTTCGACGCGCCGTCGGTCATCCTCGCCACCGGGGGCATCGGGAAGTCCTTCAAGGTGACCTCGAACTCGTGGGAGTACACCGGCGACGGGCACGCGCTGGCCCTGCGGGCGGGGGCCTCGCTGATCAACATGGAGTTCGTGCAGTTCCACCCGACCGGGATGGTGTGGCCGCCCTCGGTGAAGGGGTTGCTCGTCACCGAGTCGGTGCGCGGTGACGGGGGCATCCTGCGCAACTCCGAGGGCAAGCGGTTCATGTTCGACTACATCCCGGAGTACTTCAAGAGCGAGACCGCCGACACCGAGGAGGAGGCCGACCGCTGGTACGACGACAAGAAGAACAACCGTCGTCCCCCCGAGCTCCTGCCACGTGACGAGGTCGCCCGCGCCATCAACTCCGAGATCAAGGCGGGCCGGGGGTCACCGCACGGCGGCATCTTCCTCGACATCGCCTCCCGTCGCGACGCGGAGTTCATCCGTCGCCGGCTGCCCTCGATGTACCACCAGTTCAAGGAGCTCGCCGACGTCGACATCACCGCCGAGCCGATGGAGATCGGGCCGACCTGTCACTACGTGATGGGCGGCGTGGAGGTGGACGCTGACACCGAGCTCAGCGGGGTCACGGGTCTCTACGCGGTCGGCGAGTGCTCCGGCGGCATGCACGGCTCCAACCGGCTCGGTGGCAACTCGCTCTCGGACCTGCTGGTCTTCGGTCGTCGGGCGGGCGAGTCCGCAGCGGCGTACGCCGCGGGGCTGGCCGACCAGCGACCGGCGGTGGACCCGTCCCACGTCAAGGCAGCCGAGGCCGACGCGCTCGAACCCTTCGAGGGGGGTGCGTCCGGCCACACGGAGAACCCCTACACGATCCAGCAGGACCTGCAGCAGTCCATGAACGACCTGGTCGGCATCATCAGGACGGCGGAGGAGCTGACCCGCTCACTCGCCTCGATCGAGGAGCTCAAGGAGCGTGCCCGGCACCTCCTGGTCGAGGGTCACCGGCAGTACAACCCCGGCTGGCACCTCGCGCTCGACCTGCGCAACATGCTGCTGGTCTCCGAATGCGTCGCCAAGGCGGCGCTCGAGCGGCAGGAGTCGCGCGGGGGTCACACCCGCGACGACTTCCCGGGACCGGACGAGGCCTGGGGTGCCAAGAACCTGGTGCTCCGCCTGGACCCGACAGGTGCCGGGATCGACCTGACAGAGCAGCCGCTCCCGGTGATGCCCGACGAGCTCAAGACCTTCTTCGACGCGTGAACGACCAGGACGGGTGAGGCGATCATGGGCTATGAGCTGAAGCTGCGCGTGTGGCGTGGCAACCGGGACGGCGGCGAGCTCGGCGACTACCACGTCGACGTCGAGGAGGGTGAGGTCGTCCTCGACGCGATCCACCGTCTCCAGGCCACGCAGGCCGGCGACCTGGCGGTCCGCTGGAACTGCAAGGCCGGCAAGTGCGGGTCGTGCAGCGCAGAGATCAACGGGAAGCCCCGACTGCTCTGCATGAGCCGGCTCTCGGACTTCGAGCCGGAGGAGACGATCACGGTCACGCCGATGCGGACCTTCCCGGTGATCCGCGACCTGGTCACCGACGTCTCGTTCAACTACGAGAAGGCCAAGGAGCTCCCTGCGTTCGCGCCGCCGCCGCGCGACGAGGACGGCAAGCGTCGGATGGCGCAGGTCGACGTCGAGCGGGGCCAGGAGTTCCGCAAGTGCATCGAGTGCTTCCTGTGCCAGAACGTCTGCCACGTCGTACGCGACCACGAGGAGAACAAGCCGGCGTTCGCAGGTCCGCGGTTCTTCCTCCGGTACGCCGAGCTGGACATGCACCCGCTGGACACGCACGACCGGCGCGAGCTCGCCCAGGGAGCTGCCGGGCTCGGGATGTGCAACATCACCAAGTGCTGCACCGAGGTCTGCCCGGAGGGCATCAAGATCACCGACAACGCGATCATCCCGATGAAGGAGCGCGTGGTGGACCGCAAGTACGACCCGCTCGTGTGGCTCGGCAGCAAGATCGGGCTGCGCAACAAGGACAACGACGGCCGCAGCGAGGTCTAGGGCGCTCGTTCGAGGATGAGGACGGCGCGGTCGTCGTCGCTGCGACTGACCTGCTTGATGATGCGCTGCGCGGCACCCTCGAACCCCGGAGCGATGGCCGCCGAGGCCACTCGCTGCAACCAGGCCACACCGTCGTCGAGGTCGGCCTCGCGGGTCTCGACCATGCCGTCGGTGTAGAACAACAGCGCGTCACCCGGGTAGAGCCGTCCGGTGGTGGTGTGCAGCTCGACGTCCCTGGTGACCCCGAGAGCGGTGCCGCGGGCGCCGTCGAGGGACCAGTCGGCCCTCGCCGCGGACCACATCAGCACCGGAGGGTGGCCGGCACTCATCATCTGGTAGTCGCCGCTGTCCAGGTCGAGCAGGACGTGGGCAGCCGTCGCGAAGGTCTCGTCGGAGCGCTGCCGGAGCAGGAAGTCGTTGGCGGCGAGGAACATCTCGCGCGGCGGCAACGCGCCGATCAGGCCGCCGAGCGCGCCGCCGAACTGCAACGCGCGCGAGGCTGCACCCACGCCCTTGCCGCAGACGTCGACCAGGATCAGCTCGAGTCGCCGGGGCGGATCCTCGTGCAGGCTGGCCACGAGGAAGTCGCCGCCGTAGCCCACGCCGCTCGCCGCGCGCATCGCGGACTGCGAGTGCCAGCCCTCGGGGAGCTCGGGAATGGTGCCCTGGGACTGCAGCCGGGCACGCAGGTCGGTGAGCATGGCCTCGCTCACCGGGCCGGGCAGGCCGGTCTGCTGCCGGCTGGAGGAGAACAGCACGAGCGTCAGGGAGACGAGCCAGGTGATCACGGCGGTGATCCGCACCGGTGTCATGGGCGGGTCGAGCAGCACGGCCGCGATCGCCGCGGCGCTGGTCAGGGCGGCGAGCACGAGCAGGGGGCGGAATCGTAGGAGCAGCATCCCGAGCAGCAGCCAGACGTAGTAGTTCGTCAGGGGCATCAGGGAGTACTCGACCACCGAGACGACGAAGCACAGGGCGACGCCCGACAGCAGGACGAGCAGCGTGAACCCCTGGCTCTGCGGGCTACCCGTCCGCCAGGTGGCAACGGGATCGCCCAGGTATCGCCGGAGCGGTGTCACCAGTGATGTCACCACTGATCAGTCGCAGAGGCCGGACCGACCGGGACCGGGACCGTCACTGGGATCGGGGAGCTCGTCACGGGCCGGCTCACCGGACCTGCACCACGGTCCCGCCGCCGGCAGTGAAGTCCCAGATCCGCTGGGCCATGGCGGCGGAGAGCCGGATGCAGCCGTGCGAACGGGCCAGGTCGGTCCCCAGCAGGTAGTCGGCGTGCATCTGGCGCCCGCCGGACATCAGCCGGGGGATCCGGTGGAACCCGATGCCACAGGGCGCGAAGCGTACGAAGTCGTCGAGCCACAACGAGCCGCTGCTGTTCCGGCTCACCCGCGCGGCCCGACCGCAGTAGGAGCCGGTCCGGTAGGTGCCGCGACGCAGCACCGAGGTGTTGTCCACGATGCCACCCTGGGCGACCGATCGGCCGTCCGCGCCCACCAGCCACACCCAGTTCTGCACCTGGCTGATCACGATCCGGCGACCGGTGCCGGTGCGACTCGGGACAGGACGGACGTCGCACCGGGCAGCGGTCGGCGCACTCAGCCGTTGGCGGGTGCCAGGGTCGAGCCGCCCGGTCTGCCGCAGCCCGTGGCGCGACTGGAAGCGGATCACCGACGACCTGGTCCACCGGCCGAGCCGGCCGTCGGCCGGTCCGGCGTCGCAGTGCAGGGCGTTCAGCCTCTTCTGGGCTTCGGCCACGCCAGGTGAGCGCGAGGCTGCGCCGGCACCCGGCGCGGTCCCGACGACCGACACCACGAGTGCGCAAGCCACCACGACGTGGCTTCGCCACCTGTGTCCCATGCGACCTCCTACGGCGACCCGGTGGAGGAACCGTAGTGGGACATGTCGGCCCGTGTCCCTGCTTTGCAGCCGAGCCCGTTCGTGCGCCGGTCCAGGCCGCGCTCGACGAGGCTCAGCTGGTCGCGGTCCGCTGGGAGCCGCCAGCCGTCGGATAGTGCAGCTCGACGAGCTCACCGATCGCGTCGTCCCAGCTCCGGTGAGCCACCGACGGGCGTGCCTGGGTCGCCAGCGCGGAGCGCAGGTCGGGGTCCGCGGCGAGCCGGGCCACCGCACGCGCGAAGGTCTTGCCGCCCAGGTCCGTGGGCACCAGCAGTCCGTTGTGCGCGTGGCGGACGACATCGGCCGAGCTTCCGCTGTCGTAGGCCACCACCGGAACACCGCTGGCGAGGGCCTCGTGGACCGCCGGCGCGAAGAGCTCCTTCTTGCGTGCCTGGAGGAGCACGTCGAAGGACGCCACGCAGCGGGCCCGTTCCACCCCGGTGGCGTGCGGGACCACCTTGGCGCCTGCCGCCCGCAGACCAGCGGCACCGGGGCCGTCCCCGAGCACCACGAGACGCACACCCGGCAGTCGGGCGACCCGGCTGAGCCGGTTGGTCACCTTGGCCCGGTCGAGCGGACCGACGTAGCCCACCACGAGGCGACCGCCGTCGATGGAGTTGACCCGTGCCCAGCGGTCGTGGAGGGCCTGGTCGCGCAGTCCGGGGTGGTGGTCGGCGAGGTCGACGCCGGGTCCCCAGGTCCTCGGGTGCAGGGTGACGGTCGGCACGCCCAGCCGTTCGGCCGCCTCGGCCACCTTCATGCCGAGCCGGTGCGGGTCGACCAGGTGGCACACGTCGGGCCGGGACAGCGCCAGGGCCTCACGGATGGCCGAGACCGGCGTCATCCGGCTCGCCCAGAACAGCCGGGCGCCGCCGAAGGACGACTGCCCTCGGCCACCGGCGAACACGACCACGTCGTGGCCGTCCCGGGTCAGGCGTGTCACGACCTCCCGGGTGACGTGCGCGGCGGGGGCCGTGCTGGGCGCGAACTGCTCGGTCACGAGTGCGATGCGCATGGGGCAACTCTCGGGGGGTCCGGTGACCCCTTCGTGACCAGCGGGTGGAGCCCGGATGAACGGCAGCGACCGAGCTCATGATCCTGGCGTCGGGACGAACCCGTGCAGGCACACGTCGTGACGGCGTACGCCGCCGGAGACCTCGGCGTCGCGCAGCGGGAGGAACGCGCGGCGTACCCCCTCCTGGGCGAAGCCGCCCGCGAGGGCCACCCGGCACGAGGCGGGATTCTCCACGCTGTGGTCGAGCTGCACCCGGGCCATCCCGGGGCCGTCCTCGTCCACGGTGAGCCACCGCACGAAGGTGCGGGTCGCCCGGCTGGCCACGCCCTGGCCGCGGGCATCGGGATGCACGGAGTACCCGATGTCGCTCACCAGGAGCGGGGTCGGGACGTCCCAGCGCCAGGAGATGACGCCGAGGAGATGGTCCGGCATCTCGCTGTGGACGACCGCGAAGACACCGGGCCGGTGCTCGGCGTAGCGCTCCGCCGCCTCGTCGATCTTCGCGTCGAGGTCCTCGACCGACGACGGGATCGGGACGAAGGCAGGGGAGCCGAAACGCAGCTGGTCAGCGTCCTGCGAGAGCTCCAGCCAGCGCTGCCGGTCGAGCCGGACGGGGAGCCGCAGGTCGAGTCCTTCGCCCAGAATCATGGGAGGAGCCTAAGTCGGCTTTTTCACAGTCGCTGGTCGCGCCACGACGACGGTCCCTATCCTTCGCCCATGAGCACCGACGCGCACCTCGCCCTCGACGTCGGGGAGCCGCACGACGTGACGCAGTGGGAGGAGGCTGCAGCCGCGGTCCTCCGCAAGACCGGACGGCTGGGCGACGACGACCCTGCCGACGCAGTCTGGGCCGAGCTCTCGCGGGTGACCCTGGACGGCATCGTCATCACTCCGCTCGGCACACCGGCCCTGGTGGCGGACCTCCCCGACCCGGTCCGGCCGCCGCCCCGCGGCGACGGGTGGGACGTACGGGTGCACGTAGCCGACCCGGAGGCGGCCGACTCGAGCGCCGCTGCCCTCACGGACCTCGAGAACGGCGCACGCTCGCTGTGGCTCCAGGTCGGGGGCTCGGGCATCGCTGTCTCCGACCTGGGCGCTGTCCTCGACAAGGTGCTCCTCGACGTCGCCCCGGTCGTGCTGGATGCTCCCTCGGAGCCGCTGGCAGCTGCGCGTGAGCTCGCCGACCTGGCGTCCGGGGGTCGGGTCGCCGCGGGGACCAATCTCGGGGTCGATCCGGTAGGAGCATCGGTGCGGGGCTTTGCCGAGGCCGAGGTCGGGGTCGGGGCCGACGCAGGTGTGGTCGCCGAGGCGACGCGCATCGCCCAGGAGCTCGGATGTCGTGCCCTGGTGGTGGACGGGACCGCGGTGCACGACCTCGGCGCGTCCGACGTCCAGGAGCTCGGCTATGCGCTGGCCCTGGGCGCGCACTACCTGCGAGCCCTCGACGCAGCCGGTGTCGAGGTCGACGAGGCGGCCCGGCTGATGGAGTTCCGGCTCTCGGCCAGCGACGAGCAGTTCGTGACGATCGCGAAGCTCCGCGCCGTGCGCCGGATGTGGGCTCGGATGCTGGAGCTCAGCGGTGCCTCCGAGGACTCTCGGAGCATGACGCTGCACGCCGTCACGTCGCGGCCGATGATGACCAAGTACGACCCGTGGGTGAACATGCTGCGCACCTGCGTCGCCGCGTTCGCGGCCGGTGTGGGCGGGGCGGACGCCGTGACCGTGCTGCCCTTCGACGTCCGCCTCGGCCTTCCCGACGCCTTCGCCCGGCGCATCGCGCGCAACACCTCGACGCTCCTGGTCGAGGAGTCGCACGTCGCCAAGGTGGCCGACCCTGCGGGTGGCGCCTTCGCGGTCGAGAAGCTCACCGACGACCTGGCTGTCGCCGGCTGGAGCGAGCTCGGCCGCATCGAGGGCGCGGGAGGAGTGCTCGGCGCGCTCGAGGACGGCTCCCTGCGCGCCCGGATCGACGACGTGGTGACCGAGCGGGACCAGCAGGTCGCGCTGCGCACCAGGCCGATCACCGGGCTGACGGAGTTCCCCGACCTGCACGAGAACCTGCCCGAGCGGGCAGCCCACCCCGCCGGCGCACTCCCCGTGCGTCCCTACGGTGCGGCATTCGAGGCCCTCCGCGACGATCCGCCCGCGGAGTCGGTCTTCCTCGCCACGATGGGCACGATCGCGGCTCACACGGCACGAGCCACCTTCGCGGCCAACCTGCTCGCTGCCGGCGGCATCGAGACCGTGAACACCGGTCGGCACGACGACGTCGAGTCGGTGCTCGCCGACTACAACGGGCCGGACGGCGGAGCAGCCGGTCGTGTGCCTGGTCGGACCGGACCAGGCCTACGCCGCGTGGGGCTCCGACCTCGTGGCCGCCCTGCGGGAGGCAGGCGCCCGGTGGGTGATCCTGGCCGGGAGGCAGCGGGACGACGTACCGAGCGACGACAGCTGTGCGGTGGGCGTGGACGCGCTCGACTTCCTGCGCAGGACGAGGGCGAAGCTGGAGACGAACCGATGAGCATCCCGGACAGCTTCGCCGACCTGCCGCTCGCCGGTGAGGTCACCGCCAAGGAGCCCGTCGAGGGCGAGACCTGGGAGTCGCCCGAAGGCATCGGCATCCTGCCCACCTACGGCCCGGAGCACCTGGAGGGTCTCGACGCGCTCGACACCTACCCCGGTCTGGCGCCGTTCCTGCGCGGCCCCTACCCGACGATGTACACGACCCAGCCGTGGACGGTGCGTCAGTACGCCGGCTTCTCCACCGCCGAGGAGTCCAACGCGTTCTACCGCCGCAACCTGGCGGCCGGTCAGAAGGGGCTCAGCGTCGCCTTCGACCTGGCGACCCACCGCGGCTACGACTCCGACCACCCGCGGGTCAGGGGCGACGTCGGCATGGCCGGTGTGGCGATCGACTCGATCTACGACGCCCGCACGCTCTTCGAGGGGATCCCCCTGGACGAGATGTCGGTGTCGATGACCATGAACGGCGCCGTCCTGCCCGTGCTGGCGCTCTACATCGCCGCGGCCGAGGAGCAGGGGGTGAAGCCGGAACAGCTCACGGGGACGATCCAGAACGACATCCTCAAGGAGTTCATGGTCCGCAACACCTACATCTACCCGCCCCAGCCGAGCATGCGGATCATCAGCGACATCTTCGGCTACACCGCGCAGAAGATGCCTCGGTTCAACTCGATCTCGATCTCCGGCTACCACATCCAGGAGGCCGGGGCCACGGCCGACCTCGAGCTCGCCTACACCCTCGCCGACGGAGTGGAGTACATCCGCGCCGGCCTCGACGCGGGCCTGACGATCGACGAGTTCGCCCCACGGCTCAGCTTCTTCTGGGCCGTCGGGATGAACTTCTTCATGGAGGTCGCCAAGCTGCGTGCGGCCCGGGCTCTCTGGGCCCGGCTGGTCAGCCAGTTCGAGCCGCAGAACCCCAAGTCGCTCTCGCTGCGCACGCACTGCCAGACCTCCGGCTGGTCGCTCACCGCTCAGGACGTCTTCAACAACGTGCAGCGCACCTGCATCGAGGCGATGGCCGCGACCCAGGGGCACACGCAGTCGTTGCACACCAACGCGCTCGACGAGGCGATCGCCCTGCCGACGGACTTCTCGGCGCGGATCGCGCGCAACACCCAGCTGCTGCTCCAGCAGGAGTCGGGGACGACGGGCACGATCGACCCCTGGGCCGGGTCCTACTACGTCGAGCGGCTCACCCACGACCTCGCCGAGCGTGCCTGGGCACACATCCAGGAGGCCGAGAAGGCCGGCGGGATGGCCAAGGCGATCGAGCAGGGTCTGCCGAAGATGCGCATCGAGGAGGCGGCGGCCCGCACCCAGGCGCGGCTCGACTCGGGGGCCCAGAAGCTGGTCGGGGTGAACACCTACCGGCTCGCCGACGAGGACGCCCTCGAGGTGCTCAAGGTCGACAACGCCAGCGTCTACAAGCAGCAGCTCGCCAAGCTCGAACGGCTCCGCGAGGAACGCGACGACGCCCAGGTCGAGCGCACCCTGCACGCGCTCACCCGATCCGCCGAGGACGGCCACGTGCACGGCTCGCTGGAGGGCAACCTGCTCGCGCTCGCCGTGGACGCGGCGCACGCCAAGGCGTCCGTCGGGGAGATCTCCGAGGCGCTGGAGAAGGTCTACGGACGGCACCGCGCGGTGATCCGTACGATCTCGGGTGTGTACAAGCGCGAGTCCGGGTCGAGCGAGGGCCTGGCGAAGGTGCTGGCAGCGACGGAGAAGTTCGCCGAGGACGAGGGGCGCCGGCCCCGCATCCTGGTCGCCAAGATGGGCCAGGACGGCCACGACCGGGGCCAGAAGGTGATCGTCACGGCCTTTGCGGACATGGGCTTCGACGTCGACGTGGGCCCGCTGTTCTCCACGCCCGAGGAAGTGGCTCAGCAGGCGGTCGACGCGGACGTGCACATCGTCGGCGTGAACTCCCTGGCCGCCGGGCACCTCACCCTGGTCCCCGCGCTGCAGGAGTCCCTGGCCGAGCTCGGCGCGGGGGACGTGATGGTCGTGGTCGGTGGCGTGATCCCCCCGGACGACGTCCCCACGCTGCTCGAGATGGGTGCCGCTGCGGTGTTCCCACCCGGCACCGTCATCGCCGACGCCGCGATCGACCTGCTGGACAAGCTCGCCACGCAGCTCGGCCACCCGTCCACCTGATGGCGAAGGAGAGTCGGCCCCTCGACCTCGGAGAGCTCCTGGAGGGGGTCCTGGCAGGTCGGCGCGTGTCGGTCGCGCGAGCGATCACCCTCGTGGAGTCAGGTCGCCCGGACCACCAGGCTGCGGCACGCGAGCTGCTTGCCGAGCTCACCGCACGTGCGCCCGGCGAGCTCGCCGTCCGGGTGGGGATCTCCGGGGTGCCCGGCGTGGGCAAGTCGACGTTCATCGAGACGCTGGGGGAGCGCCTCACCGCGCAGGGCCACAGCGTGGGCGTGCTGGCGGTCGACCCGTCCTCCACCCGCACCGGAGGCTCGGTGCTGGGTGACAAGACCCGGATGCCGCAGCTCGCGGCCGACCCGCACGCCTACATCCGTCCCTCCCCGACGGCGGGCACCCTGGGCGGCGTCGCCCGCGCCACCACGCAGGCCATGGTCGTGCTCGAGGCCGCGGGCCACGACGTGATCCTCGTCGAGACGGTCGGCGTCGGCCAGTCCGAGGTGACGGTCGCGGGCATGGTCGACACCTTCTTGTTCCTCACCATCGCGCGCACCGGGGACCAGCTCCAGGGCATCAAGAAGGGGATCCTCGAGATCGCCGACGTGATCGCGGTCAACAAGGCCGACGGCGACCGCCTCGACGAGGCGAGGTCGGCCGCCAAGGAGCTGGCCGGGGCGCTTCGGCTGGTGCACTCCTCGGGCGAGGGCTGGGTGCCGCCGGTCCTGACCTGCTCGGGCCTGCACGGGACCGACGTCGACACGGTCTGGGAGCGCGTGCAGGCGCACCGTGCGTCGATGGGCGAGGACGGGCTGGCGCAGAAGCGGGCCGAGCAGCAGCTGGAGTTCACCTGGGCACTCGTGCGCGACGAGCTCGCCCAGAGGCTGCGGCGCTCGCCCGGTGTGCGCGCCATCCGTGACGACGTACGCCGTGAGCTGCTGGCCGGGGAGCTCACGGCGCCGCTCGCCGCCGACCGGCTGCTCGCCGCCTACGACGAAGGCACCGGCGAGTCGTAGAGCCGGCCCAGTCGCTCCAGCCGTCGGGTCCAGGGCGCGCCGTCGGCGAAGCCGTAGGTCGTCGTCATGGTCCACGTCCCGCCGGTCGCGGGATGACCGACGACGCCGAGGTAGTCGTGCGAGGTCTTGTCGAAGACCAGCCACGTCGCGTGCGGCTGGTCGCTGAGACCGACGGCCTCCCCGCGCCGGTCGCCGACCCGGATCGAGCGGGCCACGACCGCCACCCCGTCCAGCCGGGCGACCGCGCGCAGCACGTCCGACTTCAGCTCGACCGGGGCGCTGTTGTCGGAGACCACACCGAACGCGGTCTGCCACACGCTCGCGGTGCCGTCACTGGCACCGTCGCCCTCGGCGCGGGCCAGCTGCCGCAGCGCGGAGAGGAGCCGGACGGGATCGCTCGGGTGGGTGGCGTAGAGGCTCCTGCGCTCACCTCCCGACTCCGAGCTTCGCGAGAGCGGCAGCAGCAGGGCGTCCGTCGCCGCCCCGGAGGAAAGGGTGACGCGTTCCATGCCGGGGGTGTCCATGGTGGGCAACCAGGTCTCGGTCACCTCATCGGACGACGGTGCGCTGCCGTCGGCATTCCCGCGGATCGTGACCGTGCGCACCGTGAGGTACTGACCCGGCCCTGGAGGGGGCAGCGCGTCGAGCTCGGCAGCCGCCCGGGTCAACACCGACGCGGCCGCGGCGCTCGGGGCCGGTGTGCCGCCCAGGTCCACGACGCCCACGGTCGCCGCCACGGCTGCGGCGGCGACCACGCCGACCGCCGTACGAGCCCACAGGCGCCGCCTGCTCCGGATCCGCACCACGTCGCGGCGCAGCGTCTCGGTCGTGGCCGCGCGCCGCAACGCGACCCGGGTGTCCAGCAGCACCTGCTCGGGTGGCGCCGGCACTCGACCCGCGGCCTCCAGCTCGGCCCACACGTGGTCGTCGAGGGTGGGGGTGCTCATGAGTCCTCCAAGGGTGTGTCGAGCGGATGTGGAGCAGGGCGGGAGACCGGATGGGCGGGCTGCAGGCGCCCGGCCAGAGAAGGGGAGAGGGAGCTGGAGAGGCTGGCGCGGGCGCGGTGCAGCCGTGACCGGGCGGTGCCGGCCGGGATGTCGAGCACGCGTGCTGCCTCGCTGGGGGTGAGCTGCTCCCAGGCCACCAGCAGCAGCACCTCGCGGTCCTCGGCACTCAGGACCCGCAGGGCCGCACGCAGCTCCGGGGCCGTCTGTGCGGCGTCCAGCCGGGCGTCGACCTGGGCCCACTCGTCGAGGGATCCCTCCTGCCAGGTGGGCAGCTGCTGGTGCTGGCGGCTGCGCTCGCGGCGGTAGTGGGCCAGCAGCACGTTGCGGGCGATGCCGAAGAGCCAGCCGACGACCACTCCGAGCTCCGGGTCGTAGCGGCTGCGGCGCTCGAAGGCCACCAGCCAGACCTCGCCGCTCAGGTCGTCGGCGGCCGCCGGGGCGCGCCTGGCCAGATAGGCGTGCACCTGGGGGCCGTGCAGGGTCACCAGCTCCTCGAAGCACCGGGGTTCGCTCACCGATCTACGGACGAGCTCTCCGCTTGACGCCACTGCTCCACCTCTCCGAGACCTTCCTTGCACCGACACACCTACATTGTCGGGAAAGGCCATCAGCGTTCGCGGCGCCGTGCCGGCCCGGTAACGTGGCCGGTTGTGTCCTCCAACTTCCTCCGTCGGGCCCAGGCTGAGGTCGACCGGCTCGCCCCCGAGCTGATCGAGTTCCGCCGCGACCTGCACGCCCACCCGGAGCTCTCCTGGGCCGAGGAGCGCACCTCCGCCCTCGTCGCCAAGAGGTTCGACGAGGCGGGGCTGACCGCTCGGCCGCTGCCCCGCAACGGTCTCGTGGTCGACATCGGCTCCGGCCCCGGGCCGCTGGTGGCCCTGCGGGCCGATCTCGACGCGCTCCCGGTCGAGGACCGCACCGACGATCCCTGGGCCAGCACCGTGCCTGGGGTCGCCCACGCGTGTGGCCACGACCTGCACTCCGCGGCCCTGCTCGGTGCCGGTCTCGCCCTGGCGACGCTCGGTGACGAGCTGCCCGGACGGGTGCGTCTGGTCTTCCAGCCCGCCGAGGAGATCATGCCCGGCGGCGCGCTGATGTCGATCGAGGCCGGTTGTCTCGACGGCGTCTCGCGCATCTTCGGGCTGCACGCCGATCCGGGCATCGACGTCGGCACGGTCGGCCTCAGGGAGGGACCCCTCACCGGAGCGGCCGACTCGCTGGACGTGCTGCTGGCAGGCCGGGGCGGGCACACGTCACGGCCGCACCTGACCGAGGACCTGACCTTCGCGCTCGGCAAGCTGGTCACCGAGCTGCCCGCGGTGCTCTCGCGACGGCTGGATCCCCGGGCAGGGGTCAGCGTCGTGTGGGGGATCGTGCGTTCCGGATCCGCCCTCAACGTCATCCCGGCCACGGGTCGCGCCGGTGGCACCGTCCGGATGCTCGACGCGGTCGCCTGGGCGGACGCGGAGGCGCTGGTGCGCGAGACCGTCGACCAGATCGTCGAGCCCTACGGGGTCCGCGCCTCTGTCACCTACGTCCGCGGCGTGCCCCCGGTGGTCAACGAGCACCGGTCCACGGCGCTGCTCGGCCGGGCGGTCGAGGCGGTGCTGGGGGAGATGGGGAACGTCGCCACCTCCCAGAGCCTCGGCGGTGAGGACTTCGCGTGGTACCTCGAGAGCGTGCCCGGAGCGATGGCCCGGTTGGGCACCCGGACGCCCGGCGGCCCGACGTACGATCTGCACCAGGGTGACCTCAGAGTGGACGAAAGGGCTATTTCGGTCGGAGCCGCCGTTCTGGCCTCCGCTGCGCTCCTGTCGATGGTCACCGACGCATAACACTTGCCGGGATCGTCGCTCGCCGCGTAGTGGCCACGCGGGTGCTCGCATAGTGTGCGCGCATCACGTGCCGGGGAACGGCACCCCAAGATCGAGGAGGCATCTTGCGTAGTTTCCGCAAGATCGCAGCAGCACTACTGGTGGGCGCACTCGCCCTGTCCGGCTGCGGTAGCAGCGACGGTGGCAGTGGCTCGAGCCCGAAGTCGGCCAGCAACGACGTGTGCAAGGGCGCCAAGGGAAGTGGTCCCAAGGTCGGCATCGCCTACGACGTCGGCGGTCGTGGCGACCAGTCCTTCAACGACTCCGCCTACCGGGGACTCAGCAAGGCGGTCAAGGAGCTCGACGCCACGTGCATCGAGGCCAAGGCCTCCACCGACGACAACGACACGACCCGTGCGGAGCGCCTGCGCACCCTGGCCGAGGGCGGCTACAACCCGGTCATCGCCATCGGCTACCTCTACTCCCCGGCCGCCGCCACGGTGGCCGCCGAGAACCCGGACACCGACTTCGCCGTGATCGACGGCTACAGCACGACGATCCCCAAGGCTCCGCTGAAGAACCTGAGTGACCTGGTCTTCTCAGCCAACGAGGGCTCCTACCTCGTCGGTGTCGCGGCCGCACTGAAGACCAAGTCCAAGCACGTCGGCTTCGTCGGCGGCGTCCCGGGCAACGTGATCGGACCCTTCGAGGCGGGCTACGTGGCCGGCGTGAAGTCGGTCGACCCCAGCATCAAGATCGACGTCCAGTACCTCACCCAGGACCAGGCCGATGCACAGACGGCCTACGAGAACCCTGCCGGTGGCAAGAACGCTGCGACGCCGATGTTCGAGAGCGGTGCTGACATCGTCTTCCACGCGGCCGGCAAGTCGGGGCTGGGCGTCTTCCAGGCGGCCACGGCCGCGGGCGACGGCAAGTGGGCCATCGGGGTCGACTCCGACCAGTACCTCACCGCCCCGAAGGACCAGCAGGCGCACATCCTGACCTCGGCGCTCAAGCGCATCGACACCGCGGTCTTCGACGAGGTCAAGGCGTTCAAGGAGAAGACGCTGAAGCCTGGGTTCGTGAACTACGACCTCAAGACCGACGGCGTCGGCTACGCGACGTCGGGTGGTTACCTCGACGACGTGAAGGACCAGATCGACGCCGCCGCAGAGAAGATCAAGAGCGGCGAGATCGTCGTTCCCAGCGACCCGAAGAAGGTCAAGTAGCAACAACGAGCTGATGCCCGGCCGACGCGCTACCGTGTCGGCCGGGCATCTGTCGTGGTCCACTGGGGACAGCTGAGCCCCTCGGGCGAGCTCGGACCCTGAAGTCTCCCGAAGTCTTGCGTCAGGAGGTGCCGTGACGACGGTCGTCGATCCGCCCACCGGCACGTCCGGCGGCGCCGCATCGTCCGGGCTGGCCATCGAGCTCCGTGGCATCGGCAAGCGCTTTCCCGGCGTCATCGCCAACCACGACGTCGACATCGCCATCCGGCAGGGCACGATCCACGCGCTGGTAGGGGAGAACGGCGCCGGCAAGTCGACGCTGATGAAGATCCTCTACGGGGTGCAGAAGCCCGACGACGGCACCATCAGCGTCGACGGTCGCCAGGTCGCCTTCGCCTCTCCCGCGGACGCGATCGCAGCCGGGATCGGCATGGTCTTCCAGCACTTCATGCTGGCCGACAACCTCAGCGTGCTGGAGAACGTCACCCTGGGCGCCGAGCAGCTCCACGGCATCGGTGACGCCGCCCGTGCCGAGATCCTGAAGCTCTCCGGGCAGTACGGCTTCGACCTCGACCCCGATGAGCTCGTCGAGACGCTCGGAGTCGGGGAGCGGCAGCGCGTGGAGATCCTCAAGGTGCTCTACCGGGGCGCACGGATCATCATCCTCGACGAGCCGACCGCGGTGCTGGTGCCCCAGGAGGTCGATGCGCTGTTCGAGAACCTGCACCAGCTCAAGGACCAGGGCCACACCCTGATCTTCATCTCGCACAAGCTGGACGAGGTCCTCGACGTCGCCGACGACATCACCGTGATGCGGCGCGGCACCACCGTCGCGTCGGTCGAGCCCAAGGACGTGACCGCCCGCAAGCTCGCGGAGCTGATGGTCGGGAGCGAGCTGCCCTCGCCCGGAACCGAGGAGTCCACGGTCACCGACCGGGTGCTGCTCTCGGTCAGCGACCTCGACCTCAGGGACGCAGCCGGTCGCGCGGAGCTCACCGACATCAGCTTCGACATCCACGCCGGTGAGATCCTCGGAATCGCCGGGGTGGAGGGCAACGGCCAGGCCGAGCTCGTCGAGACCCTGATCGGGATGCGGCAGCCGGGAGCCGGGAGCGTGCGGCTCGGTGACCAGGACATCACCCGCTGGTCCACCCGCGAGCGCCGCCAGGCGGGCATCGGCTACATCCCGGAGGACCGGCAGCGCCACGGGCTGCTGCTCGACGCGCCGCTGTGGGAGAACCGCATCCTGGGCCACCAGACGCGAGCTCCCTCGGTCAAGCGCGGCGGCTGGCTCGACGTACCCGGTGCGCGCGAGGACACCGAGCGCATCGTCACGGAGTACGACGTGCGCACGCCCGGCATCGACACGACCGCTCGGGCGCTGTCGGGCGGCAACCAGCAGAAGTTCATCGTCGGTCGTGAGATGAGTGGTGATCCCATCCTGCTGATGGCCTCCCACCCGACCCGCGGCGTCGACGTAGGGGCGCAGGCCCAGATCTGGGACCACATCAAGCAGGCACGTCGTGCCGGCCTCGCCGTGCTGCTGATCTCGGCCGACCTCGACGAGCTGATCGGTCTCTCCGACTCCATCAGGGTGCTGCTGCGCGGGCGCCTGGTCGGCACCTTCGACCCCCAGACGGTCACGCCGTCGGAGCTGGGATCGGCCATGACCGGCGCGGAGGGCACCGCATGAACCTCACCCGTCGGCTGTTGATGCCGGTGGCCGGCCCGGTGCTCGCCCTCGTGGTGGCCGCACTGATCGCCAGCCTGGTGCTGCTGATCAGCGGCGACGACCTCGGTGGGTTCTGGAGCGTGATGTTCTCCGTCCCCGGGCACCGCAACATGGTCAGCATCCTGAACCAGACCTCGATCCTCTACCTCTCGGGCGTCGCCGCCGCGATCGGCTTCCGGATGAACCTGTTCAACATCGGCGTCGAGGGCCAGTACCGGCTCGCCGGGTTCGCCGCGGGGGCCTTCGCCGGACAGGCCTGGCTGCCGGGGCCGCTCAACGTCCTGGGCGCGGTCGTGGTGGCCATGGTGACCGGGGCGCTCTGGGCCGGCCTGGCCGGCCTCCTGCGCACCACCCGCGGGGTCAGCGAGGTCATCTCCACGATCATGCTGAACGCGATCGCCGGCTCGTTGATCGGCTACATGATCCGCAGGGTCGGGGTGAACACCGGCAACGCCACCAACACCAAGCAGATCCCCGAGAGCTCCCGCGTGGGCACCTTCAAGATCTTCAGCGACAGTCCCACCGAGCTCTACGGACTCTCGCTCCTCGCCATCGTGGTCGGCCTCGTCTTCTGGGTGCTGCTGAACCGGACGCGCTTCGGCTTCGACCTGCGGGCTGCGGGTGCCTCGGAGAGTGCAGCGGTGGCCAGCGGTGTGAGCGTGAAGAAGATGATCGTCCTCTCGATGCTCCTCTCCGGAGCGGTGGCCGGGCTCGTCGGGCTGCCGGTGATGTTCTCCAACTCGCTGAACTACGGCTCGTCGTTCCAGACCGGGCTGGGGTTCACGGGCATCGCCGTGGCGCTGCTGGGGCGCAACCACCCCGTGGGCATCGCGTTCGGTGCGCTGATCTTCGCCTTCCTCTCCGAGCAGGCGACGCTGCTGAACATCCTGGCGGGCATCTCCCCGGACATCATCGCGGTCACCCAGGGCGTGATCGTGATGGCGGTGGTCATCGCCTACGAGGTCGTACGCCGCTACGGCGCACGACTCGAGCAGGCACAGGTGGCGGCCCAGCTCGACCGGCAGAGCAGTCCTGGGGAGTCCGCAGAGGAGGTGACGCGATGAGCCAGAGCGTCGAGAAGGCCCCCGCTCCGACCGCGGCACCCCAAGGTCGGTCCCGCGGTCGGCGGTTCGTCGCCTACCTCGCCGGCGGGTTCGTGCTGCTGTGCCTCGTCCGCGTGATCAGCGGGGCCGAGCAGCTCACGTCGTCGGGCACCCTGGCGGTCACCCTCACCGCTGCCATGCCGATCGCCCTCGCCGGGCTCGGCGGCCTGTGGGCTGAGCGGGCAGGCGTGGTCAACATCGGCCTCGAGGGCATGATGATCCTCGGCACGCTCGGTGCCGGCTACTTCGGCTTCCACTACGGGGTGGTCGCGGGCGTGCTCGGTGCCACGGTCCTGGGGATGCTCGGCGGTGCGCTGCACGCGCTGGCCACGGTCATCTTCGGGGTCGACCACATCGTCTCCGGCGTGGCCATCAACATCATCGCCCTCGGTGTCTCCGGGTTCCTGGCCGAGGCGTGGTTCAGCGGCCTCCAGGGCGGCGGGCCCACCCAGTCGCCGCCCCTGCCCGACCCGTGGAAGATCAACGTCGCCTTCATCTCCGAGCCGGCGAACGCCCTCGAGGGCAAGCACTGGTTCCTGATCAGCGATCTCGCCTCGGTGGTGGAGATGTTCACCAAGAACCTGTCCACCCTCGTGGTGCTCGGCCTGGCGCTCATCGTGGGCAGCTTCTGGGTGCTGTGGCGCACCCGTTTCGGGCTGAGGCTGCGCTCGTGCGGCGAGGCTCCCGCGGCAGCCGAGTCGCTGGGTGTCAACGTCTACCGCTACAAGATCATCGCCGTGGTGATCTCCGGCGGACTCGCCGGCCTCGGCGGCGCGCTCCTGGCGATGGTCTCGTCCTCGGGGTTCCAGGTCGGGCAGACCAACGGCCGCGGCTACATCGGCCTCGCCGCGATGATCTTCGGCAACTGGCGCCCGACCGGTCTGTTCATGGGCTCCTCGCTGTTCGGCTACACCCAGGCGCTCCCGTTCCGGCAGGGCACGATCTCGGTCCACGCGCTGCTGCTGTTCATCGCGCTGCTCCTGCTGACGGTCGCGGTGGTCCAGGCCCTGCGCAAGGCCCGGATGCAGGCAGCCGGAGCCTTCCTCTTCGCGGTGGCCTTCCTGGGCTGGTACCTCGCGACCGACACCGTCCCCCGCGAGTTCACCCAGATGGCGCCCTACGTCACGACCCTGCTGGTGCTCGCCCTCGCCTCGCAGCGCCTTCGAATGCCCGCGGCCGACGGGCAGATCTACCGCAGGGGCTCCGCGGGATGAGCGTGTCCCCCGATCCCGGACCCGGTCCCGACGTCGATCGCGGTCCGGACTTCGACTGGGCCTCGCTCACGGCCCGGGCCGTCGAGGCGGCCACGCACGCCTACGCGCCGTACTCCTCCTTCCCGGTCGGAGCCGCCGCGCGCGTCGACGACGGCCGGGTCGTCGTGGGGTGCAACGTCGAGAACGCCGCCTACGGCGTCGCGCTGTGCGCCGAGTGCGGGATGGTCTCGCAGCTGCACATCACCGGCGGCGGGACCCTGACCCACGCGGTCTGCGTCAACGGCCGGTCCGAGGTGATCATGCCCTGCGGGCGGTGCCGCCAGCTGCTGATCGAGAACGGCGGCCCGGGGCTGTTGCTGCTCACCGCCTCCGGCGTACGTCGCATGGACGAGGTGCTGCCGGATGCGTTCGGTCCCCACGACCTCGATTGACCTCGGCGCCGCCGACGTCGTCGCTGAGCCCTACCCGCACTTCGCCCGTGAGCGAGGCCGCGCCGAGGTGGCCTGGCACGAGGAGAGCGGCACCTGGCTCGCCTTCTCGCACGCGGCCTGCTCGGCGGTGCTGCGCAACCGCAGGCTCGGCCGGATCTGGCACGACCGTCAGCCGGCCGAGCACCTCGAGCCGTTCAACCTGCTGCACCGCAACCAGATGATGGAGAACGAGCCCCCCGAGCACACCCGGCTCAGGCGCGCTGTCGCCGGAGCGTTCAACCGAGGTCACGTCGAGCGCCTGCGCCCGCGGGTGACGGCGTTGGCCGAGGCGCTGCTCGACGAGATCGACCTCTCGGGCTTCGACGTCATCGGGGAGTACGCCGAGCCGCTGCCCGTGCTGGTCATCGCCGAGCTGATCGGCCTCTCCGGTGCCGACGTGCCCGCGCTGCGGGGCTGGTCCCAGGCGATCGTGCGGATGTACGAGCCCGCACCGTCGCAGCAGGTCGTGGCTGCGGCCGTGACTGCGGCCACGGAGTTCGCCGACCACGTGCGCGAGCACCTCGAGCGCCGCCGCGCGGAGCCGGCCGCCGACCTGACCACCGATCTGCTGGCCGCGGGCCTGACCGACGACGAGCTCGTCGCAGCCGTCGTGCTCCTGCTCAACGCCGGCCACGAGGCGTCGGTGAACGTCTTCGGCAACGGTCTGGTCGCCCTGCTCGCGCACGGCCTGCGCCCGGGGGACGACCCGGCACTCACCGTCGAGGAGATGCTGCGGTTCGACTCCGCGCTCCAGCTCTTCGAACGCACGGCGACCGAGCCGGTCCCGGTCGGGGGCGTGGTGGTGGAGAGGGGCCAGCGGATCGCTGCCCTGCTCGGCGCCGCCAACCGGGACCCGGCCGTGTTCGTGGACGCCGACACCTTCGACGTCTCCCGGGACCCGAACCCGCACCTGGCCTTCGGCGCCGGCCTGCACTTCTGCCTCGGCGCGCCGCTCGCGCGGATGGAGCTGGTGGAGTCGCTGACGACGCTGTTCGCGCGTGCTCCCGACCTCGGGCTGGTGGGGGAGCCGGAGAGCCGGGGCACGTTCGTGCTCCGCGGGTTCCGTAAGGTCATGCTCGGTACTTCGAGGGGGGTCTGATGGCAGTGCACGACGCGGTCGAGGTGATCATCGCCAAGCGGGACGGCGCGGCGCTCACCGACTCCCAGATCGACTGGGTGATCGACGCCTACACCCAGGGCCAGGTGGCCGACGAGCAGATGGCCGCGCTGGCCATGGCGATCCTGCTCAACGGGATGGACCGACGCGAGATCGCACGCTGGACCCGCGCGATGATCGCCAGCGGCGAGCGGATGGACTTCTCCGCACTGTCCCGCCCGACCGCTGACAAGCACTCCACCGGCGGGGTGGGTGACAAGATCACGCTGCCGCTGGCCCCCCTGGTGGCGGCCTGCGGGGTCGCCGTGCCGCAGCTCTCAGGGCGGGGTCTGGGCCACACCGGCGGCACCCTGGACAAGCTCGAGTCGATCCCGGGCTGGAACGCCGCGCTGTCCAACGAGGCCATGCTCGCGCAGCTCGAGGACGTGGGGGCCGTGATCTGCGCAGCGGGCTCCGGGCTGGCGCCTGCGGACAAGAAGCTCTACGCGCTGCGCGACGTGACCGGGACGGTGGAGGCCATCGCGCTGATCGCCTCCTCGATCATGAGCAAGAAGATCGCCGAGGGCACCGGCGCGCTGGTGCTCGACGTGAAGGTCGGGACCGGCGCGTTCATGAAGGACCTCGCCCTGGCCCGCGAGCTCGCCACCACGATGGTCGGCCTGGGCCAGGACGCCGGGGTGCACACGGTCGCGCTGCTCACCGACATGTCCACCCCGCTCGGCCGGACCGCCGGCAACGCGCTCGAGGTCCGCGAGTCCGTCGAGGTCCTGCAGGGCGGTGGACCGGCCGACGTCGTCGAGCTCACGGTGGCCCTGGCACGCGAGATGCTCGAAGGAGCGGGGCGCACCGACGTCGACCCGGCGGAGGTGCTGTCCTCGGGCGGAGCGATGGACACGTGGCGGCGGATGATCTCGGCCCAGGGGGGAGACCCGGCGGCGGCGTTGCCGACCGCGCGCGAGACCCACGTGGTCACCGCACCCGGCTCGGGCGTCCTGACGCGGCTGGATGCGATGGCGGTCGGCATGGCCGCCTGGCGGCTCGGGGCCGGACGGACCAGCCAGGGTGCTGCGGTCCAGGCCGGCGCCGGCGTCGAGTGGCACGCACGGCCCGGCGACACGGTCACCGCGGGGGAGCCCCTGCTGACCTTGCACACCGACGAGCCGGAGCGTTTCGAGCGGGCCCTGGCCTCACTGGAGGGGGGGTACGACGTCGCACCCGCCGGCACGGCGTACGAACCCGGGCCGATCGTGCTCGACCGCATCGGTTGAGCTCAGAGGTAGCTCGTGACCTCGCCGGCGAGGATGGTCGCGCCCGCTGTGGCGAAGCTCGCCAGGTCCGCGGTGACAGCCCTGCCTGCGTCGCTGGTCACCGCTTCGGTGAAAGCCGCCCGGTCCGCGAAGCGGAGCTCGGCCACCAGGTAGGCGCCGGCAGTCTCCTCGCGCGGTGCCGGCTCCGGCCTCGAGACGGTGAAGGACTGCAGGCCCGGCAGCTGCCTGGCCAAGCAGGCATGCGTCACCTCGTAGTGGCTGTCGAAGGCAGCCGGGTCCTCAGGGTGCTCGTAGATCACGGTGAGCTGGTAGGTCATGGATTCATCCTCGCGGGGGTACGGTGGCGGTGACTGTCTTTCGAGGGCTCAAGCAACGGTCCCTCGGGAAGCCGTTCGGCGTCCCGTGGCCCTGGACCCCGGCCCCGGGTTCGTCCGGTCCCGACGCCGCTCGGCCCCGCGGGAGTCTGAACAGTAGGTCCCAACAGCAGGCCTGCCCAGCAGGCGCGACCAGCGGGTCAGCCGGCGGCGTCGGCCAGCAGGAGCACGACGGTCTCGGCGACGCACGCCGGCTTGTCCTGGCCGTCGATCTCGATGACGTACTTCAGCGTGAGCTGCTTGCCGGACCCGAGGTCGGTCACCTCGCCGACGCTGACCTTGGCACGCACCTTGGACCCGACCCTCACCGGGTTCGGGAACCTGACCTTGTTCACCCCGTAGTTCAGCTTCGCACCCGGCGTCTCGAGCCCGAACACCTTGCTGCCCAGCCACGGGACCATCGACAGGGTCAGGTAGCCGTGCGCGATGGTGCCGCCGAACGGCCCGGCGGCCGCCTTGTCCACGTCGACGTGGATCCACTGGTGGTCACCGGTGGCGTCGGCGAACTGGTCGACCCGGTCCTGGGTGATCTCGACCCACTCGGACGTGCCGATCTCCTCGCCGCCGGCGGCTTCGATCTCCTCGAAGGTGCTGAACACGCGCATGGGCGACGCTCCTCGTGACCTGACCCGCTGAGGGTGTTGGATGAAGACGTGTCCGAACCTACCTCGCTCGACCTCGACGTGATCAGGGCTGTGCCCAAGGTGCTGCTGCACGACCACCTCGACGGAGGACTGCGGCCGGCGACCGTGCTCGAGCTCGCGCGCGAGGTCGGCCACCCGCTTCCGGCGCAGGACGCTGAGTCCCTGGGTCGCTGGTTCACCGAGTCCGCGGACAGCGGGTCGCTGGTGCGCTACCTGGAGACCTTCGACCACACGGTCGCCGTGATGCAGCGTGCCGACCACATCAGTCGGGTCGCGCGGGAGTGTGTCGAGGACCTTGCGGCCGACGGCGTGGTCTACGCCGAGGTGCGCTACGCGCCGGAGCAGCACCTCTCCGGCGGGCTCACCCTCGAGGAGGTCGTGCGGGCGGTGCAGGAGGGCTTCGACGAGGGCATGTCGAGCACGAAGATCGTCGTCAAGCAGCTGTTGACGGCGATGCGCCACCAGGCCCGGTCGCGGGAGATCGCCGAGCTGGCCGTCCAGCACCGTGACGACGGCGTGGTCGGCTTCGACATCGCCGGCGCGGAGGCCGGGTACCCGCCCACCCGCCACCTCGACGCGTTCGAGTACCTGCAGCGCGAGAACGCCCACTTCACCATCCACGCCGGGGAGGCGTTCGGGCTCCCGTCGATCTGGCAGGCGATCCAGTGGTGCGGGGCGGACCGGCTCGGTCACGGCGTCCGGATCATCGACGACATCAGCTTCGACGACGACGGGCACCCGCGCCTGGGTCGGCTGGCCCAGTACGTACGCGACAAGCGCATCCCGTTGGAGCTCTGCCCCCACTCGAACATCCAGACCGGCGCGGCCCCCTCGATCGCGGAGCACCCGATCGGGCTGCTGGCCGAGCTGCGGTTCCGGGTGACGGTGAACACCGACAACCGGCTGATGAGCGGCACGTCGATGACGCGCGAGATGGCCGCGCTCGTGGACGCGTTCGGGTGGGGCCTGGCTGACCTGCAGTGGGTCACGGTCAACGCCATGAAGTCGGCCTTCGCGCACTTCGACCAGCGCCTGCGGATCATCAACGACGTGGTCAAGCCCGGGTACGCCGCCCTGGAACCGACCGGGGGAGTGGGTTAGTCCATCGGGCCGGTTCCGGTGGACCCGCGGCTAGCCTGAAGGCTCCACTGCCCCTCGCACCGTGGGAGATCCCATCGCGGCAACGACCAGGATCAGCTTGCTCGGAGGAGTCGACGTCGTCGGGAGGACGGACGGCCACTTCCCTGCGCGCGCCCTGGCGCTGCTGGCCTACCTCGTCACCCATCCCGGGACCCCCCAACCTCGTGGACACCTGGCCGATCTGCTCTGGCCGGACTCGAGCAGCGCCCAGGCCAGGACCAACCTGCGCCGCGAGCTGCACCACCTGCGCGGAGCGCTCGGGGAGAGCGACGCCCTCGAGGTGAGTGCAGCGGCGCTGACGTGGCGCCCGTCGGCGGCCGTGGAGGTGGACGTGGAGGCCTTCCTCGACCGGCGTCGCCGGGCGCTCGATGCCCTCGAGGAGAGCGACGGTCACGGTGAGGGGTTCGAGGACCACTTGCAGGGGGCTCTACGGGCCTACGGGGGTGCCTTCCTGCCCGGGTGCTACGACGACTGGGCGCTGCTGGTCCGTGACGAGCTCAGAGCGGCGTGCGTGGACCTCTGCGACCAGGGGGTGCGTGCCTACGAGCAGCGCGGCGACCCGCAGGCCGCCATCGTGCTGGCACGACGCAGGATCGCGCTCGAACCTCTGGAGGAACCCGGCTACCGGCGGCTGATGGCTCTGCAGCAGGCGGTGGGTGACCGAGCCGGAGCCCTGCGGACCTACCACCGGTGCGCCTCCCTGCTCGAGCAGGAGCTCGGACTGGCGCCGTCCCTGGCGATCCGTCAGGAGCTGGACGTCCTGCTCGGCGACCCGCCGCGTCTGCCCATCCAGCGGGAGGCAGCCGAGGCGCGCGGGGACGCCGACCCCGCTCGGGTCCACCCGGAGCTGGCTCCGCTTCCCGACCTGGTCGGCCGGGAGACGGAGCGTCGCCGCCTGCGCGAGCTGTGGTCCGAGGCCGCTGCGGGCACCAGGGCCGTGCTCGTGACAGGCGAGGCCGGCGTGGGAAAGACCCGCCTGGTCGGTGACCTGGCGAACACGGTGCGTGCCCAGGGCGGCGTGGTGGCGACCGCCCGCTGCTTCGCAGCGACGGCTTCGCTTCCGCTCGCCCCGGTGGCCGAGTGGCTGCGGACTCCACACCTGCGATCGGCCGTCTCCCGCCTCCCATCGCTCTGGCAGGCCGAGGTGGACCGGCTCGTGCCCGAGACCGGCGAGCCCAGCGACGCATCGGTCGTCTCGCGCGCCAAGGTCGACGCCTGGCAGCGGCTGCGGTTCTTCGAGGGGCTGGCCCGGGCCGTGCTCGCGGTCGACCGGCCGCTGCTGCTGGTCATCGACGACCTGCAGTGGTGCGACTCGGCAACGGTGTCGTGGCTGTCCTTCCTGATGTCGTTCCCCACCTCCGGCCCGGTGCTCCTCGTCGGCACTGCGCGTGACGACGAGGAGCACGGGCACGACCGTCGCGATCCGCTCAGCGTCATGCAGACGGCGCCGCAGGTCGACACCGTCGCGTTGGCGCCGCTCTCGCTGGGAGCCACCGAGGAGCTGATGAACGCTCTGGTCGAGGAGCCGTTGGTCGAGGAGGAGCTGCAGCTCGTGCACTCGGTGACGGCGGGCAACCCGTTCTTCGTCATCGAGGCACTGCGCGAGTCGCAGGACTCCCCGGGTCCGGTGCAGCCCGCGGATCTCCAGGGCGTGCTCGGCAACCGGCTCTCGCGACTATCGAAGCCGGCCCGGGAGGTGCTCGGACTGGCCGCGGCGGTGGGCAGGGACTTCGGGCTCGAGCTGCTGATGGAGGCCTGCGACCTGGACCCCGACACCGTGGTCAAGGTCGTCGACGAGCTCTGGCGCCGGCGGATCCTGGACCAGCGTGGTCACGGCTACGACTTCGCGCACAGCCTGCTGCGCGACGCGGCGTACGACACCCTCACGCCCGCGCGGCGCTGGCTGGCGCACCGGCGTCTGGCCCAGGCGCTGGAGCTGCTCTACCGCGACCGGCAGGACACGGTGGCGACCGAGCTGGCCGAGCAGTACGAGCGCAGTGGCCAGCCTGAGCGTGCGTTGCCGTTCTATGACCGAGCGGCGCGCGGTGCCGCCTCCGTCTTCGCCCATGCGGAGGCCGTTCGGCTCTGGCAGCGGTGCTGGACGTTGTTGGACGCGACCAGCGACGGCCGCGAGCGGGACGAGCGTCAGCTCGAGCTCATCGAGCAGATGCTGCCACCGCTGAACGCCTGGCAGGGCTATGCGTCGGTGGAGCTCGAGGGCTACGAGCGGCTCTCCTTCGACCTCGGCGAGCGGCTGGGCCTGGTCGAGGTGCAGACGACGGCCTGCATCGCGCTCTTCGCCACGACCTTCGTCCAGGGGCACATCGCGGAGTCGCACGACTGGGGTGTGCAGGCGCTGGCACTCGCGGAGCAGTACCCACACCTCACGGCGCAGGCACACATGGCCGTCGCGGGTTCCGGCCTCGGGCTGGGGGAGGTGCGCTCCTCCTGCGGGCACTTCGAGGCGGCCTGCACGCTCGCCGGGGAGAGCGACTCGCTGCCCATCGGGACTCGCACCGGGGTGCACTCACGCGCATGGTGGGCGCACGCACTGTGGCTGGACGGCGACGTCGAGGCGGCTCAGCGGGCCGCTGAGCAGGCGGTGCTGGACGCCAGGAGCATCGGCCACCCGTACTCCCTGGCAGTGTCCCTGGCCTATGCCGCGATCACCCACCAGATGTGCGACGACCGGGCTGCACTCGAGCCGACGCTGGCCGAGCTCACCGGTGTGTGCGGCCGCTACGAGTTCGCCTACTACGGTGAGTGGGCCACGGTGCTCCAGGGGTGGTTGCTCGGTGGGGAGGCCGGGATCGGGCAGGTCGAGCTCGGCATCGACCGCCTGGAGCGTGCAGGATCTCTCGCCCGGATGCCGTACTGGCTGTGGCTACTCGCCGACCTCCACCGCGGCACCGGCGACGCAGCGGGTGCCTGCGGCATCCTGGACGCGGCCCAGGCGGTCGCGGTGAACGACGACGACCTGTGGTGGGCGCCCGAGGTGCTGCGCTCGCGCGCCGCCCTGGACCCGACCAGCTCCGGGACGCGTTGCCTCGAACGTGCCGTGAAGCTGGCCGGCAAGCAGGCGAGCGTCACCTTGCTGGACCGGTGCAGCCGGGACCTGGCCGAGCGTCGTACCTGACGGGGCGGAGCGTTCCGGGTCCCCGCCCTGGCGCGGAACGCTGCGGGAACGCAGGTCCTCCTAGGTTCGAGGACGAGCAGCCGGGTCGGGCCGGCCACCACCACCGACACGAGGAGAACGTCATGACAACGCTGAGCGCACCCACCGCGACCGCCCCGTTCGAGGAGCTGGCCGCCGTCCTTCGCGGAGACCTCGTCCTGCCCGACGACGAGGGCTACGACGAGGCTCGGGCCGTGTACAACGGCATGATCGACCGCCGCCCGGCCGCCGTGGCGCACTGCCGCGACGCGGCCGACGTGGTCGCCTGCGTCACCTTCGCCAAGGAGCACGGCCTCGCGCCGGCGGTCAGGGGTGGCGGGCACAACGCCGCCGGCCTCGGCACCTGGGACGACGCGCTGGTGATCGACCTGTCGGCGATGCACAGCGTCACGGTCGACCCGGTGGCGAAGACGGTCCGCGTGGACGGTGGCTGCACCTGGGCGGACGTCGACCACGCGAGCGTGCCGTTCGGACTGGCCGTTCCGTGCGGCTTTCTCGCCAGCACCGGGGTCGGCGGGCTCACCCTCGGCGGTGGCATGGGCTACCTGACCCGCCGGTTCGGGATGACCGTGGACAACCTGCTCGGTGCGGACGTCGTCCTTGCCGACGGCACCCTGGTGCGCGCGGACGCCAAGGAGCACCCGGACCTGTTCTGGGCGCTGCGCGGCGGAGGTGGCAACTTCGGGGTGGTCACCTCGTTCACGTTCCGCGGCAACCCGATCGGTGACAACGGCACCATCTTCGGCGGCCCGGTGCTCTACGACCTCGCCGACACCGGGGAGGTGATGCGGTGGTACCGCGAGCTGCTGCCGAACCTGCCCGAGGAGCTGAACGGCTGGATCGCCAC
This sequence comes from uncultured Actinomycetota bacterium, assembly GCA_963815825.1. Classification (GTDB taxonomy): domain Bacteria; phylum Actinomycetota; class Actinomycetes; order Propionibacteriales; family Nocardioidaceae; genus Marmoricola. Next base: position 73,894 of record CAWFII010000030.1, on the reverse strand, counting down.
CCTGACCATCCCGCCGGCGCCGCCCTTCCCCGAGGAGCTGTGGGGACGCAAGGCGTGCGGCATCGTCTGGTGCTACACCGGCCCGCTCGACCAGGCCGAGGAGGTCACGGCTCCGGTGCGCGAGTTCGGGAACCCGCTGGTGATGGGGATGCACGAGATGCCGTTCAACATGCTGCAGGGTGCCTTCGACGCCCTCTACCCGGCGGGGCTGCAGTGGTACTGGAAGGCCGACTTCTGCCCGGAGATCTCCGACGAGGCGATCGCGATCCACGAGAAGTACGGCGCCACGCTGCCGACCGGTCACTCGACCATGCACATGTATCCGATCGGCGGGGCCGCCTCCCGCGTGGCCTCCGACGAGACGGCGTTCGTGCACCGCGACGGCGGCTGGTCGGCGGTGATCGTCGGGGTCGACCCGGATCCCGCGAACGTCGAGCTGATCACCACGTGGGCGAAGGACTACTACGACGAGCTGCACCCGACCACCGCCGGTGCCGGGTACATCAACATGATGATGCAGGAGGGTCAGGAGGCCATCGAGGCGTCGTACGGCAGCAACTACGAGCGGCTCTCGCGGGTCAAGCAGACCTATGACCCGAGCAACTTCTTCCACGTCAACCAGAACATCCCGCCTGCGCTGCCTCGGCAGCGCACCAGCTGAGCAGCGGAGCGGCGCACGACCGCAGCGCCGCGATCCTCGGGCCCGGGCCCGGGCCGGGGTCGGGGTCGGGGTCGGGTCGGGTCGGGGTCGGGGGTCGGGGTCGCGATAGCGGCATGCGAATGTCGCGCCAGTGACAGGAGAACGCTCCTCTGACCCCTCCAGCAACATTCGCATGCCTTTGGAGGACCGTCAGAACAACCCCACGGTGGGCTGACCCGTGAGCGCGACAGCGGCATGCGAATGTCGCGCGTGTGACAGGTGAACGCTCCTCCGACCCCTCCAGCAACATTCGCATGCCGCTGGCCGACCCGAGCCGACCACCCCCTTCGCCACCGGTACGACGCCCGGAGGGACGGGCAGCGCGCCTACGGCGTTCGGTCCACCAGTCCGGTGATGGACTGGTGGGCCGCTGCGGGGGAGAGGACGCGGCAGCCGAGGTGCTGGGCGCGTGCGACCACGGCCCGTTGGGCGAGCAGGAGATGCACCCCCCGTCGCAGCAGCACGAAGGGCGGCTTGCGACGCTCACGCAGGTCGCGGGAGAGGCGGCGAACGAAGGTCAGGAAGGGGTTCTGGGTGACGCAGACCGCGTCGGCCAGCAGACCGCGCGTGCGGCAGGCCGCGACGACCTCGTGCGCGAAGATCCCCTCCGCCACGAAGTACGCCGCACCGCCGAGGTCCAGCACCCGGTGGCCCGTGCGTCGGCTCGTCGCGATGTCGTAGACCGGCGCGTCCACCTTGCCGGTCCGGCACAGCTCCTCGACGGCTGCCACGGCCGCGGTCTCGTTCCAGGACCCCGGGTCGTCCCAGTCGACGATCGGGTCTCCGCCCGCCAGGTCGAGCACCGGCAGCGTCGGGTCGACGCCGTCCTTGTAGAAGTCGTCGAGCCGCAGCACTGCGAGCCCGAGCCTGTCGGCGAGCCGGGACTTCCCGGCGCCCGAGGGTCCGGCCAGGACTATCACCCGTGCGCGCATGCGCGGATCATCGCACCGTGCGTGCGGAGCCGAGTGCGCAGATACCCAGATACCCAGATACCCCTCGGGTGCGAGACCCCCTCCTGCTCGCGGAGGGGGGCACGACGGTCAGCGTCGGCCGATGATCGAGAGGGTGTTGCGGCCGGGCTCGGAGACGTTGACGCGGCCGGGCAGGACGACGTGGCGCTGCGGGACGTCGGAACCGGTCATCCGCTCGTGCAGCAGCCGCAGTGCAGTCACCCCCATCTCCCGCGCCGGCAGCGTGGCGGAGACCACCGCGAGCGGAGAGGCGTCGGTCGGCCCGAGCTCGTCCATGTTCGCCAGCTCGACCGTGCCCGGGAAGCCGTCGGCGAGCTCCAGCAGGTCGGAGGCCGCCAGGTTCATCGTCGCGACGTTGCCACCGATGATCGCGGTCGGTCCGACGTGTCCGTCGATGAGGGACCGCAACCTCGCCTGTCGCCGGTCCCGCGGCAGGGCGGCGTAGTTGTTCAGCGCCGAGCGTTCCGGCAGCTCCGGCAGCCCGCGCTCGCGGAGCGCCCGGTAGTGGCCGCTGAGCCGGTCGCGCACGCTGGTGACGTCGTCCTCGTTCCAGAGCACGGCGAGCGCCCGGTGACCTCGGTCGAGGACGGCGGTGGTGACGTCGTACCCGATCGCGAAGTCGTCGAAGATCACCGCGTCGCTGGGCATCGAGGGGACGTAGCGATCGACCAGCACGATGGCGACGCCGCGTCTGCGCAGCCGCTCGAGGGCTGGCGCAGCTCGCGAGCGGTCGTGCAGGAAGACGATCAGCCCGCGAGCGCCCTCGTCGACGACGCGGTGGAGCACCGCCTCCTCGGACTCCACGTCCGGGGTGGTGGCAACGGTGAACGGGTGGCCGAGAACCGCGCTCTCCGCGGCGATCCCTGACCGGATGGCCACCTGGTGCGCATCCACGTCGTTCGGGTTGACGAAGGCGACCGCCCACGGAGCTGCGTCCGAGCCCGCCTCGCGCGGGCGGGCGGGGTCGACCACGAACGTGCCGCGACCGCGGTGCCGCACCACCAGCCCGTCGGCGACCAGGTCGCTCAGTGCGCGTACCGCGGTGGTGGTCGAGACGCCGAAGCGCTCGACGATCTCGCGCTGGGTGACGAAGGGCTGGCCGGGCGTGTAGTCCTCACGGGCGATCGCCTCGCGCAGGGATGCCTTGACCCAGGCGAAAAGCGTCATCCCCGGTGGTGGTTGGCCAACCGGGTGCTCCGCCTCCATGGTCCGGCTCCTCTGCTCGATCCTCGAGGAGATTAGCCGATGGACCGAATCGCTTTGATGTATTGACGCATGAAACTCGATCATCCTAGTGTCGAGCGACGTACCACCACGTGTCTCGGGAAGGACGTGGCTGATGCACGACGATCGGATCCAGGTCGAGCGGCGGATCGACCGGATGATGGCGCAGCGACTGCGCCCGTCGGTCTACGGCGAGACGGCGCCGCTGCAGCTGGAGTCCTGGCAGGCTCCGGGCGAGCCGGTGCCGGCGGAAGTCGGTCTGCGTGCGCAGTACTCCGGGACCGAGGCCGGACAACCGTGGGGGCCGCCCTGGGGCACCACCTGGTTCAGGCTCACCGGCACCGTTCCTGCTGAGTGGGCCGGGCAGGAGGTGGAGGCGGTCGTCGACCTCGGGTTCGCCCTCGACCGACCCGGCTTCTCGGCCGAGGGGTTGGCGATGCGCCCCGACGGCTCTCCCATCAAGGCGCTGAACCCGCTGAGCACCTGGCTTCCGATCGGCGCGCCGGCGCAGGGCGGCGAGCAGGTGGAGATCTACGTCGAGGCCGCCTCGAACCCGGACATCGACGGAGCGGGCGTCGGCACGACCCTCGGCGACCTGCTGACGGCCGGCAACGAGCCTCTCTACCGGGTACGACGCGTCGAGCTCGCCGTCTTCCGACGCTCCGTCTGGGAGCTGGTCCGCGACATGGAGGTCCTCGACCAGCTGATGCGGCAGCTGTCCGTGGACGACCCCCGCCGGTGGCGGATCCTGCGCGCTCTCGAGCTCGCCATGGATGCACTGGACCTGACGGACCCGGCCGGCACGGCGGTCGCCGCACGCGAGGCGCTGGCGCCTGCCCTGGCAGCGCCGGCGCACTCGAGCGCGCACGTCGTGAGTGCGATCGGCCATGCACACATCGACTCGGCGTGGCTGTGGCCACTGCGAGAGACCGTTCGCAAGGTCGCCCGCACGATCTCGAACGTCACTGCCCTGATGGACGAGCACCCCGACCTCGTCTTCGCGATGTCGTCGGCGCAGCAGTGGGCCTGGATGAAGGAGCGCCGCCCCGAGGTCTGGACCCGGATGCGGGAGAAGGTCGCGACCGGTCAGCTCGTGCCGGTCGGCGGGATGTGGGTCGAGTCGGACACCAACATGCCCGGTGGCGAGGCACTGGCCCGCCAGCTCGTGCACGGCAAGCGCTTCTTCCTCGACGAGCTCGGCATCGAGACCGAGGAGGTCTGGCTGCCGGACTCCTTCGGCTACACCGCCGCGATGCCGCAGCTGGTGGCCCTGTCCGGGTCGCGCTGGTTCCTGACCCAGAAGATCTCGTGGAACCAGACGAACCGGCACCCGCACCACACGTTCTGGTGGGAGGGCATCGACGGCACCCGCGTCTTCACCCACTTCCCACCCGTGGACACCTACAACGCCGAGCTCAGCGGGGAGGAGATGGCGCACCTGGTCGCCAACTTCTCCGAGAAGGGCGTGGCCAACCGGTCGATGGTCCCGTTCGGTCACGGGGACGGGGGAGGCGGACCGACGCGGGAGATGCTCGCCCGTGCGTCCCGGCTGCGCGACCTCGAGGGCTCGGCCCGGGTGGAGATCGAGGCTCCCTCCACGTTCTTCGCCAAGGCGCTCGAGGACCACGCCGCCCCGGCCGTCTGGGTCGGTGAGCTCTATCTCGAGCTGCACCGTGCGACGTACACCACCCAGGCCGACACCAAGCAGGGCAACCGCCGCAGCGAGCACCTGCTGCGTGAGGCGGAGCTGTGGGCCACCACGGCCTCGGTGCGCACCGGCGCCCGCTACCCGGCCGAGGACCTCGACCGCCTGTGGAAGACCGTGCTGCTGCACCAGTTCCACGACATCCTCCCCGGCTCCTCGATCGCCTGGGTGCACCGCGAGGCGCGGGAGACCTACGCGCACGTCGCCCGGGAGCTCGAGGACATCGTCGCCACCGCGCAGCAGGCACTCGCCGGCGACGCTCGCGCGGGAAGCCGGGTGGTCTTCAACGCGGCGCCACACGCCCGCGACGGCGTGCCCGCGGGCGGTGCAGTGGTGGCGGCCGCGACGCGGTCGGGCACGTCGCCCGCGGTCGAGCAGGAGGGCAGCCACGTCCTCGACAACGGCCTGGTGCGAGCGGTCATCGACGAGCGAGGCCTGCTGACCTCGGTCGTGGACCTCGCCACGGGCCGGGAGGCGATCGCGCCGGGGGCCGCGGGAAACCTGCTCCAGCTGCATCCCGACCTCCCCAACCAGTGGGACGCCTGGGACGTGGACCGGCACTACACCCGCCGGTGCACCGATCTGGTCGATGTCGACTCGCTGCACCAGGACGACACCTCGGTGCGGGTGGTCCGTCGGTTCGGCCGTTCCAGCGTCACCCAGGTGGTGTCGTTGGCTGCGGGTGCCCGGCGCGTCGACGTCGACACCGACCTGGACTGGCACGAGAGCGAGTCGTTCCTGAAGGCGGCGTTCCCGCTCGACGTCCGCGCCGAGCGGTCGTCCTCCGAGATCCAGTTCGGCTACGTCCAGCGCAGCACTGACACCAACACCAGCTGGGAGACCGCACGCTTCGAGATCTGCGCCCACCGCTATCTCCATGTCGGCGAGCCCGGCTACGGGCTCGCCGTGGTCAACGACTCGACCTACGGGCACGACGTCACACGCACCGTGCGCGACGACGGCGGTACGACGACCACGGTTCGGCTCTCCCTGGTGCGGGCACCGCGGTTCCCCGACCCCGAGACCGACCAGGGCCGCCACCGTCTCCGCTACTCGCTGGTCGTGGGGGCGAGCCTGCTCGATGCCACGCGCGAGGGCCACTGGCTCAACCTCCCCGAGCGCAGCGTCCCCGGCGACGCGTCCGTGCAGCCGTTGGTGGCCCTCGACCACGACGGGATCGTGGTCTCGGCCGTCAAGCTCGCCGACGACGCCGGCGGCGACCCGGCCGGCGACGTCGTCGTACGCGTCTACGAGGCCCTGGGTGCTCGGGCGAGCGGCCGACTCACCTTCGACTTCCCCGTCGGCTCGGTCGCGACCACCGACCTGCTCGAACGCCCGCTCCCGGGCGGTGTGCTCGACCTTCAAGACGGTGGGCTGCAGCTGGCCCTCCGTCCGTTCCAGGTGCTCACCCTGCGTGTCACACGTCCACACAACGCGACAACCGGCTCATCGCCGTCTCGGAGGAACTGATGTCCCACTCAGCACGCTCGTCCCACGTCCCCGGCACCACCTCTGTGCGCCTGCGGCTGCGCAAGACCCTCACGCTGTCGGCGGCAGCGGTGCTCGCGGCCTCCCTGGCTGCCTGCGGAGGCGCCAGCGGCAACGGGGGCAGCGACACGCTGACCGTCACCTACCAGCAGTTCGGGGACTCCAAGGTGCAGGCGAACTTCCTGAAGGGGGTGAAGAAGGAGTTCGAGGCCAGTCACCAGGGCATCACCGTCGACCTCCAGCCGATCAGTGCCTCGGAGGACGACTACTACACCAAGCTCCAGCTGCAGATGCGCTCCGCGAAGACCTCCCCCGACCTGGTGTACGAGGACACGTTCCTGATCAACGCCGACATCGAGGCGGGCTACCTGCGGCCCCTCGACGACAACCTCGACTCGTGGGACGACTGGAGCCAGTTCGAGCCCTCGGCGAAGAAGGCCGCTCAGGCCCTGGACGGCAAGACCTACGGGGTCCCGGACGGCACGGACACCCGCGCCCTCTGGTACAACAAGCGGATCTTCGCCAAGGCCGGTCTGCCGACCGACTGGAAGCCCACGTCCTGGGACGACCTGCTCACCGCGGCACGGGCCATCAAGTCGAAGGTCCCGGGGGTCACCCCGATGAACGTGTACGTCGGGACCGGAGTCGGCGAGGCCGCCACCATGCAGGGCTTCGAGATGCTGCTCTACGGGACCGGCGACACCCTCTACGACACCGACGCCGAGAAGTGGGTGGTGGGGAGCCAGGGCTTCGTCGACGCGCTGAAGTTCGTGGAGACGCTCAAGAAGGAGAAGCTGATGCCCGAGGCGCGAGATGCGTTGCAGCCGACGTGGAGCAACACCGTCCCGCAGAAACAGCTGCCCGAGCAGAAGCTGGCCATCGCGCTCGACGGCTCGTGGGTCTCGCTGAACTGGCAGGAGAGCGGCGCGACGCCATGGAAGGAATGGCCCTCCACGATGGGCACCGCGCCGATGCCGACCCAGAACGGTGACGGCGCCGGTCAGGTGAGCCTCTCGGGTGGTTGGACCTGGGCCATTCCGAAGAACTCCGACAACCCCAAGGCGGCCTGGGACCTGATCGAGCTGCTCGGGGACAAGGAGCACCAGCTCGAGTGGGCGATCAAGCAGGTCCAGATCCCGGTGCGCAAGGACGTCGCTGCCGATCCGTCGTACGCGCAGGCCAACGCCAGCAACAAGTTCTTCGCCTCGCTGGTCCCGATCACCACCTACCGGCCCGCGTTCTCGGTCTACCCGCGCATCTCCAAGGAGATCCAGGCTGCGACCGAGTCCGTCGTGACCGACAGCGCCAGCCCGGAAGAGGCCGCGAAGAAGTACGACGAGCAGGTCAAGGGCATCGCGGGAGACGACGTGGAGAGCGCGCCTGGCTCGTGAGCGTCACCACGCCCGGCCACCGCACGCCCGGCCACCGCACGCCCGGCCACCGCACGCCCGACCGCCGTCAGGGTGCGCGGCTGCGCCAGGGACTGGCCCAGGGACTGCCCCTCGCCCCAGCGGTCGTCCTGCTCGGCCTGTTCATGGCCGGCCCGATCCTCTACTGCCTGTACGCCGCCTTCACCGACATGGCGCTCACCGGGGCGACGGGCGCCCGCTTCGTCGGGCTCGAGAACTTCCAGAGGGCCTTCGGCAGCAGCGAGTTCCGTCAGTCCCTCGTCTACACCCTGGTCTTCACGATCGTCTCGGCGATCATCGGGCAGAACGTCCTCGGCATGGTCCTCGCGCTGCTCATGCGGGCGGGCACGGCCTGGGTCCGGGCGTTCGTGAGCGCCGTCGTGGTGGGCGCCTGGGTGATGCCGGAGGTGGTCGCCGGCTACATCTGGGTCGCCTTCCTCGGTGAGGACGGCTCGTTGAACGAGATCCTCGGCAAGCTCGCGCTGCCCGGACAGAACTGGCTGTTCAGCGTGCCGATCCTGGCCGTGTCCCTGGCCAACATCTGGCGAGGCACGGCGTTCTCGATGCTCGTCTACTCAGCGGCCCTCTCCGAGGTGCCCAAGGAGATCGAGGAGTCCGCGACCATGGACGGCGCCAGCACCGTGCAGCGGCTCTGGTCGGTGACCCTGCCGATCATCCGCCGCACGATCGCGACCAACCTGATGCTGATCACGCTGCAGACGCTCTCGGTGTTCGGGCTGATCTGGACGATGACTCGCGGCGGTCCGAGCAACAAGAGTGCGACCTTGCCGATCTTCGCCTACGAGCAGGCGTTCCAGCTCTCCCAGCTCGGCTACGGAACGGCGCTCGCGCTGGTCCTGCTGGCCATCGGCGGTGTCTTCTCGTTGGTCTACCTGCGCGCGCTGCGCCTCGAGGAGGGAGCGCGATGAGGTCGGCGACAGCGGCACGACCCGCGTCCCTGCTCGCGAACAAGACAGCCGTCAACCTCGCGCTCCTCGCGCTGGTCGCCGGGTTCGTCGTCCCGCTGGTGTGGCTGGTCCTGGCGGCGTTCGACGCGCAGGCGGGAGCCGCCGTGTCCTGGCCGCACCCGTGGACCCTGCGCAACTTCGACGCGATCCTCACCGTGGACACGACCTACCGACCGATGCTGAACGGCGCCATCCTGTGCGGGGGCGGCACCATCGTGACGGTGATCGCCTCGGTGCTGGCCGCCTACCCACTCTCGCGCTACCAGTTCCGGGCGAAGAGGCCGTTCCTGCTCACGATCCTGTTCGCCACCGGTCTGCCCATCACCGCGATCATGGTGCCGGTCTACGGACTGTTCGTCCAGGTCGACCTGATCGACACCCTCAGCGGGACGATCCTGTTCATGGCGACCACCGCGCTGCCGATCTCGATCTGGCTGACGAAGAACTTCATGGACGGCGTGCCGATCGAGCTGGAGGAAGCCGCCTGGACCGACGGTGCCTCCGCGATGCAGAGCCTACGAGCGATCGTGCTGCCGCTGATGTGGCCGGGTGTGGCGGTGGTGACCATCTACACGTTCATCGGACTGTGGGGCAACTTCTTCGTGCCCTTCGTGCTGCTCTCGTCCAACGACCAGCTGCCGGCGTCGGTGAGCATCTACACGTTCTTCGGCCAGTACGGGCAGATCGTCTACGGCCAGCTGGCGGCGTACTCGATGCTCTACTCGCTCCCGGCGGTGCTGCTCTACCTGCTGCTGTCCCGGCGGCTGGGCGGAGCGTTCTCCTTCGGGGGCGCGGTCAAGGGCTGACCACGAAGCGTGCCTCGATCCGGTCGCCGACCGCTCGACCACCTGCGTGGCTCAGATCCCCATCGGGTGCCAGACCGTCTTGTGCTCGAGGAACCTCGTCATCCTGTCGAGCGCGGGGGCAGCGAGAAGGTCCTCGACTCCGGCCCGCCGTACCCGCTTGAGGTTCTCGGCCGCCTGGACCTCCAGGTCGCGCGCGAGGTCGGCGTCGGAGACCCCGGTGAGGTCGATGCCGTTGACGTCCATGTGCGAGGCCAGCCACGGGGCGATCTCCGCCTGCGGGCCGGTGAGGATGTTCACCACTCCGCCCGGGACGTCCGAGGTGGCCATCACCTCGGCGAGCGTGATCGAGGTCAGCGGGTGTGGCTCGCTGGCGATCACCACCGCGGTGTTGCCGGTGACGATCACGGGCGCGACGACGCTGACCAGGCCGAGGAGCGGGCCCGAGGGCGCGACGACGGCGATCACGCCGGAGGGCTCGGGCGTGGTGTGGTTGAAGTACGGGCCTGCGACCGGGTTGGCGCCCCCGGTGACCTGGGCGACCTTGTCGGCCCAGCCGGCGTACCAGACCAGGCGGTCGATCGCCGCATCCACGAAGGTCCGTGCCTTGGCCGCACTGACTCCTTCGGCGACGCGCAGCTCGGCCTCGAACTGGTCGCGCCGGTCCTCCAGCACCTCGGCGATCCGGTAGACCACCTGTCCCCGGTTGTACGCCGTGCGGCCGGACCAGCCACCGAAGGCGCCCCGTGCCGCCTTCACGGCGTCGCGGGCGTCCTTGCGGGAGGCGTGCGAGGCGTTGGCCAGGAACCTGCCCTTGGCGTCGTTCACGACGTAGGAGCGGCCCGACTCGGAGCGGGGGAACGCCCCACCGATGTAGAGCTTGTAGGTCTTGCGCACGTCGATGCGATCGGTCGTCGGAGTCATCTCAGTGACCGCCCTTCAGATAGCCCTCGAGTCCGTGGCGGCCGCCCTCGCGGCCGTAGCCCGACTCCTTGTAGCCACCGAAGGGGCTGGCGGGGTCGAACTTGTTGAACGTGTTGGACCACACCACGCCGGCACGCAGCTGGGAGGCCATCCAGAGGATGCGCGAGCCCTTGTCCGTCCAGATCCCGGCCGAGAGGCCGTAGGGGGTGTTGTTGGCTTTCTCCACCGCCTCCTTCGGCGTGCGGAAGGTGAGCACGGAGAGCACCGGCCCGAAGATCTCCTCGCGGGCGATCCGGTGCGCCTGGGTGACGCCGGTGAAGATCGTCGGCGGGAACCAGAAGCCGTGCTCGGGCAGGTCGCAGGGAGGAGCCCACCGGCCCGCCCCCTCGGACTCACCGATCTCGGAGAGCTCGCGGATCTTGGCGAGCTGCTCGGCGGAGTTGATCGCGCCGACGTCGGTGTTCTTGTCGAGCGGGTCGCCCACGCGCAGCGTCGACATGCGTCGCTTGAGGCGTTCGAGCACGTCCTCGGCCACGGACTCCTGCACGAGCAGCCGCGAGCCCGCGCAGCACACGTGCCCCTGGTTGAAGAAGATGCCGTTGACGATGCCCTCGACGGCCTGGTCGATCGGGGCGTCGTCGAAGACGATGTTGGCCGCCTTGCCACCCAGCTCGAGCGTCACCTTCTTGCGGGTGCCGGCGACCGCCTTGGCGATGGCCCGGCCCACGTCGGTCGAGCCGGTGAAGGCGACCTTGTCGACGTCGTCGTGGGAGACCAGGGCCTGTCCGGTGGCGCCGGCGCCGGTGAGGATGTTGACCACGCCAGGGGGCAGGTCCGCCTGCTGGCAGATCTCGGCGAACAGCAGCGCGGTGAGCGGGGTCGTCTCGGCGGGCTTGAGCACCACGGTGTTCCCGGTGGCCAGCGCCGGCGCGATCTTCCACGCCAGCATCAGGAACGGGAAGTTCCAGGGGATGATCTGCCCGGCCACACCGAGCGACTGCGGGTCGCTGCCGAAGCCTGCGTGCTCGAGCTTGTCGGCCCAGCCGGCGTAGTAGAAGAAGTGCGCCGCAGCGGTCGGGATGTCGACGTCGCGGGACTCCTTGATCGGCTTGCCGTTGTCGATCGACTCCAGCACGGCGATCTCGCGGGCCCGCTCCTGGATGATCCGGGCGATCCGGAAGAGGTACTTGCCGCGCTCGGCGCCGCTCATCCTCGACCAGACCCGGGTGTACGCGCGTCGCGCGGCCTTCACCGCGACGTCGACGTCAGCCGCGTCGGCCTCGGCTACCTCCGAGAGCACCTCCTCGGTGCTGGGGGAGATGGTCTTGAACGACGTGCCACCGCCGTCGACGAACTCGCCGTTGATGAACAGCCCGTAGGAGGACCTGATGTCGACCACCGAGCGGGACTCGGGAGCCGGTGCGTACTCGAAGATGTCGGCCATGGCGGCAGCCCTTCAGTCGAGGGTGAAGTAGTCGGGGCCGGAGTAGCGGCCGGTGCGCATCTTGGTGCGCTGCATCAGCAGGTCGTTGAGCAGGGTGGAGGCGCCGAAACGGAACCAGTCGGGGTCGAGCCAGTCGGGTCCGGCCACCTCGTTGACCATCACGAGGTACTTGATCGCGTCCTTCGACGTGCGGATCCCGCCGGCCGGCTTGACGCCGATCATCTGGCCGGTGGTCGCCCGGAAGTCACGGACTGCCTCGAGCATCACCAGGGTGACCGGCAGCGTCGCTGCGGGCTGGATCTTGCCGGTCGAGGTCTTGATGAAGTGGCCGCCGGCCATCATCGCCAGCCAGCTGGCGCGGCGGACGTTGTCGTAGGTCTGCAGCTCGCCGGTCTCGAAGATCACCTTGAGGTGCGCGTCGCCACAGGCTTCGCGGACGGCGACGATCTCCTCGAACACCTCCATGTAGCGACCTGAGAGGAAGGCGCCGCGGTCGATGACCATGTCGATCTCGTCGGCGCCTGCGTCCACGGCGTCCTTGACGTCCGCGAGCTTGATGTCACGCGCGGCGCGCCCGCTCGGGAACGCCGTGGCGACCGAGGCGATGTGCACGCCGGAGCTGCCGAGCGTCTCCTTCGCGAAGGGGACCATGTCGGGGTAGACGCAGACCGCGGCGGCGGCCGGGCACGTCGGGTCGGAGGGGTCGGGGCGCATCGCCTTGGAGGCCAGGGCGCGCACCTTGCCGGGGGTGTCGGATCCCTCGAGCGTGGTGAGGTCGACCATCCGGATCGCGAGGTCGATCGCGAACTCCTTGGCCGAGGTCTTGATCGACCTGGTGCCGAGGGCGGCGGCACGCTGCTCCGCGCCCACCTGGTCGACGCCTGGAAGTCCGTGCAGGAATCGGCGCAGTGCGGTGTCGGAAGATGTCGCGTCCGCCAGCGAACTCGCCGTTGAGCTCGTCAAGGTCACCACGACAGTCTAGGAACCCCGGGGGTCAACAGCACAATCGCGCAAGCGCGGGGCCCTGCCGACCACAGGCCGAGGCCCACGGCCGCCTCCCTCCGGCGGCCGTGGGCCTCGACAACTCTGGACGAGCTGTGCTCAGGCGGCCAGCTCGGCTTCGATCGTGATGTCCACGCCCGTGAGCGCCTTGCTCACCGGGCAGGTGGCCTTGGCGTCCTGCGCTGCCTTCTCGAACGCCTCGGCGTTGAGTCCGGTGACCTCGCCGACGACCTTGAGCGCGATGCCGGTCAGTCGGAAGCCGCCGGCCGGGTCCTCGCCCAGCGAGACCGCGGCGGTGATCTCCAGCGCGTCGGGCGTTCCGCCCATCTCGGCGACGATCGCGGAGAGCTGCATCGCGAAGCAGGAGGAGTGGGCTGCCGCGATCAGCTCCTCGGGGCTGGTCGTCCCGTCGGCGTGGTCGGCAGCGCGCTTGGGGAAGGAGACGTCGTAGGTGCCGACGCCGGAGCTGGTCAGCTCGACCTGGCCCGAGCCCTCCAGCAGTGTTCCGTTCCAGGCGGTGCGTGCGGTACGAGTCGGCATCTGTGTGCTCCTTGTGGGGTGACTGGTGTTCAGCTGCGGATGGGCAGCACGTCGGGGTGAATGTCGTGCACCAATATCTTGTGCACAAGATTATCGTAGACGAGGTATCGTGTTCGCACAAGTCACCCCGAGGAGGAGTCACATGGCCACCCCTGAGACCCCCGGATCCGGGGTCGCGGACGCCCCGGTGCGCAGTCTCGAGGACCTGCTCTGCTTCGACCTCTACGCGGCCTCCCGGGCGGTGACCGCGCTGTACCGGCCGATGCTCGACCGTCTGGGCCTGACCTACCCGCAGTACCTCGTCCTGGTGGCCCTCTCGCCAGGAGAGCGGGCGACGGTGACCCGGATCGCCGCCGCCCTGAGTCTGGACCACGGCACCCTGACGCCGCTGCTGCGGCGCATGGAGGGGGCGGGGCTGCTCACCCGCACCCGCAGCGTCGAGGACGAACGGCGAGTGGAGATCAGCCTGACCGCCTCCGGAGAGGCGATGCGCCGTCGGTTCGAGGACGTGCAGTGCGTGGTCGGCGACGCCATGGGGCTCAGTCGCGACGAGTTCCAGGGGATGCAGCGCTCGTTGCAAACCCTCACCCGAGCGGTGCGCGCCGCGACCGAGAGGGAGGCTGCGCCAGCGCCTGAGGTTAACGCTCGTTAACTGCAACCGCGTTAGGATCGCCGGCATGACTTTCGAGCTCTCCGAGGACCACGAACAGTTCCGTCGCACGGTCCGCGACTTCGCGGACAAGGAGATCGCCCCGCACGCAGCCCAGTGGGACCGCGACCACCACTTCCCCGTGGACGTGGTGCACAAGATGGGCCAGCTCGGCCTCTTCGGCCTCAATGCTCCGGAGCAGTACGGCGGTGCGGACGGCGACTTCACCAGCCTCTGCGTGGCCATCGAGGAGATCGGCCGGGTCGACCAGTCGATGGGCATCACGCTCGAGGCGGCCGTCGGCCTCGGCATCAACCCGATCCTCGCCTTCGGCACCGAGGAGCAGAAGCAGACGTGGCTGCCCGACCTCGTCGAGGGCCGCAAGCTCGCCGGCTTCGGCCTGACCGAGCCCGGTGCCGGTTCCGACGCCGGCGCGACCAAGACCAAGGCCGAGCTCAGCGACGGCGAGTGGGTGGTCAACGGCAGCAAGCAGTTCATCACCAACTCCGGCTCGGAGATCACCAGCCTGGTCACGGTCACGGCGAGGACTGGCGAGCGCGAGGACGGCAGGGCCGAGGTCTCGGCGATCATCCTCCCCAGCGACACACCCGGGTTCACGGCCGAGAAGGCCTACGACAAGCTCGGCTGGCACGCCTCCGACACCCACCCCCTCAGCTTCAGCGACGCGCGGGTCCCGGAGGCCAACCTGCTGGGGGAGCGCGGCCGCGGTTTCGCCCAGTTCCTCGCGATCCTCGACGACGGCCGGGTGGCCATCGCGGCGCTGGCGGTCGGTTGCATCCAGGCCTGCCTGGACATGAGCGTGCAGTACGCCGGGGAGCGGACCACGTTCGGCGTGCCGATCGGGCGCAAGCAGGGAGTCGCGTTCCAGATCGCTGACCTCGAGGTGATGCTCGCGGCCAGCAGGATGCTCACCTACAGGGCGGCGTCGATGCGGGACTCGATGTCCGACGGCGGCGGCGCCTCGATGAAGGACTTCAAGCAGGCCGCCGCCATCGCCAAGCTCTACGCCACCGAGTCCGCAGTCACGGCGACCCGGATCGCGACCCAGGTCTTCGGCGGCTACGGCTTCATGGAGGAGTATCCCGTCGCCCGGTTCTACCGGGACGCCAAGGTCCTCGAGATCGGCGAGGGCACCTCCGAGGTCCAGCGGATGCTGATCGCGCGCGGTCTCGGCCTGCCCGTCGAGTGACTGCCTATCGTGCACGTCCCGCCAGTCGGCCCGCTGTGCGTGCTCTGGCCACGGATCGACCGACCGCTCGGAGAACAGGAGCTCATGATGGCTGACGACACAGCAGGTGAGGACTACGCGCGACGCCTCCAGACCAAGCAGGAGGTCTGGTGGAAGAAGGTGCTGAACGTCCAGGCGCCCTACCAGTGGAACCTGCGGCGCCAGCACCTCGGTCGGACCCTCGACGTGGGCTGCGGCATCGGCCGCAACCTCGAGACTCTCGATGCCGGGTCCGTGGGTGTCGACCACAACGAGCACTCCATCGCCGTCGCTCGCGAGCGCGGCGTCACGGCGCTGACCGTTGCGGAGTGGGAGTCCAGCGACCTCCGCGTGCCGGAGAGCTTCGACGGCATCCTGCTGGCCCACGTCATCGAGCACATGGCCGCGCCCGAGGGAGTCGCCCTGCTGCGCGACTACCTGCCCTACCTGCGGCCCGGAGGCCGGGTGTTCTTCGTCTGTCCGCAGGAACGTGGGTATGCGAGCGACGCCACCCACGTGCGCTTCACGACCGGCGAGGACCTGGAGGCGCTCGCTCGTGACGTCGGGCTCGAGCCGCAGCCCTGGTTCAGCTTCCCGTTCCCCCGGTGGGCCGGAAAGCCGTTCATCTACAACGAGTTCTGCCTGCTGGCAGTGAAGCCACACTGACGCACGAGACGGCCTCTCAGACCTCGCGGTCCGGAGCATCCATCCGTCGTCCCAGGTAGAGGTAGACGAGGCGGCGCTGGAACGCGCGCAGGGCCGCGCGGGCGTTGCCCAGCCGCACGTCCCGGGGGGTCAGCAGGCCAGGGAGCATCTCGGCGATCTGCCGGTGCATCTCGGCCGCGGACCGCGCTTGCTGCCGGGCCAGCGAGACGCTCCACTGGGTCGTGCTGATCCGGAACGCAGCGAGTGACCCCTCGGTCGTCACCAGGTCGCCGCGGAGCAGGATCCGGCAGTAGGTCGCCTGGTCGATCACGAAGCCCGGGTCCGGGTGCCAGCCGCCGACGGCCTCAAGAGCCGCCCGTCGTACCAGCACGCAGCACGGCTCCCCGAAGATGTTGGCGCCCCGGAGGACGGAGCGGCGGATGGCCTGGTGGCCGGGGACCCGGCCCTCGAGACCGCCCAGTCCGTGCCGGCGGACCAGGGGGGCGCCGGAGGCGTCGACGATGTCGCGGGCCGAGGCGACCATCACCACGCCCTCGTCGTGGGCGTCGAACGCGGCCACCTGGGTGGCCAGTGCGTCCGGCGCCAGCAGGTCGTCCCCGCAGACGAGCTTGACCAGCTCTCCGCGCGCCTCCTGGGTCACCCGGTTCCAGTTGCGCTCGGCCCCGCCACCCGGGGGTGTCCGGAGCAGCCGCACCCTGTCGTCCGACGGCGAGCTCCTGGAGAAGCTGCCAGGTGCCGTCCGTCGAGCTGTGGTCTGCCACCACGAGCTCGAAGTCCTCGATAGGTCTGGGCGAGCACGGATTCCATCGTGGCGCGGACGTACGACGCGTTCTGGAAGGTGGGGATCACCACGGAGACGCGGGGCGCCGTGTTCATGCATCACCCTCTCCGCCAGCCGATCGTGACTATAGTCGGGCGCGTGCCAGCCGATCACGCACCACTCGCGGGCGAGCACCTCGTCTCCGTCGTCATCCCGATCTACCAGGCCGAGCACCAGCTGTCGGGGGTGATCGAGGAGCTGCTGCCGCTGACTGAGCACCAGATCTCGCCCGACGGGGTGCCGTTCCGCGTCGCCGAGGTGCTGCTGGTGCACGACTGCGGGCCCGACGACTCGGCCCGCGTGCTGCGCGAGCTGGCGGCCCGGCACTCCTTCGTCCGGCCCATCTGGCTGAGCCGCAACTACGGTCAGCACGCGGCGACGCTGGCGGGGATGTCCTCCTCCGGTTGTGACTGGATCGTCACGATGGACGAGGACGGCCAGCACGACCCGTCCTACATCGGCGCGATGCTCGACGTCGCCCTGAGCGAGCAGGCGAGCGTCGTCTACGCCAAGCCGGTGAACGAGGCACCCCACGGCGGGTTCCGCAACGCCGCCTCCAGCGTGGCCAAGAGGCTCGTCACCTTCCTGAGCGGGAGTGCCGACGCCTCGGTGTTCAACAGCTTCCGGTTCGTCCTCGGTGAGGTGGGCCGCAGCGTGGCGGCGTACGCCGGGGCGGGGGTCTTCCTCGACGTCGCCCTCGGTTGGGTCGCGGGCACCGTGGCGACCGCGCCGGTCGAGCTGCGTGCCGAGGGCGAGGGCCGCCGGTCGGGCTACTCGACCCGCACCCTGCTCTCGCACTTCTGGCGGATGGTGCTCACCGGTGGGACTCGCGGGCTCCGCCTCGTCAGCGTTCTCGGCCTCGTCTTCGCCTTCCTCGGTGGTCTCGTCGCGGTCTTCGTCGTCTACCGCCAGATCGTGCACCCGGCTCCGGCCGAGGGCTGGACCTCGCTCGTCGTGGTGATCATGGTGGGCACCGGTGCGGTGCTGTTCTCCCTCGGCGTGATCGCGGAGTACGTCGGGGTCGCCGTCAACATGGCCATGGGCAAGCCGCTCTACCTGATCACCCAGGACCCCTCGCAGGGTCCTCTCGGCCGGGCCCGGCCGGCGCAGCGACTCCCACAGTCACCGGGATCCTGAGCCGGTGCCCGTCTCAGCGCCGCAGGAGCGGGTCGCCTGGGTCGTCGGTGCGGGCGGACTGCTCGGCAGCGCCGTCTGCCGACGCCTGGTGACCCTGGGTCGCGAGGTGCGCGCCACCTCCGTGCCGTGGGGAGACCACGACGGGTCGGTCGAGGCACTGCTGCGGGCCGCGTCCTCGCTGCCGGGTCGGGGCTGGGAGGTCTACTGGTGCGCAGGTGCGGGGGTGGTCGGGAGCACCGTGGAGGATCTCGACGCGGAGGTGGCGGTGCTCGCGGAGTTCCTGGAGCGGTGGCAGCCCGCCGGGGACGGTGCCTCCTGCGGTTTCTTCCTGGCGTCCTCCGCCGGTGGTGTGTACGCCGGCTCGACCGGGGCGCCCTTCTCCGAGCACACCGAGCCGGCGCCGATCTCGCCGTACGGTCATGCGAAGCTGCGCACGGAGGACATCGCCACCGCGTTCGCCGTGCGCACCGGCACCGCGCTGCTCGTCGCTCGCCTCTCGAACCTCTACGGACCGGGCCAGGACATCGGCAAGCCGCAGGGACTGGTCTCCCAGCTGTGCCGGGCCCAGCTGACCCGGCAGCCGTTGAGCCTTTACGTCTCCACCGACACGATGCGCGACTACCTCTACGTCGACGACGCCGCCGCCATGGCCGTGACCGCACTGGGCGCGGTCACCGACCGGGGGAGACGTGCCCTGAAGGTGCTCGCGAGCGAGCGCTCCACGACCATCGCCTCCGTGCTCGGCGACCTCCACCGGGTCACCCGCAGACGCCCGCCGGTCGTGCTGGGGACCTCGGCGAACGCGCGCTTCCAGGTCCGTGACCTCCGGCTGCGTTCGGTGGCCTGGCCGTGGACGTCCTCGTTCGCGCGCACCCCGATGGTGACCGGGATCTCGGCGACGCTGACCGCCTTGCGCGACCGGCACGGCACGATCCGCGGACACCCCGAGGTCCCTCCGGGCCCCGCGCCGCCGACGAGGACCGGCCGCTCGACCTGACCCGGTCGCCGACCTCGTCGCACGGGCCGGGCCTCGCGCCTGCGCTCCATGTGCGGGTCCAGTGGGTAGCCTGCACGCATGGGATCACGCCTTCGCCGCCTCAGTGGCGAGGCGGCCAAGTTCTCTGCGGTCAACGTCGTGGCGACTCTGGTCGCAGTGGTGCTCTTCAACGTGGTCGTGCACGGCGTCCCCGGTCTCTTCACACCGGGGATGATGAACACCTGGCCGGTGACGTCCTGGTTCCTCGCGAACGTCGTGGGCATGGGGATCAGCTTCTACGGGAGCCGCAGGTTCGCGTTCAAGCACCGTCGTCCCTCGGGGCCCGGTGGTGGGGCACTGAACTACACGGTGGTCAACCTGGCGTCGTTCGCGATCCCGATGGCGTGCCTGTGGCTGACCAGAAACGTGATGGGCTGGGACACCGCACTGGCCGACAACATCTCCGCCAACGTGGTGGGCGCCGCCCTGGGCATGGTCTTCCGGTTCTGGGCCTTTCGCCGGTTCGTCTTCAAGCGCCACCGCCCGTTCCGCGACATCCGCGACGGGTCCGACCGGACGCTCAGCTCAGTCGTCGCCCCAGAACTCGGTCCAGACGAAGCCAAGCTCATCGAACATGAGGCGTAGCAGCGGCAGGCTGATCCCCACGACGTTGTGGGGGTCCCCGGTGATCCCCGAGACGAAGGCGCCGCCGAGGCCGTCGAGGGTGAACGCGCCTGCAACGGCCGACGGCTCGCCGGTCGCGACGTAGGCCTCGATCTCCTCGTCGGAGACGTGCGCGAACCGCACCTGGGTCGCGGCCGAGCGCGCGAGCCACACCTCCCGGTGGGTGTCGATCACGCAGTGACCCGTGTGCAGCACCCCGGCACGGCCGCGCATCCGCTTCCACCGCTCGATGGCCTGCTCCTCGCTCGCGGGCTTGCCGAGGATCTCTCCGTCGAGGGCGAGCACGGAGTCGCAGCCGATCACGAGGGATCGCTTCTGGCTCGCCGCCACGGCGACTGCCTTGAGCTGGGCCAGCTTGAGGGTGTAGTCGGCCGGAGCCGTCTTCGCCACGCTGTCCTCGTCGACGCCGCTGACCACGACCTCGGGGGACAGCCCGGCGCTGCGCAGGGTCCTCAGCCGGGCCGGGGAGGCCGAGGCGAGGACGAGCCGGGGAACGCGTGACATCGGCTGCCCCCGCTCAGCGCGCGCTCGCGCGCCAGGCGCCAGGGCCGTGGCGGTGGGTGCCGCGCAGCTTGCGGTGGTGCGCGCTCCACTCCGAACGAGGCCGGTCCGCAGCGGTGGACCCGGCGGCGGCCGCGGCCATCGCGGAGACGACACTCACCAGCGCGGCGACCTCGGCGGGGGTCGGGTCGCCCTTGACGATGCGGAGGAGGGGCTCGCTCGGCTCGTTCGGCTCGTTCGGCTCGTCAGGCATGTCCTTCGCCCCTCGCGGTTGGCTGGTGGGGTCGCCGAGGTGTCGCGGACTCCGTCCCCCGCTTCGCTCCTCCCGGAGTGCGCGACGCCTCGGCTCCGAATCCCCCTGCTCGCTGCGCTCACAGGGGGATGTTCCCGTGCTTCTTGGGGGGGAGCGTCTCGCTCTTGGTGGCGAGCAGGCGCAGGGCGCGGACGATCTCGATGCGGGTCTCGTGGGGGGTGATGACGGCGTCGACGTAGCCGCGCTCGGCCGCGACGTAGGGGTTGGCCAGGGTGTCCTCGTAGTCGGCGATCAGCTCGGCGCGGCGCTCCTCGACGTCGCCGCCGTCCTTGTCCACCTTGGCGAGCTCCTTGCGGTGCAGGATGTTCGCGGCCCCCTGGGCACCCATGACCGCGATCTGCGCCGTCGGCCACGCCAGGTTGATGTCGGCGCCGAGGTGCTTGGACCCCATCACGTCGTACGCGCCGCCGTAGGCCTTCCGGGTGATCGTCGTGACCAGCGGGACGGTCGCCTCGGCGTAGGCGTAGATCAGCTTGGCTCCACGGCGGATGATGCCGTTCCACTCCTGGTCCGTGCCCGGCAGGAACCCGGGGACGTCGACGAAGGTGAGCACCGGGATGTTGAACGCGTCGCAGGTGCGGACGAACCGCGCGGCCTTCTCCGAGGCGTTGATGTCCAGCGTGCCGGCGAACTGCATCGGCTGGTTGGCCACGACCCCCACGGACCGGCCCTCGACCCTGCCGTAGCCGATCACGATGTTGGGCGCGTAGAGCGGCATCACCTCGAGGAACTCACCGTCGTCGAGGATCGCCTCGATGATCGTCACCATGTCGTAGGGCTGGTTCGGGGAGTCGGGGATCACCGAGTCGAGAGCACGGTCCTCGTCGGTGATCTCGAGCGCTCCCTGCCCGAGCACGTACTCGGGGTAGGACGGGGGATCGTCGAGGTTGTTCTGAGGAAGGTAGGAGAGCAGCGCCTTGGTGTACTCCAGCGCATCCTCCTCGTCGGAGCCCATGTAGTGGGCGTTGCCGGACTTCGTGTTGTGCGCCCGCGCTCCGCCGAGATCCTCCATGGTCACGTCCTCACCGGTGACGGTCTTGATCACGTCGGGTCCGGTGATGAACATGTTGGAGGTGCCGTCGACCATGATCGTGAAGTCGGTGACCGCGGGGGAGTAGACGTGCCCGCCCGCGCAGGAGCCCATGATCAGGCTGATCTGCGGGATCACGCCGCTGGCGTGCACGTTGCGCTTGAAGATCTCGCCGTAGAGCCCGAGGGAGACCACGCCCTCCTGGATCCGGGCGCCGGCGCCCTCGTTGATCCCGATGATGGGGCAGCCGGTCCTGATCGCGAGATCCATCACCTTGCAGATCTTCTCGCCGTAGACCTCGCCGAGCGACCCGCCGAAGACGGTGAAGTCCTGGGAGAACACGCACGCCTGGCGCCCGTCGATCGTGCCGAAGCCGGTGATCACGCCGTCGCCGTAGGGGCGGGTCTTCTCCAGCCCGAAGGCCACCGAGCGGTGCCGCGCGAGCTCGTCGAGCTCGACGAAGGAGCCCTCGTCGAAGAGCATCTCGATGCGCTCGCGAGCCGTCATCTTGCCCTTGGCGTGCTGCTTCTCCACCGCCTTGGCAGAGCCCGCGTGCACCGCCTCGTCGATCCGCCGGTCGAGGTCGGCCAGCTTTCCCGCGGTGGTGTGGATGTCGATGTCCTCGGGGACCTCGGTGCCCTCGCCCGGTGATGCGCTCACGTGCTCGACTCCTCGCGCTTGGTCGTCCGACTGGTGCTCCGACTGCTGGGTCTCGACTGCGCTCGACCGCCAGAGGTTCCTGCGCCAATGTAGTGGGCATGAGCGACCTCGAGGACAGCCACCCACCGTTTGACCTGAGCGCCGTCACCGCCCGGGAGCTCGATCCCCGCTGGCGCCTGGAACTGGTCGAGGAGACCACCTCGACGAACGCCGACGTCGCCGAGCGCTTCCGCGGAGGGGAGCCCGAGGGACTGGTCCTCGTCGCCGAGCACCAGACGGCCGGGAGGGGGCGTCTCGGCCGCGAGTGGGTGACGCCCGGCCCGCACCTCGCTGACGGTGTCGTTCCTGCTGGCGCCCGGCGAGGTGCCGGCCGAGCGTTGGCCGTGGCTGCCGCTGCTGACCGGTGTCGCCGCGGCCGCGCCGTGCGCCGCGTCGCGGGTGTCCGCGCCGACCTGAAGTGGCCCAACGACGTCCTCGCCGACGGGCTCAAGCTCGGGGGGATCCTCCTGGAGCGGGTCGAGCACGCCGGAGCCGCGGCCGCCGTCGTCGGGATCGGTGTCAACTGCGCCCAGTCCTCCGAGGAGCTTCCCGTGCCGGAGGCGACCTCCCTGGCCCTCGTGGCCGGTCAGCCGGTCGACCGTGCGGCCCTGCTGGGAGCACTTCTGGTCGAGCTCGCGGGCCGCTACGACGAGTGGCGCTCGGGCGGTGACCTGCGAGGCGCCTACCTCGAGCTGTGCGGTACGCCGGGTCAGGACGTCCGCGTGGCCGTGCCGGGCGGTGAGGTGGTCGGGCGTGCTGTCGACGTGGACACCGGTGGACGACTCGTCGTACGCACCGAAGCCGGGGAGCAACGGCTCGGTGCCGGTGACGTGGTCCACGTGCGCCCGGAGGCCCCCTCGAGTCACTAGTCGAGTGACTGGTGGGGGTGACTGGTCGAGCCGGGCTGCGGGGACTTGCTGGCTCGCTTCGGGGGCGCCCGCGCATGGCATGATCGCGCTGTGGTCCTCTCGCGCAAGCTGCTCAACGACGGTGAGCACGTCATCCTCAGCACCCGCACGCACGTCAAGGTGCTGTTCCTCCCCGCGGTGGTGCTGATCATCGTCGCCGGAATTGCCGGCTACCTCTCCAGCCTGCCGAACGGTGACCACGCCAACGTGTGGCGCATCGTCATCTGGTCGATCGCGGGGCTGCTGGTCATCGCTTTCACGGTCGCGCCGTTCCTGAGCTGGTTGCTGACGACGTACACGTTCACCAGCCGCAGGCTGATCACCCGCAACGGCGTGTTCACGCGTCGCGGTCACGACATCCCGCTGAACCGGATCAGCGACATCTCCTACGAGAAGAGCCTGCTCGATCGGATGTTCGGCTGCGGGACGCTCGTGGTCTCCGACGCGAGCGAGCTCGGCCGGGTGGAGCTGCGCGACATTCCCAGGGTCGAGCAGGCCCAGCTGACCGTGAGCGACGAGCTGTACCACCGGGCGGACCAGCCCGCGCCCCGGGCCGATGACGGATCCTGAGGAGCTCGAACGCGCGATCATCGGTGCCGTCCCCTCGCTGACGGGCGAGGAGATCGCCCAACAGGCGGGTCTCACCGTGAAGCAGGCCCAACGGCTGTGGCGGGCGCTCGGGTTCCCCGAGACCGACGGGGCGACGGCGTTCACCACCGCTGACGCGGACGCCCTCGTCCGGGTGGCGACCATCGAGGACGAGGGCAAGCTCGACTTCGACACGATCGTCCGGATGACCCGTGCGGTCGGGCAGACGATGGACCGGCTCGCCGAGTGGGAGGTCGCCACGATCACCGCACAGCTGGACCGCATCGCGGCAGGGGGATCCAAGCGGGACGAGGCCCTGCGGCTCGTGAGGACGATCGGCCCCGAGTTCGAGGAGCTGCTGACCTACGTGTGGAGGCGGCACCTGGTCGCCGCGGTCGCACGGGTGGAGAGCCTGGACGCCGTCGCCGACGAGCAGGTGGCGCAGGCGACCGTCGGGTTCGCGGACCTCGTCGCGTTCAGCGCGCTCACCAACCGCCTCGACGAGGACGAGATCGGCGACCTGGTCGAGGTCTTCGAAGGCCGCAGCCACGACGTCGTCTCGCGGCACCGCGGACGTGTGGTCAAGACGCTCGGCGACTCGGTGCTCTACATCGCGAGCTCGCCGGCCGAGGGTGTCGAGATCGCCTGGGACATCATCAAGGTGATCGGCGGCGACGCGCGGCTGCCGGACGTCCGGGTCGGCATCGTGACCGGGTCGGTCGTGCTGCGCATGGGAGACGTCTACGGGCCGGCGGTGAACCTGGCCGCGCGGCTCGTGGGGGTCGCCCGGCGCAACCGGGTGATCACCGACGCGCACACCGCAGCGGCCCTGGACCAGAAGCTCTACGAGACCCGGGTGCTCCCGGCTCGCCCGGTGCGCGGGTTCGGCGACCTCGAGCCTGTTGCCGTACGACGCACCACCCGGCGCTGAGGTTTCCGCACCGACGCTCAGAGGAAGTCGTTCGGGTCGAACTCCTCGATCGGGATGATCCGCAGGCGAGGCAGCTGCTCGTTGAACGCGTGCACGTCGTACTCGAGGTCGAAGAACTCCAGGCCCCGCTCGACCAGCGCGGTGAAGCCGCTGTTCTTGAACTCGCGGAACGCGAGCAGCCCCATCCGGCGACCGTCGAGCAGCCGCTCCATCTGTGGCAGGAAGTCGCCGTCGTTGCTCACCAGCATCAGGTCGGCCTCCCGGTGCTCGAGCTCGGTGAGGGTGCGCTGGATCGCGATGTCCACGACCTTGTCGGTGGGGCCGCCCGAGAGCGGGATCGGCCGGTAGCCGATGCTCGTCAGCGCCTGGATGAAGCTCATCGGCAGCTCGTCCTTGACCGCGAGGAAGAACAGTCCCTTGGCCGGCTGGTCCCAGGTCGTCTGCGGCGAAGGTGAGGATCCGCTCCCAGCGTGGGCGTTCGTTGGGGTGCGGCCGTCGGCCGAAGATCGAGGCGCCGAGCGTGGCGTCGATGTTCTCCCCGTCGACGAGCACGTAGGTCGTGCGCTCGGTGTCCGCGGCCATGGAACGAGAGTAAGACCAAATCGGGGAGAGCGTGTCCAGAAGCCGGTCTCCGCCTCGATAGGGTCACCCCGTGACTGCTGCGGTGAACCCTGCGTCCTCACCCACGTCCGCTCCGGCGTCCTCCGCGGCGGCGGGGACGGCACCCGGGACTCGCCCCGACCGTGGCCGTCATCGGCGGCGGCCAGCTGGCGCGGATGATGGCCGAGCCTGCGGCGGCGCTGGGCATCCCGCTGCGCCTGCTGGCCGAGGCTCCGGGGGTCAGCGCCGCGCAGGTCATCCCCGACCACGTCGTGGGCGACTACACCGACCTCTCCACCCTGCGCGAGGTCACCGCGGGCTGTGCGGTGGTGACCTTCGACCACGAGCACGTGCCGACCGACCATCTGCACGCGCTCGAGTCCGCTCTCGCCGTACGCCCTGGTCCCGATGCGCTGGTCCATGCCCAGGACAAGGGGGTGATGCGCGCCCGGCTCGCCGAGCTCGGCGTCCCGTGCCCGCGCAACGCGCTCGTCTCCACGCTGGCCGACGTCGAGGCGTTCGTGGACCGCACCGGTGGCTGGCCGTGCGTGCTGAAGACCACCCGGGGCGGGTACGACGGCAAGGGGGTGTGGTTCGTCGGCGGTCCGGAGGACTGCGCGGCCGCTCTCGACTCGGGGGCGGACCTCCTGGCCGAGGAGCGGGTGGACTTCCGGCGCGAGCTCTCCGCCCTGGTCGCACGGTCCCCGTCCGGCCAGGTCGCCGTGTGGCCGGTGGTGGCCTCCACGCAGCGCGACGGCATCTGCCACGAGGTCGTCGCGCCCGCACCCGATCTCGACCCCACCCTGGCCCTCGAGGCCCAGCAGATCGCGTTGCGGATCGCCGGGGAGCTCGGAGTGACCGGCGTCCTCGCCGTGGAGCTGTTCGAGACGCGCGACGGCCGCGTGCTCGTCAACGAGCTCGCGATGCGGCCGCACAACACCGGCCACTGGACCCAGGACGGCTCGGTCACCAGCCAGTTCGAGAACCACCTCCGTGCGGTGCTCGACCTGCCGCTCGGTGCTCCCGAGGCCCGGGTGCCCTGGACGGTGATGGTGAACATCCTCGGTGGGGACCGCCAGACCGGTCACCTCTACGACGGCTATCCGCACGCGATGGCCCGCGACCCGCGGCTGCGGGTGCACCTCTACGGCAAGCAGATGCGGCCCGGCCGCAAGGTCGGGCACGTCAACGCCTACGGCGACGATCTCGAGGACTGCCTCGAACGAGCCCGTCATGCGGCAGCATGGTTCGCGGGCGACCTCGGTGAGGAGAGCGGATGAGCGCGCAGGTGCAGGTGGGGATCGTGATGGGGTCCGACTCGGACTGGCCCGTGATGAAGGCCGCAGGCGAGGCGTGCGAGGAGTTCGGTGTCGGCTACGAGGCCGACGTCGTCTCCGCCCACCGGATGCCCGACGAGATGCTCAGCTATGGCCGCGACGCCGCAGGCCGCGGGCTGCAGGTGATCATCGCCGGCGCCGGGGGAGCGGCCCACCTCCCCGGGATGCTCGCCGCCGTGACGCCCCTGCCGGTGATCGGGGTCCCCGTGCCGCTGAAGTACCTCGACGGCATGGACTCGTTGCTCTCGATCGTGCAGATGCCGGCCGGCGTGCCGGTGGCCACGGTCGCGGTCGGCAACGCACGCAACGCCGGGCTGCTCGCCGTACGCATCCTCGCTGCGGCCGACCCGGCCCTGCAGCAGAAGATGATCGCCTTCCAGGCCGACCTGCGCGACGGTGCCCGAGCCAAGGGCAAGTCCGTCCGCGACACCTCCTCCGGCGGGCGCGCGCGCCGGCTTCTGAGCCCGGCTCCGGGTGGGTCGCCGTAGGAGCATGCGAATGTGGCCATTGGGGTTGGTGAACGCCTCTCCGGTTACTTCTGCGACATTCGCATGCCGTTGTCGGTGGGTGGGGGTCTTCGTCAGGCTGGGGAGCGGGTCCTGGGCCTGGTCGGGGGCGCTGTTCTGGGCTGGGCGGGTGGGTCGCCGTACGCGCATGCGAATGTGGCTGGTGGGGTTGGTGACCGCCTCTCCAGTCACTTCCGCGACATTCGCATGCCGCTGCGGGCCCGCCCCACCCCTGGCCTAGCCCGGCGGCCGCCGAGGGGTATCTCCGTGCGAGCGGACCGCTCTACGTTGGGAGAGCGAGCCCGTCGAGCAGCTGCGGAGGGAGCAACGCATGGCACCGACATTCGCCGGGGGCAGGCTGCGCGTCGCCACACCTGCCTCGTACGACGCGAGCCCGTCAGCCCAGCGGGCCACTCGGGGACTCCCGGGCGATCGCGTGGACGGGGCGTCGGCGGGCAAGGCGGCGATCGTCGCAGCCCTCGAGGACAGCGAGCTCGCGCTCGTCGAGAGCGTCGACCTGTCCCCGCGTCGGAGCAAGGACCTCGACGGTGCGCCGGCAGGCAACCGCCCCGGAAAGGTCGAGCTCGAGCTCGACGTACCCCCCGGCGAGGACGCGGTCGTGCTGCTGGAGCGCGACGGTGTCTACTCCTGGCACCTGCCGGTCAACCCGCAGCAGCGCACCAGGTCCCTCGACCCGCCGACCTCGGGGGGAGCAGGACCCGGTCACCGGGTCGCCCGGTTCGAGATCGAGGTGCAGCCGCGACGTCCGGGGCCCGGGGGCAGCCCGCCAGCCGCGGCCGGGAGGCGCACCAAGGGCCTCCTCGGCGACGTGGTGCACGGGGCAGCGCAAGCCTTGGTGTTCCGGTTCGCCGCCCCTGCGCTCCTGGGCAGGGCCATCGACAGGATGGAGCGGCACGTCCGGCCCGGCCTCGTGCATCTCACCGGCGCCGACGTCGGCCTGTGGCGCCGGTTCGAGACCCTCGACCAGCTGGGTCTGCCGACCGACCGTCCCGTGCGGATCCTGCTCCTGGTGCACGGCACCTTCTCCTCCACCGTCGGTGGCTTCGGCGCCCTCGGGGTCGACGAGAACGGCCGCGGCTTCCTGCAGACCGCGATCGGGGCCTACGACGCCGTCATCGGCTTCGACCACCGGACCCTGAGCGTGGATCCGCGCGAGAACGCGCAGGCGCTGCTGAAGCGCCTGCGCCCTCACCGAGCCGATGCCGGACTGGTGATCGACGTCATCACGCACAGCCGCGGCGGCCTGGTGACGCGGTCCTTCGTCGAGGAGGTCCTTCCCGGCTCGGACTGGTCGGCCACCGTCGACAACATCGTCTTCGTCGCTGCGACCAACGCGGGCACCCATCTCGCCGACCCGGAGCGGTGGGGCGACCTGGTGGATCTCTACACGAACTTCGCGGCTGTGGCCGCCGGCGGCCTGGCCGCGGTCGGAGCCGCTCCGCTGGCCGCCGTGGTGGCCGGCACGGTGCGGGGGATCGGGGCGTTCGTGAAGTACCTCGTCTCGTACGCCGCCGAGGGTGACGAGGTCCCCGGACTCCAGGCGATGGTGCCCGGTGGAGCGTTCGTCACCGAGCTGAACCGGACCCAGCCAGGACAGCCCGGCCCCGGCACCAACTGGTTCGTCGTCTCCTCGAACTTCCACGTCGAGCTCTTCGACGACAGCCACCACCCGCCGGAGTTCCCTCGCGAGCTCGTCGTCAAGCTCGCCGAGGGCTTCGTCGACCGGCTCTTCAAGGGCGACAACGACCTGGTGGTGGACACCGCCTCGATGTCAGCGATCGACGAGGCGGTGGGCGGGTTCGTCCGGGACCGGCTCGAGCTCGGCGAGAACGACGTGGTCTACCACAACAACTACTTCAGCCAGGTCAGCGTGATCGAGGCGATCGCGGGGTGGCTTCCCCTCGGGCTCGGTGCCGGTGGCGGCGAGGAGCTGGGGTGGGCCATGGCGGAGCCCCCCGGCGAGGACTTTCCGCCGACGGCGGCGATCCGCGGCCTTCCGGAGGAGGCAGCGGCACCCGAACCGGCTGCTCAACCCGCTGGCGAGCCGGCCGCTGCCACGAAGGCCAGCCTCGCCGCCGAGATGCCGGCCCGGGTCGTCGCCCGGCAGGAGTTCGTCGTACGGGTGCGTCTGTCCCGGCACGCGATCCAGGCCACCGCGGGGACGGCGCACGCCGCCGAGGACGTCCTGGTCGACCCCGACCGCCCACTGAGCGTCCAGGTCATCGGCAAGTCCAACGCCGAGGTCCTCACGCCCGACACCGACCTCTTCGTGCTTCCACCCGGCGGTGGGCTCAGCGAGCTCGACTTCCGCGGCGTGCCCCTCTCCGTCGGGCCGGTCACGATCAAGGTCGTCGTACGCCAGGGCACGGTCCCGATCGCCACCCTCAGCCTGCTCGCCACGGCCGTCGATGTCGACGAGGTCGCCGCGACAGGCACGTCGGTCAGCGCGAGCGTGCACACCGGTGTCGACGCCCCGGAGCTCGAAGGGGTGGCGTGCCTCGACATCGTCGAGCGCGAGCTGCCGGGGGGCTCGGTGATCTACCAGTACGCCGTGCGGCTCGTGCCGGGCGAGCCGGCGGTGCACTTCGAGTCCAGGCCGATCAAGGACCGGGTGCGCCGGATCGGAAAGATCCTCGACGACGTGGCCTCCATCTGGAAGGACTCGGAGGCCGACCCGCGGGAGCGGGAGCGCAAGCTGCAGGACATCGGCGCCAGGATGTTCGACGAGCTGTTCCCCGAGGCGATGCAGGCACACCTGTGGAAGCACCGTGCCCTGGTCAAGGACCTGATCGTCTACGCCGACGAGCCGTTCGTGCCGTGGGAGCTGGTGCACCTCAAGCCGCCGAAGGGCCCCCGTCCGGCCAAGCCCCGCTTCCTGGCGCAGAGCGGCATGGTCAGGTGGCAGCTCGGCAGCTTCCCGCCCCGCGAGATGCGGGTGCGTGCCGGCCGCGCCCGGTCGCTGTGCCCCGACTACCGCGACCCGAGGTTCACGCTGACCGAACCGGTGCTCGAGCGGCTCTTCCTGGAGGATCGGTTCCAGGCCACGTCGGTCACGGCCACTCCGACGGGGGTGCGTGAGCTCCTGCGGACCGGACAGTTCGACCTGCTGCACTTCTCGGGCCACGGCGCGGCCGATCCCGACGACATCCTGGACGCCAAGCTCCTGCTGCAGGGACGCAAGCGCGGCGGCACGGTCGTGGCGCAGTACCTCGGCGCCACCACGGTGAGCGAGAACGCCGCGCTGGCGCGAGAGGGCGAGCCCGGGCCGCTCGTGGTGCTCAACGCCTGTCAGGTCGGCCGTGCAGGTGACCTCCTGACCACCGTCGGCGGATTCGCGCACGCGTTCCTCGACGCGGGTGCGTCCGCCTTCGTCTCGTGCCTGTGGTCGGTGCGCCAGGAACCCTCACGGATCTTCGTGGAGAAGCTCTACGAGGCTCTGCTCGCCGGCAAGCCGATGAGCGTGGCCAGTGCCCAGGCACGTGCTGCCACCCGCAAGGCAGGGGACGCCACCTGGCTCTCGTTCGTCGTCTACGCCCGCCCGGACGCCGTCCTGGTCAGGTCCTGAACCCATCCCACCCTCTGGAAGGAATGTCCCATGGCTCGCTACGCACTGTGTGTCGGGATCAACGAGTTCAAGTCGCTGCCTCGGAGCAGCTGGTTGAGCGGATGTGTCAACGACGCCGAAGACATCGCCAAGGCCCTGCGGAAGCTCGGTTTCTCGAGCAGCACGATCCAGGTGCTCCGCGACCGTGACGCCACCAAGCGCAAGGTGATGGCGGCCCTCACCGGCATCGTCGGACAGGCCAAGGTCGGTGACCACGTCGTGTTCACCTTCTCCAGCCACGGGACCCAGGTGCCGAACACGGGCGACGACGAGGAGCCCGACGGTCTCGACGAGGCGTTCGCGTGCCACGACATCAGGGTGTCCGGGGACGACTGGGACCCGAAGACGGTGATCCTGGACGACGAGCTGCGGGTGCTGTTCGAGCGGGTGCCCGACGGGGTCCTCGTCGAGGTGCTGATGGACACCTGCCACAGCGGGTCGGGACTCAAGGACCTCGACGACATCCAGCAGGCGATGCTGCTCGGTCGCCGTCCGCGGTTCCTTCCGCCGCCGACGCCCAAGGGCCTGCGCCGCGCCCGCTCGATCCGTGCCGCAGACGCCCGCGAGGTGGACCGCCGTCCGCTGGTGGAGCTGACGAAGACCCGCGGGGGCAGCGCCAAGCCGGTGCTCTACGCGGCCTGCCGGCCCGAGCAGACGGCCTCGGACGCCACCTTCGGTGACCGCCCGAACGGCGCGTTCACCTACCTGTTCCTCAAGGCCCTGGCCGAGGACCCGAGCCGCACCCGGCAGCAGCTGCAGAGCACGGTGCTCAAGGGCCTCAAGAGCGGGGACTTCGAGCAGCGATCGACCTTGGAGGCGCCCTCGCAGGCCAAGAAGGTGCCGTTCGCCCAACCTTTCTGAGCAGCCGTCTGAGCAGCACCTTCTGGCAGGTGCTCAGTCGCGTACGCGACCCCGCAGCGCCTTCACCTGCGACCTGCGCTTCTTGCCCTCGATCCGACGACGCCGGGACCCCCGGGTCGGCTTGGTGGGCACCCTGGGAAGCGGGGGAGGGGCCAGTGCCGCCCGGAGCCGGTCGGCGAGCCGCTGGCGAGCGGCGACGCGGTTGCGGTGCTGGGAGCGGTGCTCGGACGCCGTGACGACGATGCGGCTCGAGCCGAGCCGGTCCAGCGCACGCGCACGCATCTGCTCGGTCAGCGCCGCGGAGGCCGCGACGTCGAAGATCACCTCGACGCGGCTGTCGGTCGTGTTCACCGACTGCCCACCCGGACCGGAGGACCTGGAGAACTGCTCGACGATCTCGTCGCTGGGGACCACCAGGCCGTCGGGGATGCCCGGCCCGGACCGCAGCACGAGGTCGCGCCCCGGGGCCGGGTCGCCGGGCACCGTCATCGACCGGAGGGGCGGTGGCGCCACTCGATCGCCGGGCAGGTGTCCATTACCATCGGCACGCCGGCCGCGCGGGTCCGTGCGAGCGCCGCCTCGTCGATCACCCCGAGCTGGAACCAGACCCCCTTGGCCCCGACCGCGACGGCCTCGTCGGCGAACTGGCCCGCTGCGGCCGAGCGCCGGAACACGTCGACCACATCGATCTCGAACGGCACGTCGGCCAGGGTCGGGTATCCCGGCTCCCCGAGGACGGTCGGTGAGTCCGGATGGATCGGCACGATCTTCTTGCCCCGCTGCTGCAACAACGCTGCGATGCGGTACGCCGTACGCCGCGGATTGCCCGAGAGACCCACCACCGCCCAGGTGGTGCACTCCTCCAGCATGTAGTCGACCGCTTCGGGGTCCTGCCAGTCAGCCATGCGGCAACGCTACTGCCCGCCCTGCAGCGACGGGTCGGAGCCGTGCCCGGCTAGGTTGACCTTGAACCACTGATCTTCCGAGGAGCAGCCCATGACGCCACGATCATCGACTCGGACCAAGAACAGCCCAGGGCTCACGGTCGCCGTGACCGGGCCCACGGGCGAGATCGGGATCGCGTTCCTGCAGGCCTTGGAGCGGGCCGACGCGGTCGCCGAGGTCCGGGGCATGGCGCGCCGGCCGTTCGACCCGGCGTCCAGAGGGCTGCGCAAGACCACCTACGTCCAGGGCGACGTGCTCGACCGCGAGGCGGTCGACCGACTGGTCCACGGCGCTGACGTCGTCGTGCACCTGGCGTTCCTGATCTTCGGCAACCCCGAGCAGAGCCGCGAGATCAACCTGACGGGTTCGCGCAACGTCTTCGAGGCGACGGCAGCAGCGGGGGCCCGGCGTCTGGTGTACACCTCCTCGGTCGCCGCCTACGGGTTCCACGCGGAGAACCCGTTGCCGTTGCACGAGGACCTCGGCCCGGCCGGGACCGAGGACTTCTACTACTCGGCGCAGAAGGCCGAGCTCGAGGCCACCCTGGTCGATGCGCTCGAGGGCACCGACGTGGCGGCGTACGTCTTCCGGCCCTCGATCGTGGGGGGACCCGACTCGCCGGCCCTGGTCAGCAACGTGCCCTACATCGGCACGCCGTCCGCTCTGCCGCTGGTGATCCGCAAGTTCGTCGACTGGGTGCCGCAACCCGGTCCGGTGATCCTGGACCCCGGCACCCCGATGCAGATCGTGCACGCCGACGACGTCGCCGACGCGCTCGTGAAGGCGGTGGAGGGTCAGGGGGTCCCCGGCTACTACAACCTGGCGGCCGAGGGGGAGTTCACCATGTCCGACCTCGCCCGGGAGCTGGGCTGGCGCAGCATCGCGGTGCCCGACGTCGCGGTCGACCTCACCGCAGAGCTGGTGAAGCGGATTCCGGGGATGCCCTCGCAGGCGGCGTGGATCCAGACCGCGCGGATCCCGGTGGTGATGGACACCTCGCGAGCGCGGGAGGTGATGGGCTGGACGCCGCTGCACGACGTGACCGAGACGCTCCGCTCCACGGTCGAGGGCGCCCGACGGGCGGGCATCGTGTCCCGGTCCGGTCGCACCGGCCGCTGACCTCCGTGCGGCGGCGCCGAATACGATCGATGTATGACTGACTACCCCCTCTTCGCGCTGTCGGACGAGCACCAGGCCATCCGCGAGGCTGTTCGCGCCGTCGCCGACGCCAAGATCGCCCCCTTCGCGGCCGACGTCGACGAGTTCGCGCGCTACCCGGAGGAGGCGGCGAAGGCGCTGCTCGCCTCCGACTTCCACGCTCCGCACGTGCCGGAGCAGTACGGCGGCGCCGGTGCCGACGCGCTCGCCACGGTGATCGTGATCGAAGAGGTGGCGCGTGCCTGCGTGAGCTCCTCGCTGATCCCCGCGGTGAACAAGCTCGGCTCGCTGCCGGTGCAGATCGCGGGCTCGGAGGAGCTGAAGCAGAAGTACCTCTCGGCGCTCGCAGCCGGGGAGGGCGGCTTCTCCTACTGCCTCTCCGAGCCGGACGCAGGGTCAGATGCAGGCGGCATGAAGACCAAGGCCGAGCGCGACGGTGACGAGTGGGTCCTCAACGGCGTGAAGCGCTGGATCACCAACGCCGGTGAAGCGGAGTTCTACACGGTGATGGCCCTGACCGACCCCGAGAAGAAGACCCGGGGCGGCATCTCGGCGTTCGTCGTGGAGAAGTCGGACGAGGGCGTCTCCTTCGGTGCGCCGGAGAAGAAGCTCGGCATCAAGGGATCCCCGACGCGCGAGGTCTACTTCGACAACGTCCGCATCCCGTCGACGCGGATGATCGGCGAGGAGGGCACCGGCTTCGCGACCGCGATGAAGACGCTCGACCACACCCGGGTCACGATCGCGGCCCAGGCCGTCGGCGTCGCCCAGGGCGCCCTCGACTACGCGCTGGAGTACGCCAAGGAGCGCGAGCAGTTCGGCAAGGCGATCGCGGAGTTCCAGGGGCTGCAGTTCATGCTCGCCGACATGGGCATGAAGGTCGAGGCGGCACGTCAGATCACCTACGCGGCGGCCGGACGCTCCGAGCGCGGCGACAAGGACCTCACCTTCTTCGGGGCCGCGGCGAAGTGCTTCGCCTCCGACGTCGCGATGGAGGTCACGACCAACGCGGTCCAGGTCCTCGGCGGTTACGGCTACACCCGTGACTACCCGGTCGAGCGGATGATGCGAGACGCGAAGATCACCCAGATCTACGAGGGCACCAACCAGGTGCAGCGGATCGTGATGGCGCGCCAGCTCCTCGCCGGGATCCAGTCGAACCTGTAGCGCCCCGGCCTAGCTGGCGCCTGCTCCCTCGGGGGGCGGGTCGCGGTCGTCGCGGGCGCGGACGTCGGGTGACTCGTCGACCCACGGGTTCTCCTTCTCGACCCATCGGCTGAAGGCCACCGGGTCGCGACGCTCGATCTCGTCCAGGCACGACGCCCGCAGCCGGGCCAGGTGGGCGGTCTCCTGGGCGTTGAGGCCCGCGTTCAGCCACAAGCCACTGATCCGCCAGATCCCGGCGAGGTCACCGGGCGACAACCTGGAGATGTCTGGCTGTCTCGAGGCCGCGCACTCCGGGTCCAGGAGGCGCACTGCGTGCGGGTCCTCGAAGTGCACATGGGTGCTGACCGGGCTCGGCGCCTGGTGGGGGATCGGCTGCGGCGCCGGGCCGGCGGTGGGTGCTGCCGCAGCGTTGCGTCGAGCACGCGCACCGGCCACGGCGCCCGAGCGCACGGAACGCACGGCGCCCACGAACGTCGGTGAGGCGAGACACAGCGCGACCAGGCCGAGCAGCGACCAGGGACCGAGGATCGTGACCAGGCCGTGCGCCACCAGGATCAGGATGGTGGCCCACAGGCCGGCCACCACGGGCAGGTGGCGCGGCATCGGGGTCACCGTCGACCAGGCCGCCAGGCTCGCCATCGTCGCCAGGGACACCGACAGGACCACACCCGCCAGTGCTTGCCCCTCGAGCGTGGTGATCGCGGCCAGCAGACCGACGGTGGATACCAGCACGAAGGTGACGTTCCACGCAGACGGATAGATCCGCAGCGGCAGTGAGTCCGTGATCGGGGGCCGAGACAGTCCGCGACGAGCCTTCATCTGCTCATGCTCGAACGCAGGCGGCTCGGTCGGCAGAGTCGCAGGTCCGCCCGACTCGGGACTCAGGTCCTTGCGCAATCCCGGGCGACGGACGGTCGGTTCGGTGCTGGGATCAGGGCGTCGTCGCAGACGTCGCCACCGAGACCTCGCCATGCAGCGTCTTGTGGACCGGGCACGCGTCGGCGATCTCCAGCAGCCGGCCCCGCTGGTCCTCGTCGAGGTCCCCCGTGAGCCCGATGACGCGTTCGACGTGGTCAAGACGGCCTTGCGAGGTGCTGCACTCGGCGCAGTCACGAGCATGGATCCGGGAGTGGCGCAGGGTGACCTCAACGTGCTCGAGCGACCACTTCTTGCGGTCGGCGTACATCCGCAGCGTCATCGACGTGCACGCGCCCAGCGCAGCGAGCAGCAGGTCGTACGGCGCCGGGCCGGTGTCGCGACCTGTCGGGGTGGGTTCGTCCGCCAGCAGGGTGTGGCGCCCGACCGTGATGCGCTGCCCGAAGGGGCCATCGCCGTTCTCCGAAACCACGACCAGACCCTCGGGGCCGGCCTCCTCCGGGGTGGGGGCACCCTCCACGACGTATCTGGTCGCCCAGGCGGCGATGATCGTGGCCGCGAACTCGGCGTCGTCCTTGCGCGTGAGCAGGTGGTCGGCGCCGTCGAGCGCCACGAACGACTTCGGGTGTCGCGCAGCCTCGAAGATCAGGCGCGCGTTGTCGACCCCGACCGTCTCGTCGTCCGGGGAGTGCATCACGAGCAGCGCCCGGCCGAGCTCTTCCAGCCGCTCCTGCTGGGGCTGGTCGGCGATGTCGTCGAGGAACTGGCGCCGGATCAGGAACGTCCGCTCGGCGAGGCAGACCTCGGCCTCGCCGTCGCGCTCGATCTGCTCGGCGCTGGCCTCGAGGAGGTGACGCACGTGCTCGGTGCCGGCCGGCGCCCCGATCGTCACGACCGCGCGGACCTCGGGGACCTGCGACGCCGCGGCGATGACCGCAGCCCCTCCCAGCGAGTGCCCCACCAACAGACCCGGAGCCATCTCGCTCGACCGTAGGAAGTCGGCCGCAGCGACGAGGTCGTCGACGTTGGAGGTGAAGTTGGTGTTCGCGAACTCGCCGCCCGAACCCCCGAGCCCGGTGAAGTCGAAGCGCAGGGTCGCGATGTCCTGCTCCGCGAGGGCCCTGGCGATCCTTGCGGCCGCGAGCGCGTCCTTGGTGCAGGTGAAGCAGTGTGCGAACACCGCATACGCGCGCGGTGGGCCCTCGGGCAGGTCGAGCCTGCCGGAGAGCTCGTCGCCGCCGGCGCCGGGGAAGGTCAGTCGTCTGCTCTGCATGCCTCAGTCTCCCGCGGGAGGTCGGAGTCAGGGTCAGTCGGTGCGTCGGGCTCCGCTGGGGCCCCCGCCTCCGCCTCCGCTGGGGCCTCCGCCTCCGCCTCCGCCCCTGCCGCTGGCTGCGGCAGCAGCGAGCGCCCCCCGACGTGGGGCCGGATGCCGTGCTCCCAGAGCTCGGCGGTCTGCAGGATCCAGAACGCGAGGAAGAGCGTGAGCACGCCGGCCTCGACGAAGAGGATCCAGTAGTCCCAGTCCTGCAGGTGGCCGAGGAAACCTGCCGCCACCACGAGGAGCATGAGCACGGCAATGACCGAGTACGGGTTGGGAATGGCCCGCAGGGTGGACGCACCCCGGTGTCTTGCCTCGAGGTACTTGGCCAGGGCGTTCAGCACCCCGATGGCCAGGATGCAGACGAACAAGGTCATTGCTGCGGCGTAGTGCGCGTTGCAGTCGAAGCTGCGCCGGCTGGAGGAGAACCACACCAGCGCGCCGACGAACAGCAGGACCACCACCACCAGGCCGCCCAGGCGCGCAAGCTTGATCCGTGTCGCAACCGATGGGCTCGCCGGGTCGGGAACCACGAAAGCCAGCGCCACGAAGATCAGCAGGCCGAGCATCGAGGCGGCCAGCAGGGCACCGACGTTGTTGGTGATCGCGTCGATCGTGGAGGCCGGCAACGGCATCGCGCCACCAGCATCAGCGTTCGCAGGCAGGCAGGTGCCGGACTGCGGAGTCGGCACGAACGCGACCACGGGCGCGAGCACCCCTGCGATGTTGAGGAAGATGTCCTCGAGCTCGTTGTCGGGCTTGAGCACCAGCATGCCCACCCCGAGAGCCACCAGGCCGCCGACGAAGACCGAGCGGACCGGAGTCCAGTAGTACGACGAGATCGAGTCGAGCAGCGGGCTGCCGCTGCCGAGCCACTCGATGAGCACGGCTGAGGCCAGCATCACCAGCAGGGCGATCAGCGACATCCGCAGGTAGCGATAGGTGGTCAACAGCTGCGGGTCGTGCCCCGCGTACTGAGCGTTCGTCTCTGCCATGCCCGCCTCCCGGCGCCGTCCATGACTTGGGTGTGACGGCACCCACGTCACGTTTGTACCACCGGCGAGGGCCGGTTCGGTGGCGGCCGAGCCTGTCGGACACGTTCCGGGATCGGTGGGAGGGGCTGGCTTCTTCGTGACACGGGGTCTGTTCTGGTCATGAGCTGCCTCGGTCCGCGGTGGTCCCCGCAGCCAGGGTGTGCTGTCGAGAACTGTTTCGAATTCCTTTCCACAGCAGGGAATTCTCGGCCTCGGGTTGTCGGTGGTCGGTGCTTGAATTCACCTATGACCACCCCGTCGGACCCCTCCTCCTCCGCCCCTCGCGGCGTCGGTGTCGCGGGTGAGCTGGCGCAGTTCCGATCGGCCGTGAAGGCGATGACGCGAGACGCTGTGGGCCGCGCGTGGTCGCGAGGAGCTGATGGACACCGTCGCCGAGGCGGAGGCGCTCAAGTCCACGGTGGATGCGCTGGTCCTCGAGGTCGTCCGTGAGCTCGACGCGACCGGTGCGGTCAAACCGGTGGGCTGGGCCTCGACCCAGGACTTCGTCACCGCGGTGGCCGGTGGGCACAAGGGCACCGGACCCGCGACCGTCCGCCTCGCTGCGGCGGTCGAGGGACCGGTGCTGGCCCCGGTCGCGGAAGCGCTGGCTGACGGGTGGCTCTCGGTCGCGAAGGCCCACGTCATCGAACGCGCCATCGACACGCTGCCCGGTGAGCGCGACCTCCGGCGAGCGCGGCGTGGCCTTCCTCCTCGGTGAGGCCAAGGCACTCGA
Organism: uncultured Actinomycetota bacterium; assembly: GCA_963815825.1. Classification (GTDB taxonomy): domain Bacteria; phylum Actinomycetota; class Actinomycetes; order Propionibacteriales; family Nocardioidaceae; genus Marmoricola. Next base: position 35,426 of record CAWFII010000030.1, on the reverse strand, counting down.
TGCGACCGAGCTGAAGAAGCTCGCCCGACACCTCGATCACCGTGGTCGACCCCGACGGTGAGGAACGTCGTGCCGAACGAGAGCTCGACCGCCTCGAACGCGCCGCCCACCACGACCGCTACCTGACCATCACCGACGACCAGGCCGGCGGAGCCTGGATCAAGGGCCGCTGCAGCAGCGAGGACGCGGAGCTGGTCAAATCGACCCTGATCCCGCTGGCCGCACCCCAACCCGCCGCCGGACCGGTGTGTGACCCGCCCACCTGCGCGGTCCCCGGGTGTGGCCACGACGGCCGCGACCCCCGCGACCACGGCGCCCGACTCCTCGACGCCCTCGTCGAGGCCTGCCGCAAGGCTGCAGAGCGCCGAGCTGCTGCCCGAAGTCCCACGGCGCCGTCCCCAGGCTCACCCTGACCATGGACTACGACGACCTGCGCACCCGGACCGGGTTCGCGGTCACCGAGACCGGTGCCGAGCTCTCCGCCTCCGCGGTCCGGAGGATCTGCTGCGACTCCCACCTGATCCCCGCCGTCCTCGGCACGGCCTCGGAGGTCCTCGACGTCGGCCGCACCCAGCGCCTGGTCACCGCAGCGATCTGGAAGGCTCTGGTCGCCCGAGACACCCACTGCCGCTTCCCGAACTGCCGACGCCCACCGGTGATGTGCCACGCCCACCACCTCCCGCACTGGGCCGACGGCGGCCACACGGCCCTGGACAACCTGATCCTGCTCTGCGGCCACCACCACCGCCTCATCCACAACGGCCCCTGGACCATCGAACCGGCCGGACCCGCAGCGTTCGAGTTCCACCCACCACCCGGCACCCGCCGCCGGCGGCGACCCGACGGTGAGCCGCCCGACAACGCACCACCTGACCACTCACCACCCGACGGATGACCAGGCGCTGGAGAGTGACTCCCGGCGGTGGTTTGATGAGCCTTGCCTCAAGCAGACATCCGTCGACAGCATGGGAGCAGCCGAACCCATGAGCATCCGGGTGGGACTGGTCGGAGCAGGGCCGTGGGCAGGCATGTTCCACGCACCCATGCTGGCCGCGGGACCCTGGACGACGCTGGCCGCCGTCTGGTCCCGGCGCCCCGAGGCAGCGGGTGAGCTGGCTGCGACCCACGGAGCGGTCGCCACGACGAGGTTCGAGGAGCTGCTGGACCGCTGCGACGCGGTGGCCTTCGCCGTGCCGCCTGACGTCCAGGCCGAGCTGGCACCGCGTGCCGCAGCCGCCGGGAAGCACCTGGTTCTGGAGAAGCCGCTGGCGTTCACCCTGGCGGACGCCGAGCGCATCGCCGCAGCGGTGGACGAGACGGGAGTGAGGACCGTGCTGATGCTGCGCAACCGGTTCACCGTGGTGGGGCGTGACTTCGTCGCCCGCGCCACCGCGTCCCCGGCCCGCGGTGGTCAGGCGAGCTTCATCACCGGCGCCGCCCTCGAGGGAAGCCCCTTCGCCACCCCGTGGCGGGTCGAGCGGGGCGCGATCTTCGACCTCGCACCGCACGTCCTCGACCTGCTCGATGCCGCGATGGGTCGCATCGAGGCTGTCGAGGCCGCCGGCGACCCGTTGCGTTGGGTCTCGTTGGTGACCCACCACCAGGGCGGCGCCCTCGGGCAGGTGTCTCTTTCCATCACCACACCGGGCGCGAGCGGCACGTTGCGCTGCAGCGTGTTCACCGAGGCCGGGCCCGTGGTCTTCGACGGAGCCGAGTCTGACGCCGACGAGGACGTCGGGGTCACGATGATGCACGCGTTCGCGAAGGCGGTCGAGTCAGGGCAGTCAGCCGACGTCGACGTCCACCGGGGGCTGCGGCTGCACCGGCTCGTCGTGCAGGCGGAGTCGGCTCTCGGCTGACCGTGCGCAGCGGGTGCCGGCAGGGAGTGAAGCCGCTACGCCGGTGAAGGTGCCGTCCGTGGCGGCGGCCAGGTCCAAGCCCTCCGTACGACCACGAGCAGCAGGATCGCCTCGACGAGGCTGCCGAGGAGGTAGTGGGGCCAGTCCTCGCCGACGGCGGACCCGATGGTCGTGACCAGCATCGGCGTCGAGCCCCTTCGCTGGGCTTCGAGAGCTCCAGTGTGCTGGTCGCCAGCACGCCGGGAACAGTCCGGACGGCAGACGATAGGTTCTGCCGCATGGTTCCCCTCAGCGTCCGCACGATCGACTACCACACGGGCGGGGAACCGTTCCGGATCGTGACCGAGGTGCCCCCGTTGAGCGCCGAGACGGTGGCCGACAAGCGGATGCAGGCGCTCGTGGACCCCGACGTCGACGGCCTGCGCCGGCTGCTGTGCTCGGAGCCGCGAGGACACGCGGACATGTACGGCGGGTTCATCACCACGCCCGACGACCCGGGCGCTCACTTCGGCGTCCTGTTCTGGCACAAGGACGGGTTCTCGACCGCGTGCGGGCACGGCACGATCGCGCTCGGAGCCTGGGCGGTCAACACCGGTCTGGTGCCCCGCTCGGCCGACGGTGTCACCGACGTGGTGGTCGACGTGCCGTCGGGCCGGGTGACCGCGCGGGTGTCCACGAACGCGGACGGTCGGGTGTCCTCCGTCGACTTCGTCAACGTCGCCAGCTACGTCCTCCATCAAGGTGTCACGGTCCAGACCTCGACGGGTCCCGTCACGTCGACGATCGGCTTCGGCGGCGCGATCTACGCCCAGGTCGAGGCCCGCAGCGTCGGGCTCTCGGTGCGACCTCAGGACCTCCCGGCCCTGATCGCGCTGGCCCGGGAGATCAAGGAGGCGCTGGTCGGGACCGAGTACGCCGAGCACCCCTCCGACCCGCGCCTGAGCGACATCTACGGCGTCATCTACTACGACGACCTCGGCCACGACGAGGCCGGCAACCCGGTCCAGCGCAACGTCACCGTCTTCGCCGACGGCGAGGTGGACCGTTCACCGTGCGGGTCGGGGACGTGTGCCCGGGTGGCGACCCTGTCGGCCGAGGGCCGCCTCAGCGACGACCAGGTGCTGGTGCACCACTCCGTGGTCGGGTCGACCTTCATCGGGAGGATCGTCGGCCGCGCCGACGTCGAGGGGCGATCTGCCGTGTCGCCGATGGTGACCGGCACGTCGTACCAGACCGGTGAGCACCACTTCGTCGTCGACCCCGACGACGAGCTCACGCCCGGATTCGTGCTGCGATGAGCATCGGTGGCGAAGGCCGTGAGCGGCTGAGCGCGGTCACGGCCGAGCAGGTCCGCGAGGCTCGTCCCGATGCGCGCCGCCATCGGTGCGGTGCGCAACGCCTTCGTGTCGCTGGCTGCCGGTGAGTTCGAGATGCCGACCCGGACCGTCCTGGGCGAGGGACAGTTCCTGGTGATGTCGGCGCACCACCGACCCACCAGCACCGCGATGGTCAAGACCTTGAGCCTGAACTTCACGGGGCGTCAGCCGGCCATCACGGGGACGGTGACCTGGAACGACCTCGGGCGCACCGACCACCTGGTCGCGGACGCGGTCAGCATCACGGCTGTGCGGACCGGTGCGGCCTCCGGCGTCGCCACCGACCTGCTGGCCGACCCGGCCGCGTCGACGTGCACCGTGATCGGTGCCGGCGGCCAGGCTGCCGACCAGGTCCGGGCGGTCCATGCGGTGCGCCCGCTCACCGAGCTCACGATCGTGTCGCGCGAGCTCGCCCGGGCCGACCGTCTCGCCGAGCTCCTCAGGCGCGAGCTGCCCGAGGTGAGGGTCTCCACCGGCACGGACCCCGCTGCGGCGGTCGGGGGCCGAGACATCGTCTGCTGCGCGACCACGGCGACCGAGCCACTCTTCGCTGCGTCGTCGCTGGCCGAGAACGCCCATGTCAACGCGATCGGCTCGTTCCGACCGACCATGCACGAGCTGCCCGAGGACCTGCTGGCCGAGGCCTTCGTCGCGGTCGACGAGCGGGCAGCGGTCATCGAGGAGTCGGGCGAGGTGATCGATGCGCTCGCGTCCGGAGCGATCACCCCGGCCTCCCTGCACGAGCTCGGACACCTCCTCACCGAGCAGAACACGCTGACCGATCAGAACGGGCTGGCCGAGCGGAACGGGCGCACGGTGTTCAAGTCGGTGGGCGTGGCGGTGCAGGACTGGGCCATCGCACGGGTGCTCGCGGACCGGCTGCTGCCCCAGGACTGAGAGCCAGGACCGCGGGGTCAGGACAGCGGGGTCAGTCGCCGGGCTGCGAGCCCGACGAGGCGCCCGGCTCCTCGCGCAGGCGCGGCGGAGTGAAGCCTGCGGGCCTGATCCCGGTCTTGTCCGCGTAGAAGGCGCGGATGCGGTCCATGTCGGCGCGCACGTCCCCGGTGGGGGAGAAGGTCGGCCCCCAACCGACGGTGCGCGAGGGCGCGTCGAGGAAGGCCAGGGTCATCGGCAGGCCCGTCTGCTGGGCGATCCGGTAGAAGCCGGACTTCCAGTACTCGCCCCTGCTCCGGGTGCCTTCCGCAGCGAGGCCCAGCACGAACGGCTCGTCCCCCTCGGCGTGGGCGAGCAGGTCCCGGATCGTGGTGCCGGGGTTCTCGCGGTCCAGCGCGACGGCGCCCGTTGCCCGGAGGAGGGGACCCAGCGGCCCGACGAAGAACTCCTTCTTGACCAGGAGCCTGATCTGGATCTCGTAGTCCCAGCCCAGGAGCAGCGTCAGGACCCAGTCCCAGTTGGACGTGTGCGGCGCCCCGACGAGGACACCGCGCTGCGGGACGGTGCCCACCGTCCGCCAGCCAACGGCTCGCAGGGCGAGGCGTGCGAAGTGACGGCGCAGGAGGAAGTGACGGCTCACGGCGCGACCGTACCTGCATCTCCCAGCCGAAGCCGAACCTCGCCCCCGCCTACGATGGGACGCTGAGAACAGGTCCGGACCGGAAGGCACCAGTGATCGCAGGCAGGTACTCCCTCGAGCATGAGATCGGGCGGGGCGGCACAGGCGTCGTGTGGCTCGGGCGCGACGAGGTCCTGGGACGGCGCGTGGCGCTCAAGCGCATCGGTCTGCTCCCGGGTGCCGATGCCACCGACCTCGCGCGTGCCGAGCGTGAGGCACAGCTCAGCGCGCGCCTGAACCACCGCCACGTGGTCGCCATCTTCGACGTCGTCGTCGACGCCGAGTCGGACGCCCACTGGCTGGTGATGGAGTACGTCGAGGGCGTCACGCTGGGGCAGCTGGTCCAGCAGCAGGGTCCCCTGTCGCCGGACGAGGCGGCCCCCCTGCTGTGGCAGGCGGCCGACGCACTCGTCGCGGCGCACGCCGCCGGCATCGCGCACCGCGACGTGAAGCCCTCGAACATCCTGGTCGACCAGCACGGGCAGGCGAAGCTCACCGACTTCGGCATCGCGCGGATCGCGACCGATCCCGCGCTCACCCAGACCGGGATGGTGACGGGGTCGCCGGCGTACCTCGCCCCGGAGCTCGCGCTCGGGGAGCGTGGCGACGAGACGTCCGACGTGTGGTCGCTCGGTGTCACCTTGTTCCACGTGCTGTCGGGTCGACCGGCGTACGAGATCGGTGGCAACGTGCTCGGTGCGCTGTACCGCATCGTCAACGAGGAGCCGCCACGGCTCCCGGACGCCGGCTGGATGGCGCCGCTGCTCGAGGGAACGATGGTCCGGGACCCCGCGCTGCGGTGGTCGATGGAGGAGGTCCGGGACTTCCTCGCCGACCCCGACCACCGGGTGCCGCCGGGGGCGAGGACCCACGCGGTCGAGACGGACCGGACGGTGCGGACGACCGGGACCCAGCCGCTCGCGACCGTCGGAGCGGCCTCCGCGCCCACGGTCGTGGCGCCCTCGCCCACCGACTCGCGCGGATCGCGACGACCACCGAGAAGCGTGCTGTTCCTCGCCCTCGGACTCGTCGCGGTGATCGTGGCGGTGGCGCTGTTCGTGGTTCTCGGCGATCGCCAGCCGAGCACGGCCCCGACGACCGGACCGAGTGGTGCGCCCAGCTCCAGCACCACGCCTGAGGCCGAACCGACCGAACAGGGCATGGAGAGGTTCATCCGCGACTACGTCGCGGCCGTCGGGTCGGACCCGGAGACGTCCTGGCAGATGCTGAGCCCGAAGTTCCAGCAGGAGAGTGGCGGGTTCGACACCTACCGCCGGTTCTGGGACAAGGCCAGCAACGGCCGGGTGCTGAGCATCTCCGCCGACCCGAAGTCGCTCACGGTCAGCTACCAGGTCCGCTTCGACAACTTCGACAACGGCCCGGGACCGACAGTGCTCCAGCTGAGGTTCGTCGACGGCCGCTACCTGATCGACGGGGAGAGCTCGCAGGGGTTCAAGCCTGCGGGTTGACCCGGTGCGACCGTTGGACGCGCAGGCAAGTCCTTCGCAGAGCAACTGGCCGCCGAAGGTGCACCCCACGGGATCCGAGTGAACTGCGTAAGTCCCGGGACGGACGATCCCCGGTCACCCGCGGCGACCCGCTGTGCGTGGAGCATCCCACACCCGGGTGGGCACCAGAGGGAGGCCGCAGGTCCTCACCGGGATTGGGCAGGACGCAGAGGGGCACATGGCGGACATGTCGGTGCGCAAGGTCGGGGTCGAGGAAGAACTGATGCTCGTCGACCCGGAGAGCGGCATGCTCGCTGCGGTGTCCGGGTCTGCCGTGCAGGCCAACGAGGCCGAGGAGGAGGTGGGGGAGGAGCTCTTCCTCCAGCAGATCGAGACGTCCACCGCGCCGTGCGTGCAGGCGGATGAGCTGCTCGATCGTCTCCGTGCCGGGCGGCGGGCCGTGGGCGAGGCGGCGGCTGCCGCCGGGGTGCGCGCCGTGGCGATGGCCGTGCCGGTCCTGAGCCAGGAGAAGGAGGACTTCACCCGGACGCCGCGCTACCTCAAGATCAAGACCGAGTACGGCGAGCTGGCCCGCCAGGCACTGGCGTCGGCGATGCACATGCACGTGGACGTCTCCTCCGACGAGGAGGGTGTGCGGGTCGTGGACGGGCTCCAGCCGTGGCTCCCGCTGCTCGTGGCGCTCAGTGCCAACTCGCCGTACTGGCAGGGTCGTGACACCGGCCACGCGAGCTGGCGCTCCCAGGTGTGGAACCGCTGGCCGACAGCCGGCGCGGCCCAGGCCTACGGTGACCTCGCGACGTACCGGACCGTGTCCGAGCAGGCGATCGCCTGGGGCGGTGGCCTCGACGCCGGGATGCTCTACTACCCCGTCCGGCTCGCCACCGACTACCCGACCGTGGAGGTGCGGATCGCCGACGTGTGCACGGATCTGGAGGACGCCGTGCTGGTGGCACTGCTCACCCGCGCCCTGGTGGCCACGGTGGCGGCCGACCCGGAGCCGACGACCTGGCGCGGCGACCTGCTGCAGGTCGCGAGGTGGCGGGCCGCCCGTTACGGGCTCTCCGACGACCTGGTGCACCCTGTGGAGGCCCTCTGGCGGCTCCACGCAGCGTCTTCGACGCGGCCGTCGAGCACGCCCGACCGGCCCTGGAGGAGGCGGGGGACCTGGATCGCGTCCGGGACTCGTTCGAGCGGCTGGTTGCCGGCGGCAACGGGTCCACCCGGCAGCGGCGGGTGCGCGAGTCGACCGACTCCTTGAGGTCGGTGGTCGAGGACCTGGCCCGACGTACCGAGGAGTCCTGGCAGCCCGGCTCGGGGCGGTGAGTTCCTGGCTGTGACGTCCACCACCCGAGCTGTATCTGCAGCAATTCCCCCAAATCGGGACAGATTTGGGGCTACCGTTCGGCGAAAGACGTATCGAATCGGTCAGGAGACGTCATGGGTCAGGCATCACTGCGAGGGGTCGTGCCCGCACACGCCCTCGTGGCCGTGGTCTGCGCACTCGTCCTGACCGGCTGCGGGTCCAGCACCCGCGCTGCTGCTCCGGCGCCCGCAGCCTCCTTTCCGACCTCGAGCCCGTCGGCGGAGCCCACCGAGTCGCCTGCGGAGGTGACCGGGATGCCGGTCGGGGTGCAGGCAGAGGTCGCCGACGAGTCGCCGGGCGTCGAGAACGGCGACAACCTCACCTTCGTGTCCCCGGTCTACACCCTCGCCCCGGCTGGGCCGCTCACCGATCCGGTCACCGTGCGGATGAGGCTCGACAACGCCGTTCCGACCAGGACGCGACTGCTCGTGGCGGCACGGACGTCCTCGGACGCCCCCTGGACCTACGCTCCCGGCCGGCTCTCGGCCGACCACCAGTACGTCGAGTACACGACCAGGTCCCTGGACCAGGTCGGTGTGCTCGCGATCGAGCACGAGGGCGCGCTGAGCGCCCTCAAGGACGACGTGCGCAGCGGACTCACCTCCGACATCGACCCCACCGTGAAGCGGCCCACCTGCACGGACGTGGACGCCGCCCGCGAGGACGGCTACACGGTCGCGTCGAACAAGTCGAAGACGCTGTTCTGGTGCTTCGGGCTCGAGAAGGACAAGCGCGTCGTCACGGTGATCAACCGGAGGCTGGCTCCGCTCCAGGTCCTGCACCCCGACGTACCCGTCACCAAGGCGCCCCGCACGGCCAAGGGGTACGCCGCGTGGACCGGGGTGCTCGGCACGCAGAACACCTTCCTGGCTCCCGGCCGCAGTGCGACCTTCGACGCAGACCTCGATCCCGACGCCGAGCTGTCCCTGACCGCAGGATCCGGCCGCGAGGGTCTGTCCCTGCGCCTGCTGCAGGCAACGGCGCGTGCCCTGGCGCTGAGGATCGAGGCGTTCGGTGCCGGCACGGTCGACGTGCCCACGACGGTCAGTGCGCTCCTGGCACGTCCCCAGTGCGCGAAGACCCTGGGCACGACCAGCGACGCCATGGTGGCGAGCTGCCTCTCCAAGCGCCGGCTGGTCAAGATCTTCGGCTCGCGCGCCCTGCTGCTCGCACCGCTGGTGGCCGCTCCGAGCTTCCCGGTCTTCCTGAGCAAGCAGGCCGAGACGATGCTGAAGGACGAGACCGACGTGGTCAAGCGTATCGACGTCCGTCGGGCGGCCCCGGACTTCACCGGCTTCGTGGGCCTGTGGGGCGGCGCCTACCGGTTGCTGACGATCGACAAGCAGGGTGTGGCCACGGAGCGGGTCACCGACGGCACCGACCTGATCATCAAGCTGACCTACCAGCTCGAGGAGTCCCCGGCGAAGGGTCAGGCGAAGGGTGCCACGAAGCCTGCTCCCAAGAGCGCCGCCTCGAGCGTCAAGACGACGATCACGAGTGTCAAGGTCGGCAACCCGAAGCTGGTGAACGGACGCACGCCCAGGGTGGGTGACACCGGCACCGTGACCGTGTCCAAGGGCGTGCTGACCCCGCCGTACCTGGGCAAGAACTACTGCGACCGCGCGGCGATGAAGAAGGGCACCTGCGGCCAGTAGCCACCGGCCGCTCATCTCGTCGTCCCCGCGGGGCACAATGCCCCGGTGAGCAGCGAGCTGCATTACCTCGGGTTCGGTGCGGGACTGCTCGCGCTGACCGGCCTGACCCTCGTGGTGGGTCGGTGGGCGCGCATCGGTCTCGGGCTGTTCCCGCTCTGGGCGATCCTCCGAGCGGTCGTCCAGCTCACGGCGGTGGCGATCCTGCTCCGCGGCATCCTGGCCGTACCGTGGACGGTGCTCGCCTTCGTCGTGCTGATGCTCAGTACCGCCTCCTGGACGGCTGCGGGCAGGCTGGCGGGCTCTGGCACGGGCGACGCACGGCGGTCGCGGGCGTGCTGCTCGGGGCCGTGGTCACGCTGGTCGTGACCTTCGCGTTGCGGCTGGTCGACTTCCAGGTGCGCTACGTGGTCGCCGTCGGCGGCATCATCATCGGCAACGCGATGACCGCCGCCACCCTGGCCGGACGCAACTTCCTGCGCGGTTCCCGCGCTCGCGCGAGCGAGGTCGAGGCCTGGCTCTCGCTGGGCGCCTCGCCCGCGCAGGCCCACGCGGAGATCGGCCGGGAGGCCGTGCGCGAGTCCCTCCTCCCGACGCTCGACCAGACGAAGTCCACCGGTCTGGTCACTCTGCCCGGCGCCTTCGTGGGCGCGCTGTTCGGTGGGGCCGGCCCCGTCCAGGCTGCGCAGTTCCAGCTGGTGGTGCTGGCGGGGATCGCCCTGACGATGACCGTGACCGGCATCGTGGTGACCCGGCTGGCCGGGCGCACTCCGCACGTCGTGGCCGGAGCGGGCTGAGGATTGGTCCCGGTGGCTAGGGTTCCGGCGTGACGCACCAACAGAGCGCCAGCGCGCCCGCGCCTGCCCAGTTCCCCGCACCTCGGTGGTGGGTGAGCGACCGGGAGGGTCGGGTGGTGGTCGCCCAGCCCCCGAACGCGGCGATCGGTGTGTGGCTGGCGTCGGTCGTGGCGGGATGGACCGGACTGTTCGACCACGCTGCAACCCTGCAGGCCGTGGGCCGGGGTGCCCTGGTCGTCTGGGGCGTCGACGAGCTCCTCCGTGGAGCGAGCCCCGTCCGGCGGACCCTGGCTGCCGTCGTCCTGGTCTGGCAGGCCCTCGCGCTGTTCGGATAGCCAGGACCACGCTCCCGGACGGTCGCGGCGGTGCGACCGCGGCGACGCCCTATCCGGGGTCGGCCAGGTAGCCGCGCGCGCCCTCGCTGGTGACGGCACGCGCAGCGATCTCGCAGGCGTCCCTGGTGGCCGGGACCAGTCCCCAGCCCTGGGACAGCCGTGCGGCGATGACCCCGACCAGCACGTCACCGGCCCCGGTCGTGTCCACCGGTCGCACGCTCGGTGCGTCCACGCGCTCGTCGGTCCCGGCATCGACGACGCTGGCTCCGTCGGCCCCCAGTGAGACCACGACCGAGGGGCATCCGAGGTGCTCGCGAAGCGCCCGCGCGAGGTCGTGGCCCGAGCCGGGGACCTCGAGTCCTCGCTCGCGCAGCAGGTCGGCGGCCTCGTGCTCGTTGACGACGAGAGGGTCCGCCTGGTGCAGGACCTCGGGTCCGAGACCGGCGACCGGGTCTGCGTTGACCACGAACCGGGCGGAGCAGCGGCGGGCGTGCGTGGCAGCCGCCTCGACGACGGGCGAGCCGGGCTCGGTCTGGGCCAGCACCACGTCGACCTCGTCGTCGATCGCGCGGGCGACGTCGTCGGCGTCGAGGTCGGCGTTGGCGCCCGTGCCCACGATGATCGAGTTCTCCTGGTCGGGAGTGAGCAGGATGAACGCCATCCCGGTGGAGGTCCCCGGGGCGGTCCGGACGCGGGAGACGTCCACGCCCGAGGAGCGCAGCTGGGCGAGCTGGTCGCTGCCGGCTGAGTCGTCACCCACCACGGCACACAGCCGGACGGCCGCGCCGGCGTACGCCGCGGCGACTGCCTGGTTGGCGCCCTTGCCGCCCGGCGAGGCGACCGGGCCCTGCCCACGACGGTCTCGCCGTCCCCTGGCCTGGAGTCGGCCTGCACCGTGAGATCGAGGTTCACCCCGCCGACGACGACCATGGTTCCCATGCCGACACGCTCTCACGGCGCGGAGGTGCTGGGCAGTTCTGATCCATCACAGCCGGTCGATCAGGTGCCTGTGCTCTGCTCCTGCCCGGAGGGCCGTGGGGGTTGGCTGCGCTGGTGACCGATCTCGCCGCCCTCACGACCGCCGTAGGGCCGCCCGTGGTCGGCGTACTCCTCGCGGAAGAACGCCAGCGAGTGTGCTCCGACGTCGACACGGGCGCCGGTCCGGAGGACCTGCGGGCTCTCGACCAGGGCGCCGTGCACCCTGGTCCCGGGGCCCCACCCTGCACGACGTACTCGTCCGCAGCGTCGTGGACGACGACGGCGTGCAGGTCGGCGAGGCCGGGCAGCACGATGTCGCAGGACGGGTCGGACCCGATCGTGGTGCGCTCGCCGGTGAGCCAGAACACGGGCTGGCGCTCGGACTCCCAGATGTCGCCCTTCTTGAGCACCAGCCGGGGGGAGCCCGCACCCGAGGGCGTGTGTGTCGTCGTGACCGGGCGCCGGGGGTAGCGCGCGAACGTCGGGACGAGCGGCAGCATCGTGGGGGGAGGCAGCGACTCCGCGTCCGGCAGCACCGCGGACTGACCCCCGGCCCGCGACCGCAACGAGGTCCACGCGCCACGCCAGCTGCCGATCCGGATCCGCGGGGACCCGGTCGACGCGACGCTGCCACCACGGGGCGGACACCGCGCCGATCGTGACGAGGTGCACCCCGTCGTGCGTCACCCGGACACTCACGCCGCGCGCGGCGAGCCCCTCGCCTGGCCCGGACCATCGGAGCGTCGCCGGAGCCGGCGAAGAGCCCGGGTTGGTCGATCTCGAGGGTGAGCCGGCCGCGGGCCCCGCCGAGGTGTCCGTGAGCCCCTCCCCGTCGGGGCCGGCGATCTCGACCGAGAGATCGGCGGAGACCTCGGTGACCGGCATCAGCGTTCGGCGCGGTCGTCGTTGTCGCGGGTGGTGACGGTCAGGGTGCCGTCGATCTTCCAGGTCGCGCGGGGAGCCTTGCTCCCGGTGTCCCGCGGGATCTCCACGGTAATGTCCGTGAACGTGTAGTTGATCGCGGCCTCCCGGCCGGTCAGGAAGCTCCACATCCGGGCCCCGGGTCGGTCCAGTCGACGACCTCGCCGGTGCCCTCCGCTGGTTGGCTGCGCACGCTCATGGTTACTCCTCATTTCTAAACATTGACTTCAACAAGTTGTTGAGGTTTGATCTCATCATGAACTCACGAAATGCAGATGCGCAAGCCCCCGGCGGAGGCGGGCCGACGGCCGGGAGGCCGGCGCCCCCGACGCCCCGCTGACGATCGGGGACCTGAGCGAGCGCACCGGGCTGGCCCCGGCGACGCTCCGGATGTGGGAGACCCGTCATGGCTTTCCCGCCCCGCAACGGCTGCAGAGCGGGCACCGGCGCTACCGCGAGGAGGACGTCGAGGCGATCCTCACCGTCATCCGCCACAAGGACGCCGGCACCCGGTTGGAGCTCGCCATCGCGCACGCCATGGCCGACGCCGAGCCCGCAGCCCCGTCGATCTACGCCTTCCTGCGTCGCAGGCACCCCCAGCTCGGGGTGCACCGCCTGAAGAAGTCGACGTTGATGGCGCTGTCCTGGGCCATCGAGGACGAGTTCTGCGCCAAGGCCGACCGAGCCACGCTCTACGGCACGTTCCAGAGGGAGCGCTACTACAGGTCCCCGAGGCCCGGTGGACCGAGTTCGCCCGGGTCTCCGCCGGGGCCACGGTCTTCGCGGACTTCGCGGAGGTGACCCCGAGGCAGGCCGCCCCAGGTCGCGCTTCCGGACGACGCGCCCATGCGCCGGGAGTGGGCCGTGGTCTGCGACGCGCGCGAGCTTCCGGTCGTGCTGACCGCGTGGGAGCTGCCCGGTCAGTAGGATGTCCCGGAACGATGACCGGCTCTTCGAGTCCATGTGGACGGTGGACGGCCCGCGGTCCACGACGCTGCCCGGGTCTGCGCGTCCGTCGCCGCCGGTACGGCGCCCGGAGGCCACGGCGCTGTTCCGGCGACCGCCGAGCGGGCTCGCTCCTCTCCCGACCGCACACCCCTGACCTGGCCTCCGTCACCGCGCTGTTCAACCGGATGGTCGCCTACGTCGACCGGATCGGTGACGACCCCGATGGTGCACCGGGCCGTGGCGCCGTGGCGCCGTTCGGCGCCTGGCGCCGTTGTGCGCGGGGCGTCGCAGTCGTCCGCGAGCCCCGGGCGCACGCCGCACGAGCCCCGTGGGTGAAGGATGTAGGACGGATCGAAGGAGACCCATGAGCCTGCCTGACTCGCTGACCAGCACCACGATCGCCGTCCTCGGAGGCACCGGACCACAGGGACGTGGCCTGGCACGCCGGTTCGCTGCCGCGGGCCTGCCGGTGGTGATCGGCAGCAGGAGCGCCGAGCGGGCGAGCGAGACCGCCGTCACCCTCGCGGAGGCGACGGACGGCCAGGTGAGCGGGGCCGACAACGCCGGGGCCGCCGGAGCCGGTGACGTCGTCGTGGTGGCGGTGCCGTGGGACGGGCACGGTGACCTGCTGCGGGCGCTCGCGCCGGTCCTGGCCGGCAAGATCGTGGTGAACTGCGTGAACCCGCTGGGCTTCGACAAGCAGGGCGCCTACGCGCTGCCGGTCGAGGAAGGATCGGCGGCCCAGCAGGCCGAGGCGCTGCTCCCCGACAGCACCGTGGTGGGGGCGTTCCACCACGTCAGCGCCGTGAAGCTGGAGGATCCCGAGGTCACGTCGGTGGACACCGACGTGCTCGTGCTCGGGGACGTGCGTACGGCGACCGACCTCGTCCAGGACCTGGCCGGCACCATCCCCGGTGTCCGCGGCGTCTACGGCGGCAGGCTGCGCAACGCCCACCAGGTCGAGGCCCTCACCGCCAACCTGATCAGCGTCAACCGACGCTACAAGGCACACGCCGGCGTGCGGATCAGCGACCTCTGAGCGTGTCCGGTTCAGCCGCCCTGTCCCCAGTTGCTCACGATGACGGCGATCGGCGGGATCAGCGCAGCGACGACACTCATCACGACCGCCGCGGTCGTGGACCAGAGCCGGACGACGTTCCAGGCCAGCAGGATCAGCACCAGGCAGGTGCCCATCAGCCAGAAGTAGGCCTTCTTCCGACCATGGCGCTGCGCCCCCACCCCACGACTTCGAGCCCGAGTCTAGGTTTGCGGGGTGAACGCCGACCGAGATGGTGCGCGGACCCATCGCTGGCAGGACTGGGACCTCGACGAGCTGCTCCGGCTCAAGCGCGACTCCGGACTCACCACCTGCCTCGTCGTACCCGCGAGGAACGAGGCCGCCACGGTGGGAGAGGTCGTCGGACGCGTGCGCGAGGCGCTGATGGACACCACGGCGCTGCTCGACGAGATCGTCGTCATCGACTCCGACTCGACCGACGACACGCACGCGGTCGCCCGGGAGGCCGGAGCCGTCGTGCACCGGTCGCGTGAGATCCGGCCCGACCTCGGCACCGGCCCGGGCAAGGGCGAGGCGATGTGGAAGTCCCTGTTCGTGACCCGCGGTGACCTGCTGGTGTTCATGGACGCCGACCTCGTGGACTGGGACACGCACTTCGTCCCGGGCCTGCTCGGACCGTTGCTCGCCGGCAACGGTGTGGCTCTGGTCAAGGGCTTCTACGAGCGGACGGTCGGGCAGGACGCCACCGGCGGCGCCTCGCTCGATGGTGGTCGGGTCACCGAGCTGGTGGCGCGCCCGCTGATCGCCCTGGAGTGGCCCGAGCTCGGCTGGCTGGTCCAGCCCCTCGCCGGGGAGTGGGCGATCAGGCGCGACCTGTTCTAACGACTCTCCGTCCCGTCCGGTTACGCCGTCGAGCTGGCCGCCCTCATCGACACGCTGCGCCTGCTGGGTCCCGACGCGATCGCGCAGGTGGACCTCGGGCGCCGCGCGCACCGCCACCAGGCGCTCAGCGACCTCGGCGCGATGGCGACACAGATCCTGGCCGCGTCGACCCGCCGGTCGACCGGCGCTGCCCCCGACCACGTCACGCTCGACCAGCCGCACCAGGCCAGTGGCACCGTGCGGACCACGCGTCGCGAGGTCACCCTCGTCGAACGGCCCCCGGCCATCGGTGTGAGCCGTCGACGCGCCGGCCGACGTGCCGGCCGTCGACGTGGCCGGGGCGTCCCGGAGGACGCGGTGACGCTGCGACTCGGTCGGCAGTCCTTCGCCGACGACCGACCGCCTGATGATGGCGATCGTCAACCGGACCCCCGACTCCTTCTACGACAAGGGTGCGACCTGGGCGGAGGACAAGGCGTTCGACCGCGTCGCCCGGGTCGTCGAGGAGGGCGCCGAGATCGTCGACATCGGGGGCGTCAAGGCCGCTCCCGGGCGAGCACATCGACGTGGAGGAGGAGATGCGGCGCACGGTGCGCTTCGTCGAGCGGGTGCGTTCGGCCTACCCGGACACGGTGATCAGCGTCGACACGTGGCGTGCCCCGGTCGGCCGTGCCGTCTGCGAGGCGGGCGCCGACGTGCTCAACGACGCCTGGGGTGGTGCCGATCCGGCCCTCGTCGAGGTGGCGGCCACCTACGACGCAGCGATCATCTGCACCCACACCGGAGGCGTGGTCCCACGGACCCGTCCGCACCGGATCGAGTACGCCGACGTGGTCGCGAGCGCGATCGCCGACACCACGGCGTACGCCGAGCGGGCCCTGGCGGCGGGCGTGGCCCGGGAGAGCATCGTCATCGACCCCGCCCATGACTTCGGCAAGACCACCCAGGACTCGCTCGACCTGACCCGGCGGCTCGACGAGCTCGTCGCCACCGAGTGGCCGGTGCTGGTCTCCTTGTCCAACAAGGACTTCGTCGGGGAGTCGCTGGACCTCCCCGTGGGGGAGCGGCTCTGCGGCACGCTGGCGGCCACCGCCATCGCGACCCTGCACGGTGCCCGGATCTTCCGGGTGCACGAGGTGAGCCAGACGCGTCAGGTCGTGGACATGGTGGACGTGATCCACGGTCGTCGACCCCCGGCCCGGACTATCCGGGGCAGGGCATGAGGAGACCCACGTGATCGAGACGATCCTGCTGCTGCCGACGCCGCCGGCCCTGTTGGCACCACGTTCGGCCGTCGACCCCGTGGCCGACCTGCGGGCCGCCTGCCACGCGGCGCTCGACGGGGTGCGGGAGCCGATCATCGTGGTCACCGCCCCGGTCAGCCCCGGCAACGCGACCCGCGGCATCACCGAGCCCCTCGGCCACCGCGTCGCCCGGCACCTCCTGGGCGCGCGACCGTTCTTCGCCGAGCTCGCCCTGCCGTGGACCGCGGCCTCGCTGATCGAGCAGGATGGGCGGGTCGGCGCGCAACCGTCGGCCACCACCTTGGTGGTGATGGCGGACGGGTCGGCCTGTCGCGGGGAACAGGCCCCCGGGCACCTGCACCCGGAGTCGGTCGGATTCGACGCCGACCTCGAGAGGGCGCTGCGGGAGGGTGACTGCGAGGCGCTCACCACGCTCGACCTCGAGCTCGCCGAGGAGCTGTGGTGCGAGGGCGGCGCATCGTTGCGCATGCTCGGGGAGATCGCCCGGGACAGGACGGTCCACGCACAGGTCTCCTACGCCGACGCGCCGTACGGCGTCGCCTGGTGGGTGGCTCGCTGGGATCTCTGCTGACCTGGCTCGCTGCGGGTCGTGGCTCCGGGGATTCCCTCTGGTGGCGTGCCCACGAGCGTGCCAGGGTGACCGGATGGCTGGTGAGATCCCCGGACTGACGCGAGCCGGTCTGGCCGCGCTGCAGCTCGACCGGCTCCGGTCCACCCTGCGGGCGGCGTACGACGCGGTGCCGCACTACCGGGCCGCCTTCGACGGGGCCGGCGTCGGCCCCGACGACCTCGTCGAGCTCGGTGACCTCACCAGGTTCCCCTTCACCACCAAGGACGACCTGCGCGCGAATTACCCGTTCGGCCTGTTCGCGGTGCCGCGGGACCAGGTCGCCCGGGTGCACGCGTCGAGCGGGACGACCGGCACGGCGACGGTGGTCGGCTACACCCGCGCGGACCTCGACACCTGGGCCGAGCTGATGGCGCGCTCCATCCGCGCCGCAGGGGGACGCCCTGGCGACACCTGCCACGTGGCTTACGGCTACGGCCTGTTCACCGGCGGACTGGGGGCGCACTACGGGGCCGAGCGGCTCGGCTGCACGGTGGTGCCGGTCAGCGGCGGGATGACCGCGCGTCAGGTGCAGCTGATCCTCGACTTCGAGCCGCGCATCATCATGGTGACGCCGTCCTACTTCCTCGCGATCCTCGACGAGATCGAGGCCCAGGGTGTCGATCCGCGCGAGACCAGCCTGGAGGTGGGGATCTTCGGTGCGGAACCGTGGACCGACGAGCTGCGCCGCACGGTCGAGCAGCGCAGCGGGATCCGCGCCGTCGACATCTACGGGCTCTCCGAGGTGATGGGACCGGGCGTCAGCCAGGAGTCCGGCGAGACCCAGGACGGCCTGCACGTCTGGGAGGACCACTTCCTGCCCGAGGTGGTCGACCCGGTGACGCTCACCCTCCTCCCCGACGGGGAGGAGGGTGAGCTCGTGCTCACCTCGCTGACCCGGCAGGCGATGCCGGTGGTCCGCTACCGCACCCGGGACCTCACCCGGTTGCTGCCCGGCACGGCGTACCCGGCCTTCCGGCGGATGCAGCGGGTCACCGGCCGCTCCGACGACATGATGATCGTGCGCGGAGTCAACGTCTTCCCCTCCCAGGTCGAGGAGCAGGTGCTCGCGGTCGAGGGGCTGTCCCCGCACTACCTGTGCGTGCTGACCCGTCCCGGGAACCTCGACGAGCTGCTGGTGCAGGTCGAGCGGGCGGCTGTTCTGCCCGAGGGGGTGCACGACGCCGATGCGCTGGGCGCGGCGCTGCGCTTCCGCATCAAGCACCGCATCGGGATCACCGCCCACGTCGAGGTGCTCGAGCCGCACGCGCTCGAGCGCTCGCTGGGCAAGGCCAAGCGGATCAGTGACCGCCGGATCACCGACCGCCGGCCGGGGTGAGCGAAGCTCACCACCCGGCCCCGAAGCTCAGCAGCGGCACGACGTCCTCGGCGCTCGCGGAGACCTCGGCGAGCGCGTCGGCGGGCGCGGCTCCGGCGGCCACCAGCGCGTGCCAGTGCGCCAGGGTCTCGCAGGCCACGTCGTCGGCGATCAGCACCGGTGCGGAGAGCACCGTGCGTGCTCCGGCGTGCAGCCACGCCGCGCTCATCCCGATGATCTCCTCGCCGGACCTGACCGAGACGCGTCCGAGCTCGCACGCCGAGAGCACGACGACGGCGGGGGTGTGCGCGAGGAGGTCGATGTCGTAGCCGAACCACGGGCCGTCGGCCAGCTCCACTGCCGAGAACAGCGGGTTCTCGCCGGTGTGCCGCCCGTGACCGGCGAGGTGCAGCACGTCGACCTCGGCGGCGAGCTCGGCGACGTGCTCGGCGGTCGCCTCCGCCCCGCAGAGCATCCGGGCGTCGGGCCAGGCCGCCGCGGCACGGGTGACCTCCTCCTCGCCGCGGGCCACGCCGGGACCGGAGACGAGTCCGACCCGGTGCGCCGGGGCGCTCGAGGCGTCGCCCGTGCGGCGCAGCTCGATCCAGCGGGTGGCGGTGGGCGCGATCGTGAGGGGTCGCCCGACCAGACCCGGGAGCAGCGACCAGGGAGTGCCCGCGAGCGCACCCGACGGGGTGAGCACCACCCGGCGCTCGCCGAGCAGCTCGAGGAACGGCGCGACCAGGACCTCCGCGACGCTGCGCAGCCGGGACCGCAGGGCGCCCCGTAGTGGCACAGCCAGGTCGTCGGAGCGATGGCGCGCGGCCATGGTCAGGTCCGCGGTGAGCGCGTCGATCTGGTGGCGCACCGCCGTGACCGGACCGAGGTCGAGGACCCGCTCCACCTCGGGGGTGACCACCAGGACGGAGAGCCGGTCCTCGAGGACGACGTGTGCCACCAGGGCGGCGTCGTCCTCGTGGAGCCGGGCGTGCAGCTCGGGCAACGCTGCCGGCTCGCCGACGCTGCCCGCGCCCTCGACGTACCAGCGGCGCCGACGCACCCGTCGCCGGAGCTCCTCGACCCTCCGCGCCCCCGCCGTGCGCCGACCCGGCTGCTCGGCCCCCAGCAACCTCAGCTCGGTGAGGTCGCGCGAGACCTGCTCGTCCTCGGGTGGGCGCACCGGAGCGACCCGCCCCACCAGTGCCCGGGCGCGCTCGGACCACTCGAAGACCAGGGCGGGGTCCCCGTCGTCCAGCGCCAGCGCAAGACCCCGGCGAGCCAGGGCGCGACCGTGGCCGACCAAGGTGCTCTGCAGATCGAGGCTGCCGAAGGACGACTGCCAGGTGTGCAGGTCCTGGAGCCCGGACCGCACGTGACGCCGAGCGTTGTGCACGTCGCCTCGTGCCTGGGCGAGCTCGGCGCGCACCTCGCGCCACAGCAGCCGGGTGGTGACCGGGGCGGCGGAGTCGACGCGCAGGCGGCGCAACCTCGCGGTCGCCTGCTCGAGGTCTCCCCGGGCCAGGCTGACCCGGGTGCCCTGCAGCTCCAGGACGGTGGCGTCCCGATCGTGTCCGTGGCTGCGCAGCTCGAGCGCCAGCGAGTCGACCCGGGCCAACGATGCGGGAGTCCTTGCGCCGGCGGCGATCTCGGCCACGAGGGCGACGGCGTCGGCCTGCAGGGCTCGGACCGGACTGGACTGACCACGGAAGTGGCGTGCGGCCCGGCGGGCCACGACGCGGGCCCGGTGCGGGTCCTCCCGCAGCAGCGTCCAGGCGAGCGTCAGCTCGCACTCGGCCTGGAAGGTGCGCAGCCGCCGCGAGCCGTACGCCAAGGCCGCAGCGTCGAGAGCGCGGATCGCCTCGTGCGGACGGCCGGCAGCGGTGAGCACCTCGGCCCGGTCCTGCTCGACGGTGGCGCGGTTGACGGCTGACGAGGAGGACAGCACCGGAGCTGCCTCGTCGATCCGCTTCATCGCGCCGACGAGGTCCCCGAGCAGCAGCTGTGCGTACCCCAGGTTGTGCTCGACCTTCGCCCGTTCCAGCTCGAGACCGGGGCCGTCGAGGGGATCGAGTGCTGCGGCGAAGTCCGCCGCGGCCTCGCGCGCGCGGCCGTGCTGGAGGTGGACGTTTCCCCGGTTGAGCCGGGCGTAGCCGAGGTCCTCGCTGCGGTCCGGCAGCACGGCGATGGCGCGCGCGAAGGCATCCATCGCCTCGTCGGCCTCGCCCATCCGCATCCGGATGAGCCCGAGCTGCTGCCAGGCCTTGCCCTCGGTCGTCGGGTCCAGGTCGTCCCGGCTGAGGACGCTCACGCAGCGTTCGACGGCCCGGGTCGGGTTTCCGGTCTCGGCCTCGACGTAGGCCCGGGTGATCTCGGCGCGTGCCCTGACGTGGACGCCGTCCGCCGCCGCGCAGGCGCGGTCGAGACAGCGGGTGGCCACGGCGTAGTTCCCGCTGCTGGCGGCCAGGCGCGCGCGATCGAGGAGCTCATCTGCTCGCGGCATGCTCCATCATGGCGCGAGGTCGGTGATCCGCGTCAACGCCGTCCATCCGCGCGAGACCGCTGCTGCCCGGTCGTCGTCGTCCGGGTCGATGTGGTCCACCATCCGGTCGGCCACGCGACCGGCGAACAGGGGCGCGGCGAACGACGTCCCGCTCCACACGGCGAACCTGCCGGTGAAGTCGTCGGGGTCGATGGACTCGCGCACCCGCTGGTAGGCCTCGCTGCGTGCGGCCGGCTGGAGACCTCCCTGGAACGGGGGCAGCGTGCTCATCACGGCGGCCCCGGGGGCGTAGGCCCGCACCCACGGGCCGGCGTTGCTGAAGAGCGCATCGGTGCCGTTGGGGTTGAGAGCACCCACCGACACGACGGGGAGGGCGTCCGGGGTGGCCGGCATCCCGCCCTTGCCGTCCGCCCAGGGGGCGAACGCAGCAGGGAACATCGGCCGTGCCGTGGCGTCGTTGCCTGCCGAACACACGACCGTGACGCCGCACTCGCCCATGAGCTGCAGGATCTCCCACAAGGTCGGGTCGAACAGGAGGTCCTCCGGGGTCTCGTGGTAGAAGCCCATCGACAGGCTGAACACGTCGATCGGGTGTCCTCCCGGCTCGCCGTCGCGGTGCCGGCGGGCGACCTCGGCGATGTCGCCCAGTGCCTTGACCAGGTTGCTCTCGATGATGGGTCCGTCGGACCCGACCACTCGCCAGGTGAGGATGTCCGCGTCCGGGCAGGCCTGGTGGATCAGACCTGCGATGAAGGTCCCGTGCCCGGCCAGGGGGTCGATCCCGCCGTCGAGGGCACCGACCTGGTCGAACCACTTCTCGGGGTCGGTCTCGTCGTCGGTGTAGCCGATGGCGTGGCCGTCCAGGTCCGGCCCCGGACGGACCGCCTCGGCCAGCCAGTCGTGCTCCCCGCACCCGGTGTCGAGCGTCGCCACGACGGGCCGCCGGCCCTGGACCAGGTCGGGCGCGCGTCGGAGCGGGGCGGGTCCGGCGTAGGCGATCGGCTGACGGCCGCCGTAGCCGGGCGAGCCGTAGGAGGAGACCGGTGCGGACTCCGACGCACCGTAGGGACTGGGGCTGTGGAAGGGACTGGGCGAGTGGAAGGGGCTGGGGCTGTGGAACGGGTTGGAGTCGATGCTCCGCACCAGCACGATGTGGTCGAGCCCCACGCGGGCCATCGCCGCGATGCCGTACGCCGCGCGGGCGTGCTGCAGCAGCACCCAGCCGTCGGGGGCGATGGTCGCCCTCTCGTCGCGCACGTGCAGGTCGAGGCGGACCACGCCCGGCATGCCGGGGGTCCCGGCGACCACGGCGTGCCGGCTCTGGTCGCCCGTCTGGTCGCCCGTCTGGTCGCCCGTCTGGTCATCGTGGACGCTGACCACCCAGCCCAGCGTCTCGGCCACCTGCTGCAGGCGCTCGATCGCGGTGGCGGTGCCGGCACTCCGGGAGACGATCAGCCGAGGGCCGACGTAGACCGTGCTGCGGGGCCGGACACCCTTCACGGCCAGCGCGGTGCCGGGGTCGAGCACGCGGCCGTCCACCTGGTCGAGGACCTGCCTCGGCGGCACGAACGGCTCGCGCTGGGTCGAGAGCGCCGACTGACGCGGGTACTGCGGCTGCCGGGGCGGCTCGGGCGGCGACGCTGGGGGGTTCATGGGCACCTCAGATCCAGAAGGGGGGCGTGATCCGCGGACGGTCCGCGGTGGAGGACGCGTCGAGGAACACGAGTCGCGCCAGACCCGCCGGCGCCTCCTCGACCTCGAAGCGCCCGAACTCGTCGATCGGCGTCTCCACCGACTCGTCGCGGTCCTCGGAGACCAACCTGACGGTGAGCTCCCGGGCGGGCACGACCCAGCCGTCGATGCGGCCGCGGTGCTCGAAGCGGGTCAACCGGAGGTAGACCTTGAAGTCGCTCCCGGCGTACTCCAGGGTCCAGGCGCCCCCCTCGTCGTGGTCCTCCTCGTCGGACTCCGCCGCGGAGCGTACGCCGGCCAGTGCGTCGGTGGACTCCACGAGGACCAGGAGGTCGAACTCGAGGTCCTCCGCCGCCAGCCGGGCCAGCACACCGGCGGCGAGATCCGCTGGAGGTGGGTCGACCTGCTGCCACAGCCGACTCACCGCAGCGAGCAGCGACGTGTCCTCCGGTCCCGTGGCATCGGTGTCGTGCTCGCTCATCATCGTCCCCCAGCGCTCTGAAGCTCGTGGCGCAGCTTGTCCAGGCACCTGCCGCGGGTGGGGCCGATGCTGCCGACCGGCATCCCCAGCTGCTCCGCGATCGCCGTGTAGTCGGGGCGGGACTCGGCAGCCACGATGCGCAGCAGCCGCTGGCACCGCTCGGGGAGCCGGCCCAGGCACGCCCACAGCCGCGCGTTGTCGTCGTCGAGGACCACTTGGCCCTCGGGGGCCGGCTCGTCGGGAAGGCGCCACGCGATCGTCTCGTCCTCCACCGGCTGCTGGCGCGCCGACTGCTTGGCGACCCGCCACGCCTCCCGGCGCGCCGTGGTGAACAGCCATCCCGCCACGGCCCGTGGCTCGGCGATCGACTCACCCGAGCGCACCAGCGTGAGCCAGGCGGTCTGGACGACGTCCTCGGCCGTCGCGCGGTCGAGTCCGCTGGCGCGCACGACCTGCCACAGCATCGGGCTGAGCAGCCGGACGAGGGCGTCGAGCGCACCGGGGTCACCGTCGCGCCACTGCCCGAACAGGCTGGCTGCGGTCTCCCACACTGACCGCGAGTCGGTGGGTAGCTCGGACATGGTGTGCACACCCCCTCAGAGGACGCTCGCCTGCGGCCTGATACATCCTGCCCTGCGACACAGGTCGGGGGCGAGGGGCGACCTCCGCCGGTGCAGGTCAGAAGACCTCGGGGAGCTCGCCGGCCCTGCCGCTGAACTCGGGTGGGCGCTTCTCCCGGAACGCGGCCACGCCCTCCTTGCCGTCGCCCAGACTGGTGTAGAACATCGCCAGGCTCTCGGCCCGGTGTGCCTGGAGCGGATGGTCCGCGGCGCCGTTGCGGTAGAGCAGCTGCTTGGCCAGTCCGAGCGCGACGGGAGAGCGGCCTACGACGAACGAGCGGGCCAGCTCCCGGGCGGCTTCCAGGAGCTCCTCGGGCTCGTGCACCGACCGGACCAGCCCACCTGCACGGGCCTGCTCGGCGGTGAGGACGTCGGCTGAGTAGACCCACTCCAGCGCCTGCTGGATGCCGACGATGCGCGGCAGGAACCAGGTCGAGGCGGCCTCCGGCACGATGCCGAGGCGACCGAACACGAACCCGATCCTGGCTGCGCTCGAGGCCATCCGGATGTCCATCGCGAGGGTCATCGTGGCGCCGATGCCGACCGCTGCCCCGTTGATCGCTCCGATCACCGGCTTCGGCAGCTCGTGGATGGCCAGGGTGACCTTGCCGCCGGTGTCGCGGACGCCCTCGTCGATCTCGGGATCCTCCAGCCGGTCCCGCAGGTCGGCCGGGGTGGGGGAGAGGCTCTCGTCGAGACCGAAGACGTTTCCCTCGGCCGAGAGGTCCATTCCGGCGCAGAAGGCCTTGCCGGCGCCGGTGACCACCACGGCCCTGACCTCGTCCCGCGCCGCGTCGGTGCGGAAGAACCGCACGAGCTCGCGGGCCATCGTCACGGTGAACGAGTTCAGCGCCTCGGGACGGTCGAGGGTGAGCGTGGCGACACCGTCCGCGTCCACGCTCCAGCTCAGCGTCTCGTAGCCGTCGTCACCGCTCATCGGCTCACCCTCACCCGTTCACCCTCACCCGTTCACCCCGGGCAGACCGGTGGGGGTGCAGAGCCGCTTGGGGATGTCGGCGGTGCGGTCCTCCTTGACGTACTTCAGCAGGGCCAGGGCGCGCTGCTTGTCCCAGTGGATCGCCTGGTCGGCGATCGGCATCGAGCAGGTCAGTCCGTCGGTCCCGTTGACGCGGGTCATGGCGAGCCCGAACTTGACGAGTGCGACCGGACCGGTTCCCTCGCTGATCCTCAGCGAGGAGGTGGCGGCCTGGTTCACCCGGAAGTAGCGCACCGGGTTGATGAAGGTCCAGGGCGACTTCACCTCCGCGCCGATCGCGCTGACCACCTCGCGCTGGTGCCGGGCGCGGTCGATGTCGCCGTACTGGCTCACGTGGCGCGAGCGGGAGTAGCCGAGCGCGGTGACGCCGTCCACCTTCTGGCAGCCCCGCTTGATGCGCAGGTTGGCACGGGGGTCGACCATGCGCTGGGTGGGACAGATCTGGATCCCGCCCACCGCGTCGACCGAGTTCACGAACCCGCCGAAGCCGATCTCCACGTAGTCGTCGACCCTGACCCCGGTGTTCTGCTCGATCGTCTGGACCAACAGCTTCGGCCCGCCCAGGGCGAAGGCCGCGTTGATCTTGGTGGTGCCGTGTCCGGGGATCGCGACGAGGGAGTCCCGCGGGATCGAGAGCAGCAGGCTCGGCCCGCTGCCGGTGTGCAGCAGCATCACCGTGTCGGTGCGCTGACCCACGTCGCCGACGCCGCCGGTGCCGAGCCGCTGGTTCTCCTTCTTGGTCAGGCCCTTGCGGCTGTCGGAGCCGACGAGCAGGTACGTCGTGCCCGGCTGGGTGTCCGGGCGCGCTCCGCTGGGCGTGATGTCGACCTTGTCGATCTTGCTCGTCGCCCAGATCGGCACGGCGACCAGGAACACGATCCAGGCCAGCAGGACCAGCCCGACGATCCGGCCGACCCGGGGCTTCCTGCGCGAGCGCTGGGGCGTCTTCGGCGGCGGCGCCACGGCCTGGGCCGGAGCGACGTCGCGACGGGGCGGCTCGGCTGAGCCTGCCCCCGCAGCGCTGGTCGGACGTTCGATCCGCGGAAGCATCCGGGTGGGCTCCGGATCGTCGGATCCACGGCCGGGCCGGCCACCGGCAGCCCCCTCGGGCCGGGATCCCGCGGGTGGTCGGGCACCTGACCTGCCGCCGTAGAGCCAGCCGTAGTCGCCGTGCGCGTCCGGAGCTTCGCGCCCGTCGTCCTGGGGGCCGTCGTCGGGCCCCTGGCCGGACCCGTGACCGGATCCTCCGGTGTTCCCTCTCCCTGGCATGGCGCAGACGCTACCGTGCGGCTCATGCACCCGCTGCCACCCTCGTTCGGCCGCGTCAGCCTGACGCTGCTGGCCGGCCAGAAGCACGTGAACCTGCTCGGCAACGTCCACGGCGGCGAGGTGATGCGGCTCGTCGACTCCACCGCCGGCGCGGTGGCCCAGCGACACAGCGGGGGACCGGCGGTCACCGCCGCGATGGACGAGATGGCCTTCCTGGCTCCGGTGCACGTCGGTGACATCCTCCGCGCGTCAGCACAGGTCAACTGGGCCGGCCGCACCTCCATGGAGGTCGGCGTGCGCGTGGAGTCGGAGCCGTGGAACCAGGCGGGAACCGAACCCGTGCACGTGGCCTCGGCCTACCTGGTCTTCGTCGCGATCGACGCGGACGGGAGGCCTCGGCAGATCGCCGGCCTCGCACCCCAGGACCCGGGCGAGGTACGCAGGATGCGCGAGGCCGAGATCCGCCGCGCGCACCGGCTCGCGGGCAAGGCCGAGATCGAGCAGGGGCGCTCCGGCTGAAGCAGGTCGGAGGTTGGCACCGCGCCGACCGGCGCGCCGTGGCTGTTGAGGCGCGTGTGACTGGTGATACTTGACGCCACCGACGGCCACCCCTCGACCCGGAGAGGTCTTCCCCCCATGGCGCCTGTCCTCACCGAGTCCGCTCCGCGCGCAGCCCCCCGTGGCACGCGAGCCAGCGGTGTCCAGTTCCGTCGGGCCCTGGTGCTGCTCCTGATGACGCTGGTCCTGCCTGGCTCGGCCCAGGTCGCGGTCGGCAACAAGCAGATCGGGCGGATCGCGCTGCGCGTCTGGTTCGGCCTGCTCGCCAGCGTCCTGGTGCTCTTCGGCCTCGGGATGGTGTTCGGCTCGTTCGTGTTCTGGCTGCTGAGCAGCACCTTCGTGCTGGGCACCGTGCGAATCGTGCTGATGGCCATGGCCGTCGGCTGGGCCTACCTGTTCGTCGACGCGTGGCGCCTCGGTGATCCGCTGGCGCTGCGACAGAAGCAACGCCTCGCCATGGTCGGCATCAACGGGGTGCTCTGCTTCAGCGTCGCGGGCTCGTTGCTGTTCGCCTCCCACGTGGTCGGTGTCCAGAAGGACTTCATGAGCGCGATGTTCACGAACGGTGCGGCCAGCGGCGCGCACGCTGGTCGTTACAACGTGCTCCTCCTCGGCGGGGACTCCGGGGCCGACCGCTGGGGTCTGCGTCCCGACAGCCTGTCGGTGGCCTCCATCGACGCGGAGACCGGCGAGACGGTGCTCTTCGGGCTGCCGCGCAACATGCTCGACTTCCCCTTCCCCAAGGGGTCGATCATGGCCGAGCAGTTCCCGAACGGCTACGACTGCGGGGCCGAGTGCGAGCTGAACTCCCTGTCCACCTGGGCCGCCGACCACAAGAGCCTGTTCCGCGGCGTCGCCAACCCCGGGGTCGAGGCGACCAAGGAGGGGGTCGAGGGCATCACCGGCCTGAAGATCAACTACTACGCGATGGTCAACCTCAAAGGCTTCCAGAACCTCGTCGACGCCGTCGGTGGCGTGACGCTCAACGTGCGCGACGCCATCCCGATCGGGGGGATCGGCGCCCCCGTCACCGGCTACATCAAGCCCGGCAAGCGCAAGCTCACCGGGTTCCAGACGCTGTGGTTCGCGCGATCGAGAGTCGCTGCCGACGACTACTCCCGGATGGCCCGCCAGAAGTGCGTGATGAACGCGATGCTGCAGCAGCTCAGCCCCCAGACCGTGGTCCTCAACTTCGAGAAGATCGCCAAGGCGAGCGAGGCACTGATCACCACGGACCTGCCCCAGGGCGAGGTCGACCGGTTCATGCAGCTCGCCCTGAAGGCTCGCAGCCATCCCGTGCGCACGGTCTCGTTCGTGCCGCCGATGATCCACACCAGCAACCCGGACATCCCCAAGATCCAGGCTGCGGTGCAGCAGGCGATCAGTCGCTCGGAGGGCAAGGCGCCCAAGAAGAAGAAGCCCAGCGCTCCGGCGGTCCAGGCCGACACCCGGACGACGGGCGGCTCGATCGGCAACCTGAAGGAGGGGTACGCCGCCAACCAGGCCACCGACCTCTCCTCGGCCTGCTGACCGGCCGCACTGGTGCCCGAGCCCGTCGAAACCCCCGTAGGGTTCCCGGATGCCCGCCTCGACCGCTGAACCCACCCGCGTGGTCGCAGTCGTGGTCACCTGGAACCGCCGGGACCTGCTCCTCGAGTCGCTGGCAGCACTGCGCGCGCAGACCCACTCCTTGCGCGCGCTCGTCGTGGTGGACAACGCCTCCACCGACGGCACCGACGACGTGCTCGCGAGCGAGACCGGGCTCGACGCCGTACGGCTGGAGCAGAACACCGGAGGCGCCGGTGGCTTCGCGGTCGGCATCGAGCAGGCGTTGGTGCACGAGCCCGACCTGGTGTGGCTCCTCGACGACGACACCATCGCGACCCCGACCGCGTGCGCCGAGCTGGTCCGCGTCTGGCAGGAGTACGCCGACCTGGCCGGCCGGCCGGCTGCCGTGCTCGCCAGCAAGGTGGTGTGGACCGACCAGCGGGACCACCCGATGAACACGCCCCGCCGCAAGCCAGGTGTGACCCGGGCGGAGCTGGCCGCGGCCGAGCGGGTCGGAGCGACGCCGATCCGGTCGGCCTCGTTCGTCTCGATCATGTGCGACGCGTCGGTGGTGCGGGAGCGGGGGCTGCCGCTGGCCGACTACTTCTTGTGGAACGACGACTTCGAGTACTCCACGCGGCTCATCCGGGACCGCGTCGGCCTCTACTGCCCGGGCAGCCTGGTGGTGCACAAGACGCGGCTGTTCGGGTCCACGGACGCCGACCCGGGGGAGCGGTTCTTCTTCGAGGTGCGCAACAAGGTGTGGCTGTTCACGCGTTCGCGCGGCCTCCGGCCCGCGGAGAAGGCCGTCTACGGCGCCTCGACGGTGCGGCGCTGGGTCCGCACGTTCGCGCGGTCGGAGGACCGCGGGACCCTGCGCCACGCTCTCGTCCGCGGACTGCGCGCCGGCGTCGTGGCGGGGCCACGCCCCAACGCCGAGGTCCTCGGCCACGCGGGCTGGCGCGGACCAGCGGTCGACCGCGCGCTGCCGCCGGGTCAGCCGTTCGCCCTGCTGATGAGCACCTGGCGCGGTGACCGGGCCGACTACCTGCGCGCCGCCTTCGTCTCCACCGTGCACGACCAGATCCGACGTCCCGCGCAGGTCGTGCTGGTGCAGGACGGACCGGTGCCTGAGGAGCTGACCACGGAGATCCGGCACCTGGTCGAGACGAGCCCCGTGCCCGTGACCCACGTGCAGCTGCAGGAGAACGTGGGACTGGGGCCGGCGCTGGACGCGGGCCTGCAGGCCAGCCGGCACGAGATCGTCGCCCGCATGGACGCCGATGACATCAGCACCCCGGACCGGTTCGAGAGGCAGCTGCCCGTCATCGAGGCGGGTGCCGACATCGTCGGCTCCGGGTTGTGGGAGTTCGACCACGAGCCCGGGGACACCGCAGGGCGTCGTACCCCGCCCACCGATCCTGACGAGATCCGCCGCGTCATCCGGTTCCGCGACCCGTTCAACCACCCGACGGTCGTCTACCGCCGCAGCGCCGTCCTCGCGGCGGGCGGCTACACCGACATGGCACTGATGGAGGACTACCTGCTGTTCCTGCGCATGGTCGCCTCCGGGGCGCGGCCGGCCAACCTGGCGGAGCCGTTGGTCCACTACCGGGTCGGCGACGGGGCCTACGCGCGGCGAGGCGGGCTCACGCTGCTGCGCTCCGAGGTGGCGCTGCAGTCCCGGTTGCGTCGGCTCGGACTGACCTCGCGAAGCCAGCACCTGCGCAACGTCGTGGTCCGCGGCGGCTACCGCCTGGTGCCCGAGGGTGTGAGAAAGGTCGCCTACCGTCGCCTGTTGGCCAACCGAACCGGATCGCCTCGCCGCTAGACTCAAGGCGGGCGCGACCCCGCCGGCGCACGCCCGCCGCCGCACGCACCCCATGCCGCGCGTCCCCAGCGTCGCCCCGAAGAGGAGAGTGTTTCGTTGAACGCCGACAGCGCGCCTGACCTGGTCATCGTCGGATCCGGCTTCTTCGGCCTCACGATCGCTGAGCGCTGCGCCAACGAGCTCGGCCTGAAGGTGCTGATCCTCGAGCGGCGTCGACACCTCGGCGGCAACGCCTACAGCGAGGCAGAGCCCGAGACCGGCATCGAGGTGCACGTCTACGGCGCGCACCTCTTCCACACCTCGAACGAGAAGGTGTGGAAGTACGTCAACCGGTTCACCGAGTTCACCAGCTACCAGCACCGCGTCTTCGCCAAGTACCAGGGCCAGGTCTACTCCTTCCCGATGAACCTCGGGCTGATCAACCAGTTCTTCGGCAAGAGCCACACGCCCGACGAGGCCCGCGCCCTGATCGCCGAGCAGGCCAGCGAGATCGACACCGACGCGGCCACCAACCTCGAGGAGAAGGGGATCAGCCTGATCGGCCGGCCGCTCTACGAGGCGTTCGTCAAGGGCTACACCGCCAAGCAGTGGCAGACCGACCCGACCGAGCTCTCGCCCGACATCATCAGTCGGCTCCCCGTGCGCTACAACTTCGAGAACCGCTACTTCAACGACACCTACGAAGGTCTTCCCGTCGACGGCTACACCGCGTGGCTGACCAAGATGGCCGACCACCCCAACATCGAGGTCAGGCTGAACACCGACTTCCTGGACCCGGCGAACGACTGGGTCCAGGACCTCAAGGGACGGGTGCCGATCGTCTACACGGGCCCGGTCGACGAGTACTTCGGCCGCTCGGAGGGACCGCTCTCCTGGCGCACCGTGGACCTCGAGCCGGAGGTCGTCGACGTCGACGACTTCCAGGGCACCTCGGTGATGAACTACAACGACCAGGAAGTGCCCTACACGCGGATCCACGAGTTCAAGCACTTCCACCCCGAGCGCACCTACCTGCCCGGCAAGACCGTCATCGTGCACGAGTACTCCCGCTTCGCGGAGGAGGGTGACGAGCCCTACTACCCGATCAACACCGCCGAGGACCGGGCGAAGCTGCTCAAGTACCGCGACCTCGCCCGCAAGGAGCCGATGGTCCTGTTCGGCGGACGCCTGGGGACCTACAAGTACCTCGACATGCACATGGCCATCGGCTCCGCGCTGTCGATGTACGAGAACAAGCTCAAGCCGCACTTCTCGGACGGTGCGCAACTGACTTCTGGAGGAGTGGACGAGTGACGCTGACGACCGACGCAACCGGCCCCGAGACCGATACGAGGACTGCGCGGCGCGTCCTGCAGCGATTCGTGCTGCCCGCCGACCGGGACCTCGACGTCGTGCCGCTCTACGTCGACACCGAGCCGGTCGTGCTCGACGCCGACAAGGACTCGATCGGCTCGAGCCGCGTCGCCAAGAACATGAACCGGGCCGCGCTCCGGCAGTCGATCGCGACGGGGACGGCCCTGCACCCGGACGCCATCCTGGGTCGGCACCGGCTGCGGGTGGACGAAGGGGAGCGCATCTCTACGGGCACGTACTTCAACGGCTTCGCGGCGAGCTACTGGCGCCGGTGGACCGTGGTCTCCGAGGTGACCCTGGACATCAGCGTCAGTGGACCCGGCGCCACGATCACGGTCTACCGCTCCATGGCCAACGGCCGGTCCCAACGTGTCGACGCGGCCACGATCACCGGGGACGAGGCGAGCCGCTTCGAGTTCCACCTCTCGCTGACCCCCTTCGTCGACGGCGGCTGGTACTGGTTCGACGTGGTCGCAGGAGACTCGGACGCCGTGATCGAGTCGGCCGAGTGGATCGCCGACGTCCCTCTCGACCGGGTGGAGCCGGGCAGCGTCACCGTCGGCATCACCACGATGAACCGCCCGGACTTCTGCGCGAAGCTGATCGGTCAGATCGGCGGCGACGACGCGGTCAAGGCACTGCTCGACGAGGTGCTCGTCATGGAGCAGGGGACCGACAAGGTCGCCGGGAGCGAGTTCTTCGCTGCGGCCGAGGCCTCCCTCGACCAGAAGCTGCGCGTCATCGAGCAGGGCAACATCGGTGGCTCGGGTGGGTTCGCCCGCGCGCAGTTCGAGACCCTCAAGGCCGGTCGCTCCACGTACGTGCTCTTCCTCGACGACGACATCGTCGCCGAGCCGGAGAGCATCCTGCGCGCTGTCACCTTCGGCGACCTGGCCCGGCGACCGTCCATCGTCGGCGGCCACATGTTCAGCCTGTTCAGCAAGGCCAGGCTGCACAGCTACGGCGAGGTCATCAACCGCTACCGGTTCTGGTGGACCTCTCCGGTCACCGTGGAGACCGACTGGGACTTCGGTGCGCGCAACCTGCGCAGCTCGCGTTGGCTGCACCGCCGGGTCGACGTCGACTTCAACCCGTGGTTCATGTGCCTGATCCCGATGGAGGTCGTCCGCGAGATCGGCCTGAGCCTGCCGCTGTTCATCAAGTGGGACGACTCCGAGTACGGCGTCCGGGCCCAGGCAGCGGGGTTCCCGACGATCACCATGCCGGGCGTCGCCGTCTGGCACGTGCCCTGGACCGACAAGAACGACGCCCTCGACTGGCAGGCCTACTTCCACCAGCGCAACCGCTTCGTCGCGGCGCTGCTGCACTCACCGTTCCCCCACGGCGGTCGGATGGTCCGGGAGAGCTTCAACCACCAGCTCAAGCACCTGCTCGCGATGCAGTACTCCACCGTGGAGCTGCGCCACCTCGCTCTCGAGGACGCGCTCGCCGGGCCCGACCGGCTGCACGACGACCTGCCGGTCAAGCTCGCCCAGGTCAGGGAGCT
The DNA here is from genome assembly GCA_963815825.1 of uncultured Actinomycetota bacterium. Classification (GTDB taxonomy): domain Bacteria; phylum Actinomycetota; class Actinomycetes; order Propionibacteriales; family Nocardioidaceae; genus Marmoricola. Next base: position 2,709 of record CAWFII010000030.1, on the reverse strand, counting down.
GCGTACGAGGTTCAGCGACGCCCAGCTCAAACCGGACCCTGACGCCTTCCCGCCTGCTCGGCGTGCGAAGCCGCGCAAGAAGGACCTGGACTCGGAGATCCCGGGCCGGCTCTCGCAGTACCTCTCGGCCGTGAAGGGCTCGGTGCGTCAGTTCGCCGGCACCCGGAGCCTGTCGCGCGAGTTCCCCGAGTCGATCGTGCCCGCCATGGACGCCCGCTGGTTCCGGCTGGCGACTCTCGACTCGGCGGTGGTCAGCATGCCCGACGGCACCGCTGCGGCCCTCTACCAGCGGGATCCGGAGCTCTTCCGGGACCTCCTGCGTCGCACGGTCGAGATCCACGAGCGGCTCCTGCGGGAGTGGCCCCAGCTCTCCCAGCGCTACCGCGACCAGCTCGGCGAGATCACCTCGGCCCAACGTTGGGAGAAGACGTTCGCTGCGTCCACGGAGGAGACCCCGTGAGAGCGGCCAACAAGCGCGAGGCGGAGTCGGGCTCGTCCGCCCCCCGTGGGAAGCGGGCCGCCAAGCGGGCCCGTCGGCTGCTGGAGAACCAGGCCGACGCGATGCCGGTGGTGGAGGCCGTCGACGGCCCGGTGCGACAGCGGGTGGTCGATGCCGAGCTGGTCGAGCCCGCGCCGCGCGGAGGCCTCGTCGAGGTCTTCCAGCAGTCCTACGTGCTGAGGCTGATCGTCTCGCGCCAGCTGGCCCAGCAGTACGCCGCCTCGTTGCTCGGCCTGATGTGGTCCTACGTGCAGCCGGCGATGCGGTTCAGCGTCTACTACGTGGTGTTCGGGTTCATCCTCAACCTGCACGAGGGCACGCCCTACTTCGCGATCCACCTCTTCACCGGGATCGTGGTGGTGCACTACTTCGGCGAGACCTGGAGCGGAGGCACCCGCTCGATCTGGTCCAACAAGGCCCTGGTGAAGAAGATGCGGATGCCGCGCGAGATCTTCCCGGTCGCGGCGATGCTGGTCGCGGCGTACCACACGCTGCCGCAGGTGCTGCTGCTCGTCATCGTCGCCCTGCTGACCGGCTGGAGCTTCTCCTGGACCGCCGTGGCCGCCGGGGTGCTGGGCGTGCTGATCCTGATCGTCTTCGCGATGACGCTGGCGCTGTTCTTCTCCGCGGTCAACGTCTTCTACCGCGACTTCCAGAACATCGTCCAGACGGTGCTGCAGTTCATGCACTTCCTGGTGCCGATGATGTACTCGTTCGACCGCATCTGGGCCGCTCACGCGTCCCACCCGGTGATCTACAACATCTACGTCTCCAACCCGATCGCGCAGTCGGTGCTGCTGCTGCAGCGGTTCTTCTGGTACCCGCTGATCGACGACACCTCGGGACTGGGTCGACAGTTCCCGCCGGACCTCTTCGAACGCGGCCTGGTGACGCTGGTCGTCTCCCTCGTGCTGCTCTGGCTGGCCCAGAAGTTCTTCTCCCGCGTCGAGGGCAAGTTCGCGGAGCGTCTGTGATGGCTGTCTCGATCCAGGTGGAGAACGTCACCAAGCAGTTCACGATGCAGTACCACCGCACCCTCAAGCAGATGGCCGTGGCGACCGCCCGACGGTTGCCGCTCCAGGAGAAGTTCCTCGCCGTCAACGACGTGTCCTTCACCGTCGAGCAGGGCGAGTCGGTGGGCCTGATGGGCCTCAACGGGTCGGGCAAGAGCACCTTGCTCAAGCTCATCAACGGGGTGATGAGACCCGACCAGGGCAGGGTCCTCACCCGGGGGCGGATCGCCGGACTGATCGCCACCGGGGCGGGCTTCCAGGCGCAGCTCACCGGGAGGGAGAACCTCTTTCTCAACGCCGCCATCATGGGGATGAGCGAGGCCGAGACCAAGCGCAAGTTCGACGCCATCGTGGATTTCGCCGACATCGGCAAGTTCATGGAGATCCCGGTCTCGCACTACTCCTCCGGGATGTATGCGCGGCTCGGCTTCTCGATCGCCATCCACGTCGATGCCGACATCTTCCTGGCCGACGAGGTGCTCGCGGTGGGGGACCGTCCGTTCAAGAAGAAGTGCCTGGCCAAGATGCAGGAGATCCGTGCCCAGGGCACCACCATCTTCTACGTCAGTCACGCCTCGGCCTCGGTGCGGTCGATGTGCGACCGGGTGCTGGTGCTCGAGTCCGGCCACCTCAACTACGACTCCAAGATCGTCGAGGGCGGCAGCGTCGACGGCGGCATCCACTACCTCGAGTACGACGAGGACGACGGCGACGCGGTCACCACCGACGAGGAGCTGGGCGCGGACATCTGAGTTCGCGCCTTTTCCGGGGTATCTGAATTACATTGTTGGAATTCGCGAAATACCCTGTTGTAATTCATTAAATACAACCCTGTAATTCGGGCATTTCGCTTGTCAAGCACCCTGTGACGCGTGTGAAACTTGATACTCGTGTGAACGTCTTCCCCATCACATGGAGTGCATTTGATGCGATTCAGCCGTGCCCGCTACGTCACCGTGTGCCAGCAGTCCTTGGTCACGGTGGCCGTCCTCGCTGTCGGAGTCTCGGCCGCGGGGGTCAGGACCCTCGACATCGTTCCGCAGCCGGGACCCGTCGCGGGCGCCGGTGCAGGAGTGTCGGGAGCGACCTCGCCGGAGGCGCTCGCTGAGCACCAGGTGAGGCGTCCGGCGAAGACGGCCGTCGATACGGGACCGGTCACGCCGAAGGTGCGCGAGGTCAAGGTCCGCGGCATCTCCC
>CAWFII010000029.1:0-57936 GCA_963815825.1 uncultured Actinomycetota bacterium | reverse complement strand
ACCCCCGTCCACGGCGACCCCTCGGCCAGCCTGACAGGACACACCGGATGGGCACAACACCCGGTGCGGGACCCGGCGGGCCAGGGTGTCGAGCTCCCACGATTGAAAAGCCGATCTCTGGGAACCCGCTCTCCGTCGACGGCCACGATCCAGGGCGTCGACCTCCGCCCGGAGATGGCTGCGGTCGGTGACATGCCACCCCGGGGTGGGGCAACACTGCGGATGTCCGTACATTTCATGGCTGCCTTGCTAGTTCGTTCCGAGAGGAGGTCGCTGCGGTGGTCGGTCATCTCGGCGTCGTCCTGCTCGCCGGCGCCCTGGGTTTCGCCCTCGTCGCCACCGTGGTGTGGGCGCTCTCGGCCCGCCGTCCAGGGCTCACCTCTCTCGCGAGGTACCTCACCTGGGGGGCCCTCGGCTCGGCCGCTGCCGTCGCTCTGGCGATGGAGTGGGCTCTGGTCAGCAACGACTTCAGCGTCCGCTACGTCGCGGAGAACAGCGCCCGGGAGGTGCCTGTCTACTTCCGCGTGACCACCCTGTGGGCAGCACTCGAGGGCTCTCTGCTGCTGTGGATCCTCGTGCTCGCCGGCTTCGCCGCGGTGATGGCCCACCGGGTGCCCGCACGCGCCGCGGCACTGCACCCGTGGGCGATGGCGACGATCTCCTCGGTGCTGACGTTCTTCATCGTCCTGGCGCTGGTCGCCGGCAGCGCGTTCGACACCGTCTCGCCCGTGCCAGCCAACGGGCCAGGTCCCAATCCGCTGCTGCAGGACCACTACCTGATGGCCGTGCACCCGCCCCTGCTGTACATCGGCTACGTGGGCTTCACCGTCCCGTTCGCCTATGCCGTGGCCGCGCTGGTCACGGGAGAGATGGGCCGCGACTGGCTCACCTCCACGCGTTCGTGGTTGCTCGTCGCCTGGACCGCGCTGACGGTGGGTGTGGTCCTGGGCTCGTGGTGGTCCTACGAGGTCCTCGGCTGGGGTGGCTACTGGGCGTGGGACCCCGTCGAGAACGCATCGATCCTGCCCTGGTTCACCGGAACCGCACTCCTGCACTCGGTGATGGTGCAGCAGCGACGCTCGATCCTGCAGGCCTGGAACCTCGCACTGGCCGCAGCGACCTTCGTGCTCGTCCTGATCGGGACCTTCATCACCCGCAGCGGCGTGATCGCCAGCGTGCATGCCTTCACGCAGTCGGCGCTCGGCCCGATGCTCCTCGGGTACGTCGCCGCCGTGCTCCTGGCGGTGACCGCGCTGTTCGTGTGGCGCGCGAGCCGCCTCGGCGCGACCGAGCGGATCGAGTCGGCGCTCTCGCGCGAGGCTGCGTTCCTGGTGAACAACGTGCTCTTCGTGGCGCTGGCGGTGACCGTGCTCTTCGGCACCACGTTCCCGCTCCTGATCGAAGCGGTCAGCGGCGAGCAGGTCAGTGTCGGTGCGCCCTACTTCAACCGCATGGTCGTGCCCCTGGCACTGGCCATCGTGGTGCTGATGGGCATCGGTCCGGTGCTGCCGTGGGGCCGGCAGGACCTGGGTGCGTTCCGACGTCTGCTGCTGCCTCTCGGCCTCGCCCTGGGGACCGTGGCCGGTCTGGGGCTGGCAGGTCTTCCGCACCCCCTCACGGTGCTGACCTTCGGTGTGGCCGTCTTCGCGATGTCCGCCATCGTCGGTGAGGTCGTGCGTGCGGTCCGTCTCCACCGCGCGACCAGGGGCGGCCCGTGGCGGCATGCGGTTCCCCGGGCGGTGCTGAGCAACCGGCGCCGGTTCGGCGGCCTGCTCACGCACGCAGGAGTCGTCCTGGCGGCCGTGGCGGTGGCGGCGTCGTCGTCGTACGCCGCCTCGAGCGAGCGCACGCTCCGGGCGGGCGACTCCCTCGAGGTCGGCGGATACACCGCGACCCTCGAGCGGGTGACCCGCGAGCGGACCCCTCGGTTCATGCAGGTCGGTGCGGCGATGGCGCTGTCACGGGGCGACCAGGACCTCGGGCAGTGGCGGCCGCAGCTGCGCTTCTACCCGACGATGAGCGAGGCGCTCGGGCGGCCCTCGGTGCGCTCGGGGCTCACCGACGACGCCTACCTGACGGTCACGGCCGTCTCGGCCGACGCAGCCCAGGCCACCGTACGGCTGACGGTCACCCCGCTGATGATGTGGCTGTGGCTGGCCGGGGCGGTGATGGCGGCGGGAGCCGTTCTCGCCGGTTGGCCGAGGCGCCGCAGGTCGGCCGCACCGGATCGCGCGCACCAGACGCCGGTGGCCGACGCGTCGGACGGTTCCGATCTCCAGGATCCGGAGATGGCGGGGAGCCCGCGATGATGCGCTGGCTCGGTCTCGTGGCTGCGGTCGCAGGGGTGGCTGCTGCGGTCTCCGTCGCCGCGGTGGGTTTCGGCCGCGACCCCGCGGTGGTGTCCTCGCACGTGGTGTCCAAGCCGGCACCCGAGCTGGCAGGACCCACCCTCGACCAGGAGCGGTTCGACCTGGCGGAGCAGCGCGGCCAGGTGGTGCTCGTCAACGTCTGGGCCTCCTGGTGCGGTCCGTGTCGCGCCGAGTACCCGGTGCTGGTGGCGGCGGCGAAGGGGCTCGGGTCCCGAGGACTGGTCGTGGTGGGGATCAACACCCAGGACTCACGCGCCAAGGCGCAGGCCTTCCTCGAGGAGCTGGGCGGTGCGGCCTACCCCAGCGTGAGCGACGACGACGGGACCCACGCGATCGACTGGGGCACCTTCGGGGTGCCGGAGACCTTCCTCGTGGACCGCGACGGCACGGTCCGCACCCGCTTGGCGGGGGAGGTGACCGCGGAGTGGATCGACGAGTTCGTCGTGCCTCTGCTCGACCGATGACGCGCCGCCCGGCGACGCTGCTCCTCGTCGTGGCGCTGCTGGCGCTCGCGGTCCTGGGGCTGGCGCGCTCAGCGGGCGTGGGAGGTCCCCCGAGCGACGCGGAACGCGCGGCGGCGATCTCCCGGTCGCTGCGGTGCCCGACCTGCCAGGGCCTGTCGGTGGCCGACTCCAGCTCGCCGCTGGCCAAGAGCATGCGGCGGATCGTCGACGAGCGGGTCGCTGCCGGGCAGAGTGCCGAGGAGGTGCGCGCCTACTTCACCGACCGCTACGGCGCGTGGGTGCTGCTCTCGCCCCCGGCCAGGGGCTCGGGATGGCTGGTGTGGCTGGTGCCGGTCACCGTCCTGCTCCTGGGCCTGGTCGTCGCCAGCGGCAGGCTCCGCGGACGGGCTGACGGGCGCACGGACGGGCGCACGGACGGGCGCTCGGACGGGCGCGAAGGCGGACGGTGGAGTCGACGGCTGGGCTCGCAACCCGTGCGTTGGGCCGCAGTGAGCACCGCTCTGGCGCTCGCCGTCGGCGTCCTGATGGCGACGACCCTGGACAAGCGCGGAGCCGGCGAGCAGGTGACCGGCACGGTTCCCGCGGCCGCTGGGACGGACTCCACGAGCCCCCCCGGCGCCGCAGCATCCGACCAGACCGACCAGCGGGACGGGGCGGACGCCGCCCGGCTCGACGAGCTCCGCGCCGCCGTGAAGAGGACACCGAAGGACCCACGCCCCCGGCTGGCGCTCGCGTCGACGGCCTTCGAGCTCGGCCGGTGGGACGTCGTACGCGTGCAGGCGCGTGCGGTCCTCGACCGACAGCCGCGCAACGTGGACGCCCTGCTCCTGCGCGGTCTGGCGCCCTCCTCACCCGACGACGCCGCCGCCCGCGCCTCCCTGCGACGGTTCGTGAGGCTGGCGCCGCCGCGGCACCCCGGGATCGCGCTGGCCGAGAAGATCCTGGACGGTGGGCGATGAGCAGGATCCGTAGGCGATGGGTCGCCGCGGGCGCCGTCGGCGCCGCGCTCGTGAGCCTGTCTGCGTGTGCGGGCGACGCATCCGCCCAGCGTGCCGCCGAGGGACCGCCTTCCACCGACGTCCGCATCGGGCTGATCGAGTGGGGCTTCACCAAGTCAGCCCGCGCCCTGGTGGCCGCGCCCTCACAGCTGCGCGTGACCAACGCCGGCTCGACACCGCACGATCTCGAGCTGATCGCACACGGCCAGGTGGTGGCCCGGGTCCCGAGCCTGCGCCCGGGTGAGGAGAGGACCATGCGAGCCGATCTGCGCGGGGTCGACCGGGTGACCCTCCTGTGCACCCTGCCCGGCCACAGGTCCCAGGGGATGGTCCAGGACATCGACGTGGTCGCACCGTCCGCCACCGAACCGAGCGAAGGGCACAGCCAGTGACACCAGATCCCCGCACCACGTCCGACCCGTCGCCGGAGCAGGCCGAGGGCAGCCTCCCCCACGACGACGGCTTCTCGTGGCCACCGTCGGCGCGCGCGGTCGCCGTGTTCGTGGTCGTGCTGTTCTGCCTCGGCGGCCCGCTGACCTACTGGGCGGTGCTGCGATGACCGCGCTCCCCCGCGAGATCGACGAGCAGGCACCCGACCGGGTGACCTCCCCCGAGCCGGTCACAGGCGTCGACCTCCCGCCCCAGGCCGCCGACTTCGCTCCGATCGAGAAGGACCTCGTCCGGGCGCACGCGCTGACGGGGCTCTTCGGGCTGCTGGCCGCAGCCACCTTCGGGATTCTCGTCGCCACGAAGTTCAACGCTCCGGACTTCCTGAACACCTCGACCACCAGCTGGGGCCGGCTGCGTTTCGCCCACGTGCAGGGCATCCTCTACGCCTGGCTGATGAACGGCTTCGTGGCCTTCGCCTACTACGCGGTCCCGACCCTCTCCGGGCGTCCCGTGCTCAGCCGCAAGCTGGGCTGGTGGCTGTTCTACGTCTGGAACATCGGCGTGGTCCTGCTCGGGTGGACGTTCGTGCTCCTCGGCTACAGCCAGTCCGTCGAGTGGGGCGAGTTCCCCCTGGTCGTCGACATCGTGACGCTGGCGGCTTTCATCGGGCTCGGCCTGCAGCTCGGCGCGCCGTACCTGAGAAAGCCGCGGGGCCGGCTCTACGTGTCCAGCTGGTACATGACGCTGGCCTTCACCTTCACTCCGGCCGCCTTCGTGATCGGCCAGTTCTTCCCCGAGTACCTCGCCCCCGGCGCCCTCGGCGCGGTGCTGTCCGGGCTGTGGATCCACGACGCCGTGGGCCTCCTGGTCACGCCGCTGACCCTCGCCATCGCCTACTACGTGATCCCGGTGGTAACCGGGCGGCCGATCTTCAGCCACTTCATGTCGCTGGTGGGCTTCTGGTCGCTGGTGTTCTTCTACCCGCTCAACGGCATCCACCACTACGTCCACTCCCCGATCCCGATGGGGGCGCAGAAGGTCGCGATCATGGCCTCGGTGTTCATGGGGATCGCCGTGGTCATCGTGGTCACGAACCTGCTCGCCAGCCTGCGCGGCAACGGGCGGCTCGCCTACCACGACGTGCCGCTGCGCTTCGTGTGGACCGGCATCGTCTTCTACCTGCTGGTCTCGCTGCAGGGTGCCTACCAGGCGAGCATGAAGGTGCAGGAGCAGATCCACTTCACCGACTGGGTGATCGGGCACTCCCACCTGGCGATGGCCGGCTTCGCGACGTTCATCATCCTGGGCGGGATCCTGCACCTGTGGCCGCGGGTGAGCGGTCACCGGGTGGATCCGCGCCTGAGCAACCTCTCCTACTGGGTCGCCACCATCGCGCTGTGCACCATGGTGATCGACCTGACCGTGGCCGGGCTGAACCAGGCGGGGCTGTGGATCAGCGGCGCGCCCTGGATCTCGAGCGTCACCGCGTCGGAGACCGCGTGGCTGGTGCGCTCGGTCAGCGGGAGCTTCCTGATGGCCGCCTTCGTGATCTTCATCGCCGCGTTGTTGCGCTCGCCGGACAAGACGGACAAGACTGGACAGGCCGCCGCGGTGGACCGCGCCCAGGACCCAGACGCCCAGGACCCAGGCGCCCGGACGATGACGGGAGTGAGCCGATGAGTCGACCCACCGACGACGACGCCGCCGTGACCGGCCCGGAGATGGACCCCGAGGCGCTGCACGACGACCACGACCCGCGCTGGGTCCGGCTGCTCGAGCGCAGCGAGACGATCATGCTCCTCGGCGGGGTCGGCTCACTGGTGTTCTCCTTCCTCGCCCTCGGCGTCCTGCCGCTGATGGAGCTCACCAAGGAGGTCGACCGCAGCACTCCGGCCTCCTACGAGCCGATGACGGCCATCGAGCGCGAGGGCTTCGCCGTCTACAAGCGCGAGGGCTGCGCCTACTGCCACACCACGTTCGTCCGGGACACCCCCTCCGACGTGCAGCGCTTCGGCCCGGCCTCGCAGGCCTGGGAGTACCAGGACCAGTTCCCGCAGCAGTGGGGTACCCGCAGGATCGGCCCGGACCTCTCGCGCGAATCCGGGAAGCGGTCCGACGGCTGGCAGTTCGCCCACCTGCACGACCCACGCAGCACCGTCCCCCAGTCCGTGATGCCGGGGTACCCGTGGTTGTTCGAGGAGCGCGCCGACGGAACCGTCGTGCCCAAGCCGGAGGCAGAAGCTCTGGTCGGGTACCTCAACTACCTGGGCAGGGCCATGTCGGAGTCCGGCACCTCGGGATCCTCGGACCGCTCCGAACCCGTGGAGAACCCCGGGCACTCAGCACACGAGGGAGGGTGACGGGCATGTCTGAGCTGCTCCTGACGATCGTGTTCTGGATGGGAGTCGTCTTCATCGTGGTGTTCGTGATCGCCGGTCTGGCCAGCCCCAGGATTCGCCGCGTGATGCAGCGACCGGCCGACGACATGCTGCGCAACGACCGGGCTCGCTGGGGCGACGACACGTCCCAGGACGGAGGTCGACCATGATCCGCTCCGTGCTGCTCGCGATCGTCGCGACGCTGGCGGTGGCCGCCGTCGCCATCCTGGGGATGGCGCTCCTCAGCAGCCCCGAGGACAACGCCACGAAGGGCTCGACCTCCGCCCCGTCCTCTCAGGCGCCGGCGCAGTCGAGCTTCGAGGCGGTCCTCTCACCGGACCCGCCGGTCTACGAGGAGCTGCAGGGCGAGGGCGCGAAGGTCTACGCAGCCAACTGCTTCGTCTGCCACGGCGGCGTCGGCAACGGCAAGGGCCCCGCAGCGGCCAACCTGTCGACCCCCGCTCGCGACTTCACCGACGCGAACTGGATGTCCTCCCAGTCCGACGGGGTCTTCTACACCTCGATCCAACGCGGTGTGCCGGGCACGCCGATGCCGGCCTTCGCCGGCCGGCTGACCGAGCGCGAGATCTGGGCGGTCACTGCCTACCTCCGGGGCTTCTCACCGCGGGTCGAGCTGCAGACCGACTCGGACCGCACCAAGGGCAGCGCCGAGCAGCGCCTGCGCGGACGCAAGGTCTTCGAGGCCCAGTGCGCCGGCTGTCACGGCCAGCAGGGGCTCGGCGACGGCGAGGCTGCAGCATCGCTGGACACTCCCCCACGCAACCTCGCGGACGGAGACTGGTTGTCGGGCCGCAGCGACGACCAGCTCAAGAGCACCATCAGCCAGGGCGTCCCGCACACCGCGATGCCCGGGTTCTACGAGGAGCTCACCGGCGTCGAGATGGACTCCGTGGTCGCCTACCTGCGCCAGCTGGCGGGGGTGCAGCAGCAGCCCAACCCGTTGGTCGGCTGGGCCCAGGACGCCTATCGCGCCTACTGCGCGTCGTGCCACGGCGTCGACGGCGACGGAGAGGGCATCGCCGCCGGACGCATCGACCCGGTGCCGCGCTCGTTCCGCAACCCCGCCTGGATGGCCGGTCAGACCGACGCCAAGCTCGAGGCGGCGGTGCGCTCCGGACGTCCCGGGACCGCCATGCCGCCGTTCGGGGCGATCCTGAGCGACGCCGAGATCGCACGGCTGGTCGAGTACGTCCGCGCGTTCTCCGGACCCGTGGCGATTCCGGGCTCCGACTCCGCCTTCCGATATGACCCTTCGACGGTTGCCGGCGACGCGTCGACACCCACGGATCGACCCAACAAGAGGTGATGGCAGTGGACAGAAGGAAGTTCCTGATCGGGGCACTGAGCGTCCCCGCCGGCATCGCGCTGGCCGGAAGAGGCACCGGCCTCCTGGGAGGGAGGTCCAGCGCCGCAGCCTCGGGCGTCCTGAGAGCCGAGGACCTGAAGATGCCCACCGGTACGCCGTACCCGCTGGTGGGACTGCCGGGGAAGTCGCCCATGGGCCAGGTCTACGACCGCCCGCCGAACTACGAGACCCCGGCCGAGCGGCTGATCGGGCGCGACAACTACCCCTACACCGACAACGACTACTACTACGTCCGCTACCGCGAGGCGACCGTTCTCGAGCTCACCCCGGAGAACTACCGGCTCAAGATCGGCGGCGACGCTGCTGACAACGCGATCTCGCTGTCTCTCGACGAGCTGAACCGGCGGGCGACCACCACGATGGGCGCCGTCGGCGTGTGCAGCGGGGAGGGCCGCGGACTGCACCACCCGATGATCCCCGGGATGCCGTGGACCAAGGGCGATCTCTCGTGCGCGGAGTGGACCGGGGTGAAGCTCAACGACCTGTTGGACGAGGTCGGCGTCAAGGAGAGCGCCCTGCACGTCTCCTTCGGTGGTGGCCGGGTGATCAGCCTGGCCAAGCCGCAGTACTGGCGCTCCTACCTGATCGAGACCCTGCGCGACGGCGACGCCCTGATCGCGACGAAGATGAACGGCGAGGACATCCCGCTGTGGAACGGCTACCCCGTGCGCCTGGTCGTGCCGGGCACCTGGGCGCCGACGTGGACCAAGCAGGTCGTCGAGATCGACATCCGCACCACACCGCACCCGATGGAGTGGTCCGGTCGCGAGATCACCCCCAACGCGCTGAAGGTCTTCTCCCTGATCGTCACCCCGACGGACGGCACCCGGATCCCGGTCGGTCGCAAGGTCGAGCTGACCGGCGTGGCCTACGACTACGGCGCGGGGATCACCAAGGTGGAGGTCAGCCAGGACGACGGCAAGAGCTGGCAGCCGGCCCGTCTCGAGCGCTCCCACGGCAAGTACACCTGGCGGGTCTGGCGCGCAGAGGTCGGCTTCGACAGCACCGGGGAGCAGCGTGTGCTCTCGCGCGCGACGAACGCCGACGGCGAGGTGCAGCCGCTGGAGGAGTCTCCGACGGCCATGGAGGACGGTGCGCGCAAGGACACGGCGTCCCGGATCTTCGCCGGCGTCTACGAGGTGGTGTGATGCAGATCCCGGGTGGATGGAAGATCCCTGCGGCGGTCTCGCTCGCGTTCGCCAGTGCAGTCGGCGTCTACGCGGTGGTGCGGCCCGAGCCGTCTCCTACCCCTCCCGCCGTCGAGAGCGGCGTGGGCCAGTACCCGCAGGCGGAGTTCTCGCTGGTCGACGGTGAGGGCAAGGGACTCGTGCACGCCTACTGCACCGCGTGCCACTCCTTGGCGCCGATCGTGCACCACTCCGGCTTCACCGCCGACCAGTGGGCGAGCGAGGTGACCAAGATGCGCGAGGTGTACGCCGCCCCGATCGACGAGGCGACGGCGGCGCAGATCACCAAGTACCTGCAGGCGAACTACACCGACCCGGTCAACAAGCCCCTGGGCACCAGCCGCGACGTGTGGTCCGACCCCGACCCGAGCGATTGAGCGGTCCCGACCGATGACCGACCACCGGGTCGACCAGCAGACCCCGCAGCCCGTGCTCGAGCCAGTCCTCGAGCTGCGGGCGGCGGGGCGCCGCTACGACCAGGCGTGGGCGGTCCTCCCGGTCAGCCTGTCGCTGGGTGCCGGTACGGCGACCCTGGTGTCGGGCCGCAACGGGTCGGGCAAGAGCACCCTGCTGCGGATGGCAGCCGGACTCCTGCGCCCCACGACCGGAACGCGGCACGCACCCGGCCGCTCGCTCTACCTGCTGTCGGGCCACGGGGCCCGTTCAGCCGCCACCGCGATGATGAACCTGGCCATGGCCATCAGGCTCAGCGGCGGCAGCGCGGCCTGGGCCTCGGGCCACGCTCGGCAGAGCCTCGACGAGGTCGGGCTCGCCAGCGTGGCGGACCAGCCGGCGGGAACTCTGTCCTCGGGCCAGCGGGCCCGGCTGTCGCTGGCCGTCGCCCTGGCCTGTCCCGTGCCGTTGGTCTGTCTCGACGAGCCGACGGCACACCTCGACGACGAGGGTTCGACGGTGGTGGTCCAGGCCCTGGAGCGTCTGCGCGGCCGTGGGACGGCCCTGCTGGTCGCCTCGCACGATCCTGCGAGCACCACCTGGCCCGTCGACGCCCGGCTGCACCTGGTGGAGGGAAGGATCGAGCAGGACGTGGCCTCGGTGCCGGTCGGGACCGGTGTCCGGTGAGGACCGCAGCCCTGCTGGTGCGGCGCGAGCTCACGCTCGAGGGCATCGGACGCGACGCCTCGGCGACGGTCGTTCCGTTCATCCTCGCCGGCGTGCTGATGGCCGGCCTGGCCATGGGCCCGGTGCCGCGCGTACTGGTCTCGGTCGCACCCGCCGTGACCTGGCTGGTGGTCCTGTTCGCCACGCCGACGCTGGCTCGCAGCGTGGCGGCCGCGGAGCGGGACGAGGGCACCTGGGACATGCTGCGCGGCCTGGTCGACCCCGCTGCCCTGATGGCCGGGAAGATCGGCGGGCTGTGGCTCCACCTGATGGTGGCGTGGGCGCTGACGGCGGCGCTGGTCACGCTGATGTTCCCGGCCCCGCTGCCGGCGACCGCCATCGCCGCCGGGCCGCTCGGCACGCTGGGGCTGGCCGCGCTCACCACGGCCTTCGGCGCTCTCCTGGTGGGTGAGCGTCGACGTGGCGGACTGCTCGCGGTGCTGCTGCTTCCGTTGGCCCTGCCCGTGCTCCTGGCCGGCTCCGCGCTCGCCGCCCCCGAAGGTGGGAGTGCCGCATGGCTCGCCCTCCTCGTGGGGTACGACGCGCTGATCCTCATCACCGTCTGGGCCGTCTACCCCGCACTGCTGGAGGAGTGACTGATGTCGCCGAGAATCGAGAAGACGACCGGAGCCGCTGCGCTGGTGGCCACCGCCCTGGCGTCGACGCTCGCGCTGGTGGTGGCGCCCACCGACGCCTACCAGGGCGAGTCGCAGCGCCTCATGTACGTGCACGTTCCAGCGGCATGGACCGCCTACCTCTCCTTCGTCGTGGTGGCAGGTGCCAGTGCGCTGTACCTGGTCCGCAGGGACGCGCGGCACGACCGGGTCGCGCAAGCGGCCGCTGAGCTGGGCGTCGGGCTGACCGCTCTGGCCATCGTGCTGGGCAGCCTCTGGGCCCGACCCACCTGGGGCACGTGGTGGACCTGGGACCCGAGGCTGGTCACCACGGTGGTCCTCCTCCTGGTCTACCTGGGATACCTCGGTGTGCGAGGACTGAGCGCCGACCCCGCGGTCAACGCGCGACGATCAGCGGTCGTCGGACTGCTCGCCCTGGTGAACGTGCCGCTGGTGCACTTCTCCGTGGTCTGGTGGCGGACCCTGCACCAGCCGCCCAGCGTCCTGCGACCCGGCGGTCCCGCCGGCGTCGTACCGCCGGGCATGCTGGTGAGCCTGTTCGCGGGCCTTCTCGCCTTCACGCTGCTGTGGACCTGGGTGATGATGCGTCGTACGAGCGATCTCTCCGTGCAGGCTCGGCACCTCGACGACGCCGTTGCGCCCGCGGACACGTCCGCACCCATTGTCGTCGCCTCTCCCGGAAAGGAGTCCTGACGAAGATGAGCTACATGATCGCCGGCTACGGCGTGACGATGCTGTTCTGGATCGGTTACGCGGCGTGGGTGCTGACGACGAGGAAGCGCACGAGATGAGCCTCCTCTCCTCCCCGCGCGCACGACTGGCTGTGGTCGGGATCGCTGGCGCCGGAGTCCTGGTCCTGCTCGGCGTCAGCGGCTTCCAGGACAACCTCGTGTACTACCGGACGCCCACCGAGGTGGCTGGCGGTGCTGCGCACCCCGGCGACCGGATCCGTCTCGGCGGGATGGTCGAGCCCGGCTCGGTCTCGCGAGCGGGCGGGGTCCTGCACTTCGTGCTCACCGACGGGGCTCGTGACATCCCGGTCGCCTACCGCGGCAAGACCCCGGGGGTCTTCCGGGAGGGGCAGGGCGCGGTCGTCGAGGGCAACCTCGGCGCCGGCAGTCGCTTCACCGCTGACACGGTCCTGGTCAAGCACTCGAACGAGTACGCCGCGAAGGGCAAAGGCGAGTACCGCCCGCCGGCCGGCCCCTAGGCAGGTCCCCCGCACCAGGTCCCCCGCAGGCAGGTCCCGCACGCCAGCGATCGGTGCCGCCGCAGGTGTCCGGTGCGCGGGCCCCGGGGTCGGCCCCGGGGTCAGCCCCGGGGTCAGCCTGGGTCGTTCGCCAGGTCCACGGCAGCAGCCACGGTCCCGTCGGTGCCGACCTCCACCGAGACGACGGACCCACCTGCGCGCAGCCCGTCGACGCGGTAGGCACCTAGCCCGGTGCCCGTCCGCCCGGGTGTGCCGATCCGGCCCGCGGGCACGTCCACGTCGAGACCGGTGGAGGCGACCAGGGCAGCGATCGCGGCGGCTGCGGACCAGGCCTGGGGTCGGCAGGCGGCCGGGTAGGCCGTCGGACACGGGACCTCGCCGGCAGCGTCGCCACCGTAGAGCTCGGGGAACCGCTGGGCGAAGCCCTCGGCTGCGCGCACCAGCTCCGTGGTGAGCAGCGTGGCGGCCGCGAGGTGACCCTCGGCCGCGAGACCACGGATCGCGATCGCCGTGTCGTGCGGCCACACCGATCCGCCGTGATAGCTCAGCCGCGAGAACCGCGGCGACGAGGCGGTGAGCGTGCGGACCCCGAAGCCCGAGCGGAGCTCGGGCCCGGTCAGCAGCTGTGCGGTGCGCGCCGCGTGGGCGGCGTCGAGGATGCCGGTGCCGAGCACGTGGCCCATGTTGGAGGTCGCCGAGTCGACCCTGCGCCCCTCGGCATCGAGCGCGATCGCCACGTGGCCGCCCTCGGCGGTGTCCACCCAGAAGGCCGGGGTGAAGCGCGCACGCAGGTCGGCGGCCCACTCCACCAGGCCGGGCACCTCGGCCTCGTCGTACGCCGCGAGCAGCGCCGCGCCGGCCACGGCCGCCTCGTGGGCGTAGGCCTGCACCTCGCAGAGCGCGATCGGGGCCTGCGCGAGGCCGCCGTCCGCGAACTGCACGGAGTCCGGGGAGTCCTTCCAGCCCTGGTTGCTCAGGCCGCGGCCGGTCAGGTCGACGTAGCGCAGCCAGCCGGTCTCGCGGGACTCCTCGAGCACCCACTCCAGGCACCGGCGGGCGGCCGGCAACAGCTCGCGGACCTGGTCGGGATCGGCTCCCCAGCGCGCGGCGTCGGCGAGCAGGCAGACGAACAGCGGGGTGGCGTCCACGGTGCCGAAGTACAGCGGCGGCAGCGAGTGCTCGAGGTCCGGGTTGCGGATCTCGTGCAGGATCTTGCCCGGCTGCTCCTCGGTCGCCGGGTCCGCGCGCGTCCCCTGACGGCGGGCCAGCACGCGCAGGGTGGACAGCGCCAGCTCGGTGCCGAGCGGGAGCAGCAGTCGCGCCGCCCACAGCGAGTCACGACCGAACAAGGTGAGGAACCACGGGCTGCCCGCGGCGAGGAACCGGTCCTCGCCGTCACGCAGCAGCAGGCCCTCGAGGTCGGCGAGACTCTGCCGCCACAGCCGACCGGGGCGCGGGTCGGCCGAGGTGAGCACCGGAGGGCGCTCCGACCACGGTGCCGGTGCCCCCGAGGCGAACTGCGTCCGGCCGAGCGCCGAGGCGACCAGGCCGAGCTCGCAGGTCTCCCCCGGGCCGAGCCGCACCTCCCACGAGACCTCGCCCGGCCCGACCCGGCCGCCGGCTCCGACCACGACGACCAGCCCGCGTTCGTCATCGCCGAACGCCAGACCCGACTCCGTGACCGTGGACGCGACCGCCCGGCCCACGACGCCCCGCTTGACCACCGACATCGGCAGCAGGTCCGACTCCAGCGTGAGGGTCACGGCGGTCCGGACGGGCTCGCGCGCGGCACTGACGACGCGCACGGTCTCCTCGAGCCGGTCGGGGTGCAACCGGCGCCGCCGCTCGACGAGCACGGTCGGGTCGTGCTGGTTGTCGCCGAGGTCACGGGCGGCGTAGGTGAACGAGTGCTCCTGGGTGCCGGTCACGTCGGCCCGGACGAGCTCGAGCCCGCTGTGGGTGAGCGTGAGCACGCATCGGCTGAGCAGGCGTACGTCGCCGACGTACCACCCGCCGACGCCGCCCGGACGCTCCCCGATCTGGCCGTCGGCACCGGACAGCACGAGACCGGGCGCCGCCACCGCCGTCGCGAGGTCGTGGAGCAGCGGCTGCATCTCGGTCACGCGGCAGTATCCCAGGCAGCCGACTCGGCGGCTCCCACCCCGCGCTGCTAGCGTCGGACGCTCAGACCAACCGCCCGTTCGTACCAGGAGTCCCCCGTGAGCACTGCACCCCTCAAGGTCGCCGTCACCGGCGCCGCCGGCCAGATCGGATACAGCCTGCTGTTCCGGCTCGCGAGCGGATCGCTGCTCGGGCCGGACCGCCCGATCGAGCTGCGCCTGCTCGAGATCGAGCCTGCGCTCAAGACGCTCGAGGGCGTCGTGATGGAGCTCGACGACTGCGCCTTCCCGACGCTGACCGGCATCGAGATCGGGAGCGACCCGACCAAGGTCTTCGACGGCGTCAACCTCGCGCTGCTGGTCGGCGCCAGGCCGCGCGGCCCCGGCATGGAGCGCGGTGACCTGCTCGAGGCCAACGGCGCGATCTTCACCGCCCAGGGCAAGGCTCTCAACGAGGTCGCGGCCGACGACGTCCGCATCGGTGTGACGGGCAACCCGGCCAACACCAACGCCCTGATCGCCATGTCCAACGCCCCCGACATCGCCCGGGAGCGCTTCTCCGCCCTCACCCGCCTCGACCACAACCGGGCGATCTCGCAGCTGGCTGCCAAGACGGGCGCGCCGGTCACCCAGATCAGGCGGATGACGATCTGGGGCAACCACTCGGCCACCCAGTACCCCGACATCTTCCACGCCGAGGTCAACGGCAAGAACGCGGCCGAGGCGGTGAACGACCAGAGCTGGCTGGAGAACGAGTTCATCCCGACGGTGGCCAAGCGTGGCGCCGCGATCATCGAGGCGCGCGGTTCGTCCTCGGCCGCGTCGGCAGCCTCGGCGACCATCGATGCCGCCCGCGACTGGCTCACCGGCTCCGCGGAGGACGACTGGGTCTCGATGGCGGTCCGCTCCGACGGCTCCTACGGTGTGCCCGAGGGCCTGTTCTCCTCCTTCCCGGTGACCACCAGCAACGGGAATTGGGAGATCGTCCAGGGCCTGGAGATCAACGACTTCTCCCGCGGCAAGATCGACGCCTCCACCAAGGAGCTCGCCGAGGAGCGGGACGCCGTCACCCAGCTCGGGCTGATCTGACCGGGCTGATCTGACCGGGCTGATCTGACCGGGCTGATCTGACCGGGCTGATCGAGTGGTCGGTCCGCCGAGGGGGGTGAGTGTGCCTACGCCGATCGTTCTCGACGTCGACACGGGCGTCGACGACGCCTGTGCGCTGCTGCTGGCCGCGCTGCACCCCGGTCTCGACCTCAGGGCGGTCACCTGCGTGGGCGGAAACGCGCCGCTCGACGACGTCGTACGCAACACCCTGACGGTGCTCGACGCCTGCGGCCGCGACGACGTGCCCGTGGCCGCGGGTGCCGCCCGCCCGCTGCTCGAGACACCGGTCGACGCCCGCCACGTGCACGGAGCCGACGGCATGGGCGACCTCGACTGGCCACGCTCGACCCGTGCCCCCGGGCCGGGGCACGCCGTCGATCTGCTCCGCGAGGTCCTGCTGGAGGCTGCGGAGGGACCCGAGGACCGACGAGTCACCCTCGTCCCGCTGGCCCCGATGACCAATCTCGCGCTGCTGCTGCGGACCTGTCCGGAGGCGGCCCGTGGCCTGCGCCGGGTGGTGTTCATGGGCGGCGCCGTCGACGTCGGGAACGCCACCGCCTCCGCGGAGTTCAACGTCTTCCACGACCCCGAGGCTGCGGCGATCACGTTGGCGGCCTGCACCGAGCTCGGCGTGGAGATGACGATGTACGGCCTCGACGTCTTCTACGGCCCGCGCGTCACCCTCGCGCAGGCGGCTGCGCTGGCCGAGGCCGATGACCGCGGGCCGGCCGGACTCGCCGGCCGACTGGTCGAGTTCGCCTGCCAGCGGTTCGCCGAGGACTCCGCCACTCTCGGGGACGCCGGCGCGGTGTGCGCGGTCGTCGACCCTGCGGCCCTGCGCACCGAGCGGCTCCCGATGCGCATCGAGCTCGCCGGCACCTGGTCGCGTGGCCGCACGATCGTCGACCGGCGCGACTGGGGCGGCGACCTGGCTCACGACCCCCATGGCCGGGCGCCGTCCATGATCGACGTCGCGCTCGGGGTGGACGGGCCTCGGTACGCCCGGCTCTGGCTGGACACGGTCACCGGCGACCGCTGACCTTCGGGGCCGGCTGTGCGCCGCCTCAGCCGGCCTGCGCGGGGATCACGCTGGCCAGCACGATCAGGGTCGTCCCCACTCCCCCGAGCATGAGGACGTCGACCCAGCGGCTGCGTCGGACGCGCAGCATGCCGGCGTCACGGTCACGGAGAAGCGCCCGCATCAGCGCTGCGAGCAGCAGCGCGATCCCGATCAGTCCGACCCCCCGGCGCCACGGACCGAAGGCGATCACCATCAGGCCCACGACGCTGACCGCGACCACGACCAGGTAGACCAGTCCCCCCAGGGTGGACGGGACCCGTCGGGACTCCTCGGGAAGGCTCACGAGGAGGCGTGCTCCCCAGCAGCTGACGCCGAGGACGGCAACGCTGCTTCGGCGCGCTCGACCACGTTGGAGAGCAGCATCGCCCGGGTCATCGGCCCGACGCCCCCGGGATTGGGCGAGACCCACGCGGCGACGTCGTCGACCGCCGGGTCCACGTCGCCGACGAGCTTGCCGTCCACGCGCGAGACTCCCACGTCGAGGACCGCCGCCCCCGGCTTGACCATGTCCCCGGTGATGATGCCCGGGACCCCGGCCGCAGCGACCACGATGTCGGCCTGGCGCACGTGCGCGGCCAGGTCACGGGTGCCGGTGTGGCACAGCGTCACCGTCGCGTTCTCCGAGCGCCGGGTCAGCAGCAGTCCGAGAGGACGGCCGACGGTGACTCCGCGGCCCACGACCACCACCTCCGCACCGTTGAGCTCGACGCCGTGGCGACGCAGCAGCGTCACGATGCCGAACGGCGTGCACGGCAGCGGCGCCGGCCTGCCCAGGACGAGCCAGCCGAGGTTGGTCGGGTGCAGGCCGTCAGCGTCCTTGTCCGGGTCGATCGCGCCGAGCACCGCGTTATCGTCGACCCCCTCGGGCAGCGGGAGCTGCACGATGTAGCCGGTGCAGGCCGGGTCGTCGTTGAGGCGGCGTACGGCAGCGAGGATCTCCTCCTGCGTCGCGGTCGCGGGCAGGTCCTCGCGGATCGACTCGATCCCGACCTCGGCGCAGTCCTTGTGCTTGCCGTTGACGTACCACGTCGACCCGGGGTCGTCGCCGACCAGGATGGTGCCCAGACCAGGGGTCGCCCCGGCCTCGCGCAACCTGGCCACCCGTTCGGTCAGCTCGGCCTTGATCGCCCGGGCGGTGGCGGTCCCGTCCAGCTTCTGTGCAGTCACGTGCGGATTCTCCCTGGGTCAATGGGCCGGGTGGATGGGCCGGGTGGATGGGCCGGGTCAGTGCGCGAAGTGCCTGGTTCCGGTGAAGTACATCGTCACGCCGGCCTTCTTCGCGGCCTCGATGGTCAGCTCGTCGCGCATCGAACCGCCGGGCTGGACGATCGCGGCCACTCCGGCGTCGATCAGGATCTGCGGACCGTCCTCGAAGGGGAAGAAGGCGTCCGAGGCCGCTACCGATCCGGCTGCACGGTCGCCCGCGCGGTCGACGGCCAGCCGGCACGAGTCGACCCGGTTGACCTGACCCATGCCGATCCCGACCGAGGCGCCTCCCGAGGCGAGCAGGATCGCGTTGGACTTCGCCGCGCGGCACGCCTTCCAGGCGAACGCCAGGTCGGCCAACGTCTCGTCGGTCACCGCGTCGCCGGTGGCCAGCGTCCAGGTCGCGGGATCGTCGCCCTCGGCGTCGATCGCGTCCCGCGCCTGCATCAGCAGCCCGCCGGAGATCGGGCGGGTCTCGGCTCCCCCGCGTGGGAGCGGAGCACACTGCAGCAGGCGCACGTTCTTCTTGGCCTGGAGGACCTCCACGGCACCGTCCTCGAAGCCCGGGGCCACCACCACCTCGGTGAACACCTCGGCGACCTGCCGGGCCATCTCCACCGTGACCGGGCGGTTCACCGCGATCACGCCACCGAAGGCCGAGACCGGGTCGCACTCGTGCGCGAGCCGGTGAGCCTCGGCGACGTCGGCGCCCACCGCGATGCCACACGGGTTGGCGTGCTTGATGATCGCGACGGCCGGCTCGTCGAAGTCGTACGCCGCACGCCGGGCGGCGTCCGCGTCCACGTAGTTGTTGTAGGACATCTCCTTGCCGTGCAGCTGGTGCGCCTGGGCCAGCCCCTCGGGGCCGAACCCGTCGAGGTAGAGCGCCGCGGCCTGGTGCGGGTTCTCGCCGTAGCGCAGCACGGCCGCGCGGTCCCAGGTGGCGCCCACCCAGGCGGGAAAGCCCGACTCCTCGGAGGTGTCGGTGAGCACGTTGCCCATCCAGCTGGCGACGTGGACGTCGTAGGTGGCCGTGTGCACGAACGCCTCGGCTGCCAGCCGCTTGCGCTGCCCGAGGGTGAAACCACCGGCTGTCAGAGCCTCGAGGACGTCGCCGTACCGAGCCGGGGAGGTGACGATGGCGACCGAGGGGTGGTTCTTGGCCGCCGCCCGCACCATCGAGGGACCTCCGATGTCGATCTGCTCCACGCACTCGTCCTGCGAGGCACCCGACACCACCGTCTCGGTGAACGGGTAGAGGTTGGACACGACCAGCTCGAACGGCTCGACGCCGAGCTCGGCGAGCTGTGCCTCGTGCGCGGGCAGCCGCAGGTCGGCGAGGATGCCGGCGTGCACCCGGGGATGCAGGGTCTTCACCCGGCCGTCCAGGCACTCCGGGAACCCGGTGAGGTCCTCCACCCGGGTGACCGGGAGCCCCAGCTCCGCGATCAGCCTCGCCGACCCCCCGGTGGAGACCAGCTCCACGCCTGCGTCGTGCAGACCGCTGACCAGCTCCGCGAGGCCGGTCTTGTCATAGACCGAGACCAGGGCGCGCCGCAGCGGGATCCGGTCCCGGACCGGTGCCGTCTCGTGCACGTCTGGGTTCGTGCCGCTGCTCATATCGGTGCTCATGTCGGGGCTCATGTCTGGGCTCATGTCTGGGCTCACATCCGGTCCATGTCTGGGTTCGGGTCTGGGTTCGGGTCTGGGTTCGGGTCTGGGTTCATGCGCCGATGCGCACCGATCTGTCGGTGATGGTGAAGCCTTCGCGTGCCATCCGGCCCACGGTGTCGACGAGCATGGTCCGCTCGGCGACCTTGATCCGCTCGTGCAGCGAGTCCACGTCGTCGTCGGGGGCCACGGGCACGACCGTCTGCGCGATGATCGGCCCGGTGTCCACCCCCTCGTCGACGACGAACAGGGTCGCCCCGGTGACCTTGACCCCGTAGGCGAGCGCATCCGCGGGTCCCGTCGTACCGGGGAAGGCGGGGCACAGCGCCGGGTGGGTGTTCACCACCCGTCCGGGGAACCGGCCCAGGAACTCCCGCCCGAGGAGCTTGAGAAACCCGGCGAGCACGACGAGCTGCGGCTCGAACGCCGCGACCGTGGCGGTGAGGTCGCCCTCCCACTGCCTCCGGCTCGAGAAGTCGGCGACCCGCCGGGTGAAGGTCGCCACCCCCGCCTTCTCCGCCCGCGCCAGCCCCTCGACGCCGTCGCGGTCGGCGCCGACGGCAACCACCTCGGCGCCGTACGCCGGGTCCTGGGTGGCGTCGAGCAGGGCCTGGAGGTTGGTGCCCGCGCCGGAGACGAGCACGACGAGGCGGGTGGCAGGCACGGATGACAGGCTAGCGCCGCTGCCACCAGGCAGTGACCACGCCCGCGACCAGCCCGCCGAGGCACATCGCCATCAGCCCGGCCACGAGCACCGCACCCACGGGAGCACCGATGTCGGCCATCCGGCCGGTGCCCATCGGTCCCCCGGCGAGCGCCACCGCGACCGTGGTCAGCACGGCCGCGCCGAACCCGCAGCCGAAGCCACGCAGCGCGGCGGAGTCGTAGGCGCTGACCCGGTAGGAACGCTGGGCGAGGACAGCGCCCGCCGCGGCGACCGCGACGGGCACCGCGAGCAGCCCGACCGCCCACCCGGGTGTGGGCCCGGCATCGGGCAGGGCCGCCAGCAACGGGAACGCGGGCACCGGTCCGAGCGCCACCGCGGTCGGCGAGACCACGGTGCCGGTGCCGACGGCGAAGCCCGGACCGAGCAGGTAGGCGCTGCCGAGCAGGACGGCGTTGGGCGCCACGGCGACCGCGGCGAGCGCGTACATCACGTAGTCCCCCCGCCCGAGCTGCAGCTCCGACATCACCGTCGCCGCTCTGTTCAGGCCGAGCAGCAGCGCTGCGGCGACGAGCACGGCCGACGCGACGACGAGCAGCAGGAACGCGGTGGTGGCGCCGTAGGCGATCGAGCGGACCCAGCCCGGCACCCGCTCGACCCAGACGCGCAGCCGTCCCGTTCCCGCGGCCAGGCCGAGAGTGCCGGCCACGGCCGAGACGAGGAGCGAGCCCATGACCGTGCGACCCAGACCGGGACTGGCGGAGTCCTGGGAGACAGCCACGCAGGTGACCACCGCGACGACGACGTAGAGGCCGGAGAGGATCGTCGCCGCGAACACGACGGTGCGGTCGTCCTCGGTCGGCTGCGAGGTCGCGGCCGCCCAGCGTCCCGAGCGGTAGAGGACCATCGCGATCAACGCGGTCACGGCGAGCGGGACGATGCCGAGCGGCACTCCGGAGACGCTCACCTGGGACCCCAGGCCCACCAGCCATGCGAGGGCACCGACGCGCAGGGCGTCGGTGGTCTGCCCGTGGGCGCCGGCGTCGGCCAGGAACCAGCCGATCACCCCCAGTGCCATGCAGGTGCCCAGGGTGGTCGCCACGGCGCCCAGGGCAGCCAGCACGGCCGAGACGGTGAGTGGCCGACCTCCGGGCTCCTCCGCGGACCCGCCCGAGCCGTGGCCGGGGCGGAGCAGCGGCACCAGGCCTCCCACGAGGCGGTCCAGGCGTCTGGAGAACCGCCCGGCGGGCTTCCGGGACGCACTGGGGGCGGAGGGGCGGCTCAGCAGGTCAGTCATCGCACTCCATCTTGACCCAGGAGCACCATGTCCCCGGTGAGGCACGCGGGTAGCCTCGGCCTGTCATGCCCATCTCACCTCTCCCACCCGGCGACGCCTCCAGCACCGGCGCCGGGGCCGACTTCGACGCGTTCTACCTGAGCAGCAGGCGGCGCCTGGTCCTGCAGACCTACGCCCTGACCGGTGACCTCTCCGCGGCACGGGTCGCCGTCAGCGACGCGTTCGTGTCCGGTCGCCAGCACTGGCGCAAGGTGAGCCGCCTGCCGGACCCGGAGGAATGGGTACGCCCGCGCGCCTGGGCGATGGCGCAGCGACGGCACGTGGCCCGGCTGTGGCGACGGGAGAAGGGCCTCACAGCCGAGCAGAAGGGCGTCCTGGGCGCCCTGCACCACCTGCCCGACCAGCAGCGCAAGGTGCTCCTGCTGACCCACCTGGCCGGCATGTCGGTCGCCGGCACCGGGCGTGAGCTCGGCGAGACGCCCGCGCGCATCGAACGTCTGCTCGCCACCGCCACCAGGAGCTTCCGCAAGCGGACCGGCCTGGCCGAGCCCAGGTCCGAGTCCGAGCCCGGGTCCGAGCCCGAGGCCGAGCCCGAGTCCGAGCTCGGGCGCGGTCCCGACCCGGCTGTGCTCTCCGCGATCGAGTCGCTCGCACCGGTCGCCGAGGCTGCAGCCCTGCCGCACCCACTGACGATCCTGCGCGGCGGCAAGCGGCGCGGTCGGCTGCACACGGCGGTCGGGGTGGTCGCGCTGCTCGTGCTCACCCTGGTGGGTGGCCTCTTCGTCGAGCGCCGGGGCCTCGTCGCACCGGCGCCGGCACAGCATCAGGCTGCGGCCAGGCCGGTGACCGACGACATGCTGCTGAGCCTGCCCCAGGTCCAGTCGCTGGCTCCCAGCGAGGACTGGCGTCTCGTGGCGACCACGGACAACACCGGCGGCACCGGCATCAACACGGTGTGCCAGGCCACCCGGTTCGCCGATCCTCGCGGACGAGCGACGCTCATCCGCACCTTCGAGGCGCCGGGGGCCGTCCAGCGCCACTACCTCCAGACCGTCGAGATCTCGCGCACCGAGCTCGCGGCGGAAGCGGCGTACAGGACGACGCTCGGCTGGTTCGCCGGTTGCCAGGAGGCGCGGCTGCAGATCCTGAACGCCTATCGGGTGCGCGGGCTGGGCGAGGAGGCCCAGATGCTGAAGCTGCGCATCCCGGGCAAGGTACGCCGCACCTACGTGGTCGGCCTGGCCCGCTCCGGGTCGGTGACCGTATCGACGGTGCTGGAGACGCTGGACGGCAGGCCCGTGGGGATCACCCGGGCGGTGAGGACGCTCACCGACGCCGTGCGCAACATCTGCACCGCCGACGCCTCCGGCCCCTGTCCGGCCACCGTCTCCGCGGCGCCCGTGCTGCCGCCGCGGTCCGGGGAGGCTCCCGGGACGCTGGCGGCCGCCGACCTGCCGGTCGTCGGCCGCGTGAACCGACCCTGGGTCGGCACCAGCCCTGCCCCCGCCCGCCCCAACCCCGCGGCCACCACGTGCGACAAGGCCAACTTCGTCAAGGCCGGTGCACCGGACGCCGCGACCAGGACGTTCCTGATGCCCCAGGCCAAGCTGCCGAAGCGCTTCGGGATCACCGAGACCTACGGCTCCTTCGCCACCCCGGCCAAGGCGGCCAGGCTGGTCCGCGACATCTCCGCCGCCATGGCCGGCTGCGAGAAGCGCGACCTGGGCGCCACGGTGAGCCACGAGCTGGTGGCTCAGAAGGGGTACCGCGGCTCGGAGTACGCCATGTGGCGGCTGGACAGCGAGATCGACCGCACCACGACCGTCGGCTTCTGGATGGGGGTCGCTCGGGTGGGCCGCTATGTTGCGCAGGTGAACTTCACCCCCACCGGCGACCTGGACATCGACGAGGTCACCTTCCAAGCGTTGATCGCCCGCACCCGGGACCGACTCTTCGAGCTGACCGGACCCACGCCGTGAGCGGGTTCGAGCTCCCGGAGGGTCTGGTCTACCTCAACGGCAACTCCCTCGGCGCGCTGCCACGCGGCGTCGCCGAGCGCGTCCAGGACGTGGTTCGCCGCGAGTGGGGCCAGGGCCTGATCCGGTCCTGGAACGACGCGCGCTGGATCGAGCTGAGCAACCGGGTGGCGCAGCGGCTCTCGCCGCTGCTCGGCGCCGGTCCCGGCGACCTGCACCTCGGCGACAGCACCAGCGTCACCCTGTTCAAGGCCTCGGTCGCCGCGGCCCGGCTGCGTCCCGGGCGCACGGTCATCGTGATGGAGGACTCGCCGTTCCCCACCAACGGGCACATCGCCGCCGGCGTCGCGGACCTGATGGGGCTGGAGCTGCGCTGGTGCGACCCCGCCGACCCGCTGGCCTCGGTCGACGAGGACGTGGCGCTGGTCAGCCTGACGCACGTGAACTTCCGCACCGGTGCGATGTTCGACATGGCCGCGATCACGGCCGGCGCCCACGAGCGCGGAGCCCTGATGCTCTGGGACCTGTGCCACACGGCGGGAGCGATGCCGGTGGACCTCACCGGCACCGGGGTCGACTTCGCGGTCGGCTGCACCTACAAGTACCTCAACGGGGGGCCCGGGTCCCCCGCGTTCCTCTGGGTCGCGCCCGAGCACCAGGCCACCGCTCGTCAGCCGATCACGGGCTGGATGGGCCACCGGGCGCCGTTCGGCATGTCGCGCGACTACGAGCCGGCGGAGGGGATCCGCAGCTTCGCCGCCGGTACCCCGCCGGTCCTGGCCCTCTCCACCGTCGAGGCCGCCCTGGAGGCGTTCGACGGCGTCGACCTGGCCGACCTGCGCACCCGGTCCCTGGAGCTGACCGACCTGTTCATCGCACTCGTCGAGGAGCGGCTGCCGGGAGTCTTCACGGTCGTCACTCCCCGCGAGCACGACCGACGGGGCAGCCAGGTCTGCCTGGGACATCCGCAGGCCTACGGGGTGGTGCAGGCACTGATAGCGCGCGAGGTCATCGGCGACTTCCGTGCCCCCGACATCGCCCGCTTCGGCTTCGCTCCGCTCTACAACACCCTCGACGACGTGCGCACGGCCGTCGAGCGTCTGGAGCTCGTCATGGCAGCCGAGGAGTACGCCGACCCGGCGTACTCCTCGCGCAATGCCGTGACCTAGGGACCCAGGAGAGGACCCAGGAGAGGGCTCAGGAGAGGGCTCAGCCCAGAGCCTCGAGGATCTCCCGCATCAGGTCGGCGGTCTCCGACGGCGTCTTGCCGACCTTGACCCCGGCCGCCTCGAGCGCTTCCTTCTTGGCCTCGGCCGTGCCGGAGGAGCCGGAGACGATCGCGCCCGCGTGACCCATGGTCTTGCCCTCGGGCGCGGTGAAGCCCGCGACGTAGCCGACCACCGGCTTGGTCACGTGCTCCCTGATGTAGTCGGCAGCCCGCTCCTCGGCGTCGCCCCCGATCTCGCCGATCATCACGATCGCCTTGGTGTCCGGGTCCTCCTCGAAGGCTGCGAGCGCGTCGATGTGCGTCGTGCCGATGATCGGGTCGCCACCGATGCCGATCGCGGTGGAGAACCCGTGGTCCTTGAGCTCGTACATCATCTGGTAGGTCAGCGTGCCGGACTTCGAGACCAGCCCGATCGGGCCGCTGCCCGCGATGGTCGCGGGCGTGATGCCGGCCAGCGACTCGCCCGGGGTGATGATGCCGGGGCAGTTGGGACCGATCATCCGCGTCTGCTTGCCGTCGAGGTAGGCCCACACCTCGGCCGCGTCCTGGACCGGCACGCCCTCGGTGATCACCACGAGCAGGCCGATCCCGGCGTCGATGGCCTCGATGCACGCGTCCTTGGTGAAGGCCGGTGGCACGAAGACGACCGAGACGTCGGCGCCGGTCTCCTTCATCGCCTCCTCGACGCTGCCGAAGACCGGCAGGTCCTTGCCGCCGAGCTCGACGCTGGTGCCGGCCTTGCGGGCGTTCACCCCGCCGACGATCTGGCTGCCGGCCTCGACCATGAGGCTGGTGTGCTTCGACCCCATCCCACCGGTCATGCCCTGGACGATGATCCTGGAGTCCTTGTTGAGGTAGATCGACATCGCTACTCCCCCGTCACTTCGCCGCGTGCGCGAGCTCGGCGGCCTTGTCGGCCGCGCCGTCCATGGTCTCTTCCAGCGTCACCAGGGGATGGTCACGCTCCTGCAGGATGCGGCGACCCTCCTCGACGTTGTTGCCGTCCAGCCGTACGACGAGCGGTTTGGTCGCCTCGTCACCCAGGATGTCGAGGGCCCCGACGATGCCGTTGGCGACCTCGTCGCACGCGGTGATACCGCCGAAGACGTTGACGAAGACGCTCTTGACCTGGCCGTCGTTGAGGATCACGTCGAGGCCGGCCGCCATCACCTCCGCGTTGGCGCCACCGCCGATGTCGAGGAAGTTGGCCGGCTTGACGCCCCCGTGGGCCTCCCCGGCGTAGGCGACGACGTCGAGGGTGGACATCACCAGTCCCGCGCCGTTGCCGATGATCCCGACCGAGCCGTCGAGCTTGACGTAGTTCAGGCCCTTCGCCTTGGCCTTGGCCTCGAGCGGGTCGGCAGCGTCCTTGTCCTCGAACCGGGCGTGGTCCTCGTGCCGGAACTCGGCGTTCTCGTCGAGCGACATCTTGCCGTCGAGCGCCTCGAGCCGGTCACCGGAGAGCCGGGCCAGCGGGTTGACCTCGACCAGGGTCGCGTCCTCCTCGACGAAGGCCTTCCAGAGTGCCTCGACGAGCTGGACGGCCTGGTCCTCGAGCTCGGCGGGGAAGCCGGCCTCGGCGACGATCTCGCGTGCCTTCGCCTCGTCGACTCCGGTCCCTGCGTCGACAGGGATCTTCTTGACCGCGTCGGGGTTGGTCTTCGCGACCTCCTCGATCTCCACACCGCCCTCGACCGAGGCGATGCACAGGTAGGACCGGTTGGAACGGTCGAGCAGGAAGGAGAAGTAGTACTCCTCCTCGATCGACGCGGCGGGGACGACCGAGACCCGGTGCACGGTGAGTCCCTTGATCTCCATGCCCAGGATCGCCTCGGCGTGCTCCTGTGCCTCGTCCGGCGTCTTGGCCACCTTGACGCCGCCGGCCTTGCCGCGGCCGCCCGCCTTGACCTGCGCCTTGACGACCACGGTGCCACCGATCTCCTCGGCGGCAGCCCTGGCGTCGGCGGCCGTCTGGACGGTCCTGCCGAGGGTCACCGGCACCCCGTGCTTGGCGAAGAGCTCCTTCGCTTGGTACTCCATCAGGTCCACGGGTCAACCGCTCCTCAGTGGTACTCGTCGGGTCCGGACCCAGGTCCGGGTACGCCGAATCCAGTCGGCGTCTGCTCGCCCGACCATAGACCCGCACGGCCGGGTCGGGCCACGTAGGGTCACGCGATGGCCGTCACCGAGACGCAGGTCACGCCGCGTGTTGGGCCCCGCGTGGGTCGTCCGCCAGCCCTCGAGGTCGCCCTCACGTGACTCGCGGGTAATTGACTCGTTGATCGACCATGCCCCGCCCCACTCCGCTCCTCCTCGCGTCCACGCTTCTCACCCTGGCGACCGTCGGCGCCGCGACGTCCACCCCTGCCGCGGCCGCAGCCCCAGCCGCGCCGCGGGCCAACCACGCCCAGGCGTACACCAGGACCGCGATCACCGTCGACGTCCTGGTGGGACCCCACGGTGACGTCCCGTGCACGATCAAGGCCGACAAGTACCAGCCTGCCGGCGTGGACGCCCAGCACCCCGCTCCCTCGATACTGACCACGAACGGGTTCGGCGGTTCCAAGGACGACAGCGGCCAGGCGGCCGGTGCCAGCGCCTTCGCCAAGGCCGGCTACGTGGTGATCTCCTACTCCGGCCTCGGCTTCGGCGGCTCGGACTGCAAGATCACCCTCGACGACCCCGACTACGACGGCGTCGCCGGGAAGCAGCTCGTCGACGTGCTGGCCGGAAGCCGCGCCTACACCCTCGACGACGGCTCCGGGCGCAAGGAGACCATCGACTACGTCGAGGCCAAGGCGACCCGCCAGGGACGTGACCCGAAGGTCGGCATGATCGGCGGCTCCTACGGCGGCCAGATCCAGTTCGCCGTGGCGGGCCTGGACCCCCGGGTCGATGCCATCATCCCGATGATCACCTGGAACGACCTGGCGTACTCGCTGGCACCGAACAACACCGACTCCACCAGCGGCGTCACCTACGCCACGCCCGGCGTGGCCAAGAAGGAGTGGGTCGACCTCTTCTTCGGCGTGGGCATCGCCTCGGGGCTGGAGTACGCGCAGAGCGACCCGGCCCGCAACGTCGGCTGCCCCAACTTCACCGACCAGGCGTGCCTGTCCGCCGCCCAGCTGAACTCCGCGGGCTACCCCGACGAGGCGACCCTGGCGCTGGCCCGGCACGCGTCGGTCAGCAGCTATGTGAAGAAGATCAAGATCCCGACGCTCCTGGTCCAGGGCCAGCACGACACCCTGTTCAACATCCAGGAGGCCGTCGCCACCTACCGGGCACTGCGCGCGCAGGGGACCGCGACAGCCATGTCGTGGTTCTCGGGCGGCCACTCGGGCAAGAACGCGGCCGGTGACCTCGATCTCTCACTGGGCGTCGACGGCAGCCACCAGGGACGCCGCTGGATCAGCTGGATGGACCGCTACGTCCGCGGCGACCGTTCGACGAACCCAGGACCGCGGTTCGAGTACTTCCGGGACTGGGTCGGCTACGACACCAGCACGGCAGCGGCCGGCACGGCGATCGACGCGGCCTACGCCGGCTCCACCGGCTTCAGCGGCGCACCCACCTCGACGCTGTTCCTCTCCGGCACCGACGCCCTGACCGCCTCCCAGGGCTCGGTCGCGACCGGCTCCAGCCAGCTCGGCGTCACGCCTGCGGGAACGTCGTACTCCGAGACCTCCGCGCTGGAGGGCAGCACGGTCAACCACGACGTCTACGACCAGCCCGGCACGTTCGCCTCCTGGACCTCACCGGTGCTGACCAAGGCAGCCGCACTGGTGGGCTCGCCAAGGCTGACCGTGCGCGTCGACGCCCCGGTGGCCGCGGCCGCCCAGGCCGGCGGCCCCGGCGGCAAGCTGGTGCTGTTCGCGAAGCTGTACGACGTCGCGCCGGACGGCACCCAGAAGCTCCAGCACCGACTCATCTCGCCGGTGCGGATCAAGAACGTCACCACCCCGGTGACCATCGAGCTGCCCGGGGTCGCGCAGAGCTTCGCAGCCGGGCACCGCATCCGGCTGGTGATCGCAGGCGGCGACCTCGCCTATGCGAACAACACGCTCGCGCAGCCGGTCACGATCAGCACCAGCCCCGCGGCGCCGGGCCGTCTGGAGCTCCCGCTGGTGGGCGGGCTGGCCTTCTGAGGCTCGGCCGCCGCCCCGACCCCTCAGACTGGGACCGTTCAGTCGGCGAAGTGCTCGGCCACCCACCCGGTGATCTCGCCGGTGGTGGCGCCGGGGGTGAAGATCTTGGCGACCCCGATCTCCTGCAGCGGCGCGACATCCTCCTCGGGGACGATTCCGCCGCCGAAGACCACGATGTCGCCGGCGTCGCGCTCCTCGAGGAGCGCGATCAGCTTGCGGAACAGGGTCATGTGGGCCCCGGAGAGGACGGAGAGACCGATCAGGTCGGCGTCCTCCTGGATCGCGGTCTCGACGATCTGCTCGGGGGTCTGGTGCAGCCCGGTGTAGATGACCTCGTGCCCGGCGTCGCGGAGCGCTCGCGCGACCACCTTGGCCCCCCGGTCATGACCGTCGAGTCCTGGCTTGGCCACCACGATGCGCAACATGTCGTGAAGGTTATCGGTGTTTGGAGGCGTGTGAGGACGAGCACACTGTCGAGGACGTGGCCCGCTGCCCCCCGGCTCGTTGGTCCACATACGCCTCTCGGGTCATTTTCATTTGGCGTGACCTGTCCGTTACCGTGTCGGGTCGCCGTCTCTCGGACCTGACGAGAAGGAAAACAGCCATGGGCAGCCACCGGGCCGCACCCAGTCGCAGGCATCGCCCTGCCGCTGCGCCGACCCCGCTCGCACCCACCACGGTCCCATCCACCGCGGTCCCATCCACCGCGGTCCCATCCACCGCGGGGCATCGGCACCGCAAGGACCAGAGGGTCTCCCGCCAGCAGCGACTGGCCCGCTCAGCGAGGCGGCTCGCCTCGCTCCCCAGCCTGGTCGGCGTCGTCGTGCTGGCCCTGGCGGCCGCAGGCGCCCTGACCCTGGACGACTCCGGCACCCCGACCCGTTCCTACCAGCTCTCAGCCGGGGTCCGTGCGCTCAGCGGGACCGACGCGGTGGGCCTGATGAGCGGCCCGCGGGAGCGCGCGATCAGTCGTGACTCCGAGCGCCAGGCGCTCCAGGACGCCGCGCAGTCCGAGCTCAAGGCCGCCGCCGAGCAGGACGCGGCCGAGCGCAACGCCGCTCTGAAGTCGCTCGGCAAGGCCGCCGAGGCCCGCGCCGGCGAGATCGCCAAGAACCAGTGGCAGCTGCCCACGACGGGCTACCACCTCACCGCACGCTTCGGGATGCCCGGCGGCCTGTGGTCGAGCAACCACACCGGACTCGACTTCGCGGCACCGAGCGGCACCTCGATCGTGGCGGTGGCCAACGGCGTGATCACCGAGACCGGCTACGAAGGCTCCTACGGCAACAAGACCGTCGAGACCCTCGCCGACGGCACCGAGATCTGGTACGCCCACCAGAGCTCGACCGGAGTCCGTGTCGGTCAGACGGTGACCGCCGGTCAGCAGATCGGCGCGGTCGGCAGCACCGGCAACACCACGGGGCCGCACCTGCACCTCGAGGTCCGTCCCGGCGGCGGCGACCCGGTCGATCCCTTCCAGGCCCTCGTCTTCCACGGCGTCAGGCCCTGACCGGCTGACCGGCTGACCGGGACCTGATCAGAGCTTCTCCACCGGCGCGTAGCGCAGCAGCAACCGCTTGACGCCCTCGCTGCCGAAGTCGATCGACGCGACGGCGTTGTCGCCGACTCCCTCCAGAGCGACCACCGTGCCCAGCCCGAAGCTGTCGTGCTGCACCCGGTCGCCGGGATCGAGGGAGGGGATCGGCCGGCCGGCCTTGGCCTTCTTCGCCGCGTCGCTGCGGGCGGTCGCCGTTCCGAACCGGCGCTGGGGAACACCCCCTCCACGCGATGGCGGCATCGCGTAGCTCGGCCGGTTCCACGAGGCCATCGCGTCCGCCGTGCGGCGCCAGTCGACCAGGTCGACCGGCAGCTCGTCGATGAAGCGGGACGCCGGGTTGTGCTGCGGCGCCCCCCAGGCAGAGCGTACGACGGCACGGGAGACGTAGAGACGCTCCCGGGCACGTGTGAGGCCCACGTAGGCGAGGCGGCGCTCCTCCTCGAGCTCCGGCTTGTCACCCAGGGACCTCATGTGCGGGAAGATCCCGTCCTCGAGCCCGGTCAGGAAGACCACCGGGAACTCCAGCCCCTTGGCGGTGTGCAGCGTCATCAGGGTCACCACCCCGGTGGCTGCCTCCCCCTCCTCGGGCGCGTCCGGGATCTGGTCGGAGTCGGCCACCAGGGCGACGCGCTCCAGGAAGTCGGTGAGCCCGGGCGGCTCGGTCTGCGGGTCGTCCTCGGGATCGTCCTCGGGATCGTCCTCGGGGCCGACGACGTCGGCCGGGTCGGCCGAGGGACCCAGCTGCGGGTCGTCGGCGAACTCGCGGGCGACGGCGACGAGCTCGGCGAGGTTCTCCACGCGCGTCTCGTCCTGCGGGTCCTCCGAGTCCTCGAGCTCCTTGAGGTAGCCGCTGCGGGTCAGCGCCTGCTCGAGCACGACGTCCACCCGCTCCCCCGCGCCGACCATCGACTGGAGCTGCTCGACGAGCTCGGTGAAGCCCCGGATCGCGTTGAGCGAGCGGCTGGCGAGTCCGGGAGCGTCCTCGGCTCGCTGCAGCGCCTCCCAGAAGGTGATCCGGTCGCGTTGGGCCAGGCCCTCGATGCAGGCCTCCGCGCGCTCACCGATACCGCGCTTGGGGGTGTTCAGGATCCGTCGCAGCGACACCGAGTCGGCCGGGTTGGCCAGCACCCGCAGGTAGGCCAGTGCGTCCCGGACCTCTCGCCGCTCGTAGAACCGGACGCCCCCCACGACGCGGTAGGGCATCCCGACGCGGATGAACACCTCCTCGAAGACCCGCGACTGGGCGTTGGTGCGGTAGAACACCGCGACGTCACCCGCCCGTGCGTGGCCGGCGTCGGTGAGCTTGTCGATCTCCTCGGCGACGAAGCGTGCCTCGTCGCGCTCGTCGTCGCCGACGTAGCCCACGATCCCCTCACCCGGGCCGGCGTCGGACCAGAGGTTCTTGGGCTTGCGGCCCTCGTTGCGGCTGATCACCGAGTTCGCGGCCGTGAGGATGGTCTGGGTGGAGCGGTAGTTCTGCTCCAGCATCACCGTCCGCGCGTTGGGGAAGTCCTGCTCGAAGTCCATGATGTTGCGGATGTTGGCCCCACGGAACGCATAGATCGACTGGTCCGCGTCGCCGACCACCATCAGCTCGGCCGGGTCCACGGCGTCCTCGGGCACCGAGGAGAGCGGCTGCTCGAGGCTGTTCGCGCACAGCTCGTGGATCAGGGCGTACTGCGCGTGGTTGGTGTCCTGGTACTCGTCGACCAGGACGTGCCGGAACCGTCGGCGCCAGCTCTCCCGCACGGCCGGGAACGCACGGAACAGGTGCACCGTCATCATCAGCAGGTCGTCGAAGTCGAGCGCGTTGGCCTGCCGGAGGCGTCGTTGGTACTCGGCGTACGCCGAGGCGTAGACCTCCTCCTGCCCGTTGCGGGCGTCCTTGGCGGCGTCCTCGTGGTCCTGGAGCTCGTTCTTGGCGTTGCTGACCCAGTTGAGGATCGCTCGCGGCGGGTAGCGCTTGACGTCCAGGTCGAGGTCGCGGCAGACCAGGGCCATCAGTCGCTTGGAGTCGGCGGCGTCGTAGATCGAGAAGCTCGACTTGAAGCCGAACCCCGCACCGTTGTCGAGCTGGGTGATCTCCTTGCGCAGGATCCGGACGCAGGCGGAGTGGAACGTGCTCACCCACATGATCCGGGAGCGCCCCCCGACCAGGTCCTCGACGCGCTCACGCATCTCCGCGGCTGCCTTGTTGGTGAAGGTGATCGCCAGGATCGAGCCGGGATGGGCCCCACGCTCGGAGATCAGCCAGGCGATCCGTCGGGTGAGCACCCGCGTCTTTCCCGACCCCGCGCCGGCCACCACCAGCAGGGGTGCCCCCTCGTGGACCACCGCTTGACGCTGCGGGTCGTTGAGCCCTTCGAGGAGCTGCTCGCGCGAGGGCCGGCGACGTCGAGCCGCTCCGGCCCCCTCGTGCCCGGCATCGTCCTGGGTGGTCGCCCCAGCAGCGGGAAGACCGGGGATCGGGAACTGCGAAGTCATGTCGGGGCAACCCTACGTGCGCCCCACGACGGGGGCGCACGCCCGGGCCCGGCCCGGACGTGCGCCCACCGATGCCGACGGCGTGGAACGGGGACGGTCAGCTCACCGCACGACCCCCAGGGCGTTGACGATGCCCTCGCCGTAGATCCCGTTGCGCCTCGTCGTACCCACGCACCTGGCCGTGTAGCTGGCGTCGCGTCCCTCGGTGAGGTAGCTCTGCTCGCCACCCGCAGGGCAGGTGTGGTCCGTCGCCGAGCGCAGCAGCAGGCGCCGTACCGCGTCGGGAGCCATGCCGAAGCCGGAGCGCGACCGGTGACCGTGGGCACCGACCGCCAGAGCGGCGACTCCCGCGGCGTGGGGCGAGGCCATCGAGGTGCCCTGGAGCCAGTAGTAGTAGCCGCACGCGCTGGTGCCCTTCGCCGGCTCGGCCTGGCACTGCTTGATCGCACCGGCACTCTGCCCGGCCGGGGTGAGGTTCCCGTCCGCGTCAGCCAGGCCCTTCTCCTGGAGGACCTTCAACGGGTAGGTGGAGAGGATCAAGTTGCCGTAGGTCGCGTACGACGTGGTCCCGAAGCCGTCGCGGTACCAACCTCCCGGTGCCGAGAGCTCCACCTCACCCGACGAGGGCTCGGTGGTGTAGTTGGAGAAGTCGGACTTGCGACCCGAGGGGCCGAGCGAGGTGACACCGAGGACGTGAGGTCCCTCGGCCGGCAGGCTCACGCAGCTGTCGTTGTCGATCGGCCGCTCGTGCACCGGGTCCCCGTAGTCCGGGCTGGTCATGTCGACGGGCGGGTTGGCCATGTCGCTGTGCGCGTTGCCGGCAGCAGCGACGAGGGTGACGCCCTTGGAGTGGGCGTAGCGCAGCGCGCGAGTGACGGTGGCGATGATCACTGCCTGGTCCTGCGCCTGTTCCGGGGTGTCGCCCGGTGCGCCGCCACGGCAGTTGTAGAGCCACGGGTCGACGTAGAACGACATGTTCACCACGTCCAGTCCGGCGTCCCCGGAGTAGGTCAGCGCGTTGACCGTGGGACCGGCGAAGAAGTAGCCGCTGTCCTGGCCGGCGCGCACCTCGACGATGGTGGCGCGGGGCGCGACCCCGCTGAGCCCGAACCCGTTCATCGCCGCCGCGATGGTTCCGGCCACGTGGGTGCCGTGCCCGTTGTCGTCGACACCGACCGGGTCGATGCAGTTCTTCGCCTCGCAGGGGCCGTCGACCACGTGTCCCTCGGCATCGGTCGGGATGTCGGTGGTGAAGTTGCGTGAGGCCCGGTAGTCGAAGTTGGGGTGGATGTCCGGGTGGTCGGCCTGGACACCGGTGTCCATGATCCCCACCTTGACCCGGCGGTTGCCCAGCGTGCGGGTGTGCGCCTGGTCGGCCTTGATCATCCGCATGCCCCACAGGTTGTTGTCCAGGGGGTCACCCGCGCTCCGCGCCTTCGGAGCCTTGGCGACGGGACCGTGGCGGCCGTTGCGGGCACCGAGGTGCTCCTGCTCGACCATGTCGTCGTTGCGATCCCGGGCCGTTCCCACGATCCGGTCCGCAGCGACGCCCTGCACCCCGGCGAGCGCACCTGCGTGGTCGCGGAAGTCCGCATCGTCGGTGCGGACCGAGACCATCCCGATGTCCCCGTTCACCGAGGTGACGGTGGCACCGTGGGAGCGGAGCCTCGCAGCGACGCCCTCGGCGTCGGTGGCTGACCTGGTCAGCACCAGGTAGTTGTCCTTCTTCTTCGTGTGGTCGGTCCTGGTGCTCGTGCTTCCTGCTTCGGCGGATCCCGCCAAGGCAGTCGACACGAGAACGACCGCGCCACACGCGGCCAGTGCACGACTGAGTCGCATGTGATGTTTCCTTCCCGAGAGTCTGGGGGCTTCCCAGACCGTCGAACCTAGGGGAGCCCTGCGCACAAGGGAAGGGCTGCGGTGGTCTTTCCCAGTCACGTCGTCGGGCGGCGAGGTGCACCGTTTTGTCGCGATCGGTTCCCCCAGGGGGGATGCTGAACCGGTGCGCACGCTGCTGACCGCCCTGGCCACCCTGGCCGTGCTCGCGGCGTTCGCGGTGCTCTCCCCCGGCACCGTCCCGCACCCGATCCGCGACGCCCTCGGCCTCGGCCCCACCCCTCTCGGATCCCCGCCCCAGGTCTCCTCCGGTGGCAGCTACCGGTTCATGCAGCACCAGCCCGGCAACCCCGGGGCCCCGGTCGCCTACGACCCGTGCAAGGTGATCCGCGTGCGGGTCAATCCAGACGGTGTCAGCGACCCGTCGCAGGCGCTCACGATCGTCAGGTCGGCGATGGCCGAGGTCTCCAGGGACACCGGCCTCCGGCTGCAGTACGACGGGACCTCGAGCGACCGGCCCCGGTGGCGTCCCGGCCAGGTGCCGGTCGTGGGTCGTCCCGGACCCGTCCTGGTGTCCTTCGCCACCAGTGACGAGGTGCCCCAGCTCGAGGGCCAGGTGGCCGGCGTCGGTGGCAGCACGTCGGTCACCCGCGGGGGGACCAGCACCTACGTCACCGGCCAGGTCACGCTCGACATCGACTCCTTCGACGACATGCTCGACCGGCCGGCGTTCCAGGACGCGGCCCGCGCCATCGTGATGCACGAGCTCGGCCACCTCGTCGGGCTGGCACACGTCCCGGACCGGGGAGAGCTGATGTTCGCCAGGACCACCGAGCAGACGGAGTTCGGACCCGGCGATCTCCGGGGCCTCGCCCTGCTGGGCAGGGGTCAGTGCAGCTGAAGGGCCGCGTCTAGACCGACTCGCGCCACCACGGGTCGGCCGGCGGGGTCCCGGCAGCCGGCAGCCGGTCCGGCTCGAACCGCCCCCCCGGCACCGGAAGCGCCAGGGAGACCCCTGCCTCCGCGGCCTCCCGGAGCACCCACTCGACGGGGTCGGCCCACTCGTGGAAGGCCAGGTCGAAGGTGGCCCAGTGGATCGGCAACAGCGCGTCGCCACCCAGCTCCTGGTGCGCACGCACCGCCTCCGCGGGATCCATGTGCACGTCGGGCCAGCGCGCGTCGTAGGCACCGATGGGCAAGATGGTGAGTCCGAAGGGACCGTGCAGCCGGCCGATGTCGGCGAACGCCGGCGTGTAGCCCGAGTCCCCACCGAAGAACACCCGGCGCCGCTCGCCGGCGATCACCCAGCTCGCCCAGAGGGTGGTGTTGTTGCCGAGACTGCGCCCGGAGAAGTGCCGCGCCTCGGTGCAGGTGAACCTCAGGCCACCGACGTGGTGCGACTGGTCCCAGTCGAGCTCGATGATGCGTTCCTCGGGAACTCCCCACCGGGAGAGGTGCTCGCCGATGCCCAGCGGGACGACGAAGGGGAACGCGGCTCCCTCGGCCGAGCCGTTCTTGAGCAGCCAGTCGATGGTCGCGGTGTCGAGGTGGTCGTAGTGGTCGTGCGAGATCAGCACCGCGTCCAACGGCGGCAGGTCCTCCAGCGGCATCGGCACCGGGTGGTTGCGGCGCGGGCCGACCTTGCGCGACGGCGAGACCCGGTCGCTCCACACCGGGTCGGTGAGCACCCAGCGCCCCTCGATCTCCAGGAGCACCGTCGAGTGCCCGAGCCAGGTGGCGGCCAGGTCGCTCGCCCGGCCCGGCAGCGTCGTGCGGGTGACCCGCACCGGTCTTGCCGGCTTGCCCC
Source organism: uncultured Actinomycetota bacterium (assembly GCA_963815825.1). Lineage (GTDB taxonomy): Bacteria > Actinomycetota > Actinomycetes > Propionibacteriales > Nocardioidaceae > Marmoricola. The sequence goes on along the minus strand of CAWFII010000029.1, from coordinate 21,613 downwards.
GACGTCCCTTGGTGGCGAACTCGGTGGCGAAGGCAGCGGTGCTCCCCTCGGGCGCCTCGGTCGCCGGCAACCGGTTGTGGAACAGGCCGTCCGCGAACTGCGGCGAGCCGGAGTAGTCGAAGCGCCGGGTGCCGGCACCGAGCGAGCGGCGTACCCCCCGGGCAGCGGTGAGCAGCGCCGGCGCGAACGCCAGCGCAGCGACGAGGGGGACACGGGGGCTACTCACCCCACCAGTGTCCCCCACCCCACCAGGGCCTCTCACTGCGCCGGACCGGGTCTCCTCAGCCCACCGGGGTCCTGCTCCGCCGCGGCAGGTGGCCGTGCATCACCCCGACCATGCGCGGTCCGGCGAGTCGACTCTCGAGCCGGCGCACGTTGCGCTTGAGCGGCTGGACGAGGTACTCCCCCATGATCACGCCGGCAGCCAGGGCGATGGTCGTCGCGGCGGCTGCCGAGAGCTGCAGGATGCCGAGGGTGTCGCCGGTGGACATGTAGCTGAGCCCGCGGTAGATCAGCAGCCCGGGCAGCATCGGGACCAGGGCCGGCACCACGACGACCAGCGGAGGTACGCCGACCCGGCCGGCGACCGCATAGCTGACCACACCGATCGTCACGGCAGCGCAGGCAGCCGCCCACGGCATCGGCTGGGACGGGTCTCTCACTCCGAGGTAGACGAGATGGCCCAGCAGCGTGCTCATCGCGATGGCCGGCAGCGCTCGCAGCGGCGCATAGCTGGCGAAGGCGAAGGCGCACGTCGAGACGATCGCGCCCACCAGCACGATGGGGGCCGCGGCGAGCTCGGCTCCTCCGCCGGGTCGTACCCCGACCAGGCTGACCCCGAACGAGGGCGCGAGCGCGAGTCCTGCGGAGACCCCGGCGATCAGGCCCGCGGTGGCCAGCATCGCCTCGAGGATCCGGGCGCCGGCCGTGAGGTAGAAGCCGCTGAGCGCGTCCTGGATCGCGCCCATGAACCCGATCCCGGAGAGCAGCAGCACGATGCTCGCGGTGATCACGAGCGAGGTGTTCACCCGCAGGTCGAACCTCTCGTCGAGGGCCGCGGTGGCCAGGGCCAGCATCGTGGCGAGCAGGCCGCCTGCGATCTGCTGGTAGAACATCGGCCAGCGACGACGGTTGAGCGCCCTCATCAAGATGGTGATCAGGGAGCCTGCCAGGGCCGCGACCACGGTGATCACGATCCCGCCGCCGAGGATCAGCGCGATGCCCCCTCCGACGACACCGGAGCCGACCACCACGGCCCAGCGCGGCAGGTAGTGGCCGGTCGAGTTGATCCGAGCCACCGCCGCGCGGGCCTCGGTGACCGTGACCTGGTCTCCCAGGATCCGCATCACCAGCTCGTGCGTGCGGGTCAGGTCGTCGTAGTCGAGGTCGCGCTGGGTCACGTTGCGGGTCAGCAGGACCGGCACCTCGTCCGGGTCGTCCTGGTAGCTCATCCGGAGCAAGGTGAAGGTGACGTCGATGTCTGCGTTGCGCAGGCCGTAGTGGTGGGTGACGCCCAGCATCGTGGCGGTGACGTCAGCCGCGCCGGCTCCCGACGACAGCAGGATCTCGCCGATCCGCAGCGCGAGATCGAGGATCTTGTAGGTCTCCCGGGGGTCGGTCACAGCCTCAATGGTGAGGCCGCGGCACACCCGAGCGCCACTGCACACGCGGCCGGGGTGAGCGGACTCACAACCGGTCGCCAGGACCGGTTGGCCGCGGCCGGATCGCGGTGTCCACGGCTAGCGGTCGACGGTCCACTGCACCGTCTGCGGCAGGCCAGGACCGAGGGTGAGCTCGACCGTCTGGACCTTCGCGTGACGTGCCGCCTTGAAGACCACGACCCCGCTCCGGGAGACTCCGGGCGGGATCTTGAAGGCCACCGGCAGGGCCTTGCCGGCCGACACCCTGCCGACCGCCACCGCTCGTGGATGATGGGTGGACGACTCGTCGAGGATCCCGAAGCCGGTCGACGCGTCGAGGTGCCACGCCTTCTCACCGAGGTTGCGGATCTGCACGTGCGCCGCCCACAACCACCCACCTCGACCGTCGTCGGCACGGGCGCCGAGGGCCCGCGTCCGTGCCACCGAGTCGACGGTGAGCTGGAGATCGGGCCGGGTCTCGTTGCCCGCCACGCTGACGGCCCTGCCCACCTCCGCGGTGAGCACGGAGTCCGCAGGGGTGGTCTCCATCAGGTCGGCGACCTTCGGATAGGCCATGGCGAAGCCGAGCACACCGGCGAGCCCGAGCGCGATGGTCGCGATCAGGGACCGGACCAGCTGCGGCGGCGCGTCCGGGTCCTTCCTGCTTCGTCTGCGCCTCGTCGACGGCCGGCGCAGCTCGTCGAGCACGACCGACCCGTGCCCGCCCGCCGGCTGCAGCCCGCGTGAGAGCAGGACGGCCGCGTCGCGCGCTTCGTTCTCGTCGAGCACCTTGGCGCGTGCGCCCAGCAGGGAGGCCACGTTCCCGGTCGAGCAGACGAGCACCTCGCCCGCCCAGCCGAAGACCGGCTCGCTGCGAACCAGGCAGAGCACAGGTTTGACGAAGCCGGCATCCGTGCCGAGCACGATCTCACCCACCGCCCGGGCGGCGGCCGCCACACCGGCGACGGCCTTGTCCCGCCTCCGACCGTGGTGGAGCAGGGCCTCGGCGTCGACGTCGATCTGACCGGTCCAGGCCACCGTGTTGACCACGAAGATCCCCTGGGGCCCGACGAGGACGTGGTCGATGACGGCGTGCCGTCGACCGGGCCGTCGTACGTCGTGGAAGACGCGCCACTCGGTGGTCGGCAGGGCGGCGAGGATCGTCGCGACGGACTCTCCGCCGCTGTCGGCGCGTGCGGGTGCGACGCCCTCGGCGAGCAGCTGCTCGAGCTTGGTACGCCGTCGCCCGATGACGGATCGTGCAGACTCCCCCGCCATGGTTCCCCCGCTCGCAAAACGACGTCCCTCGAGGTTAGGACTGCACTACCACACCTGTCCGCAAAATGGACAAATAGGGCTTACCGGGGATCGTGAGCGCGATGGTGCCCCGCGACGAGCTCCCGCACGCGTGCCGCGAGCGCCGGGTCGAAGGCACCCGCGGGCGCCTGCCACTGCCAGTTGCCCGTGTCGGTGCCGGGGGTGTTCATCCGGCTGTCGCTGCCCAGCTCCAACAGGTCCTGGGCAGGCACCACGACGAGCCGTGCGGTCGAGGACATCGCCAGCCGGGTCAGCGCCCACGGCATCGGCTCCTCGGGGTCCGGCACCGTGGCGCGCACCCGCTCACGGGACGCCGCATCCAGTCGCGTCCACCACCCGACGGTGGTGTCGTTGTCGTGGGTCCCGGTGTAGACGACGCTCAGCTCGCCGTGACGTGCCGGCAGGTAGGGGTTGTCCTCGTCCCCGTCGAAACCGAACTGGAGCACCTTCATTCCCGGCAGGCCGAAGGCGAGCCGCAGCTCATCGACCTCCTCGGTGATCACTCCGAGGTCCTCGGCGACCAGCGTTCCCGGACCGGCAGTCTGGACCAGGGCCGCGAGCACCTCGCGGGCGGGGCCGACGACCCAGTGGCCCTCCTTGGCCGTCTCGGCCTCGACCGGCACGTGCCAGGCGGCGACGAAGCCGCGGAAGTGGTCGATGCGGACCAGGTCGAAGAGCTCGCGCTGGCGGGCGATCCTCGAGCGCCACCAGGCGTAGCCGTCGGCGGCCATCGCCTCCCAGTCGTAGTGCGGGTTGTTCCACCGCTGCCCGTCGGCGGCGAAGTAGTCAGGTGGGACGCCGGTCACGGTCGTGGGCCAACCCTGGTCGTCGAGCTCGAACAGCTCCGGTGAGGCCCAGACGTCCGCGCTGTCGTGGGAGACGAAGATCGGCAGGTCGCCGAAGAGGAGCACACCGTGCTCCGCAGCGTACTCGCGCAGCTCACGCCACTGCGTCGCGAAGACCCACTGCTCGAAGCGCAGCTCCAGCATCGGTCCCGCCAGCGGAGCCAGCGACTCGGCGAGCCGCTCGGCGTCCCGATCCCGCAGCCCCTGCTCCCAGGTCGGCCAGGGCGACTTCTCTGCGACCGCCCGCAAGGTCATGAACTGCACGTAGGGCTCGAGCCAGCTCACGTTCCGGGCGCACCACGTGACGAAGGCGTCCTCCTGCGCGGCGTCGAGCGCCTCGGGGTCGGTCAGGCCCTGCTCGACCTGGCGCTCCCGGCTGATCAGGTCGGGGTTGCCGGCCATCGCCGAGAGGGCGTTGTACGGCGATCCGTCGTCCTCGTGCGTCGGGACGAGCGGCAGCACCTGCCACACGGTGCAGCCGGCAGCGGCCAGGAAGTCCACGAACCGGTAGGCCTCCGGCCCGAGGTCACCGTGGCCGTCCGCGGAGGGCAGCGACGTGATGTGCAACAGCACTCCCGCGCGGCGTACGCCCAACGGTCCCTGGTCCGCGACCTCCACCACCAGCTCACCCTCCCCATCTCCACGAACGCCCGATCCCCCAGCACCCGAGCCTAGTGATCGCGGGGGCGCGATATCCAACCTGGCTCTGGACAGCACCGGGGTCGAGGCGGATACTCCTAACCATGTTAGGCACACCGACTCGCGATAGGGCCGCCGAACGTCGTGCGGCAACCCGGCAGGAGATCCTGGACGCGGCCTGGGAGGTGGCCCGCGAGCAGGGCCTCTCCCAGATCACCCTGCGCCTGGTCGCCGACCGGGTCGGGATGCGGGCGCCGTCGCTGTACTCCCACTTCGCCTCCAAGAACGCCATCTACGACGCGATGTTCGCCCAGGCGTGGTCGGACTGCCTCGCGGTGATGCTGGCAGCGGAGGAGACGCGCCCGCGAAGCCCGCGTGCCCGGCTGCGGCACTACTCCCGGGCGTTCTTCGACTTCGCGGTCAGCGACCTGGCGCGACACCAGCTGATGAACCAGCGCACGATCCCGGGCTTCGAACCGACACCCGAGAGCTATGCCCCCGCCGTCGCCGTGCTGGACAGGACGCGCGAGCAGCTGGCCGAGCTCGGTGTGACCGAGGGTGAGGACGTCGACCTCTGCACCGCAATGATCGGAGGGCTGCTCGACGCGCAGCTCGCCAACGACCCCGGCGGGGACCGCTGGGCGCGTCTGGTCGACCGGACGGTCGACATGTTCGCCGACAACGTGGGCCTGCCCCGCGAGAAGTGAAGGAGAGACCGACATGAGCAGCACCCTGATCCACGGGACCCGGAAGGCCCCCTACGTCTCCACGCTCGAACGTGACGTGGCCATGCGGCTCGCCGCAGACGAGTACGACCGCGTCGTCCGGGTCCTCGAGCTCCTCACACCCGAGCAGTGGTCCGCGCCGACGTGCTGCCCGGGCTGGGACGTGCGAGCCATGGCCGGGCACACGCTCGGCATGGCGCAGATGGCAGCATCGATGGTCGAGAGCACGCGCCAGCAGCTCACCGCGAAACGTCGCTCCAAGCGTGACGGCGGGTTGATGCTCGACGCCCTCACCGCCCTGCAGGTGGAGAAGAACGCGGGGCTCAGCCCTGCCGACGTCATCTCCGAGATGCGCAGCGTCGGCCCCAGGGCCACGCGCGGTCGCCGCCGGACGCCGGGTCTGGTGCGCAACCAGACCACCGAGCAGGTCGTCGACGGCACCGCTGAGTGGTGGACCCTCGGGTTCCTGATGGACACGATCCTCACCCGCGACCCGTTCATGCACCGCATCGACATCTTCGACGCCACCGGGGTGATGGTGCCCCTCACTGCCGAGCACGAGGGTCTGATCGTGGACGACGTGGTGCGCGAGTGGGCCAGCCGCCACGGCGCGGCGTACACCCTCGAGCTGACCGGCCCCGCCGGAGGCCGCTGGTCACACCACGAGGACGGGTCACACCACGAGGATGGCCGGGGCGAGGGTGGCGAGCAGATCAGCATGGACGCCCGCGAGTTCTGCCGGGTGCTGTCGGGCCGTGCACCCGGCCACGGACTGCTCGCGCACCAGGTGCCCTTCTGAGCTGGTCATCGCTAGCCGCGAGCTGGTCATCGCTAGCCGCGAGCTGGTCATCGCTAGCCGCGAGCTGCGCCGTACCCGAGCAGCGCGGCCAGGCCCAGCGCGCTGCGCGGTGAGTACGGCGCCCGCCACAGCCCGCCGTGCGCGGCCGCGTAGGCCTCGTCCTGCCAGGGGTGCTCGTGCACGGGACCGCCACCGGTGTGCAGGTCGTGCACCAGCAGCGCCGCCATCAGCACGTTGGACGTGGCCGGGTCGAAGACCTCGACCCCGAACCGGTGGGCTCCCGCGTAGGCCGCTGCGAGGGCGCGGTTCTTGACCACGGACTTCGTGCGTGTCGGTGGGGCCACGTTCATCGACACGGTCGCGCCCTCGTGCCGCGCGACGGTGGCACGCCAGCGCTGGAGCCGCTTGGCGAGCGCGTAGTTCGGCCCCTGCTGCGGCACCAGCGAGTCGTTGATCCCCGGGTCCGATCCTGCGACGTAGTTGCGACGCAGCAGTCGCCCTCCGGACAGGGTCCGCAGCGGCCGACCGAGCGTCTTGGACCGCACCGAGCGGTGGTCGTACCCGGCGGTGGAGTGGTCCACGGCCTCGGCGGGCACGGCGAACACGTCGGTCGGCGTAGCCAGGAAGGCGAGCGCGACGTCGGGTCGGCCGGCCGCGAGCCGGCAGCAGAGCTCGTCGACGGCGACCGAGACCCTGGTGTTCGTGGCGCCGTCGGCGTAGACGTAGTTGCCCAGCACCAGCGAACCCGGCTGCTCCTGCAGCCACCTCACCACTGCCGGGATGTCGACGAGCAGGTCGACCCCAGCACGCTGCTCCAGCGGGGCGTCGGCGGAGCCGGTCACCGGCACGACCATCGTCCCGGCGCCCTCGTGCCCCACCGTCAGCACCTTCTGCCAGATCGCCGGACGGTCGAGGTCGATCGCAGCGACCCGCGCCCCCCACCTCATCAGTGACGGCAGCGGGCCCATCTCCGCGCCGGCGCCGAGCACGGCGACCGTGTGCCCGTCGAGACGCAGCCAGTCCGGGTGGGCGAGCACGGCCTCGATCGCGTCCGAGACGCTCGGCTCCACCACGCCTGCCCCCACCCAGGCGGCCACCCGGCGTCGGATCTCGTCGCCGCGGAGGCGCTCACCGCGGTAGGGCAGCACCAGCTCACGGACCGGCTCTGCTCGACCGACGACCTCGTGCCCGTCGAGAGTCGCGGTGCCCTCGGGCCAGTCCTCGAGCCGGTGCTCGGCGCCCGTCGCGTCGGCCACCCGCATCCGCTCGTGCAGGGACTCCAGGCCCGACCTCGCCACGGAGACCGCCGCGTCCGGCGACGTGAGCCCCGCCTCGACGAGCCGGCGGAAGTGCACGAGGTAGTCGTGTCGCCACGCGGTCGCCTGCTCCGCGGCGCGGGCGCCTGTGGGATCCGTGGGTCGCAACGCGTCCGCGACGACGTCGCGCCCCACCGAGGACGTGCTCCGCCGTCCCTCGTCGTCCGCAGGGAACACCAGACCGATCTGCTCGTGAGTAGCCACCGCACCATCCTGCTACAGCGACCCCGGGGCGGGCAGCACCCAGTCAGCCCAGCCCAGTCAGCCCAGCCCCGGTCAGCCCAGCCCCGGTCAGCCCAGCCCCAGTCAGCGCAGCCCCACCTGGCCGGGAGCCCGCGCCTCGGCCTCGACCAGGTCCCTGCCCTCCGAGAGCGCGTCGGCGTCGGCCCCCTTGACCACGACGTCGTACGGCGCGTACCGATAGCTGGCCACCCAGCGCAGACCGCCCGGCTCCGTGGGATCGGGGCCGGTCCAGGTGCGACCGGCGAAGGCGCCCTCGAGATACCACTTCGCGCTCTTCGCGTCCGGGTTCAGCCGGTTGATCGCGCTGTAGCGGTCGAAGCCCTTCTCCCAGCGGGTGTACCTGATCACGTAGCGGTCGTAGTCGCACTCGTAGACCTCGGCCTTGCCGCCCACGAGCTTGCCGGTGAGCTTCGAGCACGTCTGGTTCAACGACCCGAACACCGAGGTGAGACCGGCCCGCCCCTCGGGAACCGAGCAGTCCGCCCGTTCGGGTGCCGACGCGCCGTCCCAGCACGTCACCCCCGAGACCGTCGCGGCTCCGCCGTCCGGCGAGGGCGTGGCCGCCACGTGGTCCGCGCCGCCCAGTCGCCACACCGCGAGGGCGACCAGCACCAGCGCGGGAACACCGATGCCCACGGCCCACCTCGGCCACGTCCTCGGGTGGTCCGGTGCCTGCTCCGGGGGCCTGGTCATCGCCCCGACGTCGCGCACGGCCGGAAGCACTCGGGTGTCGTCGGCGACCAGGCCGCGCGCCCGGGTGGCCAGCCCCTCCGGGTCGGCTGCACCGGGGTCGATCCCGGCGAGCTCGTCACTGACGACGAGCACCGCTGGCCAGTCCTCGCTGTGGGCGTGCACACGGAGCTCGTCCTGCAGGTCGGCGACGTCGAGCCGTCGCTGGCACGCGTCGTGGCGGCTCAGTGCGTCGCGGTGCTCCCCGTCGAGGTCGAGCACCGTCCGGTAGCCGCGCCGGGCGCCCTCCCAGTCGCCCTCCTCCTCGGCGGCCCGCGCGGCGGCGTACGCCACGTCGACGCGCTGGTCGCGGCGCAACCGCCCGCGCAGCTCGGCGGCATCGCGGTACGACGGGTCGAGGGTGACCAGGCTGTCCAACAGTGCCAGTGCCTCGTCGTACCGCTGCTTGCGCGCGGCCGCCAGCGCCTGCACGTACAGCCCGTACTTGGCGGCCTCCTGCGCGATGTCGTCGTCACGCGTAGGCACCGCTGCTGCCGCTGCGCGCGGCTGCGAGGTGAGCTCGAAGAGCCGGGCGTCGTCGGTGCGCAGGTAGATCACCGGAGTGACCCACTCCAGGGTCTGCTCGCTGGTGCCGTCGATCGCTATCCGCCCGAGTCGCACCGCTTCGTCGACCGCGATGTTCTGTGCCAGCGCCTGGTAGAAGCCCCGCGAGAAGGCCAGGGCTGCGGGGTCGGTGACCGCGAACTGCATCGCCACGGCAGCACTGATCCCGCTGTGCACGAGCGCTGCAGCGGTGCTGGAGAGCAGGTCGTCGGCCGCGGACTCCCCCGAGGAGCACGAGTTCAGCACCACCAGCCGGGGCACCGGTCGGCAGGCGTGCAGCAGCCGCGCGAACCGGGTGGCCGAGACCATGGCCGCGGTGCCGGTGCGTTCGTCCTCGAGGGCCAGGACCCCGCCACCGTCGCGGACCCCACCGTGCCCGATCACGTGCAGGACGTGCCAGGGCCCCGACGTCAGCCGGTGCTGCAGCGCTCCCCAGCTCCCGCCCTCGACCCAGACCATCTCGACGACACCCTGGTCATCCAGCTCGCCGAGGGCGTCGTCGAGCCGGCGCCTCTCCTCGGCGGTGTCGAGCGAGTCCAGGTCGCTCGGAGCCGCCACCAGGCCCAGGATCCGCAGCGGTCCGGTCGCGCTGAGCGGGGTCGACGGCTGCGCCGCCTCGACGTAGCGGACGACGGGCTCACGCTGGCACAGGTACTCCCCCGCCTCCGGGTCGTAGAGCGCCTCCCAGGGGATGCCCGCCAGCTCGGGAGCACGCAGCCGCAGCACCACCCGGAGCGCCTCGCCCTGCCCACCGGCCTGTTGCAGGCTCGCGGTGTAGCGACCGTAGACGCGGCCCGCGAACAACGCCTCGAACAACGTGTGCCCGACCTCGCGCACGGGCCGCTCGAGCGTGTCGAACGTCGACCGCCGGGTGACGGAGGAGGCCAGGACACTGGCCGCGAGCTCACGTCGTCGGTCCAGGATGGCGGTGGTGTCGAGGCGCATCGTCCCGGTCGCGGGCCCGGCCGGGGAGTCCACCTCGACCTCGTAGGTCCCCGGGGTGGCACCCTGACGGATCTCAATCTCGAGGTCGTTGCCCATCTTCGTCCCCGCTCGAGCGTGCGCGGCGTCCCATCCACCATGATGACCCCCGCCGAGCGGCGTTGCGCAAGCGTTGCGAGTGACCAAGTGGGGCCGCCGTGCCGCACGTGACCCGGGTTGGGTCGGTTTCTCCCGCCGGGTCAGCCCTCGGCGTCCCAGGTGCCCTCGGCGACACCGACCTCACGGATCCGGAACTTCTCCACCTTCTGCGTGGGGGTCTTCGGCAGGTCCGGCACGATCCGGAGGTAGCGCGGAGCCAGGTAGCGCGGCCCCCGCGCCAGGCAGTGCTCGCGCAGTGCCGCCGGGGTGAGCTCGGCGCCCTCGCGCAGGACCACCCAGGCCAGCACCTCCTCCTCGGTCAGCTCACTGGGTACGCCGACAGCGGCAGCCTCGAGCACCAGCGGGTGCGAGCTGACGAGGTCCTCCACCTCGGTGGCCGACATGTTCTCGCCACGCCGGCGGATGGAGTCCGAGAGCCGGCCGTGGAAGGCCAGGAAGCCGTCGTCGTCGAGCTCGCCGAGGTCGCCGGTGCGGACCCACCCGTCGACGACCGTCCGAGCGGTGGCATCCGGGTCGCCGTGGTAGCCGTTCATCGTCAGCCCCGGTTCCCTGCCGCGCACCAGGATCTCCCCCGATCCGGGTGGGTCGCCTGGGCGTCGGCGGTCGGTGTCGATGCGCACGTCGTACTCGTCGATCACCCGACCCGCGCGCCCGGGACGCTGACCCGAGACCAAGGGGTCGTACGCCGGGATCCCCGCATCGGTGAGCCCGTAGAGCTGCCGCAGCGGGAACCCGAAGCGCTGCTCGAACCCGGCCTGCCAGTCCGGGATCGGGACGCCCCACGCGAGGCGGACCCGGTGGTCCCGGTCGCTCGCCGTCGGCGGCTGCTTCCACAGGATCGCCAGCGTGGCACCCATGAAGTTGAACACCGTGGCCCCGAAGGCGCGCACCTCGTCCCAGAACCCGGAGGCGCTGAACCGCTCGCCGAGCGCAGCCGTCCCCCGCACGCTCAGCGCCGCCGACACGGTGAGAGTGGCTGCGTCGATGTGGAACAGCGGGAACGGGCAGTACAGGACGTCGTCGGCGGTGAGGCCGAGGTAGGCCGCATGCAGCTGCCCCTGCCTGACCAGGTAGCGGTGCGAGAGGGCACAGGCCTTCGACGCCCCGGTGGTCCCCGAGGTGAACAGCAGCGTCGCTACCGAGAGCGGGTCCGGCTGTTCGCGCCCGAAGGCCGCCTTCGCTCGCGTGGCCGGCTGCGGCTCCACCGCGGCGACGTCGGCGTGCAGCAGCACGCGCGCGTCGAGTCGGTGCGCCTCGACCACGTCGGTGACCCGGCCGACGAGCCCCTCGTCCGCCACCACCAGCCTCGCCCCGGCCGTGCGCAGCGCATGGGCCAGCAGCGCTCCGTCGAGGGCCGTGTTGACGGGTGCGTGCAGTGCGCCGAGCCGGTTCAGGGCGAACCAGAGCACCACCTGGTCACAGCTGTTGCCCATCAGGAGGGCCACGGTGTCTCCCGGGCCCACCCCGAGGCCGTGCAGCTGCCCGACGGTCCGTTCCACACGCTGGGCACACTCGCGGTAGGTCAGCTCGGCGGACCGGGTCCGCACGAACACCCGGTCCGGGGAGTCGACGGCCGCGGCGGCGAGCTCGACGGCGAGGGTCGGGCTCATCTCGAGGATGCGTGCTCGCCCGTCGGGCCCAGCCCGAAGAGCCTCCGGGCGTTCCCGGCGAACAGGGCCTCGAGCGCCCGCTCGGGAAGTCCGGAGGCCCGCCACTCGGCCAGGGCCCGACTGGGCTGCATCACCGGCCAGTCGCTGCCGTAGAGGACCTGCTGGCTGAGCACGTTGGGCATCATCGCGAACATCGCGTCCCAGCCGGTGCCGGACCTCGCGACGTACTTGGGGGCGAGTCCACCGAACTCGAGGAACACGGTGGGGTGGCGGCGGGCGACGGCAGCGAACTCGGTGGCCCAGGGCCACCCGGCGTGACAGGCGATCAGCCGGAGGTCCGGGAAGTCGCAGGCCACCTGGTCGAGCAGCTCGGGGCGTTCGTGGCGCAACGGGTGCATCCGGCTGTAGGTGATGCCGGTGTGCACGGCCACCACCAGGCCGAGCTCCTCCGCGCGGGAGTACAGCGGGTAGAGGTGGCGGGAGTCGATGTCGTGCCCGAAGAAGGCCGGCTGGAAGGAGACCCCGAGCAGCCCGCGGTCGGCCGCTCTGAGCGTCTGCCGCACCAGCTCGGTGGGCGAGGGGTTGCCGATGTCGACACAGCCCACGCCGACGAAACGGGACGGGTGCTCCTCGAGGACGGTGCTGAGGGTGTCGTTGAGGAGCTCGGCGTCCTCACCACCCTCGGACTCGGCGTGCATCACGGCCTGTCCGATCCCCTCGGCGTCCATGGCGGCGAGCAGTCCGGCCAGCGTGCCCGAGTTCATCTTCTCGGAGAGGTCCAGGACCTTGTCGTACTGCTCGACCAACCGGCTCGGGGCGGCGTACGTCGCGTCGGTGCGCCGGTCCTGCGGCAGCCGCACGCGCGCGTCGATGATGGTCACGTCGGCTCCCTCGAGGCTCGCGGCTGGCGCGGATGGTCGCTGGAACCTAGCCGCCCTGCAGCTCGAGGGTCAACGTGGAGACGCGTCACCCGGGCGCACGTGCGCGTCCGGGCCGGGGAACGTCAGCCCCTCGTGGCCGTCTGCCCAGCGCACCAGGTACGGCGGTGCGCCGTCCTCGCCGTGGACCTCGAGGATCTCGCCCTCGCGGCGGTGCTGTTCTGCAGCGTTGCTCTCGACCAGCAGCTGGTCGCCGACGTTCGCCTTCATCTCAGGCCTCCTCGCGCCCCTGCCCCCACCATGCGCCGGTGCGGCCCGGGAGGCAACCGGCGCCGCCGGCGGAGGTAACAGTCCGGACACACCCCCGCCGAAGTCCGACAGAACCGGTCGTTTATGGTGTATGGCGGCTGCGCCGCGTGCGGGAGTTCCCGAGGGTCCATCTCGCGCCGCGCCCTTGGGGGGGCCACCGCCCGAACCGTCCGTGACGGTCCGACTACCCAGTCAGGAATCACACATGTCGACTCGCAAGCGCACGCTCACGGCTGCCCTCACGGGGGCCCTGCTGCTCAGCACCCCCTTGATCCAGACCGGTGGCCCGGCCGCCGCCGCTACCGCAGCGCCGGCCAACCAGTTCCAGGCCAACCAGATCCAGGCCAACCAGATCCAGGCCAACCAGATCCAGGCCGACCAGTTCCAGCTGGCGACCTTCAACGTCCTCGGTGGCAGCCACCGGGCCGCCCGCTCGGGTGCTTCCCGCATGGGTGGGGCGGTGCGCTATCTCGACAAGCACCGCGTCTCCGTCGTCGGCCTGCAGGAGTTCGAGCGCTCGCAGTACGCCGCCTTCCAGCGACAGACCAACGGCCGTTGGGCCGTGGTCGGCGCCCCCTCGCGCAGCGGCAGGTCCGTGGACACCCGGAACGCGATCGCCTTCCAGAGGTCACGCTTCGAGCTGGTCTCCGCCTCCAGCCTGGCGATCCCCTACTTCCACGGCAAGCGGATCAACATCCCCGTCGTGACGCTGCGTTCGCGCACCAACGGCGCGACGTTCACGATGATCAACACCCACAACCCTGCGGACGTGCACGGCCGTGCGCAGCGGTTCCGCAACAAGGCGACCGCACGCCAGCTGGCCCTGGTCAAGCGCCTCCGTGCCCGGGGAGCGACCGTGTTCGTCACCGGAGACATGAACGAGAAGAAGCCCTACTTCTGCAAGATGACCCGCTCCGGCGAGATGCGGTCCGCCTCCGGCGGCTCGACCGGCCCGCGCTGCCAGGCGCCCGCGAACGGCATCGACTGGATCTTCGGGTCCCGCGACGTCACGTTCAGCGGCTGGACCGCCGACACCTCGACCCGCTCCAGCGGGGTCTCCGACCACCCGATCGTGGTCGCCCGGGTCACCCTGCCCTAGCCGTTCGTCGCCGAGATCGTCGTGCTGCCCGCACTGCGGGTGGGCAGCGTCAGGGTCGGCGAGGTGAACGAGATCGTGCTCGGCTCGTTGTCCGGCCGCAGCGCCGGGGCGTCCACCTGGGTGAGGTCGAACCGGATCCGGTCGCCGCGGTGCAGGGGCCAGTGGTTGCCGTACAGCGGCAGCCGCAGCGTGCCGGTCGTGGCGTCGTACGCCGGCGTGTCGATCCGATAGGTGCCACGCGTCATCAGCAGCGCGTCCCCACCTGAGGCGGGAAGCACCCACACCCGCGCGTCCAGCGTCGCGGTCGGCCCGCCCGCCAGGACGTAGGGCACCTTCACCGAGCCCAGTCCGACGTAGGTCGTCTCCTGGGTCAGCGGTGCGGAGACCGCGGTGTAGCGACCGGGCCAGCTCGGGGTGGTGCTCTCACGGCAGGCCGGCGTCGGGTAGACCGCGGAGGGCAGCCGTCCGGGTACCACCGGATCGGTGGCGACCCCGTCCGGGTCACCGGTCGCCAGCGGGTTCACCGTCGACCCGGAGGGGCCACGGACGTTGAGCGTGCCCTGAGCCAGGTCCTGCGGCGTCTTGGCGCTGAGCTGCTGGGTCAGCGACCCCTGGACGGGGTCGGGGTTGGAGGGGCAGATGGTGGGCTGGCTGAACACCGTCGTGTCCTGCCGGCGGCTTCCGGAGATCTGGGAGGACAGGAACTGGTTGGCCTGGTCGTTGAGCGACTTCCAGGTAGCCGGCTGGTTCTGGGCACGCGAGTGCCCGACGTCGGCCACTCCTACGGTCACCGGCCAGCGTGGGTCGAGCTTCTTCAGGTAGGTGAACATCCGGAATGCCTCGATCGCCTCGAACAGGTCGTCGGTCCAGCCCTGGATCGCGAAGACTGCCGTCTCGTGGCCGGTAGCCAGCTGCCTGTTCCAGCCGGGTTGGTAGTAGGCGGAGTGGCAGTCGCTGAAGTCCTGACGGATCTGCGCGACGACGGGCTCGTCCACCTTCCCGACGCTGTACGGCTCGCCTGCGTAGACGCGGTCGAGCCAGGCGCTGAACGTCTCCGGTCCCGCGCACGGCGGTGGCTTGACGGGTGTGGGAGCCGTGCCCTCCTCGAAGGTGCCGGTGGTCTGGCCGAGCGCGTAGAGACCGGCGATGTAGCTCAGCTTGGCGACTCCCACCGGGTTTCCGATGCCGTGCTTGTTCGGGCTGCCCTGCGAGGACGAGTAGATCGGGTCTCCGGGCAGGTACCCACCATGGCCGTTCGGCATCAGCGAGTAGGCCAGGTCCGTCCAGGCGTACTTGGGTACGGCGACCTGCAGCCGCAGGACCGGGAGCGAGAGCTCGGGCCTGACCTTGGCGGGAAAGGTCCACTCCGGGTCGGCGGCCTGCAGCCAGCTCTCTCCCCCGCCGTAGGACCCGCCCGAGACCGCCACCTGCCGAGGGTCGATGTCGGGGAAGGCCTTGGCGGTCAGCGCAGCGAGGTACTGGCTGTCGCGGATCTCCACCTCCTTGTTCTTCACCCGGATCGTGCCGCTCGGCTCGCAGTCGGAGCCGCCCCTGGGACAGGTCGGGTCCGTGCCCGCCGGGGTCTCCGGCTGGTCGGGCCGCTCGGTGCCCTGGTCGGTGAAGCCGCGGGCGGTGTAGGTGAGCACGTAGTAGCCGCGGGCCGCGAACCAGTGGTTGTTCCAGTGGTACTTGTCCGCACCGTCACCCTCGTCGGTGGTCGACTCCCACTCGTGCTTGTTGTTGCCGAAGCCGTGGAACATCACCATCAGCGGGTGTCGATTGCCCGTCGTCCGCGGCAGGGTCACGTCGACGTCGAGCGGCGACCCGTCGAAGCTGCGCACCTCGCCCGAGCAGATGGTGTCTCCGCCGGGGTACGCCGCGCACGGCAGCCCGAGCGGCGCAGGCGCGGCGCTGGTGGTCGCCCGATCTCCCGTCGATGGGGCTCCGGCCGCCGGGGGACCGGAGGCGACTGCGCTGAGCCCCCCGACACCCAGCACGAGGACCAACGATGCGCGGACCGCGCGACTTCCCCACATGTGCAACCCCCGGTCGACGAAACCGCTCGCCCCCGAGGGCTCGCGCAGGAGGTACCCGATCGACGAGCACACCAAACCGCCCTCAAGCCAGCCGAACCTACCGATACCCTCTGGGCGAGATGAGCCTGAGAATCGATCCCACCCACGTGAAGCGCTACCGCCAGATCGGCATGCTCCTGCTCCGACACGGGCAGGGCGACCTGGTGCGCTCGGCCGGTCTCGACGGAGTGCTCGACGGAGTGCTCGACGGAGTGCTCGACGAGGTGCCCGAGGGGGAGACGGCAACGGGTGACACCGACGCGGCCGCGGCGCTGGCCTCGGAGCTCGAGGCGATGGGACCGACTTTCATCAAGCTCGGCCAGCTGATGTCCTCGCGGGTCGACCTCTTCAGCCCGGCCTACGTCGAGGCACTGGCACGACTGCAGGACGACGTGGCGCCGTTCAGCTTCGAGGAGATCGAGGAGATCGTCAGCTCCGAGCTGCAGGTGCGGCTCTCCTCGGTGTTCCCCACCTTCGATCCCACTCCCCTGGCCGCAGCCTCGCTGGGCCAGGTCCATCGCGCCACCCTGCGGGACGGGCGCGAGGTCGTGGTCAAGGTGCAGCGCCCGGGCATCCGGGCTCAGGTCCGCGAGGACATGGAGGTGCTCGCCGACCTGGCCGAGTTCCTCGACAAGCACACCGAGACGGGTCGTCGCTTCGGGCTCGCACAGCTGCTCGAGGAGTTCCGCAAGGCCCTGGTCGACGAGCTCGACTACCGCCGCGAGGCCGACAACCTCGCCACCATGCGCGAGATGGTCCAGGACCGGCATCGCCTCGTCGTCCCCGAGCCGTACCCCGACCTGACCACCAGCCGGGTGCTCACGATGGAGTTCGTGCCGGGCAAGAAGGTCACCGACCTCGGGCCGTTGGGACGCCTGGAGCTGGACGGCGCACCCCTGGCCGACCAGCTGTTCGCGGCGTACCTCGACCAGGTCCTGGTGCGCGGCGTCTTCCACGCCGACCCGCACCCGGGCAACGTGCTGGTCACCCCGGACGGTCGGCTGGTGCTGCTCGACATCGGCATGATCGCCCGGCTCGCCCCCGCCGTACGCGACAAGCTGGTCAAGCTGTTCCTGGCGTTGGCCGACGCGCGGCCGGAGGAGGTGACCCGGATCGCGGTCACCCTGGGCGAGCAGCTCCCCGACTTCGATGAGCGGACGTTCGCGCGGAGCGTGGCCGAGCTGGTCGGACGTACGGCGGACGCCACGCTCTCCGACCTCGACATCGGGGCGTTGGTGCTCCAGCTGACGCGCAAAGCGGGCGCGGCCGGGCTGCGGATGGATCCCGAGCTCGTGATGCTCGGCAAGACCCTGCTCAACCTCGACCAGGTGGCCGTCACCCTGGATCCGGACTTCGAACCTCGCGAGGCGCTGCAGCGCCACGTGACCGGGCTGATGAAGTCCTCGATGAACAGCACACCTGCCGCGATGATGGCCACGGTGCTCGAGGCCAAGGAGTTCGTCGAGGAGCTGCCCGGGAGGGTGAACCGTGCCTTCGATGCGATCGGCGAGGGCAACTTCGAGCTGAGGATCAAGGCGTTCGACGAGGACGAGTTCCTCCGCGGGCTGCACAAGCTCGCCAACGTGCTCGCCACGGCGGTCGTGCTCGCCGCGATGATCCTCGCCTCGGCTCTCCTCGCGCGACCGTCGGGTGCGGCGTCCCTGCAGAACACCATCGCGCTGACGGTCTTCGTCGTGGCCGTCGTCGTCAGCCTGGGGATGCTCGGGCGGATTGCCCTGAGCAGCCGCAAGATCCGCACCCGACCCCGCTAGATCCTCGGGAGCAACCCACCTGATGTGCGTGGAGGCCCTGCGGTGAGGTTCAGTGCCAGTCGCTGATCTGCACGTCGTCCGGGGCAGGCCGACCCGTTCCGGTCTCCACCAGCTCCTTGAGGCTCATCAGGAACGTCGCCCACTTGGTGCTGCAGTGGTGCATGAACTCCACCGGCTCGCTCCAACCCTCGTGCGCGAACAGCACGATCGTGTAGTCGTCCCGCTGCTCGAGCCTCCAGTCGATCTCGGTCCCGATCCACTCCTGCGGGCCGTCGATGACGCGCCACCGGACGTGGCCCTCGGGGTCGAGCTCCAGGATCTCCATGTCGAACCCGCCGACGTCGCCGAACCGGAAGCCGAGCTTCCCGCCGACCTCGCTCGCGCCAGAGGTCTCTCTCGTCCACCATTCAGCCAACCCCTCAGGAGTGGCCAGGGCGCGGTAGACCTTCTCGATCGGCGCCACGACGCCGACCCGGTGCAGGATGTCAACCATCTCGTTCTCCTTCTCTCTCGGTGTTCTGGCGTTCGGGGCTCTGGCGTTCGGTGTTCTGGCGTTCGGGGCTCTGGCGTTCGATCGCCTCGGCGATGCTCTTGATCCGACGCAGTCGGGCGTCCCAGGTCGCTCCGACCGTCGAGAGCTGCGCGACGGCCCGGGCCAGCTGGGCCTCGTCGACCCGGTAGTGACGTTCCCGGCCGAGAGGCGAGCCGTGGACCAGGCCGACCCGGTCCAGCACTCCCAGGTGCTTGGAGACCGCCTGCCGCGTGACGGGCAGCTGCGCGCTCAGCGACGTGGCCGTGTCCGAGCCGCCGGCCAGCAGCAGGTCGATCATCGTGCGCCGGGTGGGATCGCCGATCGCCGACCACAGTTCGTCGTCGACTGCAGCGCTCATGACGCGGTGACCCGACGCGCCGCGTAGGTGCTCAGCCGGGGCAGGTAGTGCTCCCACGAGCGTGCGTGCTCGGCGTACTGCTCCTCGAGGACCGCGACCTCCCACCCCATCTCGCGGAACCCGGTCTCGGTCATCCGGAGGAGAGTCCCCGAGTCGGTGGGCTCGAGGTCGAAGGTGACCAGCAGCGAGTCTCCGCTGCGCTCGGGCTCCCGGAAGCACCACCGGAACGAGAACCGCGCGGGCGGGTCGACCTCGACCACCGCGAGCGCAACGGTGGTCGTCTCTCCCGTCTCCGCGTTTCGCCACACCAGCTCCCCCGGGGCGCCTGCGACCGAGTCGAAGCGCGCATCGTCGGGCCACCACTGCGCCATGTGCTCGGGTCGACTGATCACCTCGAAAACCACGTCGGGAGATGCGTCGACCCGGATGTCGCGCTCGATGGTTCCGTATTCCATGTCCACAACCTTTCGCAACTTTTGGTTGCGTAACCGTAGCGTGCCTAACAGCTTTGCGCAACCTTTGGTTGCCGATCTATACCGGCGCACACTCCCTCACGTTCGCCTGTTGAACCGGACGTCACCGTCGGGCATCCGACTGGCGTCGTAGCGGGTGTCGTGCACCCGATGGTGGTGCCAGGAGCAGAGCAGGATCCCGTCGGCGAGGTCGGTCCGGCCACCTCTGGACCAGGGTCTGCCCCAGTGGTGTGCCTCGCACCAGGCCGCCGGGACCGAGCAGCCCTCGGCGCGGCACTCGCGGTCCCGCAAGACCATCGCCTTGCGCTGAGCCGGGCGGAACAGCCGCGAGGACCGGCCCAGGTCCAGGACCTCGGACTTGCCTCCGAGCACGGCCGGCAGGATGCGGGCGGTGCAGGCCAGGCGGCGTACCTCACCTGCGCTGAGCTGGTCCGCCGGACCGAGCTCGCCGGTGCCGAGCTCCTGACGAAGCGCTTCCAGCGGCACGGTCACGATGAGTGTCGTCGCGTCCCCTCCGTGCACCGGCAGGCGGCGCGGGTCGATCGCCTCCAGCAGCGAGCAGAACGCCCGGCCGCGCTTGGCGTTGATCGGTTGCCGACCGGCCTCACCCATCTCGTGGTGGCGCGGCGAGGTGAAGGCCTCGAGGTAGGTCTGCAGGCGCAGCGCCGCGGCGTCGGGGAGATGGAGGGTGATCCGGGTGGTGCCGTCACCCAACCTGGTGCTGCTCAGGCTGGTGCGGCGCCAGGCACGGCGCTCCTCCTCGGCCAGCTGCTCGGCCTCGTGCTGCTCGCCGACCTCGGGGGCGACGAAGTCGAGGATCCGTCGGCCCAGCACCCGCAGCTCGCGCGGCCCGAAGTGCGCGGCCTCCGCAACCAGGTGCGCCTCGGCCTCGGCCAGCACCTCCGGGGACACCTTGTCGGCTGGCAGCTCATCGAGCGCGTGCGCGATCACTCGGGCCTGAGCCACGTTGGCGTCGCCCGCCGCGAGCGCGACCCCCAGTCGCGCCCAACGCCGGTCGAGCGCCTCCGCCAGCCCCAGGTCGCGCCGGTTGCTGCCGGCGTCGGTGCGGGTGTGGTGGGTGATCAGGGCCGCGACGTCGCGGGCGCCTTCATCGAGGGCGACATCGTCGGAGGCCACCATCAGCCGCAGCCGCAGCGCGACCACCTGCGCCTCGAGGCGAGTCAGCTCCAGCAGGGCGTTGCGCCGGTCGGCCGCATCCATGAACGTCACCTGCGCGTCGGCGGTGGACTTCAGCGCTGCACCGATGGTCTCGACACACGCCAGCACCAGATGTGGCACAGCACGATCGAACGTCGAGCTCACCTCAGCACCTCCTGCAACCGACGACGGACCATGTGGTCTCACGTGTCGATGCAGCGCGCCTGTGAGCGGCGAACCTGGCGGTTCCGGTTGATCCCTCAGCATCACTATTGGATCGAACTTGTGTTCGATTCTACAGGAATCCTGCTGCCTGTCAAGGATTCTTCGCCGAACCGGTCGATCCCGCTCAGCGGCTCATCCAGTCGTCCCGCCCAGCCCCCACGGCCTCTCCTCGCATGCCTCCGACGGGGATGAGCCCTGCCCTCTGGTTGAGTTGTCTCCATGAGGCCCGAGTGGGAGTGGGTGTGCGAGCACTGCGGCGAGCAGGGCCGCGCCCAGGACCCGATCGACACCGTCCAGTGCCCCCGCTGCGGCGCGCCGGTGGTGCCGACCGGACCCCGGTGAGGACTCCTCTGCGAGATCACCTGTCCGGCGCACCGAAGTAGGCGCACGCCCCCCACAGTCCGCGGCCTGCCGCCTCCGCCTTCCGCTGCGCGGAGCGCATCGTCGCGATGTGCTGGTCGTTCGGCTCGAACAGCACCGCCTTGGCGAAACCTCGCCGCACCATGGCGAGGTTGACGAATCTGCCGTCGTCGTTCCACACGTACAGCAGCGTCCGGCCGTACTGATCGCGCAGCTCCCGGTCGGCCACGAACCTGACCTCGGACCCCTCGGGCACCAGCCGCGTCAGCTCCGCGGTCGCCTCGTCGGAGTAGCACTGGTGCGGCCTGTGCGCGTCCTTGCTCTCCGGGGTGTCGATCTCGAGCAGCCGGACCGTCACGTCCGCCCGGCGGTCGAGGACTCCCTTCGACGTCGGGGTCAGGTGCAGGGTGTCACCGTCGACGATCCGGATGACCGTGCCTCGTTGCGCGCCCTTCGGTACGCCGACCGAGTCAGCCGCGCCGTTCCCGGACGAGCCCTCGCCCGGGATCGCCAGCCGGCCGAGCAAGAGGAGGGCGAGCGCCGCCAGCCCGAGCACCATCACGAGCACACCGGCGTGGCCACGCGACTTGGTCTTCACGATGTGCGCCCAGCCGCATGCATCGAGGCTCCTCCACCGTGGCCACGCGCTCCCGGCAGTCCACCCTACGGAAAGGCGACGGTGTCGTCAGCCCGCTCCTGCAGGACACCCCGGCTGGGCCCGCCTCCGAGTGAGCGACCACAATCGAGCCCAGGAGCGTCAGTGGCGAGGTCCGGTCCGGGACGCGCCGAAGGGGTCAGATCCCGGATGAGATCTGACCCCTTCGTTGCTCGAGGCCTCAGCTGCAA
>CAWFII010000028.1:0-104861 GCA_963815825.1 uncultured Actinomycetota bacterium | reverse complement strand
GTCTAGCCCGGAGGCGCGATAACCCCGCGGACCTGGTGGCGGATCGCGGCTCCGCGCCTAATCTTCGACCAGTTGTGGCTTCTCTGACCGGGTCCGTGGGGGACAAATGAAGGTACTGATCGCGCGCGATGACGAGGTTCCCGCATCGGGCGGCCCGGACTCTTATGCACCTTTGCGGCAGCCGCCCACGGTGCGGGTGCTCATCGTCGACTGCCACCCGATCACGCGCTGCGGCTTGGGCCGGATCGTCGACGAGCAACCGGACCTGCTCTCGGTCGGGGAGTGCGACTCGATCGACGAGGCTCTGTATCTCGCCGAGATCCTCCGACCCGACGTGGTCACGATCGACACCACGCTCTCCGACGGAGACGGGCTCGACCTCGCCCGCGACCTGCGCGACCAGTACCACGAGCTCGGGATCGTCATCCTCACCTCGCAGGGCGAGGACGACGTGCTCTTCCGCGCTCTCGACACCGGAGTCTCCGCCTTCGTCTCCAAGTCCTCGAGCGCGCACGAGATCCTGGCGGCGATCCGGCACTCCGCAGTGGCCGCCTCCTCCTTCAGCGCGAGCGGGCTCGTGCAGGCACTGCGTCGACGCAACGAGACCCCGAAAGGCCCCGTGCTGAGCCAGCGCGAGTCGCAGGTGCTGCGCCTGCTCGAGGCCGGGCGATCGGTCCCGGAGGTCGCGGTCGTCCTGTCCGTCAGTCTCTCGACGGCCAAGACCTACGTGGCCCGGCTCTACGACAAGCTCGGCGCCACGAATCGGGCCCAAGCCCTGATGGCGGCAGTCCGGCTCGACCTCCTGCACCCGCCCCGAGTCGTGGAACCGGTGCGCCCCTCCCACGTGTGAGGTCCTCCCGCCGGCGCTCACAGGTCTGCTCACCGGGTGGTGCTCTGGTCTGCACTCACCGGTGGCGCTCAATGGCCGGTGAACATGCGGAAGATGTTGATCGCTCCTGGCCCGATGACCACGATCATCAGCGCCGGGAACAGGCAGAAGATCAGCGGGAACAGGATCTTCACCGTCACCTTCTGCGCCTGCTCCTCCCCCCGCTGGCGACGCCGAGTGCGCAGCTCGCTGGCTTGCTCACGCAGGACCACAGCGATCGGGATGCCCAGGTCGGAGGCCTGGGTGAGGGCCGAGACGAACGTCTTCAGCTCGGCGACGGTCGTCCGTCCAGCCATGGCACGCAACGCCTGGGACCGGGACTTGCCGAACTGCATCTCCTGCAGCACCCGGGCGAACTCCGCTGCGAGCGGACCCTCGGTGTTGCGGGCCACCTGCGCTATCGCAGCATCGATCCCGAGACCGGCCTCGACGCAGACGGTCATCATGTCCAGGGCGTCAGGCAGACCCTGCTGGATGCGCATCTGGCGCTTCGTCCCGGTGTTGTAGAGCAGCACGTCCGGCAGGTAGAAGCCAGCCGTGGCACCGATGACCGTGAACAGGACCATCATCAGCGGCTGTCCCAGCGCGGACAGCAAACCCAGGCCCCCGAGGGCCAGCAACCCGAAGCCCTTGAAGCCCAGGACCCGCTGCGCGGTCCATCGACGCGAGTTCCCGGCGACGTCCAGCCGTTGCTGGATCCGCTCGAGCACGTTGGCGGGCGAGAGCCTCGAGGCGAACGCACCCAGACCGACCATGGTGATGGAGAGTGGCGCCTGAAGCAGTTGCCCGTCCGGCGGAGCGAGGAGCTCCGGGGAGTAGTACTCGTCGATGCTCGCCAGTCCCGGATGGGCGATCGACGCCCCCGTCCTGCTCGTCGCGGCCACCCATCCCAGGCCGATGGCTCCGGCCAGGGCGACCAGGCCGATGATCAGGGTCGTGGTCATCTCACACCTCCACCTTCACCACGCGCGACATCCAGAACGATCCGACCACCATGCCGAGCGCGGCGACGACGAGCATGACGATCCCGGCGGCAGAGGTGTAGAGCGGTCGCAGGTACTCCGGCTTGACCAGCGAGAACCACCCGGTCACGACCAGCGGCAGGCCGATGAGGACGTACGCCGAGAGCCTTCCCTCCGCGCTGAGCGCACGGACCTGCCGCGCCAGCTGGGCGCGCTCGCGCATGGTGTGCACCGTGTTCAGCAGGACCTCGGCCAGGTTGCCGCCCACGTCCCGCGAGATCCGCACGGCCATCACGACCCACGCCAGGTCCTGGGACCTCATCCGATCGGCACCACTCTCCAGGGCATCCTCGAGCCGGACACCGAGCCGGGACTCGGCCAGAGCGCGACCGAACTCGCTCGCAATGGGCTCGGATCCCTCCCTGACCACGCCGTCCAGTGCCTGCGGCAGCGAGAATCCGGACCTGAGCGAGCTCGCGATCAGCTGCAGCGCATCAGGGAGCTGGTCGGCGAACTCAGCACTGCGTCGGCGTGCCTTCACCTGGACGTAGACCCTCGTGCCCAGCCAGCCGAGCAGGGAGCCCAAGAGCACGCCGACGATCAGGGAGCGGGTCAGCACCGTGATCACCGCGATCAGCGCCGAGCTCGCGCTGACGCGGAGGATGATCCACTCCTGCGGGCGGATCCGCATGCCGGCACGCTCCAGGTCGGCGGCGATCCGGGAACGTGAGCTACGGGAGCGGATCAGCTTCTCGGCCACGGAGAGCGCGAACCCGGCCACCTGCCCCTCCGCGGGCGCGATGGTCCCGGACGCGTTCGGCTCGGACCACTGGTAGGCGTCGAGCTGGTCGATCCGCCCTTGGCCGTCCCGTGCAGGACGCGGCCGCCACACGAGCAGCAGGCCGAGTCCCAGCAGCGCGGCGAAGGCGAGCGCCATCACCGTGAGCGGTGGTGCTGCGACGGCAACGGCCTGCGGCGAGGGGGTCGGCGGCGAGGCGGCCCCCGCAGGGGCGGCTCCGAGCTGGACACGGCTCGCCGCCTTCAGCGACTCCCCGCCCGCCTGCAACGTCGCGCTCAGGGTGACCGCCTGACCAGCGAGCTCAGAGGGGATGTCGGCGGTGACCGTCACCTGTTCGCTGAAGGTGCGCGCCGCCTCGACGAACGCGGAGCTCAGCTGGTCGAGTCCCGAGGTCCGCAACAGCCGGCCGGATCCTGCGGCTGCCAGCTTCTTGAGCACAGCCACCTGTCCCCCGGTCACGTCCATGCCGACCGCATCCACCCCGGTACCGGTCCCGGACAACGACCGCGTCGCGTCGGCGAGACCTCGGCGGCTGGAGGTGTCCTCTCCGTCGGAGAGGATCAGCATCCGCCGCTGACCCGACTTCTTGCCGAAGGCGGACTGCGCGACCTGGACCGCGTCGTACAAGGCGGTGTTGCCACGAGCCCTCACCCTCGACAACGCGGAGCGCAGCGCTGCGCGGTCAGCAGTGGGGGCCAGCACCTTGCGCGGGCGGTCGGCGAACGTGACGAGGCCGACCGAGACGTCGGCCGGCAGCACTCGCGCGTAGCGCGCGGCAGCCGCCTTGGCAGCGGCGATCCTGCTGCCGCGCATGGAACCGCTGGCGTCCAGGACGAGGATGGCCTCCCGGGTCCGGGCACCCGGACGAGGGACCTGGGTGCCGGTGGTGCCCGGCGAGGCCCCGATCCTCGTCGCCACGGCATCCACGGGTCGTCCGTCCATGCTGACCCGGACACTGCCCGCTTTCACGGTGCCCGAGTCCGGCAGGTCCTTGACCGTCAGCACGAAGCTGACCTGCCGGCCGTGCACCTCGACCCCGGACACCGCGGCACTCGAAGGTCCGGTGTCGGCCGCGGACGCGCCCGTCACAGGCACCACGGTGAGGGCAGCGGTCGCCACAGCGACCGCGAGGGTCGCCAGCGCGTTCCGGGGAGTCGTGCTCACGCCACTCCGATCCCGAACGTCCTGGTGGGCAGAGTGACGCCGCGATCGGCGAGCGTCTCGACGAACTGCGGGCGCAGACCCGTCGGCTTCAACGACCCGCGGAACTCCCCGCTGGCGTCGACACCTGCGGCGAAGTCGAAGGCGAAGAGGTCCTGGAGGGTGACCACGTCGCCTTCCATCCCGCACACCTCGGTGACGTGGGTGATCCGACGACTGCCGTCCTTGAGCCGCGCCTGGTGCACGATCAGGTCGATCCCGGACGCCGTCTGCTCCCGGATCGAGCGGGCCGGCAGGTCCATGCCCGCCATCAAGACCATCGTCTCGAGCCGCGCCAGCGAGTCGCGGGGCGAGTTGGCGTGCAGGGTGGTGATCGAGCCGTCGTGGCCGGTGTTCATCGCCTGCAGCATGTCCAGGGCTGCACCGTCGCGGACCTCTCCCACGATGATGCGATCCGGTCGCATCCGGAGCGCGTTGCGCACCACGTCGCGCACACTGACCTCGCCGCGCCCCTCCATGTTGCTCGGTCGTGACTCCATCCGGATCACGTGCACCTGGTGCAGCTGCAGCTCTGCGGCGTCCTCGATCGTGACGATGCGCTCGTCACTGGGGATGAAGGACGACAACACGTTCAGGGTGGTGGTCTTGCCGGACCCGGTGCCACCGGAGATGAGGATGTTCAGGCGTCCCCGTACGCAGGCCTCGAGGAGGTCGGCGATGCCGCTGGTCATGGTCCCGAAGCCGATCAGGTCATCGACCGTGTAGGGATCAGCAGCGAACTTCCTGATCGTGAGCGTCGATCCGTCCAAGGTGATCGGCGGGATGACCGCGTTGACCCTGCTCCCGTCAGGCAGTCGGGCGTCCACCATCGGGCTTGCCTCGTCGACCCGGCGGCCGATCCGGGCCACGATCTTGTCGATGGTGCGGCGCAGGTGCGCCTCGTTGACGAAAGCCACGTCCACCTCGTGCAACCGGCCGGCGCGCTCGACGAAGATCTGCGAGGGACCGTTGACCATGATCTCGGTGACCTCGGGATCGCGCAGGAACACCTCCAGGGGCCCGTGACCGAGGATCTCGTCGGCGACCTCCTGTGCGACCCGGGTCCGGTCCGCAGCGGACAGCGGCGCGGACTCGGCCTCGATGACGGTCTGCAGCGACTGCCGCACCCGGGCCGCCAGCTCGCGCTCCTCCATCTTGGCGTCGTACAGGGTGGGCCCGAGCAGCTCGAGGAGGCTCTCGTGCACCCTGCGCTTGATGTCTGCCAGAGGGTCGACGACGGCGGTCCGCGAGGTCGCCACGGCTGGGCGCTGAGCAGGAACCCGGTCCGCGGGAACCGCCGCAGCGGCCCGGGCAGCCAACCGGTCGGAGAGGTTCATGAGGTCCGCCTGCGGAGGAGACCCAGGCGTCGGGCACGACGAGCAGCGACAGGCGCCAGGGCATGGTGCACGTGGTTCGCCACGAACTCTCGGATGGCCACGCTGACGGGGTGGTCGGGCGACTTCTGGGCGATCGAGATCCCCTTGTTGATCGAGATCGGCACGTCGCGGCTCGACGGGATCCGGCCGGCGATCGGGCTGCGCACCGCTCGGCCGATCTCCTCCTGGGAGAGGCCGACCTCCTCGTCGCAACGGTTCAGCACGATCGTGCGGGTGCGGCCGGTGTAGGAGAGCAGGTCGAGCATGTCCAGGGTCAACCGGAGGTTCTTCAGCGCGGGAACCTCTGGCGTCGTCACGAGCACGTGCTGGTGGGACGCGTCGAGCGCTGCCAGGACGTGCTCACTGACCTGTGCGGGGGTGTCGATGACCACGTAGTCGTACATCCCACCCAGCACGTCGATCAGAGCGGCGGTCAGCGCCGCGGGCACCCGCTCGGCGTCTCCCGGCACCACGGGAGCCAGGATGCAGTCCAGGCCCGGGAGATGGGGGGTGAGCAGCGAGGACACCTGCTGCTCGTCGAGCGCCCCACCGAGCGCCGCGACATCGATCAGCGTGTGCGTCGGCTTGAGCTGCAGCGTGATGGCCACGTCGCCGAACGCGAGGTCGAGGTCGAGCAGACACACCCGCTGCCCCGCCTGGTTGAGCGTCACGGCGAGGTTGGTGGCCACGGTGGTCTTCCCGCAGCCGCCCTTGGCCGAGAAGACCGTGATGATGTGTCCGCGCGGCGCGGGCGCCGCGATGTCCGGCGAGACCGAGCCGTACACCTGCTGGTAGCGGCGGCACGCCTCCGCCAGGCCGTGCTCGTCCTCGGCGAGCAGCACCTCGCGGACACCCGCTCGCATCGCCGCCGTCAGGTCGTCGACCTGCAGCGTCTCCCGGAGCAGGATGAAACGTACTGCGGGGCGTTGCTGGCGCAGCCACACGGTGAACTCGAGCGCCTGCTCCAGCTCGACACCCGCGCCGAGCACGACCACCGTCTCCTCCGGGTGCTCGGCGAGCGCCGCAGTGATCGAGGGGATGCCGGAGACGCGGAGCACGCTCCCCTCGATGTGGCTGGCCAGCAGCTCGACTCGTTCGGCGGACGGTTCGCAGAGAATGGTCATGGTGCGGTGTTCCCTTCGGAGAAGATGGAGCCGAGTCGGTTCTGGTTGTCCACACCTGGTGCGTGTCGGCTGACGGAGTGGTCCGACAGCAGCGCCGCGTAAGGCATGCCGGTCTGCGAGACGTGGATGAGTCGTTCTGCGTCGGGCTGGCTCACGGCGACCGTGACCAGCAGGTTCGCCGTGTTCCCGGTGTCCTGCTTGTCGAGACCCGCCTTGTTGCCGTCCGGCGCGGCCTCGGAGACGGCGAGGACCTCCACCCGCGGCAGCAGGAGCTTGGTGGCCCAGTTGTCGTTCTTGTCGCTGCTGTTCTTGTTCCCCGACGGTGTGCCCTTCCCGTCGAGCAGCACGAAGGTGTCGAAGATCGCGATCTGGGAGCCTGGTTGCACATACCCGGCGACGTCGCCCTCGGTGCTCAGCCGGACCGAGACCGCGACCATGGACTCGGGGATGGCGAGCCCGCTGGTGGTGGCCACCTTGCTGCCGAACATGTCCCTGACCACGACCTGTCCGGGCTGGATGTCGGCGGTGGCGACGTCGGTCCCCCAGTCGGCCCCGATCTCGTTCACCGATCCCGTGGGGGTCGCGTCAGCGGGGAGCCGGTCCGCCCGCACGTAGCTGCCGGCCTCCACGTCCTGTGCGGCGGTGCCCGCCGGGATCGACTTGGCCACGATGAGCACGTCGGTGGGTTTCATCGCGTCCACTGCTCGCGTGTCCGCGGCAGCGACGTAGCTGTAGACCGCGCCGGTGCCGACGACGGCCAGGACCACCGCCACGACCGTCATCAGGATTCGCCGGTTCATTGCTCTCCCCCTCGTGCTCGTGAGATCTTCTGGTGGGTCATCGTTCGCTCTGGTTTCGTGGACACGGCGCTGGGTCCCTCAACCGATCATCTGGACGACGCGGGCGCCCAGGTCCGGGCCGGTGCCGATCTCGGCGTTCTGGTCGACGAGACCCTGGGTGAAGAATCCGTAGATGCACTTGTCGCTCCCGCTGCAGTAGTCCCTGTTCGAGATGAGGGACTTGGCCCTCAAGCCCGGGATCTGGTAGCCCGTGACGACGAACGCGGCGAATCCCTTGAGGTGGTACTGCCCGTTGTGGCCCGCGCCTCCGGCGCCGTCGAAGACCGGTAGGTAGAGGACCTGCTTGGCCGCACGCGCACTGGCAAGCTTGGCTTTGCAGCTGTTTCCGGCCGAGGCGCCCGGGTCCTCGCTGTAGTTGCCGGCCGCGTCGATGTGGACCGAGCATCCACCCGAGTCAGCGATCCAACCGAAGCCGCCGGGGAGATCCCATCCTGCGCTGTTGTTGCCCGCGCACGGGTTGTCCGAGCCGTGCAGCAGGACGACTTGTTCGCCCCCTGGCGCGCCGTGGGCGGGCACCGTGCCTGTGTAAGCCGGTGGCCACGTCGGATAGGGCGGTTCCTTGGCGAACACCGTCCCGTTCGACGTCGCCGCCTTCCACTCGCAGAAGGACAGGGTGAAGGCGAGGCTGTCTGCCTCCTTGGGAGGTCCCCACGCGGCCTGCGCGCACGCGTGGACCGTCTTGCCCTGGTAGGACGACCCCAGCAGCGCTCGTCCGAAAGCAGGCGGGAACAACGTGCTGCTGTCACTGTTCAACGTGCTCGTCTGCACCCTGGCGTACTTCAGGCCCGCGGCGGGCAGGGGTGCGCACCCCGGGTTGCTGGAGCAGGCCGGCATCCCCGCAGGTCCGCGGCCGCAGACGTTGTCCACCTTGGCGTGGGAGTCGTTGGCGTTGCTGTTGGCGTGCTTGCCGGCCGGCGAGGCGGCCGAGGTCCCGTAGTCGCAGGTGGACGGACCGGAGGCGCACCCCAGAGCGACGCTCATCGAGCCGGCGTCGGCACCGTTCTGCAGCTGGGCGCGCTCGGCGTACAGCCCACCCACGTCGACCACAAGAGCCCCCATGCCCAGGAGCACCCCGGTGCCGAGGAGCGTCGCCACGATGACCGCGACCGCCCCGCTCTCGTCACGGCGAGCCCGCCCGCCAGGGATCAGCCGTGACAAGGCATGTGTCCTCTCCCGGTCACGACCTTGCTCGCGGGCAGCCCCGCCAGGCCCGCCAGGGGGGTGCTGAACGTGACGGTGTACTTCACAGTCACCTCGGCGTCGGTAGTGAAGGTCTTGCCGACGCAGTTCTGCACGATGGCGACCACAGGGGGTGGGCTGTTGAGGCCGGTGGCCGCGCCCTGGGCCCGGCTGCTCGCGTTGGCCTGTTCGAGCGCGACGAGCCGGCTGCCCTCGCGGGCAGCCTGGGTCACCGTGATCTGCGCGAAGAACAGCCGGCCGAAGTCGATGACACCGAAGACCAGCACGATCAGCACGGGCAGGACGAGCGCGAACTCCACGGCGACGGCACCGCGATCGTCGCGTGCCCCCCTCCTGGATCCCCTGACCGTCATGCTTGCCCCCATCGTGACCTGACCCGAAATGGACTGTCTTCACCTGCGGCCCGGACGTGTCCGGTCGCGATGTCGTGCCCGTTACCCGCCGATGGCGGCAACGACTGCTTCGAAGAGACCGGTGACCCGGACGCCGAGCGCAGTCACCGCGAGGACGATCACGCCGGCGATCAGGGACACCATCAGGCCGTACTCCACAGCCGTGGCACCGGCCTCATCGGTCCGTCGCCCCTGCCGGCCGGGCGTAGTGAGGTGCCACGCAACGCGCAACCTGGTGACGAGCTGGTGCATGATGACTCCTTCGCGAGAAATGGGCTGAGGCCCGGGTCCGGGCGGGGGACGAGGCGGTGTCGTCCCTGGCTCAGGGACTCGTTCGGGCCGGGCCCGATCGGCTGGCGGGTGATCGGTTGCTCCGGCGTGATCGATCGGCGGACCCGGCGCCGGTCGACTGGCTGGCCACCGATTGCCTGGTTCCTGGCACGCACGACACGCGGGGACTCAGCTCGGACCAGATCTCCCGGCGGCAGACCGCGCCGGTCGCCTGACCGGATGTCGTCGACCCAGACGTCGCGGGCCGTCAGGAGATCCGAGCGGGCCGAGCAACCGACTGCGCCCGGACCGGCCGAGTCCGGTTCGACCCTGTCGGGCTCGTCACCCGCCGATGGCCGCGGTCACCTCTTCGAAGATGGCGTTGACCCGGACGCCGAGCGCCGTCACTGCAATCACGATCACCCCGGCGATCAGCGCCACCATCAGGCCGTACTCCACGGCCGTGGCGCCGTTCTCGTCGGCCTTGCGCTGCTGGTGCACGCCGTACAACCCGGTCTGCAGCGTGACGAACATCTTCACGAAGAACTGGTCCATGTTGACTCCTCGAAGAGCGCGAGGCCTGAGACCTCGATCTGGTACGACGGGTTCGTCGTCTCCCGTACAGGCTCACCGACTGCAGGACCCGGGACTAGAGGGTGAACGGTCGCTCCGTCCTGATCGTTCGACCTGGCCCCTGTCGTCCATCAGGGGTGGGTTGTCGGTCGAACACCCGACGTGAGACGCCGCTACGTGCCCAACTGTCGCTTTCGTCGGGGACTGGGACCGCCGGCTTCCCCAGCAGGACCGGGACTAGCCCAGCAAGGTCTGTCCGAAGGTGTCGACTGCGTCGACCCATCTCGTCGGTTCGTCGAGGTGCACGTGATGACTGCCCGGGAGCTCGGTGACCCGCTCGGCCGGCAGCAGCCCCCGCACCGCGCCGCGGTCCGGGTCGGACAGAGCCGAGTAGTCCCCCACGGCGGCCACCATCGCCACCGGAACCGGGCAGGCCGCGACGAGCCCGGCCAGGGCCCAGGTGCCGTCGGCCGGAGGCAGCCGTGCAACGTGCGGATCCACCAGCAGCCGACCCTCCAGGACGCTCCGGGCGTCGCGACGGCTCCAGGTCGGATGACCTCGCAGCAGGGAGGCGATCGCGCCACCCGGGTCCGTGCGGGCCTGGTCCACCTCACCCTCGATGTCGTCGACCCTGTCCCGGGTGGCTCGGCTGTGGCCGCGCCCGGGCGGGTCCTCGAGCAGCACGCCACGCGCGTACGTCGGCCGGGCGGTGACGAGCCGGAGCGCCACGATCGCTCCGAGCGAGTGCCCGACCACCAGGGTGCTCCCTGAAGGTCGTCGAGCCACCACGTCCTCGGCCAGCGCCGCCGACGAGCGCGTCGCACCGATCGCTCTGCCCCCGTGCCCGGCCAGGTCGACCGTGTCGACGACCCACCCGCGGCGCTCGAGCTCGGGCCCCACCCGCCACCAGGTCCGTCGGCTCGACGACATGCCGTGGATGAGCAGCACCGTGCGCCTCGTCGTGACCACCACCCGAAACTAGCGGCTCCGCGAGGATCGCCCCATGTCAGTGCCGGGTGCTGGTCGCCGGCCCACGGGTCCTCAGGAAGGCCAGCGGTGCAGGTCTCGGCGAGGTCGGTCGGTCCGGCCTGCCACGAGGCGCTCCCGCCGAGCGGCAGCAGCCCGGTCGCCGTGCGCCGCTGCCGAGGCGGGGCACGGGCGGTCGAGGCGAGACCTTTGCCTATTTGTCTAGTCTAGAATCGCTGCGTGGCTGCGCTTTCCATGGACGATGAGGTGCTGGCCTCGCGGCCCGACCTGTCGGGTGCGAGCGACCTTCCGGCGCACGCGCGCATCGCGTACTGGCTGGAGCGACTCATCATCTCCCGGCAGCTCGGCGCGGGCGACAAGCTCCCCTCCGAGGTCGAGGTGGCGGCGGCACTCGGCGTCAGCCGGATGACGCTGCGCCAGGCTCTGTCGGCGGTCGAGGCCAAGGGTCTGCTCGAGCGGCGCCGAGGCCGCTTCGGCGGCAACTTCGTGGCCCGTCCACGTTTCGACTTCATCCTCACGGGACTGCCGGGGTTCACCGAGCAGATGCGCCGGGCCCACGTGGAGGCAGGCGCGCAGGTGGTCCGCGCCACGACCCGGGTCCCCCCACCGGACGTGCGGGACGCGCTGCGCCTGCGTCGTGGGGACCAGGTGCACGAGATCATCCGGGTGCGCTCGGCGAACGGGGAGCCGATCGCCCTCGAGGAGACCTACCTCCCGGCCGGCATCTTCCCCGGCATGCTCGGCTTCGACCTCCAGGACTCCTTGTACCGGCTGATGGAGCGTGAGTACGGGCTCCCACCGTTCAGCGCGGACGAGGTGATCGAGCCCCTCAACGCCAGTGCGCAGCAGGCCGAGCTGCTGCACGTCACGCCGGAGAGCGCGCTCCTCCTGGTCACGCGTACGTCGTTCTCCACCGACCTCACCCCCGTGGAGTTCTCGCGCGACTACTTCCGGCCCGACCGGACGCGGATCCGGCTGCACACGCAGGCCGACCAGGTGGCCGCGGCAGAGATCTCGCCGCACCCGGCGGCGAAGGCAGCGGCAGCCGACTGACTCAGAGCTCGGTCCTGTCCAGCAGCGTCGCGTCGAGATGGGGGACGTGGGCCAGGGCCGACTGCAGGACGGCCGGGTCGGGCGTCTCGCCGGTCACGGCGATGCACCACATGCCGGCACGTTCAGCTGCCCGGACACCGGGAACGGAGTCCTCGAAGACGAGCACGTCCGCGGGGTGCACGCCCAGGAGTGCGGCTCCCTTCAGGAAGCCCTCGGGGTGCGGCTTCCCGTGCTGCACGTCCTCCTCGGTGACCAGGTCGGCGATCACGTCCCCGACCTCGCTGTTCTCGAGGACAGCGAGGACGTCGTCGCGCTGCGCCCCCGTCACGACCGCCATCGGGATGCCGGCAGCGGCTAGCCGTTGCACCAGCTCGGCAGCACCGGCGGAGATCGGTGAGTGCTCGGAGACGGCCTCGAGGTAGCGGGCGCGCCGCAGACCCAGCAGCTCCTCGACCTTGCCGGCGGACCAGGCGTAGTCGCCGCGTCCGTGCGTCCGCACGGCGAACTGCACGATCTCCCGGTCGCTGTGGCCCAGCAGGTCCGTGTGGTACTCCGCCGGCGACATCTCCCAGCCCAGGTGCTCAGCGAAGATCTCGGTGAAGATCGCCTCCAGGATCGGCTCGTCGTCGGAGAGCGTGCCGTTGAAGTCGAAGATCACCGCGCGGCCCGGGCGGGAGGCCCAGTCGGCGACGACGTCGGCGGCACGGTCCGCACTGTCGTGCAGATGCATGGCCGGGCTCCCGTCAGTGGATCGCCCGGTCGCGAGACGCGGTCACGGGCTGGATGGGACGAGAGTGAACCATTGACTTCCGCTGCCGTCAATGGTCTAGTCTTTTGCGTTCAGTGGGTGACCATCGCCGCTGCCCCGGGTCGTTCCGAGGTCCCGGCCGCCTGGTTCCACCGCTTCGACCTCGACCGTCTCGACAGAGGGCATTCACCATGACACTTCCCGACCGCAGCGAGATCGTCATCATCGGCGGCGGCGTGATCGGCGCGAGCATCGCCTACCACCTGGCCCGACGCGGGAAGACCGACGTCACCCTGCTCGAGCGCACCAGCCTCACCCACGGCAGCACCTGGCACGCCGCGGGCCTGGTCGGCCAGCTGCGCTCCAGCAGCAACCTGACCCAGCTGATGCGGCAGAGCGTCGAGACCTACCGCACGCTGGAGGACTCGACCGGATACGCCACCGGCTGGCGCGGGGTGGGCGGACTCAGGGTGGCCTCCAGCCCCGAGCGGTGGGAGGAGCTGCAACGCGTCCACACCCAGGGCAAGAGCTACGGCTTCGACGTACACCTCGTCTCGCCGCAGGAGGCACAGGAGCTCTTCCCGCTGCTCAACACCGACGGCATCCACGGGGCGACCTGGACTCCCTCGGACGGCTACGTCGATCCCAACCAGCTCACCCACTCCTTCATCACCGGCGCCCGCGCCGCCGGCGTCCGCGTGGTCCAGAACTGCCGGGTGGAGAGCGTGGAACGGCACGGGCGCCGCATCACCGCGGTCCTCACCGAGCAGGGACGCATCGAGTGTGACGTCGCCGTGAACGCGACCGGCATGTGGGGCGCCGAGACCGCGCGCCTGGCCCGGGTCAACCTGGCCGTCAACGCCGTCGAGCACCAGTACGTCGTCACCGAGAAGACCGACGACGTGCCGAGGGACCTGCCGACGTTCCGCGACCCCGACGCTCGGTTCTACCTCAAGCCCGAGGCAGGGGCCCTGGTGATCGGCGGCTGGGAGGAAGGCACCAAGGCGTGCTGGCGAACGATCCCGCGAGACCTGGGACCCGAGCTGTTCGCGCCGAACCACGACCGCTTCGAGGGCCTCGCCGAAGGCGCCGCCCACCGGGTGCCGGTCTTCGGCGAGCTGGGGATCCAGACCTGGGTCAACGGTCCGATCCCGTTCTCACCCGACGCCGAGCCCCTGATGGGCCTGACCGAGGACCTCGACAACCTGTTCCACTGCTGCGGGTTCTCGGCCGGCATCGCCGCTGCCGGGGGTGCCGGCAACGCGATGGCGAACTGGATCGTCGACGGCGACCCGGGCATGGACCTCTGGCCCTTCGACGTACGACGCTTCGGCGCGCCGCACAACGTCCCAGCCGTGCTCGACGAGCTCTCGATCCAGTCCTACGGGCACTACTACGACGTCGCCTTCCCGAACCGCGCCGGACACCCGCCGCGTGGCCAGCGCCGTAGCGCCGTCTACGACCGGCTCCGCGAGCGCGGGGCGGTCTTCGGCAACAAGTTCGGTTTCGAGCGGGCCAACTTCTTCGTCCCGGGGCAGACCGACGCCACGGAGACTCCGACGTTCGGGCGCAGCGAGGCGTGGGAGCAGGTGGCCGCCGAGCACCGGGCGGTCCGGGAGTCGGTCGCTGTCGTCGACCAGAGCTCGTTCTCGAAGTTCATGATCCGGGGAGCCGGGGCGCTCGACCTGCTGCAGCAGGTCGCCGGCGCGGACCTCGACGTTGCCGTCGGCAAGATCACCTACACCCAGCTGCTCAACGAGCAGGGTGGGATCGAGGCCGACGTGACCATCACCAGGCTCGACGAGGAGCGGTTCTACTTCGTCACGGGCAGCGGGTTCGGACGTCACGACGTCACCTTCCTGCTCCAGCACGCACCCCAGGACGGGACGGTGACCATCGACGACGTCACCTCCGCCTACGGCGTCCTCAACGTCTGCGGACCGCGATCACGAGACGTCGTCGCCGCGCTGAGCGCCGACGACTTCTCCGACCAGGCCTTCCCCTACATGACTGCCCGGGAGACGCACGTCGGCTGGGCCCCGGCCATCGCGCTGCGAGCCACCTACGTCGGCGAGCTCGGCTGGGAGCTGCACATCCCCTCGGAGTACGTGCGCGACGCCTACGACAAGATCCTGGAGGCAGGCGAGCCTCATGGCATCCGCGACGTGGGCTACCGGGCCGTCGACACCCTGCGCCTGGAGAAGCAGTTCCTCGCCTGGGCCGGCGACATCCGCTCGGACAACAACCCCTACGAGGCCGGGCTCGGCTTCGCGGTCAAGCTCACCAAGCCGACCCTGCTCGCGGGACCGGCCCTGCGTGCGGTGAAGGAGGCCGGGCCCACGCAGCGGCTCTGCTGGTTCAGCGCGGACATCGACGCGGTGATGCACGGTGGCGAGATGGTCGCCCACCCACCGACAGGCACCCTCGCCGGCGTCAGGAGCGCTGGCTACGGCCACACGGTGGGCCGGTCGATTTTCTCGGCGTACCTGCCGGCCGAGGTGGCCAAGGAGACCGACTTCGAGGTCGAGGTGGCGGGCGTCCGCTACCCGGTCACGCGTCACGACAAGCCGCTGTACGACCCGGGCGGCGAACGCATCCGCGGATGAGGCCGCCATCGACCCGGAACTCGATTGGATCCGCTTTGGGTCTAGACCTTTGCCTGCCCGAGCACTACGTTGTGCAGATCAGATCCGTCCAGGTAGCGCCGACGCGAACGGAGGTTTCCGTTGTCCTTCGCACTGAGCGATGAGCAGCTCGGCCGGCTGTTCGACCAGATCCCGACCCTGGCCCGGAAGCCGCGCACGATGGAGGACCTCTCCGGTGGGCTGACCAATCGCAACGTCAAGGTGGTCACACCCGAGGGCGCGTACGTCGCGCGCTGCACCGACAGCAACGCCGACATGCTCGAGATCGACCGCGACGTCGAGCACGAGAACTCCCGAGCCGCCGAGCTCGCCGGCGTGGGAGCACCGGTGCACGACTACCGGCCCGATCTCGGGGTCATGGTGATCGGGTTCATCGAGGGCCACACGCTGAGCCGCGACGACTTCGCCACCGACGGCATGCTCCAGCGCGTCGCAGCCGCGTGCCGCCAGCTGCACCAGGGCCCCCCGTTCCGCGGGGAGTTCAACATGTTCGAGCGCCAGCGCAACTACCTCCAGACCGTGCAGCGCGGCGGCTACCGGATCCCCGACGGATACCTCGACCACATGGAGGCCGTCGAGTCGATCCGGCGCGCGCTCCTCGTGGGCGACGAGGGCACGGTGCCGTGCAACAACGACCTGCTGGCCGAGAACTTCGTCGACGACGGCGCCAAGATCTGGCTCATCGACTACGAGTACTCCGGCATGAACGACGCGTGCTTCGAGCTCGGAAACATCTGGAACGAGTGCCGCCTGAGCCTCGACGGGCTCGAGGAGCTGGTGACCGCCTACTACGGGCGACGCCGCCGGAGCCGGTTGGCCCGGGCCCGCCTCCAGGGCGTCGTGGGGCAGTACGGGTGGACCCTGTGGGGCGCCATCCAGCACGCCGTGAGCCCTCTCGACTTCGATTTCTGGGAGTGGTCGATGGAGCGGTGGGAGATCGCCCGCCGCGAGCTCGACGGACCCGATCTCGCCCGCCTTCTCGACGACGTACAGCTCGCTGACTGACACCATCCGCACCGCGCACCCGAAGGAACCTCCATGACACAGAAGCTCCTCCCGACCGAGAGCGGCGCGGCCGCGGCCGCCGACGACGCCGACCTCGCCGAGCACGGGTACAAGCGCCGGCTGAACCGCAGCCTGGGCGGCTTCAGCTCGTTCGCCGCCGGGTTCAGCTACATCTCCATCCTCACCGGCATGTTCCAGCTGTTCGGCTTCGGCTACGGGTTCGGCGGTCCCCTGCTGTTCTGGTCCTGGCTGATCGTGCTGGCCGGACAGTTCTGCGTCGCGCTGGTCTTCGCCGAGCTCTCCGCGCGCTATCCCATCGCGGGCTCGGTCTACCAGTGGTCAAAGAAGGTGAGCGGGCGACCGGGCTCGTGGCTGGCCGGCTGGACCATGATGATCGGCTCGATCGTCACCGTCTCGGCCGTCTCGGTGGCCATGCAGATCGTGCTGCCCCAGATTTGGTCCGGGTTCGAGGTCTTCGACAACCCTGCCCAGAACGCGGTGTTCCTCGGCAGCTGCACCATCGTGCTCACCACGATCATCAACATGCTCGGCGTGCGCCTGATGGCGCTGATCAACAACGTCGGTGTCGCCGCCGAGCTCACCGGTGTCGCGCTGATCATCGTGCTGCTGCTGTTCCACATCAAGCGTGGTCCCGGTGTCATCTTCGAGACCCAGGGCGCCGGCCCCGGCCTCCCCGGTTGGGACTCGCTGGGCTACCTCGCACCGCTGCTGATGGCGGCCATCATGCCCGCCTACGTCATGTTCGGCTTCGACACCGCGGGCTCCCTGGCCGAGGAGACCAAGGACCCGCGCCGCACCACGCCCCGGGCGCTGCTGCAGGCCCTGGCTGCGGCAGGCGCTGCCGGCCTGATCCTGCTCACCCTGGCGCTGATGACGGCCGGCTCTCTCGATCTCGAGACGCTGGGCGCAGGAGGGCTCCCCCTGGTGCTCGAGTCCGCACTGGGCTCCACGGTCGGCAAGATCCTGCTCGTCGACGTCGCGTTCGCCATCTTCATCTGCACCCTGGCCATCCAGACCGCGTCCATCCGGCTGGCGTTCTCGATGGCCCGCGACCACGCCCTGCCCTTCGGTGACGCGCTCTCCCACGTCACGGACCACCGCCAGGCGCCCGTCGCGCCGGCGCTGGTCAGCGGCGTGGTGGCGATCGGCCTGCTGGTGCTCAACTTCGGCAACGCACAGCTGTTCCTCGTCATCACCAGCGTCTCGATCGTCATCGTCTACCTCGCCTACCTGCTGGTCACCGTGCCGGTGATGCGCCGTCGGCTCCGCGGCTGGCCGGAGGACCAGGGTGAGTCCGGCTGGTTCTTCCTGGGCCGCACCCGCGGCCTGGTGGTCAACGCCGTCGCCATCGGCTACGGCGTGCTGATGGCCGTCAACCTGCTGTGGCCGCGCTCGGAGATCTACGGCGAGGGCGCCTACGCCTGGGGCGGGGTCATCTTCGTGTCGGGCATCGTGATCGTCGGCCTGGTCTACTACTTCACCGTCCAGCACGGCAGCGACGAGCGCATCGCTCACGAGCACCAGCTCGCTCCGCGTGCCACCGCCCTCGAGGAAGTCTGAGCCATGTCGAAGCCCCTGCCAGAACGCGCGCAGGTCGTCATCATCGGGGGCGGCGTCATCGGGACCAGCGTCGCCTACCACCTGACCAAGCTGGGGTGGACCGACGTGGTGCTCCTGGAGCAGGGTCAGCTCTCCTCGGGCACGACCTGGCACGCCGCTGGTCTCGTAGGCCAGCTGCGGGCCAACGAGAGCGGCACCCGGCTGGTGCAGTACTCCACCCAGCTCTACGCCGAGCTCGAGGCCGAGACCGGGCTCTCCGCCGGCTACAAGCGTTGCGGCGGGGTGACGGTCGCGCGCACCGAGGAGCGCATGGTCCAGCTGCGCCGTACGGCGGCCACCGCCACCGCGTTCGACCTCGAGTGCGAGCTGCTCACGCCGGCGGAGGCCCTGGAGAGATACCCCGTGATGCAGGTCGACGACCTCGTCGGAGCCATCTGGCTGCCTGGTGACGGCAAGGCCAATCCCACCGACCTCACCGGCTCCCTGGCCAAGGGCGCCCGCATGCGCGGGGCGCAGATCTTCGAGCGGGTGCGCGTCACCGACGTCACCACCGATCACGGACGGGTGACCGGGGTGGTCACCGACCAGGGGACGATCGAGGCCGAGTTCGTCGTCAACTGTGCCGGCCAGTGGGCGAAGGCGATCGGAGCGATGGTCGGTGCCACGGTGCCGCTGCACTCCGCCGAGCACTTCTACGTCGTCACCGAGCCCTTCGAGGGGGTGCACCCGGACCTCCCGGTGCTGCGTGACCCCGACGGCTACACCTACTTCAAGGAGGAGGTCGGCGGCCTGGTCGTCGGCGGCTTCGAGCCCGAGGCCAAGCCGTGGGTCTCGCCGCACGAGCTGCCGTACCCGTTCGAGTTCCAGCTCCTCGAGGAGGACTGGGACCACTTCTCGATCCTGATGGACAACGCCCTGCTGCGCATCCCGCAGCTCGAGCAGACCGGGATCCGCAAGTTCTACAACGGGCCGGAGTCGTTCACCCCCGACAACCAGTTCATCCTCGGCGAGGCTCCCGAGGTCGCGAACTTCTTCGTCGGCGCGGGGTTCAACTCCGTGGGCATCGCGACCGCTGGGGGCGCCGGCCGCGCGCTCGCCGAGTGGATCGTCAACGGCGACCCGACCAGTGACCTGACCAGCGTCGACATCCGCCGCTTCGCCTCCTTCAACGGCAACGTGCACTGGTTGCACGACCGGGTCTCGGAGATCCTCGGCCTGCACTACCAGATCCCGTGGCCCAACCGGGAGATGACGACCGCCCGCCCGTTCCGCCGGTCACCGGTCCATCACCTGATGGAGGGTGCCAACGCCAACTTCGGCAGCCGGATGGGGTGGGAGCGGGTCAACTTCTTCGCACCGGAGGGCGTCGACCCGGTCATCGACTACGACTGGGGCAAGCAGAACTGGCTGCCGTGGTCGGCGGCCGAGCAGGTCAGCACCCGCACCGGAGTCACGGTCTTCGACCAGACCTCCTTCTCCAAGTACCTCGTGTCAGGTGCCGACGCCGAGG
This sequence comes from uncultured Actinomycetota bacterium, assembly GCA_963815825.1. Classification (GTDB taxonomy): domain Bacteria; phylum Actinomycetota; class Actinomycetes; order Propionibacteriales; family Nocardioidaceae; genus Marmoricola. The sequence goes on along the minus strand of CAWFII010000028.1, from coordinate 85,687 downwards.
CAGCGCTGCAGTGGCTGTGCACCGCCGACGTCGCGGTCCCGGTCGGACGGTCGGTGTACACCGGACTGCTCAACGAGCGCGGCACCTACGAGTCCGACGTCACCGTGACTCGGACCGCGGACGATGAGTACCTCATCGTGAGCAGCGCGGCGACGACCGAGCGCGACAAGGACCACATCCGCAAGCACGTCCCCGCCGGCCTCGACGTCGTGCTGCACGACGTCACCTCGGGCATGGCCGTGTTCGGGGTGATGGGCCCCCGCTCGCGTGAGCTGCTGGCCACCCTGACCAGCGCCGACCTCTCCAACGAGGCGTTCCCCTTCGGGACCAGCCGCGAGATCGGGCTCGGCTACTCCACGGTGCGGGCCACCCGGATCACCTACGTCGGGGAGCTCGGGTGGGAGCTCTACGTGCCTGCCGAGTTCGCCGTCGGCGTCTACGAGGACCTGATGTCGGCCGGGGCGGACCTCGGGGTCGGCAGGGGCGGCTACTACGCCATCGAGTCGCTGCGGCTGGAGAAGGGCTACCGCGCGTTCGGCCGCGAGCTCACTCCGGACCACAACCCGGTCGAGGCCGGTCTGCTGTTCGCGTGCAAGCTGAGGACCGACATCGAGTTCCTCGGTCGCGGCGCCGTCGAGAGGGCCAAGGCCGACGGCGTGCGCCGGCGCCTGATGTCCTTCGTGGTCGATGACAGCACCCCCATGCTGTGGGGGGGTGAGCTCATCGTCCGGGACGGGCAGCCCTCCGGGCAGGTGACGTCCGCGGCCTGGGGCGAGACCAGCGGAGCCTGCGTCGGGCTCGCCTACGTCTGGGACCGAGGCGGAGACCCGATCACGCTCGGCTGGGTGCGCGAAGGGACCTACGAGGTCAACGTGGGCGGCGTCCTGTATCCCGTCTCCGTCTCCACCACGTCGCTCTACGACCCCGGCAACGAACGGATCCGCGGCTGAACACGACCCCGGAGAGGCTGAGCGGCAGCTCGAACGGCCTGTCTCGGCGACCGGAGACGTAGTCGACCGCCGGGCTGCCAGTGGCGTGCGGCCAGATCTCGGGGGAGGATCAGTGTGGGCGAGCACGCCGCACCCGCAGGGTCGGACCGGACGATCCAGCGCCCACGCCCAGTCGTGGAGGACACCGATGGACCCGTTCAGCCTCGAGGGCCGCACCGCCCTGGTCACCGGCGCCAACCAGGGCCTGGGTCGCGCCTTCGCGGCCGCCATCGCGCAGGCGGGCGCGGACGTCGTGCTCGTCGGGCGCAACGAGGAACACAACCAGCAGGCGGCCACCCAGATCGCGGAGGAGTCCGGCCGTCGTACGACCGTGGCCACCGGTGACGTCACCGACGCCGAGGACGTCCGCCGCATCGTCGACGAGGCGATGACCGCGCACGGTCGCATCGACGTGCTCGTCAACAACGCCGGCGTGTGCTTCCACCGTCCCGCCCTCGAGGTGCCCGACGAGGAGTTCGCCACCGTCTTCGACGTCAACGTCACCGGGCTGTGGCGGATGTCCAAGGCCGTCGCACCGACCATGATCGAGGCGGGTGGCGGCTCCATCGTCAACGTCGGCTCGATCTCCGCGATGATCGTGAACCGCCCGCAGTGGCAGCCGGCGTACAACGCCTCCAAGGCTGCCGTCCACCAGCTCACGAAGTCGCTCGCAGCCGAGTGGGCGCCCCACCACATCCGGGTGAACGCCATCGCGCCGGGCTACGTCAAGACCGAGATGGCGCCGGTCGACGAGCCCCAGTTCCGGCAGCACTGGATCGAGGACGTCCCGATGCAGCGCTACGCGACACCAGAGGAGATCGCACCCAGCGTGGTCTACCTGGCCAGTGACGCGGCGTCCTTCACCACCGGTGCCGTGCTCGTGACCGACGGCGGCTACACCCTGCACTGATCCCGGTGCGGGCGCGCTCCGGTGACACACCGGTTCCTCCAGTTGACACTTGATAAAGCGACGGCTTGAATACGGCCATGGACACCACCCTCGAGGATCGGCGGCTGGACTCCCTGTTCACGGCGCTGAGCGACAGCACCAGGCGAGGCATCGTGGCCCGACTGGGCGCGGGCGAGGCGACCGTCAAGGAGCTGGCGGAGCCGTACGCCATGAGCATGCAGGCCGTCTCCCAGCACATCCGGGTGCTCGAGCGCGCCGGTCTGATCAGCCAGGGACGACACCGGCAGACCCGGCCCTGCCGGCTCGAGCCCGAGGCCCTCGGGGTGGCGCTGTCATGGATCGAGCAGAGCCGGCGCACGTGGTCGGAGCGGATGGACCGGCTGGAGACGCACCTGGCCCACCTGCAGGAGGCTGAGGTCCAGTGAGCGACGACGAGCTCATCTACCGTCGGGTCTTCCGCGCCCCGCGCGAGCTGGTGTGGAGGTGTCTCACCGAGCCCACCGAGCTCGCGCAGTTCTGGGGCCCGAGTGGCATGACCACGCCGATCGACGGCATCGTCGTCGAGCTCCACCCCGGTGGTCGGTTCGAGACCCTGATGCTCGGCGAGCACGGCAGTCACCGGATGGTCGCCACCTTCACCGAGGTCGTCCCTCCCGAGCGGCTCGCCTGGGTCGACCCGGCTACCGACATGCACACCACCAGCACGCTCGACGACCTGGGCGACGGCAGCACCGAGGTCGTCATCTCTCAGCGCAACGTGCCCGCGCAGATGCGTGTGCCCGAGGCGCGCGCCGGCTTCGTCACCTCGCTCGACAAGCTCGAGGAGCACCTCACCCACCTCATGCAAGGAGATCCGACGTGACCGACCCCCAGTCCTGGGTAGCCCCGACCTGCAACGGGCTCGCGGATCTCCTCGCTGCCGCCCCCGCCGAGGCGTGGGATGCCCCGTCGCTGTGCGAGAAATGGCTGGTCCGACACGTGATCGCGCACATGACGATGCCCGCGCGGTTGACTCCCGCAGACTTCGGAGCGCAGATGGCGGCGGCCGGCGGCGACTTCACGGTGTTCTCCGACGCCGTGGCCGCACGGGACGCCTCCGTGCCCGCAACCGAGCTGCTCGACCAGCTCCGATCGCCGACGCTGCACGCCTGGCAACCGCCGGGCGGCGGCGCGACCGGCGCACTGACCCATGCTTTCGTCCACTCGCTGGACGTCACGATCGCGCTCGGCCGTCCGACGGTCGCACCCGCGGCTGCTGCGACTTACCTCCTCGACCAGCTCACCGCGGCCGACGGCAGCTGGTTCGGGATCGACCTGACCGACGTGCGGCTCGACGCCACCGACGCCGACTGGAGCTGGGGCGCGGGCCAGCCCGTTCGCGCCGACAGCGGATCTCTGGTGGCGCTCCTGGGCGGCCGAGCACTGCCGGACGGCCGGGCGCTCCCCCGCCGCTGATCCGCCCGGGCGTGCCACGGGGGCTCGGGTTGCTCAGCCTGTTCTGGGACGTGGCCCTGACGTCAGCACCTCGGACTGCTGAGCGACTTCTGCTCCTGGTTCAGCAGCGGCAGGACCTCCGGGTGGGAGGACCACGACGCTGCGTCTGAGCTTGGCGGGGCGGTTGGCTGACGGCGAGGTGCTGGTCGTCGCGACCCCGGCACCGGGTGGGGGCCGACCACGAGAACGACGAGTTCACGTGGGCTGCACGTCGGTGACGCTCGGCCCGCCGTCGTCGGAGCCGAACTGGTCGTCGTCAGGGCGCAGCGCGAAGCGCCGTGACCGGAACGCTGTCCACCGAGCCTCACATCAGGCGTCGCGGAAGTCGGGACCTGGGTGTCGGTTCCGCTGGAGTCGCGCTGCCGTGGCGGCACCGCCCCGTTCGAGGAGCTTCTGCGCGACCACTCTGCGCATGGCGCTGGCCGGCCTAGGGTCGTCTGGTGCCGCCCAGACAGATTCGTCCACACCACCGAGCGAGCGTCGGTAGCCCCCGACGGTGAGGCGCCGGTCCTTCATGTAGCGCAGGGCGGCCGCCCAGTCGTAGGCGTCGTTGACCCAGGTGCGTCCATCGGGCACCTCGCCGTCGAGGGCCTCGCCGTCGACCAGGTCGGTGTAGAGGGCGCGCAGGACGTCGGTGTCCCGGTCCCCGACGAAGAGGCGGAAGGTGGCGCCGATGCGCGGATTGAAGTCCAGCAGCTTGTACTGCCCGTCGCGGGCGTCGAACCGCCAGCCGATGTCCAGGATGCCGCGGTAGCCGATGTGCTCGACCAGCTGTTCGGTGAGCGCCACGACCAGGTCGTTGCGTTCACAGATGCCGAGCGAGGTCGCCCCCGTGTAAGCGGGCCACTGCCTGAGCTTGCGTCCGGTCGCCACGAACCGCAGTCTCGACGCGGAGTCGACGTAGCCGTTGATCATCCAGACCGTGTCCGCCCCACCGGGGATGTAGTCCTGCAGGATGCAGTTCGGGACGCCGTCCACCAGATGTCGAGTCCACAGGTCCCGTACCTCAGCGGCGGAACGGGCGATGACCACACCAGGAACACCGGGATTGTGCTTGGCGAGCTCGGGGTCGTTGACCTTGACCACCACCGGCAGCGGCGAGTGGACGAGGAACTCCTCCAGAGCGGTCGACGTCGTGGGCAGAGCGTGTGTCGGGCAGGGCACCCCCGCCGCCCGCGCCAGCTCGGCCATGGTGGCCTTGCGACTCAGCTGCTCGCTGAGCCCGTCGGGGACCAGGTGGTAGCGGAACGCCTTGGTCAGGACCTCGGCATGGCGCTGCACGAAGACTGCTCCCACATCGTCGACCGGCACCAGCAGCGGCCGTCCGGGTGGAGCGGTCTCGCACAGCCACCGCGCCACCTGCTCGGGGGATTCGTCCGCCGCACGCGGCACCAACGACGTACCCCGCACGTACCGCGAGCGTGCCACCGGCGAGGAGCTCGGTTCGCCCACCACGTGGACGTCGAGTCCCATGCGTCCGGCGCTGCGGGCGATGCCGATCGTGCCGGCGTGAAGCGGATAGTCAGCCGTCTTGAACACCGCTACGGCCGGTCGTCTTGCCGTCATCGCTCACTCAAGGCGCAGCCCGAGCACCTCGTTGCCGTGCACCTGGAAGACCATCGGTAGATCGTCACGATGGTTCAGCACGAAGTCAACGTCCCGCGCCGACCCGGTGCGTCGCAGGAAGGCGCCAGAGCGACCTCGCGCGCACCACTCCACGGGGCGCGGCAGGTGGTCCGCAATCGATCGCGACGTGTCGTCGTCGCACTGATATCCAGCCCGGACCAGCCCGTCGGCGATCAGAGCCGCCGCGAATTGGTCCTCCCGTCGCGGCTCACCCCGGGTTCCAGCGCCGATCACCGCGACGTCGAGATCTTCCGAGAGGAGGTGGACGACCTGAGCAGTGACGTTGCGCAGGCATGCCGCGTAGACGGCCGTCGCGGCGGCCCGCCTCAGCAGGGGCGTGCCCGAGGAGGTCACCAGGACCAGCGGACGCTCGACGTCGTGTCGTTCGGCGATCGCCGCCGGGCTGTTGCCGAGGTCGAAACCGGGCGGGACCACTCCCGCCTGCTCGCCGGCCGACAAGGATCCGGGGGTAGCGGCAGCCAACGCCAAGGCCTCCTCCATGTCGCCGGCCACCATGCACCGGCGTCCAGCAGCGACTGCGGTGCAGATCAGCGTCGTGGCCCGGAAGACGTCCACACCGACCACCGCCCAGCCCTCGCCGTAGCGGCTCGCCGCCTCCGTGCTGTGGTCGACGGTCACCCGTCGTGAACTCACCTACGCACCCGGCGTCACGCCGTCGAGTTGTGGGCTCGTCGACCACGATCCGAGCCGGGAGTGACCGTAGGAGTCGGCGTGCATGCCTCGGCGGAAGATCTCGATCCTCAAGAGCTCCTCCAGGCGCACATTGGAGAGCAGGACGTCGGGGCCCAGGTGCTTGAGCAGCGCGAACTGGCTGTACTTGTTCGGGGCCTCGAAGCACAGCACGTCGAGCCCGAGGCCCTCGACCAGGAGATCGGTCATCTCCCGGCTCAGCACGCCTCGCTCGTCGAACAGTCCGATTCCCTCGGCGCTCTCGCGAGCCTCCACGACCAGACGGACCGCACCCGCATCCAGCCACTCCTTGCCCTGCTCGACGAGCTCCTTGATGCGATCCGGGGTGAACACGCCCTCCTGCTTGCGCCCGAGCTCGAACTGAACCTCGAGCTCGTGCTCGCCGGCGAGCTGCAGCGTGTCCTCTGCGCTGATCGCGAGGTCGGTGAACCCCTCCCCCGCTTCGATCCCGTCGATCCCGAGTCGCGCACACAGCTCGAAATAGTCACTCAGAGTCCTCTGCTGGACAGCGATCTCAAAGGTCGCTCCCCCCGCCACCAGCGGGACGTTGTTGGCCTTCGCTGCGGCGATCTTGGCCTCCGTCGCCTCGGGCGCTGCCAGCTGCCAACAGGTCATGGACAGCTTGAGGGCGGCCATGAGGTGACCACTCTGGCCCAAGTGCGAGCCCACGGTCAGCGGGTCGTACCCGGGATCGAAGGGCATGGTCAGGGGTGGCAGGGCAGGTACGCCCAGATGGTGCACGTAGTCGCTCAGGGCGTGGCCGGTGACCGAGTCTTGACGGCCGTCGTGCGAGTCGGTCATCTGATCCTCTCAACGTGGACGAGATCGTGAAGCTGCGCCTGGCCAGCGACGCGAGAACGCCTCGAGCCAACCGCAGAGGTCCGTTCCACCCCGAGAGCCTCACTGTCTGGTTTCTCCCCTACCATCACACAGGCAGAAAACGGGTCCGGCCACCACTCCCCCCGGCGGCACGTGAACAGCGACCAAGGCTGTCCCCACGGGGGCGGTCTTCCGCAGTCATCCGATCCGGGTCTGGTCCTACGTGCCCGTGATGCAGCTTCCCGGCCCGAACGGTGGTCCCGTGCGCGGCCGGCGCCGTGCCGCGCCCCTCACGCGCCGTTCACGGAGGGCGACGAGGTCGACCTCCTGGCGAGCACGAGATAGTGCGTCCCGAGCTGCCCCAGCGGTGAGCGAGCACGGTCGGCGCGGCGCTGAAGACGGGCGTCGATCCTGAGCGCGAGGCGCGCTGAAACGACTTGACGACCCAAGAAGGTCGGCGGACCGAAGCCGACGCTGCCGGTCTGGACGATGTGCAGGCCGGCTGCCCGGACGGTCTCGCGCGCCTGTCCGGGAGTCGTCATGTGGTTTCCGACCTGTGTGTGGGCTCTGCGTCTCAGCAGGCTGCGCAGCCGACGTACCGGCGGAGTGCGCGAGGGATCGGTGAGTCTGAAAAGTCGGTGAGCGTTGTCGAAGGTGACCAGGACGTGCCCGCCGGGGGCAGTCACCCGCGACAGCTCTGCCATCACGCGAGCGGGCGCGCCGACCCACGGCAGGACCCCCAGGGCGATGACCGCTTGGAAGGCACCATCCGGGAACGGCAGCTGGTGCACGTCAGAACAGACGAGCGTGGAACGCTGCTGTTCTGCGTCCAGCTGCTGGCGGGTCAATCTCGTCATCTCGTCGCTCAAGTCCGTCGACGTGACGACTGTGCCGCGTCGCGCGAGCGCCACCGTGAGGTGTCCGGTGCCGCAACCGGCATCGAGGACACGGGCGCCGGGTAGGAGCCCTGAGGAGTCGATCCAATCGAGGCTCGTCTGGAGGCGGCGACGATAGAAGTGCGCTTCCAGGTCCTGCCCGTCATAGACGTCCAGCCAGTACCGAGCGCCGGTGGTGAACCAGTCGGCAGTGGCCCGACCCCGTCCGAGGATGCTGCGTGAGGCTTCCCGGGAGTCATCGGCACTCAACTGTTGTCCTCAGTAGTCGAAGCACCCCCGTGGCGCGAGGAGTTTCGCTGTATCCACGCGGTGCCGAACCCATTCCGCTGATCCGCAGCGGTCGGCCACGACCCTCGACGGAGAGCGGTCGGCCACGGCTGCTTGTCCCGGGGAGCATACACGTGGAGCTCACGCGCCACCGTGCCAACGACAGCCCTGGCGCAGTGTGTACCGAGGCGGTCGGGGTCGATCGGGTCGACGGCACGGTCGCGCGTCTGCGGTCCCGCAGGGGGGACCTGGACTGGTCGCCGCGCGGACGACTCGCGACCGGGTGAGCTCAGGCCAGCGTCGGCAACCTGGAGAGCGAGTCGGCCAGGGCGGACTGGATGTCGGCGTCGTCCCACAGGTGGTCGACGACGCTGCCGGACAGGTAGGCGTCGTAGGCGGGGAGGTCGAGGTGGCCGTGCCCGCACAGCGCGGTCACGATCACCTTCTCCTCGCCGGTCTCCTTGCACCGCACGGCTTCCTCGATGGTGGCCGCGAGCGCGTGCGTCGGTTCGGGGGCGGGCACGATGCCCTCCGTGCGGGCGAACAGCACCCCGGCAGCGAAGCAATCGGTCTGCGGCTTGGCGACCGCCTCCATCTCCCCGGTCTCGTAGAGGTGACTGATCAGCGGGCTCATCCCGTGGTAGCGCAGGCCACCGGCATGGATCGGGTCAGGCACGAAGTCGTGACCGAGGGTGTGCATCTTCATCAGCGGCGTCAGCCCTGCGGTGTCCCCGAAGTCGTAGGCGTAGGTGCCCTTGGTCAGCGAGGGGCACGCAGCCGGCTCCACCGCCAGCACGGACGGGTTCATCCGGCCCGCCCATTTCTCCCTCAGGAACGGGAACATCAGCCCGCCGAAGTTCGACCCCCCACCGGTGCAACCGATGAGCAGGTCCGGAGTCTCCCCGGCCTGGGCGAGCTGGAGCAGCGCCTCCTCGCCGATGATCGTCTGGTGCATCAGCACGTGGTTGAGCACGCTGCCCAGCGCGTAGTTGGAGGTCGGGTCCTGGGCCGCGACCTCGACAGCCTCACTGATGGCGATGCCCAGGGATCCCGTCGAGTCGGGGTGCTCGGCCAGGATGCTTCGACCGGCCTCGGTCAGCTCCGAGGGGCTGGGGTGCACCGTGCCGCCGAACGTCTCGATCATCATCCGCCGGTAGGGCTTCTGGTCGTACGACGCCCGCACCTGCCAGACCTCGCAGGCCAGGCCGAACTGTGCGCACGCGAACGCCAGAGCCGTGCCCCACTGTCCCGCCCCGGTCTCGGTGGTCAGCCTCTTGATCCCCGCCTTGGCGTTGTAGAACGCCTGCGGAACCGCGGTGTTCGGCTTGTGCGAGCCGGCGGGAGAAACCCCTTCGTACTTGTAGTAGATCCGTGCCGGCGTACCCAGCGCCTTCTCCAGCCGGTGCGCCCGGTACAGCGGGCTCGGGCGCCACAGCCGGTAGACGTCGAGCACCTCCTCGGGAATGTCCACGTACTGGTCGGTGGACACCTCCTGGAGGATCAGGTCCATCGGGAACAGGGGCGCGAGATCATCCGGACCCACCGGCTGCCCGGTCCCCGGGTGCAGCACCGGCGGAGGTGGGGTCGGGAGGTCGTGCAGCACGTTGTACCAGCGGGTCGGCATCTCACTCTCAGCGAGCTCGAACTTGTGCTGCTGCACCTGGGACATGACGGCTCCTGACCTCGCGACGGCTGCTCGCTCCCGACACTAGTGATGACGCAGCACGCCCTGCTAGGGGTTCGCCTCGGTCGAGTCGTGCGCTCCACGCTGCTGAGCAATCTCGAGAGACGCCTGCGAGACGTCGAGCCCCAGGATCTGTCCCGCGAACCCTCGTTCACGGAGCGCGTGGCCGGCGGGGCGGTTGCCGCACCCGACGTCGAGCACCGAGCCCGCGTCGGGGCAACGGGTCACGACGGTCGCCGCCACCACCGCAGGAGCCTGGTAGGACCGCGTGGTCACGTCGTCGTCGTGCCCCCTCGCCCACTGGTCGTACCGGCCGGCGACCTCGCGAGCATCGCTCGTGCCCTGCTGCAGCCGATCGCCGATCGGGCAAGCCTCGGGATCCATCACGACAGCGTGCCACGCGACGGCATCGGTCGGCGCACGTCGCCGGAGCAATGACGCACGCCCCGTGGAGGTCGCCGTAGCTGATGACCGACGAGGCAGCACCGGACGCTGATGCCGGTGCCCGGCGCGGTCGACGGAGGGACGGTGATTCATGCACCGAGCAGTCCCCCGCGACCGTAGGATCAGGCTTCTGCAGACTCGGGCGGTCCCGGTCTCGGGGGGACTGGAGACTCACGGATGCGGACTCGTGTCGGCGCGCTGCTCGCGTCACTGCTCACCGGCCTGCTGGCGGCGACCGCTCCGGCGGGTGCTGAGCAGGTGCCGGCCGCCGACGTGCAGGTGCTGCCGAAGCACTACCAGGAGATCGCCTCTCCCCACGTGCTGCAGGCGGCCTCGGAGCAGTACGTGATGCACAACGTCCACGACCGGTCCGATGACGACGACGGGACTGGGCACACCTACCTCACCGTGCTGCGCGAGGACGGCACGACCGCGTGGTCCGACGTCCCGTTCCACGAGGATGCCGAGCAGACCTCGCTGGTGGGCGGGTACGTCACCGAGAAGGTGGGGGAATCGACCTACTGGCCGACCGCCGTCAGGTTCCGTGACGTCGAGACGCACGTGACTGCGGGTCAGATCACCATGCCGAGCAACGAGACCTTGGCCGCGATCGGTCCCGGGTGGCTGCTCACCACTCGTCCCGACCCCGGCGCGACGGGCATCCCGAGCAGCATCCTGGTCGTGCGCCGGCTCGACGGCACCTCCTCCGTGCTCAGCGACGTGCCGGTCGACAGCATCCCGCGCTACTCCGGCTACGAGGGTGGCGTTGCGTGGGTGCACGACGGGTAGTCCCGCCGCGTTCTTCAACATCAAGGACAACTACAACGGCCACCTCACCGTGACCCGGATCGATCGCGTGTCCGGCGCCGCGACCGTGACAGACCTGGTGAGCGGAACGCAGGGAGGCAACACCCCGCACGTCCTCGCTCGCGGCGACGGGCTGGCTGTGTACCAGCCGCAGGGCGGCCAGGTGGACGGGAAGTACTGGGCCGTCGACCTCGACTCCGGGACCCTCGGCGAGCTGCTCGACGAGCACCTCTCCGACGCCCTGCCCATGGGGGGCGGCAAGGTCGCACTTGCGGAGTCTGCCGGCGCCCCGGGCGCCATCGCCATCGACGGCGGGTCGGGTCCCACGCACGTCGCAGACTTCCCGCCCGTGCCGGAGGGCAGCAGCGCCGTCGCCTACGACGGCACGCTGCGCTCCACCTGGGGTGACGGCTCGAGCTGGTCGATCGATCCCGACGCTGCCTCACCGACCTGGACGAGGACCAGCCAGACCGTCCACCAGAAGGTCACCTCGTCCGGGGGCGTCACCCTGGTGAAGGAGCTGGACGAGCGCTTCCGCCCGACCGGTCAGTGGCACCTGTCCTGGCCGGGCGGCCAGCGCGACGTCACTGGGTGGGACCTGACCCTCGGCCACGGCGGCCAGCTGTTGGTACGACGGGCGGACCCGCCGTCCACCGGCTACGTCGTCGAGCGGGTGCGCACCGGCGAACAGGTTGCCACCGCGGGCGACAGGGGAGCCGTTGCCGACGACAGCTGGGTGTGGTCGTGGTCCTCGACCCGGGTGCTGACGGGCAGGGACGTCGACGACCCGACCGCGCCGGTCCGCACCGCCGACGCGGGCGAGGGACCTACCGCTTCCGTGGTGGACGTGCGGGGGCGCTGGGTGCTGTTCACCCGTGGGAGCTACACGGTCGTCGACACCCTCGGGGTGGTGCCACCTTGGTCACCTCCCGGCGCGAGCAGCTACTACGGCTCCGCGGGGCTGGCTGCACTCGGCAACGGCTTCGTGGTCTGGCGCTGGTCGACGTTCGATGCCCGGGGCTACCCCACGGGCAGTTTCACGAGCGTGGCCGACCTCAGCCCGGCGCACAGCACGCGTCAGGTCGCGGACCCCGTCACCGGCACGCCCGCCACGGGCTACGTGGTCGATGAGAACGGCGGCCACGCACTGGCCTTTCTCGGTCTCGGCTCCCGACCCCGCATTGTCCGGCTCCCCTGGTTGCAGCAGGCGCCGACCACGAGGGACACGACGGCACCGGCGCTGACCGCAACCGACGCTCCGCGGGTCCTGGTCGGATCGGCGACGGCCGTGGCCACCCGCTTCGGGTGGACTTTCACCGACAGTGCAACCGGGGTCGCGTCGTACACCCTGAGGCAGCGCACGCGCACCGGCACGGCAGCCTTCGGCGACTGGACGACCACCACCTCGATGGCCGCGGCGACACTGGACACGCTCGTGCAGCCCGGCACCGAGGTCTGCGCACAGGCGCGCGCGACCGACTACAGCGCCAACTCCTCCGACTGGAGCGTGGAGAGGTGCTCCCGCGTGGACGGCACGCCGCCGGTGACCGGCGCCATCTCTGGGTCGGCCCGCTTCACCACCCCGGACGCCCAGGGCGGCGTCAGCTTCACCTACCGCGCCACCGACGCCTTCGGCGTGGGGTCCTATGACGTGCAGTGGCGCTCCGCGGCGTACGGCGGTGGCCTGGGCGGTTGGGTGACCGCGCGCTCGGCCACCACGCGGACCACCCTGACGCGGTCGACCACGCCCGGTAGTGAGTGGTGCTTCCGCTTCCGCGCCCGCGACCTGGCCGGCAACGTCTCGGGATGGTCGTCTGCACGGTGCTCCTCCCTCGCCCTGGAGAACACCTGGATGTCGCGCGCGGGACGGACGAAGGTGCTCGCCTCGTCGTACGCCGCCGACCGGTCCGTGACCCAGCTGGACGCCGGCGGAGCCTCGGTGCAGACGCAGCGAAGCCTGTCCGGCCGTGCTCTCGCGTTCTGGGCCATCTCCGGGCCGACCCGCGGTCGCGTCGCGGTGTACGTCGGCGGAGTGAGGCTGACGACCGTCTCGACGCGAAGTGCCACGACCGCGCGCAGGCTCTACACCGTGACCACGAGTCGCAGCGGCGTGGTCAGGCTCGCCCGGATGGGCACCGGCTCCGTGGCCGTGGACGCGATCGCGATCGAGCGCTGAGGGCTCACGTCCGCACGGACCCACCGGTCCGGGGTTCATCGCCGGGTCGGCGCAGCGGCACTCGCCTTCCCTGCCGATCACCCAGCCACGAGCTGCGCACTCAACGGTGCACCCCGCACCCACCGCGACGTTCCTGCAGGTGAGGCGGGGTCCTCAGGTAGTGGAGCTGAGGGGATTCGAACCCCTGACCTTCTCGATGCGAACGAGACGCGCTACCAACTGCGCCACAGCCCCATACGCCCGTGAGCGCGAGGGAAAAGTTACCACCGCGACGGCGCGAGCCCGAATCGGGCCGGTCCGTCAGGCTCCGGCGACCTTGCGCTGCTCGGCTGCGGCGTCCTTCGCGGCCTGCGCCGACTCCTGTGCCGACTCGGACGCCTCGCGGGCGAGAGCCGTGTCGGCCTGGTCGTGGCCGGAGCTGTTGATGCCGGTGAGCTCGATGGTGCGCACCGTGCGGATGGCGCGTGCCTTGTTGACGTACGTCGGCAGGGTCACCGGCAGCGGGTCCCACAGCGAGCCGTCCTGCGTCAGAGCCGCCTCGAGCTCCTCCCGGGGGACGCCGACGGTGTCCTCGGTGAGCAGGTCGACCAGGTCCTCGGCCGCAAGGGACTGCGAGGCACCGGAGGACTCGACCGCCGCGGGGGGCGCGGCTTCGGACGATGCCGCGCCGACGGTGCGCGACCTGGTCGCGACGCGTCGGCGTGCGCTCGCCTTCCTCACGGAGCGCCGGGCGACCACGAGGAAGACCACGACCAGGCCACCGGGGATGGCGGTCGACCACCAGGGCACGATCGCGAACCCTGCGAGGCCGGCGACCACCGCGACAGCGAGCAGCAGGACCCCCAGCACGCGCCGGCGACGCCGGGCCGCCGTGCGGGCGCTGCCGCGCGACACGGCGGCTGTCGGCTGCTCATCCACCTCGGGCGCCGGGACGGCCACGTCGCCGGGAGCCTCGTCGGGCGTCTCGTCGGGCGTCTCGTCGGCAACGCAGGTCTCGACGGTCTCGACGGTCTCGGTCGAGACGGTCCGGGACCTGCGGGAGAGGATGCGCACCCGGTCCGAGTGACCCTCGACCAGTCGGTCGCTCGCCATCTCGTCGTGGTGCTTGAGCGCCTTGGGGATCAGGTAGACGGCCCACGCCAGGGCGAGCACCACGAAGATGATTGCTGACAGGTCCACGGCGCTCACGATACGAGTGGATCTGAACCCCACCCGGCAGGCGTGGCGGTGTGTCGGGAGATCACTCCTGTGACTGGTGTGAATTCGCCTCGGTGGCGGCGTTTTCGAGTGTTCTCAGCAGCCCCGCCGGCACCTCCTCGCGAGTGATCGCGAAGAGCCGGTGGTCGCGCCAGCTGCCGTCGATGTGCAGGAACCGCGGGGCGTAGCCGATCTCGTTGATCCCCAGCTTCATGACAACGCGCAGCGACGAGGTGTTCTCCGGCCGGATCGCCACCTCGATCCGGTGCAGTCCTACCGGACCGAAACAGTGGTCGATGACCAGCGCGACGGCCCGGGGCGTGATGCCGCGCCCGGCATGCGACTGGTCGATCCAGTAGCCGATCGAGGCCATCTGGGCCGAGCCGCGCACGAGATTGCTCACCGTCACCTGTCCGACGAACCTCCGCTCGTACTCCAGGACGAACGGAAGCTGACGGCCGGCACGCGCCTCACCTCTCATCTGGCGCACCATCGAGGTGAAGCTGCGCGGCTGACCGTGCGAAGGCGTCGGCGCAGTCGCGTCCCACGGGCCGAGCCAGGAGGCGTTGACCTGACGCAAGCGGCGCCACGTGGTGCCGTCCTTGCTGCTGATCGGCCGTAGCCGCACCGGCCCCGACTCCAGTACGACCGGCCACCCGGCGCTCAATGGTCGCTCCCGACGATCTGCTCCACGGCATGCTGCAGCAGGGGTACGACGACCGCGAGCCCGTCCTTGACGCCGCCCCGCGAGCCGGGGAGGTTCACCACCAGCGCTTGGCCGATGGTGCCTGCGACGCCCCGCGAGAGGGCAGCCGTCGGGATCCCCTTGGCCACGCCGTGGGCGCGGATCGCCTCGGCGATGCCAGGCACCTCACGCTCGAGGAGTGCCCGGGTGAACTCAGGGGTGAGGTCGGTGGGTGTCAGACCGGTGCCACCCGTGGTGAGCACGGCCCGCGCCCCGCTCGCGACGGCCGCGGCGATGGCCTCCCCCACGGGCGCGCCGTCGGGCACGACGGCGGGGTCGTCGACGTCCCATCCGTCGGCGCGCAGCGCCTCGACGATCAAGGGGCCGGTGGTGTCGGCGTAGACCCCCGCAGCCGCACGGTTCGAGGCCACCACGACGGCGGCGCGGAGCCCGCTCACGTGGACTCCCCGCGCCGGAAGGTCCCGCTCTTGCCGCCGGTCTTCTCCTCCACCCGCACGTCGGTGATCACGGCCGCCTTGTCGATGGCCTTGACCATGTCGACCACCGTGAGGGCTGCGACCGAGACGGCGGTCAGGGCCTCCATCTCGACGCCGGTCCGGTCGGTGGTCTTGACCGTCGCGGTGATGGACACGCCGTCGTCGTGCACCTCCAGGTCCAGCGTCACCCCGGAGATCGCGAGGGGGTGGCACAGCGGCACCAGGTCGGGAGTCCTCTTCGCGGCCAGGATGCCCGCCACCCTGGCCACGCCGAGCGCGTCACCCTTGGGCACCCCCTCGCCCCGCAGCGCCTCCACGACCGCCGCGGAGACCAGCACGCGGCCGGTGGCCGTGGCCGACCGGGCGGTGACGTCCTTGCCGGAGACATCGACCATCCGGGCAGCGCCCGAGTCGTCGAGGTGGGTGAATCGCTCCATGGTCAGCTCCTCTAGTCGACCGGTCGGTCGAGCAGCAGCACGGGCACCTGGTCACCCTGGTCGACCCGGGTCACTCCTTCGGCCAGCACGATGAGCGCATCGGCCTGCGCGAGCCCCGCGACCAGGTGTGACCCCGGACCGCCGACCGGCGTGACCCGGACCCCGTCGGCGCTGAACTCGGCGCGTGCCCTCACCAGCTGCTGCTTGCCGCGCATCGAGCGGAGCGAGGTCTGCAGGGTGGCGGTGGTCAGCCCCCGGCCGATCGGCTCGCGCCCGGTCAGCTTGTGCAGGGCGGGCGCGACGAACATCTCGAAGGAGACGTACGCCGAGACGGGGTTGCCCGGCAGGGTGAAGATCGGGGTCGCGTCCTCGCCGACCACGCCGAAGCCCTGGGGCTTGCCGGGCTGCATGGCGACCTCCAGGAACTCCACCGTCCCGAGCCCGCTCAGCACCTCCTTGACGACGTCATGGGTGCCCTTGCTGACCCCACCGCTGGTGACCACCACGTCGGCGCGCACCAGCTGGTCGCTCAGGGAGTCCGCGAAGGCTTCCGGGTCGTCCGAGCTGGCGACCACCCGGTAGGCCACGCCTCCGTGCGCGCGCACGGCGGCCGCGAGGAGATAGCTGTTCGAGTCGTAGATGCTGTCCCGGCCGAGCGGTCGTCCGGGCTCGACGAGCTCGGAGCCGGTCGACATGACCACGACCCGTGGACGAGGCGAGGTCGGCACCCGACCGAGGCCCACGGCCGCGAGCAGGCCCACCTGGCGCGTGCCGATCACCTCTCCCTTGCGCATCAAGAGGTCACCCTTCGTCACCTCCTCGCCGGCGAACCTGACGTGCTGGTGCTCCTCGGGCGCCTCTCGGACCACGACCTCGCGGCCCTGCTCCTCGGTCCACTCGAACGGCACCACCGCCGAGCACCCCTCCGGGATCGGTGCCCCGGTCATGATCCGCACCGCGGTCCCCGGCGTGAGCGTGAAGATGGTGGTCTGCCCGGCTGCGATCTCGCCGACGACCGGCAGGTGCACCGGCCGTTCCGCGCTGGCCGCGGCCACGTCACGGAAGGCCACGGCGTACCCGTCCATGGCGGAGTTGTCGAAGAGGGGCAGCGAGACCGGAGCGAGCACGTCCTCGGCGACGGGCAGCCCGATCGCGTCCATCAGGGGATGCTCGAAGGGCTGCATCGGCTCGATGCGGCTGAGCACCCGTTCGAGGTAGTCCTCGACCGGCAGGAGGGGCGGGGCTGGTTCGTCGGGCATGAACCGACCCTATTCCGAAGGGGCGTCCCCGCCGAGGACCGCGCCCTCCTCGACACGGCCGTGGTCACCCTCGAGGCGTGCGACGCCCTTGACCCGGACGCCCTTGCCGAAGGTCCAGTCGCCCGAGACGACCAGCGACTCGGCGTCCTTGAGCGAGGGGACCCCGGTCGGGAAGCGCTTGTCGAAGTCCTCCACGAGCGTGTAGTGCTGGTCGAGGTCGATGAAGGGCAGCGCCGACGGGACCTGGTCGAGCACGAAGTCGCTGCCGAGGTCGTAGGCGTCCGATCGGAGCACCAGCAGGTCGTTGGTCGTCTTGACCGGCACGAACCGGTCCCGGCCGACCTCGATCGTGCGGGAGTCTGCGAAGACCTCGATGGCCGCACCCATGGCGGTCTCGATCTGGATGACCTTCGGGGACGAGGAGTCGGCCGGGTCGACGTTCTTCTCGTTGCGGATCAGCGGCAGCCCCAGGACTCCGTCGCGCGCCTTGATCTCCGTGCGCATGCGCTCGAGGTCGAACCAGAGGTTGTTGGTCGAGGTGAACCGGTGCCGGTCGAGGTCGCCCAGCGCCTGGAGGTCCTGCTTCCTGGTCTGTGCCGTCTCCCGCAGCACGATCCGTCCGTCAGCCTTGCGCCGGGCGAAGTGGCCACCCTTGCGGTCTGCCTTGGTGCGGCGCACCGCCTCGATGGCGAACGGCGCGCCCGACTCCGCGAACCAGCCGGCGACCCGCGCCTCGGGCACGGCGCCGAGGTTGTCGGAGTTGGAGACGAACGCGTAGCGGTAGCCGGCCTCGATCAACCGGTCCAGCAGCCCCGTGGCCATCAGGGCGGTGTAGAGGTCGCCGTGTCCCGGAGGACACCACTCGAGGCTGGGGTCGCGGGGCCAGCCCACGGGCAGCAGGTCGTCGACCTTGAGCTTGGGCTCCTTGTTCTGCAGGAACTCCAGCGGCAGGCCCTCGACGGCGAGATCCTCGTAGCGGCTCAGCGCCGCGAGGGTGTCGGCCGAGGTGCGGAAGCTGTTCATGAAGATCAGCGGCAGCGTGGCGCCGTACTCCCGGCGCAGGTGGAGCACTTGGCGGGCGATCACGTCGAGGAAGGACAGACCGCGCCGGACGCACAGCAGCGACTTGGCGCGGGCCATGCCCATCGAGGTGCCGAGTCCCCCGTTGAGCTTGATCACCACCGTGGCTCCGATCGCCTCCGAGGCGGCCTCGTCACTGACGGAGACGTCCGCGAGCGACTCCATGTCGAGCGGATCGATCGTGTCCTCGGTGATCATTCCGGTCTCGCCGTGCTCGATCTGGCGGTAGTAGTGCGCGAAGACCTGGATGGCCATGTCGTTCACGCCCGCGGCCCGCATCTTCTCGGTGGCCTGCCGCAGTCCCTTCGATGTCATGGTTCGATCGTAGGCTGGCTTCGTGCAGGAGTTCATAGGGACCACCAAGCTCGCCGTGCGCGACCAGCTGCTGGCGGCTCGCAGACACCTTCCGCTCAGCGTCCTGGGTGACCGGGCACGTGCCATGGCGGACCACCTGATGGAGGTTCCCGAGGTGCAGCGCGCGGCCACGGTGGCCGCCTACGTCTCGGTCTCCAGCGAGCCCGGGACCGGTCCGTTGCTCGACCGGCTCCGGTCGGCAGGCAAGCGGGTGATCCTGCCGCTGCTCCAGCCCGACAACGACCTCGACTGGACTTCCTACTCCGGTCCCGACGACCTGCGCACCGCCCGACGCGGGCTGCTCGAGCCGACCGGGTCCCCGCTGGGTCACGACGCCCTCGCGACGGCCGACGTCGTGCTGGTCCCCGGTCTGGCGGTGGGACGCGACGGCACCCGGCTGGGGCGTGGTGGCGGGTCCTACGACCGGGCCCTCGCACGCGTGCCGGCCGGCACGTTCGTCTGCGTGCTGCTGAACTCCGAGGAGGTGCTCGACTCGGTGCCGAGCCAGGATCACGACAGGCCGGTGGGGGCCGTGGTCACCGAGCTGGGCGTCACCCGCCTGCTGCGCTGAGGCCTCCCGCTACGGCTCGATGACCAGACGGTCCTCGGTCGCCGCGCGGACCGAGTCTCGACCGAAGGGCCACGCGAGCGTCCGTCCTGCCACCCACCGCGCCGTCTGGTCCCGGTAGTGCGGCGAGGCGACGTGCCCTGACGCACCGGTGAGATTCACCCAGCGCGAGCGGTCGAGATCGTCGAGGTCGACCACCATCCGCATGGACGGCGCGGAGGTGACGCGGTAGCCCTCGGTCGCGTCCCAGCTCGTCGCGTCCACGCTGGAGCTGCCGCCGCCGACCTCGAACGGGCCACGGTTCAGCAGCGCCTCCACGACGCCGACGCCGCTCTGACCCAGGGACTGGTTCTCCAGGTCGAGCTGGTGCAGCTTCCCCCACGCCCAGCGCTCGGGACTCAGCGCGACGTCGCGGGTGAGCTCGTCGCGCGCGTCGAGCATGGCCTGCGTCAGGATCATGTCGCGGTCCTCGACGACGCCTTGGGTCTCGGCGTCGTCCCACCACTGGCTCTGGGGGTCGCGCAGCAGGTTGCTCACCACGGCCATCCAGCGCTGGCCGCCGTCGGGCCACAGTGCCTCGGGGAGCTGGTCGTGGAACGTCAGCCGCAGGACGTTGCTCCAGACCACGTTGAAGTAGGCGGCGGCCGCGGAGTCCGCAGGCTGTCGGAAGTCCCAGCCGGCCAGCAGGCGCTGGCCGTCCGCGTAGTACGCCGAGGTCATCAGCTGGCGCATCAGGTAGGGGACGAGGACCGGCGCCATCGGGTTGCGGTCGTCGAGCTGGAGCCGGGCCATGTCACCGACGTCCATCCTGAAACCGTTGGCGATCTGCCGGGCCAGCAGTGTCCGGATCCGCTGGCTCCGGTAGCCGTGGTCGGGCGAGTCGCTGAGGTACCACCGGTAGCCGGGCCCGGTCACCGCCTGGTTCGCGGTCACGATGAACCCCTCAGGAGGGTTCAGCTCGTTGGGCAGCTGCTCGAAGGGCACGTAGCGACCGGTCCAGTCGTTCTTGGAGAGCCAGCCCTCGGCCGGATAGTCACCCGAACGCCCACCTCGACGGATCGGGATGGCGCCGGGGGCCTGGTAGCCGATGTTCCCGGTCCGGTCGGCGTACACGAGGTTCTGGCTGGGCACGGCGAAGCTGCGCGCCGCCTCGCGGAACTCGGTCCAGCTCGTCGCCGCGTCGAAGGCGAAGACGGCGTCCGCCGTGGGGCGAGGGGTCAGCGCGGTCCACGCCAGCGCGACCGCGTAGCCGTTGTCCCGGGGCGGTGCACCGGCCCCGACCTCGGCGTTGGCGCCGACGCTGGAGAGCTCGGCCGAGACGTCGGAGAGCAGGGGGCCGTGCTTGGTCGAGCGCACCGTGATCAGTCGGGAGGACTCGCCGGCGATCCGGATCACCTCGTCGCGTTCGGCGAGCGGCAGCTGCTTGCCGTCCTGGACGTAGGTCTTGCCGCTCACCTTCTCCAGGTAGAGGTCCGTGACGTCGGGGTCGAGGTTGGTCATGCCCCAGGCGATGTCACGGTTGTGACCGATCACCACGCCCGGCAGCCCGGCGAAGGTGAACCCACTCACGTCGAAGGGGCACTCCGGGCCGACCTCGTTGCAGTGCAGGCCCATCTGCATCCAGACACCGGGGATGGAAGCGCTCAGGTGCGGGTCGTTGGCGAGCAGTGGCTCGCCGGAGACGGTGTGCTCACCCGAGACGACCCAGCTGTTGGACCCGATGCCGCTGCCCCTGCCCAGCAGGTCGGGGATCGAGGCGGTCCCCCGTTGCACGGCCTCGAGCGCGTCGAGGGCGGCCCTTCCCGGCGCCGGACGGGGGCTCGGACGGGGACTGCCGTCGGCGGCGCGCGTGACGATGGGCGCGTTGCGGTCGTAGGGATAGCGCGGATAGAGCTCGTCGACCTGCTCGGGGGTCCGGTCGACCGAGAGCCTCGTGCGGGCGATCTCCTCGTCCATGTTGCCGCGCAGGTCCCAGGCCATCGCCTTGAGCCAGGCCAGCGAGTCGACCGGCGTCCATCTCTCGGGCTCGTAGTCGAGTCCGCCGAGCGCGAGCACGGTGTACTCCACCGAGAGCTCGGTGGCCGAACGACCCGCGAGGTAGTCGTTCACCCCCTCGCTGTAGGCCCGCAGGTAGGCCTTCGTGGTGGGGGCGAGCAGGTCGTACTCGGCAGCGGCCACGCGGCGCCAGCCCATCGTGCGGATGTACATGTCGGTCTCGACCGTGCTCTCACCGAGCAGCTCGCTGAGCCGTCCGGCGGTGACGTGGCGCCGGAAGTCCATCACGAAGAACTGGTCCTGAGCCTGCACGTAGCCCTGGGCCCGGAACAGGTCTGCCGGATCGTCGGCGTAGATCTGGGCGATGCCGTCACTGTCGCGCAGCACCTCGACCTTGCTGGTGAAACCGGTCAGGTGCACCGCCCCGTCCGTCTGGGGCAGCGGGTGGCGGACCACCACTGCCCCCGCGACCAGGACGCCTACCACCGCGAGCAGGACCACCACGGCGGCGTACGCCGAGTTGCGGACCCACCCGGGCCGGTTGCTCAGGGGTCTGGAGCTCACACGTGGCATTGTGCCGTAGGATTGGCAGTCGACGGCCACGAGTGCCAGCCCCTCGTCCGCGAGACTCCGGAGGATCGACACGTGCCCACCTATCAGTACTCCTGCACCGAGTGCGGCCACTTCTTCGAGGCCTTCCAGAACTTCTCCGACGACTCCTTGACCGTCTGCCCCGAGTGCGAGGGCCGGCTGCGCAAGGTCTTCAACGCGGTCGGAGTCGTGTTCAAGGGCTCGGGCTTCTACCGCAACGACAGTCGCGCCAGCACCGTCGGAGCCGAGCCGGCGGCCTCGGGCAACGGCTCGGCCAAGGGGCCAGACGGCGGATCCGGCAAGGGATCCGGCAAGGGATCCGGCAAGGACCGTGAGTCCGGTCCGAAGCAGCCGGCCGCGTCCGGTGCCGCCGAGAAGTCCGCAGGACGCAGCGACAAGCCCTCGAGCTCCTCCTCGTCAGCCGCTTCCACCTCCGCCTGACCCGGCCCGTCCAGCTGCCCGTCTACCGCTGCCTGTCTGCCGCTGCCCGTCTGCCGCTGCCTGTCTGACGCTGCCTGTCTGCCGCTGCCTGTGGACGACGGGCGCACGCCGACGCGGATCCTCCTACCTTCGGCCCCATGGAATTCCTGCGCTCACGCATCCTCCCGCTCCGCCGTCTGCACCGCCGGATGCTGCGCCACCGGCGACCCCTGGCGGCCGTCGCCGCGGCCGGTGCCGTGCTGGCCGGGCTGCACGTGGTCTCGCCGCCACCACCGGCGACGGTGACCGTGTGGACCATCGCCGGTGACCGCCACGGCGGAACGGTCCTCCGGGCCGACGACCTGACGCGGACCCGCCTCTCTCCTGCCGCGGTCCCCGCCCACCCGGTCGAGGACCCCGACCAGGTGGTCGGACGCACGCTCGCGGCCCCGATGTCCCGTGGCGAGGTGCTGACCACCGTGCGCGTCGTCGCACCCGGGCTGCTCGACGGCTATCCGGGCACAGCCGCGGTGCCCTTGCGCGTCACCGACGCCGCTGCGGCCGACCTGCTGCGCGTGGGAGACCGGGTGAGCTTCGTCGTGGCCGACCCGGACGGACGCACCACGGCCGAGCTGCTGCTCCGGGACGTGCCTGTGGTCGCGCTCCCCCGGCCTCGGGAGGAGGCTCTGTCCAGCGGCACCCCCGGCCGCCTCGTGGTGGCCGCCGTGCCTACGGAGTCGGCGGCCGAGGTGGCCGCCGCGGCAGCCACGTCGATCCTGATCCCGGTGTGGACCCGCTAGCGTCGGTGCCCAGCACGGGACTGGCAAGCAGAGCCGACGCCCGGGTCGAGCAGAAGGTGGCACACATGAGTGGCTTCAAGAACTTCATCCTCCGAGGCAACCTCGTGGAGCTCGCGGTGGCGTTCATCATGGGCACCGCGTTCGCGACGGTGGTGACGGCCACGGTGAACCTGATCCTGTCGGTGATCGGCAAGATCGGCGGACAGCCCGACTTCAACAGCTGGCGGCCGGGCGGCCTCCCCTTCGGTGCGTGGCTGACCGCCGTGGTGGCCTTCCTGATCCTGGCCGCCGTCGTCTACTTCCTCATCGTCAAGCCGTACACGGTCACGAAGGCCAAGTTCTTCCCGGAGGAGGACGCCGGCACGCCTGCGGAGGTCTCCCTCCTCGAGGAGATCCGCGACCTGCTGGCTGCGCGCGAGGGCCGGGCCTGACCCGGGCACCGCGCCACGGGCTGACCTAGCCGTGGTGCGGTGGCACCTGGCGCCGGAGCCATTCCTCGGCGCCGTCGGGGCGGGTCTGTGCCTCGTCGGCGTCGTCCTTGGTCTGGTCCGGAAGCACCTCGCCGAAGACCTCGGCCAGCCGGCGTCGTCGCCGCGCCCGTTCCCGGGCGGTCTCGGGGACCGGCTCGGTCTCGGGCGGGGGTCGCTCCCGGTCGCCGGGAGTCATCGGTGGCTGGGGTGCAGCGGGGCCGCTGCGCCGAGCCATCCGGCGTCGAACGTGGGCCGGAGCGGTCGCCAGCCCGTCTGGGCGCAGAAGTGGTCGGAGCTGACCCTGAGGGATCGGCTCAGTGGCTCACTACGGGCACCGTGGAGCCTGCGGCCCCAGGACCCCATGAACGCCCCCGACTCGACGTTCACCGCCTCGGCGTACCCCTGGACCAGGTCGTGGCGCTGGACGGGCTCGGCGCCGACGTTGTAGACACCGCTGGGCGCGTGCAACGCAGCCAGCACCGCACCGCCGAGGTCGTCGGTGTGCACGACGTGGGCCCAGTCGGCAGGGTGACCCAACCCGATGGAGCGGCCCCGGGCCGTGGCCCGCAGCCGGTAGCGCGTCTGGTCGTCGTCGCCGACGATGCAGCCGAAGCGCAGCACGACTCCGGCCCGGGAGCCGCAGGTGTAGTCCTGGACGAGGGACTCCCCCACGGCGACCGGCTCGGTCATCGGGGTGATCTCGACGGGACTCTGCTCGGTGATCCACTCGTCGCCCCGGTCGGCGTAGAGGAAGCTGACGCTCTCCTGCACCACTCGTCGTACGCCGGCCCGGCGAGCGGCCTCGACGACGTTGGCGACGCCCGTCGTGCGCAGCCTGTCGTGGTCGCGCCACGCACGAGGGACCAGAGCGCCTCGGCCGACCGGCACCTTCGTGGCCAGGTTGACCACGACGTCGGCACCCTCGTAGACCCTGGCCAGACAGTCGACGTCGAGCACGTTGCCACGCAGGGAGCGCGCGCCCAGCGCCTCGACGACGACGGAGCCCTGGTCCGACCGGGTGACGACCGCGACGTCGTGTCCCGCCGCGAGAAGTGACTGGACCGCAGCGCGTCCGATGACGCCGCTGCCACCGGTCAGGACAGTCCTCACCGGGCCATACTCCGATAACGACTCGATAACAGCAAGTCGGGCACGCGGTGGGTCAGGCGCAGAGTCCAGCCTCCTGGGCCGCCTGCTTGCGCTCGGCGGCGGTCGGCCCGGAGTCGGGCGCTGACGGGGTGCCGGAGGGGGACGGGGATGCCGTGGCGTCGCCGCCCGGCTGCTCACCGGGCTTGCGTCCCGGCACCACCGCGTCGACGGAGAGCCGACCGAGGGGCTTGTCGAAGCGGATCTTGCGCCAGATGGCGTCGGCCTCGGCCGACCACTCCAGCCGGTTCGGGTCCGGCGGGTAGGGCTGGTTCGGCACGGTGATGAACTGGATGTTGTCCAGACCGATGTCCTTGAGTGAGGACCCGAGCGCGGCCAGCTCCGTGAGATGCGCGAAGCCGGTGTCGGTGGACAGCGACTTGGTCGCGGCATCGAGGAACTTGAAGAGCCGCACCGGGTTGGCGAGCGTCCCCTTCGAGACGACCTTCTCGATCATCGCCGCGATGAACGACTGCTGGCGCTTCATCCGTCCGATGTCACCGTTCGGAGCACCGATGTCGTGGCGCACCCTGACGTAGTCCAGCGCCTGGTTGCCGTTCACCTTGTAGGTGCCGGCCGGCAGGTGGATGTGTCCGATGTTGTCGTTCACCTCCTTGGGCACGCACACGGTGACGCCGTTGATGGCGTTGACCATCTCCTTGAAGCCGGCGAAGTCGATCACCACGAAGTGGTCGATCCGGATGTCGGTGAGATGCTCGACGGTCTTGATGGTGCAGGCCGGACCGCCGATGGCATAGGCGGCGTTGAACTGGGTCAAGCCTCCGGGGACCTTCGTCTTCCCGTCCTTGGAGTCGCACTCGGGGCGATCGACCATCGCGTCGCGCGGCAGGCTCACTCCGAACGCGCTCGTCCGGTCTGCGGAGAGGTGCAGCAGGATCGTGGTGTCGGACAGGCCGGGACTCTCCCCGCCGATCTTGCTGCCTTCGCGGGTGTCCGAGCCGAGCACCAGCACGTTGAGCGGCTGCTTGGGTCCCTCGACCGTGGGCTTGGCCGGACGATTGTCGCCGAGGTTGAGCGGCATCGCGTTGATGTTGCCCTCGAGCTTCTTGTAGGCGATCACGAAGGCGGAGGCGAGGACGAGCACCAGCACGCTGATGACGACCACGACGCGCTGGCTGATCCGGCGACGTCTCGAGGGGATGCCCTTGCGACGCGACCCATCGGCGCGCGGCTCATCCTCGGACAATGTGACCCTCGATCTCGACTGTGACCCTCATTGTGACCGTGTGAGCGCGGGCCGCCCAAATCATGGCATGACGCCGGTGACCTCACCCGCGGAATGCTCGTGCCAAGATGTACGCCGACATCGATCTGGCCCCAGTAGCTCAGTGGATAGAGCAGCCGCCTCCTAAGCGAAAGGTCGCAGGTTCGACTCCTGCCTGGGGCACTCGTGACAGTCCCGCTCTAGACCACGATCGTGCCCTTTTGAGCGTGAACCAACCCGCGAAATGCCCTGGAACAGCCCTATTTTTCGGAGACAAACCGCTCTGTTGTGACTCGCCCTGCTTGTCCACCTATGCTCGCTTTCACAACCTTGGGGGAGGTAAGCACATGCAGACACATCAGACAGCTGCCGACGAGCTGCTCACACCGGCAGAGGTGGCGGCGATCCTGTTCGTCGACCCGAAGACCGTGACCAGGTGGGCCCGGGCGGGCAAGCTCGACGCCATCCGGACGCCCGGCGGACACCGTCGCTACCTGCGCTCGGACGTGATGGCCATCATGACGGGCCACCACACCAGCCAGCGGTCCGAGCCGGCCACGTCGCCGGCCGAGTCCGGCTCCTCGACCGACGGCGCACCAGAGGGCGCCGAAGGCACGGCCCCGGCGGCGAGCGTCTCCGACGCGATCGCCGTGGCTCTCGAGGCTGAGGCCGCCGAGGCAGCGGAGGCCGTGGTGCTCAGCACGGCCGCGGCGCTGGAGGCCGCCAAGCGCGCGGCGGAAGCGGCCACCAAGGCCCGCAGCGCCCGCGCGTTCGTCACGGCCGAGGCTGCCCGCGCGAGCGCCGCTCGCGCCGTCCAGGTGCCGGTCCAGCGCGCAGGGAACGGCCAGGACCCGGTCTCCGACTGAGCGCCGGTCGCACTGGCAGCACCCGGGGTCGGGGGCAGCATCGGGACTCGCCCTTTGCGCCGCGCTTCGGTAAGGGTTACCTTACCTAAGTACGCAGCCCCCGACTCCGGAGCCGACGATGAACTCTTTCCCGCTGGGGAACTACCTGATCGGCCTGCGCGAGGGGCTCGAGGCCAGTCTCGTCGTCGTCATCCTGATCGCCTACCTCGTCAAGACCGAGCGCCGCGCCCTGGTGCGCCGCGTGTGGGCCGGGGTCGCTGTGGCGATCGCCGTGTCGATGGCCTTCGGTGCGCTGCTGACCTTCGGACCGCGCAGGCTGACCTTCGAGGCCCAGGAGACGCTGGGCGGCACGTTGTCGATCGTGGCGGTCGCCTTCGTGACCTGGATGGTCTTCTGGATGGCCCGGCACGCTCGGGGACTCTCGGGGGAGCTGCGCGGCAAGATCGACCTCGCAGCCGACGCCGGCGGCGCGAGCCTGGCGTTCGTCGCGCTGCTCGCCGTGGGCCGGGAGGGTCTCGAGACAGCGCTCTTCCTGTGGGCGGCCACCCAGGCGGCGACCGGGGCGGACGGATCCTCGACCACTCCCCTGCTCGGTGCGCTGCTCGGTCTGCTCACCGCAGCGGCCATGGGCTACTTCTTCTACAAGGGCGTGCTGAAGATCAACCTGTCGCGCTTCTTCGCGTGGACCGGAGGCATCCTGATCATCGTCGCGGCGGGGGTGCTGGGCTACGGCGTGCACGACCTGCAGGAGGCCCGGGTGCTGCCCGGTCTGGGCAACCTCGCCTTCGACGTCAGCAGCACCGTGGACCCGAGCTCGGTGCTGGGCACGGTGCTCAAGGGTGTCTTCAACTTCTCCCCCGCCACCACCTGGCTCCAGGCCGTCGCGTGGACGCTGTACGTCGTACCGACGATGTTCTTCTTCCTGCGGAGCATCCGGGGTGGCCCGACCAAGGTGAGCGCCACTGCCGGGCGCCAGCCCGTGACCGCCCGCTGACCGATCCTCCCGAGAGGCCAACCCCCGTGCACCTGCTCCGCCCGTTCGCTCTGGTCTGCGCGCTCGCCGTCCTGACCGGCACCTCCGCCTGCAGCCTGACCGAGTCCAAGACTGCGAGGACCGACGGCTCGCGCGGCCCGGTCACGGTCGACTCCTCCGACGACGCCTGCACCCTGGGCGCCTCCAGCGCCCCCTCCGGACGCCTGGTGTTCAAGGTCAAGAACACCGGCAGCAAGGTGACCGAGTTCTACCTCTACGACGGCCAGGGCACCAAGATCGTCGCCGAGGTGGAGAACATCGGTCCCGGACTCACCCGCGACCTCGTGCTGACCGCTCCCCCCGGCGCCTACGTGGCGGCCTGCAAGCCGGGCATGTCGGGTGAGGGGATCCGCACCGACTTCACCGTCACCGACTCGGGCCAGAAGGTCGCGATCGAGGGCGTCGACGCGGCCGATGTCGAGGCGGCCTCGAGGAGCTACCAGGCCTACGTCCGCGAGCAGACCGACGCCCTGCTGGCCGGGACCCGCGAGTTCCTCACCGCCTACCGTGCGGGCAACGACGACCGGGCACGAGCGCTGTACGCCCCCACGCGGGCCCACTGGGAGCGCGTCGAGCCGATCGCCGAGTCGTTCGGTGACCTGGACCCGAAGATGGACCTCCGCGAAGCCGACCTCGAGCAGGGTCAGGCCTGGACCGGCTGGCACCGGATCGAGAAGGACCTGTGGCCACCGTCGTCCGGCTACACGCCGCTGAGCCAGCCGGCCCGGGAGAAGTACGCCGCGGGCCTGCTCGCCGACACCGAGGAGCTCCAGCGCCGCGTCGCCGACCTCGACGTCACGATCGACCA
Organism: uncultured Actinomycetota bacterium; assembly: GCA_963815825.1. Taxonomy (GTDB): domain Bacteria; phylum Actinomycetota; class Actinomycetes; order Propionibacteriales; family Nocardioidaceae; genus Marmoricola. The sequence continues at coordinate 57,433 of CAWFII010000028.1, read as the reverse complement.
GATCGGCAACGGCGCGAAGAGCCTGCTCGACGAGGTGGCCAGCACCAAGATCACCGGTGAGGAGGAGCTGTTCTCGCACACCGACCTCTGGGACATCCAGGCCAACGTCGACGGCGCCAAGGCCGCCTTCGAGTCCGTCGAGGACATGCTCAAGGTCAAGGACGCGAAGCTCTACGAGACCATCGAGGAGGAGTTCGACACCTTGCAGAAGCTGCTTGCGGACCACCGCCGCGGCGACGGCTTCGTCTCCTACGAGTCGGTCACCGACGCGGAGCGCAAGCGGCTCTCGGACGCGGTCAACGCCCTCGCCGAGCCGCTCTCGAAGATGACCGGGGTGCTCACTCAGTGAGCCCGTCCGCAGCTGTCTCCCGACGCAACCTGCTGGGCGCGGCGGGCGCCGGAGCCATCGCCACCGGCGCGGTCGCGGGTGGGCTCGCCCTCGCGCGCTCGGCCGACGAGCCCGCGCAGGGTGTCGACCGGGCGCGGTACCCGTTCCACGGCGAGCATCAGGCCGGGATCACCACCCCTGCACAGGACCGGCTGCACTTCGCCGCCTTCGACGTCACCAGCGACTCGCGCGACGACCTGGTGCAGCTGCTGCGGCAGTGGACGGCGGCGGCACGTGAGATGACCCTGGGGACCTCGGTCGGCGAGAGCTCCCCCACGTCGTACGACGCCCCGCCGAACGACACCGGAGAGGCGCAGGACCTCGACGCCTCCGGCCTGACCCTCACCTTCGGCTTCGGTCCGTCGCTGTTCGAGCAGGACGGCCGGGACCGGTTCGGTCTCGCGGGGAGGAGGCCTGCTGCGCTGCGCGAGCTCCCGCACTTCCCTGCCGACCGGCTCGACCCGGCCCGCAGCAACGGTGACCTGTGCGTACAGGCCTGTGCGCACGACCCCCAGGTGGCCGTGCACGCCATCCGCAACCTTGCCCGGATCGGCTTCGGAACCGTGGCCATGCGCTGGGCGCAGCTCGGCTTCGGACGCACCTCCTCGACCTCTACGCAGCAGGCCACGCCGCGCAACCTGCTCGGCTTCAAGGACGGGACCGCCAACCTGAAGGCCGAGGAGCCCGACGACGTCGCGACGTTCGTCTGGGTGGACGAGGCGGACGATCCCCGCGCCGGCTGGCTCGGCGGGGGCTCCTACCTCGTGGCTCGGCGCATCAACATGCACATCGAGCCGTGGGACCGCACCAGCCTGCGCGAGCAGGAGGAGCTGATCGGTCGCGATCGTGGGGAGGGCGCCCCGCTCTCCGGTGGCACGGAGTTCACCGAGCCCGACTTCTCCGTCGAGGGTCGTGGGGGACCTCTCATCGCGACCGACTCGCACGTCCGGCTGGCGCACCCCACCCAGAACAAGGGGGTGAAGATGCTGCGCCGCGGCTACAACTTCACCGACGGCAGCACTGCCCTCGGTCGTCTGGACGCGGGCCTGTTCTTCATCGCCTTCGTCCGCGACCCCGACGAGCACTACATCCCGATGCAGACCCGGCTGTCCTCGCAGGACGCGTTGATGGAGTACCTCCAGCACACGGGCTCCGGACTGTTCGCGGTGCCACCGGGAGTGGGATCGAAGGACGGCTTCATCGGGGAGACGCTGTTCACCTGAGCGGTCTCCAGCTCCTCGTCAGGCCCGCGTCTCGAAGCTGATCCCGGCCTTCTGCAGCCGGGCCACGAGGTTCTCGGCCATGGCGGTCGCGGTGGTCACCTGTCCCGCGGTCGGGGGGTTGTCGTCCAGCACCAGGCACAACGCCGACTCCGCGAGCATCTTCGCGGTCTCGGTGTAGCCCGGGTCACCGCCGCAGACGCGGGTGCGCACCGTCCTGCCAGCGCTCTCGCCGACGAAGTCCACGGTGAACCACGACGTGGCGCGCAACCTCTCCGAGGGGCCCTCACCCTGCTTGATCCTGCTCTTGATCAGGTCGCGCAGCGGCTTGACCTGCGCGGCGGCCACGAGTCCGGTGACCGCGGCCGCGCCCCCCAGGGTGTAGCGCAGGGTCTTGAGCCCGGCGAAGTGGCTGTAGCGGAAGTCGGGGCCGTAGGAGTCCAGCGCCGCTCCCGAGAGGGTCACGACGAACGGGTCGATGGTGGGCAGCGGCAGCAGCCAGAGGTCCAGTGTCGAGTCACGGTGCGGCTTGCCGGCGACCGCGCGCGAGGAGCGACCGACGGGTCGGCCCTCCTTCTTGCGGCGCGCCACCCGGGCGGCGCGCATCTGACGAGCACGGCTCATCGCGCCCAGGGCGGAGGCCACGGTGCCGCCCGAGGGCTGACCCCCGGCACGCACCACCCCGCGCAGGGTGATCGGGTCGCTCGAGCCGAGCTGCTGGACGGTGAACCAGGCTCCGAGGTCGTGCGGGATCGAGTCGAAGCCACAGGCGTGCACGATCCGCGCCCCGGACTCGACGGCCTGGTCATGGTGCTCGAGGTACATCCGGTCGACGAACTCCGGCTCACCGGTGAGGTCGACGTAGTCGGTGCCGGCAGCGGCGCAGGCGGCGACCAGGGGACCACCGAACTCGAGGTAGGGACCGACGGTGGTGATCACGACCCGGGCCGACTCGGCCAGGACACGCAACGACGCCTCGTCGGAGCTGTCGGCCTGCAGGATCGGCAGGTCGGTCAGCGCCGGGTCGATGACGGCCAGCCGGGCACGTACCGCCTCGAGCTTGCCCTGGTTGCGTCCGGCGAGGGCCCACGTCAGGCCCGCCGGCGCGTGCTCGGCCAGGTAGGCGGCCGTGAGCTCGCCGGTGAAGCCGGTCGCGCCGAGGATGACGATGTCGTGGGCACGGGATGCACTGGCGGCGGGCAAGAGTTCGCTCCTGGGTAGGCGGGCGGCGGTCCCCCAGTCTCTCGCACGCCGTCCGAGCGGAACCGTGCGGTCTCGCGCTGCGTCCCAGCACCATGAGGACTCCGACGAGGAAGGTGCTGGGCGGTGGCACGATCACCGCCCTCACGATCGGCGGTCTGGTCGCGCTGGGAATCGTGGTCGACCCGGTCGCACCGTCCGCGCGCGCGACGACCGGCCTGACCACCTTCGAGAGCTGCGAGGCGCTCCAGGAGTGGTACGTGAGCCACACCATCGACCAGGTCGGCCCCTACGGCTGGGGCGGACCGATGTGGACGACGATGCACGGCTCGGACGCGGTGGGCAGTCCCCAGGACGCCGCGGGCGGGGCGGAGTCTCCCGAGGGAGCCAGGGGCGGGGTGGCCAACGGTGCGACCGGCACGAACACCCAGGAGGCGGGGGTCGACGAGCCCGACCGGGCCAAGACCGACGGGCGGCTCGTCGTACGCCTCACCACGGACCAGCGGCTGGTGCTCACCGACGTCACTGGACCAGCTCCCCGCGACGTCTCGGACTGGCAGCTCCCTGCCGGCAGCCACGCGGACTCCCTGCTGCTCGTCGGTGACCACGTGTTCCTCTCCGGAGGCCGATCGGTCGTCATCGACGACGTCGGTGGCAGCACTCTCGTGCCCGAGCAGCTGGGGTCCGGCCGCCCGACCACCCAGGCAGGAGGGACCCTGCTCGACGTCGACGTGTCCGACCCCGCCCGTCCGAGGCTCAGCAGCCGGATCCCCGTCGAGGGGCGGCTGCTCTCGCTGCGGCAGTACGGCGAGACGGTGCGCCTGGTCACCGCGACGGGCCAGCCCTCGCTGCCCTTCGTCCAACCACGCCCCGGACAGCTGACGCTGCAGCAGGCCCAGCGGCACAACCGCGAGGTCGTGCGCGCCTCGACGGTCGAGGACTGGGCGCCCGGACTCGACTGTCGCCAGGTCTTCCACCCGCGCACCTGGGCCGGCTCCGACACCGTCGTGGTCTCGACCTTGCGGCCCGGGTCCGCGACCGCCTCCTCGAAGGTGGCCGTCACCGGCGCGGGAGAGGAGGTCTACTCCTCCACTGATCGGCTCTACGTCACGTCCACCGCCTGGAGCCCGCCCACGCAACGGCCGATGGTCGCGCCCGGGTCCCTGGTCGGGTCCGACGTCGGGTCCCTCGTCGGGTCCCTGCGTCCGACCACCTCGCCGCGCACGCAGATCCATGCCTTCGCGCTCGAGGGAGCGGCCACCCGCTACGTCGCCTCCGGGTCGGTGACCGGCAGCATCCGCGACCGCTGGTCGCTCGACGAGCACGACGGACACCTCCGTGTCGCTGTCACTCGCCGCGACCTCGCTGGAGCCGACCACGAGAACGCCGTCGTCGTGCTCGACGAGCGCGACGGTCGGCTCGAGCAGGTGGGCGAGCTCAGCGGGCTCGGCGTCGGTGAGGAGATCAAGTCCGTGCGCTGGTTCGACGACCTCGCCGTGCTGGTCACGTTCAGGCAGATGGATCCGCTGTACACGATCGACCTGGCCGTCCCCCGCCACCCGCGAGCCCTCGGCGCGCTCAAGATCCCGGGCTTCTCCTCCTACCTGCACCCGATCGGTCGAGGCCGACTCCTCGGCCTCGGGACCGACGCCGGCACCGACGGTCGTGCGCTGGGGGCCCAGGCTGCCGTGTTCGACCTCAGCGACGCGACCCGCACGAGCCAGGTGGACAAGGTCACCTTCGGCGGCGGCAGCCATCTGGCGGCGAGCGAGGACCCGCACGCCTTCACCTGGCTGCCGGGGTCGGAGGCGGCGATCACCGCGCTCGACACCTGGGCCACCCGGTCGTCCGCGGGCCAGGACGGCAGCGCGATGGTCCTGCTCCGGGTCTCGCCGAGCGGCCGCCTCTCCTGGGAGAGCCTGCCGTCCCCCGGGGGGTGGGAACCCCGCGCGCTGCCGCTTCCCGGTGACCGGGTGGCGCTGGTGGGAACCACGGTCGAGGTCGTCGAGGTGCCCGGTCTGGGCTGAGTTCCGCTTCGACCGCGCGCGTAAACTCGACGGCATGTGCCGAAACATCCGCACCCTGCACAACTTCGAGCCCCCGGCCACGCGCGACGAGGTGCATGCCGCCGCCGTCCAGTACGTCCGCAAGGTCAGTGGCGCCACCAAGCCCTCGGTGGCCAACCAGGCGGCGTTCGACCAGGCCGTGGCAGAGGTCGAGGCCAGCACACGACGCCTCCTCGACGGGCTGAGCACCAGTGCGCCACCGAAGAACCGGGAGGAGGAGGCCGCCAAGGCGCGCGCCCGTGCCGAGGTGCGCTACGCGCGTGGCTGAGCTGGTCCCCGCAGTCCTGCGCGGACACGTGGTCGTGCTCACCGGCGCCGGTCTCAGCACCGACTCGGGCATCCCCGACTACCGCGGACCGGGGGCGCCCTCGCGGATGCCGATGACCTTCCAGGAGTTCACCGCGACACCGGAGAACCAGCGGCGTTACTGGGCCCGCGCCCACGTGGGCTGGTCGCGGATGGGTGCCGCGCAGCCCAACGCCGGCCACCGCGCGCTGACGCGGCTGGAGGCATCCGGTCGGGTCGGCTTCCTGATCACCCAGAACGTCGACGGGTTGCACGAGCAGGCCGGGCAGCAGCGCATGGTCGCGCTGCACGGACGGATCAACGAGGTGGTCTGCCTCGACTGCGGTGCCCGCACCCACCGAGCGGCCGTGCAGCGCCTCCTCGACGCGGCCAACCCCGGCTGGCTGGACGCCCACTCCGAGGTGGCCACCCGGCCCGACGGCGACGTGGAGCTCGACGAGATGCTCGGGTTCGTCGTACCCGGGTGCACGCGGTGCGGCGGTCGGCTCAAGCCGCACGTCGTCTTCTTCGGTGAGAACGTGCCCAGGCACCGCGTGCAGCGGTGCTACGCAGCCCTCGACGAGGCGGACGCGCTGCTGGTCGTCGGCTCCTCGCTCACGGTGATGTCGGGCCTGCGGTTCGTGAGGTACGCCGCGAAGGCGGGCCTGCCCGTCGTGATCGTGAACCGCGGAGCCACGCGCGGGGACCCGCTCGCGACCGTCAAGATCGAGGCGGGCTGCAGCGAGTGGCTGGAGCAGTGGTCCTCAGGCCGGCGTGACGAAGATGTGCTCAGCGGCCCCGGGCACGATCTCGGCCGTCTCGCCTGAGCTGCCGAGGAGCACGCCCTCCGGTGTGGAGACGGCCGCGATGACGGCCCCCGGGATGGCGCCTGCCCGGCGCAGCGCACCCATCAGCACCTCGTCCTTCTGCATCTCCTCGCTGATCCGGCGTACCCGGACGCGCCTGGACTCCTCCCCGACGACGGTGGTCAGGGCTTGGACGCCGTCGCGGAACTGCTCCCCGGGACTTTCCTCGCCGAGCTCGGCCAGGCCCGGGATCGGGTTGCCGTAGGGCGACTCGGTGGGGTGGTCCAACAGGTCGAGCAGCCGTCGCTCGACGTTCTCGCTGATCACGTGCTCCCAGCGGCACGCCTCCTCGTGGACCAGCTCCCAGTCCAGCCCGATCACGTCGGACAGCAACCGCTCGGCCAGCCGGTGCTTGCGCATCACCCGCGTCGCCAGGCTGTTGCCCTCGGTCGTGAGCTGGAGGTGGCGGTCACCCTCGACGGTGAGCAGACCGTCACGCTCCATCCGGGCGACGGTCTGGCTGACGGTCGGCCCGCTCTGGTGCAGCCGCTCCGCGATCCGGGCGCGCAACGGCACGATGCCCTCCTCCACGAGCTCGTAGATGGTGCGGAGGTACATCTCCGTGGTGTCGATCAGGTCGCTCATGCGGCCATTGTCCCGCACCGCCGGGGCCGGCCGGCGCCGAGGCGAGGCCCAGGGCGGCTCGAAAGCAACGGCAATCTCGTCAAATGCGCACGGGGCGGCCTCGAAACGGGATACAACTCTGGGGTGCCGACCCGGGAGCGCATCCGCGTCTACCTGCTCGACGACCACGAAGTGCTCCGGGCGGGTGTGCGTGCGGTTCTCGAAGGGCACGGGGGCATCGACGTGGTCGGAGAGTCCGGGAGCTCGAGCACCGTGGTGGACCAGATCACCGCCCTCGAGCCCCATGTCGTCGTGCTCGACACTCGCGTCGGGAACGAGAGCGGGCTCGAGATCTACCGCCGCGTCCGCGCCGCCCGCCCTTCGGTGCGCGGGCTGGTGCTCACGGCCGCGGACGGAGTGGAGACGGTTCGCTCGGCGGTCCTCGCCGGCGCCAGCGGCGTCCTCCCCAAGAGCAGCGACGCCGCCCGCCTGAGCGCCTCGGTGGTCTCGGTGGCGGGCGGGCACCGCCTGCTCGACCTGGGGGGAGCGGCCGAGCTGCTCGAGCGCAGCGACGCGCCCTTGGTGCGCCGCCTGACCGAACGGGAGCACGACATCCTGGACCTGATCGGCGAGGGGCTGAGCAACCGCGAGATCTCCACCCGGCTGTTCGTCGCGGAGAAGACCGTGCGCAACCACGTCACGCAGATCCTCGCCAAGCTCGACGTCCGGAGCCGGACCCAGGCCGCTCTCGTCGCGGCGCGACAGCGCCGCTGACCTCCTACCCGCGTCGGCGCAGCGCGTCGCTGAGCGACTTCACCGCGTCCTCGCTCGGCGAGGCCGCCTGCTGGTTACTGCGCTCGAGCTCGACCAGGAGCTCGGCCCGGTGCACCGCTACCGAGCGCGGCGCCGCGATCCCGATGCGGATGACGTCACCGCGCGCTTCGAGGACGGTGACCACGACGTCGTCGCCGATGGCGACGCTCTCACCGACGCGACGGCTCAGAACCAACATGCGGCAAAACTACACGTCCGGCGCCGAGCGCGGTCCGGATTCACGCAGCGGTGAGCGGTACGGCGACCGAGAAGCCCGGATCGTCGAGGATGACCTGCTTGGCCCGACGCGTGATCAGGTTCACCAGCACGGGCGCTGCCAGGTTGGCCGTGGTCGTGCTCAGCGACCCACCGGCGTTCAGAACGACCAGCATCAAGACGTCGTCGACCGAGCCGATCTCGAGCTCCTCGACGGTGTCCTCGCCGACGACCGGGGCATAGTCGGGGAAGAACGTCACCGGCGGCACCACGAGGAAGCGCAGATCCGGGTCGTCGAGGGACCGGAGCGCGCACAGGACCCCGGCGTCGTCGAGCTGGACGAGCGCGAACCGGTGCCGCTCGGCGAAGCCGGGCATCGGCTGCACGAACTCGATGACCGGCAGCTCTGGTGACATGACGTCCCTGTTCTCGTGGTCTCTCGTGGCGACCGGCGTCGCCATGGTCGCGATCATCGCAGAAAGTCCATCAGGCTCGGCTGGATGACACGTGCCGTGGCGCCGAGAGCCGCCTGGTAGGCACCCTCCTGCATCTTCAGGTTGACCACGACCTCGGCAAGGTCGGCGTTCTCGATGTTCGAGAGCGAGGACCTCAGTCGGAGCTCGGTGTCCGCTCCGGAGCTGAGCGCCGAGTCGACCCGGTTGTAGACACTGCCCGCCTGGGCCCGCACGGTGGTGAGCCGGTCCAGGTCGCTGGACATCTGCCCCAGGCCGGTGCGCAGCGCGACGTCGTCACCGGCCCGCACGGCTGCGGCGACCGCCGTGAGGTGGTCGAACATCGAGTCGCCGGCGGGGCCGAAGGCAGCGGCACCGTCCACGTCGACCCGGACCCGGACGCCGTCGCCGATCGTGCGGTTGACCTCACCCGGCTGCCCTACGTAGGTTCCCGAGGCGTCGTAGGCGACGGCGCCGGCGGTGACGCCCCCGAAGACCGGTCGGCCCAGGTAGCTGGTGTTGGCGGTCGTGACCAGGCCCGCCCGGATCTGGTCGATCTCAGCAGCCAGTGCTTCGCGCGCCGCCCCACCCGTCGTGGTGTTGGCAGCGGTCAGAGAGACCTCGCGGGCGCGCTGAAGCGCGTTCGTGGCGGTGCCCAGGGAGGAGTCGATCTGAGTCAGCCACGACTTCGCGTCCTCAGCGTTGCGCTGGTGCTGCTGGGTGGCCGCGATCGAGGCGCGCATCCGCATGGCCGAGACGGTGTCGCTCGGTGAGTCAGAGGGCCGGTTCAGCACGCGTCCCGTGGACAGCTGCTCCTGCAGCTTCGCCATCCGGCCGAGGTTGGCCTGCAACGAGCCGAGGGAGCGGTCGGTCATCATCCGCTGGGTGATCCGGGTGATCGCCATCAGCGCACCAGACCCGTCCTGTTGATCAGCGTGTCCAGCACCGAGTCCATCGTGGACATCACCCTGGACGCGGCCTCGTAGGCCCGCTGCGCGGTCATCAGGTTCACCATCTCCTCGTCGAGGTTGACTCCCGCGAGCTGCTCACGGGCGTTGTCGAACTGGTTGGTCAGGGCTTGCTGGTTGGCCCCGGCACGGCGCGCGGCGAGGACCGTGCTCCCGAACCCGGCGACCAGCTGCTGGTAGCGACCCTCCACAGCGCCACCAGCAGCCAGTCGGTCTGCGTTGCCCGAGTCGAGCCCACCTCCGGGTACGGACGAGGCGGCGACCTGGGCAGGATCGGTGAGGGCCACCCTCAAGGTGGCGGCAGGAGATCCGGGGTCGTAGGCGAAGAAGGCCGTACCGCCGTTCCCGGCCGCGTCGTACCCGGCCTGGTGCTGGGTGTTGACCGTGTCGGCCAGCTCCACGGCGACCGCGTCCAGACCCAGGCGGTGCGCGGGCAGGGTGATGTCGAGCAGCTCAGCGACGCCGCCGCCCTCGCCACCGATCCGGCCAGTGACTGCGGCGCTGAGGCCACCGTTGGAGATCGAGAAGCTGATCGGGTTGCCGTCCGCCCCGCCGGCGGGTGTGATGCCGGTGGCGATGGAGAGGACGCCGGCGTCCTTGCCGCTGACCAGCGACACCCCACCGAGCATCACGTCGGCGCCACCGTCGCTGCGGATCGTGGCCGTAGCCCCAGTCAGCTCGGAGAGCTGCAGCGCAAGCTGGTCCCGGCTGTCCAGGAGCACGGAGACGTCGGTCCCCGCCATGGTGCCGGCGGCGATGGCCTTGTTGGTGTCGGCCAGGCCCGAGGCCACCGAGTTGACCTGGTCCACCACCGAGACCAGGTGCCCGCGCTGCGAGGCGGCCTCCATGTCGACGTTGCGGCTCTGCGACGCCAGTGCCTGCACCAGGGTCTCGCCGCGAGCCAGCACCTGGCTACGGGCGGCGCCACCGGCAGGGTTGTTGGCCAGGTCGTGCCACGCGGCACGGAACTGGGCCAGTGCGGCGGAGACTCCGTCGTCACCCGGCTCACCGATGCCCTGCTCCACCCGCTCCAGCACCGTCTGGCGCACGCTCAGATAGCTCTGGGTGCCGTGCTCGGCGCGGACGCGCGCATCGAGAAGGACATCGGTCATCCGGGTGATGCCGGTGACCTTGACGCCGTCACCCGATCCGTCGTACCGCGACCAGAGCGCGATCTGGGCCGGTCCTCCGACTGCGGCGGCCTCCACCTTCCGTCGCGCGTAGCCGTCGGTCGACACGTTGGCGATGTTGCCACTGGCAACGTCCATGGCGACCCGGTTGTAGCGCAGCGCACTCAAGGCGCCGTTGAGGGAGGAGAACGAGCCGCTCATCTCACAGACTCCGGTCGACCAGCCGCTGGTGGGAGCGCTCCACCACGACTGCCCCAGCAGGGTCGTAGCCCGCGGTGGCCTCGTCGAGACTCAGCAAGGTCTCCCGCGCCGAGCGGAGCCCCGCCGTGAGCAGCTCCCGGTTGGTGTCGGCCAGGGCGCTGATCTCCTTGCTCACCTGGTAGAACGCCTCGCGGTGATCCATCATGATCGACTGCCATGGCTCGTCCAGGGCCTCCGCGAGGGCGCGCAGGCTCGGGTTCTGCTCGAGCCCGATCGACATCGCAGCGTCATCGGCGGCCACGGCCCGCAGGACCTCGGTCTGGCGGAGCCTGTGCAGCACCGACTCGACCTCGGACGCGGCCTTCATCAGCCAGCGCGAGCGGCCGGCACTGAGGACCAGCTGCTCGACCTCCAGCTTGAACAGCAGGGAGTCGAGGAGCTCCCGCTCGCGCCACAGGATCTGTGACAGCTTCTCCATGAGGACTCCCTAGTGGTCACCGACCTCGAGGGTCGCTTCGGGTAGTCCTTCGGCAGGGCCGGCGCGGAACTTAGCAATCCGCCGAACAGACCCCTCAAACATGACCCGTTCGGACTAGGTGGTCCGGGACATTGGTCCTCAATTCATATTTGAAGGGTGTCAATCCGGCGAATCCCGACTTCTGGCATATACCAGTCACGCAAGGTATCCCTCGTGCCTGAGACAAAGACCCCCCAAACGGACAATTCTATCGATGAGATCGTCACCCAGCAGATGCCGCTGGTGGCCCACATCGTCCGCGACACCATGTCCCGCGTCCCTGCTCACGTCAGCCGTGAGGACCTCACCTCCGCCGGCCTGATGGCACTCGTGCTCGCTGCCCGCGCCTACGAACCGGAGCGCGGGGTGCCGTTCGCCCGGTACGCCGCCACCAGGGTCCGGGGCGCCATCCTCGACGAGCTGCGCAGCGTCGACTGGGCCTCCCGCTCCGTTCGCCGCAAGGCGCGCGACCTCGACGAGACGCGCTCTCTTCTCGCAGCCTCGCTGGGCCGGGTCCCCAGCAAGGCGGAGATCGCCTCGACCCTCGGGGTGCCGGTGGAGGAGATCACCCGCAACGACGACGACATCTCCCGCGCACAGGTGCTCTCCCTGCAGGGCACCGAGGAGTTCGACGGCGAGAACCTGCTGCCCTCCTCGGACGCCTCCCCCGCCGAGATCATCGAGCACCGTGAGCGCCTCACCTACCTGATGGAGGCCGTGGTCGAGCTGCCGGAGCGGTTGCGTGTCGTCGTCCAGGAGTACTTCCTCGCCGAGCGCCCGATGGCAGAGATCGCGACGAGCCTGGGGGTCAGCGAGTCACGCGTCTCCCAGATGCGCGCCGAGGCACTGCTCCTGTTGCGCGGAGTGCTGCACCGCGAGCTCGAGCCCGACCTGGAGGCACCGGCCGTCGAGCGCGTCAACGGTTGCGCCGCCCGCCGTCGGGAGTCCTACTACGCCGCGGTCGCGGCGCGACACACGGCCGGGGGGCGTCGGCCGGCACACCTGCGCGCGCTCGACGAAATCGCCTGATTGTCCGATTTATCTAGAAAAAGCTTCAGGTCCGGCGGTCCTCCGCCGATAGCACCTGTGGAACCCAAGGACGGGCTCCGGAACGCGACTCATCCAGGAAGGAAACCATCATGAGTCTTCGCATCAACCAGAACATCGACGCCTTCAACAGCTACCGCAACCTGTCGGTGACCCAGGGCCAGATGTCCAAGTCGCTGGAGAAGCTGTCCAGCGGATTCCGCATCAACCGCGCCGCGGACGACGCAGCCGGCCTCGCCATCTCCGAGGGCCTGCGCTCGCAGGTCGGCGGACTCAAGGTCGGCGTCCGCAACGCCCAGGACGGCATCTCGGTCGCCCAGACCGCTGAAGGCGCCCTGACCGAGGTTCACAGCATGCTGCAGCGCATGAACGAGCTCGCCGTCCAGAACGCCAACGGCACGCAGAGCACCGAGTCGAAGGCCGCGCTCTCCGACGAGTTCACGGCTCTGAAGACCGAGATCACCCGGATCACCGACAACACCAAGTTCAACGGGGTGAAGCTCTTCAGCGGTACGGACCTGGTCTTCCAGGTCGGTTCGGACGCCGCGGACAAGATCACCGTCGACGGCGCCGCCGCACTCAAGGCCGTGGACGTCTCCGCAGCCCTGATCACCGACAGCACCACGGTGCAGACCGCGGTCACGGCCATCTCGACGCAGCGCGCCAAGCTCGGTGCCTTGCAGAACCGGTTCGAGCACACCATCAACTCGGTGAACGTCGCCATCGAGAACCTGTCCGCGTCGGAGTCCCGGATCCGGGACACCGACATGGCCTCCGAGATGGTCAACTTCACCCGCTCGAACATCCTCTCGCAGGCCGGCACGGCGATGCTCGCGCAGGCGAACCAGGCTCCTCAGGGTGTCCTGCAGCTGCTCCGCTGATCACACGTGAGCAGCACCAGCTGAACCCAGCACGACACTGCGGCGGGGAGTGAGTCCGACTCGCTCCCCGCCGGAGCACCTTTGTCCACCGCCACCAGGTCCGAGGAGGAGCCGATGGCCACCGCCAGCGTCAGCGGACTCGTCAGCGGGCTCGACACCGCCACGATCGTCAACCAGCTCATGCAGCTCGAGGCGACCTCCCAGAACCGCCTGAAGTCGCAGGTCAGCACCGAGCAGTCGGTCCTGAAGGTCCTGCAGAACCTGAACGCGAAGTTCGCCTCGCTCGCCACCCAGGCCACGGGCCTCACCAAGCCGGCTGCCTGGTCCCCGATCACCGCCACCAGCTCGCACGCGGGCGTCACGGTGGCCACCACCTCCGGCACCTCGGTCGGCAGCCTCTCGTTCCAGGTCGACTCCGTGGCCGTCGCCGGCAGACTCACCTTCAGCGCCACCGCAGCCCCGACCGACGTCGTGGTGCCGGTCGACGCCGACGGCAAGCACACGGTGAGCCTCACCGTCGGGGATTCGACTCGGCAGGTCGACGCAGGAGACGGCACCCTCGCCTCCCTGGTCACCGCCCTGAACGCCGGCGGGACCGGAGTCTCGGCCGCGACCCTCAAGCTCGACGGAGGTGCCTACCGGCTGATCGTCCAGTCCACCACGACCGGGATCGCCAGCACCGTGGGCCTCAGCGCCGCCGACGGTAGCGACCTGCTGGACGGCGCCACCGTGGTGCAGGGACGCGACGCCGCGATCACTCTCGGCAGCGACTCCGTGCACTCGGCCACCAACACCTTCTCCGACATCCTGCCCGGGCTCAGCATCACGATCTCCACCGCGGCCGTCGGGAGCACCGTCGACGTCACCGTCTCCCGCGACGCGGCCAAGGCCCTGGGGGCGGTCAGGTCGCTCGTCGACGCCGTCAACTCCGCGCTGAGCGAGATCGACACGCAGACGAAGTACAACGCGACCACGAAGACCTCCGGCGCCCTCGCCGGTGAGGCTGGCGTGCGCGACCTCCGCACGTCGCTGCTGAGCAGCGTCTATCCCGCAGACGGCAGCACCATGGCTGGCATCGGCATCCAGACCGATCGCTACGGCAAGCTCGTGCTCGACGAGGCGAAGTTCGCTGCCGCCTACGCGGCCGATGCGGCCGGTGTGACCGAGAGCCTCGGCGGTGTCGGCGGTTTCGCCGGGCGCGTCGCAACGGTGGCAACCGGTGCCAGTGACTCACGTACGGGGACGATCACCACCGCCGCCACGGGGCGCAGCACCGGGATCGACCGGCTCCAGGACGGCATCGAGCAGTGGGACCGCCGTCTGGAGCTGCGCCGGAGCTCGCTGGAGCGGCAGTTCAGCGCACTCGAGACCGCGTTGAGCCAGCTGAACAGCCAGTCCTCCTGGCTCTCGGGCCAGCTCAGCTCGTTGTCCAAGTCATCGGGAAGCTAAGGAAGGCGCCTCATGATGAACAACGCACGTACTGCCTACATGGAAGCCTCGGTGCGGACCGCGGACCCGGTCCGGCTGCTGGTCATGCTCTGCGACCGGCTGGTCCTCGACGTCCAGCGGGGGCTGAGTGCCCAGGAGTCCGGTGACCGCCAGGAGTCGCACAACCAGCTGATCCACGCCCAGGCGATCGTCTGCGAGCTGCGCGGCAGCCTCAAGACCGACGGGTTCGACGGAGGCGAGCAGCTCGCGGCCCTCTACGACCACCTGTTCCACCAGCTGGTCTCGGCGAACGTCCGCCAGGACCGCGACGTGACCGAGCACTGCCTGACCGTGGCCGTGGGGATCGCCGACACCTGGCGCGAGGCCGCGCTGCAGGTCACCCACGCACCGGCCCAGTCGGCATGAGCGCCGCGGAGGAGCAGCGGCGCGCGCTGGCCTGGGAGGTCGAGCTGGACCGTCTGGAGCTGGACGTCATCCGCGCCGAGCGCCTGCTCGGGGCCACGCAGTCCTTCGACCAGGAGGACTGGTCGGTGCCCCAGCTCGCCGGCACGATGCCCCTCCACCTGTTTCCCCGCGCCCAGGAGCTGCACGAGCGTCAGGCTGCGGTGCTCGTGTCGATGGCCCGAGCCCTGCAACGGTGCAACCGGCAGCGCAGCTTTGCCTCTCAGGTGGCGCAGGTCACCAGCACGACCAGCACGCCGGCGTACGTCGACCTGACCACCTGACCCAGTTCGGACGCCTCCTCCCGAGAAACTGGAAGATTTCCCTGAAATCACCTCAACTCGGGCAACGAAGTGCCGATCAGTCCACGGAGCAAGGACTGCTCACCCCCGCCGAAGGACCGGCATCGTCATCGCTTCAGCGGAGGCAAGCCCGTGTCCTTGGTCGCCCTGGACTCCGTCAGCCGTGTGCTCAGCTCGGCACTGGACGGGGTCGCGTTCCGTCAGCGCGTGATCGCTGACAACATCGCCAACGTCGACACCCCCGGCTTCCGCGCGACCAGCGTCGACTTCGAGGGCGCCCTGCGCTCAGCCATCTCGGACGGCAGCTTCGAGCGCGGCTCCGCCGAGGCTCCGCGACCCACCACCACTGCCACCGCGACGCCCGTCGGCGCGAACGGCAACAACGTGGACCTGCGCAAGGAGACCGTCGCGGCGGTCCAGTCCCAGTACCAGTACCAGGTCCTCAGCCGCGCCGTGAACGACCACTACCAGATCCTCCGCGACTCCCTCGGCAGCGCCTGATGGGTGCCTTCGACATGCTGCGCATCGCCGGCTCGAGCCTGGGCGTGCACCAGTCCTGGCTGGACGCGTTGGCCAACAACATCGCCAACATCAACACCGTCAAGCCGACCTCGCAGAACGCCTTCCAGGCCCAGATGCTCCAGGTCGAGGCACTGCCCGGCGGCGGCGTCGGCGTGGCCGGCATCGCGGTGAGCGACCCTCAGGGGCGTCTCGAGTACTCCCCGGAGAACCCGCTGGCTGACGCGAACGGCAACGTGCGCGCCCCGGAGGTCGACCTGGCGTCCCAGATGAGCCAGCTGGTGATGGCGCAACGCGGCTTCCAGGCGTCGGTGCAGGTCACCAAGGACGCCCAGGAGACCTATGCGTCGGCGCTCGGGATCGGACGCGGCTGATGAGCGTCTCCGGCATCGAGGGCGTCGGCTTCACGCCGTACCTCGCTCCCCAGGTCGGGGTCTCGAGCGCGGGCGCCCCCGCCGCTCCCACCTCCGCGTCCGGTGCTGCGTCCGTCGCCGACCCGGGGCACGAGTTCGGGAACATGGTGCTCGACGGCATCGACCGTCTCGAGGCGGTCCAGCACAAGAGCGAAGGACTCGCCGTCCAGGCCGCCACCGGTGACCTGAACGCGATCCACCAGTACACGATCGCCGCCACCGAGGCCTCGGTCACCACGCAGCTCTCCGTCGCCGTGCGGAACAAGGCACTCGAGGCGTTCAACGAGATCCTGAGGATGCAGGTCTGATGAGGGACACCCTGGTCCGGGCAGCGCAGCGCTACCAGCGCACGTTCCTCGGCTTCTCCGCCGGGCAGAAGGCCGTCGCGGTCATCGGCACCGGTGCACTGCTGCTGGCGGCGGTGCTGGTCTTCCGCTGGGTGGCCGCGCCCACCTATGCGCCGTTGTTCAGCAACCTCTCCGGCACTGACGCCTCTGCGGTCATCGACGAGCTCGACGCCCAGGGCATCCAGTACAAGATCACCAACGACGGCTCGACGGTCATGGTGCCGCAGGCGGACGTGTACAAGACCAGGATCAAGCTCAGCGGTGACGGCGTGCCCAGCGGCAGCGACGGCGGCTACTCCATCCTCGACAACCAGGACCTGTCCACCTCGCAGTTCAAGGAGCAGACAGACTTCAAGCGCGCGATGGAGGGGGAGCTGTCCAAGACGATCGGCGCCCTCGACGGCGTGGACACCGCCGTGGTGCACCTGGCCATGCCGGCCAAGCAGATCTTCGCCGACAAGCAGGAGCCGGCCACCGCCTCGGTGCTGATCGCCAGCAAGCCGGGCACGACCCTGGACGCGGGCCAGGTGCAGGCCGTGGTGAACCTGGTTGCCTCGAGCATCGACGGGCTCTCCCCCGACAAGGTGACGGTGGCCGACTCCACCGGCAAGCTCCTCTCGGCCACGGCGGGGACCGACGGCGCCGCCGTCGGCGACCGCAACCAGGAGGTCACGGCGTTCGAGAACCAGATGGTCACCCGGGTGCAGAACATGCTCGATCGGGTGCTGGGCCCCGGCAACTCCAGCGTGCAGGTGACCGCCGACCTCAACTTCGACAAGTCCGTGCAGGAGCTGCGCACGTTCAAGCAGGCCGACCCCAAGGGACTCACCCTCTCCACGGCGACCGACAGCGAGACCTACACCGGCGGGGCCGGTGGCCAGGTGCCGGGCGGAGTCGTCGGCCCCGACGGGCAGATGGACCCAACGACCGGTCTGGGCGGCACGAGCGGCACCGGCAGCTCGGGCTACGTCAAGAAGTCCGCCCGGGCCGACAACGCGCTCGACTCCACCACGGAGCGTCGTGAGGTCGCTCCCGGTGGGATCGACGCGCTGCACATCGGGATGGTCATCGACCGGACGGCAGCGGCCGGGACCAACCCCAAGGAGATCGAGCAGATGGTTGCCTCGTCCATCGGGATCGACCCCAAGCGCGGCGACACGTCGCACCTGTCCATCCTCCCCTTCGACCGGACTCTGGAGACTCAGGCCGCCTCGGCCCTGAAGTCCGAAGCGGCGGCCGCCAAGCACGAGCGCGAGATGTCCTACATCCGCAACACCGCACTCGGGTTGCTGCTGCTGGGCGCCGTGGTGATCGCCTGGCTGCGCGGTCGCAAGCGCACCAAGCAGCGCCAGGAGGCCACGACGTACGTCGTGGAGCAGCTGCGTGAGGACGCCACCGCCCGGGCACTGGTCGACGAGCGTCGGGCGGGTGCCCTGGCCTCCCCCGCCTCCACCCTGCTCAGCCTCGAAGGTGCCCACGCGCCCACTGAGCAGGACATGTTGAACGCCGAGCTCGCGGCCCTCGTCGAGAGCCAGCCCGAGGACGTCGCGACCCTGCTGCGCGGCTGGCTGGTGGAGCGTCCGTGACGATCACCGCCGCAGGGTCCCTCGGGATCCGCAAGGCTGCCATCCTGCTGCTCCAGCTCGGCCGTGAGCGGGCCAGCCTGCTGCTGGGCCAGATGTCCGAGGCCGAGGTGGAGAGCATCTCCACGGAGATCGCGCGACTGGACTCCGTCACTGCCGAGGAGACCGCCCAGGTGCTCAACGAGTTCCGCGCGCTGCTGGTCGCGCGCGCCCACAGCGCCCAGGGTGGCCTGGGCGTCGCGAAGCAGCTGCTCGAGGAGTCGCTCGGGGTCGAGCGGGCCGGAGCGGTGATGGACCGGCTCAAGGCCGCGGCCGTGAAGAAGCCGTTCCAGTTCCTGCACAGCGTCGAGCCGGCTCAGCTGTTGTCGTTCATCGGTGACGAGCACCCGCAGGTCATCGCCCTGGTGATCGCGCACCTCCCCCCCGACAACGCCTCCGCGTTCCTCTCGGCGCTGCCGGCGAGCCAGCAGGCCCTGGTCGCGCACCGGATCGCGGTGATGGACCGCACCGCGCCCGACATCATCAGGGAGGTCGAGAGCACTCTGGAACGCAAGATGTCCTCGATGCTCCAGCCGACCGAGATGACGCGGGTCGGTGGGGTGGACCCGCTGGTCACGATCATCAACCGTGCGGACCGCGCGACCGAGCGGCACATCGTGGAAGGGCTCAAGGCTCTCGACGCCGCCCTGGCGGACGAGGTCAAGAGCCGGATGTTCATGTTCGAGGACATCGTCGACGTCGAGGACCGCTCGGTGCAGCTGGTGCTGCGCGAGGTGGACACGGGCAACCTCGCGCTGGCCCTGAAGGGCGTCAGCGAGACGGTGCGCACCAAGATCACCTCGAACCTCTCGGAGCGGGCCGCGGAGAACCTCTTGGAGGAGGTCGAGATCCTCGGCCCCGTCCGGCTGGCGCAGGTGGAGGAGGCCCAGCAGGCCATCATCCGCGTCATCCGCACGCTGGAGGAGCAGGGTCAGGTCGTCATCCGGCGAGGAGGCGATGATGACTTCATCGTCTGAGCCTCGCGCTGTCCGCGCGGACGCCGCCGCCACCGTGACCACCATGCACACCCCAGACCTGCGTCAGGGTGCCTGGACCCGCCTCGGTGGACGCACGGTCCTCGGGGACGGACCTGCCGAGTCGGTCTTCGACGAGCTCGCCGAGAAGGCCTGGACGGCCGCTCGGTCACAGGGCTACGCGATCGGCTGGTCCGAGGGCAGGCGCAAGGCCCAAGCCGCCGCGGCGCTGAGCGAGACGGCCGCTGCGAGCGCCCGGGCCGAGGCGGACGCACGCTTCCGGGCCGAGCACGACGAGGCGCTCGCGGGGTTGCGCGAGGCCACGGCGCGGATGCTCGCGCTGGCCGACGCGACCTGCACGGCTCTGGAGGAGCAGGCCTCGGAGCTGGCCCTGGCCCTGACCGAGGAGCTGGTCGGCCACGAGCTCAGGCACGAGTCCGACGCCGACGTCGTACGCCGGGTGGTGCGGGCGCTGCCCCGGGACCTGGCGGACTCCAAGGACATCGTGACCGTGCGACTGCACCCGAGCCTGGTCGCGACCGCATCCGGTGGGCAGCTCTCCGACGTCGGGCTCCGTCTGGTGGCGGATGCCGGACTGAGCCGTGCCGACGCCGTGGTCGAGCTCAGCGACCACGCCCTGAGCCTCGACATCGACGGCGCCCTCGCCCGGCTGCGCGAGGTGCTCGGATGAGCGCGCTGACGACCGCCCTGACCAGCCGTGCGCACGTGGCCGTGCAACCGCTCGCCCTCGGTCGGGTCGTGGAGCTGCTCGGACTGCAGCTGCGAGTCAGCGGCCTCGACGCCGCGGTCGGAGACCTGCTCGAGATCGAGGGTCTCACCCCCGTCCTGGCCGAGGTGGCGGCCAGTGGTCCCGCGGGCCTGGTGTGCCTACCCCTCGGCTCCACCGACGGGCTGACGATCGGCGCGCTCGTCCGCCACGGCGGCGGGCCGTTGCGGATCCGCGTGGGTGAGGAGCTGCGCGGGCGGGTCCTCGACGGACTGGGCCGTCCCATCGACGGTGGTCCGAGTCTGGACTCGCTTGCCTGGAGCCCTGTCGAGAACCGGGCGCCCGGCGCCCTGAGCCGGACGCGGATCGACACCCCTGTCGCGCTCGGTGTGCGGGCGCTGGACTCGCTGACCCCGTGCGGCCGGGGTCAACGGATCGGCGTGATGGCCGGATCCGGCGTCGGCAAGTCGAGCCTGCTCTCGATGATCGCGCGCGGATCCGACGCGGACGTCTCGGTGATCGCCCTGATCGGTGAGCGAGGTCGTGAGGTGCGCGAGTTCATCGAGCAGGACCTCGGACCCGAGGGGCTCGCTCGCTCCGTCGTCGTGGTGTCCACCTCCGACGCTCCGCCCGTGGAGCGGTTGCGGGCCGCGTTCGTGGCCACCCGCATCGCCGAGTGGTTCCGTGACGGCGGCCAGAACGTCGTCCTGATGATGGACAGCCTCACCCGGGTCGCGATGGCCCAGCGGGAGATCGGTCTGTCCGCCGGCGAGCCTCCGGCCACGCGCGGCTACCCGCCGAGCGTGTTCACGCTGCTCCCCCGGCTGCTCGAGCGCGCAGGCACCAGCGAGCACGGCAGCATCACCGGCATCTACACCGTGCTGGTCGAGGGCGACGACATGCAGGACCCGATCGCAGACACGGCTCGCTCCATCCTCGACGGCCACGTCGTGCTCAGCCGACGTCTCGCCACGGCGGGACACTTCCCGGCCGTCGACGTCCTGGAGTCCATCTCACGCCTGACGAACTCGGTGACCACCATCGAGCAGCGTCGCGACGCCGTTCGTCTGCGCAGGCTCCTGGCAGCCCACCGCAACGTGCGCGAGCTGGTCGAGATCGGCGCCTACGTGTCCGGGGCGGACCCGAACGCCGACGCCGCACTCGCGCTGATGCCGCAGATCGAGGACTTCCTGCAGCAGGACATGGACGACTCCACTCCCCTCGCCGCGACCTGGGCGCGACTGCACGAGCTGGTGGCGTGATGGCGACCTCCCTCTCCGCCGGCCTTCAGGCCGTCGCCCGGGTCCGCTCGATCCGTGAGCAGGACAGCCGCTTCGGTCTGCAGCAGGCGCTGGCCGAGGCCGAGGCGCGGCGTGGCCGCGTCACCGAGCTCGACGACCGCCTGGGCGCTGTCGCGGTGTCGCAGGAGTCCGACACGAAGGAGTTCCTGCTGGCCCGCGCCTCGATGCTGGCGCTGGGGTCCGCGCTCACCGGCGCTCGGCACATCCTGACCACCTCGGAGACGCTGGCCGTGACGGCGCTGGGTCACTGGCAGCACCACAAGTCCCGGCTCGCGGCGATCGAGCTGCTCCAGGATCACCGGATGGTGGAGTCGCGTGCGGAGGACAAGCGCAAGGAGGCGCAGGAGCTCGACGAGATCGCCGGGCAGCTCTGGCGTCGTGACCGGACGGGTGCAGGCAGATGAGTGTCATCGACGTCACCGCCCGCATCCAGCAGCTGCAGACCCAGCTGGCCATGCTGGCACCGCAGTCGGCGGTCGGTGGCTCCGGCTCCACTGCTTTCGCCGACGCCTTGGGGCAGGCGACGGCCGCCTCGACCGGCGCGACCCCCTCCGGGGACCAGGTCGTGGCGGAGGCCCGCAAGTATCTCGGAATCCCCTACGTGTGGGGAGGCACCGACCCGCAGAAGGGACTCGACTGCTCCGGTCTGGTGCAGCTGGTCTACAAGAACCTCGGCTACGACCTGCCGCGAGTCTCTGGTCAGCAGGCCACTGCCGGCACGCCGGTGGCGAGCCTGGCCCAGGCCCGGCCCGGTGACGTGCTCGCCTTCGGCTCCCCGGTCCACCACGTCGGCATCTACCTCGGGAACAACCAGATGATCGAGGCGCCGCGGCCGGGCAAGGACGTCCGGGTCGGCGAGGTCTACGAGACTCCGACGCACATTCGTCGCATTCTCGTCGACCAGCCGACCTCGACGACGGCGACGCCCGGGGTTGCCGGGGCAGGGGCCGGAGTCGGCGCAGATGTTCCCTACGCCCGGCTGTTCAACACAGCGGCGTCCAGGCACGGCGTCAGCGCCGACCTGCTGGCTGCAGTGGCCAAGCAGGAGTCCGGGTTCAACCCGCAGGCGGTCAGCCGCGCGGGAGCTCGTGGGCTGATGCAGCTGATGCCGGCGACCGCGCAGGGCCTCGGGGTCGAGAATCCCTTCGACCCCGCACAGTCGATCGACGGCGCGGCGAAGATGCTGCGCGGGCTCCTGGACAGCTTCGGGCGCACCGACCTCGCACTTGCGGCGTACAACGCCGGACCGGGTGCGGTCCGCAAGTACGACGGCATCCCGCCGTACCCCGAGACCAGGAACTACGTGCGCAACGTGATGGCGAACCTGAGCGCCGCATGACCACGATGACTCCTGGCCTGATGCCCACGCCCGTCCCGGTGACGCCCGGCGCACCGACCCCCACGAGGGCCCTCGGCACCGTCGGCCCCCCGTCCCCCGGGACCGACTCCTTCGCCGACGTGATCGCCCGGGAGCTGCAGGCGGCGCAGGCCGATCCCACGCCCTCAGGCGTCGTCGGGCAGCAGCCCGAGCCCGAGGACGCGAGCACCACCCGCGACGATCGCGGCACGAGCGCCCCGGAGGCCGGCTCGGTCCTGACGCCGGTCTCGCTGCCCGTCGGGTTCCCCGTGCCGGTCCCGACACCGTCCCCGGTGCTCACCTCGGCACCACCGACACCGACCGTTCCGGACACGGTCGCGACGACGACCCCAGCCACCACACCAGCCACCACACCCGCCACCACACCAACCACCACACCAACCACGACGCCGGCCACCACACCAACCACGACGCCGGCCACCACACCGGCCACACCGTCCCCGGCCACCACCCCGCTGACTCCGGGCGAGCGGGCGCGTCGCGCCGACGTGGCCGCCGACGTCGCCGCCGACGCCCCTGGGGCCGCGGCCGCACCCGCGACCACCTCGACGACCACCTCAACCACCTCGGCCACGCCGACGACGGCCACCACGAACACGGCCACCACTACGACCACCACGACGCCGACCCCGGCCACGAGCCCGCTGACTCCGAGCGGGCGCGCACCCGCCGCCGACGCCGCCGACCCTGCGGCCGCACCCGCGACCCCAGCCCCAGCCCCAGCCCCAGCCACAGCCCCAGCCCCAGCCACAGCCCCAGCTGGGGCCGCCTCGACGCCGGCCCCTCGCGACCCCGACTCCCCCATCGAGCAGGTAGCCGTCCCGCTGTCCGCGGCCGGTGTCCAGCCGACCAACGGCACCACGAGCCCGGCTGCGGTGGTCGGCACCACGCCCGGTTCCACGACGCAGCACGTCAGCGCCCAGGTGTTCCCCGAGATCACCAAGCTGGTCACCACGGGGGACGGCATCCACCGGGTGACCCTGCACCTCAACCCGCGGGCGTTGGGCGAGGTCCGGGTGGTGCTGACCCTGCGGGACGGCCTCGCACACGTGCGCATCGCTGCTGACGGCTCCGCCCGCGCCGAGCTCCTCCAGTCGAGCGGCGAGCTCCACCGGATGCTCGAGGCAGCCGGGGCGCACACCGCGCGCATCGAGGTGCGCGAGCTGCTGGGAGGTCCCGGGACCGGATCCACTCCGGCACCGGTCTCCACCGAAGGCTCGACGGAGCCTGGCGCCTTCGGGACCGACAACCAGCGCAACCAGAACCACCAGCACCCAGGGACGGGTACTGGCCACATCGCCAGGGACGGCGCCGAGACCACGACGGGGACCCATCGGTCCCGGTCGGGTCAACCGTTCAACCGCGCCCAGACCTCTGGCGTGGACCTGACCATGTGAGGAGAAGCATGACCGTCTCAGCAGTAGAGGCAACACCCACAGGGATGTTCGGTGCCCCCGTGGCCGGCGCGACCGCCGCAAGTGCGGCCGCGACCCCGGCGACCAAGAAGGGCGACAAGGAGATGTTCCTGCAGCTGCTCGTCGCCCAGCTCCGCTACCAGGACCCGAGCAACCCGACCGACTCCAGCCAGTTCCTAGCCCAGTCGGCGCAGTTCACCGCGCTGGAGAAGATGCAGGCCGTGGCAGACCAGACCAAGGAGCTCGTGTCGGCGCAGATGGCTTTCGGGGCGAGCGGTCTCGTGGGACGCACGGTCTCGTGGACCGACGCCACCGGAACGGCACAGGCCGGTCCGGTCACCGGAGTCACGTTCGGCTCCAGCGGACCGGTCCTGTCGGTCGGGAGCAGCACGGTCCCGATGGCCCAGGTCCAGTCGGTCACCGACGGCAGCACGGCAGCCTCCACCAGTACCTCCTGACCCATTCACCACGACGCCCGGACGGGCGTCGTACCCGAAAGGAACCACCATGCTTCGCTCACTCTTCGCCGGCATCAGCGGGCTCCGCGCCAACCAGACCGCCCTCGACGTCACCGGCAACAACATCGCCAACGCCAACACCGCCGGCTTCAAGGGCAGCACGACCGTCTTCCAGGACACCCTCAGCCAGATGCTCACCGGGTCTGCGGCTGCCTCACCGGTCCGCGGCGGCACCAACCCGCTGCAGATCGGCCTCGGCGTGCAGGTCGGGACCACGAGCACGAGCTTCATCCAGGGCTCCGCGCAGACCACGGGGCGTCAGACCGACCTGATGGTCCAGGGAGACGGCATGTTCGTGGTCAAGAAGGGTCCCGAACAGCTCTTCACCCGCGCCGGATCGTTCAGCTTCGACGACACCGGCACCCTCGTCACGCCCTCGGGCGCCCGGGTGCAGGGCTTCGCCCTCAACAACGCGGGGCAGCCGACCGGCGGGCTTGCGGACGTCACGCTCGGCACCACGGGGCTGAACCCGCCGGTTCCCCCCGGGGGCCAGCTGACCTCGTTCACGATCGGGAGCGACGGCAAGCTGCGCGGCATGTTCTCCGACAACGTCCAGCGCGACATGGCGCAGATCGCCCTGGCCGACTTCAGCAACCCGATGGGCCTGGAGAAGGTGGGCGAGACCGCCTTCCGTGAGTCCGCGAGCTCGGGCGCGGCCCAGCTGGGCGTGGCCGGAGAGGGGCGTCGCGGCACCTTCATCGGGGGCGCGGTCGAGATGTCGAACGTGGACCTCGCGGCCGAGTTCACCAACCTGATCCTGGCCCAGCGCGGTTTTCAGGCCAGCTCGCGGGTGATCACCACCTCCGACCAGGTGCTCGAGGACCTGGTGAACATCAAGCGCTGACGCACGTGCCCGAGCGGGCCCGGCAGGCCACGAGGCCTGCCGGGCCCGCGCCCGTTTTGTCCAGAAAACGGACGTCGACCACTCAGGTCACCGAGCCGGTGGCCGATGGATCAGCTGAGAGGTCATGGATGGCCCTCGCAAGAACTGGCACTAGGAAGGTGCGAAGTGATCCCACTGACCCGGATCTCCGGCTCTGCGTTCATGCTGAACGCGGACCTCATCGAGCGCATCGACTCGACTCCGGACACCGTGATCTCGCTCGTCGATGGCAAGAAGTACGTCGTGCTCGAGTCGCTCCACGACGTGACCCACGCGATCCGCGCGTTCCGCAGCTCGATCCTCGCCCTGAGCTACGAGCCCCTCGTCGAGACCCCTGTCCCGGACCCGGCGGGCGAGCCCAGGCTCGCGGTCGCCAGCCACCTCGCGTCTGTCGCACGACTGCGTGAGGACGGCTGATGGACCCCGCACCGGCTATCGGCATCACCTGCGGCTTCGGCGTCGTCATCGCCGCCAACGTGATGGAGGGCGGCAACCCCATGAGCCTGCTGCTGCTCCCGCCCATCATGCTCGTCTTCGGCACCACGCTGCTCATCACCATGGCCGGGGGGACCATGGACGACGCCAAGACGGCTGTCGGCTCGCTGAAGCGGGCCTTCACCGGCGGTGTCGCCCCTGCTGCGGACCTTGTGCCAACGGTCGTGGCCCTGGCCGAGAAGGCCCGGCGTGAGGGGATGCTGGCCCTGGAGGAGTCCACCCACACCGTGCAGGACGACTTCCTGCTGCGCGGGATCAACCTGGCCATCGACGGCACGGACCCCGAGGAGCTCCGCGAGATCATGGAGTCCGAGGTCTACGCCAAGCGGTCGGCCGACAAGCAGGCGGCCAAGTTCTTCGCCGACGCCGGAGCCTATGCCCCGACCATCGGGATCATCGGCACCGTGATGGGGCTGGTGCACGTCCTGGAGAACCTCGCCAAGCCCGAGGAGCTCGGCCACCTGATCGCGGCCGCGTTCGTCGCCACCCTGTGGGGCGTCACCTCGGCGAACGTGATCTTCCTGCCCCTGGGCAACCGGCTCAAGCGACTCGGCGAGCTGGAGGTGGCCCGGATGGAGGTGGCCATCGAGGGCGTCGCCGCCATCCAGGCCGGGTCCAACCCCCGGGTGGTGGCCCAGAAGCTCCGCTCGCTGCTGGCCAACGGCTCGGCAGAGGCGGCCTGAGATGTCCTCGTCGAAGCGTGGTCGCCGTCATCACGAGGAGGAGCACGAGAACCACGAACGCTGGCTGGTGACCTACGCGGACATGGTGACCCTGCTGATGGTGCTGTTCATCGTGATGTTCGCGATGAGCCAGGTCGACGAGAAGAAGTTCAACGCGCTGAAGGTCGGCCTTGCGGCCGGCTTCGGTCAGTCGACCTCGATCATGGACGGCAGCAGCGCGATCCTCGAGCAGCCCGGCACCGCTATCGCCGCCCCCATCGCGCCCAGCGCCGTGGCCGCGGACCTGCCACCGGGCGAGCAGGTCAAGTTCGTCCAGGCCATGAACAAGTCCGAGCGACTGGCGGCCGACCGACGACGCGCCACCGCTGCTGCGGAGGTGGACCGCCTCAAGGCGGTGTGGAAGCGGATCGAGAAGGCCCTGGCCCGCCAAGGACTCACCGCGGACGTGCACGCGGTCATCGACCAGCGCGGTCTGGTGCTCAGCCTGGTCTCGCGGCACGTCGTCTTCGAGAACGACGTCGCCGAGCTCACGCCCCGCGGTCGGCGGGTGGTCCTCACGATGGCGCCGGTGCTCGCCGAGATCACCGAGGATCTGAGCGTCGACGGGCACACCAACCAGGTGAAGGTGCAACCCAAGTACTTCCCGACCGACTGGGAGCTCTCGGCGGCGCGGGCGGTGCGGGTGCTGCGCCTGCTCAACGAGGAGGGGAAGGTGCCGAACGCCCGGATGACCGCCGCGGCGTACGGCCACGAGAGGCCGCTGATCGCACCGTCGCGCCCCGACTCGCAGCAGATCAACAAGCGCGTCGACGTCGTGGTCAAGACGTCGGTCCCCGAGGAGACCAGACGGCTGATGGGAAGCGTCGACCTGGACCCGACGACACGAGGAGGAGACTCATGAGCGTCACCGTGATGCCCAAGCCCGACACCAAGACCGGTGCCACCGCGGAGGAGGAGGCACCCAAGAAGGGTGGCAAGAAGAAGCTGGTCGTGATCTTGCTGGTGCTCTGCCTCGCCGGTGGCGGCGCTTGGTTCATGCTGCGCCCCCAGCCCCCCTCGGCGCCCAAGCCGGGTGCGGTGATCACCCTGGAGCCCATCCAGATCAACCTGGCCGCCGAGCACTACCTGCGCATCGGCATCGCGATGCAGATGACCGACAAGGCCGAGGCCGAGATCGACGGCAGCAAGGCCCTGGACGCGACGATCGCAGAGTTCAGCGGCAAGCCGATCGCCGAGGTGAACGCGCCCAACGTGCGCCGAAAGCTCAAGGAGGAGCTCCTCAAGGAGCTGGAGAAGCGGTACGACGACGAGGTGCTCCAGGTCTATTTCACGGAATTCGTGACGCAATAGGCGATTTCTTCTCAGGTTTCGCGGCCCGGGGTCGATCCCTACACATGTGAACCCAGGTGCTCCCGTGTCCTCCCCGCGTGTGGGGCGCACGTCCGGCCTGCGCACGACCCCTGCCACCACCGTGGCCTACGACTTCCGTCGCCCGATCCAGCTCTCCCGGGAGCACTCGCGCATCCTGCAGCTCGGCTTCGACGGCTTCGCTCGCCAGGCCACGACTCTGTTCACGTCGTCGCTGCGCACCGTGTGCCAGGTGACGCTCGAGTCCATCGACCAGCGCAGCTACGCCGAGTACGTCGACGCCCTGGGAACGCTGACCTACCTCTCGATCTTCACCGCCGAGCCGATCGCCGGCGGATGCATGCTCGAGCTGCCGCTCTCCGCCACGATGGCCACGATCGACCACATGCTCGGTGGACCAGGCTCGAGCGAGCAGCCGCAGCGGCCCCTGACGGAGATCGAGGGCGGCGTGATGGCCCAGTTCGTCGGGCGGCTGCTGGGCGAGATGCGCTACTCCCTGGCCGGCACGCTGCAGATGGAGCCGGTGGTCACCGGCGTCGAGTACAGCCCCCAGTTCGCCCAGGTCGCCGGGGCCAGTGACGTCGTGGTGGTGGTGGCCTTCGCGTTGCGCATCACCGGCACGACGTACCGGATGACCCTCTGCCTCCCGTTCAACGGCCTGCTCCCCCACCTGGTCCGGGCCGCAGCACCGGCTCCCGTCTCGGACCGCGAGCGCGCGGTGCGCACCCTGGCGGCCGACACGCTCCAGGTGCAGTTCCAGACCGTCCCGGTCGACGTCACCGTCCGCTTCCGCCCGACGCCGGTCTCTCCCGACACCTTCGCCGGCCTCGCCATCGGCGACGTCCTGCGGCTGACCCACCCGGCAGCCGCTCCGCTCGAGGTGTCCGTCGACGACACCACCTTCGCCCATGCCACACCGGGGGCCAAGGGCCCTCGGCTCGCCGCCCTGATCGTGGGCACCCCCCAGGAGGCACGATGACCATGCAGACCGACCTGATGACAGCCCCCACCGGTGGCCGATCCACCGTCGCGGACCGCGCCCGACGAGCCGCCACCGAGGCCGCCGCGGTGCTGCCCTCGGTGACCAGCCTGTTGGTCGGGGAGCCCACCGCGGCCACTGCCCAGCTCCTCGGGGAGTACACCTCAGGGTGCCTCGCGCAGCTCCCCGGGCTGCAGGGACACCTCGCGATCCTCGTCGGCGAAGAGCTCGTCTCGGTCCTCGACTCCAGTCCCCTCAGAGGCCTGGACCTCGCTTCGACGCTGCAGCCCGCGATCGACGCGGCCGCGGCCAGCTTCGGCTCGAACGCCGAGGCCGCGCGCGAGCTCGCTCTCGAGCTGCTCGTCTCGGACCTGGGCGGCCCGCTGACGGTCGTCCCGCTGATGGGCACCGGCTTCGCCGCCGCTCTGCTGATCTCGGACACGCTCCTCGCCGAGCCCGCCCCGGACCCGGTGGCGCCGGCCTTCATCTCCGCCTCCGGGGTCGCCACACCGGCCGGCGTGACCAGCACGTCCCCGAGTCGCGGCATCGAGATGCTGCACGGGGTCGACATGGAGCTCACCGTGGAGCTCGGTCGCGCCCGCATGACCGTGCGTGAGCTGCTCGCGCTCTCGCCGGGCGCCGTGCTCGAGCTCGACCGTGCGGCCGGGAGCCCGGCCGACCTCATGGTCAACGGGCGGTTGATCGCCCGGGGTGAGGTGGTGGTCGTCGACGAGGACTTCGGCCTGCGCATCACCGAGATCGTCGACCCCACCGCGAGCTGACCCATGCTCGAACTGACCATCCGACTGGTCGCCTCACTGGCGATCGTCGTCGGACTACTGCTGCTGCTGGCGCGCCTCGGCGCCCGGCGTTTCAGCGGCTCCTCCAAGGCCGTGGTGCACGTGCTGCACCGCCAGCAGCTGAGCAAGGCCTCCGCCTTGGCCGTGGTGTCGGTCGGCTCGCGCGTGCTCGTGCTCGGGACGACCGACCACCAGGTCAGCCTGCTCGCCGAGCTGGAGCCCGCAGACCTGGAGCCCGCAGACCTGGAGCCCGCAGACCTGGAGCCCGCAGTCCTGGAGCCCGCAGTCCTGGAGCCCGCCCAGCTGGAGGGGGCGCGACCAGACCCAGCCGAGCCGGACGTCGAGGAGCTGCCTCCCGCGAGGCTGGCCCTCGCGGTCAGCCGCGACTTGGAGCCCGAGGCGCTCGGACCGGACCGTCGGCGCGTCGGCAGGCACGCGCTCGACGTGCCAGCCACGGGCGGACCGCTCGCCGGCTCGCTGCTGTCCCCGCAGACCTGGCGCGACGCTCTCGCAGCCGCCACCCGAGGAGCCTGATGGCCCTCCTGCGACGCGGGCTGGTGCTGTGCGGGCTGCTGATGGGCCTGTGGCTGCTCGCCGCCCCGACGGCGAGTGCGGCCTCCCCGGCACCGTCCTCGTGCTCGGTCTCGTGCATCGCCACGTCTCCGCCCGCCGACCTCGTCGTGGCCGCGCCGGGGGACCCCTCGGGGCCAACCGGCCCCGAAGGGCCTGTCGGCCCGTCCAAGGCGAAGTCGGACACGGTCAAGGTCGAGCTCGGTGGCCTGACCGACAAGCCCAGCACCTCGGTGTCGGTGATCATCGCCGTCACGCTGCTCTCGCTGCTCCCGGCGCTGCTGCTGACCTGCACGAGCTTCACCAAGATCCTCGTCGTACTGAGCCTGACCCGCAACGCGCTCGGGCTCCAGCAGACCCCGCCCAACCAGGTGCTGACCGGACTCGCGCTCTTCCTCAGCCTGTTCATCATGGCTCCGGTGCTCTCGACGGTGAACCAGGACGGCATCAAGCCCTACATGGATGGCACGAAGACCTCGGCGAAGGCGTGGAACGACGGCAGCAAGCCGATCAAGACGTTCATGCTCGACCACACCGACGACTCCGAGCTCGAGCTGCTCACCAACGTGGCGAAGCGGCCGCTGCCCAAGAAGCGCGCCGACGTGGGACTCGCCACCCTGATCCCCGCCTTCGTGCTCAGTGAGCTCAAGGAGGCCTTCATCATCGGCTTCGTCATCTTCATCCCCTTCCTGGTCATCGACATCGTGGTCAGCGGCGCCTTGATGGCGCTGGGCATGATGATGATGCCGCCGGTGATGGTGTCGCTGCCGTTCAAGCTGTTGCTGTTCGTGCTCGTCGACGGGTGGGGGCTCGTGATCAAGTCGCTGGTGGCCAGCTATGGGTAGCGACTCATGACCGATGCCACTGTGATCGACATCGCCATGCGCACGATGATGGTCGCGCTGAAGATCTCCGCGCCCATCCTGGTGACCGCCCTCGTCATCGGCTTCACCGTGTCGGTGTTCCAGTCGATGACGCAGATCCAGGAGTTCACCCTCGCGTTCGTCCCCAAGCTGATCGGGGTCGGCGTCGCCCTGCTGGTCTGCGGGAACTGGATGCTGCACACCCTGGTGACCTTCACTGTCGAGCTGTTCGAGTCGTTGCCCAGCATGCTGGGGTGAACCGGCGATGACCCTGTCGATCGCGGCCGGTCCCCTGACCGCCTACCTGCTGGCCTCGGTGCGCATCATCGCGTGGCTGGCGATCGTTCCGCCGTTCTCCACCAAGGTGATGCCGGTGACCGCCAAGGTGGTGCTCAGCCTCGGGCTGGCGCTCGCCGTCGCGCCCGCCGCCACGGCGGACGTGGTCGCACCACCCGCCTCCACGCTCGCCCTGGTCGTCTCGGTGGTGACACAGGTCGCCATCGGCGCGGGGATGGGCTTCGTGACCTACCTGCTCCTCGCGGCCATCGCCGCGGCTGGAAGCCTGATCGACCTGTTCGGCGGCTTCTCCATCGCCCAGGCCTTCGACCCGCTGGGGATGAACACGAACTCGGTCTTCGGCAAGTTCCACCAGATGCTGGCGAGCACGCTCCTGTTCGTGACCCACGGCCACCTGATGATCGTGGGTGGCCTGCTGCGCACCTTCCACTTCCTCCCGGTGGGCGAGTCGCCCGAGGTGAGCAACGGCATCACCGTGCTGACCCAGGCGTTCAAGCTGATGTTCGTCACCGCCGTCCAGATCGCCCTGCCGATGATCGCGGTGCTCTTCCTCGCCGACCTCGGACTGGCGTTGCTGACCAAGGTCGCGCCTCAGCTCAACGCCATCAACGTGATGTATCCCGCCAAGATCGGGCTGACCCTGCTGCTGCTCGGGCTGTCCTTCCCGGTGCTTCCCACGGCGATCGAGCACCTCGTGGACCTCTCCCTGGAGGCGATGGCAGCCATGTCGGGAGGGAGCTGAGGTGAGTGGCGAGAAGACCGAGAAGCCCACTCCCAAGAAGCGCAAGGAGTCTCGCAAGGAGGGCCAGGTCGCCCGTACCCAGGAGTTCGGGGGCTGGGCCTCGATGCTGCTCGTGGCCCTGGCCCTTCCGGTGGTGCTGACCCATGAGCTGGAGTCACTGCGTGAGCTGATGGTCAGTGCCCTGACCTGGCAGGGCGACGCCTCGGTCCACGACGCCTTCGACGGTCTGCGTCGCGGCGCGACGCACGCCTTCGTCAGCCTGATCGTCCTCGGGGCGTCGGTGCTGGTGGTCGGCGTCGCCTCGACGCTGGCCCAGGGCGGCTTCTACCTCGCCACCAAGCAGGTCAAGCCGAGCTTCTCCAAGCTGAGCCTGATCAAGGGTGCCAAGCGCCTCTTCGGCCCGCAGGTGCTGTGGGAGGGCGCGAAGATGCTCCTCAAGAGCTCCGTGGTCGCCGTACTGGTCTATGCAGCGATCCGCAGCCTGATGCCGCTGATCGGCGGGTTCGTCCCGATCGCGGTCGTGCTCGAGATCGTGTCCGGGAAGGCGATGAGCCTGATCCGCAACGTGGCCATGGCCGGCATCGTGCTCGCCGCCGCTGACTACGCGATGCAGAGGCGCCGGGTCGGCAAGCAGACCCGGATGACCAAGCAGGAGGTCAAGCAGGAGCACAAGCAGTCCGAGGGCGACCCCATGGTCAAGGCCGCCATCCGCTCCCGACAGCTCGCTGCGGCGCGCAACCGGATGATGGCCGACATCGCGCTGGCCGACGTCGTGCTGGTGAACCCCACGCACGTGGCCGTCGCCCTGCGCTACGAGGCCGAGCTGGGGGCTCCCCGAGTGGTGGCACGCGGAGCCGGGGCCGTGGCTGCGGCGATCCGCGAACGGGCCAAGGAGTCCAAGGTGCCTCTCGTGCGCGACGTCCCACTGGCTCGGACGCTGTACTCCTCCACCAAGGTCGGCCAGACCATCCCGCCGGAGCTGTTCGCGGCCGTCGCGTCGGTCCTTGCCTTCGTGATCAGTCGACGCAGCCAGGGGCAGCGCGGTGGGGAGCACCGCTCCCCCAGGCCGGAGACCGTCCTGCCGGCGCTGCCGCCGGGAGGACGTAGACGGCGAAACCCCTCAGGAGAGTCGGCCGTCGGCCGATCGTAGTCACGAGGCCAGGGAAGGCGTCTGCCGTGCCAGGAAGGCACACCGGCGTGCCGACCTGTCCGAAAGGCAACTCTCTTGGCCCTCAAGCGATTCACGCAGCTCGGCGTGCCCGTCGGCATCGTGTTCATCGTGGTCATGCTCGTGGTTCCGCTGCCTGCGGTGGTGCTGGACCTGCTGATCGCGGTCAACATCACCGTTGCACTGCTCGTCCTGCTCACGGCCATGTTCATCCACCGGCCTCTGGAGTTCGCGGCCTTCCCCGCCCTGATCCTGGTGCTGACCCTCTTCCGCCTCGCGCTCAACGTCAGCGCGACCCGGCTGGTCCTCCTCGACGGGTACGCCGGAAAGGTGATCGACACCTTCGGACACTTCGTCGTGGGCGGGTCCCTCATCGTCGGACTGATCATCTTCGCGATCCTGCTCGTCATCCAGTTCGTGGTGATCACCAACGGCGCCGGCCGGGTCGCCGAGGTCGGCGCCCGCTTCACCCTCGACGCCATGCCGGGCAAGCAGATGGCCATCGACGCCGACCTGAACTCGGGCCTGATCGACGAGGACACCGCACGCAGGAGGCGCGCCGAGGTGCACGCCGAGGCGGACTTCTACGGTGCCATGGACGGGTCCTCGAAGTTCGTGAAGGGTGACGCGATCGCGGCGATCGTGATCACCCTCGTCAACCTCATCGGCGGCTTCGCGGTCGGCGTGGCCCAGAACGGGATGTCGTTCGGCGACGCCATCTCGACCTACAGCCTGCTCTCCGTCGGCGACGGACTCGTCTCACAGATCCCCGCACTGCTGCTCTCGGTCGCTACGGGCCTGATCGTCACCCGCTCGACAGGTGAGGAGGACCTCGGCTCGGACATCGTGCGCCAGATGACCGCCCGGCAGGTCCCCCTCCGGATCGCGGGTGGAGCCGCGCTCGCGCTCTGCCTGATTCCCGGGCTGCCCAAGCTCCCGTTCATCATCTCGGGTGGCCTCATGCTGCTGGCGTCGACCAGGGTGCCCACCGACGCCCCGGAGACAGGGTCGGAGGAGGTCCCGGCTCTCGGGCCGGCCGCGGACTCCCCCGAGGAGCTGGCCCACGAGATGCAGGTCGATCCGCTGGGTCTGGACCTGTCGACGGACATCATCGACGTGGTCGACCCAGAGGCGGGAGGGGACCTGCTGCCGCGCGTGAAGGCGCTGCGTCGCAAGATCGCCAACGACATCGGGATCGTGATCCCTCCCCTGCGCACCCGCGACAACCTCGACCTGCCGATGGGCACCTATGCGATCAAGCTCTTCGGGATCGAGGTCGCCCGGGGCGAGGCACCCCGCGGACAGGTCCTGGCCATCGGCGACTTCCTCGGCACGCTGCCCGGGACGACGACCCAGGAACCGGTGTTCGGCCTGGAGGCCAAGTGGATCGCGGCCGAGCTGCGCAACCAGGCAGAGCTCACCGGCGCCACCGTCGTGGACCGCACCTCGGTCATCACCACGCACATCGCCGACGTGGTCAACACCCATGCGGCACGACTTCTCGGTCGCGAGGACGTACGGCTGCTCACCGACGTGGTCAAGCGCACCAACCCGGTGGTGGTCGAGGAGCTCACGCCCGCACAGCTGAGCCTCGGCGAGGTGCAGCGGGTGCTGCAGGCCCTGCTGGAGGACGGGGTCTCCATCCGGGACCTGGTGCGCATCTTCGAGGCGATCTCGCTCAAGGCGCAGACCGCGAAGGACCTCGACACCCTCGTGGAGTCGGCTCGCAGCGCCTTGGGACCGGCGATCGTGGCAGCCCACCTGAACGGCGGCACCGTCCACGTGATCAGCCTGGAGCCCCGTCTCGAGCAACACATGCTGGAGTCGCTCCGGCCGACGGAGCTGGGGCTGACCCTCGCGATCGATCCCGACCTGGGACAGTCCCTGCTCTCCCAGCTGGGCGCGATGCAGCGCCAGGCGGAGGACGAGAACCTCAGTCCGGTGCTGGTGTGTGCCCCCCAGGTGCGCAGCGCCGTACGTCGACTGCTGCGGCCCAGCCTGCCGACCCTCGCGGTGCTGTCCTACCAGGAGCTGGTCGGCTGCTCCAACGTGCGCTCGGTCGGCGTCGTGAGTGACGCCCGGATGGTGATGCAGCCATGAGTCCACTGTCGGGGCTGGTGCTCTGCTCCACCGCCGTGGTCGCCTCGCCGGTCCTGCTGATGGTGCGCGACGGCACGATGACCGTCACCGAGGCGGCGGAGCGTGGCGGCATCGTGCTCGCGATCTGCTGGGCCGCGCTCACCTTCGTCGAGTCGTTCGCGTTCCCCCCACCGGGCAGCAGACCGGTGGAGCGCGACGGCCCCACAGCGCAGACCGCGCACGGCGAGAGCGCTGAGACCTCGGAGTGACCGGGGCGACTTGGCCCGGACCCCTGACTCGCGGCATGGTGTGCGCGTGAGTTCAACCATGATCGTCCCCTCCCGCTACCGCGGCCCGGCCAGGTCGAGCAACGGCGGCTACGTGGCCGGCTCGCTGGCCCAGGAGCTCGGCGGCACTGCCGCGGGCGCGGTGACCGTCAGGCTGGTTCAGCCGCCTCCCCTGGAGGCGACGATGCGGATCACGGAGGCCGACGGCGCCCTGGAGCTCACCTTCGGCGGCGCCGTGGTGGCGCGTGCCTCCTCGGTGGAGGCCGACGTCGATCCGGTGGAGGCGGTCTCGTGGAGCGCGGCTGAGATCGCGAGCTCGTCGTACGCCGGGCTCACCTCGCACCCGTTCCCGACCTGCTTCGCGTGCGGAACCGAGCGGCCCGACGGCCTGCGGATCTTCCCCGGTCAGGTCCCCCAGGCCCAGGAGGGCAGGAACCGGGTGGCAGCCCCCTGGGTGCCCGACGAGACGGTCTCGGCCGACCACGACGACTACGACTCGACGCCTCGGGCGAGCCTGCCCGTCACCTGGGCGGCACTGGACTGCATCGGCGCGTGGGCCGGTGACATCGGCGAGCGCCTGATGGTGCTGGGTCAGATGACGGCGATCGTGGACACCCTGCCGGTCCAGGGCGAGCAGCACGTGGTCACCGGGGAGCACCGCGGGTCGCAGGGGCGCAAGACGTTCACGGCCTCGACCCTCCACGATGCCGACGGACGCATCGTGGCCCGCGCCGAGCACGTGTGGGTCGCGGTCGATCCGGCCACGTTCAACGGCTGACAGGGCAGCTGCCGTGCCGGGCGCTGGTCACTCCAACGAGGAGTTGTAGCGCCCCAGGGAGCGGACGAACGCCTTGAGCTCGTCGTCGCTCCACTCCGAGAGCCGCTGGCCGACTTCCGCGCGACGCGTCTGCGCGATGTCGTCGAGGCGGCGCTCACCCTCCTCGGTGAGGGCCAGGATCATCGCACGGCGGTCCTCGGGATCCTGGGTGCGCTCGATGAACCCGAGCTCCAGGAGCGCCTGCACCTGTCGACTGACGGCACCCTTGTCGATCGAGAAGATCTCGACGAGATCACTGGCCCGGCTCGGTCCCGCGTCGTTGAGGGACATCAGCATCGAGTAGGCCACCGGGGAGAGGTCGGGGTGCATCATCCGGGCACGTTCCGCGATCACCCGCCGGATGCGGCGTACCAGCACGCTCATCTCGTGCTCGAGTGCTCGCAGTGTCTCGTCGTCGGCAGCCACGTCGACACCCTACAAAAATCGGAGCTCGAGGCCGCCCTGGGCAGCAGCGACCCGCAGGCGTGGCTGTCGGACAGCCGCTCCGGTGGACGATCCCGGATCACCTGCGGGTCGGGTGACTGCTGCGGATTCGCCAGCTCGCTCGCACGGGCTGGCCGGCGGGCTGCTAGCTGGCAGCCACCTCACGCGTCCTGAAAGAAATCATTCCTCGGACCACCTCCTTTCCCGTGTGCCACCACGGTAGGCCGCGGCCCGAGCGGACTCAATCAGTTATCTCGCCCGGCCGTCTCGCTGACCGGCCGCGCTCCTGCTGGTCGGGCGAACCTCCGAGCCGAGCGGGCCGCTGGTGTAGGCGGTGGGCTCCGGGGTACGACGGACCCATGAGCGAACAGCAGCCAGACGACGACCACACCGACGCGACCTCCGACCAGCATGAGGACACCGAGAGCTCGGGCGGGTCGGGCGGGTCGGGCGGGTCGGCTCAGGGCGACGGGTCGGGGGGGTCGGCTCAGGGCGACGGGTCGGGCGGGTCGGCTCAGGGCGACGGCGTACCCGGCTCGATCTCCGACGACCAGCTGCCCGAGGACCTGCAACCGACCGAGGACAACCCGCTGGCTCGTCATCCGGGACAGACCGGCGACGAGGACGACAAGATCGGCGCCGACACGGAGAGCGGCGATGCCGAGAACCCGTCGGCGGACATGAGCTACCGACCCGACGAGGGCTCGGAATCAGGCTCCTCCGACGACGCTCCCGGCGAGTCCGACAACGCCGAGGTCAAGGCCGAGGAGGACGACGGATCGGCCTCCCTCGACAACGGCGGTGGCGGCGCCGGCTGAGCCCGTCCAACCCGGTCGGGTCCAAGCGCGACCCGTACGGCCCGTGCGGCCGTCTGGCCCGTAAGGACATGCGAATGTCACGGGTGGGGCGCATGGGGCGTTCACGCCCACCAACAGCCACATTCGCATGCGCATCGACACCCGCCCCGCTCACCAAACATGCGAATGTCACGGGTGGGGCGCATGGGGCGTTCACGCCCACCAACAGCCACATTCGCATGCGCATCGAGACCCGCCCCGCTCACCAAACATGCGAATGTCACGGGTGGGGCGCATGTGGCGTTCACGCCCACCAACAGCCACATTCGCATGCGCATCGACGCCCCTATCACCCGCCCCGCCAACACCAACATGCGGATGCCACAGGTGAGGCTCAGCTGATCACCGGGGCAGCGAACTGGGCGCTGTACAGACGGGCGTAGGCGCCCTCGGCGGCGAGGAGCGTCTCGTGGGTGCCCTGCTCGACGATGGCGCCGCTCTCCATCACCAGGATCAGGTCGGCGTCCCGGATCGTGGAGAGCCGGTGCGCGATCACGAACGAGGTCCGATCGGCACGCAGCGCCGCCATGGCGTGCTGGAGCAGCAGCTCAGTGCGAGTGTCGACCGACGAGGTGGCCTCGTCGAGGATCAATAGCGCCGGGTCGGAGAGGAAGGCTCGGGCGATCGTGACCAGCTGGCGCTCGCCCGCGGAGAGGTTCGAGCCCTCCTCGTCGATGACCGTGTCGTAGCCGTCGGGCAGCGAGTGCACGAACCGGTCGACGAAGGTGGCCGTCGCCGCCTCCAGGATCTGCTCCTCGGTCGCGCCCGGGCGGCCGTAGGCGATGTTGTCGCGCAGGGTGCCCTCGAAGAGCCAGGTGTCCTGCAGCACCATGCCGATCTGGCCGCGCAGCTCTCGTCGCGGCATCGAGGCGACGTCCACGCCGTCCAGGGTGATCCGGCCTGCGTCCACCTCGTAGAACCGCATCACCAGGTTCACCAGGGTCGTCTTGCCGGCGCCGGTCGGGCCGACGATCGCCACCGTCTGGCCCGGCTGGGCGACGAGGGTGAGGTGCTCGATCAACGGCGTCGCCGGGTCGTAGGCGAAGGACACGTCCTCGAACCGCACCTCCCCGTGCCGGGCGTCCGGGGCCGCGGCGGCGCCGTCGAGCTCGACCTTCTCCTCCTCGGCGTCGAGCAGCTCGAAGACCCGCTCCGCCGAGGCGACTCCCGACTGCATCAGGTTCGCCATCGAGGCCACCTGCGTCAGCGGCTGGGTGAACTGCCGGGAGTACTGGATGAACGCCTGCACGTCGCCGAGGGAGATCGCGCCGCTGGCCACCCGGAGCCCACCGAGGACCGCGATGACGACGTAGTTCAGGTTCCCGATGAACATCATCACGGGCATGATCAGGCCGCTCACGAACTGCGCACCGAAGCTGGCCCGGTAGAGCTCCTCGTTCTCGCGGTCGAAGACCTCCTCGACCTCGCGCTGCCGCCCGAAGACCTTCACCAGCGCGTGACCCGAGAACGTCTCCTCGATGTGCGCGTTCAGCTTTCCCGTACGCCGCCACTGGTCGATGAACATCCCCTGCGACCGGCTCATCACGGCCTTGGTCACGAACATCGAGATCGGCACCGAGACGAGCGCCACGGACGCGAGCAGCGGCGAGATCCAGAACATCATCCCCAGCACGGCCACCACGGTGAGCAGGGAGGTGAGCAGCTGGCTCATCGTCTGCTGCAGCGTCTGACTGACGTTGTCGATGTCGTTGGTGACCCGGCTCAGCAGCTCACCCCGGGGCTGCTTGTCGAAGTAGCTCAACGGCAGCGCATGCACCTTGTCCTCGACCTCGGCCCGCATCCGCAGCACCGCACCCTGCACGACGTCGTTGAGCAGGTAGCCCTGCAGCCAGGCCAGCAGCGCCGCCGCGACGTACACCGCGAGGACGAGGAGCAGCACGTTGCCCACGGCCCCGAAGTCGACCCGCTGCCCCGGCACGAGGTCCATCGAGGCGACCATGTCCGCGAACCGCCCTTCGCCGCGTGCGCGCAGCGACGCGACCGCCTCGGCCTTGGTCGTCCCGGCTGGCAGGCGACCGCCGATCAGCCCGGAGAAGATCAGGTCGGTGGCCCGACCGAGGATCTTGGGCCCGACCGCTGTCAGCAGGACGCTGAGGACCGCCAGCGCCACGACCGCCCATGCCTTCGCACGGTCCGGAGCCAGTCGACCCACCAGTCGTCTCGCCGACGGCCCGAAGGAAGATGCCTTCTGGCCCACCATCGCGCCGCCGAAGGGGCCGCGTCCCGGGCCAGGACCTGCCTGGATGCGCTCGGTCTCCTTGAGCTGGCCGTCGCCCGGGGCTGCCGAGCCGGTGGCAACTGCGCCCTTCCCGCTCACGCGGCCTCCTCCGCACTCAGCTGGGACTCGACGATCTCCTGGTAGGTCACGCACGTCTCGAGCAGCTCCTCATGGCGACCACGGCCGACCACCTCACCGTCCTCGACGACGAGGATCAGGTCCGCGTCCCTGATGGTGGAGACCCGTTGCGCCACGATCAGCACGGTCGCCTCACGGGTCACCGGCCGCAGCGCGGCACGCAGACGGGCGTCGGTGGCCAGGTCCAGGGCGCTGAAGGAGTCGTCGAAGAGGTAGATCTCCGGCGAGCGGATCAGCGCCCGCGCGATCGCCAGCCGTTGCCGCTGCCCACCGCTCACGTTCGTGCCGCCCTGGGAGATGGGAGCGTCGAGGCCCTCCGGCATCGCCTCCACGAACGCCCGCCCCTGCGCCACCTCGAGCGCCTGCCACATCTGCTCGTCCGTCGCGTCGGGCCGGCCGTACTGCAGGTTGGAGCGCACCGTGCCGGAGAACAGCCAGGCCCGTTGCGGGACCAGACCGATGGTGCTCCAGAGCAGGTCCGGCTCGAGCTGGCGTACGTCGACACCGTCGACGAGCACCCGACCGCCGGTGACGTCGAAGAGACGCGCGACGAGGTTGACCATCGTGCTCTTGCCGGCACCCGTCGAGCCGATGATCGCCACCGTCTCGCCGGGCCGGGCCTCGAAGGAGACGTCCCGCACGACGGGCACGTCCGCACCGGGATAGGTCAGCTCCACGTGCTCGAAGGCGAGGGTGCCGTGCTCGCTGACCGAGGTCACCGGGTCGGCGGGTGGCACCACCGAGGACCGGGTGTCCAGCACCTCGGAGATCCGGTCTGCGCAGACCGCCGAGCGCGGCACCATCATCAGCATGAACGTCGCCATCATCACCGACATCAGGATCTGCACCAGGTAGGCCAGGAACGCGGTCAGCTCCCCGACCTGCATCTGGCCGTTCTCGACCCGGTGCCCACCGAACCAGAGAACCGCGACGGAGGAGACGTTCAGGATGAGCATCACCGTCGGGAACATCGTGGCCAGCCACCTGCCGGCGCGCACCGCCACCGTGGTCAGCTCGTCGTTGGCGACGGCGAACCGCCGGGTCTCGTGGGGCTCACGCACGAACGCCCGCACCACCCGTACGCCGGTGATCTGCTCGCGCAGCAACCGGTTCACCTCGTCGATGCGATCCTGCATCGCCCGGAAGCTCGGCACCATCCGCGTCACGATCAGGGCGACCGAGACCAGCAGGGCCGGGATGGAGATCCCGAGCAACCACGACAGCCCGAAGTTGGTGCGCATCGCCATCACGACACCGCCGACCATCATGATCGGCGCCGCGACCATCAGGGTGCAGGTCATCAGCACCAGCATCTGCACCTGCTGGACGTCGTTGGTCTCCCTGGTGATCAGCGACGGGGCTCCGAAGTGCTGCACCTCCCGCTGGGAGAAGGAGCCGACCCGGCTGAAGATCGCGGACCGCAGGTCGCGGCCGAAGCTCATCGCGGTGCGGGCGGAGAACCAGACCGCCGCGACCGAGCAGCCGATCTGCAGCACTGCCACCGCGAGCATGACGCCACCGGTGCGCACGATGTAGGACGTGTTCCCGGTCGCCACGCCCTTGTCGATGATGTCGGCGTTCAGGCTGGGCAGGTAGAGCGCGGCGACGGTACCGACG
This sequence comes from uncultured Actinomycetota bacterium, assembly GCA_963815825.1. Lineage (GTDB taxonomy): Bacteria > Actinomycetota > Actinomycetes > Propionibacteriales > Nocardioidaceae > Marmoricola. The sequence continues at coordinate 15,887 of CAWFII010000028.1, read as the reverse complement.
AACTGCAGCAGCACGATCAAGGTCAGCCACTGCCGGTAGGGCTGGAGGTGCGTACGCACGAGGCGGATCAACATCTCAGCTCTCCCTCCGACGAACTCCGTCGAGCAGGAGGTCCGCGATCTGCTCGGCGTCCAGCACGGTGGCCATTCCGAGCTCGGGTCGGCTCGCCCCGAAGATGAGGCTGCGCAGCGCCAGGGCTGCGACGGCCGGCTCGCTGGACAGCTCGTCGCGGTGCATCTCGAACAACCCGGTGAGCCGGTGGTGCAGATCCTCCTGGGCCTTGAGCACGAAGGCGGGGGGACCCGTCGGCGGCCGCTCCGCCTGACCCTCCACCGGTTCCCGGTCCTCGTCCTGGGCCCCGTCCTGGGCCCCGTCCTGGGTCCCGTTCTGGGCCTCGTGGAAGGCAGCGACCAGGTGCGGGCGCACGGCCGTCATCACCGACATCGTCAGCTGCATCCGGTCGAGCACCCGGCCCGCGGCGATCACGACCTTCTCCCGCAGGGTCGCGGCCGCCGCCATGGCCTCGTCGAAGTCCTCCTGCCCGTGCGCGGGGTTGATGGCCTCCTCCGCGGCGGCCAGCAGCAGGCTGCGCTTGTCGGCGAAGACGCTGAAGATCGTGCCCTCGGCGATGTTGGCGGCCCGAGCGATCTCGCGGGTGCTCACCTCGCCGCCGCGCTCGACCAGCAACGGCACCAGGGCAGCGACGATCGCCGAGCGGCGGTCGTCGCGGGGCAGCGGAGCGGCACGGGGGGTCACCCGCCGAGCCTAAGTGAGTGAGCACTCACTCACAAGCATGTTCGAGACTCGCGTCACGGGGCGAGGCGCAGGATCTCCCACCCGGTCTCGCGGAGCTGCCGGTAGACGAGCCGGTCGTGCAGGCGGCCCTTGCGGCCCTGCCAGAACTCCACCGTCTCCGGTCGGACGCGGTACCCGCCCCAGAACGGCGGCAGCGGGACGTCCCCCTCGAACCGTTGCTCCACGCCGGCGTAGAGGTCGTCCAGCTCCGAGCGCGACGCCACCTCCCGGGACTGGGGCGAGGCCCAGGCGCCGAGCCGCGAGGCACGCGGTCGCGCCTCGAAGTACGCCTCGCTCTCCTCCGTCGAGACCCGCGTGGCCCAGCCCTCGACGCGGACCTGGCGCTGCAGGTCGTGCCACGGGAACAGCAGGGAGACAGCCGGGTTGGCCTCCAGCTCGCGGGCCTTGCGGGACTCGTAGTTGGTGTAGAAGACGAACCCGCGCTCGTCGACCCCCTTGAGCAGCACCAGGCGCACCGAGGGGCGCCCCTCGGCGGAGACGGTCGAGACGACCATCGCGTTGGGCTCGTGCAGCCCGGCGCCGATGGTGTCGGCGAGCCAGCTTCGGAACTGGGCGATCGGGTCGGGCGCGAGATCCGGCACGTCGAGCCCGGCGTCGCCGTACTCACGTCGCAGGGCCGCCAGCGTCTCGGGATCCGGGGAGTGGGCCATGGCCCCAACGTAGAGCCCGGGGCCCACTCGGGGAGCGGCACGCGCGGCTGAGCGATCGTTGCCGCCCTACGCGCGAGTAGGCCGAACCCGCGAGAGCGTGCAGAATGCCTGCATGACTGAGGTGCATCACGGACTCGAGGGTGTCGTTGCGTTCGAGACACAGATCGCAGAACCGGACAAGGAAGGCTCGGCACTGCGCTACCGCGGCGTCGACATCGAGGAGATCGTCGGACGCATCCCGTTCGAGAAGGTCTGGGGGCTGTTGATCGACGGCTCCTTCGACCCGGGGCTGCCGCCCGCCGAGCCGTACAACATCCCGATCCACACCGGCGACGTGCGCGCCGACGTGCAGGCGGCCGTCGCCATGCTTGCCCCGATGCTGGGCATGAAGCAGACCTACGACATCTCCGACGAGCAGGCCCGGACCGACCTGAGTCGGGTGGCCGTGATGGTGCTGTCCTACGCCGGCCAGGCGGCACGCGGGCTCGGCCTGCCGATCATCCCGCAGAGCGAGGTCGACAAGGGCAACACCCTGGCCGAGAAGTTCCTCACCCGGTGGAAGGGCGAGGCCGATCCCGCCCACGTGAAGGCGATCGACGCCTACTGGAGCTCCGCCGCCGAGCACGGCATGAACGCCTCGACCTTCACCGCCCGGGTGATCACCTCCACCGGGGCCGATGTCGCCGCCGCCTTCTCCGGAGCGATCGGCGCCATGAGCGGCCCCCTCCACGGCGGCGCGCCCTCCCGGGTGCTGCACATGATCGAGGAGGTCGAGAAGAGCGGCGACGCGCAGGCCTACGTGAAGAAGCTGCTCGACGACGGCGAGCGCCTGATGGGCTTCGGCCACCGGGTCTACCGGGCCGAGGACCCGCGCGCCCGCGTCCTGCGACGCACGGCCAAGGAGCTCGACGCCCCCCGCTACGAGGTGGCCCAGGAGCTCGAGAAGGCCGCGCTGGCCGAGCTCAAGGAACGGCGCCCCGACCGGGTCCTCGAGACCAACGTCGAGTTCTGGGCAGCCATCGTGCTCGACTTCGCCGAGGTCCCGGCCAACATGTTCACCTCGATGTTCACCTGTGCCCGCACCGGTGGCTGGTCGGCGCACATCCTCGAGCAGAAGCGCACCGGCAGGCTGATCCGACCCTCGGCGGTCTACGTCGGGCCCGGCGAGCGACCGGCCAGCGACATCGAGGGCTGGAACGTGGCCTGGGGCGACACCGACGCCGCCGACGAGCCGGTGACCTAGACGCGACCGGCGTACCAGCTGGTCTGCCCTGCCCCGCCGCTGCGGGTCAGCGAGATGTGCATGTGGTTGCGGTGCCGCAGGGTCCGTGAGCACTTCACGATCCTCTTGCAGCTCGAGCTCAGGTAGGCCTTCGGCGCGAACCCCCGGTAGGCGGCGTAGATGCGGTCGCTCCAGATCACGTACATGATGCCCATGCGCCGCGCGAGCTCGGCAGGCTCACCGGTGGGGCCCGGCGCGAAGGCCGTCTTGAGGAACCTGGCCGCCCGCGCGCGGTCGCCCGCCGAGGACGCGTTGAGTGTCCAGTCGAAGGCACGCCCCTCCTTGTGCTCGGAGACCGAGCGACCCTGGCAGGCACGCGAGATCGGGCCGGACCGACCGCCGTAGCTGCCGACGATCCAGCGGGCCAGGACCTTGGTGCCCGGCTTCGCGACCGGCGAGCACGTCGACTGCGGCTCGTAGCCGGCATAGGGCTCGGCGCCCGCCGGGACGTCGACCGGCACGTCGACCGGGACGTCGGTGGGAACGTCGACCGCCTGGGCGGTCGAGATCGTGGGGAGCAGGATCAGCACGGCCAGCAGCACGGCCAGGAGGCGTCTTGTCACGATGCCCACGGTAACCGTGACCTGCACCTTTTGTCCGTTTTTTGGGACCGCAGTCCGGGCCCCTCAGAGCCGACCGCCGAGGCTCGGCTCCCTGCCCCGAGGACTGCCCCGAGGACTGCGCCGGGGTCTGCGCCGGGGGGGCCTGGCAGCGGTGGACCGACTGGTTCGCCGCCCACGGGCTCGAGTACGACCGGCCCGCGGACCAGGTCGTCTGTCCGACCTACGGCAGCGTCGTGCCCCTCGCCATCAGCGGCAACGGCGTCATCCTGAGCTGGCGCACGCTCATCGGGAACCATCTCTCCCGTGGGCTGCTGCTCGAGGTGGGCCCGGTGGTCACCGTCGCCGAGCGGGGAGGCCGAACGGTGGACGGAGCGGTTGGCCGCGAGACCGGTCCTCACTCCGGGGAGGCCGCCAGGTTTTGTCCGCGGAGCCGCACAGGGCATGCTCAGGTGCATGACCCAGAGAGTCGACGCCCTCGTCACCACCGGCCCCGGCAAGCCCTTCGAGCGCAGCACCGTCGTGCGCCGGTCCCCCGGACCCCACGACGTCGTGATCGACATCCACTACGCGGGCATCTGTCACTCCGACATTCACCAGGCCCGTGAGGAGTGGGGACCCGCCCTGTTCCCGATGGTCCCCGGCCACGAGATCGCCGGGGTCGTGCGCGAGGTCGGCACGGACGTGTCGAGGTACGCCGCCGGTGACCGCGTCGGCGTCGGCTGCTTCGTCGACTCCTGCCGCGAGTGCGAGAACTGCAGGGCCGGCGAGGAGCAGTACTGCCTCGAGGGCGAGGTGGCCACCTACAACGGCAAGCAGTACGACGGCGAGCCGACCTTCGGGGGCTACAGCCGCTCGGTCGTCGTCGACGAGAACTACGTGCTGGGCATCCCCGAGGGGGTCGGTCTTGACGTCGCGGCTCCGCTGCTGTGTGCGGGCATCACGCTGTACTCGCCGTTGAAGCACTGGGGAGCCGGCCCGGGCAAGAAGGTCGCCATCGTCGGCATGGGCGGCCTGGGCCACATGGGGGTCAAGATCGCGCACGCCCTGGGAGCCGAGGTCACCGTGCTGAGCCAGACGCTGTCCAAGGAGGCGGACGGCAAGCGGTTCGGCGCGGACCACTACTACGCGACGAGCGATCGGCAGACGTTCAAGGACCTTCGGAGCTCCTTCGACCTGATCGTGAACACCGTCGCTGCCAACCTGCCGGTCGACCGCTACCTGAGCCTGCTGCGCCTGAACGGCACGATGGTCAACGTCGGACTACCCGACGGCCCGGACAGCTACCACGCCTTCGCGCTCGCGGGCATGCGTCGCAGCATGGCCGGCTCCAAGATCGGTGGGATCCGCGAGACCCAGGAGATGCTCGACTTCTGCGCCGAGCACGGGCTCGGCGCGGAGATCGAGACCATCGGCGTCGACGAGGTCGACGACGCGTGGACCCGGGTGGTGGACAGCGACGTGCGCTACCGCTTCGTGATCGACATCGACACCTTCGGTCCCGAGTCGGGCGCCTAGGCCCAGATCGGCCCCACCGGTGGGTAGACCGAGGTCAGTGACTCCCGGATCTGGGAGAGCCGCGGCGTGGGGTCGTCGCCGGGGTTCACCTCGAAGCTGGTGTCGAGCAGCATGCGGCGCCCCCACGCGATGACAGGTTCGAGGTCGGGGTCCGTGGGGTCCGCCGCGAGCGTCCGCACCCAGTCCTGGCGTCCGTAGGCCACGTCGCCCCCGACCATGACCAGCTCGACGTCGGCAGGGGTGGAGGCACACACCGACTCGTAGGAGTCGGCGTTCCGCCGTGCCAGCACGACGAGGTCGGCTGCCCGTCCGGCGGCCAGCCGTCCGAGCCGGTCGCCCAGGGCGGCGACGTCGGCCGCTCCCGCGGTGACCATCGTGACCAGCTGCCGCGCCGTGAGCGGGTGTCCCTGGTCGACGAGCTCGGCGCGGGCCACCTTCAGCTCGTCGAGCAGGCTCATCGAGCCGGACGGCAACCAGTCCGCTCCGAGCGCGACGGGCAGACCCACGTCGAGCGCGTCGGCGGCCCGGGTGGTCTCGCCGTAGAGCCGCAGGTTGGACTGCGGCGACCACACCAGTCGGGCGCCGGCATCCTTGGCGGCCCCGAGCTGGGCACGGGTCAGCGCCGTCCCGTGGATGATCACCGTGGCCCTGGTGAGGCCACCGAGGTCGTCGGCGAGGTGGGCGAACTCGTTCTGCGAGCGCTCGTTGTCGCGCTTGCCCTCAGCGAGGTGGATGTAGTGCGCGTCGATCTCGTCGCGCCCGATCGCCTCGATGATCTTCGTGAACTCCGGGCCGCCGCGAGCGTTGGCGCCGAGGCTGGACGGCAGGTCGATCACCGCCCGGGCACGGTGCTCGCCGAAGATCATGCCGTCCACGTTGCGCACCATCGACTCCCGTGAGCCCTGGGTGCTCAGGCTGGCCCCCTGGATCGCGGTCACGCCGCCGACCAGCGCACGGATCTCGGCGTACCTCAGCTGAGTGCCCTTGGGCGCCTTGACCAACAGATTGTTCTGCGGGTCCCGGACCAGGTCGTGGTAGGGCTTGCTGCCTCTCCAGGAGTAGCGGTTCACATAGCTCCGAGGTGGCTCCCAGGGCGCGAAGACGTTGAACTCAGGGTGCCCGTGCAGGTCGAGCAGGCCGGGCAGGATCACGCCGTCGGTCGCGATCGCGATCGCGTCGGTGGGTTTGCGGCTGCCGATCGACACGATGGTGTCGCCCTCGATCCGGACCCAGCCCCGACGGGCGCCCTCCGGCGTGACGACCTGCCCGCCGAGGGCGATCGCCTCGTGGGCCAGCGTCTTGGGTCGGCGCGAGCGCGAGCGCGGGGTCCCTTCGAGGGTCTCGGGCATGCCTTCGAGGTAGGCCCGGGTGAACGGGTCGGACGCCTTCGTCTCGGTGGCCACGTTCCTGTACTACGCGCACCCCTCGCTCGACGACAAGAGCCGCACTAGACCTCTCTCGACAACGCAGGAAGCCGGTAGGAAGGTGAGGTGGGTCGAGAAGAAGGGGGCCGCGCCATGGCAAGCTTCGACAAGGGGCCTCCGACGCCACTCGCGCGCCACTTCGCCGCGGTGCCGGACATCCCGCCGGACCTGCGCCGGTTGTTCTGGTACGACTGGGGCCCGGTCTTCTACCGCGGTCGGCTCACCGGCAGGGCGCGGTTCCTCGGGATCGCCTCCGACCCGGGGCCGACCGAACGCCTGGTGTGCCGCACCCTGGTCGGCGATGCCGGGCAGCGCGTCCAGGGCTTCCTCGACAAGCTCGGCCTCACCCACAGCTACGTGCTCGTCAACGCCTTCCCGGTCGCCGTGCACCCGAAGAGCGTCTTCTCGGCACAGCCGCTGCTCTCCGCACCCGACCACCTGGCCTGGCGCAACCGGTTCTACGACCTGGTGACCGGTGACGACCTCGAGGCGATCGTCGCGTTCGGCGCCAACGCAGCCATCGCTCTCGACCTGTGGGCGAGCAAGCCGGACGTGCCGACGTTCAAGGTGCCGCATCCCTCCAACCCGAACGAGGAGGACCTGCTCGACGCGTGGCGTACGGCGATCCCGGCCCTGCGCGCCGCTGTCACCCCCGACCAGGACGGCTCCGCCGAGGGCCCGAGCTACGGCTCGGTGTTCGCCGAGTCGGACTACCGGCGGATCCCGGGGGGCGACCTCCCCTTCGGCTACCCGACGTGGGTCGGCGACGACGCCTGGGGCAGACGCGCGAGGCCACGGCACAACAACGGGGTCAAGCGGCCCGACGACGCCACCGGTCGGACCGACGACAACCGACTGTTGTGGCAGGCACCGACCCCTGGGGAGCTCGGCAGCTCCTGACCGAGCCGGTTCGTCAGCCGCCGGACGCGCTGAGGGACCTGGCGAAGCATCGCGAGAGCGGCGCGTCCTTGTAGTAGCCGAACCCCGCCACGGGTGCGTAGCCGGCCGAGACGTAGAGGGTGATCGCCTCGGGCTGGCGCAGACCGGTCTCGAGCACCATCGCCTCGGCACCGGAGGTCCGGGCTGTGTCCTCCAGGTGCGCGAGCATGGCCCGGGCGAGCCCGAGGCCGCGTGAGTGCGGTGCGACGTACATCCGCTTGACCTCGGCGGTCTGCCGGGTTCCCGCGACCTCCACGTCGCAACGGCGGCGCCAGGCGCCGGTCACGACGGGCCGAGCACCGAGGTAGCCCACGAAGAAGGCGCCTCGCGGCTCCTCGAAGTACGTCGGGTCGATCGGGGTCTCGTCGCGACCGCCGTAGCGACGGACGTACTCCTCCTGGACCTCCTCCACGAGCAGCGCCGCGTCGGGATGGGTGATCGGCACCCGCTCCACCCGCCAGCCAGGGACGTCCACCATGGCTGACAGGATAGGACCGTGACCGACATCGTGATCCCGGCCGAGATCAAGCCCGCAGACGGACGGTTCGGAGCGGGACCCTCCAAGGTTCCCGCGGGCGTGCTCGAGGCCCTGGCCGCGACCGGCACCTCCCTCATGGGCACCTCCCACCGCCAGGCACCGGTCCGCAACGTCGTGCGCCGCGTGCGGGAGGGGCTCGGTGAGCTGTTCGCGTTGCCCGACGGCTACGAGGTGGTCCTCGGCAACGGCGGCGCGACCGCCTTCTGGGACATCGCCACCTACGGGCTGATCCGGGAGAGGAGCCAGCACCTCAGCTTCGGCGAGTTCTCCTCCAAGTTCGCCAAGGCCGCTGCCGAGGCGCCGTTCCTGGCCGCACCCACGGTGCTCACCAGCGAGCCCGGATCTCTCCCGGTGCCGCAGCCCGAGCAGGGCGTGGATGCCTACGCGTGGGCGCACAACGAGACCTCGACCGCGGTGATGGCCCCGGTCCGGCGCCCTGGTCGCGTCGACTCCGACGACGACTCGCTGGTGCTGATCGACGCCACCTCCGGGGCGGGCGGGCTGCCGGTCGACCTGCGCGAGGTGGATGCCTACTACTTCGCTCCCCAGAAGTCCTTCGCCTCCGACGGTGGGCTCTGGATCTCGCTGATGTCCCCCGCTGCCCTGGAGCGGGCCGCCTCGATCGCGAGCGAGCGATGGATCCCCGCGTTCTTCGACCTGCCGACGGCCATCGAGAACTCCGCCAAGAACCAGACCTACAACACCCCCGCCGTGGCCACGCTGTTCCTGATGGCCCAGCAGCTCGACTGGATGAACGGGGAAGGTGGCCTCGACGCGATGGTCAAGCGGACGACGAGCTCCTCCGACGCCCTCTACGGGTGGGCGGAGCGCACCGCCTACACCACCCCGTACGTCGCCGAACCCGCGCATCGTTCCCTCGTGATCGGCACCATCGACTTCGACGACACGATCTCGGCCGACGCGGTGGCAGCCACCCTGCGCGCCAACGGCATCGTCGACACCGAGCCCTACCGCAAGCTCGGTCGCAACCAGCTGCGCATCGGCATGTATCCCGCAGTCGACCCGGCTGATGTCGAGGCCCTCACCACCTGCATCGACTACGTGGTCGGAAGGCTGTAGCCCCGAGCGGGCTCAGCGGTCGTCGGGGCCGGACTCCGGCGCGACCACGGCCCTGATCAGGTCGTAGGTGACCGGGTCGAAGGCCACCAAGGTGACCGCCTCGACCTCGGTCGGCGTCTCCGTGAGGGTCTCGACGGCGGCTTCGACGGCGTCTCGCCGTGGCCAGCCGTAGACGCCGGCCGAGACGAGCGGGAACGCCACGGAGCGAGCCCCGAGCTCGTCGGCGACCTGCAGCGCCTCGCGGTAGCACGACGTGAGCAGCGATCGGTCGCGCTCGCCCGCGGCGTAGTTCGGACCGACCACGTGGATCACCCACTGGGCGGGCAACCGTCCGGCGGTGGTCCAACCGGCCCTTCCGGTCGCGAGTCCGTCGGGAAAGCGGCGGACGCAGTCCTGCAGGACCTCAGGCCCACCCGCCGAGTGGATGGCGCCGTCGACCCCGCCCCCACCTCGCATCCGCCTGTTGGCAGCGTTGACGACCGCGTCGACCCGCTGTTCGGTGATGTCACCGTGGACGACGCTCAGTCTCCTCGGAGGGCGCATCGGACCAGTCTCACTCAGAACGCCGCCGGAGTCCCAGCCCGATCCCGATCGCGCCCAGGGCGATCACCGCGGGTATCGACCACAGCAGCCACGGACTCTCGCCCGAGGGAAGCGGACCGCTCTTCCGGTCCGTCGGGCTCGGCGAGGGTGAGGGTGACTGGGAGGCTGACGGCGACGCGGACGGCGACGCGGACGGGGACGGCGGCGACGCACTCGCCGAGGGCGACGGGCTCGGGGCGGGAGGCTGCAGCAGCGCCACCACGCGCGCCGGAAGAGCCACCGAGAGGACCTGGGAACGCACCCCTTCGCTGCTCAGCCGGATCCGGCCACCCGGCCCGACCGAGACCCCCTCCCCCTGGCGCTGTCGGGGCAACGAGAACGAGCCGATCCGTCGGAAGCCCGCGAGGGTGTAGACGCTGGCACTTCCCGGACCGCGCACGAGCACGTGCCGTCCGTCCGACAGCATCGCTGCGTCCGTGGCGTACTCGATCACTCGTCCCACCGGCGCCAGTCGGTTGACCCGGTTGGGCCGCAGCGGCCACGGCGCGCGGAAGACCACGCCTCCCCGCACGGACTTGGTGATCACGTAGAGACGGCCCTGCCGGTCTGCGAACAGGGACTCGGCGTTGCGAGCACCGCGCGGGTAGGCCAGGCGGAAGCTGGGCGCGCGCACCTTGGTCGCGCCGGTCGCGACCTTGACCCGGTAGACGCGGACCGACTTGCGGTGGCTCCCGTTGTCGCCGATGTCCCCGACCCACACCACGTTGCCGCCGGCCGGGGCCAACGCCTCGACGTCGACGGTGCTGGCCCGGTAGTCCGTGACGCCGACCGTCCTGCCGGTCGCCGGGTTGACGACGAACAGCTTCGAGGGGTTGCCCGAGTCGTTGGTGGTGACCATGAGCGAGCCCAGGTCGACCAGCCCGCTCGACTCCTTGATCCTGGTGTCGCGGAAGGTGAAGACCGGGCCCTCGTCGGCCACTGCTGCCGGGACAGGGGCCATCGCACCCCCGACCAGCAGCGCGACGGTGATGGCGCGCCAGATCAATGCGGATCCCCCTCGTTCAGCAGCTCCGCCAGCTGCGGTTGCAGGTGCCACGTGGACACCAGCTCGTCGTACTCGTCCTGGGCCTCCCTCGGCGAGGCAGTCCCCGTGCGCACCGCTCGCAACAAGGTGTTGCGCGGAGTGTGCACGCTGTCGACGAACTCGACGACATCGACCCGGTAGCCGACCTGACGCAGAATCGCGGCCCGCAAGGCGTCGGTCAAGGTATCCGCGAGACGTTCCCGAAGAATCCCGTCTCGGGTCAAACTGGTGTAGCCCACCGGAGTCGGAATCTTACGTAATTGAGCTGAAATATCGTGATGACAGCAGGGTGCTGCTAGGACCAAGGCAACCTCCCATCCGATGGCCCGGAACAGCGCGTCGTCGGTCGCGGTGTCACATGCGTGCAGGGCGAGCACCACGTCGGGGTGCTGCTCGAGAGTGACGTCGAGGATGCCCGCCGCGAGGAAGTCGAGCTCGTCGGAGACCCCCAGCCCCTCGGCGAGCGCCGAGTTGTGCCGCCGGGACTGCTCCTTGACGTCGACGCCGGTCAGTCGCACCGGCATCCGGTCACGCAGCCAGGCGTGCGCGGCGAAGGTGAGGTAGCCGTTGCCGCAGCCGAGGTCGACCACCCGCAGCGGATCGTCGGGCGTCGGCGTGCGCAGCCTGCCGGAGCGGGTGGCGTCCTCGATGGCGCTGGAGAGCTCGCGGAGGAACTCCTCGACCTGGCGGTACTTCGCCTGCCTGGAGGGCTTGATCCGTCCCTGGGCGTCGGAGATCCCGAGAGCTCGCAGCACGGGGTGGTCCGCCGCGAGGAGCCGTTCCTTGCGGTGGTCGTGCGTGCGCTCCGGCGCCACCGACGCGTCCCGGTCGGCGGAGTGCAGCAGGGCCTGCCCCTTCTTGGTGACCCGCAGCTGGTGGGTCTGCGAGGTGGTCTCCACGTGCCAGTTGGCGAACGGCTCCGCGAACAGCTCGTCCAGCGCGAGTCCGGCGTCCTCGTGGTTGCTCACGTGGGCCTGGGTCTCGTCGTACGCCGTCACCTGGAGGCGTCGCCCCGCCTTGAGGTCGACGTACCTCAGCTCGACGCGGCGCCACCTCGGCTCGGGCAGCCCGCGGCGGCGACCGGACGCGAGCGCACGGACGAGGTGCTCGTCGTCGAGCACGGCGGCCCGGAGCTGGGTGAAAGCGTGCGCGAGTTCCTCTGCCATCGGCTGCGGGACCTTACTTGGTCAGGGCCGCGATCAGGACGATGAGGATGAGCCCGCCCAGGGCGACCGGGATGACCAGTCGACGCAGGCGGGGGTTCATGCCCGCGAGTGTATGGCGTCGGCAGCAGCGCCCCGGACAGTCGGCACCCGGTGCTCGACCGGACCCCGCCCACGGGCGAAGACGACGACCGAGACGAGCACTCCGAGGATGGTGAGGCCACCCCCACCGATCAGCGTCCAGCGAGCCCCGAACTGCTCCCCGATCCAGCCGATGAACGGGGCGCCCAGCGGCGTGCCGCCCATGAACACCATCAGGTAGAGCGCCATCACCCGGCCGCGGAGCCCGGCCGCGGTGGCCAGCTGCATGGTGGTGTTGGCAGCGGTGATCATCGTCAGGGCTGAGAAGCCGAGCAGCGGGACCACCAGCACGAAGGTGAGGTACGTCGGGACCAGCCCAGCCACGATCTCGACCAGACCGAAGACCAACGCCGAGCCCGCCACCAGGCGGAGCCGGATGCGCGTCGTGCGCCGGGCAGCCATCAGCGCCCCGGTCAGGGAGCCGACCGCCATCGCCGAGCCGAGGAGGCCGTACTCGGTGGCACCCTTGTCGAAGACCTGGGTGGCCATCAGCGCGGACGTCATCTGGAAGTTGAGCCCGAAGGTGCCTGCGAAGAAGACGATGCTCATGATCATCATCAGGTCGGGGCGCCCGCGCAGGTAGCGCACCGCGTCGCGGATCATGCCCTTGCGCTTCACCTCGCGCGGCGTGACGTGCAGGTCGGCCACCACGATCCGACGGAGCGCGACGACGACGGCTGCATAGCTGAGCCCGTTGAGCAGGATCACCCAGCCGGCCGCCGCAGCCCCGCCACCCAGCGCGCCGATCAGCAGGCCGGCGATGGCCGGTCCGGCGACGCGAGCGGCGTTGAAGGACGCCGAGTTGAGCCCCACCGCGTTGGGAAGGTCCTCGGGGTCCACCATCTCGCTGACGAAGCTCTGGCGGGCGGGGGCGTCGAAGGCCGATCCGACACCGAAGAGCAGAGCCAGGACGTAGACGTGCCAGACCTCGACGGTGCCGGTCACGGCGAGGACACCCAGCAGCAGGGCGGTGGTGGCCATCACGGTCTGCGTCACCTGGAGCAGCCGCTGCTTGGCGAAGCGGTCGGCGATCAGCCCGGCGTACGGAGACAGGAGCAGGGCAGGAAGGAACTGCAGCCCCGTGGTGATCCCCAGGGCGGTGGCGTCGTGGACGGCGAGCACCACGACCAGCCAGTCCTGAGCCACGCGCTGCATCCAGGTGCCGGTGTTCGACACGACACCACCCGTGGCGTACAGGCGGTAGTTGCGGTTGTGCAGGGAGCGGAACGTCGGACTCAAGCGGTGGCCAGTCTCTGGATCAGCGGTGCGGCCTCGCGCAGGAGGGCACGCTCCTCGGGTGTCAGCTCGCGCAGGCGCTGGGCGAGCCAGGCGTCGCGCCGGCGCCGGTCCGCGAGCAGGATCTCCCGGCCGCGGTCGGTCAGGTCCACGAGGACCTGCCGCCCGTCGGACTCGCAGGGGCGGCGACGGGCATAGCCGTCCTCGACGAGACAGTTGACCGTCCGGGTCATCGAGGGCGGTTGCACGCGCTCGTACGCCGCGAGGGCGCCGACCGTGCACTCCCCCTCCCGGAACAGGATCCCGAGGGCACTCAGTGCGGCGACGCTCAACGGGTTGTCCGGCTCCCGCTCGTTGCGCAGGCGTCGCGTCAGGCGCGCCACCGAGAACCGCAGCTCACTGGCGAGCCCGGTGTCTGTGCGCGAGGCGGACTGGACGCTGGGGGTCATGATGCTTAGCCTAACTCATTACCCTTGCTAAATATTTCCGACGTCGCCAGCGCGGGCCCCGGAACGCAGGAACGGCCCGCGCGCCGAGCGCACGAGCCGTTCCGGTGGAGTCCGGGAGCAGCGGTCAGGTGAGCAGCTCGGTGAGCGGGTGGATCGCGAAGTAGAGGACGAACATCGCGCTGATCCCCCACAGGAGCGGGTGGATGGCCGCGGTCTTGCCGCGCACCACCTTGATCAGCACGTAAGCCAGGAAACCGGCGCCGATGCCGACCGTGATCGAGTAGGTGAACGGCATCAGCACGATCGTCAGGAACGCCGGGATCGCGATCTCGACGTCGTTCCAGGCGATTCCCTGGACCTGCTGCATCATCAGGAACCCCACCAGGACCAGCGCGGGAACAGCTGCCTCGCTGGGGATCACGTCGACGAACGTCGAGAACGGCAGCGCCAGCAGGAACAGCAGGCCGGTCACGACGGAGGCGAGCCCGGTCCGGGCGCCCTCGCCCACACCGGAGGCGGACTCGATGTAGGAGGTGTTCGACGAGACACCGGCGGCACCACCTGCGGCCGCGGCCAGCGAGTCGACCATCAGGATGCGCTGCGAGTTCGGGGGGACACCTTGCTCGTCGAGCAGGCCCGCCTCGGCCCCGATGGCCGTCATGGTGCCCATGGTGTCGAAGAAGTCCGCCAGCAGGAGCGTGAAGACCAGGAGGATCGCGGCCACGACGCCGGCCGACGCGAAGGACCCGAACAGGCTGAACTGCCCGAGGGTTCCGAAGTCGGGCTTGGAGATGAGGGTGTCGGGCCACTGCGGGACGTTGAGGCCCCAGCCGACGGGGTTGAACTTGGCGCCGAACATCGGCCCAACGTCGGCGACCGCCTCCACCACGATGGCCAGCACGGTGGTGAGCAGGATCGAGATCAAGATGGCGCCCTTGACCTTGCGGACCCAGAGCGCGATCACGAGCACGAGACCCACGGCGAAGACCAGCACCGGCCAGCCGGCGAGGGTCCCGTCGGGACCCAGCTGCACCGGGACGGTGGTCTTGCCGGCGTCCGGGATGCGGCGTACGACGCCTGAGTCGACGAACCCGATGAAGGTGATGAACAGCCCGATCCCGACCGAGATCGCGACCTTGAGCTGGGCCGGGACCGCGAGGAAGACCGCCGACCGGAACCCGGTGAGCACCAGCACCAGGATGATCAGACCCTCGAGCACGACCAGTCCCATGGCGTCGGCCCAGGTCATCTGCTGGGCGACGGTGAACGCCACGAAGGCGTTCAGCCCGAGCCCGGTGGCCAGTGCCAGCGGATAGTTGGCCACGACACCCATCAGGATCGTCATCAGCCCGGCCACCAGGGCCGTGCCGGCCGCGATCATCGCGAAGTTGTCCGCGGTGCCGCCGAGGAAGCCACCCGACTGGTCGGGGACCCCGCTCAAGATGATGGGGTTGAGCACGATGATGTAGGCCATCGTGAAGAACGTGACCACACCTCCGCGCACTTCCCGGCCGACGGTCGATCCACGCTCGGTGATCTTGAAGAACTTGTCCACGGGCGGAATCCAACCACGCCCGCGGGGCACCGGGGCACCGCCACGTCGGGCGCACGGGACGCAACCGCGGGCCGGCGCTCACTAGACTGGCGGAATGCACCCCGACGACGACCAGCCGATGGTGCACGAGATCGGCAACCGCACCTACCTCGTCGCCGACGTGGACCCGCTCGACGTCGACGGCGTCCGCACCATGCAGGTGGGCACGGCGCTGTGGTTGCTGGCGCTGGTCCTGCTGCTCCCCTTCTACGGCCGGCTGCAGCAGGACGCGCACCTGTGGTGGTTGTGGACCTGCGCGGCGGGCTTCGGCCTGGGGCTGGTCGGCTGGGACCACTGCCGCCGGCGGCGCAGGCGCCGCCAGGAGCACCGGTGACCCGCTCGATCTTCTACACCGCCACGACGCTGGACGGCTTCCTCGCCGATGAGCACGACTCCTTGGCGTGGCTCTTCGAGCAGCAGATCGACCAGGGCGGTCCGGGCGGCTACGACGACTTCGTCACCGGTGTCGGGGCGATGGTGATGGGCGCCACGACGTACGCCTGGATCGGCGAGCACATGCGCACAGCCGACGAGGCCTGGAGCTACGAGATCCCGTGCTGGGTCTTCAGCCACCGGGAGCACCCGCCTCTCGGCGACGACATCAGGTTCGTGTCCGGGGCGGTGGCCGACCACCACGCCGCGATCACCGAGTCGGCGCGTGACCGGGACGTCTGGGTGGTCGGAGGTGGGGACCTCGCCGGGCAGTTCGCCGACACAGGCCTCCTCGACCAGATGGTGCTGGCCATCGCCCCGGTGACCCTCGGTGCGGGTCGTCCGCTGTTCCCGCGCCGTCACGACCTCGAGCTGGTCAGCCTGGACCGCAACGGGGACTTCGCGATGGCTACCTACGACGTGCTGCGGCCGCGCCCC
>CAWFII010000027.1:0-209267 GCA_963815825.1 uncultured Actinomycetota bacterium | reverse complement strand
TACTTAGCCGGACACGCGCAGACCCGTCGGATCGATCGAGCTTCACCATGTGTACCTCACTCCTCCCTTGACTTTCGTACAGTGTACGTTATTCTCGTACACTGTACGAACGAGTACGACGCGCAGGTCCGGGACGCGCGAACTTCCAGAGAAACGGCATCACCATGGACCCGAAAAACCCAAGCCAGTCGGCCGCCGCGAACGGCTCCACGACGACGGCGCGCACGATGCGCGCCGTCGTCCAGGACAAGTACGGCGACGAGAGCACGCTGCTCCACGAGAACGTAGACATCCCTGAGGTCGCGGACAATGAAGTCCTGGTCCGGGTGCAGACCGCCGGCCTCGACCGCGGCACCTGGCACCTGATGACCGGCAAGCCCTACCTCATGCGCATCGCGGGCCTGGGCTTCAAGGGCCCGAAGACCCGGGTACTGGGCCGTGACCTCGCCGGAACAGTGGACGCAGTCGGTGCCGACGTGACCAGCTTCGAGGTGGGCGACGAGGTGTACGGGGTCGGGTGCGGCTCGTTCGCCCAGTACACGGTCGCCCGGGCCGACAAGCTGGCCGCCAAACCGGCCAGCCTGACCTTCGAGCAGGCTGCAGTGGTTCCGATCTCGGCCGCCACCGCCCTCCAGGCACTGTGCGACCACGGCCGACTCGAACGGGGCCAACGAGTGCTTGTCATCGGCGCCTCGGGGGGTGTCGGCAGCTACGCAGTGCAGATCGCCAAAGCACTCGGTGCCGAGGTCACCGGGGTGGCCAGCACCGCCAAGCTCGACCTGGTGCGCTCACTCGGCGCCGACCATGTCGTCGACTACACCCGCGAGGACTTCGCCGCGACCGAGGTCCGCTTCGACCTGATCCTCGACATCGCAGGTAACCCGAAGCTGTCGCGGCTGCGACGAGCTCTCACACCCCACGGCACGGTCGTGATCGTCGGCGGCGAAGACGGCGGCAGCCTCACCGGAGGCATGAACCGCACCCTGCGCGCCCTCGCCCTCTCGATGTTCACCAGCCAACGGTTCGCGAACTTCATCAACAAGGAACGAGCCAGCGACCTGGACCGGCTCACCTCACTCATCGACACCGGGCAGGTCACCCCGAGCATCGACCGGACCTACCCGCTCGCACAGGTTCCCGAAGCCATGCGACAGCTCGCCTCGGGCGAAGTCCGCGGAAAGGTCGCCATCACCCTCTGAGCACCACCCACCACCGCGTACCCCAGGCAGCATCCGGCGGAGCTCTCGTCGGCCCATCTCCAGCAGATGCGAGGCAGACAGATGACCACCACCACCGTGACGCAACCCAGAGCCACCGATGACATCCCACCCCACCTGGTGCTCGACCCGCCGACCGGGTCGCGGATGTGGGCCTCGCGTCTGATCGGGACCCTGTTCCTGGTCGGGTTCCTCTTCTACGGAACCGGCTCGATCCTGGTGAACTCCGTGCTCGACGGATCGGACTTCCTCAAGAATGTCGACCCGATGCAGACCACACTCGCCCTGGGCGCGTTCCTGATGATCGCGACCATCGCCGTCGACATCGGCAAGGCCGTCATCTTCTACCCGGTGCTCGAACGCCACGGGAAGCGCACCGCGGTCGCCTACCTGGCCACGATGGTCTTCGAGATGGCGATGATGACCGTCGGCGTGCTGGCACTGCTCATGGTCATCCCGCTCGCCGAGCAGGCAGCTGACGGACGCCTCGACCTCGACACCGCCCAAGCACTCGGGTCACTCGCAGTGGGCGCGAACGAGACCGCCTACCAGGTCGGGCAGCTCTCCCTCGCCTTCGGCCTGATCTTCCTGACCGTGCTGCTGTTCCGCACCGGACTGGTGCCCAGGTGGCTCGCCGGCCTGGGCGTGGTCGGCTATGCCACCCACCTGGTCGGTGCTGCCGCGGAGATCTTCGGCGTCCACATCAGCCTGGTGCTGCTGGTTCCCGGAGCCATCTTCGAGATGACCCTGGCCGCGTGGCTGCTCACCAAGGGGTTCAACGCTGCGGCCTTCGAGTCACCACCAGCGCTTCCGTCCACGCGCATGCTCCCGACGACCGCACGCCGCACGCGATGACCACCACCGCCAGCAGCAACCAGTCCCGGACACACCTTCCGACGACGGAACTCGGTACCGCCACGCACGCACGCCAACCGATGACCCCTGTGCGGTTGGCACGCATCGCAGGGCTGCTCTATCTGGTGGTCGCGGTTTTCGGGGGCTTCGCGCACAGCGTGCGACGGAGCGTGTACGAGCCCGGCGACGCCGCGGCGACAACCGCGAACATCGTCGCCCATCCCACCCTGATGCGGCTCAGCTTCGTGGCCGACCTGGTCCAGGCGATGGTGTGGCTCATTCTCGCCGCAACGCTGTACCGGCTCCTGGCTCACGCGGGGCGAAACATTGCCCGCACCATGGTCGTCTTCGTGGCGGTCTCCGCGGCGATTGCGTGCCTGAACATGGTCAACCAGCTCGGCGCGATCCTGGTGGCGACCAACCACACCTACGCCAGCGCCCTCGGTGCCGAGGGTTCGCACGCACTGGTGCTGCTCCTGATGGACCTGCAGCACTACGGCTACCTCATCGCCCAGTTCACCTGGCTGTGGCTCTTCGCACTTGGCTTGCTCGGCCTTCGGTCCCGCATGTTCCCGAAATGGCTGTCCTTCCTGCTCATGGCCGCCACCGCCTGCTACATGATCGACGCGACGACGCAGTTCCTCGCCCCGTCCCTTGCGGACACCTCGGCGGCTGTCTTCGTCCTGCCGGAAATCGTGTGCGAGGTCGCGCTCCTGGCGTATCTGCTCATCAAGGGTGTCAGGACGCCCGCGGTGACCTTGGCAACCTGAACTGGGTCGGGCTGCCGCATCTGCTGGGTGAATCACCACCTCAGTCACCACATGTGGTGACGCCCGATCACCACGTTCGCTCCTACGTTCAGGCCGTGAGCGACAGGGATGCACCGCAAGGAAGGCCTGATCAGGCCTGGCGCTACCAGATCCGGCTCCAAGGACACCTCGACGCCCGCTGGTCCGACTGGTTCGACGGACTGACCCTGACACGTGAAAGCGACGGCACCACCCTCCTGGAGGGTCCCGTCGTCGACCAGTCCGCGTTGCATGGCCTGCTGCAGCGAGTTCGCGACACCGGGCTACCGCTGGTCTCGGTGACCCCAGTCAAACCCGACGGCCTTGGCGTGTAATCCGCGATGGATCACACGTCCAGCAACCTCCAGCACGCCCACCACAACAAGGAGCTCGACATGACACCAAGGCTCAAGACGACACCGCACCCGACACCAGGAAGAGCCCGTTCATGATCACGATCGAGTCAGTCACCAGGACCTACGGCGACTTCACCGCAGTCGACGACGTCAGCTTCACCGCACACCCAGGTCGGGTCACCGGGTTTCTCGGCCCCAACGGTGCCGGGAAGTCCACCACCCTGCGAATCCTCGTCGGGCTCACCAAGGCCGACACGGGTTCGGCCACGGTCGCCGGGCGAAACTACGTCGACCTGCCCAACCCAGGCCGCGAAGTCGGCGTACTCCTCGACGCGTCCGCCCAGCACGCCGGCCGCACCGGACGAGAGATCCTGACCATCGCCCAGCGCTACATGGGCCTCCCACGCGGTCGGGTCGCCGACATGCTCGACCTGGTCAGCCTCACGCCGACCGAGGCGTCGCGGCGGGTCCGCGACTACTCCCTCGGAATGCGCCAGCGCCTCGGGATCGCGACCGCACTCATCGGCGAACCGCAGGTGCTGATCCTTGACGAGCCGGCAAACGGCCTCGACCCGGCCGGCATCCGCTGGATGCGTGGGCTGCTGCGCGACTACGCCGACCGCGGTGGCACCGTGCTGCTCTCCTCCCACCTGCTTCACGAGATCGAGGTCGTCGCCGATGACCTCGTGGTCATCGGCAACGGCCGGATCATGGCCCAGGGAGCCCAGAGCGACCTGCTCCGATCCGCAGGATCGATGCTCCGCACGCCCCAACGAGAAGTCGTCGCCCAGGCCCTGCTGGAGGGCGGGATCACCTCCACGCCCATCGGCCCGGACGGGCTCCTCGCCCACGCAGACACCACCCAGGTCGGCACGATCGCCTTCGCCGCCGGAGTGCCCCTGCTCGAGCTGCGTGCAGCCGACGGCGCTGGCCTGGAGGAGATGTTCCTCGAGCTCACCGCCGAGACCCAACGCGACGCCACCAGCAGCAACCAGACAGAAGGAGCACTCAGATGACCGCCATGGACACCGCATCCGTATCCGCAGGTGCAGCCGCATCCGTGACGGGAGCCTCCCTGGGCGCGCCAAGACCCACCGCGGCATCCCTCTGAGCCGCACCGTCACCACCGAGCTGCGCAAGATGTTCGACACCCGGTCCGGGTTCTGGCTCATGGCGAGCATCGGCATCCTGGCGCTGCTCGCCACCGGAGCGGTGATCGCCTTCTCCTCCGACGCCGGCCTGACCTACAGCGCGTTCGTCACTGCAGTCTGCTACCCGATGACGGTCGTCTTGCCGGTGATCGCGGTGCTGTCAGTCACGAGCGAGTGGAGCCAGCGCAGCGGGCTGACCACCTTCACCCTCGTGCCGCACCGTGGCCGTATCATCGCCGCCAAGGCGATCGCCTGCATCGGTGTCGCCATCGCCTCCATCCCGCTGGGCTTCGCGATCGGGGCAGTCGGCAACCTCATCGGCTCCTCGGTCGCCGGCGCCGAGCCCGTCTGGGACGTGACCGCGACGAACATGGCCACGATCATGCTGGCCAACGTCCTGGGTCTGATGGTGGGCTTCATGCTCGGTGTACTCATCCGGAGCTCGGCCGGGGCCCTGGTGGGCTACTTCGTGTACTCGTTCCTGCTGCCCACGCTGGCCATCATCCTCGCCGGTTCGAGGCCTGGTTCCGGCACCTGCAACCCTGGATCGACTTCAAGCTCGCTGGTGGCACCCTCATCGACGGGACCGTGACAGCCCAGCAGTGGGCACACCTCGGGGTCACCGGCGTGATCTGGCTGCTCATCCCGCTGACCGTCGGCCTGGCCATCGTCGTGCGGGCAGAGGTCAAGTAGGCGTCAACCCGCTCCAAACCAGAGCCGGTCCCTCGGGGGAGGCTCCTGCTCGCCCAGCTACGGGCGACAACTGGTGGCAGAAGGTGGTCCACTGGTAGCCATCGCCCGAGGAGTGCCCCCATGCCCGACCTTCCCGGGCCTAGCACCGGCAGCGCTCCAGCCGGGGCCGCGCCCGAACACGGACCGGCGACCCGCGTAGGGGCGCGTTTCATCGCGCTCTACGCGTTGGCCTACATCGGCACGATCCTGCTGTTCCTCGCACCGCTGCTGGTCAGCCTGTCGCTGAAGGTCAACGCGCTCGTGGGCACCGAGCGGGCACCCAACAACCTGTCGCTGGTCGCCGGGGTCGGCGCGTTCCTCGCCATGTTCGCCAACCCGTTCTTCGGCAAGATGAGCGACCGCACCTCCTCGCCGCTGGGCATGCGACGACCGTGGATGGTCGTCGGGCCTGCTCGGCGGCTCGGTCGGGATCCTCGTCGTGGCGGTGGCACCCAACATCGGGGTCGTCCTGGTCGGATGGTGCATCGCCCAGGTGTTCTTCAACGCGCTGCTGGCCGCGCTCGTCGCGGTGCTGCCCGACCAGGTCCCGGTCAGCCAACGCGGCCTGGTCGCCGGCGTCCTGGGCATCTGCCTGCCGATCGCGTCGGTCAGCGGCACCTACGTCGTCCAGCTGTTCACCGGCAACACCCTGGCCATGTTCCTCGCCCCATGCGCCATCGGCGGCTTCTTCATCCTGCTCTTCGCCGTCACGCTGGACGACCGTCGACTCGACGCGGCCGACAGGCCGGCCTGGTCGCTGCGCGAGTTCGCCAGCACGTTCTACGTCAACCCGCGCAAGAACCCCGACTTCGCCTGGGCCTTCGCCAGCCGCTTCATGTTCGTCCTGGCCTACGCCTTCCTGACCACCTACCAGGCCTACTACCTGCTGGAGAAGCTCGACAGCGCAGAGGACGACGTCCCACACCAGCTCTTCCTCGCCACCGTGGCCATGTCGAGCGTGGTCGTGATCGCCTCCCTGCTCGGCGGGTGGCTCTCGGACCGCACCGGGCGGCGCAAGGTCTTCGTGGGCGCTGCGTCGGTGGTGTTCGGGCTCGCGATGTTCGTCATCGCGCTCGCGACCAGCTTCAACGGGTTCGTGGCCGGGATGGCGCTGGGTGGCCTCGGGTTCGGCCTGTACACGGCCGTCGACCTCGCCCTGGTCGCCGACGTGCTCCCCGATCCCGGCAGTGCCGCGAAGGACCTCGGCGTGATGAACATCGCCGGTGCGCTGCCGTCGTCGGTCGCGCCCGCGCTCGCGCCGGCCATCTTGGCTGTGGGCGGCGGCAGCTACGGCGTGCTGTACGCGGTGGCCGGGATGTGCGCCATCATCGGCGCCGGCGCCATCGTGCGGGTGAAGCGCGTTCGCTGACCCGCACCGAGGCTGCTCAGCGCCACCGGTCTCCGGGAGCGCGCACGTAGGTGCGCCACACGTAGGGCCACGGGATGACCGCGAGAATGAGGACGACGAAGGAGCAGTTGAACGCGATGTCGCTCGTGGCCTTGTCCAGGTCTCCGTCGATGGCTTGGGGCAGCGCGACCAGGCCGAGCCACAGGACCTTCCAGACCGACTCGAACAGCAGCAGCGGCAGCAGCTTGACCGGGTAACGCAGGCCGAGGAACGCCAGCAACGACATGGCGACCAGCAGGCACAGCGTCACGCCCTCGAAGAGCGGCAGTGTGTGCGCGTCCGCAAGCAGCGGCCACTTCTTGATCGCGAGTCCGACCCCCATGAGCAGGTAGCCGGCCCGCATCAGGTTCAGACGCGTCGTGGACGGATCAGCAGCGGGTGCGGTCGCAGGTGCAGCCGGTGTGAGGGTGACCATGGGTTTCTCCTGCTCGAGTGGGATGGACGGCCGGCGCCGGGGTGGAGCCTGCCCTTGCGGACCACACGTGGCCGTGTCTGGCCTGGTGGCCTAGGGATGTTGCTGTTGCTGGGAATCGGTGGCGGAGTCCGCCGCTGTCGGCGACCCCGAGGGGTGTGACCGAGATCAGGGCCGTGCCCAGGTCGCGGACCTTGGCGAGCAGGCCGTGCAGCTCGGCCTGGTCGCGCACCACACCGCGCAGGGTCGTGGTGCCGTCGTCCTGGTGGGTGAGGGTGAAGCCGTCGAACCAGGCCGACCAGTGCTGGTCGAGATGCCCCTGGACCCGCAGCTCGTAGGCGGCGACGTCGGGTGGTGGCGAGGTCATGACGAGCCGACCAGTGCTGTCTGGGCGCGGCGGGCCGCTTGGTGCGGCGGCGGGCGGGACGACGGATGACCCACTCGGCGATGGCGAGGTTGATGGCCCAGGCGGACGCCATCATCAGGTCGGTGCGGACGACACCGGTGCCGAACAGCGCCTCGCCGAAGCCGACGGTGAACGCCTGGGTGCCGGCGCCGAGAGCGAGCGCGTACGCGCGGGTCATCCAGGCGCGGTGCCGGGCGATGTCGCGGCTCCGGATGGCGACCAGGCCGAGGATGACGCTGGCGCCCATGCCCGAGCTGACCAGCAGCCGGGTCACCCAGAGGATGTCGCCGGTGCCCGCCTTCTGCGGGTAGGCCAGCGTCATCCACAGCCCGGAGAACGCGACCGCGAGGCCCAGGACCACCAGGAGCCGCCCGGCTCGGCGGTGCCAGCCGGGGTGGCGGCGGCGCAGCCGGGCGGAGAACTGGAAGGCACCCAGCACGGCGTAGACGACGGAGGCCACGATGTGGACGACCAGCGGGATCGGGGACGCGGCGAACCGCGCGTCGGCGGGCAGGACCTCGGGTCCGCCGAGCACCTCGACGAGGCGGCCGGTGCCGCCCAGGACCGGGATGAAGGCGAGCGCCAGCAGGCCGGGCACCACCCACCAGCCGGCCCAACGCCGCCCCCTGACCGGCGCCGGAGCAGAACCGGTGCCGGGCTGGGAGCCTTGCGTGGTCGAGGTCGACACGACGCTCACGCGACACTTGCGGTGCTGGGTGCCGGGGTGTCGACGGCCGTCGACTCGGGTCGCGGCGTCGGTCGCGGGCGACCTTCCACAGCGAGTAGCCCAGGGCGATCATGGCGATGCCGTTGGGGAAGGCCAGGAAGCGGTAGACGGCGTCGGGCGTCAGCGCGAGGCGCGGCGGTGGCGAGGCCGGCGACGGCGAGCAGGGCTGCGGCCCACCGGGGCAGGACCCGGGCCCGGTACAGCGCGATGCCGAAGAGCAGGCCGCCGACCAGGTAGGCGAACCCGAGCACCTTGATGACCGGGCCGAACGCCCCGATGTCGCCCTGACGGTGCCGCGGGCGGTGTTGGCGGCGATGGCGTCGTTGACGAAACCGGTGCTGGAGGTGGCCACCTCGGGCAGCACGTAGGCGGCGGTGAAGGCGACGCACATGATGCCGAGGTAGCCGGCGGCGAACACCACGTAGCCGATGAGCCCGAGGACCCCGTGCTTGCGGATCTGGTTCAGGTACATGCCGGTGATGCCGGCCAGGGCGAGGGCGGCCATCAGCACCTTGAACGTGTCGCGGACGCCCATCTCGGTGGTCTGGATGGTGACCGCGTTCAGTTGCGGGTGGTTGATCTGGACGCCGATGAAGATGGCTCCGGCGGCGGCGGCCGCGAGGCCGGCCCACCGGGTCAGGAGGTTCGCGGTGATGGTCATGTCTGGCCCCTTTCGGGTTGGTCCGCGGCCGGTGCTGCGGGGATACCCGAAACCTAGGAAGAGGCAGGGGGTCTGGGCGTCACCACATGATGTGACTGACGATGTGACATCGCGCGGAGCTGGAGTGCCGAGCTGGTGGCCGGAGGGGTCAGATGAGGCCGCGGTCGTGGGCGGTGCGTACCGCGGCGGCGCGTGACTTCACGTCGAGCTTGGTGAAGATCCGCTTGGTGTGGGTGCGCAGCGTGTTCAGCGACACGTAGAGCTGATCAGCGATCTGCGGCCCGCTCAGCTCGGAGTCCAGGAGCCGGAGGACCTCTACCTCGCGCTGGCTCAGCGGGTCGGCCAACGGGTCAGCTGGCTGCCGCGGTGCTGGTCCTCAGTTGCCGCGCCAGTGCGCTCGAGCATCCGTCGGGCCCACGCGCGCAGCACTTCCTGCTGATCGTCTTCGTCTCTTGCTCTTCTTCGTGATCCCGGTCGCTGAGCGGTCCGACTGCGACCCGGTCGTCGGCGGCGTCGCGCAGCAGGGCCAGCATCGGGGCTCCCTCGTCCAGGAAGAGCCGGACGTGGCTCTCCGGCTCCGGAGCGGCGCTCAGCGCCTGGCTCAGGACGGTGAGCGCCGCGTCGACCTCGCCGCCGGCGTGGTGGGCCAGAGCCTGCAGCATGCGGATCTCCAGCAGGCTGCCGTCGCGCTGCGGCGCCGTCGGCGGCGTCGTGCAGCCGGCCCAGGAGCCTGAGGACGCCCGCGAGTGCCGGGGCCGTTGACTTCCGCTCGGAGCTCCTGGCAGGCGCGGGCTTGGGCCAGCAGCAGCCGGACCAGGGTGAGGTGTTCGTACTCGTGCAGGAAGTCGGGATCATCGTCGACGTCTGGTCCGTGTTCCCGAGCCCAGAGTCGCGGCGGTGTCCAGGTCGCCGGCAGCGATCTGGAGTCGGGCCTGCAGCGCCGCGATGGGGCGGACGTCGGGGTAGAACCCGTGGCGGTACAGCGACGCCGCCTGCTCCATCAGGCGTACCGCTTCTTCGGCGTCGCCGCGGGCGGCACGCACCTGCGCCATCGCCATCGGCCAACGGTGCCGGTTCTCGGTGATCGAGCCCTGCTCGGCCAGGATCCGCGCGGTCTCCAGATGGGCCTCGGCGCTGGTCAGGTCATCGAGCTCGCGGTCGAGCTCGGCGAGACCGACGTGCAGGTCGGCGGTCGCCCGGGGGTACGGCTCACCGTTCCCGGTCGCGGTCTGGAGCGCCTGCTCGTACAGACCTGCGGGCACGGCTGGGTCGCCCGGCAGCCACCCACATGTCGGCCAGGTTGACCGTGGCGTCCAGCTCGTCGACCAGGTTCCCGGCGGCGTGCAGGCTGCGCACCGCCTCGGAGAACGTGGCGATGGCCTCGACCGACGTCACCGGACGCCCAGGCGGCCAGGCCGAGGTACCCGCCGGCACCACCGCGCACGAAGTGGTCCTCGGGGCCGGCCAGGTCCAGCGCTGCTCGCGCGTGGCGCACCGTCGCAGCGACGTCACCTCGGGCCTGGGCCAAGGAGGCCCGGTAGACCAAGATTGTCGCGGCTGCGGTGCGCAGGTCCTCGGTGTCCGCCCAGGTCGCCGCGATGTCCGGATCACGGCGACCGGCTGCCAACGCGGCATCGGCGTCGTCGAGCCGCGTCTCCAGCCCGTCGAGGTCGCCGGTCATCATCTGTGCCCAGCCGGCCACGATGTTCAGCACCGGACTCGGACGGACCACCGAGTCCGGCAACGCGCGAATCCAGGCGAGCAGCTGGCTGTCCTGACGGGCGCGACGGATCTCGGCGAGCGCCTCCTCCACCAGGTAGGCGGCCCGTGGGAAGTCCTCGGCCACCAGGGCGTGCCGGATGGCGTCAGCGGCGAGGCCTCGTTCGGCGTACCAGTCGCTGGCCCGCCGGTGCAGCCGCGGGACCAGGCCGGGGTCCTCGGTCAGCAGCCGGGCTCGCAGTACGTCGGCGAACAGGTGGTGGTAGCGGTACCAGGAGCGCTGTGAGTCCAACGGGACCAGGAACAGGTTCTCGCGCTCCAGGTCCGCGAGCATCGTTGCCCCATCGGGCCGCCCACTGACCGCGTCACACAGTGAGCCGGTGAGCCGGTCGAGGACCGAGGTACGCAGCAGGAAGTCGCGGACCCGGTCGGGCTGGCGGGCCAGGACCTCGTCGGCCAGGTAGTCGATGACGAACCGGTTGCTGCCGGTGAACGCCTCGATGAAGTCGACGACCTCGAGCCGGGTCGGGATCGCGCGCAGTGACAGTGCCGCGAGCTGCAGGCCGGCGATCCAGCCCTCCGTGCGTCCTTCGAGCGCGTCGACGTCTGCGGTGTCGAGGTCCAGGCGCATGGCCTCGTTGAGGAACTGCTGCGCCTCACCGGGGGTGAATCGCAGGTCGGCGCCGCGCACCTCGACCAGCTGCCCGCGGCTGCGCAGACGCGAGAGCGCGAAGGGCGGGTCGGCGCGGGTGGCCATCATCAGGCGCAGCTGGTCGGGAACGTGGTCGAGGAGGAAGGAGATGGCCTCGTGCGACCTCGGGTGCGGTGATGAGGTGGTAGTCGTCGAGGACCAGCACCCAACGCGCGTCAGGCGTGCGTGCTCCGGCGCAGGCGACGGCGTTGATCAGCTGAGGTCATCGCGGCGGTCGGGTCGCCTGGCACGTGCTCGAGGACGGCTGCCGGCTCCAGGTCGACGCCGGCGCCTGCCAGGGCCGCCACCAGATGACTCAGCAGCCGTCCCAGGTCGTTGTCCCCCTCGTCCAGGGACAACCACGCAGCCCGCGCCTGTGGGTCGCGCTCAGCGAGGTGGGCGACCCAGTCGCTGAGCACGGTCGTCTTCCCGAAGCCGGCGGGCGCCGAGACGAGCGTCAGCCGCTGACCCGGATCGAGAGTGGTGTCGAGCCGTTCTCGCAGTCTCGTGCGCGCGACGGCCTGGGAGCGCAGGGCCGGCGCGAACAGCTTCGTGGCGAGCACCGCAGTCGGCACCCACGAATCATAGGAGCCGCATCGACCCATCTGCGTGTTCTACCCTCGACCGCATCGCCGCGATGCCCGGAGGGGAGCTGTGGTGGCAGGTCCCTTGGTGGAGACGAAGCTCTTCGTCCCGCAGCCTCGCGGAGATGCTGTGGCACGTCCCCGGCTGACGCAGCTGCTGGACCGGGGCCGAACTGCGCGACTCACCTTGATCTCCGCACCAGCCGGCTTCGGGAAGTCGACGCTGCTGTCCAGGTGGCTCACCGGGCCGGCCGGTCACGGCCCCCGGGTCGCATGGCTGTCCCTGGAGGAAGGTGACGCCCCGCCCGCCCGGTTCTGGACCTACCTGGTCACCGCCGTGCAGCGGGCGGTGCCAGAAGTCGGGGACAGCGCGCTCGCGCTGCTGCAGACCCGCCAGCCTGCGCTCGACAGTGTCCTGGCCACGTTCATCAACGAGCTGAGCACGGCACCCGACGAGCTCGATGTGGTCCTCGACGACTACCACCTCGTCGACACACCGGACCTCCAACCGAGGCGTGACCTACCTGCTCGAACATCTCCCACCCCAGGTGCACCTGGTCATCAGCACGCGCGTCGACCCCGCACTGCCACTGGCCCGGCTTCGCGCCCGAGGCGACCTGGTCGAGATCCGTGCCGCCGACCTGCGCTTCACCCTGTCCGAGGCCGCGGCGTACCTCAACGACGTCGCCGCGCTCGACCTCACACCCAGCGACATCGCTGCCCTGGAGACACGCACCGAAGGCTGGATCGCCGCGCTGCAGCTGGCTGCGCTCTCGCTGCGGGGACGTACCGACCCCGGCGAGTTCATCGCTGCCTTCGCCGGCGACGACCGCTACATCGTGGACTACCTGGCCGAGGAGGTGCTGAGCCGCCAACCGTCGCACGGTCCGCGACTTCCTGCTCCAGACCTCGCATCCTCGACCGTCTGAGCGGACCACTGTGCCAAGCCGTCACCGGGAACACCGCCAGCCAGGACATGCTCGAGCACCTGGACCGGGCCAACCTGTTCCTCGTCGCGCTGGACGGCACCCGCCGCTGGTACCGCTACCACCACCTGTTCGCCGAGGTCCTGAGCACCCACCTCCGCGAGGCACGACCCGACGAGGTCGCCGACCTCCACCGCCGCGCCAGCAACTGGTACGACGCAGACGGGCGACCCCGTCGCCGCAGTCCGGCACGCGCTAGCCGCCGGCGACATCGACCGGGCAGCCGACCTCGCCGAGCTCGCTGTGCCCGGCCTGCAACGCGACCGCCAGGAGGCGACCATCGCCGCTTGGCTCACCGCCATCCCGGACGAGGTCGTGCAGACCAGGCCCGTGCTGGCGCTCGGTTTCGTCGGCGCGCTGATGTCCAGTGGCCAGTTCGCCGGCGTCGAGGAACGCCTCACCGACCTCGAGCAGCACCTCCAGGCCCGCCGCACCGGCGAACGAAGCCGCAGAAGCAGCCCCGCCGCCCCCGGGCACAGTCGTCGTCGACCGGGCCGAGTGGAACCGGCTACCTGCCGCGGTCGAGCTGTACCGGTCAGCTCTCTCACTCATCGACGGCGGACCCGGCAGCAGCCATCGCCCACGCCGACCGCGCCACCGCCATCGCCGCCCCCGACGACCACCTGACCCGAGCCGGAGCCGCCGCCACCGCTGGGCTCGCACGGTGGGCCGGCGGCGACCTCGAGGAGGCGCACCGCTCGTACACGACCTGCGTGGAGGGACTGCGCCGAGACGGACACATCTCCGACGTTCTCGGCTGCTCCATCACCCTGGCCGACATCCGCATCACCCAAGGTCGGCTCACCGACGCCCTCGGGACCTACACCGACGCGCTGCGCCTCGCCGAGCACGACCCGCTCCCGGTGACGCGAGGAACCGCCGACATGCACGTCGGCATCAGCGGTGTCGCCTACGAGCGCAACGACCTGGCCACCGCTGCCCGCCACCTCGCCGTGGCCAAGGAGCTCGGCGACGCCGCAGGACTACCGCAGAACCCCTACCGCTGGCGCGCCGCCGAGGCGCGGCTGCTCGCAGCCCAGGGGCACCTGCCCGAGGCAATCGGACTCCTCGATGAGGCCGAGCACGTGTACTTCGGAGACTTCGCACCGAACGTGCGCCCCATCGCCGCGCGCCGGGCCCGGCTGCACCTGGCCGCCGGAGACCTCGCCTCCGCACAGTCCTGGGCGCGGAGTCTCGACCTGACCACCGACGACGAGCTCACCTACCTGCGCGAGTTCGAGCACACCACCCTGGCGATGGTGCTGCTCGCCCGGCACCGGGCCGGAGGCGCTCCCGGGGCCGTGCACGCGGCGCGACGCCTGCTCGAACGGCTGAAGGCAGCCGCCGAGGCAGGTGGCCGGACCGGCAACCTGATCGAGATCCTGGTGCACCTGGCGTTGTCCGTCGCGGCTGAAGGCAGCCACCGGTCCCTGGCCTCGGACCTGCTGGGCCAGGCGCTGGTCCTGGCTGAGCGTGAAGGGCACCTCCGCGTCTTCCTCGACGCCCGTCCGGCTCTCGACGAGACGCTGCGCAGCATCGAACCGGGCGCCCCTGGTGCCCGCCATGCGCGCGCGGTGCACACCGCTGGTGACGCAGAGCCGGGGCGACCCGACGAGCGCGCCCTCGGTACAACCGCGGCGTCCACCTCGCTCGTCGACCCGCTCAGCGACCGCGAGGTCGACGTCCTGCGGCTCCTCGAAAGCGATCTGGGTGGGCCTGACATCGCGCGTGAGCTCAGCGTCTCGGTGAACACCGTGCGAACCCACACCCGCCACATCTACGCCAAGCTCGGGGTCACCAATCGCCGCGAGGCAGTGCGCGAAGCTGTGCGGCTGGGCCTGCTGCGCCACCCCAGCCGCTGACGGCCCGGCTGACCGTCCACGAGGCCTCCCCGACCGGCTGAGCTCACAGCTACCGGAGCGCCGAATTTCACCAACGCGCTCACCAGATGTGATGACGCCTGCTCACCAAGTCCGCTCCTAGCGTGCACGCACAGCACCACACGAGGAGCACTGATGAACACCCCACCCGCCGACCGCGCACCGCACTCCGGTTGGTACCTCATTCGGATCAAGGGCCGCCTGCCACCGCGCTGGGCTGCCCACTTCGACGGAATGACCCTGACCGACCCCGGCGACGGCACCACCCTCCTCCAGGGTCCCGTCGTCGACCAGGCCGCGCTACACGGCCTCCTTCAGCAGGTCCGCGACACGGGCCTACCCCTGGTCTCGGTCACCCAAGAAGGCCCCGACCAGCCACACACCACCACCAGCACCCACTAGGAACGCACCCACACCCGAGGAGAAAGTCATGACCACCACCGCCACACCGACCCCCCAGCGCTCCAAGCGCGCCCCGATGGACCCCATGCGCAGGACCGCATACGTCGTCGGAGTCCTGTTCGTCGTCACCTACATCACCTCCATCGCCGCCAAGTTCTCCCTCTACGCGCCCTTCCTGGACGACGCCGACTACATCCTCGGCCGCGGCGAGGACACCAAGGTCCTGTGGGGAGCGTTCGCCGAGATGGTGCTGATCTTCGCCAACATCGGCACCGCCGTCGCGCTCTATCCCGTCGTCAAGCGGCGCTTCCCCGCGTTGAGTCTCGGCTTCGTCACCGCTCGCGTCATGGAGAGCGTCTTCATCGCCATCGGCATCGTGGCCGTCGTGACCCTGGTGACCATGCGACAGGACTTCTCCGGAGCCACCGGCGCCGAAGGCACCGCGCTCGCAGCCGTCGGCCACACCCTGGTGACCCTGCAGGAGTGGACCTTCAACCTCGGCCCCGGCGTCGTCGTCGGCGTCGGCAACGGCCTCATCCTCGGCTACATGATGTACCGCACCGGTCTGGTGCCACGCGCCATGGCGGTGCTCGGCCTCGTCGGCGGCACGCTCATCGTCCTGTCAGGGAGCGCCGTCATTCTCGGCATCACCGAGGCCGGCTCCAATGCGCAGGTGCTCGCCAGCATGCCGGAGTTCTTCTGGGAGCTCAGCTTCGGCCTGTACCTCATCATCAAGGGTTTCAAGCCCTCGGCTGCCCTTGCATCGGACGATGATCGCCGCTGATTGATCGCGGACATCAGTGGGGTGGGACACGAGATCCACGTCCCACCCCACGTTGGTGATGTCCTGACGGATGCGCTCCCAGCGCTCGGCTGCGACGCCTTCACCGCGAGGTCGAGACCTTGGGGCCGCCGCGATGAGTGCACCATAATGCGTCCCGATCTATGGCCAACGCGACGAGCTGAAAACCCTCTCACTACAAGTGAGGCCGTCGGGCTCCACACGACTCCACAGCAGCTGTCTCAGCTGAGGAAACGTCCGCTCAACGAGCTACGAGAACGGTCCAGGCGCTGCAGCGACTGCCACCTGAAATGCACAGCGGGCAAAACAAGGGACTCGAAGTGGCTTCCTGCCCCGATCCCTCCGCCTGACAGAGAGACGAACACCGCCTGGAGCGATGCGTGCACCTGAAAAGCGTCCGCACATGCTTGTTATGCCGGTGATCTTCCAGAACATTTCGACCAGCCGTTGTGGCTACTTGTCGATGGAGCTGGAGGCGTTGAGATGTCCGTGCCTGATCGCTGCTTGATCCAGTCCCGAGGTCCCTCCGGTGAACCGGTGGTGCGGGTCGGGATGCCTTTGGTCGATGACTACCTGGAGTTCCTCGAGGGGCGGTGCCGTCCGAACACGGTGCTGGCCGCGGCCTATGACCTGAGGGTGTTCTTCACCGCGGTCGCCAAGCCGCCGGCCGAGGTGGTGCCGGCTGATGTGTTGGGGTTCATCACCGCCCAGCGCACCGGGCGCAGCAGCGAGCGAGTTCTCCAACCAGTGCAGGAACCCAAGGGTGTTTCGACCAGCACGGTGGCCCGTCGGCTCTCGATCATCTCGGGGTTCTTCGCCTATCTGCAGGTCCGTGGTGACATCACTACGAACCCGGTCCCGCGTGGTCTGCCGACCAGACGCGAGCGGCTGCGCCCCGGTCGCGGAGTGCCTTTGACCCGACGCTCGCGGAGGCTGCCGCGGATCCTGACCCCGGAGGAGGTCAACGCCCTGAACGCAGCGCTACGCACTCACCGCGACCGCGCGATGGTGGCTGCGATGGTCCTTGGCGGGCTCCGCAGATGCGAGGTCCTCGGCCTGCGGATCGAGGACCTCCGCGTTCCCGAGCGGCGGGTCTTCATCGCCGAGGGCAAGGGCGGCCACCAGCGGCTGGTCCCGGTCTCGGCCCGGTTCTTCACCGCGGTCGCGACCTACTTCGAGACCGAACGACCACCCGGTTCCGAGACCGACCGGGTCTTCGTCGTGCTCAAGGGACCCAACCGAGGCAAGCCCTTGTCCGCGAAGGGACTCGACGAGGTCCTCACCGGAGCCCGAGATCGCGCCGGGCTTGCCCATGCGACCTGTCACGAGCTGAGGCACACCTGTTTGACCCGGCTCCGGGAGGCCGGGATGGCACTCGAGGCGCTCCAGGCCCAGGCCGGGCACGCCTCGATCGAGACCACCAGGATCTACCTGCACCTGGCCGATGACTGGCTCGCCTCCGAGTACCGCAAGGCCGCCGAGGTCCTCGACGCTCAGCTCTACTCCGGCGGTGCCCAATGATCAGCCCAGAAAGCAGCTCGGCGGGCGTGCTTGGCGCCAACGGCATGGCCTCGCTGCCGTCCTGGGACCAGCTCGAGCCCCAGGTCCCGACATCGCGGCCACGATGCGCCGCTATCTGGACCAGATCGCCTTCGTGCTGCGGCCGGGCAGCGTCAAGAGCACCGACCTGGCGCTGCGCTCCTTCGCCGGGTTCCTGGCCCAGCCCGCACCCGAGGTCACCAGCACTGCGCAGGTGACGCGTCGCCACATCGAGGACTTCAAGCCCTGGTTGGCCAAACGACCCGGACAGAACAAGCCACGCCTCACCAACGCCACACTCGCGCACCGGCTCGGGACGCTGCGGATGTTCTTCGTCCGCATCGATGAGTGGGGCTGGGAGCAGGCACCACCACGGGTCCCGATGCTGCCCGGCGACCTGCCCCGCCAGGACCACCCGCTGCCCAAGGCACTCGACGACGCAGCCGCCGCGAAGCTGCTCCGCGCCGCCGCCAACGACAAACGACTGCTGGTCCGCGTCACCGTCGAGGTGCTGCTGCGCACCGGTCTCCGGGTCGGGGAGTTCACCGCCCTGCCCGCCGACGCGGTCGTCCAGATCGGCGCCGCACCCTGGCTGCACGTCCCGGTCGGCAAGCTCCGCGAGGACCGCTACCTGCCCCTGCACCCACACCTGGTGACCCTGATCGACGACTACCGCACCGCTCCACGTCCCGCCCGGGCACCCGCTGCTGCTGCCCCGCGAGAACGGCCGGCCTGGACCGGCACGCCGTCACCCGGATCCTCAACAACGCCGCCGCCACGGCCGGGATCGGCCACATCCACCCCCACCAGCTGCGCCACACCCTGGCCACCCAGGCCATCAACCGCGGCATGTCGCTCGAGGCGATCGCGGCGATGCTCGGCCACCGCAGCCTGGACATGACCCTGCGCTACGCCAAGATCGCGAACCGCACCGTGGCCGATGAGTACTTCGCGGTCACCGACCAGGTCGACGCCCTCTACGCCCAGGCCAGATCCCTGCCCGCCGACGCGATCGGACCCAAGATGGCCAAGCTGAGCCGCGAGCACCACCGACACCTCGGCAACGGCTACTGCACCCGACCCGCCGAGCTCGACTGCGCCTTCGAGTCGATCTGCGAATCCTGCTCGTTCTTCCAGACCAGCATCGAGTTCCGACCCACCCTCCAAGCCCAGCACGACGACGCCGCCACCAAGGGTCAAGACCACCGGGCCGACCTCTTCGGCCAGCTCCTCACCAACCTCAAGAACGGCGAAGCATCATGAAGAGCCAGCACCAGATCACCGGCATAATGCCGAGATGAGTGCGTTCGATGCCGGGGTCCGTATGGTCGTCGTCGTGTTCAACACCGGGCAGCAGACCGCCGTGGCAGGCGCATTCAGGCTTGCCGGGTATTCCGGCCCACTTGTCACCGCGCCGGTCACGAGTGAGGACGAACGCGCGTTCCTCGTGGAGCCTGAAGTCCTTCGGAACTTGCGGACGTAGAGGCGCTTGTTCAGGTTCTGCAACAACTGCTCGGACGAAAGGTCATCGTGGCCGAGCGCAGCGAGTCGTGGAGCGAACCCGTTTCGTTCGTCTGACGCTCGCCCGGAGCCGCGATTCGCGCGCAGTTGGTGATCAAAGGGCACACTGACCGAATAATGAACTCGAAGGGCGCGGATGACGACGATGCCCCGTTGCGGGTGTCGCAGAACCCGCGCTTCGGAGTGGTGCGCAAGGTAGTACTCGACTTGCCCTACGCCGCCCAGTTCGATGACCTCAATAGCGATTTTCGCGAGGTGTCCTTGACCATCTTTAAGCGTGAAGGCTCGCGATGGGCGGAGCTGCTCTCTTCCGATGATGCCGGGTATCCCGCGAGAGACAACGCTGCACAGTACGGATGGTCTGACGATTTCGCCTGGGCGGTTGGGTTTGACCCGCCCGGTGTCCAGGTCAGGGTGATGCTGCTTGATGAGGTGTATCCAGTGCCATCGGATGCTGAGGGCTGGTGGCTATTCGTACGTCCCGCTTCACCGCCACCGAAGATGCGGCGCGGTTGGTCAGATGGCTATCTGAGATTGGTGAAGGGCTGATCCACCGAGGTCCGCGATCCGCTCGGGGGGCTCAATCTTTTCGCGGCATCTGGACCCCGCTGTTCGCCGAACTCATCAACGCTTAGGACACATCTCTGGTTCTTGGCACGACGTGAACAACGCCGATTACTCGGCGCAGGTCATGGTCGAGGTTCACGAGGAAGTACTCGCCGGCGGCATGGATCTTTACTTCCGCTGTATCGCCGCCTTGTTCTCGCAGGAGGCCAGTGACGAAGTGGCTCAGTCCCCTCACGGTGTGACCCCGGGCCAGCGCTAACGAGTATTTCTTCGCCAGGGTCTCCGCCGATCGCCTCGCTCGTCTGCGCGAGACGGGGAGTTCCGCGTCCCCAAGCCCCCGGGCAGCAGCCTCGGCCGCGTCGGCGCCGTGAAGCTTGCTGCTGGCCAGCAGCTGCCCCAGACTATCCGAGGTGATCGTTGCCGACACTGGGCTCTCCTTCCCGTAGATGCGCTCCGGCACACTCATGCCGACCCCCACCCCGTTGAACCCCCTGTTGGCTTCATTACTCGGTGCGCAGATGTTGCGGCTGGACGGCGTCGTGCACCCACGGGCGCACGAGATGCACCGACAACCGCGTAGCCAGAGCAACGGCGGCCACGGTCGCCGCGATGCTGCCGAGGATGATCAGGAACCCGAGGACCGTGACGCCGCCCGATGCCAGCGCGTAGCCGAGGCTGCCGATCAGGACACCTATGACGGTCATGGGCATGGTTGCGAGGGTGCTCTCCAGTCGCTGTGAGCTGACGATGACCTGCTCGGGTACCCCTGTGGCGACCAGTGCCGCCATCTCGCGTCGACGCTCGAGCAGTACCTCGGTGGAGTGCACTGCCAGCGTTCCCGCGATCGTCAGCGTCGCGAGGAGCAGGGCGGTGACCACCACCGCGAGGGACGCCGTCCGCGCTGGCTCGAAGCCGTCGTAGCCGGCCTGCAGGTCAGCAGTGAAGGCACCCGCCGCGCCGCCTGCGAACGCTACCGCACCGACTGCTGCCGCGGCGCGGCCTGCGGGTCGCGCGTCAGCCATCAGCCGCCGAGTTGCCAGCACCATCGCGGCCGATGTCGCTCGCGGCTGTAGCCAAGACGCCGTCTGGTAGGCAGCCCACGGCGCCAGCCCGGCCAGGCCAGCGACGGTCAACGCCAGCATCGGGATCGCGAGCAACTGCCCTTCGACGTTGGAGGCGCCAGGCAGCACGATGAGCAGGGCCGCTGCGAGGACCAGCAGCCCGGCCGACCAGGGTCGAGGTGGCGGGCGCATACCGCGGGATGCCCGCACTAGGTGGGCGGTGCGGGACCCGACGCGCATCCCCACCACAACTCCGTAGGCCGCAACCGCTGCCACGACCAGGACCCCCCACCATCCTGGTCCGGTCTGGGACGGGACCATGGCGCCGACGTCACCGAGCGCGCCTTGGCCAAGCAGCGCACGCAGGATGCCCCACACGCCGACACCCAGCAGGCTGCCTGCCAGTGCCGGTGCGCCGACCTCGAAGGCACCAAACCGACGCAGGTCGCGACGCGTCGCGCCGGCCACGTTGAGCGCCGCGTAGCGGCGGTGGCGACTGCTCGAACCCAGGCGCACCGCCTGGTCAAGGAGCAGTAGGAGGGGCACGGTCATCAGCGCGACCGCGAAGATCGCACCGCCACGGGTGCCCGGGTCTGCGATCGGTTCGAACAGAACCTCGCGGGCCGCGCCGTCCAGGCGGGCGATCGAGACCGCGACCAGCAGCAGCCCGGTCGTCAGAGCAGTGGTGATCACGATGAGGACCGCTCGCCCGAGGCCCCCGGCGCGGACCATCGTGACGACCAGCGGGACCTGGCTCATGACAGGACGTCCGCGGGGTCTGTGATGCCGTCGCGAAGCACAACTTCCCGATCGAGTGCGGCAGCTACCCGGTTGTCGTGGGTCACCACAACCAGTGCGGCACCGGCCTCGCGGGTCGTCGTGGTCAGGACGCCCAGGGCCTGTTCGCCATTGACGGTGTCCAGCGCGCCAGTCGGTTCGTCGGCGAAGACAACCTGAGGGCCCGTGATCAGTGCGCGGGCGATGGCAACGCGCTGCGCCTCGCCACCGGAGAGCTCACCGGGGCGGGCATCGTGGGTGTCTGCGACCCCGAGTCGTTCGAGCCAGTCCCGAGCAAGGGTGCGGGACGCGGCCCGGTCGTGCCCCTCGAGCAGCAGCGGGAGGCTTACGTTCTCGCTGGCCGTCAGGTCCGAGACCAGTTGACCGAACTGGAGCACCAGCCCGAACTCGCGGCGCCGGAGCCGGGTCCGCGCGTCGGCACCGAGATCATCCAGACGCCTCCCGAGGTAGGTCACCGTCCCGGCCTCGGGCACCAGGACCCCGGCCAGGCACAGCAGCAGGGTTGACTTGCCACTGCCCGAGGGCCCAGTGATGGCGACGCTCTCGCCGGGCGCGACGTCGAAGGATGCGCCCCGCAGCGCGCTCGTGCGACCGAACGACTTGTGTAGGCCGCGGGCGCTGACGATGTTCGCCGCCCGGTCGGGACCGTCGATGCCCACCATCTCGAAGTTCCCGGTGCCTCCCATGTTTCCGGTGCTCATGCCGGGCTCCTCTCGGCAGCGACTCGTTCTTGCGCGCTTTCCAGCCAGCGCAGGTCGGCGTCGAGGTGAGCCAAGGTGTGGTCGAGGGCGATGCGTGGACCGGTCTGGTCTGCTGTCGCGAGTTTCTGGGTCAGTGTCCGCATGGCCTGCAGGTGGACTGCCCGCTGCCGGCGCAGGAAACCCTCCGCGTCGGCGTCGGCGTGCAGGGCAGTGATGGTCTTGCGGACCAAGTCGTCTGCGACGTACGGCCCGGCGGCCTCGGTCTCGACGAGCCAGTCACGCACCACACGCTCGCCTGCTGTGGTGATCGCATAGACAGTGCGTTCGGGCCCTCCGTCCTTCACGGTC
Source organism: uncultured Actinomycetota bacterium (assembly GCA_963815825.1). Lineage (GTDB taxonomy): Bacteria > Actinomycetota > Actinomycetes > Propionibacteriales > Nocardioidaceae > Marmoricola. The sequence continues at coordinate 186,955 of CAWFII010000027.1, read as the reverse complement.
TCGACCGTCTCCACGAGCTCGTCGCGCTGGAGCCGCGACAGCGTTGCGTAGACCTGCCCATACGGCAGCGTCTTGGAACTTGGAAACCGCGCGTCGTACTCACGTTTGAGGTCATATCCGTGCGCTGGCCCCGACATCAGGAGGCCTAGAACTACGTTCGTCAGCGACATGGAACTATCTATACACCAAGTGTATTCACTCAGTGAATAGCAATCGGCTACTCATCTCAAGGCCACGCGCCACAGAGTGCATCGGACCCGCCGCTGGTCGATGCCGAAGCTTGGGAGAGTCGGGGACTCTTGGAACCTCGCCGCGGCGTCCGTCCTCGGAGGCCGCGACGCAGCCTTGGACGCCGCCGGTCCGCAATGGGACGCAGCCGAGCTCGACAGCGGCATCGGGTCCTTCCTTGACGAAATCAATCCGGAGACGGGTTGCCTCGACAAGGAGCGTCCGGATCCGCGAGTCGCACGGTCGAGTGGAATACCAGAGTCGTCTGGCCCCCGGCCTAGAGATGCAGGGTTCCGATGCGGGCCACAGGGGCGCCATCAGCGGGGCACTTCCACCACGCCTCCTCAGAAGCTATGGCGACCTGCAGGGGATGCGTGGAGCGATGCGTCGGGCACATCGGCCAGTTTGAGGCCCGGGCCCACTGCTCCTCGATTATCACTTCTTGGACTTGTTCAGCAGCAGTTGCGATCTGCTCCGCCTGTGTGCCCACCGTGTTGATGTGAAACGTCGTAGAACTTCCGTCACCTGTGACGATACGAACCCATGGAGCATCCGCGCCGGCGGCGCCGTGCTCAACTTGGAGTCGCACGTCGGTCGTTGACGCAACGTCTCGGAGAACAGGTGCGAGTGCCTCCTGGTTGGAGTCCATGGAGCAATCCTGTCAGGGCGAATCCTTCCGGCCGCCATCGTCGACATCTCGGGCGTGGTCGCCGTGGCGTGACCGACTCTGCCGCAGAGAGTGCGCGCGAGAGCTCAGGTTCCTGAGGCCATGTAGGCCGCCAGGACGTAGTTGGGATGTCTGTCCAGATTCTTGCGGGCGCGGTCGTAGCGCATGGTTGTCCGCGGGTCTGCGTGTCTGGCGGCGATCTGGACGTCGCGCAGGTCCACCCCGGCGTCGAGCATCGTGGTGACGAAGGTGTGGCGGAGCATGTGCGGGTGCATTCGCGCGGTTGAGACACCCGCGACCGCAGCGAGAGCGCGGAGCCTTCGAGTGGCGCAGTGGCGATCCATCCGGCTGCCGGTGCGGCTTCGCAGGATCGGGCCGCCGACCCGGTCGTCGACCGCTCGCTCGATGGCACGTCCCACGGCAGGTGGCAACGGGACCAGCGCGATCTTGTCGCCCTTGCCCCACACGCGCAGCACGCGATGTCCGTGTACTTCCTCGAGGGCCTCGATGTTGGCACCGGTTGCTTCGAAGATCCGCAGCCCTAGGAGGCCGAGCATCGTCACCAGGGCGAAGTCGTTGATGTTGGGAGATTGCCTGCTCGCGGTGAGCATGGCTTCGAGTTGAAGGTGGCTCAGGCCCAGCGTCGGGGACTCTGCGGAGACCCGTGGACGGCGTACGTAGTCCGCGGGCGAGTGCGCCAGGAGACCGTCGATGACGCAAGTGCGGTAGAAGCCGGCAACGACCGAGAGACGACGAGAGACGGTGGATGGTCTGTATCGGCCGATCTCCTGCATCCAGCGGAGGAACAGTTCGATGTGTGGGCGCTGAGCCGCCAACGGGTCCAGACCCTGTCGGTTGCACCAGTTGAGGAAGGAGCGAAGGTCTGACTCGGTGTGAACTCGGGACTGGCCTTTGAATCGCGCGAGGTAGGCCGCGACTGCGATACGAAGCGTTGCGCTGGCGTGGTCGCCAGGAACGATGAGCTGGGCAGTATTCATCTGCTTACTGCGTCACTCGCGGGAACCCGGCGTCAAGGCGGCGATCCTGCATCCGCCTACGGCTCGCAGCCGCCGAGCTCATCGGCGCCTGGGCGCTCCGCGCTCCCACCAGTCGATGGGTGAGCTGTCCTCGATCATGCTTGCGGTGAGCTCGACGTCGCCAAGGTTGCAGAACTTCCACAGCTCCTTCGCGGCACGGCTGTACTGGAAGATCTCCTGGTCGGCCTCGAAAGCATCGAGTTCCCCGGCACGAAAGCGGTCAACGGCGTCGCCTACCCGCTGCACAAGCTCAGCCAGACAAGCCTCGTGATACCGCCCCACCGCCTGTTGGGCTGCCCGCCGCTCCGACTTGCTGGACATACGAGCGAGGCTACTAAGCGGGTCGGTGTCAGAACCAGTCTCGCCGACAACCTCTATGCAGATCCGCGCGCGCTGACGCGCACAGTCCGCTGGGTCGATCAGAAGAAGGCGAGGATGAACTGTCCCAGAGCTCTGAAGCTCTGGCCGACGGCGCCAAAGAAACTGGCGTTGGTCGCTCTAGCCTGACGAAAGGCGACCACAACCACAGTGACCATCCCGGCCAATGCAAACAGCCAGGCTGCTAGGAGGACTGCGCCGGGATACGAGACAAGCCACGACGAAGCCAACACCAGGCCAGCCGCGAGCAGGACGACCAGGCCCGCTGCGCCAAGGAACACTCGGCGCCGGTCCGCCTCGACCAGTGCTCATGCGGGAAGGGTCTCACGCTTGCCGCGTGGATCGCGGCATGGTCGGATGCTCACGAGGCTTAGACTCGCGCCGCATGACCGCCGGGCAAATACCGACCACTGACGCAGGCCGTGGGTTGATTCGAAAAGTCCTCGGAGTCAGCGCCTTCTCGGGCCAGGAACAACTCCATTCCCAGACGGAAGGCGTGGAATACGTCGATGGCCCAGTGACGATGTGGAGCTCCGGGTGGTCGGCGCGGGTGCCTCAGCCGCTGGCGTCCCCAGCCCGGTCCCGTCGAGCCCTACTGTCGTCGCCGAGCACGGGCAGCCGATCGGCGAACTGCTCCTATGGCTGGATGCACAGGGATTCATCAACTGCCTTGAGTACGCCTGGTTCACCGATGAGATGCCCACCGACTTGCCCCCACCAGTCGCGTGATTGCGCGTTGAACCCGTGCACGAACGACCGCACATAGGCATCAGCGCGCACCATCCGCCGGCATGACCGGATGTTCCGACTCTTTGCGAACAGGGGTGCGCCGGGCGAGGTGACGCATGAAAGCATCGACCCATGGCCTTCTTTCGGCGTCGACCTGAACCCAAGATTGAGATGGATCAGACGGGCATTCGCAAGCACCTGGCGGGGCAGGACCTCGAGAACGTGCGATGGGACGAACTAGTCAGTCTGGAGGTTCGTACAACGGTCCAACCATCCGGGTACTCCCGGTCTGGATCATGACCGACCGGTCGGGCGACCGTGTGGACGTCCCTTCGCTGAAGAGCCCGAGGGGTTTCTCGCTCGCGTGCAAATGTTGCCCGGATTCAAGGAGGAGCAGTTCATGGCGTCCACGAGCGCAACTAGCGACGCGACATTCCCATGTTGGCGAGCATCCACCAGCTGAGGGGTGCATCCGCTCATCGGCTACGAGCGTTAGTTCGTGGCCGTGCCGTAAGGCACCCCGCGCCGGGGCCGCGTACCCGTGGGCGAGGCCCTTGGTGAGACCCGTACCGGGCCGCACCCCCCCGGCATCGCCCGAGACCATTCGCCTCATGAGCTCCGCAGATGTGACGACACCAACGACGCCCTCAATGCACTCACCGAACGTCCCTTACGAATGACTGACGTTGACTGTCGACGGCACCAAGAATCTCGTCCAGAAACCCCGAAAATCGCTCTCGATCCACATGCCAAATACGTCGGCACGCATGCTACGAACGTAGGTGAGTCGGGCCGCCTTCGGGCGGCCCGATGAGTCATTTATCGGGCTGTTGTTGGACGTCGTTGGCGGTGAGATTCGTGCACGGTGGGATGAAGTTCTACCGCGGATCACCCGGTGCTGCCCGTACCTACGTCGAGCAGGACCGCTCCCGTGCCGATGACTACTACCTGGCCGAGGGCAGCGGCGTCGCCACCCGCTACGTCGCCTCACCACTGACCGGCGTGACCCCGGCCGGGAGCCTGACCGGTGAGGCCTACGAGAAGTGGGTCGCCGGGTACGACCCCGAGACCGGTGTCGCGAAGGGGCGGCTGCGCACCGACGCGAAGGCGCTGCGGTTCGTCGAGGTCGTGGTGAACGGACCCAAGACCTGGTCGCTCGCGGCCGCGCTGCATCCCGAGATCGCCGACGCCCTCGATGCGGCGCAGACCCGGGCGGCCGAGCAGATCATCGGCTGGGTCGCCGAGCACGCCACCACCCGGGTCGGACCCAAGGGCCGCCAGGTCCAGGTGCCGGTGACCGAGATCGAGGCAGCGGTGGTGCGGCACTACACCTCCCGGGCCGGTGACCCGCACCGCCACCTGCACCTCCAGATCAACGCCCGCGTCCTCGCCGAGGAGCCTGGCGGGGACTGCACTCGGTCGGGATGCGCGACAGCCTCGCCGCGATCAACGGCATCGGCCACGCCGCGGTCACCACCGACCCCGAGTTCCGCGCCGTGCTCGCCGCGCACGGGTTCACCCTCGACCCGGCCACCGGTGAGCTGGCCGAGCTGGCGCCCTACGTCGGCAAGTTCAGTGCCCGCACCGCACAGATCGGCCGCAACCTCGACCGCTACGAAGCCGAGTGGCGCGCCGCGAACCCCGGCGCCGAACCCGGGCCCGGGCTGCGGCAGGCGTGGGACCGTCGGGCCTGGGCGCAGGCGCGGCCGGACAAGGTCGTCCCCACCGACGGCGCCGCCCTGGTCGCGCGGTGGAACGAGGAGCTGCACGCCCTCGGCTACCGCGACCCGCAACAGGTCGGGCTACCGATCGTGGCCGGCACCCCGAGGGTCGGGGCGATCGACCGCGACCAGGTGGTCGAGGTCGTCCTGTCCCGGCTGGGGGCACGGCGGTCGGCGTGGAACGCCGCCGACATCCGCGGCGAGGTCGAGCAGTGGATCGCCGGCACCGGTCTGGTGGCCGACGCCGCGGTCCGGATCGACCTGGCCGAGGACCTCACCGCCCGGACCCTGTCCGCCTGCGCGCCGCTCCTCCCCCGCACCGACGTGCCCGAACACATCCGCGCCCTCGACCTCCCGTGAGGTGCTGGCCGTCGAGGCCGACCTCGTCACCCGGCTCATCGGTCGCGCCGAGCAGCCCGCCCACGTCGCCGCGTTCGCCGACCCTGACGGCGACCCCCAACCCGACGCAGGCGCCCGAGGGCTTGGATGTCGCGCAGCGAGCGGCCGTCGCCTCGCTCGCCGGGAGCGCCCAGCTGCTGGTCGTCGAGGGGGCTGCGGGAGCGGGCAAGACGAAGACCCTCGCCGCCACCCAGGAGCTGCTCGCCGAGCGCGGCCACCGGATGGTCGTGGTCACCCCGACGCTGAAGGCAGCCAAGGTCGCCGGCCGAGAGACCGGGACCAAGGCGTTCTCCGCCGCGTGGCTGGCCCACCAGCACGGCTGGCGCTGGGACGACGACGGCCGCTGGACCCGCGAGCCCTCGACCCCAGTCGCGGACGCAGTGCTGCGACGCGGTGACCTGCTGCTGATCGACGAGGCCGGGATGCTCGACCAGGACACCGCCCGCGCCATCCTCACCCTCGCCGACGAAACCCAGGCCCGGGTCGCGTTCGTGGGTGACCGGCACCAGCTCCCCGCCGTCGGCCGCGGCGGCGTCCTCGACCTCGCCGCCCGCTGGGCCCGACCCGAGACCGTCGTGCCCCTCGACGTGGTCCACCGGTTCACCGACCCGCAGTACGCCGAACTCAGCCTGGCGATGCGTACCGGGGTACGGGCCGGCGAGGTGTTCGACGCCCTGGTGGCGCGCGACCAGGTACGCCTCTACCCCACCGAGGCCGAACGCACCCAGGCACTCGCCGACCTCGCCGCCGACAGCACCGCTCGACCGGCGAGACAGGTGTGCTGGTGATGGCCGACACCCGCGAACAGGTCGCGGCACTCAACGGCGCGATCCGGGACCGGCTCGTCGCCGCCGGGCACGTCGATGACCGTCGCGGAGTCGTCACCGAGGCGGGCGAGCGCCTCGGCGTCGGGGACCGGGTGATGACCCGACGCAACGACCGCGACCTCGCCGTCGCCAACCGCGACACCTGGACCATCACCGGCATCGACCCCGACGGCACCCTCACCGTCCACAGCGGCGACGCGCCGCGCGGGTCCGCGGTCCCTCCCAGCCGGCTACGTGCGCGAGCACGTGGAGCTCGCCTACGCCACCACCGTCCACGGCGCCCAGGGCGAGACCACCCACACCGGCCACCTCGCTGCTCGGCGAGCACACCTCCGCCGCCGCGGCCTACGTCGCGATGACCCGCGGCCGCGAGGACAACGTGGCCCACCTGGTCGCCGAGGACCTCGACGACGCCCGGCAGCTCTGGGTCGAGACCTTCGGCCGCGACCGTGCCGACCTCGGACCCGCCCACGCCGCCCGACGCGCAGCCGAGGACCTCGAGCGGTACGCCCCCCACCGTCCCCTCGAGGCCGCGCTGGCCGACCTGCGTGCCGCCTGGACCGACGAGCAAGACCTGCGAGCCGCCCTGGCCCGCTGCCAGCACCGCCACGTCCTGATGGCCGACATCGGCGAACCTGACCCCGACTGGGTCGCCGAACTCAACGCCCAGATCGATGAGCTCCGTGACCGGCTCACCACCGCCACCGACCAGGTGCGCGCCCTCCTCCACGAACCCGCCATCCGATCCCTGCCCCCGGGTCGGATCGAGCAAGAACACGCCGACTGGCTCCAGGACCGCGAGCACGCACAGCAACACGCAGCCAAAGCCCGCCGGGACAGGCTCAACCACCCCCGACCCAGCCACGGCCGACCGCCCTACGGCTACCCGAGCACACCGGACCGAGGCAGAGGCATCAGCCGATGAGCCTCACCACAGATCTACCCCCCAAGATCTCGAGCCACGTGGTGAGCCATCGGTGAGGCAAGTGGTGAGTCCCCTGCAGCACAGTTGATCGCTCGAAGGCCCTACCGGGACCTGGTAGTACACAACGGAAACCGTCGGGCCCGATGAGCCCGGCACCCACACCAAGGAGAAGGCACATGACCGCCACCCCGCACCGACCCACCACCCCCGAGACCCCGCACGCGAACGACGAGCTGCTCACCCTCACCGAAGTCGCCGACCTCGTCCGCGTCCCCGTCGCCACCCTGCGCTACTGGCGCCACCTCGGCTCCGGCCCCCAGAGCTTCCGGATCGGCCGCACCGTCCGCTACTGGCGCAGCGACGTCCTCCAGTGGCTCGAGGAGCAGTCGCAGCCGCCCACAGACCAGGCGCTGAGCCTGGCGACTGTCGGCGACCGAGAGGGACGATGAGTCATGGCCAGCATCGAGAAGCGACCGCGACGGGCGGCGGCACGTCTGGCGGGCGCACTACCGCACGCCAGCGGGCGAACAGCGCAACAAGACCTTCGACCGCAAGGTCGACGCCGAGCGCTTCCTCGCCGGCGGTCGAGAACTCCAAGGTCACCGGCACCTACGTCGACCCGGCGCTGGCGCGCGTGACGGTCGGCGACTGGGCCAGGACGCTGGCTCGCCGGGCAGACGCACCTCAAGCCGACGACGCTACGAGCGGTACGCCGGGATCCTCCGCAAGCACATCGAGCCCAAGTGGGGCGACGTGACGCTCGCCAACGTCTCCCACGCCGACGTGCAGGCCTGGGTCGCGCGGCTGACCGCGAAGCAGTCCCCCGCCGTCGGTGCAGAAGATCCACCGGGTGCTCTCGCTGATCCTCGACATGGCCGTCAAGGACGGGCGGCTCGCCCGCAACGTCGCCGACGAAGGTCAACCTGCCCCGCGTGGTCAAGCACGAGCAGCGCTACCTCACCCACGACCAGGTCGACGACCTCGCCCACGCCTGCGGCTACCCGCCCGAGCCAGCAAGCACAGCAGCTACGACACCCGGACCAACGAGATGTACCGGCTCGTCGTGCTGTTCCTCGCCTACACCGGCGTCCGGTTCGGCGAGATGGCCGCGCTCCGGGTCGCGCGGCTCGACCTGCGCCGGCGCCGTGCGGTCATCGCCGAGTCGGTGACCCCGGTCCAGGGCAAGGGCCTGGTCTGGGGCACCCCGAAGTCCCACCAGCGCCGTGAGGTCCCGATCCCGCGCTTCCTCGTCGACGAGCTCGCCGACCACGTGGCCGGCAGGGAGCCGGACGACCTCGTGTTCGCCGGCATCCGCAACGGCCAGCCGCTGCGCGTCTGCACGTTCCGGTCCGCGTTCAGCGCCGCCGCCGGCGTCGATCGGCATCCCGGACCTGCACCCGCACGAGCTGCGGCACACCGCGGCCAGCCTCGCCATCGCGTCCGGCGCCGACGTGAAGGTCGTCCAGCAGATGCTCGGGCACGCCTCGGCCACGATGACGCTGGACACCTACGGGCACCTGTTCGAGGACCGCCTCGACGAGGTCGCCGCGGCGATGGACGCCGCCCGCAGTGCACAGCGGGCGAACGCGACGAGGCTGAATCCGCTGCCAAGGCTCGTTCTGCTGTTGCCAATCTGTTGCCAACTCGTCCCGAAGGCCTCAATGACGAAGGGGCCCTTCCCAGCGTTTCCGCTGGTCAGGACCCCTTTTCGTATCTGTACCCCCGACGGGATTCGAACCCGCGCTACCGCCTTGAGAGGGCGGCGTGCTAGGCCACTACACAACGGGGGCCTGGTTGGTGCTGATGGGCCGACGAGACTCTAACGTTCGCGCAACTTCAGAGCCAAATCGTCAATCGCTGGGGTACTAGGACTCGAACCTAGACTAACTGGACCAGAACCAGTCGGGCTGCCAATTACCCCATACCCCATGGGATCGGCTCGCCCAGATGACGTTGCCATCTGCCGGGCGAACCGAGGGTCAAAGATACACATACGTCCGCGCCGCCCACCAATCGGGAGGGTGTGACGTGCGCAGCACACCGACCGGAGGATCAGACCTCAGCCAGGGTGCGGGACCAGCGACCCTGGGTCGACCTGGGCCACCGGGGGTGACGTGGTCCGGCGCAACCCCATCTTGCGCGCGAGGAGCAGCACGAGCACCAGGTAGACGCCGTTCTGGACGATCGTCACCGGCAGCTGCCACCAGGAGACCTCAGAGACGGTCAGCGCGCCCTGGAGGTCGCCGAAGAAGATCGCCACGGCGAAGGCCAGCAGGTTGTTGAGGATGTGCAGGGCGATCCCGGCCTCGAGCCCACCCACCAGCACCACGACCAGGCCCGCCATCAGGCCGAAGGCGAAACGGTCCAGGAACAAAGGAGCGTTCTGCACGCCGTGGGCGAGCGCGAACAAGGTGGCGGTGAGCAGCACCGCGAACACGCGCGAGCGGGTCAGGGAGCCGAAGGCCTGCATCAGGTAACCGCGGAAGGCGTACTCCTCCCCGAGTGCCTGGAGCGGCGTGGTCACCAGGATCACGATGCCGGTCGCGACCAGTCGGCCGGTGAGCTCGTTGGGCTTGCCGCTGACTCCGTCGGCGTTGCCGGGAAGCAGGCTCGCGACGACCAGGGAGACGATCAGCGCCACCAGCGAGAGGCCGAAGCAGGCGAAGAAGAACTTCCAGCGCATGCCCGGGAGCACCGAGGACAGCCAGCGAGGACGCATCCTGTGGACGAAGCGGATGATGCCCATGGCGACGAGCGTCAGCGAGGCGAGAGTGAGGTTGAGGTAGAGCATCGAGGACGGGGTGACCGCCTTCAGGCTCGCGGCGTCCATGAACCGGTCCAGGAACGGCGTCGAGCCACCCTCCAGGACCACCGCGGCGGCCAGCACCGGCATCAGCACCAGTGGCATCACGACCAGACCGCCGACGAGGAGCACCACGATGCCCACCACCGGCTTCCACCAGCGGTAGTTCCAGGTGCGGAGCATCAGCGGGTAGGAGCGTGGCTCCGGGTGCGGGTGCACGGCAGCCTGAGGCGGCCACTGTTGCGGCGACGCGCCCTGCGGGTGCTGCTGCGGCGGCTCGCCCTGCAGGTGCTGCTGCGGCGGCCAGGGCGGAGTGCCGCCGGGTCCTCCGGGCGGAGGGCCGGCGCCCCAGGGCGGGGGTGGCGGCTGCTGGGGACCTGGTGGGTACGACATCAGCCCTCCCCCACGGCCCCGGATGCCACGGCCGCCGCTGCGTCGAGCCGGTGCAGCGACTCGTCCCGACCGAGCAGCTCGAGCGACTCGAAGAGCGGGGGCGAGATCCGGCGACCCGTGACCGCGACACGCACCGGGCCGAAGGCGTTGCGCGGCTTGAGACCGAGCCCGTCGACCAGCGCGGCGCGCAAGGCCTCGTCGATGGCTTCGGTCGTCCAGTCGGCCACCGCACCCAGCGCTTCCCGGGCCGCCGCCACGACCGCGAGTCCGGCCTCGTCCAGGATCTTCGCCACGTCGGTCGGGTCGTAGCTGACCTGGTCGGCGAAGAGGAACCCGAGCATCGGAGCCGCCTCGGTGAGCTTGTTGATCCGCTCGTGGACGAGCGGCATCGCGCGGTCCAGGAGCACGGCCTCGTCGGCGGTGACCGGGTCGGACAGGACGCCGTCCGCCTGGAGGTACGGCGTGACCCGATCGGCCATCTCGTCGATGCTGAGCAGGCGCATGTGGGCGGCGTTGATCGCCTCGGCCTTCTTCAGGTCGAACCGCGCCGGGTTGGGGTTCACCCGAGCGATGTCGAAGGCCTCGACCATCTCCTCGAGGGTGAAGACGTCGCGATCCTCCGCGATCGCCCAGCCGAGCAGGGCCAGGTAGTTGAGCAGGCCCTCGGGCAGGAACCCCTGGTCGCGGTAGCCGAGCAGGTGGGCCTCGGGATCACGTTTGGACAGCTTCTTGTTGCCCTCCCCCATCACGTAGGGCAAGTGGCCGAACCGCGGCGTCGACCTCGCGATGCCGACCTCCTCGAGGGCGGCGTAGAGCGCGATCTGTCGCGGTGTGCTGGACAGGAGGTCCTCGCCGCGCAGCACATGGGTGATCTCCATCAGCGCGTCGTCGACCGGGTTGACCAGCGTGTAGAGCGGGTCGCCGTTGGCCCTGGCCAGCGCGAAGTCCGGGACGTTGTCGGTGTGGAAGGTGATCTCGCCCCGGACGAGGTCGTCGAAGGTGATCTCGCCGTCCGGCATCCGGAAGCGGACGACCGGCTCGCGCCCCTCGGCCCGGAAGGCGGCGACCTGCTCGTCGGTGAGCTCGCGACAGTGCCCGTCGTACCCCATGACCTTGGAGCCGGAGGCCTGGCGACGCCCGGCGACCTCCTCGTTGGTGCAGTAGCAGTCGTAGGTCCGCGAGGACTCGCGCAGCCGGGCGAGGGCGTCGGCGTAGATCTCCGACCGCTCGCTCTGGCGGTACGGCGCGAACGGGCCGCCGACGTCCGGGCCCTCGTCCCAGTCGTCGAGCCCGAGCCACTGCATCACCTCGAAGAGACCGTCGTAGGACTCCTGGGTGTTGCGGGCCACGTCGGTGTCCTCGATCCGGAACACGAACGTGCCGCCGTGGTGCCGGGCGAAGGCCCAGTTGTAGAGCGCCGTACGAGCCAGGCCGACGTGGGGAGAACCCGTCGGCGAGGGCGCCATCCGCACGCGGACCGTCGGGTCCTTGGGCATCTCAGTCACGCTTGACCACCTTGTTGGTGAGGTTGCCGATGCCCTGGATCGAGACCTCGACCTCGTCACCGGCGTTCATGGGACCGACACCCTCGGGGGTGCCGGTGAGGATCACGTCGCCGGGGAGCAGTGTCATCACGCTGGTCACGAAGGCGACCAGCGTCGGCACGTCGAAGATCAGGTCGGAGGTCCGGCCGTCCTGCTTGACGTCGCCGTTGAGGAAGGTCTGCACCCGCAGGTCGCTGACGTCGAGCACGGTCTCGACCCAGGGGCCGAGCGGACAGAACGAGTCGAAGCCCTTGGCCCGGGTGAACTGCCCGTCCTTGCGCTGCAGGTCACGTGCGGTCACGTCGTTGCCGATCGTGTAACCGTGGATGACGTCGCTGGCCTTCTCCTTCGGCACGTCGCGGCAGATGCGGCTGATCACCACCGCGAGCTCGCCCTCGTAGTGCAGCTCCTCGGTCTGGCGGGGGTAGAACACCGGGTCACCGGGTCCCACCACGCTCGTGTTGGGCTTGAGGAACATCAGCGGCTCGTCGGGCAGGTCGCTGCCCATCTCGGCAGCGTGCGCCGCGTAGTTGCGGCCGATGCCCACGACCTTGCTCCGCGGCAGCACCGGCGAGAGGAGCCGGGCGTCGGCGAGGCGCACCACCTCGTCGGTGGGCTGCAGTCCGACGTAGAGCGGGTCGCCGACCAGGGCCGTGATCACCGAGTCCTCGTCGGCGATGCCGTAGTCGTCGATGTCTCCGGTCACGAGGCCGAAGCGGGGGTCGTCACCAGTGGTGAACCTTGCGATGCGCACCCATCGAGCCTATCGACCGCACGTGGGCACCCACGCACTAGCGTCAGTGCTGTGGAAATCATCCCTCGCGGCGCCTGGCTGGCCCGCGCCACCGCGCACGCCGAGCGGGTGGACGCATGGATCGAGCCACACCTGGCGAGACGGCGCGTCGGCACCAAGCACCCGGTCCACGACTTCCTCTTCAGCTACTACTCCCAGCGCCCGGCAGCCCTCCGCCGGTGGCACCCGGGTTGGGGGGTGAGGTTGCTCGACGCCCCGGAGTACGCCGAGCAGAAGGGCTACCGGCCGGCGTCCGTGTCGCGCGCCGGGCACCCCTGCGGTCCGGGACTGGGTGTCTCTCCCGACCACCTGCTGGCCCAGCGTCCGGTCGTCGAGTCGATCCATCGGCTGCTGGTCGCGACCGCGGGCCGTGCGCCGCACCTGGGCTGTCTCGGGCTGCATGAGTGGGCGATGGTGCACCGGTCCGAGGAGGTCCGGCACGACTGGCCGCTCCGGCTGGGCGGCCCAGGCACCGACGAGGTGGTCGAGAACCACAAGGTCACGTGCTCGCACTTCGACGCCTTCCGGTTCTTCACCGACACCGCCCGCCCCCTGAACACCCTGCAGCCCGGCCGCGACGACCGGCCCTCGTTCGAGCAGCCGGGCTGCCTGCACGCGGGGATGGACTTGTACAAGCACGCCTTCCGCCTCACCCCGCTGGTGGAGTCCGAGCTGGTCGCCGACTGCTTCGAGCTGGCGTGGGACATCCGGGAGCTCGACATGCGGGCTTCGCCGTACGACTTCGGCGAGCTGGGGTTCGAGCCGGTGCGGATCGAGACCCCGGAGGGCAAGCAGGAGTACGTCGCGGCCCAGCGCTCCTTCGCCGAGCGCGGCGCCCCCCTGCGGCAACGGCTGATCAGCGAGTGCGAGCGGCTGCTGGAGGCCGCAGGCGCATGCGAATGTGACGGCGGTGACCTGAGAACGCCACTCCCGGCACTCGCGGCACATTCGCATGCCCATCGGCGTACCCGCCTGACCTCCGAGCCCACCAGCCCCCGCCAAACATGCGAATGTGACGCACGTGACCAGAGACCGCCACTCGCGGCACTCCAGGCACATTCGCATGTTCGCAGCCGGCCACCTACCCTTCCCCCCCATGTACGACGGCGACACCGAGGAGCTGGTGAGCAGGTTCATCAAGGGCGGGCGCCTGGTGGTCATGCCGAGCAGACGGAGCAAGCTGCTGCCCGTCCTCGACCGCATCGCGCAGGAGTTCGAGCCGGGGCGGACCTATCCCGAGAGCGTCGTCAACGAGGTCCTTCTGGGCTACCACGACGACTACGCCGCACTACGCCGCTACCTGGTCGACGAAGGCTTCATGACCCGCGAGGGCGGCGTCTACTGGCGCAGCGGAGGGTCCGTCCAGGTCTGAGCCTGACGACGACCGACTCAGCCGTCGGACCCCCCGGTGAAGCTCGGGGAGCCACTGCGACACACGGCGTGCACGTCCGTCTCCGGGCCCCCGTCGCCGTGCTCGAAGGTGACCTCCACCTCCTCGGGGCCGCGCTTGTCGACGCTCACCGTCCAGCCGTTCGCCGGCGACGCGGACTCGAGGGTGGCGCGGGAGCCGGTGCACGAGACCGTCACGCGGCCGCCTGCGCCCGTCCACGTACGGGTGACCTTGGCGTCGGCCGGCGCAGGCGCAGGCTTCGTGCCCGGCTGGGGCTGAGGTTGCGGCTTCGGGGTCGGCGTGCGCGTCGTCGGAGCCGGGGCCGCGGTCCTGGGAGCAGCCCCGGCCGACGGTGCCGTCGTCGCCTCGTCCGGGACCGGTGCGGCTGTCGGTCGCGCCTCTCCCGGGCGACGCGTCGGGCGCGGCACGGGCGCGGACGCACTGGCTGACGGCTCGGACGGCTCGGCACGGCCGGCCCGGGGGGCGTCGGAGATCGACGGGGATGCCGCGACCCCGCGACCCACCTGGTCGATGACCAGCCAGGTGAGCCCGGACGCGAGCGCCACCACGCCGAGCCACACCGACACGGCGGTCACCACGACCCGCATCCTCATGCCGCCCATCCTGTCAAGCGCGGTGTCGTAGCGTGGGAGGCATGGCGCACGTCGTGGTCGTTGAGGACGAGGCGGCCATCCGCGACGGGCTGCAGGAGGCCCTCCGCGAGCGCGGATACGTCGTCACTGCCGCGCCGACGGGAATGCAGGCTCTCGAGGTCGTCGTACAGATGGAGCCCGACGTGGTCCTCCTCGACCTCGGGCTGCCCGACATCGACGGGTTCCAGGTTCTCGGCATGCTGCGCGGCATCACCAAGGTCCCGGTCATCGTGATCACGGCGCGTGACGACGACGCCAGCATCGTCGACGCCCTGGACGCCGGCGCCGACGACTACGTCGTCAAGCCCTTCGGCGTGGATCACGTCGCCGCCCGCATCCGTGCGGTGCTGCGCCGTGGCGGGAGCTCGGGGCCCGACGACGTGCTGCGCGTAGGCACCCTGGAGATCGACTCCCGGCAGCACACCGTCACCCTGGGCGGGGACCTCATCGCCCTGACCCGCAAGGAGTTCGATCTCCTGCTGGCGCTCGCGTCGCGGGCCGGTGAGGTCGTCTCCAAGCGGACGCTGCTGGCCGAGGTGTGGCAGCAGGCGTACGGCGGAAGCGACCGCACCGTGGACGTCCATCTGTCGTGGCTGCGCCGCAAGCTCGGGGAGACCGCGGCCGAGCCGCGCTACCTGCACACGGTGCGCGGGGTCGGCATCCGGCTCGTCGCTCCCGAGCCGCCCGCCTGATGAGGCGCCGGATCTCGCTGCTCGTCGCGGGCACCACATCAGCAGTCGTGCTCGCCTTCGTGATCCCGCTGTGTCTCCTGGTCCGCACGATGGCCGCCGACCGGGCCGTGGCCGACGCCGACGAGGAGGCCCGCAACATCGCGGTGCTGGTCTCGTCGGTGCGCAGCCCCGCCGCGCTCGCCGACGTCGTCGCAGCCGCCGAGGACCGGTCCGTGGGCGTCACGACCGTGATCATGTCCGACGGGAGCCGTCTGGGCAGTGCGACCGGGATCGGCGCGCCCGGCTCGGACCTGGTCGCCCGGGCGCGGGCCGGATCGGCCTTCACGCTCAGTGAGGACGCAGGCACCCGGATCGTCGTACCCGTGGTCACCCCGGACGGGACGGACGTCGTGCACACCTGGGTCTCGCACGCACAGATGCGCCGCGGGGTGACCACGGCCTGGCTGCTGCTGTCCCTCCTCGGCATCGTGCTCACCGCGCTGGCGTTGCTCGTCGCCGACCAGATCGGCCGCCGGGCGAGCACGCCCGTGATCCGGGTGGCCCTCGTCGCGGACAGGCTGCGCGAGGGGGACCTCGAGGCACGGGCGGTCCCCGAAGGGCCACCCGAGACCCAGGCCCTGGCGACGGCGCTCAACCGGCTGGCCGAACGGGTCAAGGAGCTCCTCGTGGCCGAGCGAGCCGCGGTGGGTGACCTCTCCCATCGTTTGCGCACACCGGTGACCGCGCTCCGGATCGACGTGGACCGGGTCGAGGATGCCGTGCTCGCGGAGCGGTTGCAGGGTCACGTGGGCAACCTGCAGAGAACCGTGGACGCCATCGTCAAGGACGCCCGACGCCCGGTGCGGCACGAGATGGATGCGAGCTGCGACGCCGTCGCGGTCGTGGGCGAGGCGGTGGCCTTCTGGGCCCCTCTCGCGGAGGACGAGCGTCGGACGCTGCGGGCCGACCTCGCGGAGGGTCCGCTCCTCGTCGTCATGGACCCGGCCGACCTGCGGGACGTGGTCGACATTCTCATCGACAACGTCTTCGCCCACACGCCGGAAGGCACCGACTTCGCGGTGTCGGTACGACGCGCCGGCCCGGAGTCCACACGGAGCGCGAGTCGGGTGGTCCTCGAGGTCGTCGACCACCCTGGTGCCCCCGGGGGCGGGGTCAGTGCCGCCGATCGCAGCGATCGCCCCGGCAGCGACCCCGTCCGGACGGCAGCGGGGCGCTCGGGGCTCGGGCTGGGTATCGCCCGCCGCGCCGTGTCGAGCCGTGGCGGGGAGCTGGTCCTGAGCTCGACGCCCTCGGGCACGCGCGTCACGGTGCAGCTGCCGGTCGTCGGCGGGCGCTGAGCCGCCGGCGATCAGTCGTCGCCGGGCTCGTGCGCGTCGCCGGACTCATGGTCGTCGCCGGAACGGTGGTCGTCGCCGGACTCGTGGTGGTCGGTCTCGTGAGCGTCGTTCTCTTCGGCCTGGTCGGCGGGGTCGGCGTGGTCCGAGGTGGAGGCCTTCCCACGCGACTCGTGAGCACGCCCCTGGCCCGCACGCGGATCGGATCGGGCCGGTCCGGACGTCTGGCTGGCGCCGCTCACCGGCGGGGCAGGTGCCGCAGCGACCACAGGCGCGGTCGCGACGGCGTCCTCCACGACGACGACCTTCTTCTTCACCCTGACGCAGGACCGCTTGACGAGCCGCGTCCCCTTCTCGCACGGACGCCACGTGGTCAGCGTCGCGGGCTCGACGGCAGTGGTGGTGGTCGCAGCGACGACGTGCTCCGGTGAGGACACCGGAGCCGGGTCGCCTCCGGCACCGGCCTGGTACGCGACGACGGCCGCGACCGCTCCGACGGAGGTGGCTACTGCAGTGAGCAACGGGGTGGACAAGCGCACGCTGGACTCCTGTCTGGCGGGCAGCAGCTCCGCCCGGTGCGGTGAGTGTGGCTTCGCACGTGTTGCGTGCGCGTTGTCGGACTGTCAATAGTTTCCTAAATCATACCTTTCGTCACGATTATGAGGTTTTCTTGACTGTGGATTGAGGTCACACCCGTCACCCCCGGTGATGCTGTACCTCCACCGACCCACTGGAGACTGCATGAGCCGCCGACACACCCCCGGCAAGAGAGACCTCTACACCTCGTTGACCGCTGCGCTGACCGGAGTCGCCGTCTTCGGCTCGCTCGCGGGCACCGGGTACGCCGTGGGGGCCATCGCGCACCAGCACGACCTCGAGCAGCAGCGCCGCGACGACGCGGCCGCCACGGCCGCCGCAGCGACTGCCCAGGGCGCGCCGGCCCCGGCACAGGTCCGGACCATCGTGAAGCGACGGCCCCACCGCACCGTCGTACACACCCAGGTGATCCACCGGGCCCCGGTCAGCGTCAGCGTCGGCTCGGGCGGGACGATCTCCTCCTCGGCATCCTCGAGCTATCCAGCCTCCTCGACCTCCTCCGGGTCCACACGCTCCACCGGCGGCAGCTCCTCACACACCACGTCGAGCACCCAGGTCACCAACCCCGCGCCGCGACCGGCCGCCCAGCCGAAGCCCGCCGCCGCCCCGCAACCGGCCCCGAAACCGGCGCCTGCGCCCTCCTCGGGCTCGTGAGCCGGGTCACCGGCGGCCTCCGCACCGAGGGACACCGCACCTTCGAGGCACTGGGCACCTACGTCCACCTCGCGACCAGCGACGCTGCCCTCCTCGACCGGGCGGTCGAAGTCGCTGAGTCCGTGCTCACGACGATCGACCGCACGTGCAGCCGGTTCCGGCGCGACTCGGACCTGAGCCGTGTCAACGCGCGCGCCGGTCACACGGTCGAGGTCGACCCGGTGCTGGTGGCCGCCGTTCGCGTGGCGATCGCGGCCGCGCACGAGTCCGACGGACTGGTGGACCCGTGCCTGGGAGCACAGCTCGTCGCCCTGGGGTACGACGCCGACCTCGGTGTGGTCCAGCAGCGACCGGACCAGCCATGGCGACCACTGCCGCACCACCCGGTGGGCGCCTGGCGCGACGTGGTGGTCGACGACGAGACCGTCCGGGTGCCTCACGGGGTCTCGCTCGACCTCGGCGCGACCGCGAAGGCCTGGGCAGCAGACCTGGTGGCGCTGACGATCCTCGACGACCTCGGGAGCGGCGGCATCGTGAGCCTCGGCGGCGACATCCGGGTCATCGGTGACGACCAGGTGCCCTCCTGGCCGGTCCGGGTGAGCGAGAAGCCGGACGACCGCGGCGGCACGTCGGTCTGGTTGGACGCGGGCGGTCTGGCCACCTCGTCGACCGTCGTACGGCGCTGGCGCGCAGGCGGAGCGCAGCGGCACCACCTCGTCGACCCGCGTACCGGCCTCCCCGTCGACGGACCGTGGCGCACCGTCACGGCAACCGGCCCCACCAGCGTCGCCGCCAACGTGGCCACCACCGCCGCCCTCGTGCTCGGAGCCGAAGCGGTCGGATGGCTCGACGCCCGGCACATTGACGCGCGGCTGGTCGGACGGGACGGGCGCACGACGCGGACCGGGACGTGGCCGGTCGAGGACGACGCACGAGTCCAGGACGGTGTCGCATGAGCGCCCTGACCGAGGGCCCGCTGCTCTGGTACGTCAACCGTGGGACCGGGGTGACCCTCCTGGTGCTGTTCACCGTGAGCACCGTGCTGGGAGTCCTCAGCGCCCGCGAGGGCCGTCGTCGCCTCGTGCCCGGCATCGTGACCCAGGGGCTCCACCGCAACCTGGCGCTGCTGTCCCTGGTGCTGCTGCTCGCCCACGTGACCAGCGCAGTGGTGGACACCTATGTCGACATCCGGTGGTGGCAGGCACTCTGGCCGGTCGGCGCCACCTACAAGCCGTTCTGGCTGGGGGCGGGCTCGCTCGCACTCGACCTGATGCTCGTCCTCGTGGTCACCAGCCTGCTGCGCGACCGCATCCCGCACCGGCTCTGGCGCTCGGTGCACTGGCTGGGGTACGTCGCCTGGGTCGTCTCGCTGGCCCACGGTGCCGGCATCGGCACCGACGCCCGGACCGGCTGGGGGGTGTGGACGGGAGTCGCCTCGCTGGCGGTGGTGCTCGCGGCCGTCGCGCTGCGCCTGGCCAGCAACGTCCGCGCGGCCCGTGACCCGGCGCTGACCCCTCTCGGGGCGCGCTGATGTCGCGCGCGCTGCAGATCGTCCGCGGGCCGTGGCTGCTCCGCTCGCCGCGCCCCGACCTGGCCACCCACCGGGCGACCCACGGCGTCCTCCCGCGGCTGGACCTCGACGAGCTCCTCGCGGTCGTCGACTCCGCCCTGGTGCGCGGCCGTGGGGGCGCTGGCTTCCCGTTCGCGCGCAAGCTGCGCACCACAGCAGCCCGCCGGGGTCGCCGGCACGTCGTGGTCAACCTCAGCGAGGGTGAGCCCCTCAGCTCCAAGGACCTCGCGCTGGCGCTGGCCCAGCCCCATCTCGTCCTCGACGGCGCCACCGTCACCGCCCAGGCCCTCCGGGTCCGGAGCGTCCACCTGGTCCTGCCCGGGGAGCACCCCGACGCCCGGGTGGCGATGGAGCGAGCCATCGCCGAACGTCGGGACCAGGACCGCGCCGCCAAGATCAGCTGGGAGCTGCACGTCGCGGCCCCTCGCTTCGTCTCCGGTGAGTCGAGCGCCGTCACCGAGCTGATCCACGGACGGTCCGGGCTGCCCGTGACCAGCTGGGAACCGACGGCTGTGGCCGGGGTGCACGGTCGTCCCACCCTGCTCTCGAACGCCGAGACCTTCGCCCACGTCGCCGCCGTCGTGCTGCGCGGCGGCACCGAGTACGCCGCACTGGGCACGCCTGACGAGCCCGGCACGACCCTGCTCACCCTCGCCTCGGACTCCGGCACCGCCCGCGTGGTGGAGACGGCGTACGGCACCCCCTGGGCCGACCTGCTCTCGGTCGAGGAGCTGACCGGGCCGGTGCTGCTCGGGGGCTACCACGGCACCTGGGCCTTCCCGGGCGCGCTCGAGGATCTCCCGGTCTCCCGCATCGCGGCGGAGCGGATCGACCTCACGATCGGTGCCGGCGTCGTGCTGCCCCTTTCCGCGGAGTCGTGTCCCCTGGAGCGGACCGCGCACATCGTCGACTACCTCGCCGGGCAGTCCGCACGTCGTTGCGGCCCGTGCTTCAACGGCCTGCCGGCGCTGGCCACCGCGTTCGAGCAGGCCGTCGCCGGTCGCGCCGGGCCGGACATCGAGCTGCTGATGGGCTTCGTCGACGGTCGGGGCGCGTGCGCCCACCCGGACGGGTCGGTGCGGCTGGTCCGCTCGGCGATGCGCACGTTCCGCGAGGACCTCCTCGCCCACGCCCATGGAGGCTGCCTGATGGTCGCCGACAGCGCGAGCGCAGTGTGATGGGCGCACAGGCGACGCAACGACTGCAGGTGGACTGGCCACGGTGCCGCGCACGCGGGCTGTGCCACGAGATGCTTCCGGAGGCGATCGAGCTCGATCCCTGGGGCTACCCCGTCGTTGCCGGCGACCTGCCCGAGGAGCTGCTCCAGCTCGCCCGCGAGGCCGTGCGGGTCTGCCCGGTCTCGGCCCTCCGGCTGCGCGACGCGTGACCGCCTCACCAGCAGGGCGGAGTGCGGTCCCACCATGGGTCTGCCGCCTCCAGCTGGGCCGACAGCGCCAGCAACGTGGCCTCGTCCCCGGGCGCCGTCGCGAGCATCACGCCCACCGGTAGCCCGTCATCGGTCCAGTGCGTCGGTAGCGAGATCGCCGGGCTGCCGGTCACGTTCCACATCGAGGTGTACGGCGTGAACCGCTTCTGCGCCTCGAAGTCCGCCGCCGGGTCGGCGTCGTCGCGGATCGCCCCGACGGGCAGCGGCGGCACGGCGATGGTGGGAGTCAGGACCGCGTCGTAGTCGGCGACGGCCACCAGGGTCCTCGCCGCCACCCGTCGGAGCTCGCCGATCGCCAGGCCGAAGTCGGGTCCGCTCACGGCCGTCCCCCGCTCGGTGAGCCACGTCGTCAGCGGCCGCAGCAGGGAGCGTGCGTCCGCCGGGAGACCGACGACGCCCAGGGCGGTCAGCACGGCCCAGCAGGTCTCGAAGACAGGCACGGCCTCGCGGGGCAGGGGTACGTCGATGTCGACGACCTCGTGCCCCAGGGACTCCAGCAGGAGGCTCGCGTCCTCCCAGGCGCGCAGGCACTCGGGGTCGATCTCCGAGTCCACGATCACCGGAGCACTGAACCTGGCGACGCGCAGCCGGCCCGGCTCCCGGTCGCACGCGGCGAGAAACGGCTCGACCGCCTCCGGGGCCCAGAACGGATCACCGACGGCCCGGCCGGCCATCACGTCGAGCAGGGCCGCGGCGTCCCGGACGGTACGGGCGAGGGAGCCGTTGGTGGCCAGGCCGACCGGGTCGCCGTACGTCGGCGCTCCGGAGATCCGGCCCCGGGTCGGCTTCAGCCCCACGACACCGCAGCAGGAGGCCGGGATCCGGATCGAGCCACCACCGTCGGAGCCCTGCGCGAGCGGGACCAGTCCACCGGAGACCGCTGCTGCTGCCCCACCGCTGGAGCCGCCCGCCATCCGGGAGATGTCCCACGGAGTCACGGCCGCGGGAGCGCCCTCCGGCTCGGTGTAGCAGGGAGACCCGAGCTCCGGGGTGCTCGTCTTGCCGAGGCTGACCAACCCGGCTGCGGCGAGGCGCTGGACGACGGCGTCGTCGAAGTCCGGCACCCAGCCGGCGAACGCCGGTGATCCCAGGCCGGTCGGGACACCCCGGGTCGCGTTGAGGTCCTTGATCGCCGTCGGCACCCCGGCCAGCGGGCCGGTGCCACCTGGTCGGGACGACCGCGCCTGCTCGCCGGTCACGGTCACGAAGGCGCCGAGCTCCTCGGAGTGCCGCCCGATCCGGGCCAGGTAGTGCTCCACGAGCTCCCGGGTGGAGGTCTCGCCGGACGCGACCGCCACCCCCTGCTCCAGCGCGGTCAGGTCGTGCAGCTCGCTCATGGCGCGACGCTACTCGCTGCGGGACTCTCGGGGCGCCCGCTGTTCCTGAGCCGGTGTCCTCAGGCCCCGTGACGTCGCAGGCCGAAGGTGAGGCTGTCGAGCAGCGCCATCCAGGAGGCCTCGATCACGTTGTGCCCCACTCCCACGGTCACCCACGAGCTCGCGCCGTCCGTGGTCTCGATCAACACCCGGGTGACGGCGTCGGTGCCGTGGCCCTGGTCCAGGATGCGCACCTTGTAGTCGATCAGCTCGAACTTCACGATCTCGGGGTAGAGCTGCTGGATCGCCTGTCGCAGCGCGTGGTCGAGCGCGTTGACCGGGCCGTTGCCCTCACCGATGGTGACGATCCTGGCGCCACCGGCGAGCAGCTTCACGGTCGCCTCGGAGACGGCCTCGGCGCGGGGACGGGTCTCGGTGATCACCCGCCAGGACTCCACGTCGAAGTACGACGGGCGGGCGCCCTCGATCTCCTCGAGCAGCATCAGCTCGAAGGAGGCGTCCGCGGCCTCGAAGGTGTAGCCACGCGACTCCAGCCTCTTGACCCGTTGGGTCACCCGCTTGACCAGGTCGGGCTCCAGCTCGAACCCGAGCTCACGTCCCTTGAGCTCGATCGAGGCACGCCCGGCCATGTCGGAGACGAGCAGCCGCATGTCGTTGCCGACGGCCTCGGGTGACAGGTGCTGGTAGAGGTTGGGGTCGACCTTGATCGCGCTGGCGTGCAGACCCGCCTTGTGAGTGAAGGCCGAGACCCCGACGTAGGGCTGGCGCGACGCCGGCGGGAAGTTCGTCACGTCGGCGACCGCGTGGGCGATCCGGGTGGCATCTCGCAGCAGCCCCTCGGGCAGGACCTGTCGGCCGAGCTTGAGCTCGAGGTTGGCGACGACGGTGATCAGGTCGGCGTTGCCGGTGCGTTCGCCGTAGCCGTTCAACGTTCCCTGCACGTGGGTGGCGCCGGCGCCGACCGCCGAGAGCGTGTTCGCCACCGCGCAGCCCGTGTCGTTGTGGCAGTGGATGCCGACCCGGACGCCCGTCGTCTCGACGACGTCGTGCACCACGTCGGCCACCCACCCCGGCAACATGCCGCCGTTGGTGTCACAGAGCGCGGCCACCTCGGCGCCGGCCTCGAACGCGGTGCGGAGCACCTCGAGGGCGTAGTCGCGGTTCTCTCGGTAGCCGTCGAAGAAGTGCTCGGCGTCGAGGAACACGCGTTGGCCCTCGGCCCGCAGGTGCGCCACCGTGTCGCGCACCATCGCGAGGTTCTCCGCCAGCGTCGTACGCAGCGCGAGCTCGACGTGCCGGTCGTGGGACTTCGCCACCAGCGTCACCACGCCGGCGCCGGAGTCGCGCAGCGCGGCGATCAGGGGATCGTCGGCGGCCGTCAGACCGGCACGACGGGTGGCGCCGAACGCAGCCAGCTGTGCGTGCTCGAGGACCAGCTCCTCGCGTGCCCGTCTGAAGAACTCGGTGTCCTTCGGGTTCGCGCCGGGCCAGCCGCCCTCGATGAACCCCACCCCGAGGCCGTCGATCTGCCGGGCGATCGTCAGCTTGTCCGCGACGGAGAGGTTCAGCCCCTCCTGCTGCGCACCGTCGCGCAGGGTGGTGTCGTAGACGTGGAACAGGTCGCTGGTCATGGCGCTGACTTTCCTGTCGGTCCGGGGTCCTCCGCGGCTGCGTCGGATCGCCGTAGGTCGGAAAAACAAAAGACCTCCCGTCAGGACAGGAGGTCAGCGCGGCGGGTGGTCCGTCGCGCTAGTCGAGAATGATGATGTGGTGCTGCACGTCCACGAGTCTGCCACAGCCATCCAGCACGTGGGCAGCTGTCCCGGCATGCGGTCGACCCCGGAGGCTGCGGTCAGGGCTGCTGAGCAGGCGGGTCGGTGGGCGGCTCGACCTGGACCGGCGGCGAGTACGCGATGGCGATCGGTGAGCGACCGGCGCCGTAGCGGTTGACCAGGCTCACTCGGTAGCACCGGACACCGGCCACGGTGGTGGGGGGCTCACGCCATGTCAGCGCGCTCGGTGAGACGTCGGCGTAGGTGGCCGTGCCGGGAACCGGGCCGCCACAGCTGGGCGCCGACCAGTAGCGGACCTGCACGCGCGAACCCGACGGCACGTACGTCGGCCGCTGCCACCTGATCGTCATGGGGGTGGTGGGCCCGTCGATGAAGTCGAACACGGCAAGCTGTGAGGGCAGCGGGTCGATCAGGCACCACGTCCCGGGGAAGCGCGCGCGCCCACCGTAGAGACGGATGAAGCTCGCCTCGAGGGTCGAGTCGATGGTGCGGCACTTGTAGTAGCCCGGGAGCGTGGCCGGCAGCGTGTTGCACGCGTTGACGTCGAGCATCGGTGACATCAGCGAGCAGGGGGCGGAGGTGTGCTGGAAGCCGAGCACGTGCCCGAGCTCGTGGGTCAGGATCGCCATCACCTCGATCCGGTCGTGCATGTCGAGCGAGTCGACGGTGGCGTACCGCGAGCTCAGCTTGACGAAGGCGTGCCGAGACCTGCCCACCGTGGCCAGACCCGCAGCCTGGCCGATGTTGCCGTAGCCGATCCTCAGCTGCGCCTTGCGCGGGTTGGCCGCGCGCACGAACTTGATCGAACCGCCGGTGCCGTTCCACTTCGAGAGGGCGGTGGACAGGCTCCAGTCCCACTTCGAGGGCAGGGACTCGGTGAACAGGATCTTGCGCCCCTTCCACGCGAACCGACCGCGCTGGCGGGACCCCGGACCGACCGAGGTGTCCCCGGAGAGCTGCACCGGGTCACCGGCGACCCGCGGGGGGCCGGAGGTGGCGGCTCGGGACGTGGTCGCCGCGACCGTCGCGGACGCCGTCGCGGGGAGCGCCCCCACGGCGAGGACGCCCGAGATCAGCGTTGCGGCCGCAAGACCGAGAAGGCGACGGGGTGGGAGCACGTGCTCATGATGGGGCAGGTGCACAACTGACGGAATGATGGCGATTTTCCGCTCTAGACCAGTGGCCACAGTTTGCGACTTTACCTGTCAAGACTGGACATTCCCGTGCGCGAACCGCCCAGATGGGCGTCACCGAATTCGCCACGGCGTGCTCGTCGCGGGGGCCCAGTTGGGGCCTCCGGTCAGGGTGAGCCCGAGCAGGACCGCCGTGCCCAACAGACACAGCGCGACCACGAACCACCCACCGAACTCCGAGCGTGCGGTGCGGCCGACCAGCCTGCGGGTCGTCTCGCGCACTCGTCCGGAGCCCGGCCCCCACCACAGGGCGGGCGTGAACCCCAGACCGGCCATGACCAGCCCCGTCCGCGTCGGTTGGCCGAGCAGGTAGCCGAGCGCGAACATCGCCAGCCCGCACAGGGCGGCCACGGCGACGACACTCACCGCGCCGAACAGCGCCAGGAGCAGGTAGCCGGGCAGCGACAGCGTCGTGGTCGGCACGTCGTACCACCGAGGGCGGCCGCGGACCAGCCGGCGTCGACCGTGTCGTTCGCGGGTGACCGAGGCGGTGCGCAGCAGGAGGGCGACCACCCCGGCCACCGCGATCGCGGCGTACGGCGCGTAGGCCACACCAGCACTGAGCAGTGCGCCGAGCCCGAGCAGCTGGAGCACCCGCTGGGTCCTGCTCTCGGGGGGCAGCGGAGCGGGATACGGCACGCGGGGCTGGTCCGGCCGGGGCTGGTCCGGCCGGGGCTGGTCCGGCCGGGGCTGGTCCGGCCGGGGCTGGTCCGGCCGGGGCTGGTCGGATGGATCGGGCGGACGTGACGGGGCTGGTCCGGTCGGCAGGATCCGGGTCACCGGCACGCCGCCGGGCAGCTGGTCGGTCTCCGGGGTCGGCTCGCGCACTCCGACCACATGGGGCGCGAACGGCATCGTCCACGGCTCGGCAGCGGGGCTGGGCCCCTGCCCCGCGACGTGTGCGCGGTCCTGGACCCGGTGGACCTCGTCGCGGAGCTCACGCAGCGTCGGCCGCTCGAGCGGCTCGGGGTCGAGGCACGCGCGCAGCACCCGGGCGAGCGGCTCGGGGACTCCGGAGAGGTTGAACTCGCCACGTCTGACCCGGTCCATGATCGCCATCGACGGTCCGGTGCCGTACGGCGCGCGTCCGGTCGCCGCGTAGACCACGGTCGCAGCCCACGCGTGCACGTCGGAGGCCACGGTCGCGTCGTCGCCGTACAGGATCTCCGGAGCGAGGTAGCCGGGGGTGCCCAGCAGCCAGCCGGTCTGGGTCAGCCGTGGGTCCTCGGCGACCCGGGCCAGGCCGAAGTCGATCAGGACGGGCGAACGGCCCTCCATCAGCACGTTCGTCGGCTTGATGTCGCGGTGCAGGACGCCCACCCGGTGCACCGCCTGGAGCGCCTCGGCCAACGCGTCCGCGAAGTGCAGCAGGTCGGCGCCGGTGATCGGTCCCTCCTCGACCACGTGGTGGTAGAGGGAGAGACCCGGCACGTACCGGGTGACCACGTAGGGCACCGGCCCGTGGGCGTCCGCATCGATGATCTCGGCGATGCGAGGGCTCGAGATGCGTCCCAGGGAGCTGACCTCCCGGGCGAGGCGCTCGCGCGCCTCGGAGTCCCCGACGATGTGCGGGCGGAGCACCTTCAGCGCCACCCGCCGACCGTCCGGGGCCTGCGCCAGGTGCACCACACCCATGCCGCCCTCACCGATCGGGGCGAGCAGCAGGTAGGGGCCGACGCGGGTCTCCCCGGGGCGCTGGCTCGGGCTGGTCACCGCGCCACGGTAACCGGGGCCGACCCTCGGATCAGCAGACGCGGTGCATCCAGCCGAACGAGTCCTCCGCGCGCCCGTACTGGATGTCGACGAGAGCCTGCCGGATCTCCATCGTCAGAGGACCGGCCTCGGTCGACCCCTGGACCTCGCCACCGTCCCACTTCAGCGTGCCCACCGGCGTGACGACCGCGGCCGTGCCGCAGGCGAAGACCTCGCTGATCTCCCCGCTGGCCACGCCCTCGCGCCACTCGTCGATGGAGATCCTGCGCTCCTCGACCTTGTGACCCTTCTGCTGCGCGAGCTCGATGATCGCGGAGCGGGTGATCCCCTCGAGGATCGTGCCCGTCTCGGGTGTGACGACATGACCGTCGGAGTAGACGAAGTACAGGTTCATCCCGCCGAGCTCTTCGACGTAGCGGCCCTCGGCGCCGTCGAGGAACACGACCTGGTCGCACCCGTGCCCGATGGCTTCCTGCTGCGCCACCAGGGAGCTCGCGTAGTTGCCACCGGTCTTGGCCGCGCCCATCCCGCCACGACCGGCGCGGGTGTACTCCTCGCTCAGCCACAGGGACAGCGGTGTGATCCCGCCCTTGAAGTAGGCCCCGGCCGGGGAGGCGATCACCATGAACGTGACGTGCTGGGCCGGACGGACCCCGAGGAACACCTCGGAGGCGATCATGAACGGCCGCAGGTAGAGGCTCTTCTCCCCCGCCCCCGCAGGCACCCACCGCTGGTCGACCTCGACGAGGGCGTCGACGGCCTGCACGAAGTCGTCAGGGTCGAGCACCGGCAGCGCGAGCCGGTGCGAGGAACGCGCCATCCGCTTGGCGTTCTCCTCGGGACGGAAGGTCCAGACCGAGCCGTCGTCGCGCCGGTAGGCCTTCATCCCCTCGAAGATCTCCTGGGCGTAGTGGAGCACCGCGCTCGCCGGATCCATGCTCAGCGGGCCGTACTCGGTGATCCGGCCGGCGTGCCACCCCAGCTCGGGAGTCCACTCGAGGGTGAGCATGTGGTCGGTGAAGTAGGTGCCGAACCCCGGGTTGGCCAGGATCTCGGCGACCTCGTCCTCGCTGCGCAGGTTGTCCGAGGCGTGAATGGTGATGTCGAGCGTCATGGCTGCACGTTATCCCCTCACAGGAGCAGGTCGCGGGGGTGTGCGGGCTGCTCACCCGGCGCGGGAAACCTCTCCCGGGTGGCCGCCTGTCCGCGAGGCGCCCGGGGACCGGCCCGCCGGCTCGGAACCCTTCCGTCGCTGGGCGGCCCGCGTCGCTCGGACTGCCCTGCGGTTCCCGAGGTCCGCTTCTCGCGCCGCGCGTCGCTTCGACGCTCCCTTCAGGGTCCCGGCCCGTCGGTCCCGGTCCCCGCGCGCAGCGCGGACGATCAGCCGGCCACCCGGGCGGCGATCGCGTCGCCGACCTCGGCGGTCGGGCGGGAGGTGCCCGGCGTACGCGCGGCCAGGTCGGCCACGACGGCGTCCTCGACCCTCCGGGCGGCCGACTCCAGTCCGAGGTGGTCGAGCATCAGGGAGACCGAGAGGATCGCTGCGGTCGGGTCGGCCTGCTGCTTCCCGGCGATGTCGGGGGCAGAGCCGTGCACCGGCTCGAACATCGAGGGTGCGGTGCGATCGGGGTTGACGTTGCCGCTGGCCGCGAGCCCGATGCCACCGGTGATGGCCGCGGCGAGGTCGGTGACGATGTCACCGAACAGGTTGTCGGTCACGATCACGTCGAAGCGCGCCGGGTCGGTGACCAGAAAGATCATCGCCGCGTCGACGTGCATGTAGTCGACGGTGACCTCGGGGAACTCCGCGGCCACCTGCTGCACCAGCCGCCACCAGACCGCGCCCGCGTTGACGAGCACGTTGGTCTTGTGGACCAGGGTCAGCTTGCGCCGCCGCTTGTGCGCCCTCCGGAACGCGTCCCGCACGACCCGCTCGACACCGAAGGCCGTGTTCACCGAGACCTCGGTGGCGATCTCCTGCGGCGTACCGACACGCAGCGCGCCGCCGTTCCCGGTGTAGGGACCTTCGGTGCCCTCGCGCACCACGACGAAGTCCACGTCACCGGGGTCCGCCAGCGGCGACGTGGCGCCGGGGTAGATCCGCGAGGGACGCAGGTTGACGTAGTGGTCGAGCTCGAAGCGCAGCCGGAGCAGCAGACCGCGCTCGAGGATGCCCGGCGGCAGGTCGGGGTCGTTGGGCTTGCCGCCGACGGCGCCGAGGAGGATCACGTCGTGCTGACGGATCTCCTCGAGCACCGAGTCGGGCAGCACCTCGCCGGTCGCCAGGTAGCGCTCGGCACCGAGGTCGTAACGGGTGGGCTCGAACTTCGTCCCCGTCGGGGTCGACTCGAGCACCTTGAGCGCCTCGGCGGTCACCTCGGGCCCGATCCCGTCGCCGGGGATGACGGCAAGCTTCACGGACTCGTTGTCTGAGGGCATGCCGCCGATGCTAGTTGTCGTCAGGGCGCTCGCCGCCGTTGTCTCGCAGGTCAAGCGCGACCTGCAGCGCCTGGCTGTTGCGAGGGTCGTCCGGGTTGTTCTTGGCGGGGCCCCACTCGGGGTACATGTCATACATCGTGCTGTCTCCTGGGAATCGATGAAGTGAGTGCAGTCGGGATGTGCTCACTCCGCAGGAGATGAACCGATCTCGAGGGCCATGGATCGCACGGGCCGGATCAGGTTCGCGAAAAGTAGAGGGTGGAACTTCTCTGGTCTCGCTCGCGGAGGGGGTGACGGGCCTGGTGGCGGGGTACGCCGAACTCCGCGGCGAGGTGGCCTATCGAGTTCAGGCCCCGCCACGGCGGCAAATAAGTACGAAGTTCCTCCGCATGATGGGTCGATCCTAGGCCCGGCCCCCGCGACCGCGCACGGACTTGACCGGGTCATCCCAACATGCGAGACGGATGTCTCAGAAGTGGCCGGGACGACAGGATTTGGGACACTTCACCCATGAGTGCCCCGCCCGAGGTTCCCCCGATCGTCTCGCGGGCCTTCGCCGTGTCCAGGCGCGCGGGCTACGTCTCCTTCTGCCGCAACGAGACCGGTCGGCTGCTGGCCACGCTGGCCGCCACGCGGAGCGGGACGATGGCGGAGTTCGGCACGGGTTGCGGTGTCGGCACCGCGTGGTTGCGCTCCGGCGCACGTCCTGGCACCCAGATCCTCTCCGCCGAGCTCGACACCGGCCTGGCCATGGCGGCGCAGGAGATCTTCGAGGACGACCCCCAGGTCGAGGTGCTGGCGGCCGACTGGTCCACCCTGCGCAACAAGGGCCCCTACTCGCTGCTCTTCCTCGACCCGTCGGTCCCGGCCGACTCCAGCGTCGACGCTGTCGCGGACCTCGTCGAGCCGGGCGGCATCGTCGTCCTGGACGACTTCGCCCCCTGCGAGATGTGGCCGCCGATCACCGCCGGCCGCGTCGACATCCTGCGGGAGATGTGGCTCCTCGACGAGCGGTTCACCGCCGTCGAGGTGATGGTGGCCCCGGACGCCTCGGCCCTGATCGCCACCCGCCGTTAGCCCCGCCGGGGCACTCCCTGGTGCTCATGGACGCCGGCGGTCGCAGCGGCCTGCGGCAGCTCGACGATGAAGCGGGGCAGCATCACCTGGACCAGGGGGCCGATGCTGAGGGCGTAGAGAACGGTGCCGATGCCGACGACGCCTCCGAGCAGCCAGCCGATCGCCACGACGACGACGTCGAGTCCGGTGCGAACCACCCGGATCGACCACCCGGTGCGTCGGTGCAGGCCGGTCATCAGACCGTCACGGGGACCGGGGCCGAACTGGGACCCGATGTAGAGCGCCGTGGCGAGGGCGTTGAGCAGGACGCCGCCGATCATCAGCAGCGACCGTTCCCAGAGCACGTCGGGCGCCTCCAGCACCGACAGCACGACGTCGGCCACCAGTCCGACGAGGAACGAGTTCGCGACCGTGCCCAGGCCCGGCATCTCCCGCAGCGGTATCCAGAACAGCAGCACGACGAGGCTCATCACGATGACGGCGGTGCCGATGCTCATCGGCAGGTGCGCGGCCATCCCCTGGTGCAGCACGTCCCAGGACGCGTTGCCCAGGGTGCCCCGGATGAGCATCGCCAGCGTGACGCCGTACAGCGTCAGGCCCACGACCAGCTGCGCGAGCCTGCGCGGGAGCCGACCCGCCCGGAGCTGGGCGACCGGCCCGAGCCGAGCCAGCTCGCGGACTCGCCGGCCGGCGCTCCCCTCGGGGACGGCCTCGAGGCCGATGTCGCTGGTCATGGAGCCAGTCCATCACGAAGTGGTCTGGTCCGACATAGCCAATCGTGGTTCACTGGTCTGCATGTCCCGCGTGCTCGCCGCTTCACGCATAGCCGGCCTGATCGGCCACTTCGAACGGACTCCCGCGTACAAGGGCCTCGCGGAGGGCCTACGGGTGCTGATCACCGACGGTCGCATCCCGGTCGGCGCGCGACTGCCGAGCGAGCGCGAGCTCACCGAGGCTCTCGCGGTCAGCCGGACCACCGTCACCCGGGCCTACGCCGAGCTGCGCGACCACGGGTTCCTCGTCTCGCGCCAGGGGTCGGGCAGCGTGGCCAGCCTGCCGGCGAGTCGCGGTCACCGCGGCGACCACCTGCTCCCGCCCGGGGACCTGCCGGAGGACAAGATCGACCTCACCTGCGCCGCACCCGTGCCCGGACCCGGCGTCCTCGCGGCCTACGAGCGCGCCGTCGCCGAGCTGCCCGCCTACTTGGCCGGAACCGGTTACTACCCCTCGGGGCTGCCGGCCCTGCGCGAGGCCGTCGCGGCGTCGTACGCCGTCCGCGGGCTGCCCACCTCGCCCGACCAGGTGATGATCGTTCCCGGTGCCCTCGCGGGGGTCGCGATCGCGGCCCGCGCGCTGCTCACCAGCGGTGACCGGGCCGTGGTGGAGAGCCCCACCTACCCCAACGCGATCGCCACCCTGAGCCACTGCGGTGCCCGGCTCGTCGGGGTCGACGTCCCCCCGGACGCGGCGCAGGCGGGCCCGGACACCGCTGGCCTGGTCGCGACGCTGCGCCAGGTGTCTGCGCAGGTGGCCTACCTGATCCCCGACTTCCACAACCCGACCGGTGCGCTGATGGAGGACGCGGCGCGCGAGCAGGTCGCGCGCACTCTGGCGCGAGCCGGGACGACCGCGATCATCGACGAGTCGATGGTCGCTCTCGCTCTCGACGGGCAGGAGATGCCGGCCCCGTTCGCAGTGCACTCCCCCGACGCCGTGAGCGTGGGCAGCCTGAGCAAGTCGTTCTGGGGCGGTCTGCGCACCGGCTGGCTGCGCATCCCCGAGACCCGCGTGGACGCCTTCTTCCGCGCGCGACTGAGCCTCGACCTCGGCGTGCCCCTGCTGGAGCAGCTGGTGGCCACGGACCTGGTCAGCACAGGTCAGGACCTCCTCACCCATCGTCGGGAGCAGGTGCGCTCCTCGCGTGACGCGGCCCTCGCCGCGCTGGCGGAGCACCTTCCCCAGTGGCGGGTCAGCCACCCCGGTGGTGGCCTGAACCTGTGGTGCGAGCTCCCGCAGGCGTTGTCCTCGGCGCTGGTTCCCAAGGCTGCACGTCACGACGTGCTGCTCGCCTCGGGGCCCAGCTTCGCGCCCGAGGGTGGCCTCGACCGGTTCGTCCGACTCCCCTACACCCAGCCGGCCCACGTGCTGACCGACGCGATCAGCCGGCTCGGTCAGGCCTGGCGCGAGACCGTCGCGGACCCGGGGTTCATCGCGCGGGGTGCGCCCACCCTGGTCGCCTAGTCCTGCGATCCCGGGTCGCGCTAGATGTGATGCCCAGCCAGGTTGTTCAATCTGGTGATAGGTGTGGCCTTCTTGATTGCTGAGTGGGGCCGGTGGTGGTTGTACTCGTGCACCCATGCTGGCAGAGCGGCCAGCCGAGCTGACTCGGAGTTGTAGAACTTCTTGAAGGCCCAGCCTTCGGCCAGGGTCCGATGGAAGCGCTCGATCTTCCCGTTCGTCTGTGGCCGGTAGGGCCGGGTCTTCTTCGGCGTGATGCCCAGGTCCTTGCAGGTGTCGCGCCAGAGATGCGACTTGTAGCAGCTGCCGTTGTCGGACAGCACCCGCTGGACGGTGACGCCGCGATCGGCGAACCAGGCGACTGCGTTCTTCAAGACCTCGGTAGCGGTCTCCTTGGTCTCATCGTCGTGGGCCTCGACGTAGGCGACCCGGGAGTGGTCATCGATCACGGTGTGCAGGTAGCAGATCCCGATCACCGGGTCCCGGTGCTTGCTGCGAGGAGCACCGGTGCGCAGCATCGTTGCGGACCGGTTCCGCTCACCTTGCTGGCGACCGACGAAGCGCCACCCACCGCCGTCGGGGACCTTCCCGAGTTTCTTCACGTCGACGTGGATCAAGTCACCGGGAGTGCGTGCTCATAACGGCGGATCGGTTCACCGGCCATGGCCCGGTCGACGTGGGTCAGCCGGTTGATCCTGCGGGCGCTGATGACCAAGGTGGACTCCTAGACGGACGCCATGGTCATGGCGGTCACCCGGTTGGGAAAGCTCTGCGCCCCGATTCGGCGCAGCGAGACGTCGTGCTTGCCCGTCTAGGCCTGCCCGTCGTATTAGACGATCCCTTGGCGCAGCAGCAGTTTCGAGAGCCTGTGTATCAGGGCTCGCATCAGATCACCACGACCAGCCTCATGGACTTCGAAGCAGATCGTGGGTTGCTACTCCTTCACATCGCCAGGGACCAGCACCAGCCGGGGTGCCCTCATCACCCGAGCTCGTGCTGCCGGGCCAACCAGTTCACAGCGATCGCGGATCGGTCTTGCCGGCGACGTATCGCCGTGTGCCGAGGGAGCCTCGACCAGCAGCTGTTGCCGGTCTTGGTGATCGATCCCTGGACCCGGGAGGATCCTGAGGAGTGTTCGCTGGGCACCAGACCCACGAAGGAACCGATGGTGTTGCCGGTGAACCGGTCCCACTCGCCGATCTCGACCGCGAGCGCGAACCCGGTCAGGGTCGAGACCCCGCGCAAACACCCGAGGCGTCGCACGATCGGGGTGAACGGCGAGTCAGAGGCCATGGCCTCGATCGCCTTGTCGAGCCGGTCCCTGCGGGCGCTGATGACCAAGGTGGCCTCGTAGTCGGACTCAAAGGTCATGGTGGTCGCCCGGTTGGGAAAGCTCTGCGCCCCGATTCGGCGCAGCCAGGCGTCGTGCTTGCCGGTCCAGGCCTGCCCGTCGTAGTAGACGATCCCTTGGCGCAGCAGCAGTTTCGAGAGCCTGTGCCGGGCGCGCATCAGATCACCACGACAGTCCTCGCGGGCTCGGACCAGGTCACGGGCAGCTTCTTGTTCCACCGAGGGCACCACCACCGGGGTGACCTCATCAAGTCGCAGCAACCTGGCCAGATGGACAGCGTCCCTGGCGTCGGTCTTGACCCGATCCCCCGAGGGACGCTGCAGCTTCGAGGGGGCAGCGACCACGCACCGGATCCCCTCGGTGTTCAACGCCCGCGAAAGCCCGAACCCGGTCGGGCCGGCCTCATAGGTCACCGCGACCGGCCCGGGCAGGGCCCGTATCCAGCCACGGATGTGGTCATGGGCAGGGGTCAGCTTGGCCTGCAACAGCTCGCCCGTGACGCCATCGATCGCTGCCGCAGCAACAGATCGTGCGTGCACGTCGAGCCCAACACTCGTACGCTCAGAAAACACCGGGGCCTCCATCACAACTGTCGGATAGGCCGAGCAGGACGCCCCTGCTCGGTAACCCACGAACATGTGTGAGCGAGGCCCCGGCCCGCAACCCTCAGCGCTCCTGAGCGGTCACTCCATACCGTCTAGACGGTCAGATCGATGGCGCGCACCGATTCGGCAGAGATCGAGTCACGGATCTCTTCCAGCACGTCCGCGGGTACGCCGGAGTCCACCGAGAGGGCCACCAGGGCCTGGCCACCCTTCTCGGCCCGCGAGACCTGCATGCCGGCGATGTTGATCCCGGCGTCGCCGAGGATCTTGCCGACGGTGCCGACCATGCCCGGCCGGTCCTCGTAGGAGAGGAATGCCAGGTGCTCGGACGGTTCGAGATCGACGACGAAGTCGTTCACCTCGACCAACCGCTCCCGCTGGGCCAGCCCGATCAACGTGCCGGAGACCGAGACCCGCGACCCGTCGGCCAGGGTGCCCCGGATGGTGATCAGGTTGCGGTGGTCGGGGCTCTCGCTGTCGGTCAGCAGCCGGACCTCGATGCCCCGCTCCGCGGCGAGCAGCGGAGCGTTGACGTAGGAGACCTGGTCCTCCACGACGTCGGCGAAGACACCCTTGAGGGCCGCGAGCTCGAAGACCTTCACGTCGTGGTCGGTGATCTCCCCGCGGACCTCGACGTCGATCTGCTGGGCCACCTCGCCGGCCAGCGCGGTGAAGATGCGGCCCAGCTTCTCCACGAGCGGGATGCCCGGTCGGACGTCCTCGGCGATCACGCCGCCCTGCACGTTCACCGCGTCGGGGACCAGCTCGCCCGAGAGCGCGAGCCGCACCGACCGCGCCACCGCGAGACCCGCCTTCTCCTGGGCCTCGTCGGTCGAGGCACCGAGGTGCGGGGTCGCCACGACGTTCTCGAGGTCGAACAGCGGGGAGTCGGTGCACGGCTCCTCAGCGAAGCAGTCGAGGCCGGCTGCGGCGATCCGGCCGGTCTTCAGCGCGTCGTAGAGAGCCTTCTCGTCGACGATGCCACCCCGGGCGGCGTTGACGATCACCAGACCCGGGCGGGCCAGCGCGAACTCGTCGGCGCCGATCAGCCCGATCGTCTCCGGCGTACGGGGCAGGTGCACGCTGATGAAGTCGGACTCCGACATCAGCTCGTCGAGCCCGACCATCCGGACCCCCATCTGGGCGGCGCGTCCGGCCTGGACGTAGGGGTCGTAGGCGATCACGTCCATGCCGAACGCGGCGAGCCGGTGCGCCACGAGGACCCCGATCCGGCCCAGGCCCACGATGCCCAGGGTCTTCTCGAACAGCTCGGTGCCGGAGTACCTGCTGCGCTTCCACTCGCCTCGGGTGAGCGCCGCGTGCGCCGGGCTGATGTGCCGGGCCGCCGCGAGCATCAGGCCCACGGCCAGCTCGGCCGCACTGGTGATGTTGGAGGTGGGTGCGTTCACCACCATCACGCCGTTCTGCGTCGCCGACCTCACGTCGACGTTGTCCAGGCCGACACCGGCCCGGGCCACCACCTTGAGCCGCTTGCCGGCCAGCAGGGCCTCTTCGTCGATCGAGGTCGCAGACCGCACCAGGACCGCCTCGGCGTCGGCGATGGCGTCGAGCAGCTCGGCCCGATCAGCGCCGTCGCAGTACCGGATCTCGAAGTCGGGACCGAGAGCCTCGACGGTCGCCGGGCTGAGCTCCTCGGCGATGAGGACGACCGGTCGGGAGTGGGTGAGCGTCACAACGGTCCTGACGTGAGTGGTGGAGTCTGTCCGCACGACGCTGTGCTCGGGCCAGCGTAACGGACGCCCCGGGTGCGCACCGGGAGCTCGGGGAGCCACCAGGGTCCCGTCGGGACGGACGAAGGACCCAGCAAGTATGAGTTGCTGGGTCCTTCTGATGACCGGAGAACGGTGACCTTCCGATCGACCACTCCTCGCCCTGGTCCCGGTGGCCGTCACCTGCGCACCGCAACGGGTCTCCCCGTCGTGCGGACCGATCTTCTGGGTGATCAGGCCCTTCGCGGACGACGGGCCTGAAGAGAGTTCTACGCCCGCCCGGACGCGCCCGGCAAGGGTTCTGGACGCGGAGTTCCCGACATTCTTCGCTGCACGGCGTGTCCTCCACAGAGACGTCACCGTCGTCCACAGGAAGCGGCCGGGAATGCACAGCGGACCGCCCCCGCCTGTGGACAACCTCAGCGGCTCGGCGTCAGGTGGTGCAGCCGTCCGGACCACAGACGTCGCCGGTGACCGCGTCCGTGGCGCCGACGTGCTCGATCTGAGGGTGCGACGCGGACCAGGCGCGTTCGAGCACGCTGCGGAACGTCTCGGGGGGCTGTGCGCCGGAGACGCCGTACGCGCGGTCGATGACGAAGAACGGGACACCGTCGGCCCCGAGGGCTGCAGCCTCGCGGATGTCGGTCTCGACGGCGTCGGCGAACTCCTGGCCGGCGAGCACGCTGTCGACGCGCTGGGCGTCCAGCCCCACCTTCTCCGCCGTCCGGCGCAGGAGGTCGTGCTCGGCTACGTTCTCGGCCCGCAGGAAGTACGCCGCGAGAAGCTCCTCCTTGAGCGCGGACTGCAGCTCGGGGCCTCCCTGGCCGAGAGCCAGGTGCAGCAGTCGGTGGGCGTCCACGGTGTTCGCGCGCTGGGCCTCGCCCAGGCGGAACAGGAGGCCTTCCTCGGCGGCCGCCGCCTCGATGCGGTCGACCATCTGCTGGCCGGCCTCGGGGCCACCGCCGTACTTCGCGCCGAGGTGCTCCGCGATCGACTGCTCCGGGACCTGCGGGGCGGCCGGGTCGAGCTGGAAGGACCGGTAGACGATCTCGACCTCGTCTCGGTGCTCGAAGGCTCGCAGGGCCGTCTCGAGGCGGCGCTTGCCGATGTAGCACCAGGGACAGACGATGTCGGACCAGATCTCGATTCTCACACCGCCCTCAACCGCCGCAGGTGGTTGGCTGTTCCCGTGTCCCCTCCGCCGGAGCGTGTGATCGCGCGCACGCAGCGCCTCTCCATCCGGCCCTGGTGTCGCGACGAGGCCCCGCGCCTGCTCGACATCCTGAGCCGGGTCGAGGTGGCCAGGTGGCTCGGGGACGGCGACCCCGTGCTCCTGAAGAGCCTCGCGGAGGCGGAGGAGAAGATCGACGGCTTCGGCGCCCTCGCCGAGGAACCTCCGCGTGGCTTCTGGGCCGTCGAGGTGCGCGAGACCGGGCTGGTCGTCGGCTCGGTGCTCCTGGTTCCGCTCCCCGGCGACAGCGCCGGCGAGGTGCAGATCGGCTGGCAGCTGCACCCGGACTCCTGGGGTCGTGGCTACGCGACAGAGGCGGCCGGGGCCGTCCTCGAGCACGGCCTCGCACACGGGCTCCCGCAGGTCCTGGCGCTCACGCATCTCACGAACCACCCCTCGCAGGCCGTGGCGCTGCGGATCGGGATGGAGCCGCTCGGGGTCACCGAGAAGTGGTACGACGAGCCCTCGATGCTGTTCCGGGCCACGCGGGGCCCAGGATGAGCGTGTCGGGTCGGACCGGTTTCACGGCTGGTCGCGGGTCAGGTGCAGCAGCCAGTCGTTGCCGGTCTCGATGAGCGCGTAGCGGCGGGAGCCGGCCCGGCCGTGGAGCACGAAGACGAATCTGCGCTCGTTGCGGTCCTCCAGCTCCCACCACCCGTCGTCGGCGATCCGCTTGGTCGCGTCGGTGAAGGTCGCGTGCCCGAGGTCGTGGTCGGTCACGGCCACCGCCAGCCGATCCTGCCGGGAGTCGGTCGGCACCCCCTTGGGAACCGCCCAGGACCGGAGCACGCCGTCCTCCTCGAGCCGGAGGTCGAAGTGGTGGGCGGGCTTGTCGTGCTCGTGCAGCACGAACACCGGTCGCTGGGCGGTCACCGCGGAGGGGTCAGCGGCCCGCTGCGCCTTCGACGTAGTCCGAGTCGTGGCTCTTGACCCAGGCCATCAGCTTGCGCAGCTCGCGGCCGGTCTCCTCGATCGGGTGCTGCTCGCCCTTGGCCCGCAGCTCCTTGAACTCCTTGGCGCCGTTGTCCTGGTCGTCGATGAAGCGCTGCGCGAAGGATCCGTTCTTGATGTCCTCCAGCACGGCCAGCATGTTGTCCTTGACGCGCGCGTCGATGACGCGTGGGCCGGAGACGTAGTCGCCGTACTCCGCCGTGTCGGAGACCGACCAGCGCTGCTTGGCGATGCCGCCCTCGTACATCAGGTCGACGATCAGCTTCAGCTCGTGCAGGCACTCGAAATAGGCGACCTCGGGCTGGTAGCCGGCCTCGGTGAGCACCTCAAAGCCGTACTGCACCAGCTGGCTCGCGCCGCCGCAGAGCACGGCCTGCTCGCCGAACAGGTCGGTCTCGGTCTCCTCGGTGAAGGTGGTCTTGATGCCGCCGGCACGCAGGCCGCCGATCGCCTTGGCGTAGGACAGCGCGAGGTCCCAGGTGGTGCCGGACGCGTCCTTCTCGACGGCGACCAGCACGGGTACGCCGCGACCGTCGACGAACTCGCGACGGACGAGGTGGCCGGGCCCCTTCGGGGCGACCATGAACACGTCGACGCCCTCGGGCGGGGTGATGTAGCCGAACCGGATGTTGAAACCGTGCCCGAAGACGAGAGTGTCGCCCGGGGTGATGTTGGGCTCGACCGACTCGGCGTACAGCTTGCGCTGGACGTGGTCGGGGGCCAGGATCACGATGACGTCGGCCTCCTCGACGGCCTCCGCGGGAGTGAGCACGCGCAGCCCCTCGGCCTCGGCCTTGGCGCGGCTCTTCGAGCCCTCGGGCAGCCCGATGCGCACGTCGACGCCGGAGTCTCGCAGGGAGAGCGAGTGGGCGTGGCCCTGGCTCCCGTAGCCGAGCACGGCGACGTTCTTGCCCTGGATCAGGGACAGGTCGGCATCGTCGTCGTAGAACATTTCAGCCACAGTGGCTCTCCTTCATCTCTTCATCTTCGGACTGGTCAAGGGTTGTGGACGCCGGGCGGCCGGCAAAGGCCTTGATGAGCGTCCATAACCCCGATTTACATGGGAAGTCAGCCGGGAATCGCGTGAGCGGCGGGGACGGGGACGGGGACGGGGCGCAGGGTTCGCTCGGTGATCGAACGGCTCCCCCGGCCGATGGCGACCATGCCGGACTGGACGAGCTCGCGGATGCCGAACGGCTCCAGGACGGCGAGGAAGTCCTTGAGCTTGGCGGCGTTGCCGGTGACCTCGATGGTGACGGCGTCGGGGGCGACGTCGACGACCTTGGCGCGGAAGAGCTGGACCGCGTCGAGGACCTGCCCGCGGGTCTCGGCGTCGGCGCGGACCTTGACCAGCAGGAGCTCGCGCTCGATGGACTCGCGGTCCTCGAGCTCGACGATCTTGATCACCTCGATGAGCTTGTTCAGCTGCTTGGTGACCTGCTCGAGCGGGGAGTCCTCCACGCTGACGACGATCGTCATGCGGGAGACCTCGGGGTGCTCGGTCGGGCCGACCGCCAGGGAGTCGATGTTGAAGCCGCGGCGGGAGAACAGTCCGGCGATCCGCGCGAGCACGCCGGGCTTGTTCTCGACCAGGACCGAGAGGGTGTGCGTGCTCATCAGAGGTCGTCCTCCTCGAACTCGGGCGCCAGGTCGCGGGCGTACTTGATGCTGTCGTTGGAGGTGCCGGCGGCGACCATCGGCCACACCATGGCGTCCCGCTCGACCCGGAAGTCGACCACCACCGGCACGTCGTTGATCTCCATCGCCTTGTTGATGGTGGCGTCGACGTCGGAGGGGTGGTCGCAGGACAGGCCGACGGCGCCGTAGGCCTCGGCCAGCTTCACGAAGTCCGGCACCCGCTTGGACTGCAGGTCGGTGTTGGAGTAGCGCCCCTCGTAGAAGAGGGTCTGCCACTGCCGGACCATGCCCAGCGACTCGTTGTTGATGATCGCCACCTTGATCGGGATCCCCTCGATCGTGCAGGTGGCGAGCTCCTGGTTGGTCATCTGGAAGCAGCCGTCGCCGTCGATCGCCCACACCGTCGCCTCGGGACGACCGACCTTGGCACCCATCGCGGCCGGGACCGCGAATCCCATGGTGCCGAGGCCACCGGAGTTGATCCAGGTGTTCGGTCGCTCGAACTGCACGTAGTGGGTGGCCCACATCTGGTGCTGGCCCACGCCCGAGACGTAGATCGCCTCGGGTCCGGCGATCGCACTGAGGCGCTCGATGACCAGCTGCGGTGCGAGCCCCTCGGGCGGAGCGTCGTACCCCAGCGGGTACTGCATCTTCACACCCGCCAGGAACTGGACCCAGCCCTCGTAGTCACCGGTGGTGCCCTTGTCCTGCTCGGCCCGCAGGGCGACGACGAGGTCGGCGACGACCTCGCGAGCGTCACCGACGATCGGCACGTCGGCCACCCGGTTCTTGCCGATCTCGGCTGGGTCGATGTCGGCGTGGATCACCTTGGCGCCGGGGGCGAAGGAGTCCAGGTTGCCGGTGACACGGTCGTCGAAGCGCGCACCGAGACTGATGATGAGGTCGCTCTTCTGCAATGCCGCGACCGCCGCGACGGTGCCGTGCATGCCTGGCATGCCGAGGTGCTGGGGATGGCTGTCCGGAAAGGCGCCGCGTGCCATCAGCGTGGTCACGACCGGCATGCCGGTGAGCTCGGCCAGCGTGCGCAGCTCCTTGCTCGCCCGCGACCGGATCACCCCTCCGCCCACGTAGAGCACCGGCCGTCGCGCCTCGAGCATCAGCCGGGTGGCCTCACGGATCTGCTTCGAGTGGGGCCGGGTCACCGGCCGGTAGCCGGGCAGGTTCAGCTCGGTCGGCCACGCGAAGGTGGTCTGCGCCTGCAGCGCCGACTTGGCGACGTCGACCAGCACGGGGCCGGGGCGGCCGGTGGAGGCGAGGTAGAACGCCTCGGCCACCACGCGTGGGATCTCGGCGGGATCGGTGACCAGGAAGTTGTGCTTGGTGATCGGCATCGTGATGCCGCGGATGTCGGCCTCCTGGAAGGCATCGGTGCCGATCATGGCGGCGCCAACCTGGCCGGTCACCGCGACCATCGGCACCGAGTCCATGTGCGCGTCGGCGATCGGGGTGACCAGGTTGGTGGCCCCGGGACCGCTGGTGGCCATGCACACCCCGACCTTGCCCGTGGCGGTGGCGTACCCCTGGGCAGCGTGACCGGCGCCCTGCTCGTGACGGACGAGGATGTGCCGGATCCGGGAGTCGAAGAGGGGGTCGTACGCCGGCAGGATCGCCCCGCCCGGGATGCCGAAGATGTTCTCCGCCCCGGCGCACTCGAGTGACTTGATCAGGCTCTGCGCACCCGTGACGCGTTCCCCGCCTGCGGTTCCCTGCTCGGACATCTGCTCATCTTCTCTGTCGCGGTTTCGGCCAACAAAAAACCCCTCGGGCCTTCCGGCGGACGAGGGGTCGACGCGAGTGCGCGGGGCCGGGGCCCTCAGCTCACGCGTCGCGTGCGTACAAGAATCTCAGAACGCATGGGGCCCATGATGCCCCCGCCTCGTGCGGCGCTCAACTCAGTGTGCCACCCGTCCCGAATCGTGGGATCGGCATCCCAGATAGAGGACGCTCAGTCGCGGTTCTGCCAGGTGCAGATGCAGGCACGGTTGCCGTCGGCGTCCGCGACCACCCAGAACGCCGGTGCCCGGGTGTCGCTGACCAGGGTCCCGCCGGCGTCCAGCACTGCCTGCAGCCTCGCCTCCGCCTGGTCGTGGGGGACGCTCACGTCGAGGTGGAACCGCTGCCGGTCAGGTGCGTCGGACTCCGTGTGCTGG
Source organism: uncultured Actinomycetota bacterium (assembly GCA_963815825.1). Lineage (GTDB taxonomy): Bacteria > Actinomycetota > Actinomycetes > Propionibacteriales > Nocardioidaceae > Marmoricola. The sequence continues at coordinate 144,707 of CAWFII010000027.1, read as the reverse complement.
AACCACAGCGAGGGACCCCGACCCGCCCGGTCGCTGAGGTCGTCGTCGTAGCCCGGGGTCCGGCGATAGCCCAGGAGCGCCTCCCAGAAGGGCTTCACCGCTCTCGTTGTCCGGGCTGTCCAGCGCGAGCTCGAGGATGTCCGGCGCAGTGGCGGAGGCGGCGACGCCGGCCTCGGCCGCGAGCTCGCTGATCCGGCGCGCGAGGTCGACGTCTCGCGAGGTGACCGCGTTGACGTCGTGGCTGCTCAAGGTGACGCTCAGGTGCGGGTAGCGCAGGTCGACGTCGGGATGGTGGTTGACCTCGTCGGCAGCCTCGGCGATCCGGGACACGAGGGCGGCCCCGGCGTTGAAGTCCCCGGTCTCGAACCGGGCGACGAGGCGCTTGAGGTTGAAGCGCCAGTCCGCCAGGTCGGCGTCGAGGATCTGCTGGCCGGTGAGTGCTTGCTTCTCGTCCATGACCGCTACGTTAGCCAGCCGGCTGCGAGTCCACGCACGCCGTCAGCTCCAGCGCGATCGCAGTGGTCGCCGCTGGCGCCCCTCGGCGTCGAAGTTCCCCGGGTCGAGCCAGGCCTCGAAGTCCGCCCTGACGGCCGGCCAGTCCCTGTCGGTGATCGCGAACCAGGCGGTGTCGCGGTTGCGGCCCTTGTAGACCACCGCCTGGCGGAAGATCCCCTCGAAGGTGAAGCCGAGGCGCAGCGCAGCCCGGCGCGAGGGCTCGTTGAGCGAGTCGCACTTCCACTCGTAGCGGCGTACGCCGACGACGTCGAAGACGTGCGCGGCCATCAGGTACATCGCCTCGGTCGCAGCGGTCGTCCGCTGCAACGCGGCGCCGAAGCTGATGTGGCCGACCTCGGTGGTCCCGTTGGCGTGGTCGATGCGCAGGTAGGTGGTGATCCCCACCGGGCTCCCGTCCGGGAGCACGACGGCGAGCGGGATCATCGCCGGCGTCGAGCGGAGCTGGTCGAGGGCGACGACGAAGGCCTGCCGGTCCGCGAACGGCCCGGACGGCATGTAGGTCCAGATGCTCGGCGGCGAGTCGACGCAGAGGGCGGCGTACAGGCCGTCGACGTGCTGGTCCCCCAGCGGCTCGAGCCGGCAGCTGCGCCCCGTCAGCGTGGTGGGTTCCAGACGCGGTCCTGGTGTCCAGTCGACGGCGTCGCCGACGGGCTGGCCGTACTCGTTGGGAGTCACGGAGCGAGCCTAGAGTGGCGGCAATGACCGAGTCCCCGCTGGTGCGCCTGGTGCGCGAGTCCGTGATCGGTGACGACCACGTGATGCGCACGCCGTACGGCGAGCGACGGGTGACCTACGCGGACTACACGGCCTCAGGACGGGCACTCTCGTTCATCGAGGACTTCCTCCGCCACGAGGTGCTGCCCAGCTATGCGAACACGCACACCGAGTCCAGCGGCACCGGCCTGCAGACGACGCGACTGCGCGAGGACGCGCGGCGGATCATCCACGAGGCCGTCGGGGGTGACGACGAGACCGTGGTGATCTTCGCCGGCTCGGGCACCACTGGCGCGATCTCCAAGCTGATCGGGGTCCTCGGTCTGCGGATCCCCTCGGCGCTCGAGGACCGGCACTCGCTGCTGCAGCACATCCCCGAGGCGGAGCGGCCGGTGGTGTTCATCGGCCCCTACGAGCACCACTCCAACGAGATCCCCTGGCGGGAGTCCGTCGCGGACGTGGTCGTGATCCCGCAGGACGCAGACGGTCACATCGACCTCGACGCCTTGCACGCCGCCCTCGTCTCCCACGCAGGGCGCCCGCTGAAGATCGGCTCGTTCTCCGCCGCGTCGAACGTGACCGGGATCGTGTCGAACACCGTCGCGATCTCGACGATCCTGCACGAGCACGGCGCCCTGTCGTTCTGGGACTTCGCGGCGGCCGCGCCGTACATCGAGCTCGAGATGCGCCCCGGAGGCAAGGAGCACCCGCTTGCCTACAAGGACGCGATCTTCCTCTCGCCGCACAAGTTCATCGGCGGCCCCTCGACACCGGGAGTTCTGGTCGCGCGCCGGGAGCTGTTCGCCAACCGCGTGCCCGAGGTGCCTGGCGGCGGCACCGTCGCCTACGTCAACGACGCCGACCACGCCTACCTGCCCGACCCGGAGCACCGCGAGGAGGGCGGCACCCCCGCGATCATCGAGTCGGTCCGGGCAGGCCTGGTCTTCCAGCTCAAGCAGGCCGTCGGGGTCGAGACGATCCGCGCGGCGGAGGCGCGCTTCCTGTCCCGGGCCGTCATCGCCTGGGGAGAGGAGCCTGCGATCGAGATCCTGGGGAACCTCGAGGCCGAGCGGCTCTCGATCGTCTCTTTCGTCGTACGCGCACCGTCGGGGCGCTACCTGCACCACAACTTCGTCGTCGCCGTGCTCAACGACCTCTTCGGGATCCAGTCCCGTGGCGGCTGCTCGTGCGCCGGCCCCTACGGCCACCGCCTGCTGGGCATCGACATCGAGCGCAGCCACGAGTTCGAGCGGGAGATCACGGGGGGCTGCGAGGGCATCAAGCCCGGGTGGGTGCGGGTGAACTTCAACTACTTCCTCTCCGACGCGGTGGCCGACTACATCGTCGAGGCCGTCCGGCTGGTCGCGCGCGACGGGTGGCGGCTGCTCGGTGACTACCGGTTCGACACGGCCAGCGGCATCTGGACCCACCGGGACGGGATCGTGGAGCCGCCGTTGCGGCTCGCCTCGATCTCCTACGACGACTCGGGGATGCACGCGCCGAGCTCGCGGCTGGTAGGGGACGAGTCCCTGCTGGAGCAGCACCTCGTGGAGGGGGCCAAGATCCTCGCGGAGGCGCCCGAGCCCGACCTGGTCCGCCCGTGCGCAGTGAGCACCGACTTCGAGCACCTGCGCTGGTTCGACCTCCCCGCAGCTTCGCTCCAGGGGTGAACAGAGCCCGACGCCGTCACTCGGTCCAGCAGGCGATCACCGCCGAGGCGACCGAGTACGCCGCGTCACGGCGGGTGTAGTCGGCGCGCAGGGAGCTCGCCGGCAGCGCGCTGGCGTCGACCAGGAGGGTCTTGCCGTCCTTGAGAAAGGCGACCTCGCCGCTCGGCGTCGCGAAGGCCGGGAAACCGAAGCTCTCCAACCCCCGCAACGTGACGGCGGAGGGCAGGTCGCGTCGCAGCGCGTCGAACGCGGCGCGTCCCGATGTTGCATCCGTCGCATCCTGGACCGAGAGGCTGAACGTGCCGCCCGGCAGCCGGTAGTCGCAGGTGTAGAGGCGGGTGTCCACCGCCCAGCGGTCCGTCGTGGCTGGGGTCTCGCTGAGCGCGAAGGTGCGCTTCACCGCGTCCTTGATCTCGTTGGTGCAGATCATCGCCGCGGGCGCCGAGGGATCAGCGGCGCTGCCCATGTCCATGCTCTCGTTGGTGGTCATGTCCATCCCGGCCTGGTGCTCGTGCCCCGGGGTGCTCCCACCTGACGCGGACGAGCCCGAGGCGCTTACGCCGACGGGCTGTGCGGCGGGCGTGGCAGCGGCGCCACATCCAGCGGCCAGCAACGCGGTCGAGACGACCACGCCCAGCAGTGCGCGTGTCCTCGTCGCAGATCCCCGTCTCGCAGTGACTCTCACCTCAGCGATTCGGTGCTGCTGCCGATCCGGCTTGGTCCGAGCTCACCCGTGCTAGTCACGGCACGGCACCGAACCCGTTGCCGAACCCGGCGCCAAGTCCATCCAATCCGTTCGGAGGCACTGTGACGAACGACACCGGTCATGAGTGATCAGGGATGCGCCGGCCACGCCGGCACCACGCCTGCCGCTTTCATCGTTGAAGGGAAACCCTCCATGCACAAGCTCCTCCGCACCCTCGCGCCGCTCGCGGCGGCGGCGGTTCCGTTCGCGCTGATGGCCTCACCGGCATCTGCGGCCAGCGGGACGTCGTACCAGACCACCCTGAACGCACTGAACGGCTCCGGCGGCTCCGGCATGGCCACCGTGACGGTGAACGGCGACAGCGCCACCGTCAAGGTGAGCTGGAGCGGCCTGGCCGAGGAGTTCGGCGGCGGCGCCTACCCGCACGTGCAGCACATCCACATCGGAGGCCAGGGCCAGTGCCCGAGCCCGTCGGCCGACAAGAACAACGACGGCGTGGTCAGCACCACCGAGGGCGGCCCGGCGTACGGCGGCATCGGCACCACGCTGTCCACCAAGGGCGACACCAGCCCGGCGGCCGGCACCGACATCAAGATCGCGCCCAGTGGTGGCAGCACCGACTACTCGCGCACGATCAAGCTGAGCACGGAGACGGTCGACGCCCTCAAGGCCGGCACCGGCGTCGTGGTGGTCCACGGTCTCGACCCGGCCACGCTCAGCAAGAAGGCGCAGAACGAGAAGAGCGACCTGGTGCCCAGCCTGCCGCTGGCCGCCACCTCCCCCGCCCTGTGCGGCGCGCTCAGCGCAATGCCCTCCGGCGGCGTCGCCACCGGCACCGGCTCGTCCTCCGGGATCGAGGACCTCGGTCTGCTCGCCCTCGGTGGCAGCCTCGCTGCTCTCGGCGGCGCTGCGCTCGTGAGCCGTCGTCGCGCCACCGTGAGCATCTGATCCTCCGATGCCTCGCAACCTGACCGTCGGTGGTCGCCGGAGCGTGCCCCTGTGGCTCGCCCTGGCGCTCACCGCGGTCGGCCTGGTGCTGATCGGGGTGGCTGTGGCCGCGCAAGCGCGCGCGCCGCAGGCACCGCGATCGGTGGGCCGGATCGACCCCCCGACGCCCAGCGTGTCGGCGGGGTCGACCCCGGCAGTCAACGGTTCCCCGGCCAGCTCGGCCGAGAAGCCACTCGCAGCCTCGCGGCCGGTCAGCATCTCGATCCCCTCGATCGGGGTGCGGTCGGAGATCAAGCCGATCGGCCTCGCCGAGGACGGCACGTTGGCCGTCCCACAGCCCGGTCCCGACCTCGACAAGGCGGCCTGGTTCAAGAACTCCCCTACACCCGGGCAGCCCGGACCCGCCATCATCGAGGGACACGTGGACAGCGCATCGGGTCCGTCGGTGTTCTTCGAGCTGGCCACGCTGCGTCCGGGCGCCAAGATCCGGGTCACCCGTGCTGACGGCGTGGTGGCCACGTTCACCGTCAACGCGGTGCGCGACTACGCGAAGAGCAGCTTCCCGACGAGCACCGTCTACGGCGCCAAGGACCTCAGCGTCCCGGCACTACGACTGATCACCTGCAGCGACTTCGACTCCTCCCTGCGCCACCACACCGGCAACGCCGTCGTCTTCGCCCAGCTCACCTCCACCAGCCGCACCCGCTGATCGCCCCCGAACCGGCCTCGAAGGGAACCCCGTGCTCGCCAGCCTCCGCTCCCCCCTCCGCGTCCGGTCCGGCCTGGTCTCCGTGCTCTCCGTGCTCTCCGTGCTCGTCCCCCGTCACTGCGCCACCCCCGGTACCCTTGCCTCGAAAGGCCTGTCATGACACGCATCTCCAAGATCGCGATCGCCGCTGCCGCCGTGCTCTCCCTCGTAGGAGTGGCCGGCTGCGGCACCGACAGCGCCCCGGCCTCGACCGCGAAGACAGCGGCTCCTTCATCGGCACCCACCGAGGAGGCGACACCGTCAGATCAGGCCACTGACTCGTCCGCCGACGCCTCCGCCCAGCCCGCCGCGCCGGTGGTGCTCACGATCAAGGACTTCGCCTACGAGGGCCCCGGCACGGTCAAGCCCGGCACGATGATCACCGTGAAGAACGACGACACGGCGGCACACACGGTCACCGCGGACGGCGCCGGCGGGTTCGACGTGATCCTCCCGCCCGGCAAGTCCGCGACGTTCAAGGCGCCAGACGCGGCGGGGAGCTACAAGTACCACTGCACCTACCACGCCAACATGCACGGCACGCTGACGGTGGCGTGACAGGTGCGCCTCCGTGAGCACGACCTCGTCGACCTGGTGCTCCGCGTGGCCGTCGCCGCCTGCCTCGTGGTCGACGCCGTCGTCCACCTGCGCCTGGCCGCCGGCTACCAGCTGGGCCAGCCGGCCGGCATCGGGCAGGGCAACCTGTTCCGCGTCGAGGCGGTGGTGGCGCTGCTGGTCGCGGCGTATGTCGTGATCCGGGGCACCCGTCCGGCCTACCTCGCCGCAGCCGCCGTCGGACTGAGTGCGTTCGCGGCCGTGGTGCTCTACCGCTACGTGAACGTGCCGGCCATCGGTCCGCTCCCACCCATGTTCGAGCCGGTGTGGTTCTTCGAGAAGTCGCTCAGCGCGGCCGCCGAGGCGGCAGCAGGCGTGCTGGCACTGGTGGGTCTCTCGCGTTCCGGGATCCGTGGCGGGGCGGCGGCCGGTGGCTCCCTCAGGGGAGCAACAGACGTCCGATCGCCCCGGGGTTGACCGCGATCTCCCAGCGGTAGCCGTCCGGATCTCCGAAGTACCCGCTGTAGCCGCCCCAGTCCCGATGCCGGGCCGGGCTCGCGATGGCGCCCAGGGAGCCGGCCAGAGCGAGGATCTCGTCGACCTCGACCTCGGTGGCGACGTTGTGCGACAGGACCACCGGCGCGACGCCCTCGCCGCGCCGGATCGGTCCGACCTCGGCCTCGAACCCGGTCACCGACCACAGGGAGAGGACCACCTTGTCCGCCACTCGGATCATCAGCACCTCGCCCGGGACGAACAGCTCCGCGGTCCAGCCGAGTCCGTCGACGTAGAACTCGCGGCTCCGCTCGAGGTCGGCCACGGCCACGGTGATGAGGCTGACGCGCTGCTCCATGACCACCATCCAAGCACTCGCGCTGAGCACTCGCGCTGCGAGCCAATGGCGTCGTGGCGACGGGTCGCTCGCCCCTCTAGGCGGGCCGTCCCGGGATCTCCTGGAGTGCCCACGAGTTCCCGTCCGGGTCGGAGAAGTAGGCGTACTTGATGCCGCCCATGTCGTTGACCTCGCTCACCTCGACTCCGCGCCCGACCAGGCTCTCCCGCGCCTGCCCGATGTCGGCGACCACCAGGTGCAGCCCCTGCACAGGCGGATCGTTGGGATCGATCATCCCGACTCCGAGAACGATCGAGCACGCCGAGCCCGGAGGGGTCAGCTGCACGATCCGCATCCCGTTGCCCGGCTCCACGTCGTGGTCGAGCCCGAAGCCCACCTGGTCCACGTAGAACGACTTGGCCCGGTCCACGTCCTTGGTGGGAAGGGGCACGAGCTCCAGCTTCATGTCCATGCTGTCTGCCTTCTCTGCTCTCGTCGGTATCGGTCGCTGATGGTCGGTGGTGGTGCCGCACTCACGCTCTGGGAACTGCGCCACTCGCCAGGAGAGCGTCGAGCTTGGCGTAGCCCTCGTTGAGCCCGACGTCCATCCCGCTCGAGAGCATGCCGTCGCGGGCCTCGTAGCTGTCGAACAATGACTGGCCGCGGAGCCGGGTGCGCCCGTCACCGAGGTCCTCGAACCACATCGTCTCCAGGGCGACGCTGTCCGGGTAACCCTCGAAGGTCGATGTCTGCACGAGGCGGTCGTCGCGGACCTCGTGGAAGCAGCCGTGGAACGCGTGGCTCTCGCCCCCCTCGCGGCTGACGTAGCGCCAGCTGCCCCCCGTCCGCGCGTCCCAGTAGTCGATCTCGATGCCCATCGTGCTCGGGCCGACCCACCGGGCGAACAGGTCAGGGTCGGTGTGGGCCCGCACCAGCTGTGCGGGGGTTGCCGCGAAGTCGCGGCTGAGCATGATCGAGGGGATGTCCTTCGCTGCCTCGATCGTCGCGGTGCCGTCGGTCTTGGTCGTGCTCACGACGCTGCCCCCTCCTCGGTCTGTTCGGGGACCGCGCCCGTCGCCGTCCCCATCTGCGCCAGCACCGCGTCAAGACGCTGGTACTGCGCCTCTGCCTGCTGGCGGTAGCGCTCGATCCACCTCGTCATCAGGTCGAGCACCTCCGCCTCGAGGTGTGCGGGCCGGTGTTGCGCCTGCCGACTACGCGAGACGAGCCCGGCTGTCTCGAGCACCTTCAGGTGCTTGGAGACGGCCTGCACGCTCATGTCGTACGGCGCCGCCAGCTCGCCCACCGTTGCGTCCCCCGAGCAGAGCCGGGCCACCATGTCGCGGCGCGTCGGGTCGGCCAGTGCGGCGAAGACCCGGGACAGCTGATCGACCACGACTCTCCTCAACTGATTGGTTGCACACCAGGAGGCTAGGGGCGGCGGGCAGGCTTGTCAACCAATCGGTTGTACATCCGGGTGCCAGTTTCCCCGGTCGACCGGGAACTCCTGACGTTGTGGGGTGATGTTTCCCCCATCAAGCACCGGTTTCCCCGGTCAGCCGGGGAAACCCGCATGCCCATCTCAGCCGCAAACCGCCCCGTGCGCCGCGGACTGCACGAGCTTGGCGTACTTGCCGAGGACGCCCTTGGTGTACTTCGGCGCGTTCGGTGTCCAGCCGTCCTTGCGGGCGGCGAGCTCTGGGTCCTCGATGGCCACGTCGAGCGTGCGGCCGGCTACGTCGAGGGTGATCTGGTCACCGTCGCGCACGAACGCGATCGGACCGCCGTCGACGGCCTCGGGCGCGATGTGGCCCACGCACAGGCCCGTCGTACCACCCGAGAAGCGACCGTCGGTGATCAGCAGGACGTCCTTGCCGAGTCCGGCTCCCTTGATCGCGCCGGTGATCGCGAGCATCTCGCGCATCCCCGGCCCGCCCTTGGGCCCCTCGTAACGGATCACGACCACGTCGCCTGCTGCGATCTGACCCGCGGTCAGTGCGTCGAGGGCAGCACGCTCGCCGTCGAAGACGCGGGCTGTGCCGGTGAAGGTCGTGTCGTCGAACCCGGCGGACTTGACCACCGCGCCCTCCGGGGCCAGCGAGCCCTTGAGGATCGTCAGGCCGCCGGTCCTGTGGATCGGCGCGTCGAGGGACCGCAGCACCTCTCCGTCGAGGCCCGCGGGTGCGAGCGCCTCCAGGTTCTCGCGCATGGTCTTCCCGGTGACGGTGAGGCACTCGCCGTGCATCAGCCCGGCGTCGAGCAGCGCCTTCATCACGACCGGGATGCCTCCGATCTTGTCGACGTCGTTCATCACGAACCGTCCGAACGGCTTCAGGTCGCCGAGGTGCGGCACCTTGTCGCCGATCCGGTTGAAGTCGTCGATGGTCAGCTCGACCTCGGCCTCGCGGGCGATGGCCAGGAGGTGGAGCACCGCGTTGGTCGACCCGCCCAGCGCCATCACCACGGCGATGGCGTTCTCGAACGCCTCGAGCGTGAGGATCTGCCGCGCCGTGATGCCCTGGCGCAGCATCTCGACGACCGCCTCGCCGGACCGGTGGGCGTAGCCGTCCCGGCGGCGGTCCACGGCCGGCGGGGCCGCGGACCCGGGCAGGCTCATCCCGAGAGCCTCGGCCACCGCGGCCATCGTGTTCGCGGTGTACATGCCGCCGCAGGCGCCCTCACCGGGGCAGATGGCGCGCTCGATGCGGTCGACCTCCTCACGGGTGATCCTGCCTGCCAGGCACGCTCCGATGGCCTCGAAGGCGTCGATGATCGTCACGTCGTTGCCGTCGACCTGGCCGGGCATGATCGAGCCGGCGTAGAGGAACACGCTGGCGAGGTCGAGCCGCGCGGCGGCCATCAGCATGCCGGGCAGCGACTTGTCGCACCCGGCGAGCAGCACCGACCCGTCCAGCCGCTCGGCCATCATCACGGTCTCCACGGAGTCGGCGATCACCTCCCGGGAGACGAGCGAGAAGTGCATCCCCTCGTGACCCATTGCGATGCCGTCGGAGACCGAGATCGTGCCGAACTCCAGCGGGTAGCCACCTGCGGCGTGCACCCCGTTCTTCGCCGCCTTCGCCAGCCGGTCCAGCGAGAGGTTGCAGGGGGTGATCTCGTTCCAGCTCGACGCGACGCCGATCTGGGGCTTGACCCAGTCGTCGTCCCCCATGCCGACCGCGCGCAGCATTCCCCTGGCCGCGGCCTTCTCGAGCCCGTCGGTGACGTCGCGCGAACGAGGCTTGATGTCGGGGACTGACGTCGAACCGGCGGTCTGCTGGGCGTCCTGCGTAGTCATGCGCCGAGACTACTTCGGCGCCAGGGGTCGTGGCCGAGCCGGTCACGCTGCGGGCATCCACGCGACGCACTGGTGGATCTCCCTGCGCGCAGGCGTGGCGCGCCCTAGCCTTGTCGGGTGACAACTCCCCCTCGAGGGCCGCGAAGCAGCTCGCGGAACGCCATCGACTGGCCTGCGCACGCCGCGGTCCTGTTCGACCTCGACGGGGTGATCACCCCCACGGCCGAGGTGCACATGCGCGCCTGGGCGGAGATGTTCAACGACTTCCTCGTCGACCACGCCCGGACACACCCCGACGACGGGTCCGACACCTCGCCCTACACCGACGCCGACTACTTCGCCCACGTCGACGGCAAACCGAGGTACGACGGGGTGCGCGACTTCCTGGCCGCACGCGGGATCACCCTGCCCGAAGGGGATCACGACGCAGCCTCGGGCTCCACGGTGCGTGGGCTCGGCGATCGCAAGAACGACGCGTTCAACCGGGTCCTCGAGCGTGACGGCGTGACGGCGTACCCCGGCTCCCTGGCTCTGCTTGACCACCTGCGCGACCTCCGCGTCCCACTCGCTGTCGTGTCCAGCTCCGCCAACGCGCCAGCGGTGCTGGCGGCAGCCGGTCTCGCCGACAGGTTCGTCACCGTCGTCGACGGGCGCACTGCCGGCGCGCTCGGCCTGAGCGGGAAGCCTGCCCCCGACACGTTCCTGCACGCGGCCGAGGAGCTGGGGGCCACTGCCGCCACGTCAGTCGTCCTCGAGGACGCTGTCTCGGGAGTACGCGCCGGCCGCGCCGGCGACTTCGGGCTCGTGATCGGTGTCGACCGCGGGGCCGGCGCCGACGTCCTCACCGAGGCCGGGGCCGACCTCGTCGTCTCCGACCTGGCCGACCTGCTGCCCGACGAGGACGCTTGAGGACCGGTCGGGTCGCCGGGGACCCGCTCGACCGGAGACGGTTCCCGGTCGACCCCTGGCGGCTGGTCGAGCTGCACCACGGCCCCGACGACCTCGGCGTGACCGAGACCCTGTTCGCCGTCGCCAACGGCTACCTCGGGATGCGGGCGAACCCCGAGGAGGGGCGCAACGCCTACACGCACGGCACGTTCATCAACGGGTTCCACGAGACCTGGGACATCCGCCACGCGGAGGCAGCGTTCGGCTTCGCCCGCACCGGCCAGACCATCGTCAACGTCCCCGACGCCAAGCTGATCAAGCTCTACGTCGACGACGAGCCGCTGACGCTCGGCACGGCCGACCTCGAGCACTACGAGCGCTCGCTCGACTTCCGGGACGGCGTGCTGCGGCGACACCTGGTGTGGCGGACCCCGTCGGGCAAGCGGGTGCGGATCGACTCGACGCGGATGGTGTCGATGACCCAACGGCACCTCGCGGTGATGACCTACGAGGTCACCATGCTCACGGGCGACGCCCCGATCGTGATCTCCTCGCAGCTGTTGAACCGCCAGGACGGCACGGACGAGTACCACGACGCATCCCAGGCGATGGGCGAGCACGTGGACCCTCGCAAGGCCTCGTCGTTCGAGGAGCGGGTGCTGCTCCCGCGGCTGCACTTCTCGCGCGACGACCGGATGATGCTGGGCTACCGCTGCGCCCAGTCGGAGATGACGATTGTCATCGGCGCCGACCACCGGCTCGTCGGCGCGGAGGAGGTCGAGATCGTCCACCGCGACGAGGAGGACCTCGCCAAGACCGCCTTCCGGGTCGAGGCACGCGAGGGCAGGACCATCCGACTGGAGAAGTCCGTGGCCTACCACACCTCGCGCGGCGTACCCGTCCGAGAGCTGTCCGACCGATGTGACCGCACCCTCGACCGCGCCGCGGGTCATCCGGTGGAGCACTACCTCGGCGAGCAGCGGCAGTGGTTCACGAACTTCTGGGAGTCCGCCGACGTGGAGGTGGAGGACCCGGTGCTGCAGCAGGCGATCCGCTACAACCTGTTCTCGCTCGCCCAGGCCAGCGCCCGCGCCGACCAGCAGGGAGTGCCCTCCAAGGGGGTCACCGGGTCGGGCTACGAGGGCCACTACTTCTGGGACGCCGAGATCTACGTCGCACCGTTCCTCACCTACACCCAGCCCGAGCTGGCCCGTAACCTGCTGCAGTTCCGGACCCGGATGCTGCCCGCGGCCCGCCACCGGGCACGGGAGATGGCACAGGCGGGCGCCCTGTTCCCCTGGCGCACGATCAGCGGCGAGGAGGCATCGGCGTACTACGCAGCGGGAACCGCCCAGGTCCACATCGATGCCGACGTGGCCTACGCACTCGCGCAGTACGTCGCTGCGACCGATGACTGGGACTTCCTGGTCCGCGACGGGGTCGACGTCCTGGTCGAGACCTCCCGGATGTGGGCCGAGCTCGGGTTCTGGCGCAGCAACGGCACCCCTAGCTTCCACATCCACGGCGTCACCGGCCCCGACGAGTACACGACCGTGGTGAACAACAACCTGTTCACCAACGTGATGGCCCGCTACAACCTCGAGCAGGCCGTGGAGGCCATCGAGCGGATCCGCAACGACCACCCCAGCGAGTACGCCGCCGTGGTGGCGCGTCTCGGCGTCACCGACGAGGAGGTGGCGAACTGGCGCGCCTGCGCGAAGGGCATGACCATCCCCTTCGACGAGGGCCTCGGGATCCATCCGCAGGACGACTTCTTCCTCGATCGCGAGGTGTGGGACCTCTCCCGGACGCCGGCCGACCTGCGTCCTCTGCTGCTGCACTACCACCCGTTGGTGATCTACCGCTTCCAGGTGCTCAAGCAGGCCGACGTGGTCCTGGCCCTGTTCCTCCAGGGGGACCGGTTCACCGAGGAGCAGAAGCGCGCCGACTTCGAGTACTACGACCCGATCACCACCGGCGACTCCACCCTCTCAGGAGTCGTCCAGTCGGTGATCGCGGCCGAGGTCGGCTACCACGACGCCGCGATGGACTACTTCCGCCAGTCGCTCTTCGTCGACCTGCTGAACCTGCACGGCAACACCGACGACGGCCTGCACGTCGCCTCCACCGGCGGCGTGTGGACCGCGCTGGTGTGCGGCTTCGGCGGCATGCGCGACCGAGGCGGGATCCTCTCCTTCGACCCCCGGCTGCCGCAGCCATGGCCGCGGTTGCGGTTCCCGGTCACCTGGCGCGGCTCCCGGCTGCGCGTCGAGCTGACCCAGGACGAGCTCGCGATCAGCGTGGACCAGGTCGGAGAGCGGGCCGTCGAGCTGGTGGTGCGAGGAGAGAGGCACACCGTCACGGCCGACGACCCCCTTCGCGTCCCGCTGCTGCACCAGGGCGACCGGATCGACGGACTGCTGGGTGACAAGCCCGTGCTCGGCGGCACCCGCGCGGACGGCACGAGGATCACCGCCGGGGTGCCCGAGCCGATCGCGTTCGACGCGCTGGCCACGGGCGAGTTCGAGCTCCCGGACCTCGGGCCATCCGGACCGCGCCCCACCGCCGGCTGAGCCGCCCGCCCGGTCCCACCCGGTCTCGCAGTCCTCACACGGCGGCGGCGCGCACCGACATCACGTCGGGCAGGTCCGAGACGATCTGGGACCACGAGTCACCGGCGTCGCTGCTCGCCCACACCGCACCGTTGCGTGCCCCGAAGTAGATGCCGGGCGACGCGTGGTCGTCGGTCACCATCGCGTCGCGCATCACGGCGACGTAGAAGTCGTCGGGCAGCCCCTCACCGAGCTCGTGCCACGACTCTCCTGCGTCACGCGAGCGCCACACCCGGGCCCTGCCCCCGGGTGGGTAGCGTCCCTCGGCGCCGTTGATCGGGAACACGTAGATCGTGTCGGGCTCGTGCGGGTGCACGACGATCGGGAAGCCGAACTCGGCCGGAAGCCCGTCGGCGATCGAGGTCCAGGATCCACCCTCGTCGTCCGAGCGGTAGACGCCTCCGTGGTTCTGCAGGAACATCCGTTCGGGACGGTCCGGGTGCCGGGCGATCTTGTGGACGCACTGCCCGAACTCGGGATACTGCTGGCCCTCGGGCAGGAACTCGGCCCGCAGCCCCTGGTTGCGTGGCGACCAGGTGCGGCCCGCGTCAGTCGTCTGGTAGACACCACCGCTGGAGAGTGCCGCCGTGACCGAGTCCGGGTCCTCGGGGTGCGGCAGGATCGTGTGGAAGGCCTGCCCGCCGAAGCCGGCGTTCCACTGCGGCCGGTGCGGGTGGTCCCACAGCTCCCGCTCGAGCAGGAACGTCTCGCCGGAGTCGGTCGACTTCCAGACCGCCGCGGGCTCCGAGCCGGCGTACACGATCTCCTCGCGGGCGCCGGGCGTCAGCTGCCAGACCCGTTCGACGCTCGCGTCAGTCCCCTCGGGGAAGCGGATCCCTCCGTCCGTGGACTCGTCCCAGGTCGCCCCCAGGTCGTCCGAGCGGCGTACCCGCGGTCCGAGCCAGCTCGACGAGGCACCCGCGAGGAGGCGTGGGGACGGCCCCCGTGTGTCGATCATGCAGGAGTAGACCTCCTCCATGTCGAAGTGCGGCCCCGTCCAGGACCACTCCGACCGAGCCTCGTCGGACCGACCGATCCAGAGACCCTTGCGGGTCCCCACCATCAGCACCGTCTGCATGCCCATCGCCTGCTCCTCGCTCGAGCCGTCTCGTTTCTCGACCTGTTCCGAACCTCGTCCCAATCACCCGCTGGGTCAAGCCCGCACGCCACCAGGATCCGGGTGTACGCCGAGATGGACTCCGTGTGGAGCCCGGAATCATCGCCCCTGGCGGCGCTCGTTCTCGGGACCTCGCTTGTTCACACGCACGTCACGTGCGCGTGACCCTGCGGACTCCCCCGCTGCCTACGGTTCTCGACAGGAGCGTCGGGCAGGCGGCGTACGTCAAGGAGGGCGACATGCTCAACCCCATCGAACCGATGTTGCGGCCACTGACCCGGCTGTCCGAGCGCAGCCAGCGACGGGCGTGCCGCAACGCCATGGCCTCCTCCACGGCGCTGACCGCTGGTCGTCGCGAACGCGCCGAGGTCCAGGAGTTCGTCGCAGCTGTCATCGCCGACCGACGGTCGCGGTCCGGCGGCGCCCACCCGGAGCTGCCCGCAGCACGCTCGGGCTGAGCTCCTCCGAAGGGGCGAGCTCCTCCGAGGGGGCGACGCTCCCCCGAGGGGGCGACCTCAGCGGTGATCTGGGCCACCAATCCGGTTCCTCGGTCCCCGGCTGGGGCATGCTTCGGCCCATGACGACCGTGGCCGCACCCCTGCGCCTTGCTCCCCCGGTGGACGACGACGGCCTGGCTCTGCGCTTCTACCCCGTGACGAGCGCTGACGGCACCAGGTTGCAGGCCTGGACCAACGACGTCGACGGTCCCACGGTGCTCCTGTGCAACGGCCTCGGCACCAACCCCTACGCGTGGCCCGCCCTGCTGGACCCTGGGTGCGGAGTGCGGATCATCTCCTGGAACCACCGCGGCACCGGAGGGTCCGACCGTCCGAGCGACCCTGAGGCGGTCGGGGTCGAGCAATTCGTCGAGGATGCCGTCGCAGTGATGGACGAGGCAGGTATCGACGCCTGCGTGGTGATGGGCTGGTCCATCGGGGTCAACACCATGTTCGAGCTGGCCGTGGAGCACCCCGAGCGGGTGACCGGCATCTACGCGGTCGGCGGGGTGCCTGGAGACACGTTCTCCTCCATGGGCGCGCCCATCCTGATCCCGCGTCCGCTCCGCAAGCCCATCGCCGTCAGCATCGCCCGAACGCTCAAGCAGGGCGGCAAGGCGATCACGCAGGTCACGAGCCGGTGGCCGGTCGGCGCGCTCACCTACGGGGTGCTCTCGCACACGGGTTTCATGCTGCCGGCGCCCGACGCGCTCCTGGCCCGGCGCGCGATCCAGGAGTTCCTGACGACCCCGACGGACTGGTACATGCACCTGGCACTGCACTCCTCGCTGCACGGCCGCGTCTCCCTCCGCACGATCTCGGTTCCCACGAGCTTCATCGGGGGCACCTACGACGTCCTCGCCTCCACCCACGACATGCGCACCGCCGCCGATCGGATCCCGGGCGCCACCTACACCGAGCTCCGCGCCACCCACTTCATCGCGATGGAGCGACCCGACGAGGTGCATGCGGGACTGCTCGACCTGCTGGACCGCGCGCTTGGGCGGGTCGCCGGGTAGGAGTGCTGGCTAGGCTCCCCAGATGACTCGCTCCATCCCGCTCCGGCTGCTGTCGCTGCTGCTCGTGACGCTCCTGCTGGTCAGTGCCTGCGCCGAGCCCGACCCTGCGTCCCTCGAGAAGACGGAGGGGCACGGCACCCCCACCCCACGACCGACTCCCTCCTCGAGCCAGACCGCGACCCCGCCATCCCCGGCGTCGTCCGCACCGGTGCGCACGGGCCCGCCCGAGGTGATCGGCACGATCGCGAGCAACCTCGAGGTCCCCTGGGGTGTCGCGTTCCTGCCTGACGGGTCCGCCCTGGTGACCGAGCGTGACAGCGGTCGCGTGCTGCGGATCAAGGACCGCACGGTGAAGCAGGTGGGTCGCATCGAGGAGGCCAGACCCAACGCGGAGGCAGGGCTGCTCGGCGTCGCGGTGTCGCCGACGTTCGCGGACGACCACGAGGTGTTCTTCTACGCGAGCACGGAGCGGGACAACCGGGTGCTGCGCACCACCTTCGAGGACGGGCGGCTCGGACCACTCACCCCGATCCTCACCGGGATCCCCGTCGCCGTGAACCACGACGGGGGACGGCTGGTCTTCGGGCCCGACCAGATGCTGTACGTCTCCACCGGCGAGTCCGGGCGGCCCGAGCTGGCCCAGGACCGGAGCTCGCTGGGTGGCAAGATCCTGCGGATCACGCGGACGGGGAAGCCCGCGCCGGGCAACCCCGACCCGAGCTCCCCGATCTGGACCCTCGGGCATCGCAACGTGCAGGGGCTCGCCTTCGACGACCACGGCAACCTGTGGGCCTCCGAGTTCGGGCAGAGCACCTTCGACGAGCTCAACCTGATCGTGAAGGGCCGCAACTACGGCTGGCCGAAGGTCGAGGGCAAGGGCGGTGGGGCCGGATTCCAGGACCCACAGGTGACCTGGGCGACCTCGGAGGCCTCACCCTCGGGCCTGGCCTTCCTGGACGGTCGTCTGTGGCTCGGCGCCCTGAGGGGTCAACGCATCTGGCGCATCGACGTCAACGGCGACAAGGCGAGCGCGGAGCAGGGGTTCTTCGTCGGGAAGTACGGTCGGCTCCGGACCGTCGTCGCCGCTCCCGACGGGAACCTGTGGGTCACCACCTCCAACCGTGACGGCCGTGGCTCTCCGGCCGGCGAGGACGACCGGATCCTGCTCGTGCGTCCCTGACCGGACTGGCGGGTGGGTCGCCGTACCGGCATGCGAATGTGGCTGGTGGGGTTGGTGAACGCCCCTCCAGTCACTTCCGCGACATTCGCATGCCCGTTGTCCGCGCCGGCGGGCTCGTCAGGCGCTGGAGCTGGTCCCGGGACTGGTCGGGTGCGCTCGAGCTGAGCCGGGCGGGTGGGTCGCCGTACCCGCATGCGAATGTGGCTGCTGGGGTTGGTGAACGGCCCGTCCAGTCACTTCCGCGACATTCGCATGCCCGTTGTCCGCGCGGGCAGGCTCGTCAGGCGCTGGAGCTGGTCCCGGGACTGGTCGGGGGCGCTCGAGCTGAGCCGGGCGGGTGGGTCGCCGTACCCGCATGCGAATGCGGCTGCTGGGGTTGGTGAACGCCCCTCCAGTCACTTCCGCGACATTCGCATGCCCGTTGTCCGCGCCGGCGGGCTCGTCAGGCGCTGGAGCTGATCCCGGGACTGGTCGGGGGCGCTCGAGCTGAGCCGGGCGGGTGGGTCGCCGTACCCGCATGCGAATGTGGCTGCTGGGGTTGGTGAACGCCCCTCCAGTCACTTCCGCGACATTCGCATGCCCGTTGTCCGCGCGGGCAGCCCCCCGCGGCTGGGTCAGTTCACCGTGGCC
The DNA here is from genome assembly GCA_963815825.1 of uncultured Actinomycetota bacterium. Taxonomy (GTDB): domain Bacteria; phylum Actinomycetota; class Actinomycetes; order Propionibacteriales; family Nocardioidaceae; genus Marmoricola. The sequence goes on along the minus strand of CAWFII010000027.1, from coordinate 126,777 downwards.
CGGCGTACGGCGCGACGCAGGGTGGTGAGCACGGCCGGACCCAGCAGGACGAGCGCGATCGAGTTGGTGATCGCGCGGCCGGTGTCCCAGCTGCCGGTCGAGGTGAGCAGCGTGTAGACCCCGAAGCGGTGCAGGTTCTCCAGCAACGGGTCGCCGGGCACGAACGACAGCCCACCGGTGTGGCCCGGGACCTCGATCCCCAGGGCGAAGGGCCAGCTCGACATGTTCATCACCAGCCCGAAGGCGTACGCCGCCACGACCCCGTAGACCACCAGCATCGCGATCTCGGCTGCACCCCTGACTCGCCGCGGAAGCAGCCCCGCACCCATGCCCACCCAGGCCGAGGCGAGCATCTGGAACGGCAGCCACGGGCCGACACCCGCCGTGAGCAGCGCCGAGGCGAACAAGGACGTGCACCCCAGCACGAACCCGAAGCCGGCTCCGAAGACCCGACCCCCGAGGATGAGCAGGAAGAAGACCAGCTCTATGCCGGCCATGCCGGCGCTGAGACCCCTCATCACGGCGTTGATGGCGGTCAGCACGCCGAGCATCGCGAGGACCTTGGAGTCCATCCCGCCCTCGGTGAACTCGGCGAGGCAGACCACGATCACCACCGGCAGCAGCAGCACGAACACGAACGGCGGCTGCACCGCCTGGTCCTGGACGCGGACGCGCAGCAGCAACGGCCACACGAACATCAGCAGCCCGGCGAACGAGGCGAGGGCGAGCACGCTCGCCGACCGCAGACGCAGCGGCACCACGGGCGGCGGGAGTCCGGCGTCGCTGCGGGGACGTACGGATCCGGTCGTCGTCATCGGCCAGCCCCCACGGCCACGACCTGGTCGACGGTGAGCCAGGGGTTGCCCAGGATCTTGTGCATCTGCGGCGCGAAGGCCGGCGACTCCGCCACCACCCGGGTGGTCGGCCCCTCGGAGACCACCTCGCCGTCGGCGAGCACGACGACCCGGTCGGCCACCTGGGCCACGAACTCCACGTCGTGGGTGGCCACCAGCACGGCGGCTCCCTGCGCCTTGAGCCCACCGAGGATCTCCGCGAGTGCCCTCTTTCCGGGGTAGTCGAGCCCGCGCGTCGGTTCGTCGAGGCAGATCACCGACGGCCCGGAGGTGAGCACCACGGCGAGCACCAGGGCCAGCCGCTGCCCCTCGGAGAGGTCCCGGGGGTGCACGCGCGGGTCGATCCCCGGGGCGAGCCGGTCGAGCAGGGCGCGAGCGGTGCCGGCCGGGGCGTGCGCCTCGCGGTCCGACGCTCGGCACTCCTCGGCGACGTCCTCGAGGTAGAGCAGGTCCGCAGCCGTCTGCGGCACCAGCCCGACCAGCCGGCGGCGCGCCTCGGCACCGAGGGCGGCAGGGTCCGCGCCGTCGACCCGCACCGAGCCGGCGCTGCGCTTCCTGCTGCCCTGCAGCGCCCACATCAGGGTCGACTTGCCCGAGCCGTTGCGCCCCATCAGGGCAGTGACCTCTCCCGCCCACAGGCTCAGGTCGACCTCACCTACGGCGACGTGGTGGCCGTAGGTCACCGTGACGTGCCGCGCCACCAGCACCGGTGGACGCTGCGCGGCCACGGCGACCGGAGGCACGTCCGGCACCAGCGCCAGGCTCGCCGCACGACGCCGTGCATCGCGCACGCTCAGCGGCAGGGGGGACCATCGTGCCCACCGCCCGAGCTCGATGATGGGCGGCGCGACCGGCGAGCTCTGCAGCATCTCGGCGGGCTCCCCCGCGCGCACCCGCTGCCCGGCCTCCACCACGACGATGCGGTCCGCGAACGGCACCACTCGCTCCAGGCGGTGCTCGGCGACGACGACCGTCACTCCCAGGTCGTGCACGAGGCGGGTGAGGGTGGCCAGCACCTCCTCGGCCGCGGTCGGGTCGAGGGCCGAGGTCGGCTCGTCCAGCACCAGCACCCTCGGGTGCATGGTCAGCACCGAGCCGATCGCCACCCGTTGCTGCTGTCCGCCGGAGAGGCTGCGCAGGTCGCGTCGGCGGAGCTCGGGGATGCCGAGCAGGTCGAGCGTCTCCTCCACCCGCCGGCGCATCGTCGCTCCGTCGAGGCCGAGCTGCTCCATGCCGTAGGCGAGCTCCTCCTCGACCGTGTCCGTCACGAAGCCGGCGGTCGGGTCCTGCCCGACGTACCCCACGACGTGCGCGCGGTCCCGGGGCGGCAGGTGCAGGACACTGGCACCGTCGAGAAGCACGTCGCCGGTGAGCCGGCCTCCCGTGAAGGAGGGGACCAGGCCGTTGAAGAGGCCCAGCAGGGTCGACTTGCCGACCCCTGTCCGGCCGGCGACCAGGACCAGCTCGCCCTCCTCGAGGGTGAGGTCGACGTGGGTCAGGACCGGCGGCGCGTCGGCGTAGCTGAAGCAGATGTCACGCAGCTCGAGCACCGGCCACCTCCTCGCGGCGCCCGGATCGTTGCACGAGCACGGGTGTGGGAGCTGCGAAGGCCGCGGCCAGGCCGAGCAGGACGACGGCCAGCGCCTCGACGGAGACCGTGGGGAACGTGTCGAGGGCCGGGTGCAGCACCGGGTCTGCAGGCAGCACTCCGAGCATTCCGGCGGCCACTGCAAGCCCACTGAGGCTCACCGCGATCTCGGCGGTGCGCCAGCGGTCCGGGCGGTACCGGCTGCGCTGCACACGCCGTCCCGCCGACCAGAGACCACCCCCAGCCAGAGCGACCCCACCGACCAGACCCGGGAGCACCAGCCATCGTGGCGCCGTCTGGTCGAGCAGCGCGTAGGTCCCGATGCACAGCCCGACGAGCCCGCTGAGCATCAGCAGGCCGGTGAGCCTGCGTTGGCCGCGGCTCAGATCGCCGGCCCGCCCGTAGCCGCGGGCGTCCATCCCGGCCGCCAGCGACATCGACCGTTCCAGGGCGTCCTCCATGACCGGGACGACCACGCCGCGCAGCCTGCCGAGACGGCTGCCGGGTACGCCGCGGAGCTGACGGGCCGCCCGCACCCGGCGCAGGCTGTCGGCCAGCTGGGGCAGCAGCGCGACCGCCACCACGATCGCCGTGCCGATCTCGTAGAGCGCGGGCGGCATCGACTTCAACAGCCGCTTCGGGTTGGCCAGCGCGTTCGCGGCCCCGACGCAGATGACGATGGTCGCGAGCCGCATCCCGTCGTAGAGCCCCGCCAGCACCGACTCCAGGGTGACCGGCCCGAGCAGGCGGACGCCGGCCACCCAGTCCGGGAGCGGGATCTCCGGCAGCTGCAGCAGCACGACGCTCCCGTAGCCGCCCCCGAGCAGGACCCGGAAGAACACCCGGACGGTGACGATCACCAGGCCGAAGACGAGGTAGAGACGGAAGGACCGCGACCACGGGTGGTCGGAGCGTCGCATCGAGACGGTGACGGCGGCGGTGCCGATGATCATCGCCAGGAGCAGCGGGTTGGTCGTGACGGTCGCCGCGGCGGCGAGGCCCATAGCCCAGAGCCACCAGGCTCCGGGATGAAGGTCCCTCGCCGGCCGCGGCGTACTCACGCCGTGCCGGACCTGTTTCGCCACCAGATGCCACCGACGGCAGTCAGGGCCAGCCCTGCGATCACCACGATCGGGATCCACGTGGGCAGCGCGCTGTGGTCCTCCGCCGGCGCGAAGTCGCTGCTCACCTTGTCGGCGCTGAGTGCGCCGGGGCTGGCGTCCGGACTGGGCTCCAGCGTCGTGGAGGTCAGTGGCGAGGAGCTCTCGCTCGTGGACGGGCTCGCGCCGGCACCGCCCTTCGCGGTCGCCTTGGTGCGTGCCGGGGCGGTCGGCACCGAGGAGGCAGCCGCCTTCTGCCTGGCCGCCCCGGTGGACGTGCCGGTGGACGTGCCGGTGGGCGTGCTCGTCGCAGCCCGGGTCGGCTTCGCGGTGGCCGCCTTGGTGGGCTTGGGGGCCGGCTTGGGGGCCGGCTTGGGGACCGGGGTCTTGCTGGGGCTCGACGTCTTGTTCGTGGGCGACGCGCGCGGCGGGTCGGCGGGCCCACCGTTCTGCCACGAGAACGCCAGGAAGCCTCCGTCGGGCACCTTCAGCCCACCGACACCGGTGTTGGCGTAGCTCCACTTTCCGGACTTGCCGTCCGACCAGTACAGCCCCCAGGTGGCGTCGGCAGGTGAGGTGTTCAGGCACGGGTCGCTCTGAGGAGCGTCCTTGACACGGCATACGAAGCCGGGCTGCCGCTGCGCGTACCTGAGCGGGAAGCCCGCGGCCGGGAACACCTCCTTCGCCATCCGGTTGGCGCCGTTGGAGTCGCACCCGTTCTGGACCCCTCCCCCGAGTCCGTGGAAGTCCACCACCACGTTGACTCCCGACCCCGAGCACAGCGCTGCCGACGCAGCCGAGGCTGACAGCCCGACCAGCCCGGCCGCCGCGGCGAGTGCCACGGCGACCAGGCCGGCCAGACGACTGCGTCGGGCAGGTGTCATCGAACGACCTTGATCTTCGTGGCCCCGCGACGGATGTCGGTGAACTGCCCGAAGCCCTGGATCGTCCTCTTGCCCTTGGCACGTCCAGCCCGGAAGGTCGCCGTGAACGTGCCGCCGCGTGACGCGTGGCCGCTGCGGACGAACCTGCCCTTGTAGTAGATGCGCGACCACTCGCCCGGGGCCAGGCCGTGCACGGTGGCGGTGACGAGGCGCTTGCGCTTGACCCGGTAACGCGACTTGGTCACGCGCAGGTTCTTCTTGCCGAGGACGTGCACGCCCGCGCTGGCCACGTGTCCGTAGGCATCCTTGACGGTGTAGCGGCCGAACCCGGTGCCGGACGGCAGCTTCACCGTGGACCTGAGCCCGTTCGCGTCGGCGATCCCGCGCACCGAGGCGCCCGACCCGGTGATGCACAGCACCGTGCCCTGCGCCGCCCCGGTGCTGGTGAGCACCGCAGACGTGCCGGCCCGGTGGTAACCGCCGGGAGCGGTCAGCGTCAGGTCGGGGGTGGCGTCCGACGAGTACCACTTGATGCCCAGGATCGCCTGGGCGGTGGCGCGCCGGAACTGGTCGACGACGTTGACGTTGACACCGTCGACTCGACTGTCTGCGAGGGCCTTGGCGTTCAGGGCGATCGCGCCACGGGCATTCTGCTGCGGGGAGCCTGCGCTCTGGGGGATCTGCAGCGCCTTGAGTGCCTGCGCGGCCTGGCGGGCAGCTGGGCTGTCACCGATCGCCGCAGCGGCGAGGCCGGTGCTGTTGGCGTTCGAGGCCTCGGTCGCGGTGCCACCGCCGAAGGAGCCGTCACAACGCTGCCGGCTGGTCAGCCACGCCTTCGCCTTGGCGATCGCTGCTGCGACGGCCGGTCGGTCCGCGCTCTGCGCCTGCAGCTCGAGCACCGCGATCGCGGTCGCGTCGGTGTCCGGGGCGTCGGTGCCCTCCACGCAGCTCTGGTTCGAGGCGCTCTTGGCCGAGAACCCGAGCCGGAAGAAACCGCTGGCACACTGCTGCTTGAGCAGGAAGTCCGTCACGGCTGCGGTCTTGTCGGAGCCGACAGCGTCCAGCGCGTGGGCGGCGTAGGACTGACCCAGCGTGTTCGCGTAGTCCTGCCCGTCCGGCGTGCCGTTCTTCGTGCTGAAGTCGACGAGGCGTCCCTGGATCGGGGAAGCTGTCGCGACCAGGCTCTCGAGCCGTGTCTGGAGGTTCACGCCGCCCATCGTGGACTTGGCCGGGGAGATCGTCTGGAAGAGTGCCATCACCTTGGCGGTGGCGTTGGCAGCCCTGCCGGCGTAGGTGTCGGGGCCGATGGAGTAGGTGTACTCGATGTAGCCGTTCTCGCCCTGGATGGCGTCGGCGGCATCCGAGACCTTCGCGTCGTGTCCGCCCGCTGAGAGCAGCGCGAACACCCCGTCGATGGTCAGGCCCACGTCGGCGCCGTTGTCTCCGTACTCGATGAGGTTCTGGGCGTCGAACTGTGTGGCCAGCCAGTCGGCTGCCTGGTTCGCCGGTGCCGGGTCGTAGGTGACCGCCTCTGCTGGCGACAACGCCAGGATGCTGCCGCTGACGGCCAGGGCACCGGAGGCGACGTACGCCGCGATCCGCTGGGTCCTGCGCGCGATTCCACGCATGATGTGCGTCCTTCCCGCTGCACAGCGGGAGGCTCGCGCCAACCCGCTGCTTTCCACGACAGCGTGTTTCTCGAAGACGTCGCGCGGCAGGTGTTCCGACTTGTCACCATCGCGAGATGGCGACCTACGGTTGCGGGTCAGCGCCGGACTTGGACCGGCTTTCCCTGACTGCGGACGTGGTGAATGTGGAGGGTGCCCCGACGGGGCAGCGAAAGGCTAACACCGCAGCAGCCTCCCTCGCCCACCCATCTTGCCGGGCAGTTCGTCGGGCGGCTCGCCGCGTAGTTCGTGGGGGGTTTGTCGGAGACGCGGTGGGGAAAGGCCAAAACTGTCGACCACCGTTGCCACGAGGAACGAGCCGTCCATGCTGACCTTCGCCGTGATCGTCGTCGTCTCCGGCGCCCTGCTCGCCGGCGCCGCCTGGGGGATCTTCGGGTCCCTGCCCGAGGGCGTCGAGGGCTTCATCGTCGCCCTCGCCGGCGGGGCGTTGCTGCTGTCCACGGTCCTGGAGCTGATCGAGCCGGCTACCGAGAAGACCTCGATCGCGTGGGTCGCTCTGGCGGTGCTCGCTGGAGCCGCCGCGTTCAGCGTCCTCGACCGCCTCGTCGCGAAGAAGTGGGGCTCCGACAGCGGCGGCGGGCTGCTCGCCGCCATCACGCTGGACGGCATCCCGGAGAACCTGGCTCTGGGCGTCGCGCTGATCGGCGCGGGCCCGCTGCAGGTCGCCGCTCTCTCGGGCTCGATCCTGCTCTCCAACCTGCCTGAGGCAGCCGGTGGCGCCAAGGAGATGGCCGGTCAGGGACGGTCGAACGGGTCGGTCTTCGGGCTCTGGACAGCGACAGCGGTGCTGCTCTCCGTGGCTGCGGTCGCGGGCAACCTGTTGATGTCAGGGGTGCCCGAGGTCGCGCTCGCGTTGATCCGCAGCTTCGCGGCCGGCGCCGTCATCGCCTCGCTCGCCACGGAGGTCTTCCCCAAGGCGTTCAAGGAGGACAGCTATCTCGCCGGCGTGGCCACGGCGATCGGCGTGGTGCTGGCTCTCGGGCTGGACCACCTCGGCTGACCCTCAGCCTGGTGCGGCCCTGTGCGGGGAGTGCCCGCTCGAAGTTGATGCACGTGCGTGAAGTGCCCGGTCGGCGTACAAAGAGTGTGCGTGGAGTGCCCGGTGGGCGAGCTCAGGAGAGGCGCTCGAGGATGAGCTCGCGGACCCGGCCGGCGTCGGCCTGACCGCGCATCTCCTTCATCACCGCGCCGATGAGTGCCCCGGCGGCGGCCACCTTGCCGTCGCGGATCTTCGCGGCCACGTCGGGGTCGGCGGCGATGGCCCGGTCGACCGCGTCACCGAGGGCGCCCTCGTCCGAGACGACGGCGAGCCCGCGGGCGGCCACCACCTCGTCAGGGGTTCCCTCCCCGGCGAGCACCCCGTCGAAGACCTGGCGCGCGAGCTTGTCGTTGATCGCACCGTCGTCGATGAGCGCCTGGATGCGGGCCACGTCACCTGGAGTGATCGGGAGCGAGGAGATCTCGACCCCCAGCTCGTTGGACCGGCGAGCCAGCTCGGAGAGCCACCACTTGCGTGCTGCCTGCGGTGAGCAGCCGGTCGCGATCGTCTCCTCGACCAGTCCCAGCGCGCCCGCTCCCACGGTGTCGCGCATCTCCAGGTCGGTGAAGCCCCACTCCGCCTGCAGCCGGGCCCGACGCTCGCGCGGAGGCTCGGGCAGCGTGCCGCGCAGCTCCTCCACCCATTCGGGCGAGGCCGCGACCGGCACCAGGTCGGGCTCGGGGAAGTAGCGGTAGTCGTCGGCGTCGGACTTCTCCCGGCCCGAGGTGGTCACGCCGGTGTCCTCGTGCCAGTGCCTGGTCTCCTGGAGGATGGACCCACCGTCGGTGAGGATGGCCGCCTGGCGGCCGATCTCGTAGCGCGCGGCCCGCTCGACCGACCGCAGCGAGTTGACGTTCTTGGTCTCGGTCCGGGTGCCCAGTCCGCCCGATCCCGCCGGAGCGAGCGACAGGTTGACGTCGCAGCGCAGCGAGCCCTGCTCCATCCGCACGTCGGAGACACCGAGGCCGAGCAGCAGCTCCCGCAGCTGGGCGACATAGGCCCGTGCCACGGCAGGGGCCTTCTCGCGCGCCCCCATGATCGGTCGGGTGACGATCTCGATGAGCGGGATCCCGGCCCGGTTGTAGTCGACGAGCGAGTAGTCGGCGCCGTGGATACGGCCGGTCGAGCCACCGACGTGCAGCGACTTCCCGGTGTCCTCCTCCATGTGCGCGCGCTCGATCTCCACGCGGAAGGTCTCGGGACCGTCGTCGCCGACGATCTCGACGTCGGTCCAGCCGTCGAAGGCGATCGGCTCGTCGTACTGGCTGGTCTGGAAGTTCTTCGGCATGTCGGGGTAGAAGTAGTTCTTCCGCGCGAACCGGCACCACGGCGCGATCGAGCAGTTCAGCGCGAGGCCGATCCGGATGGCCGACTCCACGGCCTTGGCGTTGACCACCGGCATCGAGCCAGGCAGCCCCAAGCAGGTCGGGCAGGTGTGCGTGTTGGGCTCGCCACCGAAGCTCGCCGGGCAGCCGCAGAACATCTTCGTCGCGGTGTTCAGCTCGACGTGGACCTCGAGACCCATGGCCGGGTCGTACGCCGCGAGCGCCTCCTCGAACGACATGGTCACGACCCGCGCGGTCGCCGGGCTGCTCATCGGGCCACCACCGTGTCGAGCTCCTTGTCGAGCTTGCCTGGATCGAGCAGAGGTCCGCCCCACGTGCTCTCCAGCAGCGCCTCCAGCGCGGCGCCCACCCGGTAGAGCCGGTCGTCGGCCATCGCCGGAGCGAGGACCTGGAGGCCGACCGGGAGGTCGTCCTCCTGGGCGAGCCCGACAGGCACGGAGATGCCGGGTACGCCGGCGAGATTGGCGGGGATGGTGGCGATGTCGTTGAGGTACATCGCCAGCGGGTCGTCGAGCTTCTCGCCGAGCCGGAACGCCGTGGTCGGGGCGGTCGGGGAGAGCAGCACGTCGGCCTTCTCGAAGGCGCGCTCGAAGTCGCGGCTGATCAGGGTGCGCACCTTCTGGGCCTGGCCGTAGTAGGCCTCGTAGTAACCGCTCGACAACGCGTAGGTCCCGAGGATGATGCGGCGCTTGACCTCGTCGCCGAAGCCCTGGTCGCGCGTGGCCCGCATCACGTCCTCGGCGCTGGGCGCCTCGACCCCCTCGGGAAGCACCCGCAAGCCGTAGCGCATCGCGTCGAAGCGGGCGAGGTTGGAGGAGGCCTCGCTCGGCATGATCAGGTAGTACGCCGCGAGCGCGTGCACGAAGTTCGGGCAGGTGACCTGGACGATCTCGGCCCCGGCCTTGACGAGCAGCTCGACCGCCTGGTCGAAGCGCTGCTGCACCCCGGGCTGGTAGCCCTCGCCGCCCAGCTCGGTCACCACGCCGACGCGCAGCCCGTCCAGCTCGCCGAGCGCCCCGGCTCGTGCGGCCTCCACCACAGCGGGGACGGGTTGGTCGATGCTCGTGGAGTCCAGCGGATCGTGGCCACCGATGATCTCGTGCAGCATCGCCGCGTCGAGGACGGTGCGGGTCACCGGCCCGGCCTGGTCGAGCGAGTTCGCCATTGCCACGAGGCCGTAGCGCGAGACCCCGCCGTAGGTCGGCTTCACCCCGACGGTCCCGGTGACCGCCGCCGGCTGGCGGATAGACCCGCCCGTGTCGGTGCCGATGGCCAGCGGAGCCTCGAAGGCCGCCACCGCGGCAGCCGATCCGCCTCCGGAGCCTCCGGGGATCCGGTCGAGGTCCCACGGGTTGCGCGTGGGGCCGTAGGCCGAGTGCTCGGTCGAGGAGCCCATGGCGAACTCGTCCATGTTGGTCTTGCCGAGGATCGGCAGGCCGGCCGCCTTGAGCCGGGCGACGACCGTGGCGTCGTACGGCGGGACCCAGCCCTCGAGGATCTTCGAGCCACAGGTCGTGGGCAGTCCTTGCGTGGTGAGCACGTCCTTGACCGCGATCGGGACGCCGTCGAGCGCGGACAGCAGCTCTCCGGCGGCGCGACGTTCGTCCGAGGCGCGGGCGGCGGCGAGGGCGCCGTCGGCGTCGACGTGCAGGAACGCGTGCACGCCTCGCCCGTCAGGCGTGGAGTCCACCGCGGCGACGCGGTCGAGGAACGCCTGGGTCAGCTCGACGCTGGTGGTCTCGCCGGAGGCCAGTGCCTGCGCCAGGTCGGACGCACTGCGCTGGATGAGGGGAAGCGTCATACGAGGATCACTGCTCGTCTCCGAGGATGCGGGGTACGGCGAAGCGCTGGCCCTCGACGAGCGGGGCGCCCGACAGCGCCTGCTCGGCGCTCAGCGAGGGGCGTACGACGTCCTCGCGGAAGACGTTGACCACCGCCAGCGGGTGCGAGGTCGGCGCGATGTCGTCGGCCGCGGCCTCCCTGATCGAGGCCACCGACTCGAGGATGACCGAGAGCTGGGGCGCGAGGTGGTCGAGCTCTGCGTCGTCGAGGTCGATGCGGGCGAGATCGGCCAGGTGGCGCACCTCGTCGCGGGTGATCTCGACCCGGCCCGTTGCGGAGGCCTCAGGCATGGATCGACCCAGTGGTTGCCGGCATGGGCGCCATCCTAGTCAAGCCGGGTCGGCCGGCTGGTGGGGCCGTCCGCCCCGCAACTGGACCACTCGGGATCCACCCGTATCCAACGGCCGAGCTCGGCGCTCCTGCTGTGCGATGACCGTCGGGGGGCGACGCACAGGAGAGACCGATGACGACCACGTTGCCCGCGCAGAGGCGAGGAGGCCACGGCCTCGCACCACTCACCGACACTCCCTACCTCGAGCTCGACGTCAGGCAGGCAGTCGGCCGGTTCTCCGAGCTCGCCGGCGCGTTCCCAGGCACGGCCGTGCACTACGCCGTCAAGGCCAATCCCCACCCCGACCTGCTCGCGGCGCTCGCAGCCGCGGGATGTCGCTTCGACGTGGCCAGCCCGACCGAGGTGCGGGCCGCACTGCGCGCCGGTGCGCGCGCCGAGACGCTCCTCTACTCCCACCCCGTCAAGAGGCGTGACCACGTCCTCGAGGCTGCAGCGCTCGGGGTCCGGCTCTTCGTGGTCGACTCCGAGAGCGAGGTGGCCAAGATCGCTGACGCTGCCCCGGGCAGCGCTGTGCTGTGCCGCCTGGTCACCTCCGGCGAGGGGTCGGACTGGCCGCTCTCACGCAAGTACGGCTGCGCGACCTTCGAGGCCGTGCAGGTCCTCGGCGTCGCGGCCGACCTGGGGCTCGACGCTGCCGGGGTCTGCTTCCACGTCGGCTCGCAGCAGCGCGAGCCCGAGGCCTGGTCGACCCCGATCGGAGCGGCGGCCGAGGTGTTCGACGTGCTGCGACGCAGGGGGGTCCGGCCGTGGTTGCTGGACCTGGGGGGCGGTTTCCCCGCTGTCTACGACGAGGGCTGCCGGCCGGTCTCGTCGTACGGCGCGGCGATCGAGCACGAGCTGACCGAAGCCTTCGGCAACCACCGCCCACGGACGATCATCGAGCCCGGCCGGGGTGTCGTCGGGGACGCCGGCACGATCGTCTCCACGGTCGTCGCCGTGGTGCACCGGGCCGGCGTGCGCTGGGTCTACCTCGACGTCGGCGTCTTCACCGGGCTGGTGGAGACCCTGGACGAGTCGATCCGCTACCGGGTGCGGACCTCCGCCGACGGCGGACCCTGCGGGCCGTGCGTGCTGGCGGGTCCGACGTGCGACAGCACCGACGTTCTCTACGAGGACCGCCCGGTCGAGCTCCCGCTCGACCTCGCTGAGGGCGACGAGGTGCGGCTGCTCTCGGCCGGCGCCTACACGACCACCTGCTCGAGCGTCGGCTTCAACGGTTTCGCACCGTTGGCCACCCGGACCACGGGCGGTTGACGTGCTCGGGCTGGACGTCCTCACCCGGCGCGTCATCGCCTCCCACGCGATCGCGGCCCTGGCGGTCGCGCTCCCCTGGCCCCTGCTGCTGGTCCTCGTCGACGAGCACACTGACGACCCGCTGCTCCTCGGGGTGGTCGGTGCGGCCCGGATGCTGCCCTACGTGGCGTTCTCGTGGGCGACGGCACGGCTGGCCGACGCGATGCGGCGTGACCTGATCGTCCGGGTCACGCTGGTGGTGCGGGCGCTGCTGCTGCTCGCCGGCGCCGTGGCGGTCGTCGAGGGCCGTGTCTGGCCGGCCGTCGCCGCCTGCACCCTCACCGTGGCGGTGGGCACGCCCGCCTATCCCGCCCAGGTCGCCGCGATGGCCGGTGTCGCCGGCCCGCGGCGACGGCACGCCACGGACGTCCTGGTCACCGTCGAGGTCGGGGCCTTCGTGGTCGGCTCGGCGCTGGGGGGCCTGCTCCTCAACCCCGCGACCCGGGACCTGCTCCCGTGGCTCCCGGTGGTGATGACGGTCGCTGCGCTGCTGATCGTCCTGCCGGTGGCGATGCCGGCCCCGGTGCGGCTGGCTGCGGGCGACGTCCGGCTCTCGGCGTACGCCGTCCTCCGCCGGACCCCGGCTGCCATGCGGGCCATCGCCGTGATGGCCTCGGTCAACCTCGTCATCTCGCTGGTGGCCATCGCGCTGCTCCCGATGGCGCTGCACGCGTGGTCCTCCGACGCCACCGGGTACGGCGTGGCCACGGGCGTGCTCGGCTTCGCGGCCTTCGGCGCACCGCTGCTGCGCCGGCTCGGCGGTTCGCCGGAGCACTCGATCGTCTGGGGACTGGTGCTGCTCGCCTGCGCCCTCGTCCTGGTGGTTCCCGCGCCGTCGCTGGGCTGGTCCCTGGCTCCGCTGGCTCTCGCCGGGGCAGCGTGCGTGAGCGTCGAGGCCGGGGCCACCGCGATGCTCCAGGAGCACGTGTCGGACGAGGTGCGTGCCACCGTGCTCGGGATCAACGACACCGTCATCATCGCTGCTGCCCTGGTCGGGTCGCTCGTGGCACCGACGGCCGTCGACGTGGTCGGGGGCGCCGTGCTCCTCCGCAGCCTCGCCACCGGCGTCCTCCTGGTCGCGTGGTGGGCCCGGCCTCGCGCCCGGATGGGCCCCGACCACTCCCCGGCTACCGTCGATCCCACCAGACTGGAGGCCCATGGACCGGCACGACGCGAAGACCCCGCTGCGGTGGACTGCAGTGATCATCGCCCTGATCGTTCTCGTCAGCGCCTGCGCGCAGTCGGCAGCGGACCAGCCCCCGGCAGGCGGATCCCGCAGCAACGTCGCGAAAGCAGTGCCTGGGCAGAGCTACGTCGCCCTGGGTGACTCCTTCACCTCCGCCCCCCTGGTCCCGGTCACCGACGTCGCCGACGGCTGCTTCCGGTCCTCGGCCAACTATCCCGCGCTCGTGGCCCGCGAGCTCGGGGCCGACCTCGAGGACCGCAGCTGCGCCGGGGCCCGGATCGAGCACCTGACCACGCCGGAGCGCCCCGCCGTACCTCCTCAGGTGACTGCGCTGGGGCGGTCGACCGACCTCGTGACGGTGGGGATCGGCGGCAACGACGAGGGCGTGTTCCGACAGCTCACCCGCAAGTGCCCCTCCCTGCGCAGCAGGGCGCCCGCGGGTGCCCCGTGCCAGGCCTTCATGACCTCGGGCGGACGCGACGTGCTGCTGACCGCGCTGGGAGAGATGGGCACCAAGCTGACCTCCGCCCTGGCCGACGTGCGCCGCCGGGCGCCGCAAGCGCGGGTGCTGGTGGTCGGCTATCCCCAGATCGTCTCGGCCGAGCACACGTGTGCGGCCCTGCCGCTGGCGCGTGGCGACTACGCCTACGTTGCGAAGGTCAACATGGCCCTCAACGACGCGCTGCGCAAGGCGGCCCGAGCCACCGACGCGACGTACGTCGACGTCTGGGCCGCCAGCCGGCAGCACGACATCTGTTCCAGCGACCCCTGGGTGAACGGGTCGGTGACCGATCAGGCACGGGCCCTGGCCTACCACCCGTTCGCCGCGGAGCAGCGGGCCGTCGCGAAGCTCGTGCTCGCTGCTGTCGCCGGCTGAGCGCACTGGAGTCGACTAGCGGGGACCGTGCTCGAGCAGGTCCTTGAAGCCAGCTTCGTCGAGGACGGTCACGCCGAGCTGCTCGGCCTTCTCGGCCTTGGAGCCGGGGCTCTCGCCCACCACGACGTAGTCGGTCTTCTTCGACACGCTGCCGGAGGCCTTCCCGCCCCGGGAGAGGATCGCCTCCTTCGCGCCGTCGCGGCTGAAGTCGACCAGCGACCCGGTCACCACGAGGGTCAGCCCCTCGAGGGTGCGCGGCGTGGACTCGTCACGCTCCTCGGCCATCGTCACTCCTGCTGCCTCCCAGGTGTCCACGATCCTGCGGTGCCAGTCGACCTCGAACCAGGCGACGACAGCCTCGGCGATGGTCGGGCCGACACCCTCCGCCGCCGCAAGCTCCTGCTCGGAGGCCGCCCGGATCGCCTGCATCGAGCCGAACTCGCCGGCCAGAGCGCGCGCCGCCGTGGGACCCACGTGCCGGATGGACAGCGCGACCAGCACCCGCCAGAGCGGCGCCTTCCTCGCCTGTCCGAGGTTGTCGAGCAGCCGTTGGCCGTTGGCCGAGAGGACCGGAGCGTCACCCTCACCCTTCTTCGGGGCACGAGTGAACAGCGGAGCCCGCCGGAGCTTGTCGGCGTCGAGGTCGAACACGTCGCCCTCGTTGTCGACCACGCCGGCCTCGAGCAGGGCGACGGCGGCCTCGTAGCCGAGCCCCTCGATGTCGAAGGCGCCGCGGCCCGCGACGTGGAAGACCCGCTCGCGCACCTGGGCCGGACAGAACTGGTGGTTGGGACAGCGCAGGTCCTTGTCACCTTCCTTCTCCTGGACCAGCGGGGTCCCGCACGTGGGGCACTCGGTCGGCATCGTCCACTCCGAGAGGCCGTCGGGGCGCAGGGCAAGAACCGGGCCGAGGATCTCGGGGATCACGTCCCCGGCCTTGCGCAGGATGACGGTGTCGCCGGGGCGTACGTCCTTGCGCTTGACCTCGTGGGCGTTGTGCAGGGTGGCCATCTCGACGGTCGACCCCGCGACCTTGGTGGGTTCCATCCGCCCGAACGGAGTCACCCGACCGGTGCGACCGGTGTTGACCTCGATGGCGAGCAGCCGGGCGTTGACCTCCTCGGGCGGGTACTTGTAGGCGATCGCCCACCGCGGCGCCCGGCTGGTCGACCCCAGCCGGCGTTGCAGCCGGACGTCGTCGACCTTGACCACGACACCGTCGATCTCGTGCTCCACGTCGTGGCGGTGCTCGCCGTAGTACTCGACGAACTCCTCCACCGCCCGCAGGCCGGGCACGACCTTGGCCCGGTCGCTCGTGGGCAGGCCCCAGGCCTGAAGAGCGGCGTAGGCCTCCGACTGGGCCCGCGGCTCGAAGCCGGTGCGGGCACCGACCCCGTGGCAGACCATCCCGAGGGCACGGGTCGCCGTCACCTTGGGGTCCTTCTGGCGAAGCGAGCCGGCAGCGGCGTTGCGCGGGTTGGCGAACATCGGCTTGCCGGCATCGACCATCGACTCGTTGAGCCGCTCGAAGGCCTCCAGCGGGAGGAACACCTCGCCGCGCACCTCCAGCAGCGCCGGCACCGGGAACTCGGCGCTCGGCTGCAACCTGTGCGGGATCGAGTCGATCGTCTTCACGTTGGGGGTGACGTCCTCACCGGTACGCCCGTCGCCGCGGGTCAGGGCCCGGACCAGACGACCGTCCTCGTAGAGGAGGTTGATCGCAAGACCGTCGACCTTGAGCTCACAGAGGTAGGCAGGCTCGGAGATGCCGTCGCGCGCGAGCCGTGCGGCCCACGTCTCGAGCTCCTCGTAGGAGAAGGCGTTGTCGAGGCTCTCCATCCGCTGGACGTGGTCGACGGCCGTGAACTCGGTCGAGACCGCCCCACCGACCTTCTGGGTCGGAGAGTCGGGCGTGCGGAGGTCGGGGACCTCCGCCTCGAGCTCCTCGAGCCGGCGCATCAGACGGTCGAACTCGGCATCGTCGATCGTCGGGTCGTCCTTGACGTAGTAGCGCCAACGGGCGTCGTCGACCTGCTCGGCCAACGCACGGTGCTCCTGCCGCAGCTCGGCGAGGGGGTCCTTCGCGGCGGTGTTCTCGCTCTGGGGTTCCGTCACGGGACCATCCTGCCGTGTGCCGGTGACAGGGTGGGCGCCGCGGCCAGACATGCGAATGTCGCTGGTGGGACGGGTGAACGCCCCACGAGCACCTTCAGACACATTCGCATGTTCGCGGAGCCACCAGACGCCCCAGAACAGGCCGACCACCCACCTGAGGAAGCTCCACCCCTGCAACGCCCGCCAGACATGCGAATGTCACGGGAGGTACGGGTGAACGCCTCACGAGTACCTTCGGAGACATTCGCATGTTCGGCGGCTCGGCAGACCACCCACCTCCCGTCGCCGCACCCCATCCGGCGGCGGGGACGGCTCCGAACACCGAAGGACACGATTGGAGTTCTGCATGTCCTCTCCGCACCTGACCCGCGACGACCCGGCCAGCGCACCGCTGGGGGTCGTGCTGATGCTGCACGGTGGCGCCAAGTCCGGGGTCAAGCCCGTCGGGGGACGCAGCGCCTCGTTGCGGCGTACGACGGCGATGCGCAACGCGCTCGAACCACACGTCCTCGACGCGGGGCTGTCCTTGTGGCTGCTCCGTTACAGCGTGCGGGGATGGAACGCGGGCGTCGGACCCGAGCCCTCCCCCGTGCCGGACGCCCGCTGGGCGCTGGACCAGGTCGCTGAGCAGCACCCCGGTGTTCCGGTCGTCCTCCTCGGGCACTCCATGGGTGGCCGCACGGCCGTGCACGTCGCCGACCACCCCAGCGTCGTGGGCGTCGTCGGGCTGGCGCCGTGGCTGGAGGCCTCCGACCCCGTCGACCGGCTCGCCGGCCGGCACCTCGTCGCCGGTCACGGCAGCCGGGACAAGATCACCTCGGCGCGGAGGACCCGGGCCTACGTCGACCAGGCGCGCAGCGTCGCCGCCTCGGCGGAGTTCGTCGACATGGGGCGCCTGGGCCACTACATGCTGCACCGGCCCGGTGAGTGGAACCGGTTCGCCCTGCAGGCGACGCTCGACATTCTCGGGCGCGTCCGAGATGCCGGGTCCCCCGCCCTTCGCGAAGGCGCCTCGGTCGACGAGGTCGCGGATTCTGCCCCTAGGGGGTGAGCCGCCAGGAATGCCCGGCGGACCATCATGGTTGACGCAGTCAATGTCTTCCGCCTCCGCCCCCGACGCTCGTCGTGTCCCCCTGGCCCCCGACGCTCGTCGTGTCCCCCTGCTGATCGGCCTCCTCTTCGGTCTGGCCGGGCTCGGTAGCTCCTCGGCTGCGATCGCGCTGCCGGTGATCGGCTCCGATCTCGGGGTGAGCACGGGTGTCGGCGCCTGGGCGATCAGCCTCTACGCGCTGATGCTGGCCGTCGCGACCGCTGTCTACGGCCGCGTCTCCGACCTCGTGGGCATCCGGCTCCCGCTGGTGGTCGGGGTCACCCTGATGACCGTCGGCGCCCTCGCGGGAGCGCTGGCGCCCAACTTCGAGGTGCTCCTGGTCGCCCGCGTCTTCCAGGGTGCGGGCGCTGCCGCCGTCCCGACTCTCGGGGTGGCCATCATCAGCGCCCGGTTCACCGGCGCCGCCAAGGGCGCTGCCCTCGGCCGGGTGGCCGGGCTCGCGGCGGCCGTCAGCTCGCTCGGTCCCCTCGCCGGAGGTGGCGTCGAGGGTCTGCTCGGGTGGCGCGTGGTGATAGCACTGCCGATGCTCGGCATCCTCCTTCTTCCCCTGTTGTGGCGATCCGTGCCGACCGAGGGCAGCGGTGCTCGCCTGGACCTGTTCGGCGCCGCGCTCGTGGCCGCCACGGCAGCCGGAGTGATCCTCCTGGTGCAGTCGCCGGCGACCGGTCCGGTCGTCGCCGTCGTCGGTGGGGTGCTGGCGGTGCTCGGAGCACCCGCTGTGGCCGCCTGGATCCGGCGCCGTCCCAACGGCTTCCTTCCTCTGACCGTCATCCGCAACCCTGCCGTGGTGCGCAGCGCACTCGCCGCCGGCGCGGTCCCCGCTGCCTGGTTCGCCCTGCTGATCGCGGTCCCCGCCGTGCTCGTCGGGCAGGGTTGGGAGCCCTGGCAGGTCGGGATCGCGCTGGTGCCCAGCGCCGCCACCGGACTGGCCGCCCCCCGGGTCGCGGGGCCGTTGCTCATCAGGATCGGGGCGACGAGGTCGCTGGCGCTGGCGGCGCTCATCGCGACCGTCTCCCTGGTCGTCGCCTCCCTCGGCGCCTCCACGGGCTCGGCAACGCTGCTCGTGACCGCCGTCGTGGGCGTCACCCTCGCCTTCGGCCTGGGCCAGCCGGCCCTGATGGAGGCCGTCGGCGACGCGGTCAGCGACGACGTCCGCGGTGTCGCCCTCGGCGTGGCGACCTTGTTCTTCCTCGTCGGCGGAGGCGTCGGGTCGGCCGTGGTCGGCGGGCTGGGCACCGTGCTCGGCACGCCCTACGCCCTGCTGCTCCTGACCGCCCTGCCGCTCGCCGGCATCGTCGCGCTGGCCCGGAACCATGGCCCTCGCCTGCCAGCGGCCAGCACGCGCGCCCAGGAGTCGACCGAGGTCGATGCGGTGGTCCCCGGATCAGGGTCGGACACCGCATCGAGCACCGGGTCGACCGACGGGCTGGCGATCGGGCTCGAGGCTGGACGCACAGGCGAGCCCGAGCTCGTCGACCGACCGCCTCGCCCGACGAGGGTGGCGCAGGTCACCTAGGCAGATCGAAACCAACTGAGGCCCTGTCTCGTCATACCGTGTGCAGGTACTCCCGATCCGACAGGACCCATGGCCGACGACAAGCCCGAACGAACCCCGCTAGGTCTCTCCGCGGCCCAGGTCGCAGGCAGCGCCCTGGCGGCGGTCTCGGCTGCCCTGCTGGCCTCCTTCGCCGGTACGGCGGGCACGATCATCGGAGCCGCCGTGGGCAGTGTCGTGTTCACGGTCGGAGGCGCGACCTACACGTGGTCGCTGCGCCGCACCAGCGAGGTCGCCCGACGCACGGCGGCCCAGGTCCGGCAGCGGGCGCTGGCCACCACCACGCTCCCGCGCACGGTCGCCGAGGGCCCCCTGCGCACCGACAGCGAAGGCCACGAGGTCCCGGATGCGACCCCCCGTGAGGACGGCGAGGTCGCCGAGGACGAGCGCAGCTCGATGCCGTGGGGCAGGGCGCTCCTCGCCAGCCTCGTGGTGGCCGTGATCGCGCTGGCGGGGATCACCACCTTCGAGGCCATCACGGGCAAGCCCATCGCGGCCCTGTTCGGTGCCGACAACTCGAAGGGAACCAGCGTGGGCAACCTCGTGGGCACCGACAGCAGCAGCGACCAGGGCACCGGCACCACCCCCACGAAGCAGGACAAGGCGACCTCGCCCTCCGAGACGCCGACCCCGGCGGCGCCCTCCGCGCCCAACCCGACGCCCAGCTCCTCGTCCGTCCCCGCGCCCGCCCCGTCGCCTGCTCCCTCGTCCGTCCCCGCGCTGCCGCAGCCGTCGGCCCCGGCAGCGTCCACCGCTCCCTGAGGTCCACGCGGTCCCCGGGTGCGACCGGCCGGGATCCGCACCGACCGGCCGGGATCTGCACCGACCGGCACCGTCGTCAACTGGGCCAAGCTTTTCTGGACCAGCGGGAATCAATTTCCGCGGAGGCCGGTTCACTCCTACGCTACTGATGAAACGGAACAGTTTCGTTTCATCCAGGTTTCCGGAAACCGCCGACCTGACGACACCGAGGAGGGTACGTGCCCGAGCTCAGGACCTCGCGCCCCCGCGTCGAGGGGGCCCGCGAGGACGAGATCCTCGACGCCACCCTGGAGCTCCTGCTGGAGGTCGGCTACGACCGCCTGACCATGGACGCGGTGGCCACCCGCTCGCGCGCCAGCAAGGCCACGCTCTACCGCCGCTGGGAGAGCAAGCCGATCCTGGTCGTCGACGCGATGGTGCGCGCACGCCACGCACCCACCGTCGAGGAGCACGACACCGGCTCGCTCCGCGGTGACCTGATCAGCACCTTCTGCGTGGAGCACCGCATCGGCCAGCACGACGCCACCGGCGCTCTCGGATCCGTCGTCACGGCCCTCTCCAGCGACCCCGAGTTCGCAGCCCTCTTCCGGAAGGCGTTCATCGCCCCCAAGGTGGCGGTGTCGCGCGCGATCTACGAGCGCGCGGTCGAGCGAGGCGAGATCCGCGACGGCCTCGACCTCGAGGTCATCGCGCCGGCGCTGGCGGCGATCGTCCTCCACCGTTCCTTCGTCCTCGGTCTCGTGCCCGACAACGAGACGATCGAGCGCGTCATCGACCACGTCATCCTCCCGGCCGTGGGTCATCCCACCGGCACACCTCCGCCCCGCACGCCCCAGCAGAAAGCCAGGCAGTCATGACCAACACCACCCAGGCACGTCCGCTCCCCGAGGACGTCGCACCCCCCGAGACCGGACCGTCCACCCGTCTCGGCTGGGCCCTCGTACTGATCTCCGTCGCGCAGCTGATGGTGGTGCTCGACAGCACCATCGCCAACATCGCCCTGCCGTTCATCAAGAAGGACCTCGGCTTCACCGACGCGACCCTGACCTGGGTGGTCACCGGCTACGCACTGGCCTTCGGCGGCCTGCTCCTGCTCGGGGGCCGACTCGGAGACCTCTACGGGCGGCGCAAGGTCTTCATGGCCGGGCTCTCGATCTTCGCCATCGCCTCCCTGCTCGGCGGTATCGCCGGCAACGAGGCCATGCTGCTCGGAGCAAGGGGCCTGCAAGGACTCGGCGCTGCCCTCGCCTCACCCGCAGCACTGGCGCTGATCACCACCACGTTCCCGGCCGGCCCGGCCCGGAACCGTGCCTTCGCCGTGTACGCCGCGATGTCGGGTGCCGGCGCTGCCGTCGGCCTGATCCTCGGCGGCTGGCTGACCGGATCGAGCCTGAACCTGCTCGGCCTCGACGTGCACGGCTGGCGGCTGACGTTCCTGATCAACGTGCCCATCGGGCTCGTCGCCGCCTCGCTGGCGCCCCGGGTCTTCGCCGAGTCCGAGTCCCACCCCGGTGAGCTCGACATCCCTGGAGCACTGACCGGCACGTTCGGCCTGCTCGGGGTGGTCTTCGGGCTCTCCCGCGCCGCCCAGGACGGTTGGGGCGACCCGGTGACCATCGCCAGCCTCGTGACCGGTGCCGGCCTGCTCGTCCTGTTCGGCTTCGTCGAGAGCCGGACCGAGCACCCGCTGCTGCCGATCCGGATCTTCCAGAGCCGGACGCGAGCCGCGAGCTTCGTGGCGATGATGCTGATGCCGGCCGCGATGTTCTCGATGTTCTTCTACCTGAGCCTCTACATCCAGAACGTGATGGGCTTCAGCCCGTTGCGCGCCGGCTTCGCGTTCCTGCCGTTCTCCATCGGAATCGTGGTGGCCGCCATGCTGTCGTCCAACCTGATCAACCGCGTCGACCCGCGCTACCTGGCCGGGACCGGCACGCTGATGGCCGGCACGGCGCTCTTCGGGTTCTCCCGCCTTCCCTACGACACGACCTTCCCGGTCAGCGACGTGACCGGGAACTACGCCACCGACATCTTGCCGTTCATCGTCTTGATGTCGCTCGGCATGGGGTTCGTGTTCGTCCCGCTCACGCTGACCGCGGTGCACCACGTGCGCGCCGAGGACTCCGGCATCGGCTCCGGCGTGCTGAACACGATGCAGCAGGTCGGTGGCGCCCTGGGTCTGGCGACCCTCGCCACCGTGGCAACCCACGTCTGGAGCACGACCGGGGAGCGGCTGGGCTCGGCCGCGACGAAGGCCGCCGCGGCCGCCCCGCAGGGGGCGCCGAAACCCTCCGCCGAGCAGGCTCAGGCCATGGCGACCGCGCTGCAGCACCAGGTCTTCACCAACGGCGCGACCACGGCGTTCCTGTTCGGCACCGGCATGATGCTCGTCGCCTCGCTGGTCGTCTGGCTCTTCCTCGACGTCAAGCACGCCGAGCTGGCCACGGATGGTCCGCCGGTCGTCCCCTGAGCGCGCAGCACCCTTCTGAGACAGCCCCTGTCCCCGGTCCACCCGGGGGCGGGGGTTCTCTCGTGCAGGCGGTCGGTCAGGCCAGCGCCGTGCTGATCGCCTCCACGAAGGCCGGCAGGTCGTCGGGGTTGCGGCTGGTGATCAGGGTGCCGTCCACGACCACCTCCTCGTCGACCCAGGTGGCACCGGCGTTCCTCAGGTCGAGGGACAGGCTCGGATAGCTCGTCAGCCGGCGCCCGTCGGCGAGGCCGGCGTTGATCAGCAGCCAGGGACCGTGGCAGATGACCGCCAGCACCTTGTCGGTGTCGAGGGCTTGCTTGACGATGCTCTGGGCGTCCTCGTCGACGCGGAGGTGGTCGGCGTTCACCGTGCCGCCCGGCACCACGACCGCGTCCACCGACGCGACGTCGAGGTCGCTGAAGGCGCCGTCCACGTCGAGCTTGCGTGTCGGCGAGGTGTCGCCCTCCACGGCCTGGACCGGGTCGCCGCTGGCGGAGTAGACCCTCACCTCCGCACCCGCCTCGGCGAGCTCGTCTCGAGGCGTCACCAGCTCGGTCTCCTCGACGTGGTCGGTGGCGATGATGGCGATCTTGATGCCGGTCAGGTCGGTCATGGCGCTCCTTTCGAGTCTCTGCTCGTACCCACGGGCGCGGTCCCGGAAGCGTGCCGGCACCCGTCCCCGGCCGGCTTGAGCCCGTCGTCAGACCCTCACCTCGACGGGTCAGCTGAAGCCGACGACCACCTTCCCCGTGGCCGCCGCCCGGCAGCGCCCGTCGGGGAGAGGACAGACGAGGATTCCGTCCCGCTCGTGGACATCACCCCCGCCGACCAGTGCCACCCGGTCGTCGTCGAGCCACATGAACATCGTGAACCGGGAATTCGCGGCGTAGCCGATCGGAAGCCGCAGCCGCACGGGCTCGCCGGTGCTGGTCACCTGCGCCGTGGTGGTGCCGCCGTTGTGGTCCCCGGGCACCAGCCGACTGCCCTCACGCAGGAGCTCGATCGTGCTGACCTGGACCAGTCCGTGGGGACCCGAACCCGAGTTGTCCCTGGTCACGAAGGTCCGAGGCCGGCTCCGCCCGTCCAGCTCGTACGACGACGTGGTGACCCGCTCCTGCAGGTGCGTCGACGTGTCGAACCGCATCACCTCCCGGTAGCGACCGCACTCTGCCGTCTCGACAACCCGCTCGCGGCACCACGACCGGTCCGGCAGCCAGTAGACGGCGTCGTCGAGCACGGCCAGCAGCGCGCTCTCCGCGGAGCCGAACCGGCCGACCTCTTCGCCGAGGCCGGTGTCGTAGGCGACGTACTCACCGCGCTCCCGATAGATCTCGGGTGCGGGGAGTCGCTTGCTCGGAGTCGGCTCGAACCACACCACCGTGGACCCGGCGCTCGAGAACTCGATCCGGTGGCCACGGACGCCGGTCCCGTAGGCACGCCCGATCCGGTTGATCCCCGACCCATCGGTGAACCAGATCACCCCGAAGCATCCGGGCTCGACGTTGCAGTTGCCGCTCTCCTCCCCGGGGCCGTCACGCGTGAACAGCACGCCGTCGTCCGTGGCAGCGACGTTCCCGACCTTCGCGCCGGCGTCGATCGTCCGGTCGCCCCAGTGGATCGTCCGCCCCAGGGCGTAGGTCAGCCTCCTGGCCACCGGCTCGTCGACGGGCTTCGGCTCCGGGGTCGGGATCGGCGCCGGTTTCGCGGGCGGAACCGGTTCCGTGTCGGTCAGGGCCACCACCCCGAGCCCGGCGGTCAGCGCGAGCACGACAGCAACGACCGCCGCCGTGACGGCGCCGACCTGTCGCCGCCGATGAGCGACCTCGATCCGCGCGTGCACCTCCTCGAGACGGTCGTCCACGCGCCCCTCGACCGTCCAGGCGCGTCGGGCGAGCACCGTGAGGTCCTCGGGTTTCATGACCTGCTCCTGTCGTCCGGACGTGGTGCCAGCGCCGCGTCGAGCCGCAGCTTCGCCATCGCCTTGGCGCCCTGGCTCTTCACCGTGCCCACGGCGCAGCCGAGCAGTGCCGCGGTCTCGGCCTCGCTACGGTCCTCGAGGTAGCGCAGCACCACCACGGCCCGCTGCCGGCGGGGCAGCCGACCGATCGCGTCCCAGACGTCTCGACGGACCACCGCCTCGTCCGGCCCGCTCGACCTCCGTGGACTCGGGAACCTCAGCCGTGGGCATCTCCCTGGTCCATCTCCGCCGCCACCACGACGCCGAGGTGGTGACCAGGACACGGCGTACGTAGGGCTCCGGATCCCCGGTGATGCGGTCCCACGCGAA
Source organism: uncultured Actinomycetota bacterium (assembly GCA_963815825.1). Taxonomy (GTDB): domain Bacteria; phylum Actinomycetota; class Actinomycetes; order Propionibacteriales; family Nocardioidaceae; genus Marmoricola. The sequence continues at coordinate 102,428 of CAWFII010000027.1, read as the reverse complement.
CCACGCCTTGGTCAACGCCGTCTGGAGCAGGTCCTCGGCCAGGTCCTCGTCCTGCACGAGCAGGTAGGCGGTCCGCAGCAACGCCTGCGACCGCGCGACGACGAAGGGGTCGAACTCACCTGCGTCCGCCATGTCACCACGACCCTTCGGGCCGACGTCGAGGCCTTTTCGGCGTCTCTACCTAGACGCGTTGGGACCTCCACGAGGTTGCCCGGGTCCCACGATCCTCCTGATCACGGGGACCATCAACGTCTGGGCCCGCGGGATGTCTCACCCGAGCTCGGCGGCGGTCTCCCGCAGGGCGCCCAGCACACCGACGGCGTACGAGGCGCTCGCACCGGCCAGCCCGCACGCCGGCGTCAGCACCAGCTGGCCCGAGACCTCCTCGGGGTCGAAGCCGAGCATGTCCAGCAGCCGCAGCACGCGCTGCAGCACCGCCTGCGTCGAGGGGGCGACCTGACCCGTCGACGGCGCGACTCCGAGGTAGACCTGCGCGCCCTCGTCGAGCACGGTGGCGAGCGCCTCGTAGGCCCCCGCCGCGAGGGTCGCGACGTCGACGGAGACGGCCGCGGCCCCTGACCGTCGCAGCAGGTCGATCGGCACCTCGGCGGCGCAGCAGTGCACGACCGTGGGGTGCTCCCCCGCTGCGGCGAGCACCCATTCGAGCGCGTCCTGGGCCAGCGGTGGGGTGACGGAGCGGTGCCGGCTGAACCCGGACGCGGTCGGGACCTGCCCGCCGAGGACGAAGGGCAGGGCGGGCTCGTCGACCTGGAGGACCAGCTCGGCCCCCGGAAGGCGCCGCTGAAGGTCGGCGAGGTGCACGAGCACCCCCTCCGCAAGTGCCTGCGCGAGCTCGCGCCGGGCGCCGAAGTCGGAGAGGACCTTGTCGCCGCGCGGCTTCTCCACCGTCGACGCGAGGGTCCAGGGACCCGTCACCTGGACCTTGAACCTGCCCTCGTAGCCCTGCAGTCCGTCCTCCAGCACGTCGAGGTCCTGGGCCAGCAGCGAGCGCGCGCGCCGGTGGTCGATCCCGGCACCGTCGGTGAGTCGCCAGCCTGCCGGCTGCAGGTCGAAGCCGAGGTCGCTGACGATGGCGACGGCCCGGCCCGTCAGGTCGGCGATCGCCCCGCGAGCGGGCAGCTCGGGCAGGTGCGGGAGGTCGGGCAGCGCCTCCGCCACGACCTGCACCGTCCTGGCGAAGTCCTCGCCCGGCATCGACCCGATGCCTGAGGCCGCGCTCACCCCTGTGCCTGGGCCAGCACGGCGCGACGGGTCGCCGAGATCGTGGCGGACCCGACGACGCGTGAGCCGTCGTAGACGACCACGGCCTGGCCCGGCGCGATCCCCGACGCCACGTCGAGCAGGTCGACCGTCACCTCGTCACCCTCGACCGTCACGACGGCCCGGTGCTCTCCCCCGTGTGCGCGCAGCTGCACGGTGCACTCCAGGCGCTCGCCGGGAACGGGCGCCGTGCCGCACCAGCGTGGCCGCACGGCACTGAGCCCCTCGAGGGCCAACGACTCCCGGGGCCCGACGGTGACCTTTCCCGACACCGGCTCGATGTCCAGCACGTAGCGCGGCTTCCCGTCTGCTGCCGGTGTCCCGATCTGCAGTCCCCGACGCTGGCCGATCGTGTAGCGCCACGACCCCTCGTGCTCGCCGAGCACCTCGCCGTCGTCGGACACGATCGGTCCGCCCCGGTTGACGGACTCGAGCCTCTCCGCGAGCCAGCCGCCGGTGTCGCCGTCGCTGATGAAGCAGATGTCGTGGCTGTCCGGCTTGGCAGCGACCGCCAGGCCTCGTCGGGACGCCTCCTCGCGGATGACCGGCTTGGAGGTGTCCCCGAGCGGGAACATGGAGTGGGCCAGCTGGTCCTGGGTGAGTACGCCGAGGACGTAGCTCTGGTCCTTGGCCACGTCCGCGGCTCGGTGCATCTCGATCAGCCCGTCCGGACCGGTGCGCAGCTGCGCGTAGTGGCCGGTGACCACCGCGTCGAAGCCGAGCCCGATGGCTCGGTCCAGCACGGCAGCGAACTTGATCTTCTCGTTGCAGCGCAGGCAGGGGTTCGGCGTCCGCCCCTGGGCGTACTCGCTCAGGAAGTCCTCGACCACGTCCTCGTGGAAGCGCTCGCTCAGGTCCCAGACGTAGAAGGGGATGCCGATGACGTCCGCGGCCCGTCGCGCGTCGTTGGCGTCCTCGATCGTGCAGCAGCCCCTCGCACCCGTGCGGTAGGACTTCGGGTTGCGCGAGAGCGCCAGGTGGATGCCGGTGACCTCATGACCCTGCTCCGCGGCTCGGGCCGCAGCGACCGCGGAGTCGACGCCCCCGGACATGGCTGCCAGGACCCGCATCAGCGCGGCGACCTCGAGGACATCGCGGCGTTGCGGGCCCGCTCCACGACCGGGCCGATGGCCTCCACGAGCGCATCCACGTCGGCCTGCGTGGAGGTGTGCCCCAGGGAGAAGCGCAGCGAGGACCGCGCGAACTCCTCCGAGGAGCCCATCGCGAGGAGGACGTGCGAGGCCTGGGGCACTCCTGCGTCACAGGCCGAGCCGGTCGAGCACTCGATGCCACGCGCGTCGAGCAGCATCAGCAGGGAGTCGCCCTCGCAGCCGGGGAACTCGAGGTGCGCGTTGCCGGGAAGACGGTGCAGCGGCCCCGGCTCCGGATCACCGTTGTAGATCGCGTCCGGCACCTCGCGGAGCACCCCCGCGACCAACGCGTCCCGCAGGCCGGCCAGGCGCTCGGCGAGCTCCTCCCGGCGCTCGACGGCCATCTCGCAGGCAACGGCGAAGCCTGCGATGGCCGGCGGGTCGATGGTGCCCGACCGGATGTCCCGCTCCTGACCGCCGCCGTGCAGCAAGGCTGTCAGCTGGAGCTCCCTGCGCACGACCAGCGCGCCGACGCCGTACGGACCGCCGAGCTTGTGGCCGGTCACCGTCATGGCGTCGACGCCGGAGGCGGCGAAGTCCACCGGCAGCTGACCGAGCGCCTGGACCGCGTCGGTGTGCACGGGGATGCCGTGGGCCCGGGTGATCTCGACGATCTGGGGGACGGGCTGGACCGTGCCGACCTCGTTGTTGGCCCACATCACCGTCACCAGCGCGACGCTCTCGGGATCCGACTCGACCGCCGCACGGAAGGCCTCGACGTCCACCCGGCCCAGTCGATCCACGTCGATGAGCTCGACCTTGGCGCCCTCGGTGGCCAGCCACAACAACGGGTCGAGCACCGCGTGGTGCTCGACCGGGGTGCTCAGGATGCGTACCCGGCGCGGGTCCGCGGACCGTCGGGACCAGAACAGGCCCTTGATCGCGAGGTTGTCCGACTCGGTGCCGCCGGAGGTGAACACCACCTCCCCCGGGCGAGAGCCCAGCGAGCGCGCGATCCTCTCGCGGGACTCCTCGACCAGTCGCCGCGCGTCGCGACCCGACGCGTGCAGCGACGACGCGTTGCCGACCCGACCCAGCTGGGCGGTCATCGCTGCTGCAGCCTCGGGGAGGATCGGCGTGGTCGCCGCGTGGTCGAGATAGACGGTCATCGCCTGCCAAGGGTACGCGTTGACCGATGCGCCCGACGACGGTGCGCCGGTGACCCGGCACACTGCCTGCATGATCACCATCGACCCCGGTTCCCCGGAACCGCCGTACGCGCAGGTGCGTGAGCAGATCCGCGCCCAGGTCACCGCAGGCGCCCTGGCCCCGGGCACCCGGCTACCGACCGTGCGACAGCTGGCGAGCGACCTCGGGATCGCCGTGAACACCGTCGCCCGCGCCTACCGGGAGCTCGAGACGCTCGGGCTGATCGAGACCCGTGGACGCGCGGGGAGCGTGGTGACCGGCGGTGGCGCCGACCGGGCGGCCCGCGAGGCCGCCGACGACTTCGCCCAGCGCATGAAGGCGCTGGGCGTCGACGAGGCGGCGGCGGTCCAGCTGGTCCGCCGCGCCTACGGCTGAGCCCGCCTCGGAGAGCGGGGCCGGCTCAGCCCTTGCGCTTGGTGATCTCCTCGGTGGCGGCGGGGAGGACCGTGTGCAGGTCACCGACGACGCCGAAGTCCACGAGCTCGAAGATCGGGGCCTCCTCGTCCTTGTTGACTGCCACGATGGTCTTCGACGTCTGCATCCCGGCTCGGTGCTGGATGGCACCGGAGATGCCGTTCGCGACGTAGAGCTGCGGGGAGACGACCTTGCCGGTCTGGCCGATCTGGAAGGCGTGCGGCTTCCAGCCGGAGTCGACAGCGGCGCGGGAGGCGCCGACAGCAGCACCGAGCGAGTCGGCGAAGCCCTCGACCTCGTCGAAGTTGCCACCGGTCCCACGACCGCCCGCGACGACGATCGCGGCCTCGGTGAGCTCGGGACGACCGCTCGCGGCGCGGGGCTGCGAGGCCACGATCTTGGCCTTCTTCGCCGAGTCGGAGATCGTCGCTGCGAACTCCTCCTTGGCGCCGGCGCCCTCCGACTCCTCGGGCGCTGCTGCGTTGGGCTTCACGGTGATGATCGGGACACCCTGGGTGACCCTGGCCTGCACGGTGTAGCTGCCTGCGAAGACCGACTGCGTCGTGACCGGGCCCTGGTCCCCGGGCTGTACGTCGACCGCGTCGGTGATCAGGCCCGAGCCGAGCTTGATCGCCAGTCGAGCGGCGATCTCCTTGCCCTCGGCGTTCGACGGGATCAGGATGGCCGCCAGGTCACCGGACTCCTTGGCCTGCTCGGCGATCTGCTGGAGCGCTTCCGCCTTGGGCGCGACCAGGTAGCCCTTGATCCCGGCGTCATCGACGACGTAGACCTTCTCGGCACCGAACTTCTTGACCGCGTCGACGACGGCGTCGGCCGCGTCGCTGCCGCCGATGAAGACGGCAGACGGCTCCCCGAGACGCTTGGCGATCGTGAGCAGCTCGTAGGTGGGCTTGCGGACCTTGCCGTCGAGGTGGTCGACGAGTACCAGAACTTCAGACATTGCTCTTCACGGCTCCTGTGGCTCGCTGCACAACACGTGGTGGCAGAGGGGGGTCAGATGAACTTCTTGGTCGCGAGGAACTCGACGAGCGCGGTCGCGCCCGAGCCGCCCTCGTCGGTGACGATCTCGCCCTGGGCGCGCGGCGGACGCTCCTCGGTGTCCTGCACCGCCGTCCACGCCGCGTCCAGACCGACAGCGCCGGCGTCGACCCCGAGGTCGCTGAGCGACCAGGTCTCGAGGGGCTTCTTCTTCGCGGCCATGATGCCCTTGAAGGAGGGGTAGCGGGCCTCGCCGGACTGGTCGGTCACCGAGAGCACCAGCGGCGCGGTGGCACCGATCACCTCGGTGGAGGTGTCGCCGTCGCGCTTGATCCGGAACTCCTTGCCCTGGCTCTCGATCACCGAACCCAGCGTGACCTGGGGAAGGTCGAGCCGTTCGGCCAGCATCGCCGGGATGACGCTGCCGGTCGCGTCGGTGGAAGCCATGCCGCACATCACCACGTCGACCGCGGACTCCTGCCCGAGCTTCTCGATCGCTGCCGCCAGGACCTGCGAGGTGGCCAGGTAGTCGGAGCCGGCGATCGCGTCGTCGACGACGTGCACACCCTTGTCCGCACCCATCTGCAGGGCCTTCTTGATGGCCTCGGAGGCGGCCTCGGGACCGACGGTGAGCGCGGTCACCTCGGTGCCCTCGTTCTTCTCCTTCAGCTGCAGGGCCTGCTCGACGGCGTACTCGTCGAGCTCGGAGAGCAGACCGGGGACACCGACGCGGTCCACCGTGCTGTCGGACTCGAAGTGCCTGTCGGCGGTGGCATCGGGGACGTACTTCACACAGACGACTATGTTCATAATCGGTCGGCCCTGGGCGGGCCCCTCCTGCACTAGAGACGGATGAGGCTGCTCCCCGTGAGGCTGGTCGGGCTGGCGCATCACGGAGACCCGGGGTCGAGGCTACCGCCGAGTCGGGAAGTCGGTAACTCCGGAGAGGGTGGGCTCAGTCACAGCGGCTGGGCGCATGCATCGACCCGGGTGCCGTGGTCAGCGGTTGCCCTTGGGCGCGATCGCGTTGGCCAGCAGCCGGCCCAGCAGCAGGTAGACGATCGCCGCGATCCCCCAGTTGAGCAAGGCGTTCTTGGCGACGGCGTTCTTCCCGCTGAAGTCGAAGATGCCGTTGTCGCGGCTGAACGGGCCGGAGACCGCGTCGGCCACGTCGGTGATGAAGGCGACGATGCTGTTGTCCTGGTTGACGTTGCTGCGCAGCACCACGAGCACGGCACCGAGAGCCAGGATCGCGGCGAGCACCCCGAACACGACGCGTACCAGCCGCGCGACCTTGTCCCGGACGGCGGCCTGGGCGGCGTTGAAGCGTTGCTTCCCGCCGCCTTTGGAATCGTCGGTGGTGACTTTCGGCGACATGGGAGCTCCTGGTGGATCGCGCGGGCGGGTGGGCGTGGGACGAGAGCCGGTCAGCGACCCTCGAAGCTGGCCTTGCCGGGACCATTCTGGACGAAGGAATCCATTCCGGCGCTGCGGTCTTGCGTGGCGAACAACGCGGCGAACTGCTGGCGCTCGATCTCGAGGCCGGTGTCGATGTCGACCTCGAGACCCCGGTCGATCGACTCCTTGGCGGCACGCACGGCAAGTGACGCGGCTCCGGTGAACTGCCGCGCCCACGCCACCGCTGCGTCGTAGACCTCTGCGGCGGGTACGACGCGGTCGACCAGGCCGATGGCCAGCGCCTCGTCGGCCTTGACGAAGCGGCCGGTGAAGATGATGTCCTTCGCGCGGCTGGGGCCGACCAGCCGGGTGAGCCGCTGGGTTCCGCCGGCACCGGGGATGATCCCGAGCAGGATCTCGGGCTGACCCAGGGTCGCGTTGTCGGCGGCGATGCGCACGTCCGCGCACAGCGCCAGCTCGCACCCGCCTCCGAGGGCGTAGCCCGTGACCGCAGCCACCACCGGCTTGGGGATCCGTGCGACCGCTGTGAAGGCGGAGGTCAGCCCGGAGGAGCGCTTGATCATGTCCCCGTGGGACATGGCCGCCATCTCCTTGACGTCGGCTCCGGCCGCGAAGACCTTCTCCCCGCCGTAGATGACGACCGCCTTGACGTCGTCGCGCTCGGTCGCCTCAGCGGCGGCGGCACGGATCTCCTCCTGCATCTGGGCGTCCAGCGCGTTCATCTTGGGCCGGTCGAGACGGAGGGTGGCCACGCCGTCGGCGACCTCCAGGCGGACGAACTCGCTGGGTCGAGCCGGGTCGGGACTGGCCATGGACTGCTCCTCTTCGATCGTGACGTCGGTCGGGCCAACCTATCCACGGACTTCCCGGTCCGGCGTACGCCGGGTGGCGCAACCCCCATAATCGGGCGAGTGACTCCAGGGACGTGGTCGGCGACGGACGAGAGCGTCGCGGTGTGGCCGGGTCGTCCCTGGCCGCTCGGCGCCGAGTGGACCGAGGAGTCCACCAACTTCGCGGTCTACGCGCCCGAGGCGACCGCCCTGTGGGTGTGCCTGTTCGACGACTCCGCCGCTGGCGGGCTCGAGGAGACCCGGCACGAGCTGACCGAGCGCTCCCTCGGCATCTGGCACGGCACCCTTCCCGGCATCCAGCGTGGCCAGCGCTACGGGTTCAGGGCCGACGGGCCCTGGGAGCCCCGGGCCGGTCTGCGGTTCAACCCGGCCAAGCTGCTGCTGGACCCCTACGCCCGCGCGCTCAGCGGGTCGTTCCGGGCCGAGCCCCCCGTCTTCGGACACCAGCGCAGCGACGAGGGCGTCGACTACGCGGAGACCCGTGACGACCGGAACTCCGCGCCGTACGTCGCCAAGGGGGTCGTGGTCCGCGACGACTTCGACTGGGGCGGCGAGACTCCGGTGCAGCGGCGCTGGCGTGACACCGTGATCTACGAGCTGCACGTCAAGGGGTTCACGCAGCTGCACGACCGGCTCCCCGAGGAGCTGCGCGGCACCTACGCGGGGCTGGGGCACCCCGTGGTCACGGACTACCTGCGCGACCTCGGCGTGACGGCTGTGGAGCTGCTGCCGGTGCACGAGTTCGTCTCCGAGCCACACCTCTCCGAGCACGACCTCGTCAACTACTGGGGCTACAACTCGATCGGCTACTTCGCGCCGCACTCGGCGTACTCCTCCTCGGGCGACCGGGGCGAGCAGGTCACCGAGTTCAAGCAGATGGTGCGGAACCTGCACGACGCCGGGCTCGAGGTGATCCTCGACGTGGTCTACAACCACACGGCCGAGGCGGGTTCGGTGGGTCCGACGCTCAGCTTCCGGGGGCTCGACGACCTCGGCTACTACAAGCGCGCGTCCCTCGATGCGAGAGAGACCCACCATCGCGACACCTACTGGGACATCACCGGCTGCGGCAACACGGTCGACGCCGACCACCCGGCAGCCCTGCGGCTGATCCTGGACTCGCTGCGCTACTGGGTCACCGAGATGCACGTCGACGGCTTCCGGTTCGACCTGGCGTCGGCTCTGGCGCGCACCGGTCACGACGTCGACATGGCGTGCCACTTCCTGACCACGATCGGTCAGGATCCGGTCCTGCGGCACGTCAAGCTCATCGCGGAGCCGTGGGACGTCTCGATGGACGGCTACCGGGTGGGTGAGTTCCCGCCTCCGTGGGTGGAGTGGAACGACCAGTTCCGGGACACCCTGAGGGACTTCTGGCGCGGATCGACCGACGGGGTCCGCACCGTCGCCACCCGTCTGGCCGGTTCCTCCGACCTCTACCTCGACGACGGGCGCTCGCCGTACGCCTCGATCAACTACATCACCGCCCACGACGGCTTCACCCTGCGCGACCTGGTCTCCTACGAGCGCAAGCACAACGAGGCCAACGGCGAGAAGAACCGCGACGGCACCGACGACAACCGCTCCTGGAACTGTGGGGTCGAGGGAGAGACCGACGACGAGGACGTGCTCGCCCTGCGGCACCGGCAGGCGGCGAACCTGATCGCGACCCTGTGCCTGTCCAACGGCGTGCCGATGCTCACCGCGGGTGACGAGCGTGGGCGCACTCAACGGGGGAACAACAACCCCTACAGCCAGGACAACGAGATCTCCTGGGTCGACTGGCGGCCGGACGACGCGTGGCTGGACATCTTCGAGATCACCCGGATCGCGTTGCAGATCCGGCGCGACCACCCCGCGCTGAGACAGCGGCACTGGTTCGAGGGGCGTCCGACGATCATCGGCGGGCCCAAGGACCTCGCCTGGATGCATCCGACCGGCCGGGAGATGACCGGCGACGACTGGCAGGACCCGCACCTGCGGGTGGTCGGCATGTTCGTCTCGGCTGACCCGCTCCGCTCCCCCGGACCACGCGGGGAGCAGCAGCGCGACAGCAGCTTCCTGCTGTGGCTGAACGCGTCACCGTCGCCGTGCGAGCTCAGCTTTCCGCAGAACGCCTGGGTGCAGCACGGCGAGGTCGCCCTCTCCACCGACCCCGCCACCCCCCGCGGCCTGCGGATCTCGGCCGGGGACACCGTGACTCTCGCCGCCCGGAGCCTGGTGCTGCTCGAGCAGATCTGAGCGCGGACCAGCTGTAACGCGGGGTTATGGACCGTAGACACGCGGCGTACGGCGCACTCACGGTCCACAACGGCGCAGTACATGGGATGCGTATGACTCCCTGGCAACCAGTCGGGTGCGGCTGGTCAGAAGCAGCTCCGTCCCCAGGAAGCCACTGCGGGGCTATGGACTGTAAGTGCACCGCACGAGGCGTGTTTACGGTCCATAACCCCGCGTTACAGCGAGTTGGGCGGGGCCCCCCGGGGGCGGTACGCCGGAGGCAGGGCGCGCTAGGCCAGCGCGACCAGGCCCATCTCGGCCGGCCCGGCAAGGGCGGCGTTCTTCGGCAGGATCCTGATCGTGTAGCCGAACGACCCGGCCCGGGCGAGCTTGACGTGGCCGTCGAAGCGGTGCCGGCCCCCCTCGTAGGTCTCGCCCAGCGCCATGGACGTGGTCGAGGTGTCGACCAGCTGGTCCTCCCCGCGGACCCGACCGTGGACGACCTGGACGTCGACGTCGTCCGGGGAGAGCTCGCCCAGGGAGACGAAGACACGCAGGTCCAGTCCCCCGCCGATCTCGGGACTGTCGGAGAGCCCCTCGGTCTCGACGTGGTCGATGCGCACGTCCGGCCAGCCCGCGGCCACGCGGTGCTTGTAGGCGGAGAGCTCGGCGGCACCGGCGTAGGAGTGGTTCATCGCCCGGGAGGAGACAGCGGCCGGCGCGTAGAGGCGCTCGACGTACTCGCGCACCATCCGGGTCGAGAGCACCTTGGGGCCGAGCGACTTCAGGGTGTGCCGCACCATCTCGATCCAGCGCGGCGGCACCCCGGTCTCGTCGAGGTCGTAGAAGCGCGGTGCGACCTCGTTCTCGATCAGGTCGTAGAGCGCGGCGGCCTCGATGTCGTCACGCCTGTCAGGGTCCTCGACGCCGTCGGCCGAGGGGATCGCCCAGCCGTTGTTGCCGTCGTACCACTCGTCCCACCAGCCGTCGAGGATGGAGAGGTTCAGCCCGCCGTTGAGGGCGGCCTTCATGCCGGAGGTGCCGCAGGCCTCGTAGGGGCGCAACGGGTTGTTCAGCCACACGTCCGTCCCGGGATAGAGCGGCTGCGCCATGGCGATGTCGTAGTTGGGCAGGTACGCGACGCGGTGCCGCACCTCAGGGTCGTCGGCCAGCTGCACGATGGCCTGGATGAGCTTCTTCCCGCCGTCGTCAGCCGGGTGCGCCTTGCCCGCCATGATCAGCTGGACGGGTCGCTCCGGGTGCAGGAGCAGGCGCTTGAGGCGCTCGGGGTCGCTGAGCATCAGCGTCAGTCGCTTGTACGACGCGGCGCGTCGTGCGAAGCCGATCGTCAGCACGTCGGGGTCGAGGGCCGTCTCGATCCAGCCGAGCTCGGCGGGGGTCTGGCCCCGCTTGAGGCAGGACTTGCGCAGTCGACGCCGGGCGTCCTCCACGAGGCGCTTGCGCAGCTCGCGCTTGGTCGACCACAGGTCCGAGGACGGGACGTCGTCGACGACGTCCCACAACGACGGGTCGTCGGAGTCGGTGTCGGCGCCCTGCTTCCTCGCCAGGTCGAAGACCTCGCGGGCGACCCACGTGGGGGCGTGCACACCGTTGGTGATCGAGGTGATCGGCACCTCCGCCTCGTCGAACGCGGGCCAGAGGCCGTGAAACATGCCACGACTGACCTCGCCGTGCAGCTGGGAGACGCCGTTGGCGCGCTGCGCGAGCCGGAAGCCCATCACGGCCATGTTGAACACGCCGCTGTCGCCGCCCTGGAAGTCCTCGGCACCGAGGCGCAGGATCTCCTCGGTCGGAACCCCGGCGACGGGGCTCTGCGGTCCGAAGTACTGCTCCATCAGCTCGCGCGGGAACCGGTCGATGCCGGCCGGGACCGGCGTGTGCGTGGTGAACACGGTGCCGGCTCGGGTGACCTCGACGGCGGTGGCGAAGTCGAGCCCGGGACCGTCCTCGGCGACGGTGAGCTCGCGGATCCGCTCCAGGCCGAGGAATCCGGCGTGGCCCTCGTTGGTGTGGAAGACCTCGGGCTCCACCGCTCCGGTGAGCCTGGAGAAGGCACGGATGGCGCGGACACCGCCCACGCCGAGCAGCAGCTCCTGGAGCAGGCGGTGCTCCGTGGTCCCGCCGTAGAGACGGTCCGTGACCTCGCGGAGCGTGCCGGGGTTCTCCTCGATGTCGGTGTCGAGGAGCAGCAGCGGCACCCGTCCCACGTGGGCGACGAAGACGCGGGCCGTGAGCTCGGTGTCGCCCGGGACGGTGATGCGCACGTGCGTGGCGGTGCCGTCCTCCTCGCGCAGCAACGTGATCGGGAGGCCGTCGGGGTCCATCACCGGGTAGCTCTCCAGTTGCCATCCCTCGCGGGAGAACTGCTGGCGGAAGTAGCCGTACTGGTAGAGCAGGCCGACGCCGATCAGCGGCACGCCGAGGTCGCTGGCTGTCTTGAGGTGGTCACCGGCGAGGATGCCCAGGCCCCCGGAGTACTGCGGGAGCACCGAGGTGATGCCGTACTCGGGCGAGAAGTACGCGATCGCCTTCGGCAATGCTGCGCCTTCGATCTTCGCGGCCCGCTGGAACCAACGGTCACCGGTGAGGTAGCGCTGCAGGTCGTCGTGGGCAGCGCCCAGCATCTGCAGGAACCCCTCGTCCTGGGCCAGCTCGTCGAACCGCGTCGTCGGCACGGCTCCCAGCGTCCTGACCGGGTCGTGCCCGCTCTCGCGCCAGATCTCCGGGTCCAGCGCCGCGAAGACGTCCTGGGTCTCGGGGCTCCACGACCAACGCAGGTTGGTCGCCAGGTCACCGAGGGCTTGCAGCGGCTCCGGCAGCACCGGACGGACTGTGAATCGTCGAATGGCTCGCACGGGAGCACGCTAACCCAGATTATTGGAACGATCCAAGACAGTCCGGAAAAACACCCTGGGTTTCCGGCCCGTCCGGACGACCGCCGCAGCCCCGCGCCGGTCCCGTCTCTCGGTCCCCGTTTGCGCGAACGGCCGTACTTCGCAAGTCTGATTCCATGGTCGGACGTATCCCAGTCATGGACGTGAGCCCCGTCGTCGAGCTCGCACGGCACCCCGCGAAGGCCTCGGTGGGCGAGTTCTTCGAGGTGACCGCGCTGGTGTTCCGCGAGGGGCACGACCAGCTCGGCGCCGAGGTGGTGCTCACCGACCCCGGCGGCGTACGACGTCCACCGCTGCGGATGCGCGACGTGGAGGGCCAGGTCTCCCGCATGGGCGCGACCGTGACGGCCGACACCGAAGGGGCGTGGACCTTCGAGGTGCAGGCGTGGAGCGACCCGATCGGGACCTGGCTGCACGACGCCGGCATCAAGATCCGCGCCGGGGTGGACGTCGAGCTGATGTTCACCGAGGGTGTGCTGCTGCTCCAGCGCGTCGCCGCGGGGATCACCGCAGCGGCCGGCACCGCGGTCGGCGCCAAGGGTGACCGGGCCGTCATCGAGGACGCGGTCAAGGCCCTCGGCGACACCGCCCGCCCGGTCGAGGCCCGACTGGCCGCCGCCGAGTCCGACGCCATCGCCCAGGTCTTCGCGGCCCATCCGCTGCGCGACCTGCTCACCGTCGAGGGGCCCTACGCGTTCTTCGTCGACCGCGAGCGGGCACTGTTCTCCAGCTGGTACGAGTTCTTCCCACGGTCCGAGGGCGCCTACCTCGACCCGGTGACCGGCAAGACCGTCTCCGGCACCCTGCGCACCGCGGCCGAGCGGCTGCCGGCGGTCGCCGCCATGGGCTTCGACGTCATCTACCTGCCGCCGATCCACCCGATCGGCGAGATCAACCGCAAGGGCGCCAACAACACCATGACGCCTTCACCGGACGACGTGGGCTCGCCCTGGGCGATCGGCAGCAGGCACGGGGGCCACGACGCGGTGCACCCCGACCTCGGCACGCTGGACGACTTCGACGACTTCGTCGCGGCCGCCCGGGCGGTCGGCCTCGAGGTGGCCCTGGACTACGCGCTCCAGGCGGCCCCGGACCACCCCTGGGCAACGGAGCATCCCGAGTGGTTCACCACGCGCGCCGACGGCTCGATCGCCTATGCCGAGAACCCGCCGAAGAAGTACCAGGACATCTACCCGATCAACTTCGACAACGACCCCGAGGGGATCCACGCCGAGACCGAGCGGCTGCTCAGGCACTGGATGTCGCACGGTGTCCGCATCTTCCGCGTGGACAACCCGCACACGAAGCCGGTGGCGTTCTGGGAGTGGCTGCTGGGCCGCATCCGCGCCACGGACCCGGACGTGCTGTTTCTCTCCGAGGCGTTCACCAAGCCGCCGATGATGCGGGCGCTCGCGACCGTGGGCTTCCACCAGAGCTACACCTACTTCACCTGGCGCACGACGCGCACCGAGCTCGAGACCTACCTGAAGGAGGTCTCGCACGAGACGTCGGCCGTGCTGCGGCCCAACTTCTTCGTGAACACCCCGGACATCCTGCCCGCCTTCCTGCAGTACGGCGGGCCACCCGCGTTCAAGATCCGTGCCGTGCTCGCCGCCACCGGCTCCCCCAGCTGGGGCGTCTACGCCGGGTTCGAGCTCTACGAGCACCTGGCCCTGCGGCCCGGGACCGAGGACTACCTCGACTCGGAGAAGTACCAGATCCGGATCCGGGACTGGCAGGGCGCCGAACGCAGCGGGCAGACGCTCGCGCCCTACCTCACCCGGCTCAACGAGATCCGCCGCGGCCACCCGGCCCTGCAGCAGCTGCGCAACGTGACGATCCACTCCAGCGACGACGACGCGGTGCTGGTCTTCAGCAAGCACGTCCCGACCGGATCGACCGCCGCGGGCAAGCACGACAGGGTGATCGTCGTGGTCAACGTGGATCCGCACTCACCCCGCACCACCATGGTGCATCTGGACATGCCTGCCCTCGGGCTCGGCTGGGAGGACACGATCGTCGTGCACGACGAGATCAGCGGCCAGGAGTGGCAGTGGGGGGCGCACAACTTCGTGCACCTCGACCCCTACGTGGAGCCCGCGCACGTGCTCACCGTGAGGAGCCCGGTGTGAGCGAGATGATGGTCCCGGCCGCCGAGCCGAACGACACCGGCCCTGTCCTCGCCGGGTTCGACCAGCCGGACTGGTTCAAGACGGCTGTCTTCTACGAGGTCCTGGTGCGGTCCTTCAAGGACTCCAACGGCGACGGGGTGGGCGACTTCCGCGGCCTCACCGAGAAGCTCGACTACCTGCACTGGCTGGGCGTCGACTGCCTCTGGGTCCCGCCGTTCTTCAGCTCCCCCCTGCGCGACGGCGGCTACGACATCGCCGACTACACCGACATCCTTCCCGAGGCCGGGACCGTGGAGGACTTCCACCACTTCCTCGACGAGGCGCACAAGCGCGACATGCGCGTGATCATCGACTTCGTGATGAACCACACCAGCGACCAGCACCCGTGGTTCCAGGCCAGCCGGAGCGATCCCGACGGCCCCTACGGCGACTTCTACGTGTGGTCGGACACCGACGACCTCTACGCGGAGGCGCGGGTGATCTTCGTCGACACCGAGCCCTCGAACTGGACCTGGGACCCCGTGCGCCAGCAGTACTTCTGGCACCGGTTCTTCTCCCACCAGCCCGACCTGAACTACGACAACCCCAAGGTCATGGAGGCGATGCTCGAGGCGATGAGCTTCTGGCTGGACATGGGGCTGGACGGTTTCCGCCTCGACGCCGTGCCGTACCTCTACGAGCGCCCCGGGACCAACGGCGAGAACCTCCCCGAGACCCACGAGGCGCTGCGCCAGGTCCGTCGCTGGGTCGACGAGAACTATCCGGGCCGGGTGCTCCTCGCCGAGGCCAACCAGTGGCCGGCCGACGTGGTCGACTACTTCGGCGGCGAGCGCGACCCCGAGAGCGGCGAGTACCTCACTCCCGGCGACGAGTGCCACATGTGCTTCCACTTCCCGGTGATGCCCCGGATCTTCATGGCGGTACGCCGGGAGAACCGGTTCCCGATCTCGGAGATCCTCGAGCAGACGCCGGCGATCCCCGACGGGTGCCAGTGGGGCATCTTCCTGCGCAACCACGACGAGCTGACCCTCGAGATGGTCACCGACGAGGACCGCGACTACATGTGGGACGAGTACGCCCAGGACCCGCGGATGAAGGCCAACATCGGCATCCGGCGCCGGCTCTCTCCCCTGCTCGACAACGACGTCAACCGGATGGAGCTCTTCACCGCGCTGCTGCTCTCCCTGCCCGGGTCGCCGGTGCTCTACTACGGCGACGAGATCGGCATGGGCGACAACATCTGGCTCGGTGACCGGGACGGCGTACGCACCCCCATGCAGTGGACACCGGACCGCAACGCCGGCTTCTCGGTCGCGACGCCCGGCAAGCTGCACCTGCCGGTGAACCAGGACCCTGTTTTCGGGTACCAGAGGGTCAATGTCGAGACCGAGCTGGACAACTCATCCTCCTTGCTGCACTGGACGCGTCGGATGATCCACGCGCGCAAGCAGCACCCCGCCTTCGGGCTGGGCGGGTTCACCGACCTCG
Organism: uncultured Actinomycetota bacterium; assembly: GCA_963815825.1. Taxonomy (GTDB): domain Bacteria; phylum Actinomycetota; class Actinomycetes; order Propionibacteriales; family Nocardioidaceae; genus Marmoricola. The sequence continues at coordinate 86,409 of CAWFII010000027.1, read as the reverse complement.
GAGGCTCCAACCCCTCGGTGCTGTCCTACGTGCGCCAGCACACCGATGAGAACGGCTACACCGACACCGTGCTGTGCGTGAACAACCTGAGCCGGTTCCCGCAGCCGGTCGAGCTGGACCTCCGCCGGTGGGAGGGAGTGCGACCCGTCGAGCTCCTCGGCGGGGTGCGCTTCCCCGAGGTGGGAGAGCTCCCCTACCTGCTGACGCTGGGAGGCTACGGCTTCTACTGGATCCGGCTGCCGCAGACCGAGGCCCAGGAGCTGGTCCAGGCGGAGTCCATGGCCGAGTCGCAGGCCGAGGCGCAGGCACAGGAAGAGGCGGCGAGCGACGCAGCGGACGTCGCCGCGACGCCCGAGGGGAGCCCGTCGTGAGCTCCGAGGAGACACCCGCCGTGCCGGCCGAGGCAGGCGACGCCACCGAGGCTGCGGAGCCCCTGGAGTCGGCCCTGGTCGAGTTCATCAGCGGGGCGCGGTGGTTCGGTGGCAAGGGCCGCGACTTCTCCGTGACCGACGTCCGCGTGGTGCCGCTGCGCGACGGCGAGCCGCGGGTCAGCATCGGCCTGATCACCCTGACCTTCGCGAACCCAGCGCCCGACCCGGCTTCGGCACCGGAGACCGACGTCTACCAGGTCCCCGTGGCGTCGTACGCCGAGCCGCAGGACCGCATCGGCCACTCCTTCATCGCTCTGGTCGAGGGTCGCTACGTCTACGACGCCCTGCACGACCGCGACGCGACCCATGTCTGGCTCGAGGAGTTCCGGTCAGCGACGGACGGGCCCGCGCGGACGAGCGAGGCGGGCCTGACCTTCCACCGCACCGGTGACCACGACCTCGACCTGAGCACCCACTCGACCCTGTTCAGCGGTGAGCAGAGCAACTCCTCCCTCGCCTTCGGTGACGACGCCCTGATGAAGGTCTTCCGGAGGTTGACGCCCGGGGTCAATCCCGACATCGAGATCCACGACGCGCTCACCCGCCGCGGCACGCACAGCATCGCCGACCTCTACGGGTGGCTCGAGCTCGCTCCGGCAGCCGAGGGTGACGAACCGATCCAGCTGGCCATGCTGCAGCAGTTCCTGCGCACCGCCAGCGACGGCTGGGAGCTCGCGCTGGCCAGTGCCCGCAACCTGTTCGCCGAGGCCGATCTGCACGCCGACGAGGTCGGCGGCGACTTCGCCGGCGAGGCGCACCGTCTGGGACTCACCGTCAGCGAGGTGCACCAGCTGATGCGACAGGAGTTCGGCACGCAGCCCTTCGACGCCGCCGCGACCGCGGCCGCGATGCGCCAGCGGCTCGCCGTGGCGATCGGCGTCGTCCCCGAGCTGGCCACGCACTCCGACGCCCTCGAGGAGGTCTTCGGCCGGCTCGCCGAGACCACCGGGGAGGTCCACCGTGTCCACGGAGACCTGCACCTGGGCCAGACCCTGCGAACCTCCCGGGGCTGGAAGCTGGTCGACTTCGAGGGAGAGCCGGCCAAGCCGCTCGCCGAGCGGCGCCTGCCCGACTCGCCCTGGCGCGACGTCGCCGGCATGCTGCGCTCCTTCGACTACGCGGCGAAGTCGGTGATCAAGGACCTCTACTCCTCCGAGGAGCCGAGCGGGCAGATCAGCTATCGGGCCCAGGAGTGGCTCTCGCGCAACCGGACCGCTTTCCTCGAGGGATACACCCAAGGTCGCACCGACGCGGGCGAGTCGGCGCTGTCCAGTGCCGATGAGACGATGATCGACGCCTACGAGGCAGACAAGGCCGTCTACGAAGTGATCTACGAAGCACGCAACCGACCCACCTGGGTCGACATCCCCATGCAGGCAATTCACCGGATCGGAGCCACCCCATGAGCGAACCGACCATCGGCGACCTGGACATCCACCTCATCAACGAGGGCCGCCACGAGCAGCTCTGGGCCGCCCTGGGCGCCCACGTCGGTCAGGGCGGAACGGCGTTCCGGGTCTGGGCCCCCGCCGCACGCGAGATGCAGGTCCGCGGAGACTTCAACGGCTGGGACGGCAGCCGCAGCCCGATGACCCAGGTCGGCACCTCAGGCGTCTGGGAGGCGTTCGTGCCGGGGATCGGCTCGGGTGAGAGCTACAAGTTCCACGTCCGCGGAGCCGACGGTGAGTGGCGCGACAAGGCCGACCCGATGGCCTTCTACGCCGAGGTCCCTCCGGCCACGGCATCTCGCGTCTTCGAGAGCACCCACACCTGGACCGACGACGACTGGATGACCGAGCGGGCCGCCACGGCGCGGCCCGACCAGCAGCCCATGTCGGTCTACGAGGTGCACCTCGGCTCGTGGCGCAAGCACGACGGGGGTGGGCCCCTCAGCTATGACGAGCTGGCCGAGCAGCTGACGGCGTACGTCGTCGAGATGGGCTTCACCCACGTCGAGCTGCTGCCGGTGATGGAGCACCCCTTCGGAGGGTCGTGGGGCTATCAGGTCACGTCCTACTACGCGCCCACGGCACGCTTCGGCGACCCCGACGGTTTCCGTCGCCTGGTCCAGGCCCTGCACCACGCAGGCATCGGTGTGATCGTCGACTGGGTGCCCGCACACTTCCCGAAGGACGACTTCGCGCTGGCCCGGTTCGACGGCACCCCCCTCTACGAGGACCCGAACCCGAGCCGCGGGGAGCACCCGGACTGGGGCACCTACGTGTTCAACTTCGGCCGCAAGGAGGTCCGCAACTTCCTGGTCGCCAACGCGCTCTACTGGCTCGAGGAGTTCCACATCGACGGCATCCGCGTCGACGCCGTCGCCTCGATGCTCTACCTCGACTACTCACGCGAGCCGGGCGGGTGGCAGCCGAACGTCAAGGGGGGCCGCGAGAACCTCGAGGCCGAGGAGTTCCTCAAAGAGCTCAACGGCACCATCTACAAGCGCGTTCCCGGTGCCATCACGATCGCGGAGGAGTCGACGTCCTGGCCGGGAGTGACCCAGCCGACCAGCGCCGGCGGACTCGGGTTCGGCTTCAAGTGGAACATGGGCTGGATGCACGACAGCCTCGACTACATCGCCCGGGAGCCCGTGCACCGTGGGTACCACCACAACCAGCTGACGTTCAGCATGGTCTACGCGTTCTCGGAGAACTACGTGCTGCCGATCAGCCACGACGAGGTCGTGCACGGCAAGGGCTCTCTCCTGCGCAAGATGCCGGGCGACCGCTGGCAGCAGCTCGCCAACGTGCGGGCGTTCCTGTCCTGGCAGTGGGCCCACCCGGGCAAGCAGCTGCTGTTCATGGGCCAGGAGTTCGCCCAGGACCAGGAGTGGGCCGAGCAGAGATCACTCGACTGGCACCTGCTGGGCGACCCGGGGCACCACGGTGTGCATCGCCTCGTCTCCGACCTCAACAGCGTCTACGCCGCGAGCCCCTCGCTGTGGTCGCAGGACACCGCACCGCAGGGCTTCCAGTGGATCGACGCCGACGACGCTCCACGCAACACGGTCGCCTTCCTGCGCTGGGGTTCCGACGGGAGTGCACTGGCCTGCGTGACGAACTTCTCGGCCCTCCCGCACGAGGGCTACCTGCTGGGCCTGCCGTCGGCCGGCGAGTGGCGAGAGGTCATCAACACCGACGCGGAGATCTACGGCGGCTCGGGGGTCGGCAACCTCGGCACCGTGACGGCGCACGACACGCCCCACGGCGGCCAGCCGAGCTCCGCCCGACTGCGCATCCCGCCGCTCGCGACGCTCTGGCTGGCGAACACGAAGGGCTGACAGGTCGGCACGGCTGCCGGTGGGTGACACCGGCGAGCCGTGGGACGGCTTAGGGTTGCGGTGTGTCTGCCGAGCTCACCCCCGTCGCTCCCGGCGTGGTCCGGGTCTCGTGGACCGTCGAGCTCCAGGACCAGGGCCTGCGCGCGTCGGCCGACGAGGTACGCCGGGTCGTCGAGTCGGCCTTCAAGGGCGGCAGCACGCGCGTCGAGACCCACGTCGACCCTCAGGACGAGACCGCCCAACGCGTCGCGACCTTCGCCGGGCTGCTGCGCGAGGGCGTCGCCCGCGGGGTCGCCGAGGACTCGGACCGGATCGTCTACGCCCGGCTCGTGGACGACACGCCGCTCGAGGACCCGAAGGGCTTCCGGTCCCTGCTCAACTCGTTCCTGCCCCGCAAGCGGGCGATCAGCCAGCTGCTGATCCGCTCCACCGACGCTCGGGTGCTGCTGTGCCAGCTCACCTACAAGCGTGACCTGGACCTGCCGGGTGGGGTGGTCGAGGTGAGCGAGTCGCCACAGCTCGCCGTCGAGCGCGAGATCCACGAGGAGCTCGGGCTGAGGATCACGGCCGGACCGCTGCTGCTCACCGACTGGTTGCCGCCGTGGGGCGGCTGGGACGACGCGATCTGCCTCGTCTTCGACGGCGGCGTGGTCGACGCCGGCCTGGTGGACACGATCGTGCGCCAGGAGAGGGAGATCCGCTCCGCCGGCTTCTTCACCCCTGACGAGGTGCGCGAGCGGTGCGCCGACTTCACGGCGCGCAGGATCGAGTCCGCCCTGCGGAACCTCACCGACGCGCCGGGGCCGGCGTACACCGAGAGCGGGCGCGGCCTCCCGGCCTAGTAGCTGTCCTCGTCCTCGACCGGCGGCCTGGGAGCGATCGCCGCCCATCCGCGCGTCAACACCTTCTGCCCGAGCTGGGCGTTGACCCAGGCCGTCGTCGTCCAGACGCCCACCCACACCACGGCCGCCGGCCAGGACAACGCTCCGGGATCCGCGCCGAGAACGAACCCGACCGCCGTCCCGGCGTAGAAGGCGACCCACAGGGCGAGCAGGCTGAGCGGCAGCGCCAGCACGACGAGCGCGACGTACCAGGCCTGCGAACCCTCGAGCACGGTCAGCACGGCGACCGCCCCGACGCTGGTGACGTAGAGCTGGCCCACCCCGGAGAGCCCCGACCACGGCAGCGTGGTGGCCGGACCCTGATTCATGCGCACCATGGTGGCAGAGCCGCCCCCACGGCGCGCCCGTCAGCTCAGAACAGTGCCGAGGCCAGGTCCCGGCGGGCACGCATCACCCGCGGGTCGGCGTCGCCGACCGCACCGAACATGGCGATCAGGTGGGTCCGGGCAGCGTTCCGCTCGTCCCCCGCCGTACGTCGTACCAACGCGATCAGCCGGTCGAAGGCGTCCTCGACGTGGCCGCCGAGGAGGTCGAGGTCGGCCACCATCGTCTGGGCATCGACGTCATCGGGGTTCGCTGCTGCAGCCTCGCGCGCCTGGGCCAGGTCGACTCCCTCGGTCCGCTTGAGCAGCCTCGCCATCGCCAGGCCGGCAGCGGCCTCGTTGTCCGCGGGATTCGCGTCGACGAGCTTCTCGTACTCGGCGACCGCGGCGTCGATGTCCCCGCGCTCCAGCGCGTCCTGGGCGGGGGCGTAGCGCGGGTCGAGGAGCTCCTCACCGGTCTCGTCGTCGACCGCACCGTTGCTCGTCCGGGGCTGGTGCCGGCCGGTGAAGCCGCTCGCGGTCAGCTGCTGGAGCACCTGGGTGATGGTCTGGCGCAGGTCCTCGAGCGGCGCCAGGTTCTGCAGGAGTGGCATCGGTCGCCCCTGGGCCACCAGGACGACCAGCGGCACGGAGGGGATCTGCATCGCCTGTGCGATCTGGGGGGCCGAGTCGATGTCGACCCGGGCGCAGAGGAACCTGCCCTCGAACTCCGTCGAGAGCGTCTGCATCGCTTCGGCGAGCTGCACGCTCTCCGGCGATCGGGTCGGGCTCTCGAAGCAGAGCAGGACCGGGGCGGTCCGTGAGGTCTCGAGGACCTCCTGGAAGTTCTGCTCGGTGACCGGGACGGTGTAGGCCGTGCTGCCGGCCACACCTCCCGCGAAGTCGGGACCAGAGGCTGAACCGGGGGCTGGACCGGCGGGTGGCTGCAGGCCGGAGAGGTCGATGGCGCCTGGTCGCGAGAAGGGCTGCTGGGTCATGAGGTCCATTGTGTCAACCGACCCGACTCGGCCGCGACGGGTGGGTCCCGGCCATACTTGGCTGGTGGGGAGGGACCACTCGCAAGGACGACGCATGCCCGAGGTCACCCGGGTCGTGCTGTGGTCGGCCGCGTTCGTCACCGCGGCCCTGCTCGGACGCAACACGTTGGTGGCCTCCCAGACGGGGGTCTTCGGTCCCCCCGTAGCCATCGCACTCCTGTGGCTCGCGAGCGGCTCGTTGCGGTCCTGGCGGGTGATCGGTCCGCTGATGATCCTGCTGGGGCTGGTCGTCGCGCTCGGTTCCGGTGATGACCCGCTCGTCGCCCTCCTCAGCCTGGTGCTGCTGCTGCCGGCTCCGGCGGTGCTGCTGGGCATGCGCAGGCTGGCACCCCAGCTCTGGGGCGGTGGCGGGCGGCGGCCACCGGTGCGGCCCGCGGAGTTCGGGGTGTACCTGATGCTGGTCGTCGCCAGCACGGTTCTGTCCGCGAGCATCCGCACCGGGCTCGGGGTCGCGCTGCTCGCCGAGGACTGGTCGCTCCTCTGGCTGCGTGCGGGCCGTGCCACGGCCAGCCTGGTCGCGTTCGGCGCGTTCGGGCTCCTGCTCGGGGGGATCCTCGCCCGTGGCAAGGGCGCCGAGGCCCCGCCGAGGTGGCGCACCCGCATGCTCGCCGAGCTGCTGGCGGTCTCGGCCGTGATGGCAGCCTGGATGTGGTTCACCTTCGCGCGGCACCCGCAGGCGCCGACGCTGTTCATCTTGGCGCTCGGGGTGGTCTGGGTGTCGCTGCGCTTCCCCCCCGTGGTCGCTGCCGGATTCGCGCTGGGCGTCAGCCTGGCCGCGATCGTCTTCACCGCGCAGGGCTACGGACCGCTCGACGAGCTCGCCTCGGCGGAGGGCAAGGCCCTGGTCACCCAGTTCTTCGTGGTGGTGATGACCGTCACCGCCCTGGTGGTGGGCCTGTCGCGGGAGCAGCTCTCGGCCACGGTGGAGCGATTGGTCCACGCGGAGGAGGGGGCTGCGCGACGCATGGACGAGCTGGTCCTGATGCTCGAGAACCTCACCGACGGCGTGGCCATCATCGAGCAGGGCGGCCGCTTCGTGCACACCAACAGCGCCCTGCGACGGCTGTTCCCCCAGACGGCCGCCCCGCCCGGGGGTGGGGACGCCTACGTGCAGCCTGCGGAGACCTACCACCTCTACAAGCTGGACGGGCAGTCCCTCGCGGAGGACGACCTGCCCTACCTGCGCGCCCTGGCCGGCGAACCGATCGAGCGTCAGGACTTCCACCTGGTGTCGGCCGACGACGGGTCCAGGCGCACCGTCGAGATCTTGGCAGTCGCCCTCCCGGTCGAACCGGGCCGACCTCGCCGGGTGATGGTGAGCGTGAGGGACGTCTCGGTCGAGCGGGAGCACCGTGAGGACCTCACCCGCTTCGCCGGCACGGTCGCGCACGACCTCAACAGCCCCCTGACGGTGCTTTCCGGCTGGGCGGACCTGCTGCGCGACGAGTTCTCGAGGGCGGAGGTCGTGCCTCGCCAGACCGCCGAACCGATGCTTGCCAGCATCCAGTCCTCCGTCGGGCGCATGCAGGAGCTGATCGCGGACCTGCTCGGTCATGCCGTGGCCGTCGATCGGCACCTGCGTTGCGAGTACGTCGACCTGCACGAGCTGGTGGCGAAGCTGGCCGCCGCACGCACCGACCCACTGACCACGACGCCTCGGGTCAAGGTGGCTCCTCTGCCACGGGTCTGGGGTGACAGCGCCCTGCTCTCGCAGGTGTTCGACAACCTCATCGGCAACGCGTTGAAGTACGTCGAGCCTGGCCGCGCGCCACTGGTCCAGGTCACTGACGAGTCCCGCGACCCGAGCTGGGTCACCGTCCGGGTCCGGGACAACGGCATCGGCATACCTGTCGACCAACGCGACCAGGTCTTCGAGCAGTTCCACCGCGGAGGCGGCGTGGGGTACGACGGGACCGGGCTGGGGCTCGCCATCTGCAAACGGATCGTGGAACGACACGGCGGCCACATCTGGGTGGGCGAGAATCCGGATGGTGGCGGGAGCGTCTTCGAGCTCACCCTGCCGGCCACCGCGGCGGCCTTCACCGCCCACCAGCCGACCTGAGCCAATCCGATCGCCGACTGTCAGCGAACCACCCCGGTGAGAGCCGCAGCCGTCCGAGCCTGGCTGATGCAGAAGAGCGCGCCGATGACCGTCCGCTACGGGCGAGCCCTCCAGGTGGCGGGCCAGGACCTCCCCCCTCCACGCTCGATCAGGGTGCCGACCCGGCACGGCCCGGTGCAGTGCGAGGTGTACCTCCCCCCGGCCGTCGACCTGCCGCCGGTGTACCTGCACCTGCACGGCGGAGCCTTCATCATGCGCTACCCGCAGATGGACGACTTCTTCGCGCGCTTCGTCGCAGCGGAGGCGGGGGTCGCCGTGGTCTCGGTGGACTACGACGCCGCACCCCAGGTGCGCTACCCGGTGGCCCAGGAGGAGGCGCACGACGTGGCGGCATACCTCGCGAGGCGCGGGCACGAGCACGGCCTCGACGGCCGACGGCTGGCCGTCGGCGGGTTCAGCGCTGGGGCGAACCTGGCCGCATCGGCCTGTCTGCAGGCTCGCGACCGTGGCAGCTTCACACCGAGGTTCCAGCTGCTCGGGGTCCCCGCACTCGACCTCGTCGAGGACTACGCCGAGAAGCAGCCCGTCGGCTCCCCGATGCTCGGTGAGTCGATCCACCGGCTCGTCCGGGCCACCTACTTCGAGGATGCGGAACGCCGGAACGAGGCCTACGCCTCACCCCTTCGCGCGGACAGCGTGGCCCACCTGCCGCCCACCATGATCGTGACCGCCGAGCTCGACCTGCTTCACCGGGAGGGGGAGGCCTACGCGCGTCGGCTGGCCGGGGCCGGCGTGCCGGTGGAGCACCGCCAGGTCACCGGGGCCGACCACTACTTCCTGAACCCCGAGAACGCGCGGGTGGAGATGGGCCAGATGGCCCGGGCGCTGCGCCAGCACCTCAGTCCCCGGTCGGCCCGAGGTTGCCCGGCTGTGCCCTAGAGGCGGGTCCTGGAGTCGGGTCGTGCAGGCGGGCCTGGAAGGGGGCCCTAGAAGCGGGCAGGCTCCCGGTACTCCCCCCACACCTCACGCAGGGAGTCGCAGATCTCCCCGAGCGTGGCCTCGGCCCGGCAGGCGTCGAGCATGGACGGGACCATGTTGCGGTCCTCCTTCGCCGCCAGGAGCATCGCCTCGATCGCTGCGGACACGGCACCCTCGTCTCGTCCCTGCCGCCGGTCAGCGAGGATGCGCACCTGCTCGGTCTCGACCTCGTGCGAGACGCGCATGATCTCCAGGTCGCTGGTCACCGAGTCGTGGTGGCAGTTCACGCCGACCACCTTCTTCTCTCCCTTCTCGAGTGCGACCTGGTAGGCGAACGCGGCCTCGGCGATCTCGGACATGAACCAGCCGTCCTCGATCCCGCGCAGCAGTCCCTGGGTGACCGGGTCGTGGCCGTCGCGGGCGGACTGGGCGAGCTTCTCGGTCTGGTCGTGGCGCAGGTCGGAGCCACCCATCTCGAGGATCTTGTCGAAGATCGCGTTCGCCTCGGCCTCGAGCTTGTCGGTGAGCGCCTCGACGTACCAGGAGCCGCCCAGAGGGTCCGCCACGTTGACCACCCCTGTCTCCTCCATGATCACCTGCTGGGTGCGCAGAGCGATCTCGGCGGCCTGCTCGCTCGGCAACGCCAGGGTCTCGTCGAGGGCGTTGGTGTGCAGCGAGTTGGTGCCGCCGAGCACGGCGGCGAGCGCCTCGACGCTGGTGCGCACGACGTTGTTGTAGGGCTGCTGGGCCGTGAGGGAGACGCCGGCCGTCTGGGTGTGGAACCGCATCCACTGCGCCTTCTCGGTCTTCGCGCCGTAGACGTCACGCACCCAGCGCGCCCAGATCCTGCGCGCAGCGCGGAACTTCGCGATCTCCTCGAAGAAGTCGAGGTGGCTGTCGAAGAAGAAGCTCAGCCCCGGCGCGAAAGCGTCGATGTCCAAGCCGCGCGACAACCCGAGCTCGATGTAGCCGAACCCGTCGGCGAGGGTGAACGCCAGCTCCTGCGCGGCCGTCGAGCCCGCCTCTCGGATGTGGTAGCCGGAGACACTGAGCGGCTTGTACGCCGGAATGTTCTCGGCGCAGTACTCCATCAGGTCGCCGATCAGCTTCAGGTGCGGCTCAGGCGTGAACAGCCACTCCTTCTGCGCGATGTACTCCTTGAAGATGTCGGTCTGCAGGGTGCCGTTCAGCTTGCTGATGTCGGCACCCTGGCGCTCGGCGGCCACGAGGTACATGCAGAAGACCGGTACGGCGGGGCCACTGATCGTCATGGAGGTGGTGACCTCGTCGAGGGCGATCCCGTCGAAGAGCACATCCATGTCCGCGGCCGAGTCGATGGCCACGCCGCAGTGGCCGACCTCGCCGAGGCTCTGGGCGTCGTCGGAGTCGCGGCCCATCAAGGTGGGCATGTCGAAGGCGACCGAGAGACCGCCACCGCCGCGACCCAGGATCATCTTGTAGCGCTCGTTGGTCTGCTGCGCGTTGCCGAAGCCCGCGAACTGCCGGATCGTCCAGGCACGGCCCCGGTAGCCGGTCGCGTAGAGGCCACGCGTGTAGGGGAACTCCCCCGGCCACTCGGAGTCGTCGGTGCCGTAGGCGGGCTCGACCTCCATCTGCGAGAGCGTGGTGAAGTCTGCGTCGCGCACCCGCGACTTCGAGTAACGGTCCTGCCAGCGTTCGCGTGCATCCATGACAGCGATAGTAGGACGTCCTACTAGTTTCACCTAGCCGCCCGCGGTCAGAAGTCCCCGGCGGACTCCCTGATCGGTCGCAGCAGGGCCGAGAGCTCACCGAGGGCCGCGTCGTCGAGGGCGCCGAGCCCGAAGTCCGCGCCGACCAGCACCGCCGTGGCCCGCTCGACCAGGGCGCGGCCACTCTCGGTGATCTCCGCGAGCACCCCGCGACCGTCCTCGGGGTGGCGACGACGGGCGACCAGGCCGGCAGCCTCCAGCCGGTCGACGATCGAGGTCACCGACGTGGGGTGCACCTGGAGTCGCTCGCCCATCTTCCCCAGCGGAAGTGAGCCCCGCGAGGCGAAGCTGAGCAGGACCAGGGCCTCGTAGCGGGCGAAGGTCAGCCCCAGCGGCTTGAGCAGTGCGTCCAGCCTGCCGATGACGAGCTGCTGCACCCGCATCAGGGACGTGACGGCGTGCATCTGCGCGACGCCGTCCCAGTGCCGCGACCACTGACGCGCCGCCTCGTCGATGGGGTCGAACGGGAGTCCCCCGTTCACAGCGAGCGGGCGGACCGCTCGCACGGGTCCGCGGTGTCGATGAGGATGTGCACCCCGGTGGTCATGGGCCTCACCGTACTGCCGGGCGGGACGGCCGAGCGGGGGCGGGCCGGACGCCCTGCGAAGCGCGGAGCACGAGGTCCTAGACTCCCGGCGAGGAACCCATCCCCGCTGAAGGAGACCCACCGTGGCCGGTACGCCGGAGGTCAAACCGCTCCAGAAGGTCCTGATCGCCAACCGGGGTGAGATCGCCGTACGAGTCATCCGCGCCTGCAAGGACGCGGGCATCGGCAGCGTCGCCGTCTACGCCGAGCCCGACCGGGACGCGCTGTTCGTCCGCCTCGCCGACGAGGCGCACTCCCTCGGAGGCGCCACTCCGGCCGACTCCTACCTCGACATCGACAAGATCGTCGCCGCAGCGGAGAGGTCGGGGGCCGACTCGGTCCACCCCGGTTACGGCTTCCTCGCCGAGAACCGCGACTTCGCCCAGGCAGTTCTCGACGCCGGGCTGGTCTGGATCGGGCCGCCGCCCGAGGCGATCGAGAACCTCGGCGACAAGGTCAGGGCCCGCCACATCGCCGAGAAGGTGGGGGCACCCCTTGCTCCCGGCACCAAGGACCCCGTCGAGAACGCGGCCGAGGTGGAGAAGTTCGCCGACGAGATCGGCCTGCCCATCGCCATCAAGGCTGCCTTCGGTGGTGGCGGCCGCGGCCTGAAGGTCGCCCGCAAGCGCGAGGAGGTCGCCGAGATGTTCGAGTCGGCCGTGCGTGAGGCCAAGAGCGCCTTCGGCCGTGGCGAGTGCTTCGTGGAGAAGTACCTCGACAAGCCGCGCCACGTCGAGACCCAGTGCCTCGCCGACCAGCACGGCAACGTCGTCGTGGTCTCCACCCGGGACTGCTCCCTGCAGCGGCGGCACCAGAAGCTCGTCGAGGAGGCGCCTGCGCCGTTCCTCACCCAGGACCAGGTGAACACCCTCTACGAGTCCTCCAAGGCGATCCTCCGGGAGGCGAAGTACGTCGGCGCCGGCACGTGCGAGTTCCTCGTCGGCCAGGACGGCACGATTTCGTTCCTCGAGGTGAACACCCGGCTCCAGGTGGAGCACTGCGTCTCCGAGGAGGTCACCGGCCTCGACCTCGTGCGCGAGATGTTCCGGCTCGCTGCCGGCGAGGAGATCGGGTACGGCGACCCCCGCGTGAGCGGGCACTCGATCGAGTTCCGCATCAACGCCGAGGACGGTGGCGCCAACTTCATGCCCGCCCCCGGGACACTCTCGAAGTGGGCGCCTCCTTCGGGCCCCGGCATCCGGCTCGACGCCGGCTACGAGGAGGGCGAGACCATCCCCGGCGCCTTCGACTCGCTGATCGCCAAGCTCATCGTCAGCGGCCGCGACCGCACCCAGGCGCTCGAACGCTCCCGTCGCGCCCTCTCGGAGTTCGTGGTCGACGGCATGCCGACCGTCATCCCGTTCCACGCCGCCGTGGTCAGCGACCCTGCCTTCATCGGCACACCGGTCGAGGACCCGGAGGAGTTCAGCGTCTACACCTCCTGGATCGAGACCGAGTTCGACAACCAGATCACGCCGTACGGCGGAGACGTGGCCGAGGCGGGCGAGCCGGACGAGCGCCACAAGGTGACCGTCGAGGTCGGCGGTCGTCGGCTCGAGGTGGTGATGCCGGCCGGCCTCGCAGCTCTCGGTGGAAGTGCAGCGGGCGCTGCCAGGAAGCCGAAGCGAGCGGCCGGCAAGAAGTCCGGCGCCGCCGCGTCAGGTGACTCCGTCGCCTCGCCGATGCAGGGCACGATCGTCAAGGTCGCGGTGGAGGAAGGTGCCTCGGTCGAGGAGGGCGACGTGATCGTGGTGCTGGAGGCGATGAAGATGGAGCAGCCGATCAAGGCGCACCGCGCCGGGACCGTCTCCGGGCTCAAGGCCGAGGTCGGGTCCGGAGTGACCAACGGTGAGGTCATCTGCGAGATCAAGGACGCCGAGTAGCTCAGCGGCACCAGCCGGCACAGGGCCGGCCCAGGGCCGGCCCAGGGCCGGATCGAGCGGGCTACTCGCCGGCCAGCCCGTCGATCGACTCCCGCAGGAGGTCGGCGTGGCCGTTGTGGCGCGCGTACTCCTCGATCAGGTGGCAGATGATCCACCGCACCGAGAACCGTTGCCCGTCCTCGAGGACCTCCTCGGACAGCGCGCCGAGACCGTCGGGGCCGGCCAGGGCCTCGCCGATGACTCGGTCCGAGACCGCGATCGACTCGTCGAACCAGGCGAACAGCTGCTCCGGTGAGGCCCCGGACGCCGAGGTGAAGGACCAGTCCGGGTCGTCCTGGTCGAGGTCGTCGAACCAGGACGGCTTGGCGACACCGCCCGCGAAGGTCTGGTTCAGCCAGCCCGCCTCCACCACGGCGCAGTGCTTGAGCAGGCCACCGAGCGTCATCGACGTCGGCGCCAGCGACCTCTCGAGCTGGGCGGCGTCGAGGCCGGTGCACTTCCATCTCAGCGTGTCGCGCTGGTAGTTCAAGAACCCCAGCAACGTGGCCGCCTCGTCTCCTGCCAGCGGGGGGTCGACACGATCTGCTGCCCGGAACGTCGTCATGGCTCACAGATTAGGGCGCAAAGAGACATCGCGGAAACATGGGTCGGTGGCTACCGACGAGTACGCGTGAGATAGATGACATCCACGTGAAAAACGTGAGGACCGTTTCAGGTTCGGCGCGTGAACATGAGATAGTCCTCATATGACGCAGCTACCCCCCACCACGCTGACCCATGACTCCGACGACAACCGCGACGGCAACCGGACGAACCCCGAGAGCGGCCTCAGCCTGGCCGAGCGTCTCGCCGAGGGCGAGGAGTTCGCCGTCACCTTCGGGGGGCAGGGCGCGGACTGGTTCACCACCCTGTCCGAGATCGCCGACGAGCGCTCCGAGACCTCCCGGGTCGCCGACCTGGTCGAGGAGTCCGCGCGCCTGGTCGCTCCGGTGGCCGGCGAGCTGGCCGCTGCCCTTCCCCGTCCGTTCGAGCCGCAGGTGTGGCTCGCCGAGGACGTCACCCCCGAGCTGAACGACACCATCGGAGCCGCGCTCGCCATGCCGGGCGTGCTGCTCACCCAGCTCGCCACGCTCGACCTGCTGGCCCAGGAGGGTCTGGACCTGACCCAGACCGCGCCGATCGCCTCGGCCGGGCACTCCCAGGGGATCATCGGCGTCGCGGCGTTCGCCGGCCGTCGTGAGGGCGCCGGCAGCGACGTGCAGCTGATGGCGATCGCCCGGCTCATCGGGGCCGCCTCCGCGATCGTGGGTCGGCGAGCCGGTCTGGTGCCGCACGGCGCCGAGTCCCCCATGCTCGCGGTCAGCGGTGCCGACCTCACCGAGGTCCAGGACCTCGTCGCCGAGGTGTCCCGTGACGGTGACGCGGCGACCGTGGCTGCCGTCAACGGTCCCCGACGCTTCGTCGTCAGCGGCACGGCTGACGCGCTGCGCCGGCTGCGCTCCGCCATCGAGAAGCGCGTCGCCGTCGACGCCGCGCAGATCGAGTCCAAGGTGCGTGGCGGACGCGCGTTCAACCCCAGCGTCGAGTCCGTACCCGTCGCTCTCGGCTTCCACCACCCCGCGCTCGCACCCGCGGTCGCCATGGCCCGTGACTGGGCCGAGACCTGCGGTCTGGACGCCGGCCTGACCGAGCACCTCGCCCACGCGATCTGCGTGGAGACCGTCGACTGGCCCCGCGAGCTCGCGGACGCCGTCGGCCCGAACACCCGGTGGGTCATCGACCTCGGACCCGCGGACCTCTCGGCGAACATGACCGGCCGGGCCCTGCGCGGCCGCGGAGTGACCGTCGTGCCGTCCGCAACCCCCGCGGGCCGCGACCTCCTGTTCACCTCCGGAGCCTCGGTGCCGCTCGCCGCAGACTGGTCGAAGCACGCTCCCCGGCTGATCGACCTCGGCGACGGCAAGCCCGTCGTCGACACCGCGTTCACCCGGCTGACCGGGAAGTCCCCGATCCTGCTCGCCGGCATGACACCGACCACCGTCGACCCCGAGATCGTCGCGGCTGCCGCCAACGCCGGTCACTGGGCCGAGCTCGCGGGCGGCGGTCAGGTGACCGAGCACATCTTCGCCCGCAACCTGGCGCGTCTGAGCGATCTCCTCGACGAGGGGCGCACCGCGCAGTTCAACACCCTCTTCCTCGACCCCTACCTGTGGAAGATGCAGGTCGGTGGGCAGCGACTCGTCCAGAAGGCGCGCCTCGCGGGTGCGCCGCTCGACGGCCTGGTGATCAGCGCCGGCATCCCCGAGCTCGACGAAGCAGTCGCGATCATGGAGGACCTGCACGACTCCGGCATCAGCCACGTCGTGTTCAAGCCAGGCACCGTCCGCCAGATCCGTCAGGTCATCGCCATCGCCCGTGAGGTCGAGACGACGGTGATCGCCCACATCGAGGGTGGTGTCGCGGGGGGACACCACTCGTGGGAGGACCTCGACGAGCTGTTGCTCGCGACGTACCCGGACTTGCGTTCGGTGCCGAACCTCGTCGTCTGCGTCGGCGGCGGCATCGGTACGCCGGACCGCGCGGTCGACTACCTCACCGGCGCGTGGGCGACCTCGCACGGCGAGACCGCGATGCCCGTCGACGGCGTCCTGATCGGCACCGCGGCGATGGCCACCAAGGAGGCCACCACGTCGGCTTCGGTCAAGCAGCTGCTCGTCGAGACCCCCGGCATTCCCACGTCGGTCAACGGCGGATGGGTCGGTGCCGGCCGCAGTGCCGGCAACGTCACCTCGGGCCGCAGCCAGCTGGGCGCGGACATCCACGAGATCGACAACGCGGCCTCGCGCTGCGGCCGCATCCTCGACCAGGTGGCCGGGGACGCCGAGGCGGCACTGGCCCGCAAGGACGAGCTCGTCACGGCCATGGCGCAGACCTGCAAGCCGTACTTCGGCGACGTGCCCACGATGACCTACGAGCAGTGGCTGCGTCGCTACGTCGAGCTGGCCGGCCCCGGCCACTGCGCGATGACCGGCGAGGGGTCGGGCACGTGGCTCGACGTCACCTTCCGCGCCCGGTTCGAGGAGATGCTCGACCGCGCCGCGGCACGCGTGCACCCCGAGACCTCGGGCCCGATCGAGCGTCTCGACGTGGACCTCGAGCAGCCCGGCACCGCCATCGACACGCTCGTGGCGGCCTATCCCGAGGCGGCGAGCTGCCTGCTGCACCCGGCGGACGTCCAGTTCTTCCTGGAGATCTGCCGTCGTCCCGGGAAGCCGGTCAACTTCGTCCCCGTCATCGACGCCGACGTCCGCCGCTGGTGGCGCTCGGACTCCCTGTGGCAGGCCCACGACGAGTCCTACGGCGCCGACCAGGTGATCGTCATCCCCGGCCCGGTGGCCGTGGGCGGCATCACCGAGGTCGACGAGCCGGTCGCGGACCTGCTGGACCGTTTCGAGGCCGCGATCGTGGCTGACCTGCAGGGCTCGGGCGCATCCGCGCACCGCGCGACCAGCCGCACCACCGTCGGCTCGGACGCGACCCTGGTCGACGCCGCCCTGCGGTCACCCGACATGGTCTGGGCCGGACGCGTGGTCGGCAACCCGCTGCACCGGCTGCACGGGACTGCTGCCTCCCTGACCTCCGACGGAGATCACACCGCCACGCTGAGGGTGCCGCTCTCGCGCGGCGAGCTGTCGCTGCGCGTCGACCTCTCCGGGGTGGCGGGCGGGCGGTTGCCGGTGATCTCCGAGGACGCTGCCGCCGAGGCGATGGGGTCCCTCCTGGCTCTCACCGCGGGTGGCAACCTGCCCGAGACCGCTGACGGCTCCGCGACGCTGCGGACCACCTTCTCCGCGGACCTGGTCTCCGACCACATCGGTGTCACGAACCCGGCCCGCACCCGTCGCGGCGACGCCGTCGCCGACCCGCAGGAGCAGGCTGTCCCCGACACGCTCGTGGGGCTCGCCTGGCCGGCTGTCTTCGCCTGCATCGGCGCCGTCGAGGGGCTGCTCGACCTGGTCCACCTCGACCACCGGGTCGACCTGCCGGGCGACGGTCTCGCCGCCCTCGAGGACGGCGACGAGCTCACGATCACCGCGACGCGCGGCACCATCTCGGACACCACCGTCGGGCACGTGATCGCGGTCGACGTCGAGGTCAGCACCTCTGCCGGGGCGACCGTCGCGACACTGCACGAGCGCTTCATGGTCCGTGGCCGCGTCGGCGCCGAGGAGCTCGCTGCTCCCGCCGACCTCGTCGTCGGGGCCGAGGAGAAGCCCCGCGCCCGCCTCGACCGCTTCACGGTCACAGCTCCCCACCACATGGGAGCCTTCGCCGCGGTCAGTGGCGACCACAACCCGCTGCACACCGACGTCCCTGCTGCCCGCCTCGCCGGGTTCGAGGGCCCGATCGTGCACGGCATGTGGCTCTCCGCCGTGGCGCAGCGTGCTGCCGCCTCCGTCGGCGCCACGCACCACCCACGGCCCATCCGGGGCTGGCTCGCCCGCTGGGTCGCCCCGCTGCAGCCAGGTGCTTCCGTGGAGATCACCGTCGAGCGCACCGGCGTGCTCGGTGGGGACACCGTCGTCGAGGTGACCTGCCGCGCCGACGGCGAGCTCGCGATGGTCGCCCAGGCGGTCGTGGCGGCTCCCCGGACGGCGTACGCCTTCCCGGGCCAGGGCATCCAGAGCCAGGGCATGGGCCTGGAGGCCCGCACCCGCTCCGCCGCCGCCCGCCAGGTCTGGGACCGCGCCGACGCGCACACGCGCGCCGCGCTCGGCTTCTCGATCCTCGCCGTGGTCCGCGACAACCCGACCGAGCTCTGGGCCGACCACGAGCTGCACCGTCACCCGGACGGCGTGCTCTTCCTGACCCAGTTCACGCAGGTGGCCATGGCGACCCTCGCGGTCGCCCAGGTCGCCGAGATGCGTGAGGCCGGTGTCTTCGTCGAGGGCGCCATCACCTGTGGCCACTCCGTGGGCGAGTACAACGCGCTGGCCGCCGTCACCGGCATCCTCCCGCTCGAGGCACTGCTGGAGATCGTCTTCCGTCGCGGCATGGCGATGCACCACCTCGTGCCCCGCGACGCGCACGGACGGAGCAACTACCGGCTCGCGGCGATCCGTCCCTCGCAGATCGACCTCGACGACGACGACGTCGCCGGTTTCGTGGCCGAGGTGGCCGAGCGGAGCGGCGAGTTCATCCAGATCGTCAACTACAACCTGCGCGGCTCGCAGTACGCCATCGCAGGCACGGTCGCCGGGCTCGAGGCCCTGGAGAAGGTCATCGAGGAGCGTCGGGCACGGGTGGGCGGCAAGCCTGCCTACATCCTGGTTCCGGGCATCGACGTGCCGTTCCACTCCTCCGAGCTGCACGCCGGGGTCGACGACTTCCGGCAGCGCCTCGACGACCTGCTGCCCGAGTCCATCGACCCGTCGGTGCTCATCGGCCGCTACATCCCCAACCTCGTGCCGCGGCTGTTCACCCTCGACCGCTCCTACGTCGAGGAGGTCGCGCAGTACGTCGACTCGCCGCTGCTCAAGCCGGCGCTCGCGGACTGGGCCACCTGGGAGGCCGACCCGGCCCGGCTCGGCCGCGCCCTGCTGATCGAGCTGCTCGCCTGGCAGTTCGCCAGCCCGGTGCGCTGGATCGAGACCCAGGACCTGCTCTTCGGTGCTCCCGAGCACGAGGGCCTCGGCATCGAGCAGTTCGTCGAGGTCGGCGTCGCCAACGCCCCCACCCTGGCCAACCTGGCGTCGCAGACGACCAGGCTCGCCACCTTCGACGGCGTCGCACCCAGGATCGTGAACTCCTCGCGTGACGCGGCCGTGGTCTTCGCGACCGACGCGCCCGCCGTGGACGACGAGCCGGAGACCGACACGGCCGAGGCCTCCTCGGCGGCCCCCGCCGAGGCGGCGCCGTCGAGCCCCGTCAGCGACGCCCCTGCTGCTGCCCCGGTGGCCGCAGCCGGTGCGGAGCGCCCCGCCGACCTGGCCTACACGGCGGCCGACGCCACCCGGACCCTGGCTGCCCTGCGCACCAAGGTCCGCCCCGACCAGATCGGCACCGCCGACACGATCGAGGCGCTGTGCGACGGGGTCTCGTCGCGTCGCAACCAGCTGCTCGTCGACCTCGGTGCCGAGCTCTCGCTCGGCGCGATCGACGGTGCGGCCGAGGCGGACTGGAACGCACTCTCCGCCAAGGTCACCAAGCTGGCCCGCACCTACTCCGCCTTCGGACCGGTGCTGACCGAGGCCGTGAGCGAGCAGCTGCGCAAGTTCGCCGGTTCGGCCGGCAGCAAGCCCGCCGCGATCACCGAGCGCATCCGCGAGACCTGGCAGCTCGGCCCCGGCTGGGTCTCCCACGTCTCCGCCGAGCTGGCCGCCGGCCTGCGCGACGGGTCCTCCACCCGCGGTGGGTCGCTCGGCTTCGACATGGACCTCAGCGACCTCGGCTCGGTCGTGGACCGAGCCGTCCAGGCCGTGGGCACGGCCCACGGCGTCTCCGTGAGCATGCCCGCCGCTGCCGGCGGCGGGGGTGCGACGGTCGATGCCGCTGCGCTCGGTGAGATCACCGAGTCGATCACCGGCACCGACGGCGTGCTCGCCTCGACGGCACGACACCTGCTCGGCCGGCTCGGACTCGCCGACCCGGCTGCGGTCGAGGAGACCGACGACCTGGACGCCGAGCTGGTCAGGCTCGTCGAGTCCGAGCTCGGTTCGGACTGGGCCCGGAAGGTCTCCCCGTCCTTCGACGCCCGCCGCGCGGTGCTGCTCGACGACCGTTGGGCCTCGGTCCGCGAGGACTTCGCCCGCGTCTGGATCGGCGACGAGTCGGCCCGCGGACGCGGCTTCGCAGGACTCGACCAGAACGCCCTGGCCCAGGCCGGCTGGTGGCTGGACCGGGCCCGTCGCGAGCAGCGCTCCGACGTGGCGCCCTTCTACGACGAGGTCCTCTCAGCGACCGGCACCGAGCACGAGTGGGCCGGCGAGGTCGCCGTGGTGACCGGCGCCGCGCCCGGCTCGATCGCGGGTGCCGTCGTCGGCGACCTGCTGCGCGGAGGTGCCACGGTCGTGGCCACCACCTCGCGTCTCGACGCCGACCGGCTGGCGTTCTTCCGTGGCCTCTACCGTGACCACGCGTCGACCGGTGCCACCCTCTGGGTGCTGCCGGCCAACCTGGCGTCGTACGCCGACGTCGACGCTCTCGTCGAGTGGATCTCCTCCCCCGTCGTGGAGTCGGCCGGTGGGTCCAACACCGAGGTGCGCCCCGCGCTCGCCCCGACGCTGGTCTTCCCGTTCGCCGCTCCAGCGGTGCAGGGCACGGCAGCCGACGCCGGCCCGCGCGCCGAGGTGGAGTTCCGCGTGCTGCTCTGGGGCGTGGAGCGTCTGGTGACCGGTCTGGCCGCCCAGGGCGCCGACCACAGGATCGGCCGTCGGGTGCACGTCGTGCTCCCCGGCTCGCCGAACCGCGGCCGCTTCGGCGGGGACGGTGCGTACGGCGAGGCCAAGGCCGCCTTCGACGCGTTCGTCCAGCGCTGGCACGCCGAGCAGGACTGGGCGGCGCGCATCTCCTTCGCGCACGCCCAGATCGGCTGGGTCCGCGGCACCGGCCTGATGGGCCACAACGACCCGCTGGTCGACGCCGTCACCGAGGCCGGTGTGCGCACCTGGTCGCCGCAGGAGATGGCGGCGGAGCTGCTCGAGCTGTGCAGCACCGCGTCCCGCGAGTCCGCCGCGGTCGCCCCGATCGTGGCCGACCTCACCGGTGGCCTCGGCGAGGCCGACCTCGACCTGGCAGCGCTGGGACGTGAGGCCCGTGAGGCAGCCGAGACCGCCGCCACGGCCGAGGAGAGCGGCGACGGGTCCACGGAGGCGTTGCTCGCCCTGACGCACCCCGCTGGCTGGGGAACCACCCAGCCGACCATGGACTGGCCGAGCACGCAGGCACGTCCCGAGGACATGGTGGTCATCGTCGGTGCCGGCGAGCTCGGACCCGTCGGCTCCGCCCGCACCCGCTTCGAGCTCGAGGTCGAGGACCGCCTGTCCCCGGCCGGAGTGCTCGAGCTCGCCTGGACCACCGGCCTGATCGTGTGGGAGCACGAGCCGGTCGCCGGCTGGCACGACGTGGCGAGCGGCGAGGCGTTGAGCGAGGCCGACGTGGTCGAGCGCTACGCCGAGCAGATCGAGAGCAGCGTCGGCATCCGCAGCTATCGCGATGACGGCGCGCTGCTCGAGGGCACCGCACCGCTCGTGGTCCCGGTCTTCCTCGACGAGGACACCTCGTTCGTGGTGCGGACCAAGGACGAGGCCGACGCCATGGTGGCGGCTGCTCCGAAGCACACGCGGATCGCGCCCACCGAGGACGGCGACTGGCGCGTCACCCGGCTCGCGGGCAGCGAGATGCGCGTGCCGCGCAGGTTCAAGCTCTCGCGCTTCGTGGGCGCCCAGATCCCCGACGGGTTCGACCCGAAGGTGTGGGGCCTCGGCTCGATGACGGAGTCGACGGACCGGCTCGCGGCCTGGAACCTCGTGGCGACCGTGGACGCGTTCGTGTCCTCCGGCTTCGAGCCCGCCGAGCTGCTGCGCTGGATCCACCCGACGAAGTTCGCGAACACCCAGGGCACCGGCATCGGTGGCATGCAGTCCACCCGCAAGATGTACGTCGACGCGCTGCTCGGTGAGCAGCCGCCGAACGACGTCCTGCAGGAGGCACTGCCCAACGTGATCGCCGCGCACACCGTGCAGTCCTATCTCGGTGGCTACGGCTCGATGGTGCACCCGGTGGCCGCCTGTGCGACCGCCGCGGTCAGCGTCGAGGAGGGCGTGGACAAGATCCGGCTCGACAAGGCCAGCGTGGTCGTCACCGGCGGCTTCGACGACCTGGGCATCGAGGGCATCGTCGGCTTCGGCAACATGAGCGCGACCGCCGACTCCGCCGAGATGATCGCCAAGGGCATCGAGGAGCGGCACGTCAGCCGTCCCAACGACCGCCGTCGCGGCGGGTTCGTCGAGGGACAGGGCGGCGGCACCGTCGTACTGGCCCGCGGTGACGTGGCTGTGGAGCTCGGGCTGCCCGTGCTCGGTGTCGTGGCCTACGCGGGCTCGTTCGCCGACGGCATCCACACCTCGATCCCCGCTCCCGGGATCGGCGCCCTGGGCGCCGGTATCGGCGGCGTGGACTCGCCGCTGGCCAAGGGCCTCGCTGCGCTCGGCCTCGGTGCCGACGACGTCGCGGTGGTCTCCAAGCACGACACCTCCACGGCTGCCAACGACCCCAACGAGTCGCAGCTGCACGAGAAGCTCGCCGCCGCGCTCGGCCGGACCGAGGGCTCGCCGCTCTACGTGGTGAGCCAGAAGTCGCTGACCGGGCACGCCAAGGGCGGCGCCGCGGCGTTCCAGCTCATCGGCCTGTGCCAGACGCTGGCCGGCGGGACCATCCCGCCGAACCGTGGGCTCGACTGCGTCGACGAGACGCTGGCCGAGAACGCGCACCTCGTCTGGTTGCGTGAGTCGCTGCGCACCGGGCCGATGCGTGCCGGGCTGCTCACCAGCCTGGGCTTCGGCCACGTCTCCGCGATGATCGCCGTGGCCCACCCCGGAGCCTTCGTGGCAGCCCTGAGCCCGGCGCAGCGCGAGACCTGGCTGCAGGCCGCCACGGCTCGCCTCGTCGCCGGTGAGGCACGTCGCCTCGACGCGATGTGCGGAGGTGCGCCGCTCTACCGCAAGCCCGAGCAGCGCCGCTTCGCGGACAGCTCGCTGGTCCACACGAAGGCCGACGAGAGCGCGATGCTCGTCGACCCGCAGGCGCGACTCGGAGCGAACGGCGTGTACGACCGGGCCGCTCGGTGACCAGCCAGTCGAGCGGGTCGGTCTCCGGCCCGCTCGACCCCGGCTCGGTGGCAGGTACTGCCGCCGTCGGTGTCGACGTGGTCGGCATCAGCGCCTTCGCCGAACAGCTCGCCGAGCCCGGCACACGGTTCGCGCGCGCGTTCACCGCTGGTGAACGCCGCGCGGCCCGCGCCGGAGCCGGGGGCGAGGCGCAGAGCCTCGCCGCCCGCTGGGCCGCGAAGGAGGCGGTGGTCAAGGCATGGTCGAGCACCTGCTTCGGCCACCCCGAGGTCATCGACCCTGCGTCGGTGGACCTGCGCGAGATCGAGGTGCGCACCGATGCGTGGGGCCGTCCCGCGGCCCGTCTGCACGGCGCCATCGCCCACGCCATGGCCGACTACGAGGTCCTCGTGTCGTTGTCGCACGACCCGAGCGCTGACATCGCCGTCGCGTTCGTCGTGCTCCGGCAGGCGTCCGCAGAGCAGACCTAGCTGTGATGCCCAGCCAGGTTGTTCAATCTGGTGATAGGTGTGGCCTTCTTGATTGCTGAGTGGGGCCGGTGGTGGTTGTACTCGTGCACCCATGCTGGCAGAGCGGCCAGCCGAGCTGACTCGGAGTTGTAGAACTTCTTGAAGGCCCAGCCTTCGGCCAGGGTCCGATGGAAGCGCTCGATCTTCCCGTTCGTCTGTGGCCGGTAGGGCCGGGTCTTCTTCGGCGTGATGCCCAGGTCCTTGCAGGTGTCGCGCCAGAGATGCGACTTGTAGCAGCTGCCGTTGTCGGACAGCACCCGCTGGACGGTGACGCCGCGATCGGCGAACCAGGCGACTGCGTTCTTCAAGACCTCGGTAGCGGTCTCCTTGGTCTCATCGTCGTGGGCCTCGACGTAGGCGACCCGGGAGTGGTCATCGATCACGGTGTGCAGGTAGCAGATCCCGATCACCGGGTCCCGGTGCTTGCTGCGAGGAGCACCGGTGCGCAGCATCGTTGCGGACCGGTTCCGCTCACCTTGCTGGCGACCGACGAAGCGCCACCCACCGCCGTCGGGGACCTTCCCGAGTTTCTTCACGTCGACGTGGATCAAGTCACCGGGACGTGCGTGCTCATAACGGCGGATCGGTTCACCGGTGGCCCGGTCGACGTGGGTCAGCCGGTTGATCCTGCAGCGGACCAGGACCGCGTGGACCGTGGAGGACGGCATGTTGAGGCGGTCACCGATCTCAACCGGGCCGAGTCGCTGCTTCCAGCGCAGGTGCACGATCTTGCGCACCACCGGGGCCGGGGTGCGGTTCGGCTGAGAGTGCGGCCGCGAGGAGCGGTCGTTCATTCCGGCAGGCCCTTCGGTCCGGTATCGGTCCGCCCACTTCTTCGCGGTGCGCCACGAGACGTCGTAGCGCTCGGCTGCCCGTGGGATGGGCCAGTCCTGCTCGACGATCAGCCGGGCAATCCTCAGTCGGGCGCGAGGGGTCAAAGCAGCGTTCGCATGGGTAGCGTGGGACATGAAGACCTCCTGGTCGAAGAGTGGTTCCTAGGTAGCTCCACTCCACATCGGGAGGTCTTCACCCGTCTAGAGACTCAGATCGTTTCGTCGCACGATCTCGACCAACGTCGCTGGGCATCACACCTGATATGGAGTGACCTTCTGTCAATAGGCAGGTTGAGGCGCCCGTCCCGATTGCTCGGAGCGGGCGCCTCTTGCTTCGTCGTCTTGGGCTTGGCGAGCGTGTCGTTCGCGACGCGCGGTCAGACTGATATTCGCGGGTTGGATACCGCAGGACGGTGCTTTCGGCAGGAGCGGGACCGCGTGTCTAGAGTCGAGCGTCGCGAGCGCCTGTGTGGTGATCAGGGCTCGTTGCTCATAGGTGTTTCGCGGGTCGCTCCACGCGCTGCCACCAGCCTCATGGACTTCGAAGCAGATCGTGGGTTGCTACTCCTCGAGCATCGCCAGGGACCAGCACCAGCCGGCGAGCTCGCGGGCGATCGCGACGTTGGCGATGGTGGGCCGTTTGCGGCGCTCGGTGAACCTCACCCACCGCTGGTGTAGTCGCCGGTTGCCCTCATCACCACGAGCTCGTGCTGCCGGGCCAACCAGTTCCCAGCGATCGCGGATGGTCTTGCCGGCGACGTATCGGTGCCGGTGGTGCCAGGCAGCCTCGACCAGCAGCCGTCGGGCGTGGGTGTTGCCGGTCTTGGTGATCGATCCCTGGACCCGGGAGGATCCTGAGGAGTGTTCGCTGGGCACCAGACCCACGAAGGAACCGATGGTGTTGCCGGTGAACCGGTCCCACTCGCCGATCTCGACCGCGAGCGCGAACCCGGTCAGGGTCGAGACCCCGCGCAAACACCCGAGGCGTCGCACGATCGGGGTGAACGGCGAGTCAGAGGCCA
Source organism: uncultured Actinomycetota bacterium (assembly GCA_963815825.1). Classification (GTDB taxonomy): domain Bacteria; phylum Actinomycetota; class Actinomycetes; order Propionibacteriales; family Nocardioidaceae; genus Marmoricola. Next base: position 60,961 of record CAWFII010000027.1, on the reverse strand, counting down.
TGGCCTCGATCGCCTTGTCGAGCCGGTCCCTGCGGGCGCTGATGACCAAGGTGGCCTCGTAGTCGGACTCAAAGGTCATGGTGGTCGCCCGGTTGGGAAAGCTCTGCGCCCCGATTCGGCGCAGCCAGGCGTCGTGCTTGCCGGTCCAGGCCTGCCCGTCGTAGTAGACGATCCCTTGGCGCAGCAGCAGTTTCGAGAGCCTGTGCCGGGCGCGCATCAGATCACCACGACAGTCCTCGCGGGCTCGGACCAGGTCACGGGCAGCTTCTTGTTCCACCGAGGGCACCACCACCGGGGTGACCTCATCAAGTCGCAGCAACCTGGCCAGATGGACAGCGTCCCTGGCGTCGGTCTTGACCCGATCCCCCGAGGGACGCTGCAGCTTCGAGGGGGCAGCGACCACGCACCGGATCCCCTCGGTGTTCAACGCCCGCGAAAGCCCGAACCCGGTCGGGCCGGCCTCATAGGTCACCGCGACCGGCCCGGGCAGGGCCCGTATCCAGCCACGGATGTGGTCATGGGCAGGGGTCAGCTTGGCCTGCAACAGCTCGCCCGTGACGCCATCGATCGCTGCCGCAGCAACAGATCGTGCGTGCACGTCGAGCCCAACACTCGTACGCTCAGAAAACACCGGGGCCTCCATCACAACTGTCGGATAGGCCGAGCAGGACGCCCCTGCTCGGTAACCCACGAACATGTGTGAGCGAGGCCCCGGCCCGCAACCCTCAGCGCTCCTGAGCGGTCACTCCATACCGTCTAGCCGGACAGGCAGCCGGGCAGGTCCAGCCGGTGCCTACCGGCGCTCGGGACGCTTCTGGACCGCATCGGCCTCGGTGGCCATCAGGTAGCCCGTCAGCATCGTCTTCAGCTGGACGACGGCGTCGGGGTGCGACTGCCCGTCCCGGATCGAGAAGTTCAGCATCGAGTACGTGACGTGCACGAGCACCTCGGCGATCACCTGTCGCTGGGCGAGCTTCGACCCGGGAGTCAGCGGAGCCAGCAGCCGGGTGACCTGCACCGCGAGCTCGCGCTCGTGCCCTGCCGCGATCGCCCGGGTCGGAGGCGTGGCCTGCATCGCCAGCCACACGGCTCGGCGGGAGGGGTCGGTGCGCCACAGCGCCGCGAGGTGGTCGAGCAGCTTCTCCAGCAGCTGTGCCCAGTCCAGGCTCGGGATCTCCCCTGCGAACTTCTCCAGCTCGACCTGCACGTTGACGGTGTCGAGGCGGTCGAGCTCGCAGATGATCGCGAACTTGTTGCCGAAGAACTGGTAGAGCGAGCCGATCGGCACGCCGGCCCGCAGCGCCACCTGCTCGGAGGTGAAGGCCTCGAAACCGACCTCGACGAGCAGGGCCCGAGCAGCGCGCAGGATGTCGTCGAAGCGACGTCGGCTGCGCTCCTGTGACGGACGCCGTCGCGGCAGGAACTCCGCGGGGTCGTTCGCCAGGGTGGTCATGGCTGCAGAATACATGAGGATAGTCTCAGATTCGTCGAGGCGCGGCGTGCCAAGGTGCTCAGGCGTGCGTCAGCACGTTGACCACCGCTCCACTCGGGTCGCGGACGAAGAAACGGCGCACCCCCCACGGCTCGAGGGTCAGGGGATGCACGATCTCGTCCCCGCGCGCCAGGGCAGCCGCGTAGGCGGCATCGACGTCGCTGACCTCGATCGAGGCGACGGGCACCACCGGTGCCGTCGCGTCGTGCGTCATCAGGCTCAGCTGGACCGCGAGATCACCAGGGTCGGCCAGCGTGACGATCCAGCCGAGGTCCATCACCACCTCGAGCCCCACGACGTCGACGTAGAAGCGCACCGCCTCGGCCATCGAGGTCGTGAGGACGTCGGGAACGATCCGGTTGACGGGCACGAGCTGACCGGAAGGCGGGTCAGCGCTGGCGTGGGACGTCGATGACGCCGCGGGCCGAGTGGGAGCTCGCGTCCTGGCTGCCGTGGCGCACCGCCAGCCGGATCAGCCAGTAGAGCCCGAACAGCCCGACGGCCAAGCCTCCGAGCATGAACAACAGCATCACGATCATCTCTGGCGCCCCGATTCCGAACATGGATCCGACCCTAGCCCGAGGTCACCAACCCTCCGAGGCCGCCCGCACCTCCCTCCTGGTCCTCGGCGCGTCCGCCCAGCGAGACCCCTGGACGCGCAACGCACCCGTGCCGGGGCGGCACTAGATTCATCCCCATGTTCTCCAAGATCCTGGTGGCCAACCGCGGCGAGATCGCCATCCGGGCGTGCCGAGCCGCGACCGAGATGGGTGCGCGCACCGTCGCCGTCTTCCCCTACGAGGACCGCTGGTCCGAGCACCGGATGAAGGCGGACGAGGCGTACGAGATCGGCGAGCACGGTCACCCCGTGCGCGCCTACCTCGACCCCGAGGCGATCGTCGAGGTCGCGATCAGGTCCGGCGCCGACGCCGTCTACCCCGGTTACGGGTTCCTCTCGGAGAACCCGCACCTCGCCGAGGCCTGCGCCAACGCCGGCATCACCTTCATCGGCCCGACTGCCGGCGTGCTCGAGCTGACCGGCAACAAGTCGCGCGCGATCGCGGCGGCCAAGGAGGCCGGCGTCCCCACCCTCGAGTCGGTGCCACCCAACGACGACCTCGCTGCACTGATGGAGGAAGCGAAGGGGCTGACCTACCCGCTCTTCGTCAAGGCCGTGGCCGGTGGCGGCGGGCGAGGCATGCGCAAGGTGGACGACGAGTCGGACCTCAAGGACGCGATCGACACCTGCATGCGCGAGGCCGAGGGAGCCTTCGGCGACCCCACCGTCTTCATCGAGGAGGCGGTGGTCAACCCGCGGCACATCGAGGTGCAGATCCTGGCGGACGCCGAGGGAAACGTGATCCACCTGTTCGAGCGGGACTGCTCGGTGCAGCGCCGTCACCAGAAGGTCGTGGAGATCGCACCGGCGCCCAACCTCGACCCGGCGATCCGCGGCCGGATGTGTGCCGACGCGGTGCGCTTCGCCACCGAGATCGGCTACCGCAACGCCGGCACCGTCGAGTTCCTGCTCGGCGAGGACGACGAGTACCACTTCATCGAGATGAACCCGCGCATCCAGGTCGAGCACACCGTGACCGAGGAGGTGACCGACGTCGACCTGGTGCAGAGCCAGATGCGCATCGCGGCCGGGGAGACGTTGGCGGACCTGGGTCTGAGCCAGGACTCGATCAGGCTGCGCGGCGCCGCGCTCCAGTGCCGGATCACCACCGAGGACCCGACCAACGGCTTCCGGCCCGACACCGGTCGCATCACGACCTACCGCTCCCCCGGCGGAGGGGGGATCCGGCTCGACGGAGGCACCACCTACACGGGCGCCGAGATCTCGGCGCACTTCGACTCGATGCTCGCCAAGCTGACCTGCCGGGGCCGCACCTTCGAGATGGCGGTGGAGAAGGCTCGCCGAGCCGTCGACGAGTTCCGCATCCGCGGCGTGGCCACCAACATCCCGTTCCTGCGCGCCGTGCTGCTCGAGCCCGACTTCCTCGCGGGCCGGCTCAACACCAGCTTCATCGAGGACCACCCCGGGCTGGTGGCGGCCCGCCCGAACGCCGACCGGGGCACCCGACTGCTGAACTGGCTCGCCGAGGTGACCGTCAACAAGCCGCACGGCGAGGCACCCGCCCACGTGGACCCCGTGACCAAGCTGCCCGATCTCGACCTCGGCGTCCCTGCTCCCGACGGTTCGCGCCAGCGGCTGCTGTCACTGGGCCCGGAGGCCTTCGCGCGAGACCTGCGCCAGCAGGACCGGGTCGGCGTCACCGACACGACGTTCCGTGACGCGCACCAGTCGCTGCTCGCCACACGGGTGCGCACCCGGGACCTGCTCGCCGTGGCGGGGCACGAGGCACGGATGCTGCCCCAGCTGCTCAGCGTCGAGGCGTGGGGGGGCGCGACGTACGACGTGTCCCTACGGTTCCTCAACGAGGACCCGTGGCACCGGCTCGAGAAGCTCCGCCAGGCGATGCCCAACCTGTGCCTGCAGATGCTGCTGCGTGGACGCAACACCGTGGGATACATGCCGTACCCCACCGAGGTCACCAACGCCTTCGTGGCCGAGGCGGCCGAGACCGGCATCGACATCTTCCGCATCTTCGACGCCCTCAACGACGTCGAGCAGATGCGACCGGCGATCGAGGCCGTCCGGGCCACCGGCACCACCGTCGCCGAGGTCGCCCTCTGCTACACCGGCGACCTGAGCAGCCCCGGCGAGAAGCTGTACACCCTGGACTACTACCTCGAGCTGGCCGAGCGGATCGTCGACGCGGGTGCCCACGTGCTCGCGATCAAGGACATGGCGGGGCTGCTCCGGGCTCCCGCCGCGCGGACGCTGGTCACGGCGCTGCGGGAGCGCTTCGACCTGCCCGTGCACCTGCACACCCACGACACCCCCGGCGGACAGCTCGCCACCCTGGTCGCAGCGATCGACGCGGGCGTGGACGCCGTCGACGCCGCCAGTGCCTCGATGGCGGGGACGACCTCCCAGCCGGCGCTCTCCGCCCTGGTGGCCGCCACCGACCACTCGGCGCGTGAGACGGGGCTGGACCTCGATGCGGTCTGCGCCCTCGAGCCGTACTGGGAGGCGACCCGTCGGGTCTACGCCCCGTTCGAGTCCGGCCTGGCCTCCCCCACCGGGCGCGTCTACACCCACGAGATCCCCGGAGGGCAGCTCTCCAACCTGCGGCAGCAGGCGATCGCGCTCGGTCTGGGTGAGAAGTTCGAGCAGATCGAGGACATGTACGCCGCGGCGAACGACATCCTCGGCAACATCGTCAAGGTGACGCCGTCCTCCAAGGTGGTCGGCGACCTCGCGCTCCATCTCGCGGCCGTGGGCGCCGACCCGGCGGAGTTCGAGGAGAACCCCGGGAAGTTCGACATCCCCGACTCGGTGATCGGCTTCCTCTCGGGCGAGCTCGGCGACCCGCCTGGCGGCTGGCCCGAGCCGTTCCGCACGCGAGCCCTCGCGGGCCGCACCTGGAAGCAGCCGGTCGGCGAGCTCACCGACGAGCAGAAGGAGGGGCTCTCCAACACCGTGCAGGGCCTGAGCCGGCGGCACACCCTCAACGAGCTGCTGTTCCCCGGCCCGACGAAGGCCTACGACGAGAGCCTGGTCACCTACGGGGACGTGTCGATCCTGGACACCCGCGACTACCTCTACGGGCTGCAGTCCGGTGAGGAGCACGTCGTGGAGATCGAGGAGGGCAAGCGCCTGATCCTGGGACTGCAGGCGATCAGCGAGCCCGACGAGCGCGGCTACCGGTCGGTGATGTGCACCCTCAACGGCCAGCTGCGCCCGGTGAACGTGCGCGACGAGTCGGTCGAGTCCGAGGTGGCCGCGCAGGAGAAGGCCGATCCCACGGACGAGGGCCAGATCCCGGCGCCCTTCGACGGCGTCGTCACCCAGCACGTCGCCGAGGGGGACTCCGTGGAGGCGGGCGCGGTCGTCGCGACGATCGAGGCGATGAAGATGGAGGCCTCGATCACCGCCCCGAAGGGCGGCACGGTCGAGCGCCTCGCCTTCAGCGGCACCCAGCAGGTCGAAGGGGGAGACCTGGTGCTGGTGCTGACCGGCGGGTGAGGTCGGCCGCCGCAGGCTAGCCCCAGTTCTCTGCCCGGGTGAGACAGAACGGGTGTCCCGCGGGGTCGAGCAGCACCCGCCAGGTCTCGCCCGGTTGCTCCTCGGGCACGGTGGCACCGAGCTCCACGGCCACCCGCTCCGCAGCGTCGAGGTCGTCCACGGCCAGGTCGAGGTGGAACTGCTTGCTGCCGTGCTCGTTCGGCCAGCCGGGTGCGGCGTACCCCTCGACGCGGCCGAAGCCGAGCGCATGGCTGGGTCCGGTGAGCATCGCGTAGTCCTTCTCGGCGTGGGCGACCTCCCAGCCCAGCAGACCGGACCAGAACCGCGCGCTGACCTCAGGGTCGGCGCAGTCCAGGGTCACCATGGCGAGACGGGCGGGAGAGGTGCTCATCGGTGGTTCCTCCTTGTTCAGGGTCGGTGTTCAGGGGTCGATCGATGCCTCGACGCTCCTAGGATCAGGGCGTGCGGTCTAGGACAAACGCGTCACTCCCGCCGACCTCGACCGAGGCCGGCGTGCTCCGGCCCGACGAGTTGGCCAGGCACGTCCGGCTCGACCGGATGCCGTGCGCCGAGTCCCTGGAGCCGTGGGTCGAGAACTACTGGCTGCTGCGCTGGCAGCTGCCGTCCGGGACGACCCATGCCAGCTCGACCCTGCCCCATCCGGCGTGCACGCTCAGCGTGGAGCGAGGTCACCTCCGCCCCGGCGTCGGGAAGGACCCCGTGGTGATCACCGGCGTCGTCACGCGCAGGTTCGACGTCACCGTCCAGGACGCCGGCTGGGTCTTCGCGGTCAAGTTCCGTCCCGGCGGGCTCGCGAGCCTGGCCGGTGTCAGCGCCCGCCCGCTCCGTGACGCCACGGTTCCGGCGCGCAGCGTGCTCCCCGCGCACGTAGTCGACGTGATGAGCGAGCTGGGGCCCGATCTCTCCCCCGCTGAATGCCGAGAGCGCGTGGACACCGTGCTCTCCGGCACCGCGACCAACCCGGAGGGCGCCTACACCACGCTCCTCGGCGTCGTCTCGACGATGCTGGAGGATCGCTCGCTCGTGCGCGTGAGCCAGGTCGAGCATCGGTGCGGCATCGAGAAGCGGCGCCTGCAACGACTCTTCGAGAGGTACGTCGGGGCAACGCCGAAGTGGACCCTGGCCCGCTACCGGATGCACGACGCCGTGAGCGATCTCGACGCCGGCTACGAGGGCTCGCTCGCAGACCTGGCGCACCGCTACGGCTGGTTCGACCAGGCGCACTTCACCCGCGAGTTCACCGACCTGGTCGGCGTACCCCCCGGCGCGTATCAGCGATAGCTGACCTGCACCCTGCCGGACCGGAACACCTTCAGCACGCCGCCCTCGAAGCGGCCGTAGCTGCCACGCCGGAACCGCTGGGGGCCCGCCGTGGGAAAGCCGAGCCTCGAGGTCACCGCCCCCTTGCGGAGGTAGGCCCGCAGGACGCGGCCGTAGACCTCGTGGGCGCCGACGCCCTGCTTGGCGTAGATCCTGCCGTGCCTGAAGGTGCGTGCCCGGCCGGAGGCCACGGCGTACTCGGACCCGCGGGGAGCACCCAGCACGGACTTCCTGCCCCCGAGCTCTCGCCAGCGCTGGTCGATCGCGGAGACGCGGGAGCTGTCGGAGGCAGTGCTGTCCGGAGGCGTTGGAGTGCTGCTCCCCGAGCCGAACCGGAACCACTGCGAGCGCAGTCCGAACTTCGAGCGGAAGGTGCTCCCACCGAGGGTGACGTCGGCCGAGCTGCCGTCCAGGACCATCTCCTCGACCCGGCCCGACCAGTCGCCGTTGCCGTCGCGACGCGTGATGACCACCCGGTTCAGCGTGCCGAGGGAGGGATAGGCCTTCTGGATCGCTGCGCGCGTGAGCGTGGTGGTCCAGTTGTGCACCGGGTTGCCGCTGAAGCCGTCGTAGGGGTCGGCCTTGGCCACCAGGTAGGGCTGGCCGCCCGCGGCCAGCCAGCCGCCGCTGCTCGAGCCGAACTGGGTGAACGCCGGCCGCCCCTGGTGGTTCAGGACCTGGTTGGCGGTCGCGTCGACGGCGGCGTTGCTCCGCGCGTCCTCGGCGCCCACCCCGCCGTACACCTGGCACGACGTGGTGTCACAGGTCTGGTAGTAGCGGGTGGCGTGGTCGGCCCGGTCGCGGGCGGCGTAGGTGCGCGCCGCGACAGCCTGGGCCCGGACGGCAGCAGGCAGCCACGACGCGGGCATCTCGCGTGGCACGACCCCCTTGACGTAGTCGTCCAGCGGCAGCACGTTGACGGTGTCCGAGCTGACCAGTCGCAGGGCACCGCGGTAGGTGCGGGTCGTGCCGGCGACGCGCAGGGTGAGGACTGCGGGACCGTAGAACTCGGCGACGCCGGCCAGGGCCTTGCCCCCGGGCAGGTAGGTGTGCCACGCGCCGTCGTCGTAGTCCAGCGTCGTGGCCCCGGCGACGGTCCGCAGCCGCCAGGTCTTGATCCCGGCCGTCGTGGGCAGGGCGTACGTCGACCCGTCGCGGGTGTCGCGGACGCGCAGGCCGCTGGCCGGCAGCACGCGCACGTCGTTGTCGGTGTCGCCGGTGATCAGCACGCTGATCGGTCCCGTGGTGGTCCCCAGGGTCGTTCCCGGGTAGTAGAAGGCGAGGATCTGGCGGTGGTCGAGTCCCTGCCGGGCGGCTCCCTGGGCGCCGTACTGCGACATCCCGTGGCCGTGGCCGTAACCGTGCCCGGTCAGGCTCAGAGTCCCGCTCCCGGGCACCGGATAGCTCTCCGAGACCGTGCGGGAGGCCGTGGCAGGGCCACCGACGAGCGTCGCCGCCAGCCCCGCGACGAGCACGGCGACCCCCGTGGAGGTGGCGCGAGAGCGCAACGAGGAGCGTGACATCGGTGACCCCAGTGACCCGTGGGAGGAACAGGAACGGGCCCAGTATCGCCTGCTGCTAATCCTTTTTGCCCCTTTTGGATATTCCAGAGAAGGCGCGCAGAAATGACAACAATGTCATTTGGCGGGCAATTGCCCGTCAGGTCGGCGACTGGTGCAGCCGCCGGGCCGCCTCCGCCACCGAGCCGCTCATCGAGGGGTAGACGGTGAACGTGTGCGCGAGCTGGTCCGCGGTCAGCGACTCCGCGACGGCGATCGATATCGGGTGCACCAGCTCGCTGGCACGGGGACCGACCACGACGCCACCGATGATGATCCCGGTGCCTGGCCGGCAGAACAGCTTCACGAAGCCGTCGCGGACGCCCTGCATCTTGGCGCGCGCGTTCCCGGCGAGGTCGAGCCGGATCGTCACAGCCTCGATCTCCCCCTCGTCCACGGCCTTCTGGGACCACCCGACGGTGGCGATCTCGGGTGCGGTGAACACGTTGGAGGCCACCTGCTTCAGGTCGAGCGGAGTGACGGCGTCCCCGAGGAAGTGCCACATCGCGATCCGGCCCTGCATGGCGGCCACGCTCGCGAGCATCAGCACGCCGGTGCAGTCGCCTGCGGCGTACACGCCCCGGGCCGTGGTGCGTGAGACCCGGTCGACCTTGACGAAGCCGCCCTCGTCGACCTGCACCCCGGCCTCCTCGAGCCCGAGGTCGGCGGTCTTCGGGATCGAGCCGAGCGCGAGCAGGCAGTGCGAGCCCACCACGGTGCGCCCGTCGGTGAGGGTCACGGTGACCTCGTCGCCGTCGCGCTCGACCGACTCCATCCGCGACCGCGAGAGCACCTCCATCCCGCGCCGGGTGAGCACGTCCTCGAGGAGGTTGGCTGCGTCCGCGTCCTCGCCGGGCAGCACCCGGTCGCGCGAGGACACCAGCACGACCTCGATCCCCAGCGCCATGTAACCGCTGGCGAACTCGGCGCCGGTCACACCCGAACCGACCACCACCAGCCTGGAGGGTGCTTCGGTGAGGTCGTAGACCTGCTCCCAGGTCAGGATCCGCTCGCCGTCCGGCTCGGCCGCCGGGAGGGTCCGGGGCGCCGCGCCGGTCGCGAGGAGCACGGCGTCCGCCGGGAGCCGCTCGGTGCCACCTCCGTCGAGGTCGACCACGACGGTGTCGGATCCCTCCAGCCGTCCGCGGCCCCGCAGCACCCGCACGTCCTCCCGGTCGAGACGTCGGCCGATGTCGGCGGACTGGTCGGCGGCCAGCCCCAGGACCCGCTCGTTGACCCGGGCCAGGTCCACCACGAGCTGGTGATCGACGTCCCCCGCCTTGCCCTCGAGGCGCACCCCGAGCTCCCGGGCGCCGGCGAACTCGGTCATCAGCTCCGCGGTGGCGATCAGCGTCTTGCTGGGCACGCAGTCAGTGACCACGGCCGATCCGCCGAGCCCGTCGCTGTCGACCACGGTGACCTGCGCCCCGAGCTGGGCGGCCACCAACGCGGCCTCGTAGCCACCGGGGCCGCCACCGATGATCACGACGCGGTTGGCCTGGCCGAAGTGAGGTGTCGTCACCTGCTCATTGTGTCGCACTCCCACCGCACCGTTGATGGCCCTACTGTTGCGCCCGTGACACATCGGTCCAAGACGCTGCTCGAGGCGCTCGAACCTCCGAGGCGACCCCGATGACGCTGTACGCCGCCTACGGCACCAACCTCGATCCCGTCCGGATGAGCGAGCGGTGCCCGCACTCCCCCCTCCGCGAGACCGGGTGGCTGATCGGCTGGCGGCTCACCTTCGGCGGCGAGGACCACGGCTGGGACGGCGCGCTGGCCACGATCGTGCAGGACCCCTTCGAGCAGGTCTTCGTCGCGCTCTACGACGTCACCGACGAGGACGTGACCGAGCTCGACGGGTGGGACTCCGCGGACACGGGGCTGTTCCGCAAGACCAAGGTCCGGGTCTCGACGTTCAGCGGCGAGACGGTCGCCTGGGTCTACGTCCTCGACGCCTTCGAGGGCGGCCTGCCCTCGGCGACCTACCTCGGCACCCTGGCCGACGCCGCCGAGGCCGCGGACGCCCCCGCCGACTACGTGGCCGCCCTGCGCTCGAGGCCCTGCCGCTCCAACTTCACCGGATGACCCCCTCCCCCCGACCGCCGACCGGGCACTCCGCGCACGCCGTCCGACGCCGAGCGGGCACTCCAGGCACGCCGTACGACGCTGAGCGGGCACCGCAAGCACGCCGTTCAACTGCCCGCTCGACGCTCTGAGCCGTCCGCGGAGTGCCCGCGCGGCGAGGTGGGGCGGACTACTAGGCTCACCAGAATGACCCCGACCTACGTCCAGGACGCCGAAGCGGCTGCCCGTGTGCTCGCCGAGAAGACCGGGGTCGAGCGACACGACGTCGCCCTCGTGATGGGCTCCGGGTGGCTGCCGGCCGTCGACGCGCTCGGCGAGGCGGTGGCCGAGATCAGCTCGACCGACCTTCCCGGCTTCGCCGCGCCCGCCGTCGCGGGGCACGCCGGCAAGATCCGGTCGGTCCGCGCCGGTGACACGAACCTGCTCGTGTTCTTGGGACGCACGCACTTCTACGAGGGTCTGGGCGTGCGCTCGGTGGTCCACGGCGTCCGGACCGCGGCGGCGGCCGGATGCCGCTGCGTCGTGCTCACCAACGGCTGCGGAGGCCTCGACGAGACCTGGACCCCTGGCACTCCGGTGCTGATCGCCGACCACATCAACCTGACCGCGACCTCACCGGTCGAGGGCGCCAACTTCATCGATCTCACCGATCTCTACAGCCCCCGTCTGCGTGACCTGTGCCGGGAGGCCGACCCCACCCTCGACGAGGGCGTCTACGTCCAGCTGCCGGGGCCGCACTACGAGACGCCCGCGGAGATCGGCATGGTCCGTGCCATCGGCGGCACCCTCGTCGGCATGAGTACGACGCTGGAGGCGATCGCCGCGCGCGAGGCGGGGATGGAGGTGCTCGGGATCAGCCTGGTCACCAACCTCGCCGCCGGGATCACCGGCGAGCCGCTCAACCACGAAGAGGTCCTCGAGGCGGGCCGCTCCGCCGCCACCAGGATGGGCGCACTGCTCGGGAGCCTCGTCCCGCGCATCTGAGGTTGCAACCGGGGCCGCGCGGGTATCGGTAGGACGGAGCGGGCGGCCGACGCCACGGACCGCCGCTCGAGACAGCGACGACGGCATACCGACCGCGGGAGAGGCACATGAGCAGCTCGGGCACCGAGAACCAGACAACGACCGACGAGAACAGCACCCTCGAGGACGAGAGCTCCCGACCCGTCTCCGGGGAGGCCGACCCGACCGAGGAGAACGGGGACGCCGGATCCGGCAGAGGGGACTCCGACCACGACGACTCCCACGACGCAGAGTCGGGCGAGGACGGTTCCGGTGACGGGTCGAGCAGGGGTCTGGACCCCGGCGAGGAGCCCGACGAGGAGACCAAGCAGGAGATCGAGGAGGAGCGTGAGCGCCGCCTCGACGCCGACAACAGGCCCGAGAACGCCGAGGTGGACAACACCGAGCGCGACTTCGACGTCGAGCGCGGGATGTTCACCGACAACGACGACTACGACGAGAGCGAACCCGCTCCGTTCAGCGACCCCGAGGACCCGAACAACGACGCCGCCGACCCCGCCGCCGCCGACGACGACGCCGACGACGCTGACCAGCAGGACGCTGACCAGCAGGACGGGGACCAGCAGGACGGGGACCAGCAGGACGGGGACCAGAGCGGGGACCAGCAGGACGGGGACCAGCAGGACGGGGACCAGCAGGTCGGCGAGGACCAGGACGACCAGGAGAACGCGAGCTGACCTGGCGTCCGGCCGGAGGACCGGACGCTAGGTGGGTTCGGCTACTTTTCGCCCATGGCCAACACTGCGCTCGGGGGCAGCCCCGCACACACGATCGGAGAGCTCCCCGCCATCGGCGACAAGGCTCTCGACTTCACTCTCGTCGACTCCGACCTCACGGAGTTCAGCCTGGCCGATCTCCCCGGCCGCATCGTGATCAGCATCTTCCCGAGCATCGGCACGGGCGTGTGCCAGGCGAGCGTCCGTCGGTTCAACGAGCTCGCGGCCGGTCTCGAGGACACCACGGTCCTCAACGTCTCGGTGGACCTGCCGTTCGCGCTGGCGGGCTTCTGTGCCGCGGAGGGCATCGACAACGTCCGGGTCGGTTCGGCGTTTCGCTCGTCCTTCGGCGAGGACTACGGGATGCGCCTGCTCGACAGTGCGTTCGAGGGCCTGCTCGCGCGTGCGGTGCTCGTGGTCGACCAGGACGGCAAGGTGGTCCACTCCGAGGTCGTCCCCGACATCGGCCAGGAGCCGGACTACGACGCCGCCCTCGCGGTCCTCTCCTGACCGCCGAGCGCGAGGTCGACGACCCGGAGGTCCTGTGACGGAGGTCCTGTGAAGCTGGCGATCCACTGCGCCGACCTGAGCTGGCCCGGCGGGCCGGCCACCCTGGGTGAGACCCTTGCCCGCGTGGCCCGCGCAGCCGACGAGGGCGGTGCCAGTGCCCTGACGATGATGGACCACTACTTCCAGATGGAGACCCTCGGCGGGCCCACCGAGCCCATGCTCGAGGGCTACACCGCGCTGGGCTTCCTCGCAGGACAGACCACCGACGTGGAGCTCGGGCTGCTCGTCACCGGCGTCACCTACCGCCATCCCGGCCTGCTCGCGAAGATCGTCGCCACCCTCGACGTGCTCAGCGGCGGGCGCGCCATGCTCGGGATCGGCGCTGCCTGGTACGAACGGGAGCACGCCGGCCTCGGCGTCCCCTTCCCGTCCACCTCCGAGCGCTTCGAGCGGCTCGAGGAGACGCTGCAGGTGTGCCGCCAGATGTGGGGCGAGGACGAGGGGTCCTTCGACGGCCGCCACTACCGCCTGGCCGAGACGGCGTGCCGCCCGGCACCGCTCCGGAACGGGGGACCTCGGGTGCTGGTCGGGGGCAGCGGCGAGCAGAAGACCCTGCGCCTGGTCGCGGAGTACGCCGACGCCTGCAACCTGTTCGGCTTCGAGCCTGCCGAGATGGCCCACAAGCTCGAGGTGCTGGACCGGCACTGCGCCACGGTGGGACGAGACCCCGCCGAGATCCAGCGCACCGTGATCACCGGCGACGACCCGCTCGGCGACCTCGACGGCTTCCTCCGCACGATGGAGGAGTACGCCGCCCTGGGCATCGACCAGGTCTGGGTGGGCCCGCGACGAGACGACCCGGCCGGGAGCGTGACGCAGATGTGCGAGACGGTCCTGCCCGCCCTCGCCGAGCTCTCCTGACCGCGGTCCTCGTCCGGCATCGCCTAGCCTCGTGGCCATGACCGACGACACCGACCTCCTCGACCGAGCTCGTGCCTGGGCTGCCGAGGACCCCGACCCGGTGACGCGGGCCGAGCTCGAGGCGCTGATCGAGCAGGGTTCCTCCGCCGACCTCGCCGACCGGTTCGCGGGCACGCTCGAGTTCGGGACCGCCGGACTGCGTGGCGCGCTGGGGGCCGGGCCCAACCGGATGAACCGCGTCGTGGTCCTGCGCGCGGCGGCCGGCATCGCGGCGTACCTCGCGGAGCACGGTGCCGGCCCGGGCGAGGGCGTCGTGATCGGCTACGACGCCCGGCACAACTCCGACGTCTTCGCACGGGACACCGCCGAGGTGATGACCGGTGCCGGGTTCCGGGCGCTCACCCTTCCGCGTCCACTCCCCACCCCCCTGCTCGCGTTCGCCATCCGCGACCTCGGGTGCGTGGCCGGCGTGATGGTCACCGCCAGCCACAACCCGCCCCAGGACAACGGCTACAAGGTCTACCTCGGTGACGGCAGCCAGATCGTGCCCCCCGCCGACGAGGAGATCGCCACGAAGATCGCCGCTGCAGGACCGATCGCCGGCCTCGCGCGGGGCGACGGGGGTGCGATCCTCGGGGACGACGTGCTCGACCGCTACCTCTCGACCGTCGTGGACCTCGCTGGGAACGGCCCCCGGGACCTCGACATCGTCTACACCCCGCTGCACGGTGTGGGCGGTGCCTCGGTGCTCACCGCTCTGGACCGGGCCGGCTTCACCCAGCCCCACGTGGCCACCGCGCAGGGCGAGCCGGACCCCGACTTCCCGACGGTGCCGTTCCCCAACCCCGAGGAGCCCGGCGCGATGGATCTCGCGATGGCGCTCGCCAGGGAGGTCGACGCGGACATCGTGGTGGCCAACGACCCGGACGCCGACCGCTGCGCCGTCGCCGTGCCCGGCGGCCCGCACGGCTGGCAGATGCTCCGCGGCGACGAGGTGGGGGCGCTGCTCGCCCAGCACCTGCTCGACCAGGCGCGCGCGGGGGTCTACGCGACCTCCATCGTGTCCTCCTCCCTGCTGGGCAAGATGGCGGCCGCGCACGGCCAGCCCTACGCCGAGACCCTCACCGGCTTCAAGTGGATCGGTCGCGTCGAAGGCCTGGCCTTCGGCTACGAGGAGGCGCTGGGCTACTGCGTCGATCCCGCCCACGTGAAGGACAAGGACGGCATCTCGGCCCTGCTGATGGTCTGCGACCTCGCTGCGCGGGCCAAGGCAGCCGGTCGCACCCTGCGCGACCTGCTCGACGACATCTCCCGCGAGCACGGCCTGCACGCCACCGACCAGCTCTCGGTGAGGATGGAGGACGTCGACGAGATCGCCGCCGTCGTCGACCGGCTGCGTGAGCAGCCCCCCACCTCGCTCGGCGGTCTCGCCGTCGAGGGCATCGACGACCTCTCCGTGGGATCGGGGGGCCTGCCGCCCACCGTCGGCCTCCGCTTGCGTCTCGCGGACCACGGTCGGGTCGTGGTGCGCCCCTCCGGCACCGAGCCCAAGCTGAAGTGCTACCTCGAGGTCGTCGTCCCCGTCGAGACCCCAGCCGGCCCCGGGGACGACGGGGCCGGGGACGACGGGGCCGGGGACGACGGGGCCGTGGACGCCGCCCGGATCAACGCCGTGGGGCGGCTCGACGCGATCCGCGGAGACCTGCAGGCCGCGGCGGGACTTCCCGTGGGCTGAGTCGTCAGTTGATGACCTTCGGGCCGCGCAGGCCCGAGCGCTGGACCACCCGCTGGATCTCCAGGTCACGCTTGTCGGGATTCCCGACGTAGCGGATCTCGCGCAGACCCTGGTCCTGGGCCGCCGACTCGAAGGTGAAGTGCCCGAAGCCGAGCAGCCGACCGTGCAGCGGCTTGACCACCGTGATGTCCAGGATCCGCCCCAGCGGCATGGTGGCCAGCGAGCGGGCCAGCACGCCGTTGACCCGGAACACCCGCATGTTGGTGATCACGAAGCAGTCCAGGTTCGCCGCCAGCGCCTTCCAGCCACCCCAAGCGACCAGCACGACACCGAGAGCCAGCGGGAACCACGCGAGGTCGATGGCGGAGAAGACGAAGCCGGTCATCGAGACGAGCCCCAGGTAGAACAGCACGGTCGGCACGATGTACACGACCCAGTGCTTGCGCACGATGTCGACGATGACCTCACCCTCCTCGCGGAGGAGGTGTCGCCCGATGTCAGGGTCGGTCAGGGTACGTCGCAGCCACCCCACGGTGCTCGCCTAGCTGCTGATCGACTTGAAGAAGCTGATGACCGCGTCGAAGAGCTTGACCAGCAGGTCCCAGATGCTGCCGGTGGTGTTCTTGGCGCTGTCGGCGAACCCGTTGGGGTCCTGCACGAGCCAGAAGCCCAGGAACAAGATGACGAGCAGGCCCACGCCCTTCTTCAGCACGCCGTCCATCGCTCGCTCCTTGGGTCCGGGGGAAGGAGTGCACGCGCCGGAAACGCCCACACCACATCACCGTTGTACCAAAATCGCGCCCGTTCTGCGCCCAGGCGCGCTCGGAGCGGGGCTGTGCGTGCATCATCGACCCATGGACCCACATCCGCGACAGAGCTCGGTGCAGGTCGGCGACGCGGTCCTGCCGACCCTCGTCTTCGGCCCCGGGCCGACGACAGACCCTGGCCGCACGGTGCTGGCCGTCCACGGCATCACGGCCTCCGCGATGAGCTGGCCGAGAGTCGCAGCGGCCCTGCCCGACGGCTGGACCTTGGTCGCGCCTGACCTGCGCGGCCGCGGTGCCGCGCGCGACCTGCCGGGGCCGACCGGACTGCGCCGGCACGCCGACGACCTGTGCCGCGCCGCCGAGGAGCTCGACCCTCAGGGCCACGGCATCGTGATCGCGGGTCACTCCATGGGCGCCTACGTGGCTCTGCTGGCCGTGGAGGCCAGGCCCGACCTGTTCCGTCGACTGGTGATGGTCGACGGCGGCCTACCGCTGCCGCTGCGGGCGGGTGCGGATCCCGACGAGGTCCTCGCGGCCACCTTGGGCCCGGCCCTGGAGCGGCTGGGCCGCACCTACGCCGACGTCGAGGACTACGTGGACCTCTTCCGGCAGCACCCAGCACTGGGGCCGCACTGGGACGAGGCGGTCGATGCCTACGTCCGCTACGACGCACTCGTGACCGCGGAGGGGGTGCGCTCGCGTGCGGTCGAGGAGGCGGTGCGCACGGACGGCAGGGACCTGCTCCTGCTGCACGAGGACATCGACTCCGCACTGCGCGGCCTCCGGGTCCCCGCACAGCTGCTCTGCGCGCCGTTGGGGATGTTCGGTCAGGCGCCTGGCCTGCTGCCCGCCGACGCGGTGCGGCGCTACGCCGAGCAGGTCGACCGGCTGGTCGTCGAGACCGTGCCGGAGGTGAACCACTACACGATCCTCTTCGACCCGCTCGCGGCCGCGCGGGTGGCCGAGGTGATCTCAGCCGCCTGACCAGCCTCGCTCAGGCGCTCGTGGTCCCGGACTCGAGGCTCTCGAGGAGGACGTCCGCTGCCGCGTAGGGGTCGCTGTCCCCGGCGATCACCTCGGCTGCCAGCTCGTCGAGGGCGGCGTTCTCGTGGACCCCGCGCCACTGCTGGCGCAGGGCGGTCACCGCGATCGCCTCGATCTCGTCCCTGGCGCGACGCAACCGTCGCACCTGCAGCTCGCCGCTGGCCGCCAGGTGCTCGCGGTGCCGGTCGATGGCGGCAGCCACCTCGTCGATGCCCTCGCTCTTGCTGGCGATGGTCTTCACGATCTCCGGTCGCCAAGCGCCCTCGGGCCGGTCCGCCAGCGCCAGCATGCCGCGCAGCTCCCGGCGCACCTGGTCGGCCCCGTCCCGGTCGGACTTGTTGATCACGTAGAGGTCGCCGATCTCCAGGATGCCGGCCTTCGCGGCCTGGATCCCGTCCCCCATCCCGGGGGCGAGCAGCACCATCGTGGTGTCGGCCATCGCGGCGATCTCGACCTCGCTCTGGCCCACGCCCACGGTTTCGACGAGGATCACGTCGCAGCCCGCGGCGTCCAGGACCCGCAGGGCCTGGGGGGTCGCCCACGACAGTCCGCCGAGGTGGCCGCGGGAGGCCATCGAGCGGATGTAGACGGACTTGTCGAGCGCGTGGTCCTGCATCCGCACCCGGTCACCGAGCAGCGCCCCGCCGGAGAAGGGCGACGACGGGTCGACGGCGAGCACGCCGACGCGCTTGTCCTGGGCACGCAGCGCCTTCACCAGCGCGGCGGTCGACGTGGACTTGCCGACTCCGGGCGAGCCGGTGAGGCCCACCACGTGAGCGTTCCCGGCGTACGGCGCCAGTCCGGCCATCACCTCGCGCAGCAACGGCGAGGCGTCCTCGACCAGGGAGATCAGCCGTGCGACCGAACGCGCGTCGCCCGACCTGGCCTTCTCGACGAGTGCGGGCACGTCGCCCGTCGACCGTCTGCTCATGCCACACCCTCCCTCGGAGCGGACAGTCCCTGACGACCTGGCCGCACGTGTCGTGCGACCGATCGTCAGGGACTACCTGGACAGCACGGTCAGGAAGCTGGCACCTTCACGATCAGGGCGTCACCCTGGCCGCCACCGCCGCACAGAGCTGCAGCACCGGTCCCACCCCCGCGACGCTTCAGCTCGAGCGCGAGGTGCAGCACGATGCGAGCGCCGGACATGCCCACGGGGTGTCCCATGGCGATGGCGCCGCCGTTGACGTTGACCAGCTCGTCGGCGATCCCCAGCTCCCTGGCCGAGGAGATCCCGACGGCGGCGAACGCCTCGTTGAACTCGACCAGGTCGAGCTCCGTGGGGGAGATGCCCTCCTTCTCGCAGGCCTTCGCGGTGGCGTTGGCCGGCTGCAGCTGCAAGGTGGAGTCGGGTCCGGCGACCTGGCCGTGCGCACCGATCTCCGCGAGCCACTCCAGACCGAGCTCCTCGGCCTTGGCCTTGCTCATCACGACCACGGCGCAGGCGCCGTCCGAGATCTGCGAGGACGAGCCTGCGGTCACGGTGCCGTCCTTGCTGAAGGCCGGCCGGAGCTTGCCCAGGGACTCGGCGGTGGTGTCGCCGCGCACACCTTCGTCGTGCGAGACGATGACGGGGTCACCCTTGCGCTGGGGGATCTCGACCGGCACGACCTCGTCGTCGAAGAGGCCGTTCTTCCAGGCGGTCGCCGCGCGCTGGTGGGACTGCGCGGCGAACTCGTCCTGCTCCTCGCGGGTCAGGTTGGCGCCCGCGGCGTTGCACTCCTCGGTGAGCAGGCCCATGGCCTGCTGCGTGGTCTGGTCGTAGAGCGCGTCGTAGGCCATCGAGTCGACCAGCGTGGCGTCGCCGAACTTGGTCCCCTCGCGGGACTTGGGCAGCAGGTGCGGCGCGTTGGTCATCGACTCCATGCCGCCGGCCACCACGATCTCGTGCTCACCCGCTCGGATCAGCTGGTCGGCCATGGCAATGGCGTTGATGCCGGAGAGGCACACCTTGTTGATCGTGATCGAGGGCAGCGACATCGGCAGCCCTGCGGCGATCCCGGCCGTGCGGGCCGGGTTCTGCCCGGCGCCAGCCTGGATGACCTGGCCCATGATCAGGTAGTCGACCTGGTCGGCGGAGACGCCGGCCTTCTCGAGGGCACCCTTGATGGCGACCCCGCCGAGCTCCGCGGCGGACAGGCTCTTCAGGCCGCCGAGCAGCCGACCGATGGGGGTGCGGGCCCCGGCGACGATGACGGATCCACCAGTGGTCGATGACATGGGAGTGCCTCCTGTAGAGCAAAACGTGGTTGTACTGACACTACCCAGCAATCCCCTCCCGCAGGAGGGGGGTCGACGTCCGGCAGGGTGTCGCTCCGGTCACACCTCGTTGAGGGTCGGGCCGAGGTGGGCGAGGATGCCCTGCATGACTGATCCTTCCGCCGGCTCCTCGTCCGGACAGGCCGCGCTGGACCTCCCGGCCCACCTCTTCACCTGCATCGACCACGTGGGGATCGCCGTACCCGACCTCGACGCCGCCGTCGCTCTCTACCGCGACACCTTCGGCATGGAGGTCGTCCACGAGGAGACCAACGAGGAGCAGGGCGTCCGCGAGGCGATGGTGGCCGTGGGCGACTCGGGCTCCTGCATCCAGCTGCTCGCCCCCCTCAACGACGAGTCGACGATCGCGAAGTTCCTCGACCGCTCCGGACCCGGGCTGCAGCAGCTCGCCTACCGCGTGACCGACGTGGACCAGGTGTGCGCCGTGCTCCGTGACCGGGGAGTCCGGTTGCTCTACGGAGAGCCGAGGCGTGGCACCGCGGGCTCACGCATCAACTTCGTCCACCCCAAGGACGCCGGCGGCGTGCTCGTCGAGCTCGTCCAGCCCGCCGCGGACGCGCACTGAGACAAGCCACACACTCGCGAGCCGTGGCCGATACCCGCCGGTAAGGTGCCGCGCAGCCGACCTCGAACAAGGAGCCGAACCCGTGCAGCAGATCCTCGACGCGATCCTCGCCGGCGACACCAGCAGCGACGACTACGCCAGCCTGACGCTTCCCGAGTCCTACCGCGCCGCCTTCGTGCGCAAGGACGAGGTGGAGATCTTCGATGGTTTGTCCAGCAAGGAGAAGGACCCTCGCAAGACGCTGCACGTGGACGACGTGCCGCTGCCCGAGCTCGGCCCCGGCGAGGCGATCGTCGCGGTGATGGCCAGCGCGATCAACTACAACACCGTGTGGACCTCGATCTTCGAGCCCGTCTCGACGTTCGGGTTCCTCGAGCGCTACGGCCGGATGTCGCCGCTGTCGAAGCGCCACGACCTGCCCTACCACGTGGTCGGCTCCGATCTGTCCGGCGTCGTGCTCAAGACCGGCCTGGGCGTGCACTCGTGGAAGCCGGGTGACGAGGTCGTCGCCCACTGCCTCTCGGTGGAGCTGGAGAGCCCCGACGGCCACGGCGACACGATGATGGACCCCGAGCAGCGGATCTGGGGCTTCGAGACGAACTTCGGCGGTCTGGCTCACCTGGCGCTGGTCAAGTCCAACCAGCTGATGCCCAAGCCCGACCACCTGACCTGGGAGGAGGCCGCCTCCCCCGGCCTGGTGAACTCCACGGCCTACCGCCAGCTGGTCAGCCGCAACGGCGCCGGGATGAAGCAGGGCGACAACGTCCTGATCTGGGGCGCCAGCGGCGGCCTCGGCGGCTTCGCCACCCAGTACGCCCTCAACGGTGGGGCCACCCCGGTCTGCGTGGTCTCCAACGAGGAGAAGGCAGCGATCGCCCGGAAGATGGGCGCCGAGCTGATCATCAACCGCTCCGAGGCCGACTACAAGTTCTGGAAGAACGAGCACGAGCAGGACCCCAAGGAGTGGCGCCGGTTCGGCAAGGACATCCGTGACCTGACCGGGGGCGAGGACGTCGACATCGTCTTCGAGCACCCGGGTCGCGAGACCTTCGGCGCCTCGGTCTTCGCCGCACGCAAGGGCGGCACGATCGTGACCTGCGCCTCGACCAGCGGCTACATGCACCAGTACGACAACCGCTACCTGTGGATGAACCTCAAGCGCATCATCGGCTCGCACTTCGCCAACTACCGCGAGTCGTGGGAGGCCAACCGCCTGATCGCCAAGGCGATGATCCACCCGACCCTGTCCCGGACCTACTCCCTCGACGACGTCGGCCAGGCCGCGCTCGACGTGCACCAGAACGCCCACCAGGGCAAGGTCGGCGTGCTGTGCCTCTCACCCGAGGAGGGTCTCGGTGTCCGGGACGAGGAGCTGCGCGCCAAGCACCTCGACCAGATCAACGCCTTCCGCGGCGTCTGACCGACCACGGAGCCGGCCGCGGCCCCGCTCGGTCCCGTCGGGCAGGACCTGACGATCACGACTGGGCAACCAGCTCTCAGCAGCCACACCCGCCCCAGGGGCACCTGTGGCCATCATCGTGCGCAGCGCTGGAGGTGACTTTCGGCGGCCGTTCGGCGCGTCGCACGAGTCGCGCTCGGAAACCCTTTCGTCATGGGTGACACTGTCGGCGTACGTCGGATTGCCAAGCCGGATTGAGGAATAGTCATGAGCGACCAGGGCCTGTCCATCTTCGATAACGACCCAGATGACTCCGGGGACGAGGCCACCCAGGTGATTCCCCGGCTCGATGCCGGAAAGGCCGGTGCCGAGCAGGCTCCGGGTCGTGCGGAAGCCTCGGTGAAGACCGCCCCCCAGACCAGCGAGAAGACGCTGCCGCCAGCCGCCGGCCGTGCCACCGCTGTCGCGCAGCCACCCGCCCGCTCGGCTCCCGCGCAGCGCACCGAGTCCTCCGTCGACACCCGCCCGGCCGCGGCGCTGCCCTCGTTGCCGACGGTGCGCCGCGGCGGCTACGACACCTCTGCGGTCGACCAGCTGCTCCGCACGACCACTGCGGAGAAGGCCGGGCTCACGGCGAGCCTGACCGAGGCGCAGAGCCGGTTGCGGTCGCTGCAGTCCGAGGTCGAGCAGCTGCGGGTCCGGGTCGACGAGAACGAGAACCCCACCTACGCGGGGCTCGGAGGCAAGGCCAGCGAGATGCTGCGACTGGCCGAGGAGCAGGCCTCCGACGTCCTCGAGGAGGCCAACGCCCAGGCCGCCCAGATCCGCCAGCAGGCCCAGCGCGACGCGGCAGCCGTGAAGTCCGAGGCCGAGGCGGATGCCGAGGACATGCGAGTCGTCCAGACGCGTGAGCTGCAGGAGACCCGCAGCCGGACCATGGCCGACATCGAGGCCCACCGCACCCGCGCGAAGGCCGAGGCGGACGACCACCTGGCTGCAGCCAAGCGGGAGGCCGAGCAGCACCGACTCGCCGCCGAGCAGGAGACCAACGCGCTTCGCACGAGCACCGCGCGCGAGGCCGAGCAGGCCCGCGCCACCGCCGACCGCGAGGTGCAGGAGGCGCGTCGCGAGCTGGCCGTGGAGAAGGAGCGGCTCACCCGCGAGGCGGCCGAGCACCACGACTCTGCGCTCGCCGAGACCCAGCGCCTGGTCGCCGAGGCCGAGGAGCGTGCGAACGCCGCCGAGCTGCGCGCCCGGGAGGCCACCGAGGCCGCGAACGCGCACCGCGAGCAGGCCTCCCAGGAGGCCGAGCAGCTGGTCAGCCGTTCGCGCCGCGAGGCCGAGCAGATCGTGAGCGCCGCCAAGAAGCAGGCCGATGCCCTGCGCAACAGCGGTCACGCCGACTCCGAGCGGGAGCTGCAGGCGCTCAGGGCCGAGGTGGACCGGTTGAGCCGTCGCCGCGACTCGATCACCTCGCAGCTCTCCGCGCTGCGCGACGTGGTGGCCGGGTTCGGCAACGACGACGAGAGCTGAGGTGGGGGCTCCCGACCCCGAGCCGAAACCGGCCCGGGGTGCTGCCGAGGAATCGACGCGGCCCACGCCCGGGAGCCCAGCCTCGAGCGGTGGTGCGGTCGCGACCTCTCGTTCAGCGACCGATCCCCACCGTGACCGCCCCCCGCGCGGCACGTGGAACCACTCGCCGTTCTACACCGGGTTCATGCTCGGCGCCGGCGCCCTGCTCGCGTACTGGTTCGGCGGGCTGATCCTCCAGGCCAGCTCGGTGATCATCTTGATCATCGTCGCGCTGTTCATCGCCTTCGGGCTCAATCCCGTCGTCAGGTGGCTGATCGGTCTCGGCGTACGACGTTCCTACTCGGTGCTCATAGTGGCGCTGGCCTTCGTCGCCGCGCTCGCCCTCTTCGTGGGGGCGATCGCCCCCGTGGTGGCCACTCAGATCTCCGCTCTGGCCGAGAACGCCCCCGGGTGGTTCGACCAGCTCCAGAACAACAAGCAGATCCAGAAGTGGGACGACCAGTACGCCCTCCTGGACAAGCTCAAGGACTACGTCCTGGGCGGCGACCTGGCCAAACGCCTCTTCGGCGGGGTCCTCGGCGTCGGTCTGGCCATCCTCGGCGCCCTGGCGAACGTGTTCGTCGTGATCGTGCTGACCCTCTACTTCCTGGCCTCGCTCGACTCCGTCAAGCACGGTCTCTACCGACTGGCCCCCGCCAGCCGCCGCGACCGGGTGGAGGACCTCGGTGACCGCATCCTCGAGGGCATCGGCGGTTATGTCTCCGGCGCCTTCGTGGTCGCCCTGGCTGCCGGACTCTCCACGCTGGTGTTCCTCTTCGTGGTCGGGTTGGGCGAGTACGCCGTCGCGCTGGCCGTGGTGGTGGCCCTGCTCGACGTGATCCCGATGATCGGAGCCACCCTGGGTGCCGTGGTGGTCAGCGCCATCGGACTGGCGACCGACGTGCACACCGGCATCGCGTGCATCATCTTCTTCCTGGTCTACCAGCAGGTGGAGAACTACGTGATCTATCCGCGGGTGATGTCGAAGTCCGTGGACATCCCCGGCGCGATGACCGTGATCGCCGCTCTGGTCGGGGCGAGCCTGCTCGGTGTCGTCGGCGCCCTGCTCGCCATCCCGACGGCGGCAGCGATCCTGCTGCTCGTCCGCGAGGTCTTCGTCCGCAAGCAGGACAGGCGCTAGTCCCGATCCTGGTCGAGTCGACCAGGGCCGTCGGCCCGGCACGGCTTCACCGGTCGGGCTGCGGCACCGGCTTGTCCTGGTAGGCGGCGAGGTTGTGCGCGTTGTAGGCGCTGGTGTCGGCGGTCTCCATCGGGCCGTCCCAGTCGCGGGGCAAGGGCGTGGTCACGTCCGGGG
Source organism: uncultured Actinomycetota bacterium (assembly GCA_963815825.1). GTDB lineage: Bacteria > Actinomycetota > Actinomycetes > Propionibacteriales > Nocardioidaceae > Marmoricola. The sequence goes on along the minus strand of CAWFII010000027.1, from coordinate 36,535 downwards.
CCACCCGGTGCACGATCTCGTCCAGCACCTTCTCCGCGTCGCCCACCCACAGGTGCTTGGCGCCGGCCATCGGCACCACCTCGGCCTGGGTCAACGGGGCGAACCGCTCGGCGGCCTCGGCCGGCTGGAGGTAGTCGTCGTGCTCGGGCACCAGTGCTGTGACCGGCTTCCCGGACTCGGCCCAGCGCTCGAGGTCGGTGGTCGTGCTGTAGCGGAGTGGGGGCGAGAGCAGGATCGCGCCCGTGATCGCCGGGTCCAGCCCGTGCATCAACGCAAGATCGGTGCCGAAGGACCAGCCGACCAGCCAGATGTCGGGCAGGTCCTCGAACTCGGCGTACTCGATCGCCGCGGCGACGTCGTACCTCTCCCCCACACCGTTGTCGAACTCGCCCTCGCTGGTGCCCTGCGCGCTCCAGGTCCCGCGGGTGTTGAACCGGAGCACGGCGACTCCGGCCAGCGCCGGCAGCCGGAACGCGGCCTTGCGGAAGATCTGGCTGTCCATCATGCCGCCGTGCGTCGGCAGCGGGTGCAGGCAGACCAGCGTCGCCACGGGGTCACGGTCCTCCGGAAGGGCCAGCTCGGCCACCAGACCCAGACCGTCACCCGTGCGGAGCGTGAGTGCCTCGCGCCTGGCGGGCAGCACCGAGTTGGCTCTGATCGAGGAGGACATGGTCCTCATTGTGCCCATCGCCCGCGCAGGTCCTCAGACCGCCCAGCGCACGGTCTCCGCCACGCCTGCCCCGACGCTCAGAAGTCGAAGCCGTCGAACATGTCGCCGATGCCGTCGAACATGCCGCCGATGCCGTCCCCGATCGATCCGATGCCCTCGCCGATGCCCTCGCCGATGGCACCGATCCCGTCACCGAGGCCGTCGAAGCCACCCCCGAAGAGCAGACCCATGAACATCCAGTCCATCGGACCGAAACCACCGAAGTAGCCGGCTGCGTAGGGCTGGTAGGCCCGGCCGCCCTGGAAGTACGGCACCCGACGGTTGCCCACCATCACCTTGCGGATGTCGGGCTCCGCCCCCACGCGAACGCGTTCGGCGTCGAGCTGGCACGCCGGGACGTCGCGCTGCGCGCCACCGGGCGGGGTGTAGGGCACGTCCTCGACCGAGAGCCCGTGCCGCGGATCGAAGAAGCACGGGGGACGGCGGGTGGGCAGCGGCCGGCCGGAGACCCGGGCGCGCACGCAGGCCATGGCGTACTTGCCGTCCTCGAGGATCTCGGTGACGTTCTTGACGTGCTCCGGCTCCTCGATGCGATCAGCCGCTCGCTTCGCCGACTCGTAGGCGTCCAGGGCGCGCTGGTAGTCGGCACTCTCCCCGGCGTCGAGCTCACGGCCGGCCATCTCGATGTCGAGCACCTGCAGCTCCTCGCCGAGTGCCGTGACGTCCTCGAAGGCGAACTGGCGCACCGGCGCGAGCTCGGCCTCCTTGCGCTCGAGCGCCTTGCGCTGGTTGGCCTTCAGCAGGGCCGCCACACCGAACGCGGCCACCACCATCAGGAGAAGGAAGACGAGAGTGCCCATGAGGTCAGGCTACGACCCGCCCCCAGGCAGGCGTGGCACCCGGGGTGGCGCGAGGCCGACATCGTCCCGGTGCTCTCCGCGGGCTCCCTCAGGGCCCCTTCGGAACCCTCGACCGGACCGTACGCCGGGGCCACCAGCAGGGCTGGCTGCGACCGGTCGCGTGCCGACGTCTCGGCCGGGTGGACTCAGCCGAGGCCGCCGATGACTCCGCCCATCTTCAGGAAGAACAGGGTCCGGTCGTTGACCACGCCGCTCGGACGGACACCCTGGCTGCGCTGGTAGCGACGCACCGCGCGGCGCGTACCGGGGTCGAAGGACCCAGTGACCTCGAGCGAGCCTCCTGCGGCGCGGAGGGCTCGTTGCAGCGTCCGCACGTCCGGACCGTGCTGCCCGGCCCGGAGACGACGGTCAGGCAGGTGCTGGCCGAAGAGCAGCACCCAGAAGCCGTTGTCGACCCGCCCCGGGTGCGGCGCCGGTCCCTCGAAGCCGGCCTCGACCCGACCGACCGCCGCCCGTGTCTGCGGGCCGTACCAGCCGTCGACCACCACGGGGCCGTAGCCCGCGTCGTTCAGCGCGCACTGCAACGTGCGGACGGCGGGCCTGCGTGCACCGGGGCGCAGCACGGGGTAGTCCGCCAGGGTGCGGTGACAGGCGGCGTGCCGCGCGGCCGGTGCCGGGGCCGCGGCTTGGGCCGGCGCTGGGCCGAGAAGTCCCCCGGCGAGCAGGGCGAGCACGACGGCGGGGGTGGCTGGACGAAGCATGCTGTCTCCTCGACGGGGCCGAGTCCCTCTGCCCGGGACTCGCGGTCACCCTCCAGGAGGCACGCCACTTCCAGCAGATACCGCCGAAGGTCAGCGGTTGGTGTAGTCGCGGAACCCGCGCTTGGTCTTGCGCCCGAGGTAGCCGGCTGTCACCAGGTGCTCGAGCAGCGGGGCCGGCGCGAACCCGGGCTCGCGGAACTCCAGGTACAGCTCACGCTGGATGGCCAGCGACACGTCGTTTCCGACCACGTCGAGGAGCTCGAAGGGCCCCATCGGCAGGGCACACCCCTGCTTCATGGCGGTGTCGATGTCGTCGGCGGTGGCGTAGTGCGCCTCGAGCATCCGGATGGCGTCGTTGAGGTAGGGGAACAGCAGCGCGTTCACGATGAACCCGGCACGGTCACCGCAGGACACGGCGACCTTGCCGATGTCGGCGCACAGCGCCCGGGTGGTCTCGGCGACGGCGTCGCTGGTGGAGACGGTGCTGACCACCTCGACCAGCTTCATGATCGGCGCCGGATTGAAGAAGTGCATGCCGACGACGTCCTGCGGCCGGTTGGTGGCCTGCGCGCACTGGATGATCGGCAGCGACGAGGTCGTCGTGGCCAGGATCGCACCGGGCTTGCAGATCTCGTCGAGGTTCTCGAACAACGTGGTCTTGACCTTGAGGTCCTCGGCGATCGCCTCCACGACGACGTCCACCGGCGCGAGGTCGTCGAGCGAGGTCGAGCCGGTCAGCCTGCCGAGCACCTCGTCCTTCGCCGACTCCTCGAGCTTGCCGCGCTGGATGGCCTTGTCGAGGGAACGTTCGATGGCGGCGCGAACGGCGTCGACCTTGGCCTGCGACCTTCCGACGTAGACCACGTCGTACCCGCTCTTGGCGAAGACCTCGACGATCCCGGTGGCCATCGTGCCGGTGCCGACCACCCCGACGAGGCTGATCTGGTGCCTGAGCTGGGGCAGGTCGTCGGGCGAGGGGGTCCTGTCGTCGGGGACGACGACGTGACTGTCGGCCTCCTCGTAGGTGTAGAAGCCCTTGCCCGCCTTGCGGCCGAGCAGCCCGGCCGTGACCATCTGCTTGAGGATCGGGGCCGGGGCGTGCAGCCGGTCGCGGCCCTGGCGGTACATCGTGTCGAGGATCTCGTACGCCGTGTCCAGGCCGATCAGGTCGAGCAGCGCCAGCGGACCCATCGGGTAGCCACAGCCGAAGCGCATCGCGGCGTCGATGTCCTCGCGCGAGGCGTAGCGGTTCTCATACATGGAGACGGCGTGGTTGAGGTAGCCGAACAGCAGCGTGTTCGCGATGAAACCGGCCTTGTCCCCGCAGATCACGGGATTCTTGCCCAGCTCGCGCACGAGCCCTGCCACGTCCTCCAGCAGGCCCGGGTCGGTCACCACGGTGCGCACGATCTCCACGAAGCCCTGGACGGGCGCCGGGTTGAAGAAGTGCACACCGATGACGCGGCCCGGGTGCGAGGTGGCCGAGGAGATCTCGGTGACCGAGAGCGAGGAGGTGTTCGTCGCGAGCACCGTGTCAGCACCCACGATGCCGTCGAGGGCCCGGAAGATCTGCTTCTTGACCTCCACGGACTCCACGACCGCCTCCACGACGAGGTCGGCGTCCTTGAGCTCCTCGAGCGTCGTCGCGAAGGTGACCCTGTCGTGCAGCTCCTTCTCGTCCTCCGCGCTCATCTTCCCGCGGGAGACCGCGCGAGCCGTGGAGTGCTCCAGGTGCTGGCGGCCGCGGGCGACCCCTTCGTCGTCGACCTCGACACCGACGACGCCGTACCCGTTGCGGGCGAACACCTCCGCGATGCCCGCACCCATGGTGCCCAGTCCCACAACGCCGACGGTCTTGAATTCGCGTGCCATGTCGGCATCCTCGCACGCGCCGAACAGCCCTCGGTTGTGTGTCTGCTCACGTCTGGTGGTGGGCGGGCGGGGCGGCGGGGCGGCGGGGGCGGTGGGTGGTGGGGGCGGTGGGGGCGGCGGGTGGTGGGGGCGGCGGGGGGTGGGGGCGGTGGGTGGTGGGGGCGGCGGGGGCGGCGGGTGGTGGGGGTGGTGGGTGGTGGGGGCGGGTGGTGGGGGTGGTGGGGCGGTGGGGGCGGTGGGGGCGGTGGGGCGGCATGCGAATGTGTCTGGTGGGTCAGGAGAACGCCACTCCATCCCCTCCCGCGACATTCGCATGCCCGCTGTCAACGGAGCGCCTCCCCCGAACATGCGAATGTGTCTGGTGCGTCAGGAGAACGCCACTCCATCCCCTCCCGCGACATTCGCATGCCCGCTATCAACGGAGCGCCTCCCCCGAACATGCGAATGTGTCTGGTGCGTCAGGAGAACGCCACTCCATCCCCTCCCGCGACATTCGCATGCCCGCTGTCAACGGAGCACCTCCCCCAAACATGCGAATGTGTCTGGTGCGTCAGGAGAACGCCACTCCATCCCCTCCCGCGACATTCGCATGCCTCGGAGGCGCACCCGCGCCGACCGAACAGCCCCCCGGTCAACCGAGCGCGGCCACGAGGTCGGCGACCTCGTCGGCGCAGCCCCAGCTGAGGGTGACGCCGGCGCCTCCTTGGCCGTAGCAGTGCACCGTCCTGCCTTCGGCCTCCAGCCGAACGGCGCTCCGCACCGGCCGCAGTCCCACCCGATGGCCTACCACGGTGGCTCCCGCGAGCTCGGGGACCAGCCGAGTGGCTCGCTCCAGGATCCGGGTGGCGGTCTCCGGCGAAGCGGTCCGGCTCCAGTCGTCGGCCTCGTCGGTGCCACCCAGCACCACTTCCCGCGCCCGCGGCACGACGTACGTCGGCCCGGTCTCGTCGAGGAACCAGCGGTCGAGCTCGACGCCTCGCACGAGCACGACCTGGCCCCTGACCGGCCGCACGTCGTGGTCCTGGGCCAGCAGCCGCGCTCCCAGGCCCGCACAGTTTACGACCACGTCGTCGCCCGCGGGCAGCGCCTGCAGGCTCATCCTGGTCATGGTCCCTCCCAGCTCAGCGAGCCGGGCGCGCAGCCAGGTGAGATACACCGGCATGTCGATGACCGGCGCCGTGAAGGACCAGGCATCGGCATATCCCGCGGGCGGTGGGACGTGCGCGAGGTCAGGCACCGCCCCGGACCACCAGGGGTCCGCCGTCGGCTGACCCAGCAGCTCGGTGCCGGGCAGCATCCGGACACCGTGGTCGTGAGCCGCGAGCTCGTCGAAGACGGCGTACGACGCCGCTGCCCACGCAGTGACCCGGTCCTGCGGAAGGGCCTTGTAGGGATACCAGAGCGCGGCCGCGACCACCGAGGTGGTCTCCAACGGAAGATCCCGGGCCAGGACGTCGACCCGGTGCCCGCGTTCGGCCAGCCTGACCGCGCAGCTGAGGCCGGTGACTCCGGCACCGATCACCACTACTCGTCCCGGCCCACGCTGCATCGGACCAGCATGGCAGGTAGATTCACCGCTCGTGAGACTCGTCGTTGCCCGCTGCCAGGTCGACTATGCCGGGCGGCTGACGGCACACCTGCCGATGGCCACCCGGGTGCTGATGCTGAAGTCGGACGGATCGGTCCTGGTGCACTCCGACGGCGGCTCCTACAAGCCGTTGAACTGGATGAGTCCACCGTGCACGGTCCGCGAGGGCACCACCGAGAACGGCCAGGTGGAGTGGGCGGTGGTCGCGAAGACGGGCGACAGCCTGCGCATCCTCATCGAGGAGGTCCTCCACGACTCCAGCCACGACCTCGGTGTCGACCCGGGCCTGCAGAAGGACGGGGTCGAGAAGCACCTCCAGGAGCTCCTGGCCGAGCACCCGGCGACCCTGGCCGAGGGCCTGAGCCTGGTACGCCGTGAGTTCCCGACGGCCATCGGCCCGGTCGACCTGATGTGCCGGGACGGCGACGGCCTCGCGGTCGCGGTCGAGATCAAGCGCCGTGGCGAGATCGACGGGGTCGAGCAGCTGACCCGCTACCTCGAGCTGCTCAACCGCGACCCGCTGCTCTCCCCGGTTCGTGGGATCTTCGCCGCACAGGAGATCAAGCCCCAGGCGCGCGTGCTGGCGACCGACCGCGGCATCACCTGCGCCGTGGTGGACTACGACGCGCTGCGCGGGATGGACGACCCGACCCAACGGCTCTTCTAGCGCCGGCCCGCGACCGACCCCGGCTACCTCGAGCCGGTGGAGTCTGCCGAGCGCAGCGGAAAGGTCATCCTGAACGTCGCCCCCGGCTCCCCGGAGTTGACCACCTCGATCGTGCCGGCGTGCGCCTCCACGATGGCGAGCGCGATGGTCAGGCCCAGGCCGGCGCCGGGCGTCTGCTGGGCCACGGCGGCGGACGAGCGGAACAGCCGCTCGAACAGGGCATCGGGGTCCTCGGCCCCGATGCCGACGCCGGTGTCCATGACGTCGATCTCCGCGGTGGCGCCTGTGACGCGCAGCGCCACCCGGACGCTGCCCCGGGCGGGGGTGAACTTGATCGCGTTGGAGAGCAGGTTGTCCATCGCCTGTCCGAGCCGGTCCCGATCGCCGTACATCGGCACGGCCGTGCCGGGCGTCTCCAGGGTCAGGTGCAGCACCGCCTCCTCGGCCCGCGGGCGGGCGGCTTCCACGGCCTCGCGTACGACGCGCTCCAGGTCGATCTCGACGGAGCGGATCGCCAGGCCCGACTCCTCGATCGCCACCAGGGTGAGCAGGTCGTCGACCAGGCGGAGCTCTCGCTCCGCGCTGCGCATGATCACCGAGAGGAACCGTTGGCCCTGCGGGCTGAGCTCCTCGAGGTCGCTCATCAGCTCGCCGTAACCGATCATCGAGGTCAACGGCGTGCGCAGCTCGTGCGAGACGGTGGCGAAGAACTCGTCCTTGACCCGGTCGGTCTCCTCCTGCATCCGGCGCCGCTCGGAGATGTCGCGGATGGCGGCCGAGATCAACAGACCGTCATCGGTCTCCAGGGGTGACAGCATGACCTCGATCGGGAACTCCGACCCGTTCTTGCGACGGGCGTGCAGGTCGCCTGCCAGGCCCATGGGTCGGGTCCGAGGCTCACTGACGTAGCCGTTGCGGAACGCCATGTGCATGCCGGTGTAGCGGTCCGGCACCAGGATCTCGACCTGTTCTCCCACCAGCTCGGCGCGCCGGTAGCCGAAGAGCTCCTCGACCTGCGCGTTGACCAGGACGATCGCCCCGTCCCGGTTGACGATCACCATGCCGTCCGGCGCTGCTTCGAGGAGGCCACGGAACAGCTTCGTCTGCTGGTACTTCTCGTTGGGCTCGCGAAGACTGATCGCGACCAGAGGACCCCGGTCAGTAGCCGCGTGGACCATGGTCAGGTCGACATGGCCCCTGGTGCCGTTCGAGTGCCCGAACCGGGCGTCGCGCACGGTGATCTCGACGTTGTTGGCCACGACGGCGTCGACTGCCATGCTCTGGAAGCCGTGCAGGGATTCCTGCACGAAGTCTCGCAACGGCAGCCCGCTCATGGCCTCGGCGGGAATGCCGACAACCTCACCGGCGCCGGTGTTCGCGAGCAGCACGTGACCCTGCTCGTCGGCGAGCAGCATGGCGTCGCCGGACTTCAGGACCATCTCCGAGAGCGCGACGAAATCCCACGGCTCAGCGTCGTGCAGGTGCTCCATACGACATCCGCCCTGATCGTCCAGCACGAGGCAGCCGCGCAACCGACCGCACACGGCGTCCGGTCGCACACTACGACGCCCCGGTGAACGGGACCGGGTAACCAGGGGCCGATCCTGGATTACGCGACTCTCGATCTAGACCAGTTCGTTGGCCGCGCGGATCGCCCGCACGATGCCTGCTATCGCCTGGGTCAGGCTGAAGTCCTTGGGCGTGAAGACCTCGGCCACGCCCAGCTCCTTGAGCAGCGCGGCGTCGCGGGTCGGGATGATCCCCCCGACGATCACCGGCACGTCCGCGATCCCGGCCTTCTCCATCTGGTCCAGCACGTCGGGCACGAGCTCCATGTGTGAGCCCGAGAGGATCGAGATCCCCACGCAGTGCACGTCCTCGGCCACTGCGGCCGCCACGATCTGCTCCGGCGTCAGCCGAATTCCCTGGTAGACCACCTCGAACCCGGCGTCCCGCGCCCGGACCGCCACCTGCTCAGCACCGTTGGAGTGCCCGTCCAGCCCGGGCTTGCCGACCAGCAGCCGGAGCCTGCCACCGAGCTCCTCACCCGTGGACCGGACCAACTCGCGGACCTCGGTCAGCTCCTGCCCGGCTTCGGCGACACCGACCGCCCCGGAGACTCCGGTGGGGGCCCGGAACTCCCCGAACACCTCGCGCAGCGTGCCGGCCCACTCCCCGGTCGTGGCGCCCGCCCGGGCAGCCGCCAGCGTGGCCTCCATCAGGTTCGCGTCGGTCTTCGCCGCCTCGGCGAGAGCGTGCAGGGCACGGTCGACGCCACCCTGGTCGCGTTCGCGGCGCCACGCCTCCAAGCCCTCGATGGCCGACTGCTCGGCCTCGGGATCGGCTGCCTGGATCGCGGCGTCGAGGTCCACCGTCAGCGGTGAGGGCTCGGTGGTCTCGAACCTGTTGACGCCGACGACGACGTCCTCACCGTTCTCGATCCGGGAGCGCCGAGCGGAGTGGGAGCTGACCAGTGCCTGCTTCATGTAGCCGGACTCCACCGCCGCGATCGCACCACCGAGGGCCTGCACCCGATCCATCTCGGCCCGGGCGTCGTTGACCATCTGGCTCACCTTGGCCTCGATCACCGTCGAGCCCTCGAAGATGTCGTCGTACTCCAGCAGGTCGGACTCGAAGGCCAGCACCTGCTGGAACCGCAAGGACCACTGCTGGTCCCACGGTCGCGGCAGGCCGAGCGCCTCGTTCCACGCAGGCAGCTGTACGGCGCGGGCGCGGGCGTTCTTGGACAAGGTGACACCGAGCATCTCCAGCACGATCCGCTGGACGTTGTTCTCCGGCTGCGCCTCGGTCAGTCCGAGCGAGTTGACCTGCACGCCGTACCGGAACCGGCGCATCTTCTCGTCCTGCACGCCGTAGCGCTCACGGGTGATCTCGTCCCACAGGCGCACGAAGGCCCGCATCTTGCAGGTCTCCTCGACGAACCGCACGCCCGCGTTGACGAAGAAGGAGATCCGGCCCACCGTCTTCTCGAAGTCGTCCTCGGAGACCTGGCCCGCGTCCTTGACCGCGTCGAGCACCGCGATCGCGGTGCACAGCGCGTAGGCGAGCTCCTGGGTCGGAGTGGCACCGGCCTCCTGCAGGTGGTAGCTGCAGATGTTGATCGGGTTCCACCTGGGGATCTCGTTGACGGTGTAGGAGATGACGTCGGAGATCAGCCGCAGCGAGTGCTCGGGCGGGAACACGTAGGTCCCGCGCGAGAGGTACTCCTTGATGATGTCGTTCTGCGTGGTCCCCGCGAGCTGGTGGGCGACCTCGAGGGGCTCCAGCTCGGGGTTCTGCTCCTCGGCGACCACCTGGTAGAGGGCCAGCAGCCACATGGCGGTGGCGTTGATGGTCATCGAGGTGTTCATCTCGGTCAGCGGGATGTCCGCGAAGAGACGCCGCATCTCACCCAGGTGCGGGATCGGCACGCCCACCTTGCCCACTTCGCCGCGCGACAGCGGTGAGTCGGGGTCGTAGCCGGTCTGCGTCGGCAGGTCGAAGGCCACCGAGAGTCCGGTCTGTCCCTTGGCGAGGTTCATCCGGTAGAGCTTGTTGGACTCGGTCGCCGAGGAGTGGCCGGCGTAGGTGCGCATCACCCAGGGACGATCCTTCTGGGGCCTCGCAACGGGCTTTTCATCCATGGGGTGAGAGTAGGCCCGCAGCTGCCCGCGCGGTACGCGGTGTGGACTCCGTCACGCTGCGGCATGAGTCACACCCGCCGAGCAGCTCAGACGGCTGAGGACTGACCCGCCGGCTCGACCGGAAGCATCCACCGCAGGTGCGAGAGGTGCAGCAGGCGGCGTACGCCGGGTGATCCGCCGCTGAGCACGACCCGGCGGCCATCACGCTCGGCGACGCGGTTCGCGACCGCCAGCATCTTCAAGGTCGTCAGGTCGACCGACTCCACCCGGGAGATGTCCACCCGGACGTCACCGGTGTGCTCTTCGAGGACGCGGTAGACGGCCGTTCGCAGCTCGGAGATGCACCGCACGTCGAGCGATCCGGAGAGCTCGAGCGTGTTGCCGTTCATCGTCTGCTTCATGGGGCCTCCCCCTTACTCGCCTGTACCCAATATCGAGCCTGCAACGGCCCTCGCATCTCAAGACGCGCTGGGTGGACGGCAAATACCTCGCGGACCGGACTTTCTGCCCGGATGTTCGTCCAACCGGACTAGTCCGGGAGACGGGAGACCTCAGCACCGACGGAAGCCAGCGCCTCGGCGAACCAGGGGTAGCCCCGGTCGATGTGCTGGGACTCGGCCACCTCAGTGGCACCTTGTGCCGCGAGGCCACCGAGCACCAGCGCCGCTCCGGCGCGGATGTCGTGGGCGACCACGGGCGCCCCCGAGAGCATCGGGACGCCGCGGACGACGGCATGGTGGCCGTCGGTCCGCAGGTCTGCGCCGAGCCGGGCGAGCTCCTGGGCGAACATGAACCGTGCCTCGAAGACGTTCTCGGTGATCATCGCGGTGCCCGACGACACGGCCGCCAGGGCCATCGCGAACGGCTGCAGGTCGGTCGGGAAGCCCGGGTAGGGCAGCGTCGCGACGTCGAAGGAGTCCAGTCGACGATGGGTGTGCACGCTGAACCCGGTCTCGGTGGGCTCGATCTCAGCTCCCGAGGACACGAGCTTGTCCAGGACGATGTCGAGGTGGTGGATGACGCCACCCTCGATGTGCAGGTCTCCGCCCGCGATGGCCGTCGCGAAGACCCACGTGCCCGCGACGATCCGGTCGGTCACGGTGCTGTGCTCCACGGGATGCAGCCGGTCGACGCCTTCGATGACCAGCGTGGACGACGAGATGCCCTCGATCCGGGCGCCCATCTTCACGAGCATCTGGCACAGGTCGATGATCTCGGGCTCGCGCGCGACGTTGTCGATCACCGTCGTGCCCTGCGCCAGCACGGAGGCCATCACCAGGTTCTCCGTGGCACCGACGGAGGGGAAGTCCAGCCACAGGTTGGCGCCGACGAGCCCGTGCGGCACCTCGGCCACGACCTGGCCGTGCTCGATGCGCACGACGACCCCGAGCTCCTCCAGCCCCCGGATGTGCATGTCGAGCCCGCGTGAGCCGATGGCGTCGCCGCCCGGCAGCGCCACGCTCGCGCGACCGCACCGCGCGACCAGTGGTCCGAGGACCGCGATCGAGGCGCGGAGGCGTCGCACGAGCTCGTACGGCGCGTTGTGGTCCAGCTCCTCCGGGACGTCGATCGTCACCTGGCCGGCCGTGGAGCCCGCCGTGGGGTCCGCCCCGGAGGGGTAGCGGATCTCGACCGTGCAACCGAGCTGGCGCAGGAGCTGCCCCATGACGTCGACGTCGAGGATGTCCGGCACGTTGTGGATCACCGAGCGACCCTGCGCCAGCAGAGCCGCGGCCATCAGCTTCAGCGCAGAGTTCTTGGCACCCCCGACGTACACCGTTCCGGAGAGCGGCCGCGTCAGCGGACCCTCGGAGACCACTCGGAAGCTGCCCATGCTCGTCACTCTAGTGAGCGCCGCCGGTCCGCGTGCCCGCCCCCGCCACCGTCACTCCACCCGGCCGTGGCAGGTCCGACTCCCCCACTCCGACCGACGCCTTCTAGGGTGGCGGCATGGTGAACCTGACGCGCATCTACACCCGCACCGGCGACGCCGGCACCACCCGCCTCGGTGACATGAGCGAGACCACCAAGACCGACCTGCGCTTGCGGGCCTACGCCGACGTCGACGAGACCAACGCCCACCTCGGGCTGGTGCTGGCCACCAGCGAGCTCGAGGAGGACGTCGTCGCGGTCCTCACCCACATCCAGAACGACCTGTTCGACGTGGGGGCCGACTTCTGCACTCCCGTGGTCGAGAGTCCGCAGTACCCTCCGCTGCGGATCGAGGCCGACTACGTCGACCGCCTCGAGGCCTGGTGCGACCACTACAACGACCAGCTCTCCACGCTCAGGTCGTTCATCCTCAACGGCGGCACCGTCGCCGCGGCGCACCTGCACGTCGCCCGCACGGTGTGCCGACGCGCGGAGCGGTCGGCCTGGGCGGCCCACGAGCAGTACGCCGAGTCGATGAACGTGCTCGCGATCACCTACCTCAACCGGCTCTCGGACCTGCTGTTCATCCTGGCCCGCCACGCCAACCGCGAGCTGGGTGACGTGCTGTGGGTGCCCGGCGGCGAGCGCGGCGTACCACGTCCCGAGGCGTGACCGCGGCACATAACGGACGGGGTTGAGGGGCAGTCCCTGACGTTGTGGGGTGTTGCTTCGCCCACTAACGACCGGTTTCCCCGGGCAGCCGGGGAAACCTGCAGCCCTACCGGGTCGGTCGCGACCCGGGCGGCCCGGCCTCCAGCCAGGACTGCAGGCCGGTGAGCGAGCTCGGACTCATCGCGAGCTCGACCTCCCCGCGGGGGGTGGAGCAGACCACGACCACGTGCCCCGCGTAGAGCGAGTACTCCTCGGCGGGATGCGGCTCCCGGTAGGAGACGAAGGTGAGGTCGTTGCGCCGCCACGACCGCCTCGGGACCGGCAGTGGCGAGAAGATCCGGTACCAGTCGAGCGAGTCCTCACGGTAGCGGCCCAGTCCCAGGACCCAGCCGCGCCCGTCGGGCTGGTCGGCGGCCCGGACGCTCAGCTCGAAGGTGCCTCCGTGGCGCGAGAGCACGCGTCGACGGACGACCAGAAGCGCGCCGAACAGCACGAGGACGAGCAGCACGCCCCCCGCTGAGTCCAGCAGCCACTGCCATACCGGCATCGATCCCTCGTTCCGCTGCGTCCGATGCGTGAGGTGACAGCCTAGGAGATGGGTCGGGACGCACGAAGGGCCGCCCCGTACGCGGGGCGGCCCAAGGCGTGCACGTGTGGTGCTGGGGTTCGGTCAGGAAGCCTTCTCGGCCGCGCGCACGCGCGCCTCGAGACGGCGGACCTCCGAGCCCTGTCGCTCCTCGTCACCCTCGCCGCGCACGCGGTCGAGCTCAGACTTGGCAGCCTGCAGATCGATGTCGCTGGCCATCTCGGCGTGACTCGCCAGGATCGAGACGCGGTTGCCGGCCACGGACAGGAAGCCTTCGTCCACTGCGGCGAGCCACATCTCTCCGTCGGCGGTCTCGACCTCGACCACGCCGGCCTCGAGCAGCGAGAGCACCGGCATGTGGTTCGCCAGGATCCCGATCTCGCCACCAGCGGTGCGCGCGTTGACCACCTTCGCCTCGCCCGACCAGACCAGCCGGTCCGCCGCGACGAGCTCGACCCGGAGAGTGTCGTCACTCACGAGTCGTCGCCACCCTGCCCGGTCTGCTTCTGGATCTCGGCCCACTTGCGCTCGACGTCGTCGAGGCCACCGCACATGAAGAACGCCTGCTCGGCGACGTGGTCGTACTCACCGTCGGCGATCTTGTTGAACGCCTCGATGGTGTCGGCGATCGGGACCGTCGAGCCCTCGAGACCGGTGAACTGCTTGGCGACATAGGTGTTCTGCGACAGGAACCGCTGGATGCGGCGTGCGCGGGACACGATGACCTTGTCCTCCTCGGAGAGCTCGTCGACACCGAGGATCGCGATGATGTCCTGGAGCTCCTTGTTGCGCTGCAGGATCTGCTTGATCCGGACAGCGCAGTCGTAGTGCTCCTTGCCGATGTACTGCGGGTCGAGGATCCGCGAGGTCGACGTCAGCGGGTCCACCGCGGGGTAGATACCGAGCGACGCGATCTCACGCGAGAGCTCGGTGGTCGCGTCGAGGTGCGCGAACGTCGCGGCCGGAGCCGGGTCGGTGTAGTCGTCGGCCGGCACGTAGATCGCCTGCATCGAGGTGATCGAGTGACCACGCGTCGAGGTGATCCGCTCCTGGAGCGTGCCCATCTCGTCGGCGAGGTTGGGCTGGTAGCCCACGGCGGACGGCATCCGCCCGAGGAGGGTGGAGACCTCGGACCCTGCCTGGGTGAACCGGAAGATGTTGTCGATGAACAGCAGCACGTCCTGGCTCTGCACGTCGCGGAAGTACTCCGCCATCGTCAGCGCCGAGAGCGCCACCCGCAGGCGGGTGCCCGGCGGCTCGTCCATCTGGCCGAAGACCAGCGCGGTCTGGCCGATCACCCCGGCCTCTTCCATCTCCACGATCAGGTCGTTGCCCTCACGGGTGCGCTCGCCGACACCGGCGAACACGGAGACACCACCGTGGTCCTTGGCGACTCGCGCGATCATCTCCTGGATCAGCACGGTCTTGCCGACGCCGGCACCACCGAACAGGCCGATCTTCCCGCCCTGGACGTACGGCGCAAGCAGGTCGATCACCTTGATGCCGGTCTCGAACATCTGGGTCTTGGACTCCAGCTGGTCGAACGCCGGCGCCTGGCGGTGGATCCCCCAGCGCTCCTTGACGTCGAGCTCCTCACCCTCCTCGAGGTTGAGGCACTCGCCGAGGGCGTTGAACACGTGGCCCTTGGTCACGTCGCCCACGGGCACCGAGATCGGGCCACCGGTGTCGCGCACCTGCGCCCCGCGGACGAGTCCGTCGGTCGGCTGCAGCGAGATGGCGCGGACCATGCCGTCACCGATGTGCAGCGCGACCTCGAGTGAGAGCACCTTGGTCTCACCGAGGAACTCCAGCTCGACCTCGAGCTTGTTGTACATCTCGGGCATCGAGTCCACGGGGAACTCGACGTCGACGACGGGGCCGATCACCCGCGCGATCCGTCCGACACCGCCCTGGCCCTCGTCGGTCTTGGTCTCTTCAGCTGTGGCAGTCATGTTCTCTCACTCACTCCCGGCGTTTGCGTCGGCAAGCGCGTTGACGCCACCGACGATCTCGCTGATTTCTTGGGTAATGCCGGCCTGACGGGCCTGGTTGGCGATTCGGGTGTACTTCTTGATCAGCTCATCTGCGTTGTCCGTGGCGGACTTCATCGCCTTCTGTCGGGCAGCGAGCTCGGAGGCGGCGGCCTGCAGCAGGGCGAAGAAGATCCGGCTCTGGACGTACTTGGGCAGCAGCCCGTCGAGCACGTCCTCGGGGGACGGCTCGAACTCGTACAGCGGCAGCACGTCGTCGCTCTCCGGCGCTTCCTCGCCCTCGACCACCTCGAGCGGAAGCAGCCGGATGTCGCGCGGCTCCTGCACCAGCATCGAGCGGAACTGGGTGAAGACCACGTGCACCTCGTCGACGCCGGGGGAAGCTCTCGCTCCTCCCCGTTCTCCTCGATGGTGCGCGCCTCGTCCTGGTCGTTCAGGAACGCGCCGATGAGCTTGTTCCCGATCGCCTCGGCCACGTCGTAGGTCGGCTGGTCGCTGTGACCGGTCCACGATTCGACGATGCGACGGTTGCGGAACCGGTAGAACGCCTCACCCTTGCGCCCGGAGATGTAGGTGTCGACGTCGAGCCCATCTGCTTCGAGCTTGGTCCGAAGCCGCTCCGCCTCCTTCAGGACGCTCGAGGAGTAGGCACCGGCCAGACCACGGTCGCTGGTGACCACCAGGATCGCGGCCCGCTTCGGGTTCTCGGGCTCGGTGGTCAGGGCATGGTCGACGTTGGAGTACGACGCCACCGCCGAGACGGCCCTGGTCAGCTCGCGCGCATACGGAGCCGCCGCTTGGGCCCGCTGCTGCGCCTTGATGATCCGGGACGCAGCAATGAGCTCCATCGCGCGCGTGATCTTCTTCATCGACTCGGTCGACTTGATCCGCGCGCGGTACTCGCGCAGGGAGACGGCCATGGAGTCAGGCCTTCTTCTGCTTGACGATCTGCTCCTGGTCGACGTCCTCGTCCTCGAGGGCGTCGTGCTCCTCGTGCCCGGCCTTGACCGACCCGCCCTCGCTGGTCTCGAACTGGTCCAGGAAGTCGTCGTAGGCCTGCGCCGCCGACTTCTCGGTCTCGTCCTCGAACTTCAGGCTCTCCCCGATCGTCTCGAGGATGTCCTTGTTGGAGCGACGGAGGTGGTCGAGGAACTCCTGCTCGAAGCGCAGCACGTCCTCGGTCGGGACCCGGTCCAGGCGGCCCGAGGTGCCCAGCCACAGTGAGATGGTCATCTCCGGGACCGGGTACGGCGAGTACTGGGGCTGCTTGAGCAGCGCCATCAGCCGCTGACCGCGGTCGAGCTGCTGGCGCGACGCGGCGTCGAGGTCCGAGGCGAACATCGCGAACGCCTCCATGGCCCGGAACTGCGCCAGGTCGACCTTGAGCGAACCGGTGACGGTCTTCATCGCCTTGGTCATCGCCGCGCTGCCGACCCGCGAGACCGAGACACCGACGTCGATGGCCGGGCGCTGGTTGGAGGCGAAGAGGTCGGACTGCAGGAAGATCTGGCCGTCGGTGATCGAGATGACGTTGGTCGGGATGTACGCCGACACGTCGTTCGCCTTGGTCTCGATGATCGGCAGGCCGGTCATCGAGCCGTGGCCCAGGTCGTCGGAGAGCTTCGCGCAGCGCTCGAGCAGCCTGCTGTGCAGGTAGAACACGTCACCCGGGTAGGCCTCGCGGCCCGGCGGGCGACGGAGCAGCAGGGACACGGCGCGGTAGGCCTCGGCCTGCTTGGTCAGGTCGTCGAAGATGATCAGGACGTGCTTGCCGTCGTACATCCAGTGCTGGCCGATGGCCGAGCCGGTGTAGGGCGCGAGGTACTTGAAGCCCGCCGAGTCCGACGCGGGGGACGCCACGATCGTGGTGTACTCCAGCGCGCCTGCCTCCTCGAGGGCGCCACGCACTGCGGCGATGGTCGAGCCCTTCTGGCCGATCGCGACGTAGATGCAACGCACCTGCTTGTCCGGGTCGCCGGTGTCCCAGAACTGCTTCTGGTTGATGACCGTGTCGATGGCGATCGTCGTCTTGCCGGTGGAACGGTCACCGATGATCAGCTGGCGCTGACCGCGACCGATCGGCGTCATCGCGTCGATCGCCTTGATGCCGGTGGCGAGCGGCTCGTGCACCGACTTGCGGGCCATCACGCCGGGAGCCTGGAGCTCGAGCGCGCGACGGCCCTCGTCCTCGATGTCGCCCAGACCGTCGATCGGGTTGCCGAGCGGATCGATGACCCGGCCCAGGAACTTGTCGCCCACGGGGACGGACAGGATCTCGCCGGTGCGGCGGACGGTCTGGCCCTCCTCGATGCCGGCGAAGTCACCGAGGATGACGACGCCGATCTCGCGGGTGTCGAGGTTCAGGGCGATGCCCTGGGTGCCGTCCTCGAACTCGAGGAGCTCGTTGGCCATGGCCGAGGGCAGGCCACTGACTCGCGCGATGCCGTCGCCGGCCTCGGCGACCCGGCCGACCTCTTCCTTGCTGGCGGCGGAGGGCTTGTAGTCCTCGACGTACTTCTGGAGCGCGTCCCGGATCTCTTCTGGACGAATCGAAAGCTCCGTCATGTCTGTGTGCCTCTTCCCTGTTGGTTCTCGCGTGTGTCAGTTGTCATGGTGCGGCTGGTGACCCCGGCGGGTCGCTCAGCCGACGAGCCTGCGTTGAGCGTCCTCGAGCTTGCTGGCCACGGTGCCGTCGATGACGTCGTCACCGATCTCCACCCGCAGGCCACCGACCACCGACGGGTCCACCACGACCTGCAGGTGGACCGACGTGTCGTACTGCGCGCCGAGGGCCTGGGCCAGCCGACGGCGGTCGTCCTCGGAGAGCTCGCGCGCCGTGTGCACGGTGGCGATCTGCTGCCCGTTGGCGTGCGCCGCTGTGTGCTGATAGCTCTCCAGCGCTCCGTCGATGGCCCCGTGCGTGCCTGCGCTCGCCTGCTCGACGAGCAACAGCGAGGCCGGCAGCAGCTTGCCGTCGAACAACCCGTGCAGCAGCGCCGCCTTGTCGGCGGCCGGACGCGAGGGGTCCGAGAGTGCCGTGCGAAGTCCGGGAGCCTCGTCGATGACGCGGCGAACCTCGAAGAGCTCGTCGCTGATCAGCTTGCCGTCGTCACCGGCCGAACGCACCGCGGCGAGCACTCCGAGGTGCTCGAGCACGTTGGCGAGGTCGGACGGAGACGTCCAGCGATGCTTGACCGCGGAGGTCACCAGCCCCAGCGCCGCCTCGCCCAGGGCGTTGCCGAAGACGTTGGTCACGAGACCGGCCTTGGCCTCGGGCTCGACCGACGCGTCGGTGGCGATGCGGCGCAGCGCAGGCTCGCCTCGAAGCACGGCAGCGGCCCCGAGGAGCTGCTCGCCGAGCTTGTCGCTGTCACCCTCCGAACCCTCGAGCTCGGAGACCAGCTGGGCCTGCGCCTCAGCGGACGCGCCGCGAAGCATCAGTGGTCCCCGTCCCGCTGACCTGCAGCCTCGGCGGTCTCCATCGACTCGAGGTCGGCGAGGAAGCGGTCCACGACGCGGGTGCTGCGCTCGTCGTCCTCCAGGGCCTCCCCGACGATGCGTCCGGCGAGGTTGGTGGCCAGCGTGCCGACCTCGGCGCGCAGCGAGGCCACAGCCTGCTGGCGTTCGGCCTGGATCTGAGCATGTCCGTGGTCGACGATCCGCTGGGCCTCCGACTGGGCCTGCTCCCGGGCCTCGGAGACGATCTGGGCACCCTGCTCGCGCGCGTCCTCACGGATCTTGGCCGCCTGCTGGCGGGCGTCCGCGATCTGCGCCTTGAACTCTTCCTCAGCCTTGTGGGCGTCGTCCTTGGCCTCGTCGAGCTCGGCGAACTGGGAGCGGATCGCCTCCTGCCGGGCCGTCATCGCCTTGTTGATGGGCGGAATGACGAACTTGGCGAGGATCCAGACGATGATCCCGAACGCGATCAGCTCGGCGATGAAGGTGCCGTTGGGCGCCAGGAAGTTGCTCGCCAGCGGGATGGGTCTCGCGGCCACCTGCAGCATCAGTGCGGTCCTTTACTTCTGACTTCGTTGGGTTGCTTCGGTCACAGGTGCGAGGTCACTTGCCCAGGACGAAGACGAACAGCGCCATGAATGCAAGGTTGATGAAGAACATTGCCTCGACCAGACCCACGGTCAGGAAGAAGATCGTCTGCAGACGGCCCTGGGCCTCCGGCTGACGGGCTACACCCTCGATGTAGGACGAACCGGCCAGGCCGTCACCAATACCGGCACCGATCGCACCGCCGGCGAGCGCAAGCCCACCACCGACGAACGCACCAGCAGCCTTGACGGCCTCATCGCTTACTGCCATGTCAGTTTCTCTCCTTGGTTGGGCGTCGGTCTCCCGACGCTCTGGTTACCTCTTGTACGCCTGGGCCCTGCGGGCTCAGTGCGCTGGTTCGGGTTCGGTCGTCGCGCTCTCCGCGACGGCCTCCTTGTCTGTCTGCTTGCGGGTGCTCTCGCGCGGCTCGTCGTGCTCGTCGCCGTGACCTGCTCCGGCCATGCCGAAGTAGAGCACGGTCAGCAGGGCGAAGATGAACGCTTGCAGCCCGCCGAGGAACATCGTGTCGAACAGCTTCCAGATGACGTTGAAGACGATCGTCAGCGCTCCACCGACGGGGATGCCCGCCGGCGCCAGGCTGACCATGCCCGCGATCAGGGCGAGCATGATGCCACCCGCGAAGATGTTGCCGAAGAGCCGCAGCGCCAGGGTGATCGGCTTGAGCAGGTCCTGCAGGATCTCGAGCGGGAACATCCACGGCACCGGCTCGAAGTAGTGCTTGACGAAGCCCTTCAGCCCACGCTCACGGATGCTGAAGGTCCACACGCCCACCATCACCAGGATGGCCATGGCGTAGGTCAGGTTGGTGTCGGCAGTCGGCGACGGGAGCAGGTGGATCGCCTCGGCGTCGGAGCTGGTCTTGAACTCGGTGGGGATGAGCTCGATCCAGTTCGCGATCAGGATGAAGAAGAAGAGCGCGACAGCCAGGGGCACCACGAACGGGTTGACCTTGCCGAGGTTGGCCTCCACCTGGGTGGTGACCTCCTTGACGATCGTCTCCCAGACGAGCTGGACCTTCGTCGGCACGTGGTCGCTGGTGTCCTTGGTCAGCTGCGCGCGGGCCACGAAGCCCATCGCGATCAGGATCAGCCCGGCAACGACCGTCACCCAGATGGTGTCCAGGTTGAAGGTCATCCCGAACAGGTGCCCCTCGGGGTGCTCACCCGGGTGGATCTCGATTGCGAGTGGCGTAAGGACTGCTGCCATCACTGGGCCTTCAACTCCTTGAGCAAGGGAATGGTGGTCATCACCAGGGCGATCAAGCGGAACACGGCGAGCCCGAGCAGCAAACCGATGCCGGACGGCCAGAAGGCCACGGCCGTTGCGATGGCGATCACCGAGAGGACTGCGAGCCGGGTGATCGTCGACATCGCGAGCTTCTTCTTGGTGGGCTGGTCACCGGAGACGAGCAGCTTGAGCAGCCAGCGCTCCGTGACGAGGTGGTTCGCCAGCCCGAGCAGGATCCCGCCGGCGATGCAGCCGGCCAGGGTCCACTCGCCGAGCTGGACCAGGATCCAGTAGTCGGCCACGACCAGGACGGCTGCGACCATGATGACCTTGCGCTGGTCTCGCACGACCCGACCGTAGGAGGCGTTCGTGCCGAGCGCGGACGAGGAGCCGGGAGCGGACCGGAGGCCGTCGTCGGCCCCGGACTCGTGGGTGGTCGGAGCGGGCTGCTGGGTCATCGTCGCCCCTCAGTCCCGCAGGGCCGAACGGACTCGGACCCAGAAGGCCAAGGCTCCGAGAATGATGCCCAGGGCGATGCCGACGAGGGCACCGGTCGGCGATGTCCCGGCCCGGTCGTCGATGACGAGACCGATGACCATCCCCCCGACGACCGCGGCGACCAGCAACCCCCCGAGGCCTGCGAGGTCGCGCCCCCGCAAGCTGTTCTCGGTGCGCTCGTCGCCCATGTGGCCGGTCTGCTTTCGTGGAGGATGTGCGTAGGAGATCCAGGAGATGTGAAGGCGCTGGATACCTGGCGGGTGGCTCCGGACGTACCCGATGCCGACCGCGCGAAACTACCACAGCGGCTCCGAGCGGCGGAGCCGTCGACGCTCGCCCGACAGCGCCCGGATCGGTGCTCAGCACCGGTTCCCCGGCCTGCGGTGGCGGGGTTGGGGGTCGTCGTCATGGGCGGCCTCGCGGGATCGTCGTCGTTCGGCGGTCTTGTGAAAATTAGCACAAAGTCCGGGCGGCGCCGCAATCGGGTCCGGTCGAGACGCCCTGACCGGCTCCGGTCAGCGGACCGGACGGTCCTCGACCCGGACCTCGCCTGGTCGCTGGACACGCGGCACGATGAAGGTCAGCACCACCGTGACCAGCGTGCCCGTGGCGAGCAGAGCCCAGGTCAGCGTCCCGGAGTAGAGACTGATCAGCACCCCGCCGAACGCGATCAACCCGGCCCAGAGCCACATGATCAGCACCGCTCGCCTCTGGCTGTGCCCGATCTCGAGCAACCGGTGGTGCAGGTGCTCCTTGTCCGGCTGGTAGAACGCCTGGCCGCGTCGGGTGCGGCGTACCACGGCGAGGACGAGGTCGGCGAGCGGGACGACCAGGATCGAGACCGGCAACAGGATCGGCAGCAGCATCACGAAGGAACCGTCTCCACCACCACCCCCGCTCTGCACCGAGACGCTGGCGAACTGGCCGGTCAGGGTGAGCGCCGACCCGGAGAGCACGAGACCGAGCAGCATCGAACCCGAATCACCCATGAAGATGCGGGCCGGAAAGAAGTTGTGGGGCAGGAAGCCGGCGCAGGCGCCCCCCATGGCCGCGCACAGCATCGCCGCGGTGATCGCGAGCGTCTCCCCGTTGGCGTCGGCGAGCTTGTAGGAGAAGAGGAAGAAGGCGACCGCGCCGATGAGCACCACTCCCCCGGCGAGGCCGTCGAGACCGTCGACGAAGTTCACGGCGTTCACGGTGCTGACCACGAGCAGCATCGTCAGCAGCACGCCCTGGGTGGGGTCGAGGACGAACTGTCCCACGCCGGGGAGGTTGATCGAGAACAGCTGCACGTCGTTGAGGACCATGAAGCCCGCAGCGACCAGCTGGCCACCGAGCTTGGTCAGCGCATCGAGCTCGATCAGGTCGTCGACCACGCCGACCGCACAGATCATCGCCCCGGCGATCAGGACGATCCCGGAGTCGTGGAAGACGAACGGTTGCGAGGTGCTCAGGAAGGGCAGGTGCCGAGCCACCAGCAGGCCGGCCCCCAGACCGCCCAGCATCGCCACTCCACCGAAGTAGGGAATCGGGGTCGCATGCACGTCGCGGTCACGGACCCGCGCCACCGCACCGGACCTGATCGCCAGCTCGCGGGCGAACACGCAGAGCAGGTAGCTGGCCACGGCGGCGACCAGGAAGACGAGCAGGTACTCACGCACGGCCCGCTCAGACCTCCAGCTCGGCGCCCAGTCCCGTGAGCACGGACGTGAGCTCCTCGACGCCGACCGCGCCCTCGCGCAGGATCCGCGGCCTGGTGCCGGTGCAGTCGACGATCGTGGAAGCGGCGCTGCCTGGCGTCGGCCCCCCGTCGAGGACCACCTCCACCGCCTCGCCGAGCATGCGTTCGGCGTCGTCCGCGTCCGTGGCGGCAGGTTCACCGGTGAGGTTGGCCGAGGAGACCGCCAGCGGCCCGGTGCGGCTGAGGAGGTCCAGGACCGCCTCCCCCTCCGGCATCCGGATCGCGACCGTGCCACGCGCCTCGCCGAGGTCCCAGCGCAGGGAGGGCTGCTGGCGGCACACGATCGTCAGCGGCCCGGGCCAGTAGTGCTCGACGAGTCCCTGCGCCCATCCGGGCAGGTCGCTCGCGAGAGCCTCGAGCGTCGTCGCGGCCGAGATCAGGACCGGCGGCGGCATCTCCCGGCCGCGGCCCTTGGCATCGAGCAGTCGCTGCACCGCCTCGGGCTCGAAGGCGTCCACACCGACTCCGTAGACCGTGTCGGTCGGCAGCACGACCAGCAGGCCGCGGCGTACCGCAGCGACAGCGGCCGCGAGGCCGGCCTCGCGGCTCTCGGGGTCGGTGAGGTCGTAACGGGTGCTCACGCGACGGTCCTCACGGGGTCATCGTGCCAGTCGTGCCGTCACGAAGCGTGCGCGACCTGCCAGGTCGCGGTGGTCGCGTACCTCGCTCCACCGACCGCTGGCGAGGAACAGCTCGGCGGCCGCGTCGCCCTGCACGTCGGCGTGCTCCGCGCCGACCCAGCCCCCGCGCCGCAGCAACCGCGACGCCGAGGCCTCCAGGACCCGGAGGGCGTCGAGTCCGTCCTGGCCCGACCAGAGTGCGAGCGCCGGGTCGTGGTCGCGAGCCTCCACCGCAACGCTCGCCCAGGCCTCGAGCGGGATGTAGGGCGGGTTGCAGACCACCACGTCGACGGTGCCGTCGAGCTCGGGGAGCGCCTCAGCCATGTCCCCCAGCAGCAGCTCGACCCCGCTGTCGCGCAGGTTGCGCTCGGCCCAGGCGTGGGCGCCGGGATCGAGCTCGACGGCGTGCACCTGTGCTCCCGGGACCTCGTCGGCGATGCTGAGGGCGATCGCTCCGGACCCGCAGCACAGGTCGACCACGACGACCCGGGTATCGGCGTCCTCGGCGCTTTCGGTGGCCCGTTCGGTGGCCCGTTCGATGGCCCGTTCGATGGCCCGTTCGATGGCCCAGCCGGCGAGCAGCTCGGTCTCCGGCCGCGGCACGAACACTCCCGGCCCGACGGCGACCTCCACGTGGCGGAACGGGGCCGAGCCGGTCAGGTGCTGGAGCGGCTCCCGGGCCGATCGTCTGCCGACCAGGTCGGCGTACGACGCCTGCTGCTGCACACCGACCGAGTCCACCATCGCCAGCCGGCCACGGGTCGTGCCGAGCACGTGCGCGAGCAGCTCGGCGGCGTCGTGCTCCGGGCTGGCGACCCCGCCCGCGTGCAACCTGGCGGCTGCCTCACGCAGGAGCGCCCGGACCGGGGCCGGCTCGCGTGCCGGGCTCGGGGACATCGGGCTCACTCCGTCAGTGAGTCGAGCCGGGCCGCCATGTCGGCGTCGACGCACGAGGCGATCACGGCTTCGAGGTCACCGTCGAGCACCCGGTCGAGGTCGTAGGACTTGTAGCCCGTTCGATGGTCCGAGATGCGGTTCTCGGCGTAGTTGTAGGTGCGGATCCGCTCGGAGCGGTCGACCGTGCGCACCTGCGAGCGCCGGGCGTCGCTGGCCTCGGCGCTGGCCTCCTCCTCCGCGACCGCGAGAACGCGGGCTCGCAGGATCCGCATGGCCTGCTCGCGGTTCTGCAGCTGTGACTTCTCGTTCTGGCAGCTGGCCACGATCCCGGTGGGCACGTGCGTGATCCGGACCGCCGAGTCCGTGGTGTTCACGCTCTGCCCGCCCGGCCCGCTCGAGCGGTAGACGTCGATGCGCAGGTCCTTGTCGTCGATCTGGACCTCGACGTTCTCGGCCTCCGGCAGCACGAGCACGCCAGCCGCGCTCGTGTGCACGCGTCCCTGGCTCTCGGTGACCGGCACCCGCTGGACCCGGTGCACGCCGCCCTCGAACTTCAGCAGCGCGTAGGGCGCCGCTCCAGGCTCCGGAGTGCCCTTGGCCTTCACCGCCACCGTGACGGACTTGTAGCCCCCGAGGTCGGACTCGGTGGCATCCAGGACCTCGGTGGTCCAGCCGTGGCGCTCCGCATAACGGGTGTACATGCGCAGCAGGTCGCCGGCGAAGAGCGCGGACTCCTCACCCCCCTCCCCCGACTTCACCTCGAGCAGCACGTCCTTGCCGTCGGCCGCGTCACGTGGGATGAGCTGGTGCCTGAGACGCTCCTCAGCGGCACTATGAGCCCGCGCCAGCTGCTCTGCCTCGAGCGCGAACGACTCGTCCTCGCCCGCGAGCTCGCGCGCCGCCTCCAGGTCCTCACCGACCTGGACCCAGTCAGCATGGGAGCGCAGGATCGCACTGAGCTCGGCGTACCGCTGCCCGAGCTTGCGCGCCAGCGACTGGTCACCATGCACCGACGGGTCCGCCAGACGCACCTCGAGCTCAGCGTGCTCGGCAGCGAGCTGCGAGACGGCTTCGAACATGAGCGCTCCTGGGTCGCGTGACGGTTTCCCCGGTCAGCCGGGGAAACTGGTGCTTGTGGGCCGAAACTTCGCCCGACAAGCACAGGTTTCCCCGGTCAACCGGGGAAACCTGCAGCCTGGAGCTACTTCTTCTCAGCCTTCTTGGCGTAGCGGGCCTCGAAGCGGGCGACGCGGCCGCCGGTGTCGAGGATCTTCTGCTTGCCGGTGTAGAAGGGGTGGCAGTTGGAGCAGACCTCGGAGTGGATCGAGCCGCTCGTGGAGGTGCTCCGAGTCGTGAACTTGTTGCCGCAGGTGCAGGTGACCTCGGTGGACACGTACTCGGGGTGGATTTCCTTCTTCATGGTTTCCTCTCGGGGTTAACAGCCGCCGGGTCGCCCTCGATGAGGTGCGTGAACCGGAGCCAGCGTCCAAGTGTGCCACCGAGGCCCTCGCAGGAGCCAATCGGCGGCGAAGACCACAACAGGGCAGAGGGCGTGCGTGTTCCCCGGGCGTGCTGAGGTCGAGCCGAGCCGGTCGACTATCGGCCGGAGCGCGTGCGGTCCTCGGTCAGGAGCGGGTGCGGGCGAGGACTGCGGAGACCCGCGACGCGAGCTCCCGCGGACTGAACGGCTTGACGATGTAGTCGTCCGCGCCGGCCTCGAAACCCTGCTCGATGTCGGACTCCTGGGCCCGCGCGGTGAGCATGATGATCGGGAGACCGTCCATGTCGGAGTTCGAGCGCAGGGCGCGTGCTGCGTCCAGGCCGCTCATCCCCGGCATCATCACGTCCAAGATGACCAGATCAGGCTTCTCAGCCGTGCACGCCTCGACGGCAGCCGCCCCGTCGCCCACGGGGACGACGTCGTGCCCGCCATGACGCAGCTTGAACACGACGAGTTCACGGATATCCGCGTCGTCATCGGCAATCACGATCCGAGCCATGTGTTTCCCCTTGCGATATTTAGCACCAACCACGCTGAGCATATCCACTTCACGTGGCGCGCGCGGGCATATCGGACTCAGTCGCCCTGTCCACCTGTGGTGGGCGTCGTCTTCTGCACCTGCATCAGGAACTCCAGGTTGTTCTGCGACTTCTTCAAGCGTTCCAGCAGCAGCTCGAGCGCTTGCTGCCCGTCCAGCCCGGAGAGTACCCGGCGGAGCTTCCACACGATCGACAGCTCCTCCTTGCTCATCAGGAGCTCCTCACGACGGGTGCCCGACTGTACGGCGTCGATGGCCGGGAAGATCCGCTTGTCGGCGAAGTCGCGGCGCAGTCTGATCTCCATGTTGCCGGTGCCCTTGAACTCCTCGAAGATCACCTCGTCCATCTTCGAGCCGCTCTCGATCAGCGCGGTCGCCAGGATGGTCAGCGAGCCGCCGTCCTCGATGTTGCGGGCGGCACCGAAGAAGCGCTTGGGCGGGTAGAGCGCCGCGGAGTCGACCCCACCGGAGAGGATCCGGCCGCTCGCGGGCGCGGCCAGGTTGTACGCGCGGCCCAGTCGGGTGATCCCGTCGAGGAGCACGACCACGTCGTGGCCGAGCTCGACGAGGCGCTTGGCCCTCTCGATCGCGAGCTCCGCGACGATCGTGTGGTCACTTGCCGGGCGGTCGAACGTCGAGCTGACCACCTCGCCCTTGACCGAGCGCTCGAAGTCGGTGACCTCCTCCGGACGCTCGTCGACGAGCACCACCATCAGGTGGCACTCGGGGTTGTTCGTGGTGATCGAGTTCGCGATCGACTGCATGATCATGGTCTTGCCGGCCTTGGACGGCGAGACGATCAGCCCGCGCTGGCCCTTGCCGATCGGCGCGGCGATGTCGATGACGCGCCCGATCAAGTTGGTCGAGGTGGTCTCGAGGCGGAGCCGCTCGGAGGGGTAGAGCGGTGTCAGCTTGTTGAAGTCGACGCGCTGCTTCGCCTCTTCGGGATCGGCCCCGTTGACGCTGTCCAGCTTGACGAGCGGGTTGTACTTCTCCCGGCGCTCGCCCTCGCGCGGCTGGCGCACCTGGCCGGTGACCGCGTCCCCGCGTCGCAGACCGAACTTGCGCACCATGGACATCGACACGTACACGTCGTCGCTGCCCGGCAGGTAGCCGCTGGTCCGGACGAACGCGTAGTTGTCCATCAGGTCGAGGATGCCGGCGCAAGGCGCGAGGACGTCGTCCTCGAGCACCTGCATGTCGGGCTCGTTGCGGTTGCCGCGTGCGGGGCCGGCCTGGTTGCCCGAGCCTTGCGGACGGTCGGGCCGCTCGGCCCGGTCGCGCCCCCGCCGGCGGCGGTTGCGACGGCTGCCCTCGGCGTCGTCGTCGTTGCGGTTGCCGCCCTGGCTGCGACTGGCAGGACCCCGGTCCTGAGCCCGGTCCTGGCCCCGGTCGCTGGTGTTCCGGTCGTTGGTGTTCCGGTCGCTGGTGTTCCGGTCGTCGTCGCGATCCGCGGCACGGTTGCCCTGCCGGTTGCCGCCGCCGTCGCGGTCGTCCTCGCGATCCGCGCCACGGTTGTTGTGCCGGTTGCTGCCGTCGCGGTCGTCGCTCTGGGAACCGGACCGGTCGTTGGACCGGTCGCTCCCCCGGTCGTTGGACCGGTCGCTCCCCCGGTCGCTCCCCCGATCGTTGGACCGGTCGCTCCCCTGGTCGTTGGACCGGCCCGTGTCCCGGTTCGCGCCACCGCGCTGGCCGTCGCCCTGGTTGCGGCCACGCGTGTCCCCCCGGTTGGTGCCGGAGTCGCCCTGGTCGTGGCCGGTGTCGTCCTGGGTCTTGTTCCGCTGCGGACGACTGGCTCCGGACTCCCGGTCGTCCTCACGGGCGCTCTCGCGGCTCTGCGATCTGCCACCGGCGTTGTTCTCACCAGCCTGCTCGCGTCCACCGGACCGGTCTGCTCGACGTGCCTCCTGGCCCTCGCCGCTCGGCGCGTTCTGGGCGTCCTGCTGCCGGTTGGCGGCGCGGGTGTTGCGGCGCCCCTCCCGCTCCTCGCTACGTCGATCGTCTGGCGCGTCAGATGCCGAACCGGCAGCGGGGGCAGGCGTGGGCTGACCGTTCTCCGCCCGCTTGCCCGACGTGCCGGTGGAGGGCGCCGCACTGGCGCCCGCGTCGGCAGCCGGGCGTCCGTTCCGGCTCTCGCCCCGGCCTTCGTGGCCGCCACCCTGGCTCCCCTGGCCGACTTGAGCGGACTTGATCGCCTCGATGAGCGCGCCCTTGCGCAGCCCGGTCGACTTGATGCCGAGCCCACCGGCGAGCTGCTTGAGCTCGGGAAGAAGCATCGTCTCGAGGCCGCCGCGCTTGCGCGGACCCGACGCAGCGGCGTCGGGCGCAGACTCAGTGGTTTCGGTCATTCGGGGGTCCTTCCCCTGGTCCGCTGTACGGCGAGAACCGCCAGCTGAGCTGTTGCATCGGAGACCGATCCCGGCTGGGGGACTCCGGACACGCGCGTGTCGGGTTCCAGGAGGTGGGAGTCGGCTGGTTGCGTCGCCATCATCGGCTCCGGCGAGTGTCCCCGGAGGGCCGGTTGTGACGCATTGTCACATTAGCACGGTGGCGCCGGGCCCACCCACGCGTTGCGACAGCGTCCGCCAGCCGGTCGGACCGAGAGCGGCGACCTCCGCCGCGTCGTCGGTGACGAAGGCCAGCACCGTGGGTCCCGCACCCGACACGACGGCTGGGACACCACGTGCGCGCAGCATCGCGACGAGCTCCAGGGACGCGGGCATGGCGGGCTCGCGCTGGCGCTGGTGCACGAAGTCCTCGGTCGCCCGGAGCAGGTTTTCGGGGTGATCGCGCAGCGCCGCGACGAGCAGCGCCACCCGTCCACTGTTGGCCACCGCGTCCGCGTGGCTGATCGTCTCCGGGAGCAGGGCGCGCGCCACCTCGGTGAGGAGCCCGGTGGGCGGGACGAAGACCACGGCGGAGACCGAGGCGTCGACCGGCGACTGCTGGGCCCACACCACGTCGTCGGCCTGGCCACTGATCACGAAGCCACCGAGCAGGGCGGGCGCCACGTTGTCGGGATGGCCCTCCATCCGGTTGGCGAGCGAGAGCGCCGCGGCGTCGTCGAGCAGGGTGTCGCCGCCCTCGACGAGAGCCCGCGCCAGCACGATGCCACCCACGATGGCCGCCGAGGACGACCCGAGTCCTCTGCCGTGCGGGATCCGGTTGGTACAGGCCAGACGCAGGCCCGGTGCGGGGACACCCATGGCCTCGAAGGCAGCCAGCATCGCCCGGACCACCAGGTGGCTCGAGTCGAGCGGCACCTTGCCGACCCCCTCGCCGGTCACTCTCAGCTCCAGACCCTCGGGGACCACCTCCGCGACGAGCGTGTCGGTGAGCTCGAGCGCCAGTCCGAGGCAGTCGAAACCGGGGCCGAGGTTGGCACTGGTCGCGGGCACCTCCACCGTGACGGGCGCTTCGCGGACCGACCCGTCGGAGCTCCCCATCAAGCGAGGCCGGCGGCCGAGGCCGCTGCGTCGACGTCGGCATCGCACACGGTGTCGACGAGGTCGGTGAACGTCGAGAGCGCGGTGTCGATGTCCTTCAGGCCGTGGCCGGTCACGGTGACCACCACCTGCTGCCCGGCATACCGGATGCCTTCGGACGCCTCGAGGAGCAGCCCGGCGACGCCGGCGGCCGAGGCGGGCTCGACGAAGACGCCGTCGCGGCAGGCGAGCTCGCGCTGTGCCGCCAGGATCTCGCCGTCCGTGACCTGGCGGAACTTGCCTCCCGAGGCGTCCGCGGCCTCGACGGCCAGGTCCCACGACGCCGGGTTGCCGATCCGGATCGCCGAGGCGACGGTCTCCGGGTCCGGCACGGGCGCACCGAGGACCAGCGGGGCGGCACCGGCTGCCTGCCAGCCGCGCATCACCGGGAGCTTGGTCGACTCACCGGCCTGGTGGCTCTCGCGGTAGCCCAGCCAGTACGCCGAGATGTTGCCGGCGTTCCCCGTCGGGAGCACGTGCAGGTCCGGCGCGTCGCCGAGGAAGTCGACGATCTCGAAGGCAGCGGTCTTCTGGCCCTGGAGCCGCATCGGGTTCACCGAGTTCACCAGCGCGACCGGATAGTGCTCGGCCAGCTCCCGCGAGATGCGCAGGCAGTCGTCGAAGTTGCCCCGCACCATGATCACCTGGGCCCCGTGCAGGATCGCCTGGGCCATCTTGCCGGCGGAGATCTTGCCCTGCGGAACCAGCACGAGCGGCTTGACCCCGGCCCTGGCCGCGTAGGCGGCCATCGAAGCGGACGTGTTGCCGGTGGAGGCGCACACCACGGCCTCGGCGCCCTGGCCGACGGCGACCGAGAGCGCGACGGTCATGCCCCGGTCCTTGAACGACCCGGTCGGGTTGTCGCCCTCGACCTTGAGCCACACCTCGGCACCGGTCACGTGGCTCAGCCACGCCGACGAGACCATCGGGGTGCCGCCCTCGCGCAGGCTGATCACCGGGGTGCCGTCGGGGATGTCGAGCCGGTGGGCGTACTCCTCCATGACCCCGAGCCACTGCCGGGACGCCGGACGCGGGCCGCTCACTCGGACTCGCCCTCCACCCGCATCACCGAGGACACGTCGCGCACGTTCGCCATGCCGCGCAGGGTCTCGACCGTGGCGGCGAGGTCGGCGTCGCTGGCCCGGTGCGAGACCACGACGAGCTGGGCGTCGTCGCCGCGGCCCTCCTGGCGGACCGTCTGGATCGAGACGCCGTGCTCGGCGAACGCGAGCGCGACAGCCGCCAGCACGCCCGCCTTGTCGTCGACGTCGATCTGGACGTGGTACCTCGTCTGGGTCTCCCCCATCGGCAGCACCCGGAGGTCGGCGTAGGACGACTCACCCGCGCCGCGGACCTCTGCCAGGCGGTTGCGGGCGACGGTGACCAGGTCGCCCATCACGGCGCTCGCCGTAGGGGCGCCGCCAGCACCGGGGCCGTAGAACATCAGCTGACCCGCGGCCGCGCTCTCCACGAAGACCGCGTTGAAGGCCTCGCGCACGCTGGCCAGCGGATGGCTGCGCGGGATCATGGCCGGGTGGACGCGCGCGGACACCGCAGGCCCGTCGGGACCGTCCTCCAGGGCACAGATCGCGAGCAGCTTGACCACACAGTTCATCTCCGCCGCGGACGCGACGTCACTCGCGGTGACCTCCGCGATGCCTTCGCGGTGCACGTCCGCGGCCGTCACCCGTGTGTGGAAGGCCAGGCTGGCCAGGATCGCGGCCTTCGCCGCTGCGTCGAAGCCCTCGACGTCGGCGGTCGGGTCGGCCTCCGCGTAGCCGAGCTCCTGGGCCTCCTCGAGCGCCTCGTCGAAGCCCGTGCCGGCCGTGTCCATCCGGTCGAGGATGAAGTTGGTGGTGCCGTTGACGATCCCGAGCACGCGGGTGACCTGGTCACCGGCGAGCGACTCGCGCAGCGGGCGCACGATCGGGATGGCGCCTGCCACGGCAGCCTCGTAGTAGAGGTCGCGCCCGGCCCGCTCCGCGGCGGCGAACATGGTGCTGCCGTGCTCGGCCAGGAGCGCCTTGTTGGCCGAGACGACGCTCGCGCCGTGCTCGAGGGCCGAGAGGATCAAGGTGCGCGCCGGCTCGATGCCGCCGATCACCTCGACCACGACATCGATGTCGCCGCGCGAGACCAGGGCCTCGGCGTCGGTGGTGAACAGGTGGTCGGGAAGGTCGACGTCGCGCGCCAGGCCCAGCCGACGGACGGCGACGCCCACGAGCTCGACTGGTGCGCCGACGCGGGCCGCGAGGTCGTGCGCCTGCTCGTGCAGGAGCCGTGCGACCTGGGAGCCCACGACGCCGCAGCCGAGCATGGCCACCTTGACGGGGCGGACTGGGTTCTCGGAGTGCTGGTTCATCGCGAGACATCCTCCCACCTGGGCAGCGGCGTCGGTGACCCGTCTCGGTCGAGTCCGTGCTCCGGACCTCAGCCGAGGTCGGTGGCGAGCAGGTCGTCCAAGGACTCACGGCGTACGACGACCCTCGACTCGCCGTCCCTCACGACCACGACGGGCGGGCGGAGGGCGTGGTTGTAGTTGCTCGCCATCGAGCGGCAGTAGGCGCCGGTACCGGGAACGGCGACGAGGTCACCCGGCACGATGTCGCCGGGCAGGAACTCGTCCTTCACGAGAATGTCGCCCGCCTCGCAGTGCTTGCCCACGAGGCGGGTCATCAGCGCCGGGGCGTCGGAGGACCGGTTGGCCAGGGTGCACGAGTAGTCGGCGTCGTAGAGAGCGGTGCGGATGTTGTCACTCATCCCCCCGTCCACCGACACGTAGGTGCGCACCACGCCACCGTCGAGCTCGACGGCCTTGACCGTGCCGACCTCGTAGACCGTGCACATGGCGGGACCGGCGATGGCGCGCCCCGGTTCGATGGAGAGACGAGGAACGGCCAGGCCGCGGACCTGGCACTCGTCGCGGACGATCTTGGTCATCTCCACCGCGAGCTGGGCTGCGCCGGTCGGGTCGTCCTGGGTCGTGTAGGCGATGCCGAAGCCACCGCCGAGGTCGAGCTCGGGGAGCGCGACGCCGAGCTCGGTGGAGATCTGCGCGTGCAGGGCCAGCACCCGACGAGCCGCGACCTCGAAGCCGGAGGAGTCGAAGATCTGCGACCCGATGTGCGAGTGCAGACCGATCAGCTCGAGCCCGGGGGCGGCCAGGATCTGCTGCACGGCGGCGAGGGCGTCGCCACTGCTGATCGAGAACCCGAACTTCTGGTCCTCGTGCGCCGTGGCGATGTACTCGTGCGTGTGGGCCTCCACACCGGCGGTCACCCGGACCATCACGCGCGTCGTACGACCGAGCTCGCGGGTGACCGAGGCCAGCCGCTCGACCTCCTGGAAGGAGTCGACGATGACTCGCCCGACGCCCAGCTCCACTGCCCGCTCGAGCTCGGCCACGGTCTTGTTGTTGCCGTGGAACCCGACACGCCCCATCGGGAAGCCGGCCCGCTCGGCCACGGCGAGCTCGCCACCGGAGCACACGTCGAGACTGAGCCCCTCCTCCTCGATCCAGCGGGCCACGGTCGTGCACAGGAACGCCTTCGCCGCGTAGTAGACGTCGCACCCCGCGAAGCCGTCCCGGAAGTCGCGTGCGCGGGCGCGGAAGTCGTCCTCGTCCAGGACGTACGCCGGGGAGCCGTGCTCGGCCACGAGGTCGGTCAGCGAGACTCCGCCCACCTCGAGGGCTCCGTGGACCTTGCGCGCGGTCGCGGACCACAGGGCGGGAACGAGCGCGTTCGGGTCCTCGGGCTGACGCAGCCAGGCGGGCCCCGTGATCGAGACCGCGGCATGCGCCCAGCCGGCTTCGTGCGCCCTCATCGCCGCTCCCTCATCGCTCGGTCACATCCGGTCTGGCGCGGAGACCCCGAGCAGCGCGAGTCCGTTGGCCAGCACCGTGCGGGTCGCGGCGACGAGCAGCAGCCGAGCACGGTGCAGGTCGCCGGCTTCCTCGTCGCCCATCGGAAGCACCCGGCAGCTGTCGTAGAACCGGTGGTAGGAGGCCGCGGTGGCCTCGAGGTAGCGGGCCACCCGGTGGGGCTCCCGCAGCTGGGCGGCTGCAGCGACCACCCGCGGGAACTCCGCCAGAGCGCGCAGCAGCTCGCCCTCCTTCTCGTGGTCGAGCAACTCGGGGTCGAAGTCCTCGCCGGCAGGACCGAGGCCGAGGTCGGCGCCGTTGCGCAGGATCGAGGCGACCCTGGCGTGGGCGTACTGCACGTAGAACACCGGGTTGTCGCTCGACTGCTTGGCCCAGAGGTCCAGGTCGATGTCGATGGTGGAGTCCGAGCTGTAGCGCGCCAGCGCGTACCGAGCGGCGTCCACGCCGATGGCTCCGACCAGGTCGTCGATGGTGACGACCGTCCCCGCCCGCTTGGACATCCGCAGCGGCTTTCCGTCACGGAGCAGGTTGACCATCTGCCCGATCAGGATCTCGAGGTTCTCGTGCGGGGTGTCCCCGAACGCCGCACACATGGCCATCATCCGGCCGACGTAGCCGTGATGGTCCGCGCCGAGCATGATGAAGCAGCGGTCGAAGCCGCGCTCGCGCTTGTCGAGGTAGTAGGCGAGGTCGCCGGACAGGTAGGCGCCCTGGCCGTCGGACTTGATGATGACCCGATCCTTGTCGTCACCGAACTTCTCGGTGCGCAGCCAGACCGCGCCGTCCTGCTCGTAGGTGTTGCCGAGCTCGGTGAGGCGCTCCACGGCCCGGCTGACCGCACCGCTCCTGTGCAGGTTGTCCTCGTGGAAGTAGACGTCGAAGTCCACCCCGAAGTCGTGCAGGCTCTGCTTGATCTCGGTGAACATCAGGTCGACGCCCTCGGCCCGGAAGACCTCCCGGGCATCGTCCTCGGGCAGAGCGAGCGCGTCGGGGTGCTTGGCCAGCACGGCCTCGGCGATGTCGTCGATGTACTGCCCGCCGTACCCGTCCTCGGGCACCGGCTTGCCCTGCGCGCTGGCCAGCAGCGACCCGCTGAACCGGTCGATCTGGCCACCGTGGTCGTTGAAGTAGTACTCCCGGGTGACCTCGGCCCCGGTCATGGAGAAGATGCGGCCCAGCGCGTCGCCGACGGCCGCCCAGCGGACGCCCCCGATGTGGATCGGCCCCGTGGGGTTGGCGGAGACGAACTCGAGGTTGATCCGCTCTCCGGCAAACGCCTCGGAGGAGCCGTACGACGCACCAGCGGCCACCACGTCAGCGGCGAGCTTGCCCTGCGAGCCGGCGGAGAGCGTGATGTTCAAGAACCCGGGGCCGGCGATGTCGACCCTGGCGATGCCCTCGGTGGCGGCGAGGGCGGCCGCGAGCGACTGCGCGAGCTCCCTCGGCGCGATGCCGGCCTGCTTGGCCAGCTTCATCGCGACGTTGGTCGCGTAGTCCCCGTGCTCCTTGCTCCGGGGACGCTCCACGACCACCTCCGTGGGCACTCCGCCAGGCAGCTGCAGCGTTCCCGCCTCGACCTGGCTGGTGAGGGCGGCAACGATGGCGTCGGAGAGCTGGGCAGGCGTCACCGGCCAAGCCTAACGGCGCGCCGGCAGCGTCCCTCCCCAGGCCGTCGCGGCCGGAGCGGTCGGCACCGACGACGTGCGCGGCCCCTCCGCCCCGAGGTTCGTGGGACACCCGGCGCTGGGGTAACCTCGCCAGCGCACCCCGAGCCCCTGTAGCTCAGGGGATAGAGCACCGCCCTCCGGAGGCGGGAGCGAAGGTTCGAATCCTTCCAGGGGCACCTGCGATCGTCCCGGTCCGGCTACGGGACCACCGAGAAGTCCAGTCACCGACCCGGGCGGTGACCGCACTCGAGCAGGCTCCCTGCGTATCTCGCGCGCAGGGGACTAGCCTTGTGGAGTCCTGAATCCGTAACGCGCGTTGGAAGAGGCGAAACTGGCCGTGCCCGAGTCGACTGAGGACAGCCCTATGGCGGGATTCGGAGCCAACGAATGGCTCGTTGACGAGATGTACGAGCGCTACCAGAAGGACCCCGACAGCGTCGACAAGGTGTGGTGGGACTTCTTCGGCAAGGACCAGCGGCACGGCGACGGCCCTGCCGCCAACGGCACGAGCACCTCGACGGCGACGGCTGGGTCGGACTCCGGTGGGGCGGGCAACGGCACGGTGACCGAGTCGACGGGTGCGCCCAAGAGCCGCCCGACCAGGTCGGAGTCCCGCTCGGGAGCGAAGGACACGCCTGCGCCGAGGACCGCGAAGAAGTCCGCGCCGACGACGTCCGAGAAGAAGGCCGAGGGGTCCGAGAAGGTGCAGTCCGAGAGCGCGACCGGCAAGGGCGCCACCAAGAGCGCCGCTTCCAGCAACGACAAGCCCACGCCCAAGGACGCCGAGAAGAAGGCCGAGGTCGAGGCCACCGACGAGCCGCAGCACACGGTCCTCAAGGGCGCCCCGGCGCGGACGGTCTCCAACATGGACGCCAGCCTCACGGTGCCGACCGCGACCAGCGTCCGGTCCGTTCCCGTGAAGCTGCTCTGGGACAACCGCATCGTGATCAACAACCACCTCGCCCGCGCCCGCGGCGGCAAGGTGTCCTTCACGCACCTGATCGGGTTCGCCCTGGTGCGCGCGCTGGGCAAGATGCCGGAGATGAACGTCGGCTTCGACGTGGTCGACGGCAAGCCCAACCTGATCACGCCCGCCCACGTCAACCTCGGGCTCGCCATCGACATGAAGAAGGACGACGGGACCCGCCAGCTGCTCGTGCCGAGCATCAAGGCGACCGAGTCGATGGACTTCGCACACTTCTGGACCGCCTACGAGGAAGTGGTGCGCAA